>NZ_SSOB01000053.1 GCF_004801405.1 Cohnella fermenti
CGGAGGCCCTCGAGCCATTTATGCCGTGGTCCGAGCAGCTTCCGGCAGAATGCCGGATGCCCCAATCCAAGTAAAAGCTTAGTCGAATCTCGCTCCCATCGCCAGGTGGGGGCTATTTGACGCTTACCTGGTAATGGCAAAACTGCCGGGGAATTAGAAAGAAAACTCCCACAGTTTTTAATAGAAGAGCAAATAGATAATTCTAAAAAAACAATTTTCGCAGAAATTATGAGAAAGCTAAGAAATAAAATAGCTCATGGGGATTTTAAGTCCGTGCAATGCTTATTAAATCAGTATCGTGATGAATTTATGGTTAATTACCAATACGACGAATTTGAATACAGTATAGAAAATTGGACTTATCTTAACATCTGTTGCAAGTTGGATTTGATACTGAATGAGATTGTATGGCAACTCCTTACTGATAAGAATAAAATGCGAATACTTCAGCACTCATAGGGAAGAAAATTAATTTGTATTCATAGCGGTCTTATCCCATTGTCTTCGCACAGCATCAGGGAAACTCACTGTATACATGACCAGAACGCCCAGCAAACTCAGTCCCAGCAAGGCTTTCTAACCGCAATACACACCACAATAAGCCCATAAAACACAGAAAAACCACCTCACGAGGTGGTCTCACTGATGGTATTGGTGGAGCCTAGGGGAGTATATGATTCCTCATTTTACTTGCTGACGAAGCCAATCCATCGAAGTAGAGCTTAGCGGTAGAATCAGATGCCGTACTCCTCCGCTTCGCTCCGTCCGTGCGGTCGAACCCCTGTCCTCCTTCGGAGTGGGGCGCCTCCCAACACCTTCTCCACCAAAGCAAAAACCCGACCTCACGCGGTCGGGTTTTTCTTGGTGGAGCCGAGGGGAGTCGAACCCCTGTCCGAAGACAACGCCACACAGGCTTCTACGGGTGTAGTCACGGTTTTGATGTCACCCTAGAGGCCCCCCGTAACCGGGTCCCCTTCGGGTCAGCCTGATTGTCTTCTTCAGCTAGCCCCAGGCGGAGACTAGACAGCGTATCCCACTAAAGTTGAGCCCCTATCCCGCCACATGGGCGATGGAAGGTAGAAGCCGCATCACAGGTTATTAAGCTGCGAAAGCGAGTTGTTGTTTTTGGTTGCCAGTTAATTGGCTTTCCGCGTTGATGAAGCAGACGCAGCCCTACTACCCGCTACCCATGCTCGAACTATCCCCGTCGAATCCATAAACGGCCCCGGATAGATGGTCGTCACCCGCGTCTTAGGCGGATGAGACGGAAGTGATGCTCTTGCATGAATGCTTACTTATTATAACACGTCTAAGACGGAATTACCGAAGTTCTTGCTGGGTGCGATGGCGAACTCTGCCCAAGCTTCCACTCTGGCCGCGCTGCCCTAATAACTCCATCACTACTCTCAATAGCTGACCTTCTGCTTCTCCTTGAGAGCCCGCTGGATCTCGCGCTGGGCATCCTTCTTGGCCGCCACATCGCGCTTGTCGTAGTTCTTCTTGCCTCGGCCGAGGCCGATCAGGCATTTGGCATAGCCGTTGCGGGTGTATACCTTCAGCGGCACGATCGTATAGCCCTCCTGACGGGAGAGGCCGTACAGCTTATTGATCTGCACCTTGTGCATAAGCAGCTTGCGAGCGCGGGTCGGGTCCGTCGGATTGTGGCGGTTGCCCTGCTCGAATGGACTGATATGCATATTATGCAGGAAAATCTCGCCGTTCCGAATCGTCGCGAAGGCATCGCCCATATTGGCCCGGCCGCCGCGAAGCGACTTGATCTCGGTGCCGGTGAGCACCATGCCCGCTTCGAAGGTGTCTTCGATGAAGTAGTCGTGGGACGCCTTCTTGTTCTGCGCGAGCGGCTTGTCGAAGGTGCTGTCCTTCTTGCCCATAATCCAACTTCATCCCCTTCTACCGCGGTCATTCCGTCATCGGTCTCTCATTATATCACGTCCGCCCAGGCAAGAACAACTGCTCCCCTCTACCCCGGGATAGAGACGGAACCGGACAGGATAAGCTATAGTATACGGGTATACCAAGCTTGGCACAATCGGGAGGAGTCGCTGCGAATGCTTCTTCAGCTTCTAGGATGGTCGCGCCATCGCGCGCGATGGATGTACCTGTTTATTGGGGTAACCCTGATCATCCTGTATTCCCGCCATTCCGATATGCTCGATCGGTTAGGCTGGTTCGGGACCGCGGGGCTCCTTGCCAGCTTCCTCCTCTATCTGATCCTGAGAAAAAAACCGCGGGTGCTCCCGTTCGCCGCGCCTGCGCTTACTCTGGTCGTCACGGCTTATTGCCTCGTCATGCACGGGATGGGGCTGACACAGAGCGATCTTCCGGCTTGGGTGCTCCTTGGGTTGCTGGCCTCCATGCCCCGATCTCATCTGAAGCTGTCGATCGGCTTAATTGCCTATACAGGTGGCGTTCTGCTGTACATCGATTACTCCGCCCCCTTCCCCTTCGTTGTCCTTATCGCGGTATTCGGGCTATACCTGGCCGTGCAGAGCGGGCAGGTGCGCAGGGAAGCGTATGAGCTGAACAAGCTGCGCCTGGAGGAGCTGGACCGCGCTTACTCCGAGCTGACACATGCGCACGAAGAGCTGCAGGAGGCGCAGCTCGACTCCATGCGGTACGCGGCACTGGCCGAGCGGGCTTCCATTGCCAGGGACATTCACGACGGCCTGGGCCATCACTTGACGTCGTTAATTATTCAACTGCAAGCGATCGATCTGATGCTGCAAAAAGGCCACTCCGAGGAAGCCGATCAACGAGTTCGAGAAGCGCTCGATCTGTCCCGCGAAGGGATGAAGGAGGTGCGGCGCGCCGTGCGGGAGTGGTCGGAGGATGAGAGCATGCTCGGCCTGGCAGCGCTCAGGGGGCTCGTCTCCCGAGTGGAGGCTCGCTCCAAGCTCCGCTGCGAATGGGTTCAGGACGGCCCGATCTCGGATTGGCCCATCGGGACGAGCATTGCCCTGTACCGCGTCCTCCAAGAAAGCCTGACGAACGTGTTGAAGCACGCCCGGGCGAAGAACGTGACGGTTCGCCTGAGCGAGACCGAATCCTCGGTGGAACTAAGCATAACCGATGACGGAGAGTATCGCTCCTCCGATCCGCCCGAGCCGGGCTTCGGCTTGACCGGGATGCGGAAGCGCTGCCTCGAAGCCGGGGGAAGCTGCGAGTTCCTGCCACGAGCTGGCGGCGGCCTGACCGTTGTCGCGATCCTCCCGCTCCTCGAACCGGAGCCGGACATGCGCGCCCAAGAACTGCAACCCCAAGCGAAGGGAGTTCCCGATCATCCATGACGAATCCGATTCCGCCCCAAGCGAATAATCCCGGGCAGGCGCCCGATCCGCTCTCCGCTGTCTCTGCTCCCGCTTCCCGGCCGAAGCTGCGAATTGTCCTGGCCGATGACCAAGCGATGATTCGCCAGGGGCTCGCCTACATCCTGAACAGCCAGCCGGACATGCAAGTTGTCGGCGAAGCGGCGGACGGGCTTGAAGCGGTCGAGATCGTCCGCCGCCGCCTCCCGGATGTCATCCTTATGGACATCCGAATGCCGAATCGCGGCGGCATCGAGGCAACGGCCGACATTTTGCGCGAGCGTCCGAATGTCAAGGTGCTGCTGCTGACGACCTTCGATGTCGAGGACTACGTCTACGACGGAATTCGGGCCGGCGCGGTCGGCTACCTGCTCAAGGACTCCGACTCGAAGGACCTCGTCGAAGCGATCCGGCTGGCCGCCCAAGGCGCCGCGATCTACCGAACGGCGAGCGCCGGAGAGGCGCTGGCCCGGGCGATCGCCTTCGCGAGAACGGAACCGGTTGCCGATCCCGCCTTGAATACCGTCCCCTCGTCGCACTCAACCCTGGAGCCCTCCGGGGTCTCCGGTGTTTTTCCCCTACCGTATCAATTAGAACCTCTAACCGCCCGGGAGACGGAGGTGCTGCAACTGATGGCGTACGGCAAGAGAAACGCAGTGATCGCGCAGGAGCTTCACGTCTCGGAGGGAACGGTCAAGACCCATGTCCACGCCATTCTGCAGAAGCTCGGGGCCGAGGATCGCACTCAGGCCGTCGTCGCCGCCATTCGGGGAGGACTCGTCCGCTAAAGATCGCCTCCTCCTGCAATCGATCAGGCCGTTCGAGTCGAGCGGACTCCCGTACGCGCCTTGCCCAACAATAGAATGCCCAGAACCCGAGTCAGCAGCGTTGCAATCGTCATGGCGATGAACCCGGTTCCGATCATGTCGGGGCTAAGCTGGTGACGGACAAGGAAGCTCCCCACTTCCATCTGATGGCTCTGCGCATAGTAAGCGAACGCAACCCGGAGGCCGAGCTCGAGCACCCACACGGCGAAGTACCCCCATCCCGCCTTCGTATACAGAACGCCGTTCTCTCCCCGTTCCAGACGCGTGGCCAGCACGAGCAGAGCACCGAAAACAACTCCGGCCAGAACGCAAAGCCCGAACGCCAGCAGGTTATGTCCGTCTTCCGGGAATCCGCCCAAGTATTGCCGCCCGACGACGACAGCCACGATAAACGGCATGACGATCCGGCGCGTCGTGAACGCCCTCTTGCCCATCTGAGTCCACACGGCGATCGCCAGAATCAGCAGTATCTCCAACCAGGTCGTTATTGTCATGAATATTCGCTCCCCTTCGCTTCGGTAGTTTATCGACGCTTCTACCTTACCGCGAACGGGGCCCCGACCGCTTCTACCGACGGATGGAACTTGCCGAACCGCCGCTCGTTCTCCCTATACCTATAGATAGATCGCCTCGCCGGAACCAACAAAAAAAAGCGCCCCTTCGGGCGCCAAAGCTGAACTCAGCCTTAATCCTTAATCCTTAATCCTTCAGCCGCTTTATCGTTGATCCGATTAACGATTAATGCCCCTAAGCGCCTTATCCACCAAGGCCATCCGGACATACAGCCCGTTCCGTGCCTGACGGAAGTAGGCGGCTCTGGGATCGTTGTCGACCGAATCCGCAATCTCCCCTGCGCGCGGCAGCGGATGCAGCACGATGGACTTGTTCGGCATAAGCGACATCAGCTCTGCATCCACGATGAAGTGGCCGGACGCCTTCTCATACTCCTCCAACGACGGGAACCGCTCCTTCTGGATGCGCGTCTGATACAGCACGTCGATATCGCCCGCCACCGAATTCAGATCGCCCGACTCCGAGTAACGGATTCCCTTCTCGTCCATATATCTCTTTACATAGGAAGGGATACGGACGTTCTCCGGGGAGATGTAGAACACTTGCACGTCCTTGTAGTTCGCGAGGATGTAGCTCAGCGAGTGCACCGTCCGGCCGTAGGCGAGATCGCCGACCATCGCGATTCGCACGCCGTCAAGCTGGCCGATCTCCTTCTGGATCGTGTACGCGTCGAGCAGTGCCTGCGTCGGGTGCTCGCCCGCGCCGTCGCCCGCGTTGATGACCGGCACGTCCGCTACCGCCGCCGCGCGCTTCGCCGCTCCGATCTCCGTGTGGCGCATGACAATGACATCGCTGTAGCCGCTGATGATGCGGATCGTATCCTCAAGCGTCTCTCCCTTGATCGCCGACGAGAACTGCGCCGCATTCTCCGTCCCGATGACGCTCCCCCCCAGGCGGGACATCGCCGATTCGAAGCTCAGCCGCGTCCGCGTGCTCGCCTCGAAGAACAGCGTCGTCATGATCGCGCCCTGATGGCTCCGATTCCCGCCCGTCCGAACGACCTCTTCCATTCCCTTGGCGGCGGCGAACAGCTCGTCCAGCTCCGAGCGGCTGAACTGCTTCGCTCCCAGTACGTGATACAGCTTCGGGTTCATCTTGTCCCATCCTTTCGTCCGTTGCCTAGACACACCATGTAATATCGTATCGGATACGCCCTTAAATGTAAATCCGATTTATGCCCTGAACGAGGAGGAGAGGCGAGTCATGTGTAAAAAAAAGAGCCGTCCGGATTAGCCGGGCGACCCTTGCTTAAGGCAATTGCTCTGAAGTTACTGTTGCGGTTCCGGCGACGGTGCGGCGGGCTTCTTCTTGCGGCGCTTGGGCTTCTTCGCGGCCGAAGCCTCGGAAGCTTGAGCCGGTGCGATGTCGGCCGCCGGTGCGACCAGCGCCGCCGGCTTCTTCGGCTTCTTCTTGCGCGGCTTGTTCGCGGCCGCGCCCGCATCCCCGGCGCCTGCCGTCGGAGCTGCGCCGGCCCTCGGCGCTCCGCCGCGCCTGCTGGCGCCGGAGCCCGTGCTGCGGCGTCCGCCGCCGAATTCGCCGCCGTCGTCATACCGGCGGCGCGCCGTCACCGGCAGGCCCCACATGTCGAGGGTGACGTTCTTGCCGCGCGGGGCCGCCGGCGGAACATAATCCGCCGAGTCCCGGTTGACCGGCCCGCCGTCGCGCGACATCGTCGCCTTAATCGGCTTCAGCCGGCCTTCGCCGATGATCTCCCCGCCGCTGAACACCGGCTTCTCCATCGCTGCGCGATCGAACCGCCCGCCGCCGCGGGAATCGCGGCCGCGCTTCTTGCCGCCGCCCTCGCTGCCGCGGCGGCCTTGACCCTCGCCGCCCGCCTTCGGCTTCGCGGCGCCAGCGCCCGCGGCGGCAGCAGCCGAGCCGCCGCCTTCTGCCGCACCGCGCTTCGCGTCGTCCGGCGCGGCAATGCCCAGCGCGACCGACGCTTCGCTCCGGTCGCCTCCCTGGCCGCCGGCTTCGCCCCGGCCGCCCTTCTTGCGCTTGCGGCTGCGCCCGCCTACGCGCGTCTCGCCGGCGGCGCTCTCTGCCGCTCCGCCGCGCTCCTCTACAATCTCCACGTTGTCCATGCCTCTTCCCCCACGTCGACCGTCAATACGACCGTTATTGTATCTATCCATCCTGCCATCTCTGGCCGTCTTCCCGACCCTTCCTGCCTTGCGCTTGCCGCGCGCGATGCCGCGGAAGGCTCCTCCGCCTCCGCCTCTCGCATCGATAAAGTTCATCTTGCCCGAGCGGCGCGGACGCATGTCCACCAACTCGAAGTCGATGGCGTACTCGGCCATGTTTACCCGGCCGACCCGGATGCGAACCTCGTCGCCGATCCGGTACACCTTGCTCGTCCGCTCCCCGATGAGCGCCATATGCAGCTCATGGAAGTGGTAGTAGTCGTCCGACATGTCGCTCAGTCGGATGAGCCCCTCGACGGTATTCTCCAGCTCGACGAACATGCCGAAGCTCGTTACGCCGCTGATGATGCCGTCGAATTCCTCGCCGATCTTGTCCAGCATGAACTCGGCTTTCTTCAGCCGTTCCGTGTCGCGCTCCGCGTCCACCGCAAGCCGCTCGCGTTCCGAGGATTGCTGCGCGATGTCCGGCATCCGCACGGCCAGCGCCTCCATCCTCTCCTCCGGGAGCATGCCCCCGTTCTCGGCGACCTCGCGGATAATCCGGTGGATCACAAGGTCCGGATACCGGCGAATCGGCGACGTGAAGTGCGTGTAGAATTCCGCCGCCAGACCGAAGTGGCCGAGGCTCTGCGCGTCATACTTCGCCTGCTTCATCGAGCGCAGCATCATCGTGCTGAGCACGGTCTCTTCCTTCGTGCCTTTGATCTGCTCAAGCAGACTTTGAAGCGCCTGCGGATGCACCGAGTTGCCCTTGCCCTTCACCGCGTACCCGAAGTTCGCCGCGAACTGCATGAACGTCATCAGCTTCTCGCTGCTCGGCTCCTCGTGAATCCGATACAGGAACGGCACCTTGAGCCAGTGGAAGTGCTCCGCCACCGTCTCGTTCGCCGCCAGCATGAATTCCTCGATGATCTGCTCCGCGACCGACCGCTCTCTTCTCACAATGTCGATCGGCTTGCCCTCGGCATCCACGATAACCTTCGACTCCTGGAAGTCGAAGTCGATCGCCCCGCGCCGCATTCGGCGCTGACGCAGCGCCATGGCCAGCTCCTCCATCGTCCGGAACATCTCGACAAGAGGCGCATAGCGCTCCATCAGCTCGGGGTCCTGATCGACCAGGATTCTGCGCACATTCGTGTACGTCATGCGCTCCGCCGTGCGGATAACGCTCGTGTAGATATCGTGGCGCACAACCCGCATCGTCGCCGGGTCGAACTCCATGTCGCAGGACAGCGTCAGCCGGTCCACTTGCGGATTCAGCGAGCAGATTCCGTTCGACAGCCGGTGCGGCAGCATCGGAATCACCCGGTCGACCAGGTAGACGCTCGTCCCGCGGCTGTACGCCTCTTCGTCCAGCTTGGACTTCTCGGGAACGTAGTAGCCGACATCCGCGATGTGGACTCCGAGCAGCAAGTTGCCATTCTCCAACCGTTCCACGTTCACCGCATCGTCCAGATCCTTGGCGTCCTCGCCGTCGATCGTCACGATGGTGCGCCCGCGCAGGTCGCGCCGGCCTTGGGCCGCAATCTCTTCCTCCGAGATGGAGCTGGGAGCGTCCTCCGCTTCCTTCATCACCTCATCCGGGAAAACCTCCGGGAGCCCGTGCTTGCGAATAATGCTCAGGATGTCGACGCCAGGGTCATCCTTATGCCCGAGAATCTCGACGATCTCGCCTTCGGCGGCCGAGCGGCCCTCCGGGTAGACGATAATGTTCGCGACGACCTTCTGCCCGGTTACCGCTCCCTTGAAGCTCTCCGGACGAATGAACAAGTCCTTGTTGATCCGCTTGTCGTCCGGAATGACGAAGCCGTAGCTCTCGTGGTTCTCGAACACGCCGACAACCTGCGTCACCGCCCGCTTCACGATGCGGACGATCTCGCCTTCGAGACGCGTGCCGCCTTCGCTCTTGGACGTGACCCGGCCGAGCACCGTATCGCCGTTCATCGCGCCCTTCAGATCGTTCGCATGAATGTACAAGTCCGGATGATCCGCATCTTCCGGCAGGAGGAACGCGAAGCCCTTCGCATGGGCTTGCAGCCTGCCTCGCAGCAGATTCATTCTCTCGGGAACGCCGTAGCGTTCCGTTCGGGTCCGCATGATCTTGCCGTCCTGCTCCAGCTCGGTCAGCAGCCGTAGGAATTCCTTGAATTCGGCCGCGCCTTCGATCCCGAACGCCTTCTCCAACTCTTGGTATGTCATCGGCTTATACGCGCTCTCGCGCATGAAGCTCAGGAGCTCCTGCTCCGTACACAATGGCATCCGCATCACCTCATCTTGCTTCTAGTATATACTCTTTCCCCGTTTGGCAACCGGATGAGCCATTCTTGCCAGAATTGCCCATGTGCGAACTATACAAAAAAAGGCGGGAAGCTCCTGCTTCCCGCCTTCGGTTGGTGAGGATAAGTTTAGTTCTTGACAAAGTAAGCGACGAGCAGCGACAGGATAAAGAACCCGATCGCCAGCACGATCGTTGCGCGCTGCAGGAACAAGTCCATTCCGCGAGCTTTGGTCTTGCCGAACAGGTGCTCAGCGCCGCCGGAGATGGCACCAGACAGACCTGCGCTCTTCCCGCGTTGCAGCAAGACGACGCCGATCAGGCCGATCGCGAAGAGTACCAGAACGATCTTCAGAGCGATTTCCATTGCTTCCACCTCCCATATATTACGCAGCGGCCGAAGCAGGTTCGGACCGAAACCATTCACAGTTCCACAGATGTGGACAGAAACAATTAGTTTTATATTATCACACAATCCCCTGCTCTAGCAACCTGCCAAGCCCAAAAAATCCGATCAGGAATAATGCGCCAACGCCCGCTCCAATTCGCGCCGAACGGCCTCTCTCAGCTCCGCAGGCTCCAGCACGGCCGCTTCCCTTCCGAGCCCCGCGAAGAAGCGCGCGTAGAAGCCGATATCGTTCGCCGGAACGCGCCCCTCCAGCATGCCCCCGCCGTCCGGCAGCACGCTCAGGGCTTCGGTCAGCCACGGCTCCGGCTCGCAGCGCCTCACCCCTTCCGGAGTGAGGCTCGCCCGGAGCTTCCCGGCGGCGCCGTCTCCCTCCCCGCTCGAAGGATGCCCCGGCTCGTATTGCTTCCGATTGCCGAGATGGCGGCCTTCGAGATCGATCGGAGGCGTGCCCGCCGGATCGGGCTCCGCGGACCGAATTCGGTCGCAGCGGAACACCCGCACCCCTTCGCGCAGGAAGCAATAGGCCGGGCAATACCACAAGCCGTTGCTCGCGTAGATGCCGATCGGCTGGATGGAGCGGACTCCCGGCTTGGCCTTGCTCCCGCGCTTTCCTTCCGTCGCTCCTTCAATCGCTCCTCCAACTGCTGCTTCTGCCGCTGCTTCTGCCGACTCATATTCGATCCGCAGCACCCGGCCGTCGATGGCGGCGTTCAGGAGAACGGCCAGGCAGGGCGCCTCGCGCCTTCTTCGCGGCGTCACGATGTCGACGCGGTTCTTCATCGCGTCGATCCGGTCGCGGACGTCGCCCGGCAGGTGCCGATAGAACTTGTCCAGCGCGGAGGACGACTCGCTCTCGAAGGGCAGGGAGACGTAATGCCGCAACGCGTCCACTGCGAAGAAGATCGACACCGCTTCCCCTTCGGTGAATGCAATCGGGGGCAGCACCCGCTCCCTCACAACCTGATAGCCCCCGTGCGGTCCAGGCTCCGAGTAGAGCGGAACGCCCAGCTCGCTCAGCTCCTGCAGATCGCGCAGAATCGTGCGCTTCGAGACGCCGAACTCGTCGGCCAGCTCCTGCACCTTAAACCTCCGCTTGCGGTTGACCGTCATCATAAGCTCCAACAGCCTCTTGGACTTCGGCATTCGGGACGCTCCTTCTCTAACGAATGCAGCTCACCAGCGGAATATAGCTCGCAAGCTTCGAATTGTTGACGGAATCTGTCACCATTATGCGCTACGATGATCTCGCAACGCAATCCTCGGTTCGCAGTTCGCGTTCCCGCAACACTCATTCTCATGCAAGGAGCGATTGTCCATGAGTAAATTCCCGATTCTGTTCTTCCTGATCATGTTCATGATCGGCACGGACACCTTCCTCGTCTCGCCGCTGCTGCCTACCCTGCAAGCCGAGTTCGACGTCTCCACCTCCTCGGCGGGCTGGATGCTGAGCGCCTACGCGCTCGGCTCCGCCGTGTTCGCGCTCATTGCCGGCCCTCTGTCCGACGGCTGGAATCGCCGTGTCGTGCTGCTGTGCGGACTGACCGCCTTCTCCGTCTGCACGTTCCTGTGCGGCTTCGCGAACGGCTTCTGGTCGATGTGCCTGTTCCGCCTGCTCGCCGGCATCAGCGCGGCATTCACCGCGCCGCAGGTGTGGGCGTCCATCCCGTCCGTCATGCCGCCGCAGCGAATCGCGAAGACGATGGGGCTCGCCTTCTCGGGGCTGGCCGCCTCCCAGGCGTTCGGCGTGCCGATCGGCAGTTGGCTCGCCTCCGGCGGCTGGTCCGTCCCGTTCTGGACCATCGGCTGCGCCTCCCTCCTGCTGGCCGGCTTCGCCTTCTTCGCGCTGCCGAGCATGCCTCCGGCGAACGCGGCAGCGCCCGGCGTCGGCGCCATTCTGCGCCGCTACGTCCCTCTCGCGCGCAGCGGCAGAGCAAGGGCGGGCTTCCTCGCCTACCTGCTGATCCACCTCGGAAGCGGAGCCGCCTTCGCCTTCTCCGGCAAGTGGCTGGCCGAAGACTTCGGCCTGACCGTCGGCGAGATCGGCACGGCGGTCATCTTCCTCGGCCTCGGCAACCTGCTCGGCAGCGCCGTCAGCGGCTCGGCCGCACAGAAGCTCGGCACCGCGCGAACGGTCGCCGTCGCCATGATCGGCGCCGCCGCCCTGTATGCGCTGCTCCCCCGGCTGGCGCCGGTGTCCGCCGCAACGGCCGTCTACTTCGCGATCTGCACGCTGCTCGGCATCGTGTTCCCGCTCGTCATGAGCGCGCTCACCTCTCTGAACGCCTCCCTGCGGGGGACGATCTCCAGCCTCGCGAACGCCACCATGAACGGCGCCAACACGCTCGGCGCCTGGCTCGCCGGCCTGATGTTCGTCCATCTCGGCGGGTATGCGGCGATCGGCGTGTTCGCCGCCGTCAGCCTCGCCGCCTCGCTGGCGACGTTCCTGGCCGGCGGACTGTTCCGCCCCTCCCCCGCTGCCGACCGCCCGTAAGAACCAACGTCGGGGACAAGCCCCGGCTCGCTGCATCTTGCCCTCTAGGCCGGGGCTTCTGCCTCCTTGGACGATGAATCTTGCCCCCTAGGCCGGGGCTTCTGCCTTCTTGGACAATGAATCTTGCCCTCTAGGCCGGGGCTTCTGCCTCTTGGACGATGACTCTTGTCCTCTGGGCCGGGGCTTCTGCCTTCTTGGACGATGACCCTTGCCCTCCGGGCTCCCCCTTCCACCTCTGGGCCGATGGCTTCTGCGATTTTATATGATTTTTCACATTCGTCGGCTTGAATGGGGAGGGGATTGCGGTGTTTTATGTGGTTTTTAGCATATATCCAGCAACTCAGGCCGGAAATTCCTCCATGTACGCTATTTTTCACATAAAACCGTTCAAACTGCTCACTTTCGAGCTGCGCGAATGTGAATTTTCGCATAAAATTCGGTTGCTGTCGGCTTCGAGCGCGACTTCGGCGGGTTCGGCGATATTAGGGAGCTTCGGGGGATTCGATGACATCGGCGCGAATTCGGCAGTTTGGATACTTAGGTACTTGGAGGTCTGGGGGTCGAGGGTCTTGGGGGTACTTGGGATACTTGGGGCACTTCGGGGCACTTGGGGGTACTTCGGGGTACTTCGGGCACTTGGCGTACTGCTTGGCGCTACTTGGATGCTTTGAGCGACAACCTGTATGTCTTCGTCGACTCCGGCGGCGTCCGCACAGGTTCGCCGACTTAATCGAGGGGTCTTATGCGCATTCCGATACTGCGAACCAAACAAAGCAGGTCGCCCCGGCCCAAGCCGCGACAACCCGCTCTTTCTCTTAACCTGCCTGTATTGCCATTCAGCTTGTTGCCTGCTTGTTACCTACCCTGTATTGCCATCCAGCTTATTGCCTGCTTGTTACGTACCCTGTATTACCATCCAGCTTGTTGTCAGCTTATTGCCTTCTTGTTGCCTGCTTATTGCCTGCTTATCCTGCCCGTTTATTACCAGCCGCGTTCCTTGAACCAGGCATAGTTCAGCTTCGCGCTCTCGAGCGAGCCGACATCGTAGCGCTCCTGCTCGATGATGACGTACTCGACGCCCGCCTCTTCCGCCGCTTGCAGTGCGGAGTCCCAATCGACCGTTCCGCGGCCGATCTCGGTGTCGACGCCGTCGTCCTTGAAGTCCTTCGCGTGAACGACCGGCACTCGTCCTGCGTACTTGCGCAGGTAAGCAGCCGGGTCCTCGCCGCCGACCTTCACCCAGCCGAGGTCGAATTCGGCGAAAATAAGCTGCGGAGAAACGCGTTCAAGCAGAAGATCGATCGCCGGAACGCCGTTCACCTTCGCGAATTCGAACGCATGGTTGTGGTAGCCGAACTCGAGGCCGCCCGCCGTGACGATCTCGGCCGCTTCCGTCAGGATGGCCGCCATCTTGGCGACGCCTTCTTCGTTCGTCTCCTCTTGCAGCGGATAGTAAGGCACGATGTAGCGCTTCAGGCCAAGCTCCTGAGCATATTCGAGCTGGCTCTTCACCTGGTCCGCGATCGGCTCCTGGTAGTTCAGACCGATATGCGCGGAATTCGCGTTCAAGCCCGCGTCCGCCAGCGCCGCCTTCAGATCCTTGGCCGATACGCCGTAGTAGCCGGCGAGCTCGACGTTCTTATAGCCGATGTCCGCGATTTTGCGGATTGTGCCGAGATAATCTTCCGCGCAGAGATCGCGAACCGAGTACATCTGAATGCCGAATTGTGGTTTAGCCATAGCTATACACCGCCTTGTTGGGTTGAGGCATGATTCCGCTCCGGGGCCGGGGCCGTATCGTCCGCCGTCTCCTAGGTTCGCTTCGCACGCCGTTTCTTATGCCCTCATTATAACGGAATCGCTTCCATCCCGAGATAGCGAATTGTGCCTTGTTCTTATGGCATTTGGCGGGGAGGCTTTAAACGAAATTTAACTTCCTCCGGCGGAAGCGTTGTCCTATCATGGGGAAGAACAAGGAGAAGCGAGGTGTCCCTATGGGCAAAAGGGTGCTATATATCGAAGACGACGCCGATATCGGCAGTTGGGTGAAGGAGGATCTCGAGCGCAGAGGGTACGAGGTCGATTGGCTTGTCTCCGGCGAGGAAGCGGTCTCCCGGGTGCGGGCGGCCGACCTGGTCGTGCTCGACGTCATGCTGCCGGGACTCGACGGCTTCACGGTCGGGCGCCGGCTCAAGAAGGAGGCGCCGGACGTGCCGATTCTGATGCTGTCCGCGCGCACCGCCGTCGACGACAAGCTTCAAGGGCTGCAATTCGCCGACGACTACTTGACGAAGCCGTTCCACCCGGACGAACTGGCCGCGCGGCTCGACGTGCTGCAGCGGCGTTACGCGGCTTCCGTCGATCAGCCGGCGGCGTGCGGCCATCTGCTGATCCATCCGGAGCTGCAGACCGTCGTCGACAGCCGCACGGGCGAGGAGATTCCGCTTACCGCGAAGCAGCTTCAGATTCTGTTGTACCTGCTGCGCAATCGCGGGCAGATTCTGACGAAGGAACAAATCTACGAAGCAGTATGGGGCGAGCCGCATCTCGACAGGGACAAGACCGTCAATGTGCATATCCGCTACCTCCGGGAGCGCATCGAACTCGATCCGGGCAACCCGCAGATTATCGAGACGATCCGCGGCATCGGCTACCGCGTGAAGTGAAGGCGAGGCGAATGCAAATGATCAATTCCTCCACAGATCGGAATCGCCGCCGCTACAGCCTGCGGCAATCGCTGCTGAGCAAGTATCTGCTCATTGTCCTGTGCGCGCTGCTGATCGTTCCGCTCGGCATTCCCGCCATTCTGATCGCCGTCTCGCTGCAGACGCGTGCGGACAACCGGGACGCCAGCCTCTACGACTCCAACCGCCTGGAGCGAATGTGGCACGAGGAAGCGGCGCGGCTGGACAACGCCGCGCCGGAGGCGATCGATGCCGCGCTGAACCGGGTGAAGGCGGCATATCCGAAGGCCGAGCTGTTCTGGGTCGACGCGTCCGGCGCGACGCGGCTGAAGCTGCCGGACACCATCGGCGTCCCCGCGTCCTGGTCGGCGTCCGATGCGGTCGCCTTCATGAAGGGCACGAGCGGCTCCGGCGTCTTTACGGTTGTCGCCTTCCTCGGCGACAAGCCGGGCGGCGGCTTCATGACGCTGCAGCTCGACCGCGCCGAGATGCGGAAGGCGGGCGGGCCGCCGACTTCGCGAACGTACCTCCTGCTGCTGGCCGCCATCCTGCTCGTGCTCGGCCTGTTCCTGTTCGTCTCGCTGCTGTTCTTCTACCGCATCCGTCGGCGGCTCGTCCGGCTCGAGACGGCGATGACGGCGCCGGCTGAGACCGGCATCCCGCTGCCGGTCGACGCGATGCGGATGGACGAGATCGGCCGGCTCGAGCATGCCTTCAACGCCATGATCGGCCAGCTTGAGCGGAGCCGCAAGCGGGAAGCGAAGGAGGAGGCGCTGCGGCGCGACCTGATCGCGAAGCTGTCGCACGACCTGCGCACGCCGCTTACCGCGATCCGCAGCCATGCCTTCAGCCTCGGCCAGGAAGCGCTGAGCGTCAAGGGGAAGGAGTCGCTGGAGCTGATCGACCGCAAGGTCGACTCGCTCGGGCGGCTTATCGACAACCTGTTCTCCTTCACGCTGCTCACGTCCGGCCAGTATCCGTATCATCCGCAGCGCGTCGACATCGTGCGGCTTGCGCGCATGCATATGGCCGGCTGGTACCCGGCGTTCGAGCAGGCCGGCTTCGAGATCGACACCGACCTGCCGGAGGAGGCCGTCTGCTGGAACGTCGATCCGCAGTGGCTCGAGCGCGTGCTCGACAACTACTTGCAGAACGTGCTGCGCCATGCGCGGGACGGCCGCTATATCGGCCTGCGGGTGTCGGGCGAAGCAGGCGGCCGCATCGTCATCGCCGACCGCGGACCCGGCATGGAAGCGGCGTCCAAGGAGAAGGGCGCCGGCATCGGCCTCTCCATCGCGGCGCTTATGCTGAAGGACATGCGTCTGCGCAGCATCTTCCGCAGCGGCGCGTCCGGCACCGAAGTGCATATTTTCCCCGACAGTACGCTGACCGGATGACCGGATGAAGAGGAGCGCCCTGCGCCCCTCTTCTCTCTTGTCCTCGGCGCTTTTTTTAAACCATTCTTAAACCGCACCCTCCCCTCGCTTTAACCTTGGCCCGTTAAGATGAGGGACGAGGTGATCGAGATGACAACCAAATCCGAAATTATCGTGGCCACGGACGGCCTGACCAAGCGGCTCGGCGGACGAACCGTCGTAAACGGAGTTAACCTGGCGATCGGAAGGGGCGATATTTATGGCTTCCTCGGGCCGAACGGCGCGGGCAAAACGACAACGATCCGCATGCTGCTCGGGCTGGCTCGGCCGACTTCGGGCCACATCCGGATTTTCGACAAGGATATCCGGAAGGAACGGCTGGCGATTCTGCGCAAGGTGGGGTCGCTGGTGGAGTACCCTTCGTATTACGGGCATCTGAACGCAACGGAGAATCTTGAGGCCGTACGCCGTCTGCTCGGCGCGCCGAAGTCGCGCATTGACGAAGTGCTCGCGATCGTGCGGCTGACCCAGGAAGCTCGGCGCCCTGTCAAAGGCTTCTCGCTCGGCATGAAGCAGCGGCTCGGCATCGCGACCGCACTGCTCGGCAATCCGGAGCTGCTCGTGCTCGACGAGCCGACCAACGGCCTCGACCCGGCGGGCATCCAGGAGATTCGCGAGTTGATCAAGAGCCTGCCGCGAACAAGCGGCGTAACGATCCTCATCTCCAGCCACCTGCTGTCCGAGGTCGAGCAGATGGCGACGCGGGTGGGCATTATCGCCAAGGGCGAGCTTATCTACCAGGACGGCATCGAACGGCTGCGCGAGCAGGCGCAAGGGCGCATCCGGCTCGGCGTCAGCGATCCCGAAGCGGCGTGGCAGTTGCTGCTCTCCTACGGCTATCCCGCCGAATGGGACCGGACGAAGCTTACTGTCGGCCAAGCCGACGACCGCACCATCGCGGGCATCGTGTCGCGGCTTGTGCAGAGCGACTTCCAGGTGTACCGGGTGGAGGAAGAACACGCCTCGCTCGAGAGCATCTTCCTGCAGATGACGGGATCGGAGGCGAGCCTGTAATGCTGCTGCGCATTCTGTCTGCCGAGCTGCTGAAGATCCGGCGCAAGCTGGTCTGGCTGCTCGTCCTCGCCGGCCCGCTCGGCGTCGTTGGCCTCGAGGCGCTTGCCTACGCGCTGCGCTTCGATTACATGATACGCCCGGCCGACTCGGCCAAGATGTGGAGCGATCTGCTAAGCGGCATCGGCTCCCTGGCGCTTCCCGCGCTGCTGATCGGCCTCGCCATCGTCGCATCGATGACAGCGGGAATCGAACATCAGATGAACGCTTGGAAAATGACGCTCGCCCTCCCCGTGAAGAAGCGCCACGTGTTCGCCGGCAAATTCCTGCTTACCGCGCTGCTGCTGTTCGTGTCATGCGTGCTGCTGGCGCTCTTCTCCCTCGTCTTCGGGCTGACGCTCGGCTCCTCGCTTGGGCTGCACGGGTCCGTGCCCATCGGCGGGCTGCTGCGCGAGGCATTCTATCCGTATCTCGCCGCCATGCCGTTCATCGCGCTGCAAGCCTGGCTGTCCGTCACGATGCACAATCAGGCCGTGCCGCTTACCGTCGGCATCGTCGGGATGATCGTCTCGCTGTTCGCGGGTTCCCGCTTCCCCGACTGGGTGCCCTACAAGTGGCCGGCGCTGCTCAACCAGTGGCACGAGCCGCTCTATTCCGTCGGCGCCGGCGTCGCGCTGGGGCTTGTCGTGTTCCTCGTCGGCATGTTCGAGTTCGTGCGAAAGGACGTGAAGTAGGATGCTCCGCATGTTCCGCTCGGAATGGCTCAAGATCCGCCGTTCCGTCTTGTGGCTGATCGCGGCCGTCAGCCCGCTCATCGCCTCTTTGTTCGGATTGTTCGGGCTGCGCCTTCAGGAGGGCGAATTCCCGTGGACGGAGACGCTGTCGCTTATGTCGGTGCTGCACGCCATGCTGTTCCTGCCGCTGCTGACCGGCATCTTCGCGGCGCTTGTGTGCCGCTACGAGCACAACGGCGGCGGCTGGAAAGCAATGCTCGCCATGCCGGTGTCCCGCACCCAGATCTACGTCGTCAAGTTCGCCGTCGTCATGGGATTGCTCGCGCTGACGCAGGCGCTGCTGCTCATCGCGCTGATCGCCGTCGGCCTCTCGCGCGGCTTCGACGACCCGATCCCGTGGCGGATGCTGCTCACCTCCTTCGGGGGAGGCTGGATTGCCTGCCTGCCGCTCGCCGCGCTGCAGCTGTTCGTGTCCATCGCGCTCCAGAGCTTCGCCGCGCCGCTGGCGATCAACGTCATCCTGACGCTGCCGAACATCATGATCGTCAACTCCGCGCGTTACGCGCCGTACGATCCGTGGGCGCAGCCGATGCTCGCCATGCTGCCCCGCGACAGCATGAGCTACGCGGCGCTGAACCTGTCCGCCGAATCGCTCTACCTCGTCGTGCTCGGCAGCTTCTGCGTCTTCTTCGCCGCGGGCTGGCGGTACTTCGTCCGCAAGGCGGTGTAGGCCCGAGGACGTCAAACGGCGCCGCCAATTGGCGGCGCCGTTTGGCGCGTTTCCGCTTTTACTTCCGCTTCTGCTTTTACTTCCGCTTCTGCCTTTACTTCCGCTTCTGCCTTTACTTCCGCTTCTGCCTTTACTTCCGCTTCTGCTCTTACTCCCGCTTGGCTCCCTGCACGCCGAGCGTCACGATCTCGCACGGGCCGACCGACACGCTCTGCGAGCCGTCGTCTGCGCGCGGAGCGAGCGCTTCGCCGCGAGTCTCGAGCACGTCGCTGCGATAGATCGCGGCGGCGCCTGAACCGGCAAGCGCGGCATTCGGCGCCGCAAGCGTCAGCTCGGCCGGCTGCGGGCGCAGGTTGAACCAGCGCAGCATCGCATCGCCGCTGCCGTCCGCAATCTTGAGCGAGGAGAACGCGAGCCCTTCGCCTTCCCAGGCGTAGGCGGCTCCGGTCGCCGCAAGCGGACCCCCGCGCACGCCGGTCTGCGCCGCCGTCCACGGCACCTGGAACTGGTACGCCTCCGCATACGCGCCGGATACGGCTCCGTCGCCGACATGCGGAATGATCATCAGCTCGGCCTCGTGCTTGCCGAGGCATTGCGCTTCCGGCGTCGGGAACACGCCCCAGTCGCCCAGCTCGGCGACGGAACGAAGCAGCGTGACGGCAATCGTGTTGCGCCCGTCCCGCAGCACCTCGTACTCGTTCAGCCCCTTGTTCGCAATCGTCAGGCCGCGGCTCAGGTCCGCTGCGCTCACGTCGGCGAACGCTTGCTGGTGTTGGGCGTTGCTCGGGTTCTTCCATTCCGCAGCCGGCTCGTTGTCGCGAACCGCGACCTCGAAGACGGCGTCCGCGCGGTGCACGGAGGTGTGCAGATCCGTCGGGAACAGCGCGCGCACGCGGTGGTCCTTCGATTGGTTGTTGAACGAGGTCCGAACCGCGACGCCCTTGCCGTCCTTCTCAAGGCTGACGAGAGTGCGGATCGCGAACGGCACCTTCTCGGCAACGCGCTGCGCCTTCCGCTCGGGGAAGTAGACGGCATACTGCTTCTCTTCCTCGAACAGCGCGTCGGCCGAAGCCGGAAGCTCCCAGCGGTGCACGATCTCGATTGCCGCGCGGTGCGCTTCATCGCAGACGATACGAATCTCGGCGGCCAGGCCGTGAGTCGTCAGCGCCGCTTCGCCGTCCGGCTGCTTGTACATATACTCGTTGCCGATGTCGCCCGTATCCTCGTAGACGAGCAGGTCGCGATACGTATGCCCGCCGGCGAGCTCGGTCACTGTCAGCGTTCCGTCATCCGCTACGTCGACGCGCAGCTTGCCGTTGTCCAGCGAGCGCTCGCCGCGAACGATAGAAGCAGCCTCCGGAGCAACAGCCGAAGCTGCCCCGGCCGCCTTCACCCAAGCGTACGCCTTCCAGCCGAGAGCCGGAACATCCGCCGCCGCGAACGTCAGGCGCACCTGGCGAGCCCAATACGCCTGGCGGAAAGCATCGTCCGGAAGGTCGTAGCCGAACCGAACGCCAAGCTCCTCCACCGCAACCGGCACGGCGGCTCCTTCCGCGTCGACGAGCACGCGGCCGCCCAGATCGAGCGCCTTCAGGCGGCCGATCATCTCCTCCGGCGCGAAGCCTTCGCGATAATAGATCCGGCGAACGTCGGCCACAATCGAGATCGTGCCGCTGCGCGCCCAGCCCGTCGTGTTGAAGACGACCAACGGCAGCGCATCCTCGCCGAACCGGGCGAAGCCGGACGTGTCGACGGCATCCGCGACAAGCTGCTTGCTCTCGTCCGCGATGGACTCGGCGACGTGTTTGCTCTTCTCGAAGCGGGCGACCATCTCGCGATGAACCTCGTCGACGCTGCAGCCGCAGATGCTGTCGTGCGGGTGGTTCTGCATGAGGGTTTTCCAGGCGTAGGTGAACAGGTGGTGCGGATAAGAATGGTTGCCCAACCCGTGGGCGATCGCCGCCAGCGGCTCCGCGACCTTCTCGAGCAGCGTCTGCCCATGTTGATTCATCTGCTTCAGGTACACGCGCGCGGATGCCGTGTTGACGAGCGTGCTCCAGCCGTCGGTGCGCTGGCTGCGCAGCTCGCCCTTCACGACCGACAGCCGGGAAGCCGGCTCTCCATCCCGTTCCTCCGCTCCATTCCGTTCGTCCGCCCCATCCCGCTCGCCCTTGCCTTCGCCGTTCCTCCCGCCCTCGCCCAGCGCCGCCAGATAGTCGGCGAAGCTCGAGTGGACGAAGTCCGTGTCCGGGTACAGCTCGCGCGCAACGCGCAGCGCTTCCGGCAGATCCGTCTGGATCGGCTGGTGATCGCAGCCGTTCATGTACAGCAGTTGGTTCGTCGAAGCATACTTCTCCGCGTCGGCCAGCTTGCGGTCCCAATATTCCTTGGCCGCCGCCTCGTCCGTCGGCACCTCGTTGCCGTTGCTGTACCAGTTGGCGAACAGGATGCCGAGCACCTGCGAGCCGTCCGGCCCTTCCCAGATCAGCTCGGAATACGAGGACTCGAACTCGGCATCGGACACCTCGTTATTGAAGCCCGTCGGCTTGACCCCGCGCCCGAACACCGCATTGCCGATGCCCGCCTGCCGCATAAGCTGCGGCGCCTGGCCGATATTGCCGAACGTGTCGGGGAAGTAGCCGACCTTCGAGATCGTGCCGTACCGCGCCGCGTCCCGATGACCGATCTGCAGATTGCGCACATTCGCCTCGCTGCTCGTCAGGAACGCGTCCTGCAGAATGTACCAGGGTCCGATGAAGATGCGATTTTCCCGGATGCGCTGCTCCAGTTCTTCCCGACGCTCCGGACGAACCTGAAGGTAGTCCTCCAGAATGATCGTCTGCCCATCGAGGAAGAAGCTCCTGTATTCCCCGTCCCGCTTCAGCGTATCCAGAAGCGTATCCATCAGGCGGATGAGGCGGACGTGGTGCTTCTCGTAAGGCAAATACCATTCCCGGTCCCAGTGGGTGTGGGAGATGATATGCGCCGTTCTTCTGTTGTTCTCCATCTTGACCTCCCCTTACTTGACCGCGATATCGACGGAGCGATAGGAAGCGATCAGCTTGCCGTCCCCGTCCGCCGCGAACAGCACCGAGCGCTCCCGCTCCAACAGGAACGAGTACACCGCGCCCGTGTCCGGGTCCTTCACTTCGACGTCCGTATCCCAGGCGTACTCCGAGACGAAGACGAACAGCGCGCCTTCCGCGAACGCCAGCTTGCGGCCGTACACGCCCGGCAGCTCGCCGCCTTGCACCCATTCCAGATCCGGCCCGCAGCCCGCAGCCGCAAGCGCGTACTCGTACAGAGCCGCAATCGGCTCGCTCCGGTCGTTCAACTCCAGCGGCAGCCCAGTCCAGAGGATGCGCCCCTTGCCGTGAGCAACCTCAACCACGCGGTCCGCCCCCGCAGCCGCACGAGCCAAGCCGTCCGCCCCTTGCACAGCCCCGTCCGTCGCCGCAAGCGACTCCTTGGCGACCTCGGCGATGCGCCGCTGCCCGTAGCTGACCGCCAGCTTGCGGCCGCCGAGCTCCAGACGCTCCTCGCGTACCACATTGCCGAGCCTGCGCTCGCCGAGCACGTCCGCCAACCGCTCCGTGTGCCGCCAGTAGGCGTCGATGCCCGCCGGACCGGTCAGCACAAGCGTCGCTCCGGTCTCGCCGACAATCGCCAGCAGCTCGGCCAGCGCCGAATCGTCGACATTGTGCGCCGACGGCAGCACAATCAGCTTGGCCGGCACGTCGCGCAGCGGCTTCAAGTCGTACTCCGACACGCCGCGGAACGGCACCTTCAGCTCGTACGAGAGCACGCGGGTCAGCTTCGTCGTCGCGTCGTAGGCGAGCTTCCGGTTCGAGAAGTCGTTCGAGTACGGGAATACCACCGCGACATCCTCCAGCCGCCGACCTCTGAACAGGTCGCGCGTCGCTGCCGCGAAAGCCCCGAAGTCGTAAGAGACGTCCGCCTCCGGCTTCTCCGTGCCGTCCGCGCGCACCGCTCCGATGTGCGACTCGTTCGCGTTGTCCATATAGAAGTTCGTGTTCCAGATCCAGTGCACCGCGCCCGCGCCGCCCGTGGCGAACGCATACGCGTACTTGCGCTCAAGCAGCGAGCGCAGTTCCTCCTCGGAGCGCTTCGCCAGCCCTTCCGGCGTCTCGACGTACATGATGCCCGTCTCCTGGATCAGGTTCGGCTTGTCCGCCGTCTTGGCGAAGATGCCGTCCCACAGCAGTTGGTCGTTCAGCCACCAGGAGTGAACGGTCGTGTAATCCACCTCGGAACCGTAGAAGAACGGCGACGGCCGCTGCGCGCCAAGCGCCTCGTCCTGCCCGACCGTCACCAGATGATCCGGGCACTCCTCCTTGATGGCAGCCGTAAGCTCCCTTGCCCAGCGGTTGTGCATGTCCATCGAGAACAGCGCGTAATCGAGCCAGCGCGTGCCCTTCTTGCCCTGGTGCATGTCCTGCACGTCGAAGTTGATCTCCTCCGGCTCCGGGATGCGGGCGGCGGCGAAGCTCGGCAGCTCTCCCGGCGTCATGCTCCAGCGTTCGCGCAGCAACTCGATCGAACCGTGGCGCTTCTCAAGCCACTGCGCGTATGCTTCCTGCTCGAAGCGATCGCGGGCCGAGCGCGGGCCGTTCGAGAAGATGCGCGGCGGATCGAACATCGACGGCTCGTTGATGAGGTCCCAATCGATGTTCTTCGTGTTCTTGTGGCGGCTGACGATGGAGCGGATGAACCGCTTCTGCGCCTCCACGCTGCGCGGATCGAGGTACGGGTTCGTCCCTTCCCACGTCTCCGGCGTGAACGAGAAGAACGTGAACGTCAGTTGCAGGCCGTGCTTCTTCGCCGTCAGGATGAAGGCGTCGATCGAGCGCAGCACCTCTTCCGACGCGTGGCCGTCCACCTGCATGAGGTTGCGGTAGGCGGTCCAGATGCCCGTGCGAATCCAGTTGATGCCCGCGCGGCGCATCTGCGCCATGTCGCGATCCCACACCGACACATTCGGGAGGAAAAGAAACTTGCGAGCCACGTCCGAGGTCATGTAGGTCATCCCAACAACAGGCAGCGGACGGCCGTCCTTCTCGAAGTAGTCGCGTCCGGCCGACACCGGCGTCCCTTCCGCCAGCAGCGCGGCGTCGTACGCCCAGAAGCCCTGGCGGAGGATGCGAATCTCGCCGTCCGCCGCTTCGGCGCGGCAGACGACGCGGTGATAACCGGCCGCCAGGTCTTGCCAGATCGGAAGGCGCCACAGGCCGAGCGCGGCCGTCACCTTATCCTCAAGCGGATAACGCGCCGTCTCGCCGCCACCGTCCTCGCGTTCGACGCTGATGTCGAACGTCCACACGCGATCCTCGCCGCGCCCGAGCTTCTGCGCCTGAAGCGTCAGCAGCGGGCGCTCGTGCAGCTCGTACGAAGCGTAGCCCGGCTTCAGCCACAGCTCAGTCACGCCTGCCGCGACGAAGCGAATCCAGCCCGCGAGCGCGTCCAGCCCGCCGCGTGCGCCGAAGTCCGCGCCAAGCGGCCGGTTCACGAACAGCCAGCGCCCGCCGGCGAAGTCGCCCTTCGTGTTCTCCCACAGAACGATAGGAGCGGCGACCTCGCGGCCGTCCGTCGTGACGCCCTTCAGCAGCGGATAGATATGCGCGTCCATCGGTCCCGCCGAGCCCATCTGGTCCGGCAGGTCGCTCGTCTTCGTCACGTGCGGAACAAGGTTCCACGTATCGGCGGCGTCGAACAGACCTTCAAGCCCTGCGAGCACCGGAATATCTTCATTCGCCTCATAGCCGACCACCCGTTCCGTGCGCACCGGAAGCATCTCGTGAATACGGAGATGACGATAGTAGGCCGTCTGATCGACCTCGGCCTTCCACTCGCCGTTCTCGGCCCGAACCGGGCTGCGGAACGGAGCTCCGCCCGCGTTGATCAGGCCGCCGCCGCGCTTCAGGAAGGCAAGAATGTCCTCCCAAGCCGCGACGGGGAAGTATGGGGCGTGCAAGGTGACGAAGCAGCCCCCTTCCGCCCCCTTAAGGCTCTCGCCCAGCTCGGCCGCGCCGACGACCATGCCCAGCTCCTTCACCCGCTCAAGCTCCGCCTCGCTCAGGACGGGAGCCCCGGGGAAGGCGGCATCGTAGAAAATCATTTTTTTAACCATCGAGCAATCCATCCTTCATCGCCTTATAGACAAGTTGGGAGAACAGGCTGTTGGACCAGGCGAACCACTTGCGCGTGAACACGGCCGGGTCGTCTGCATGGAAGCCCTCGTGCATGAAGCCGGTGTCGGCGTCGGTCGCTTCGAGCAGCGCGATCATCTCGAGCTTCTCCTCGGCGGTCGAAGCCGTCAGCCCCTGCATGGACAGCGCCATGTGCCAGATGTAGTCCGGCGGCGTGTGCGGGCTTCCGATGCCCTTGGCAACCTTGCCCTCGTAGTAGAATGGGTTCTCCTTGCTCAGCGCGAAGCGGCGCGTGTTCCGGTAGATCGGGTCGTCCGCGGACACGTAGCCCAGGTACGGAATGGACATCAGACCCGGCGTGCCGGCGTCGTCCATCAGGCAGTAGTTGCCGTAGCCGTCCGTCTCGTACGCATAGATCGGCCCGAACTCGGGATGGCGGCAGATGCCGTACAAGCGAATGCCGTAGTCGATCTCCGTCTCCAGCTCCTTCAGCTCGGCGAGCAAGGCCATGTCGCGGAACACCCATTCGGCGAATTCCTGCATGTGGCGGATAACGACGACGGCGAACATGTTGCCCGGAATGTTGTAGTGGAAGTCGCACGCGTCGTCGCTTGAGCGGAAGCCCGACCAGACCATGCCCGTGTAGTTGACCGGCATGCCGAGTCCGCCGTTGCGCAGGGAATCGTGAAGGATGCCGTTGTTGCGCGTAAAGCGGTACGGCGACTTCTCGAAGTGGCGTTGCTCGGTCTTGAACAGGTCGATGATGGCGCGCATCGTCTCCTTGAAGCCCGCATCGAAGATGTCGGCGCGGCCGGTCTCCTTCCAATACCGGTAAGCGAGCCGGATCGGGAAGCAGAGCGAGTCGATCTCGAACTTGCGCTCCCACACCCACGGTGACATCTCGGTCTCGTCGGTCGTGTTCCAGTGCCAGTCGCTCTCGAATTCGTTAAACGCGTTGGCGTACGGGTCGATCTTGATGTACTCCATCTGGCGGCGGATCAGGCCGGCGATGATGCGCTGCAGGTCGGCGTCGTCCTTGGCGAACGGCACGTAGTGAATAACCTGCTCGACCGAGTCGCGCAGCCAGGAAGCCGGAATGTCGCCCGTGATGACGAATGTCGTGCCGCCGCTTAGCAGCTTGGTCGTCGTCTCGAGGGTGTTCGGGAAGCAATTGCGGAAAAGCTTCTGAAGCTTGGGACGATGAGCCAGCCGAGCCTCGGCCTCGTTAAGCACGTCGCGGATCGCTTGAGGAAGAGGGAGGGGCGGCATGTCGATCTTGGGCAGTCGGAATTGTTCCATGGTCAGGGATCTCCACCTTCGGGTAGGAATGGGTAGCAACGGTCAGAAAAGAACTAGAATGGAGGCCGTCTCTCCGGAGCTTAACGGCCTTTAATTTTAACGGTTTTAATCTCGTATGGGGTGAAGCTTAGCTCCAGCTCGCCGCTCGTCGTTGCCGCGATCGGCTCCAGCTCCTCCTCGAGCGCGTTCGAGACGAAGGCCCGCTCGAACGGGCGCGGCCATGTCAGCCTGGCGCGGCCGCGGCCGCCGGACGATTCGTAGAGGCGGAGCACGATGCCGTCTCCGTCCTCGGCCGGCTTGACCGTGTCGAGCACGACATGCTCGCTCGCGAACGGGAGCAGCGTGCCGGACGGCGGGAGCGGCGCGGCTTGCGCGGGCTGCGCTAGGGGCGCGGAGGGCGCGATGAGAGCTGCCGTCGCCCGGGCGACGGCGGCAGCCGCGTTCAGCTCGGCGGCGCGGCGAACCGTGTGCGCGTCCCGCCAATCGCCTTCGTGCGGGTAGAGCGAGTACGTGAACGTGTGCTCGCCCAGGTCGGCCGTGTCGTCCGGCCACTTCGGCGCGCGCAGCAGCGACAGGCGCAGCGTCGTGCCCTGGACGTCGTAGCCATACTTGCAATCGTTCAGCAGGCTGACGCCGTAGCCGCGCTCGGACACGTCCGCGAAGCGATGGCCGCATACTTCATACTGCGCCTGCTCCCAACTCGTGTTGCGATGCGTCGGCCGCTCCAGCGCCCCGAGCGGAATCTCGTAGGTTGCCTTGCTCGCGACAACATCGATCGGGAAGCCGACCTTCAGCAGCTTGTTGTCCTCGTTCCAGACGACACGCGTCTTGAAGTCGATTCGCCTGTCGCTGCGATAGAAGCGAATCTCTTGTTCGAGCTCCGACCGGTGCAGCCTCCAGCGGAACCGCAGAATGTCCATCGTCTCGCCTTGAAGCGCCACGCCCTTCTCGAGCAGCTCCGCCTCCCCGGCCCGCTGCTTCTCGTAGCGGTCGTCGATGTCCCACGCATCCCACAGCGTCGGACGGTCGTGGAAGAAGTGGAAGCGGTTCGCCGCTTCGCCCGGCTTCACAATCTCGCGTCCGGCCTGCTTGTCGAACAGGCGGACAATCTCGCCGCGCGCGTTGAAGCGGATGGCGTAAAGCTCGGTCTCCCATTCGTCGCCGAGTTCGCCGCCAAGCGCCCGTCCGGATGCATCCGAAGCACCGGCGATGCTGGCGACGTTGGCTTGGCGGAGCACAATCGTTCTGCAGCCGAACGCCGGAACGCCCGGCACGACGACCGCAAGGCCGCCGCCTCGCAGCGCATCGGCGGCCAGACGGTTACCTTCGGCATCGTACGCCGCGGTTCCTGCTTCCGCATCCGCCAGCTCGATCCGCACGTCCCGCTTCCAGCCGAGGCTGTTGAACACAACATAAGGCGTGGTGGCGCCGGACGGTTCGGTCGCTCCCGCCGTTGCGGGCGAGCCCGTCGCCGCCGTCGCGGACATTCCCTGCGCCAGAAGCGGCAGCACCGCATTCAGGCTCGCGCTTCCGAGCGCCTCGATCTCGCGGTACTCCTTCTCCGACGTCCGGTATGCTTCCGGAATCGCGGAGCCGGGGATGATGTCATGGAACTGGTTCAGCAGAATCAGCTTCCAGCCCTCGTGCAGCTTGGCCCGCAGCTCCCGCTCCCGCTCGCCGTCCAGATGCGGCAGCGCCAGTGACAGCCACAGCTCGGCCTCGCGGTACAGCAGCTCCGCCTTGCGGTTGCTGCGCTTGTTCCGGCCATGTGTCGTATACGTGCCGCGGTGCAGCTCCAGGTACAGGTCTCCGTGCCAGGACGGCAAGGAGCCGCTGCTGCGCTCGGCGCCTGCGAAGAAGTCCGCCGCCGTGCCGTACTCGTTCGCCGGCTGGCCGACCATCAGCTCGGAGCGGTCGACGTATTGGATCATCTCGCGAGTGACCCCCCCGCCCCCGTCGCCATGACCGTACAGCAGCATCTGCTCGGGGTGGACGGCCTTCTGACGATAGGATTGCCAGTGGTCGTGAATATCCTTCGGCAGCGTGTGCTCGTTGACGCCGTGGTTCAGGTAGGACAAGATCGGCGTGCCGTCGATGCCGACCCAGTGGAACAGGTCGTACGGGAACACATTCGTGTCGTTCCAGCCAAGCTTCGTCGTCATGAAGCAGTCGATGCCGCCATGCTTCAGAATCTGCGGCAGCGAAGCGCAATAGCCGAACGTGTCGGGCAGCCACTCGATCTTCGATACGAGTCCAAACTCCTCTTGGTAGAAGCGCTGGCCGTACAGCATCTGGCGGATCAGCGACTCGCCGCTCGGGATGTTCAGGTCCGGCTCGACCCACATGCCGCCGACGAGCTCGACGCGGCCTTCCTTGATTCTGTCCTTGATCCGGGCATACAGCTCAGGATCGTTCTCCTTCAGGAACTCGAACAGCAGCGGCTGGCTCTGCGAGTACTTGAAGTCGGGATATTCCCGCATCAGCGCATCGACCGTCGAGAACGTCCGGCTCGCCTTGCGCACCGTCTCCCGCACCGGCCACAGCCAGGCGATGTCGATGTGAGACTGGCCGACCATGCGGATCAGCCCCTCTGCGTTGCCGCCGACCTTGCGAACCCCGTCCGCCAGCATCGTCTCGATCCGCTTCAGCACGCCGCCTTCGCGAATCGCACTCTCCTCCAGGCCAACGAACGCGTCCATCGCATGGAACAGCGCCTCGAACAATCGCGTCCGGCGGAAGTCCGCCTCCGGCAGCAGCAGCGCCGAGTCGCGGACGACAATTGCCGTGTGCATCAGGCTCTGTGCCGCGCCGTTCGCTTGCGCAAGCTCGCTGCGGACGCCCGAGATCGGCGGCTGGATCACCGCTTGGCGATTCAGCGGGTCGTTCGGCTCCGGAATCGGGTCGGACAGCTCGATCTCGAGCACGGGCGAGCTGCCGACAGTCGCAGCGTCCAGCACGGCGAACGTATGGTTCCGGTCGAGCCCGGCCCACGACTTGCCGTTCACGCGCAGCAGCCCTTCGCCGCCGGACTCGAACACGAGTCCGATCGGGCCGCGCGAGGCGTCCCAGTCAGCCGGAAGGTCCAGCGTCGTCCGGAAGAAGTACGTCGTGCCCTGCTTGCTCGGGAACGGAACGGTGCCCGGCAGCTTCGCATCGTCGGCTTCTTCCGCTGCCGCCAAGTCCACGCTATCGGTCAAGCCCGCCCTCTCGACAGCCCCGAGCTCCTCGTACTGCCCCGGCAGCACATAGATCGTCTTCTCGATTGCCCAATCGCGAATCCCCTGCCGCTCGAGCCATTGCACGTCGGCCAATTCCCGGATAAAGCGATTCACTCTCTCCAGCATGGAATTCATGCGCCGGCCTCCTCCTTCACGACAAGCTCCGCCTCAAGCGTGTCAACCGAGCTGCCGCCGACCAGAATCTTGAAGACACCCGGCTCGACGACGCGCTTATATCCCTCGCCAATATACTCCAGCTCGGCGACTCCAACCTTAAACGAGACGGTCTTCGTCTCGCCCGGCGCCAGCTCGAGCTTCTTGAAGCCCTTCAGCTCCCGCTCCGGACGGGTGTACGCGCTCGCCTTGTCCGAGATGTACAACTGCACAACCTCGGAGCCGGCCCGCTCGCCCGCGTTCGTCACATCCACCGTGACGGTCGCCTCGCCGTCCGGGCCGATGACGCCCGCCGACACCTTCATATTCGAATATTGATATTGCGTATAGCTGAGGCCGTAGCCGAACGGATACTGCGGCTTGGAATCGGTCTCCAGGTACCGCTTGCCCCGCGAACGCTTGCCATTATAATAGACCGGAAGCTGACCGACATGCTTCGGAAGCGAGATCGTCAGCCGCCCCGACGGATTCGCGTCGCCCAGCAGCAGATCGGCGATTGCATGGCCGCCCTCCTGACCGGGGTACCACGCCTCGAGAATCGCGTCCGCGTGCTCGTCGATCCACGGCTCGGCGATCGGCCGTCCGTTGATATAGACGACGATCAGCTTCTTGCCCAGCTTGCGCACCTCTTGAATCAGCTCAAGCTGCACGCCCGACAGGCGAAGCGACAGCCGGTCGATGCCTTCGCCGCAGTCCATGTCGTTCCAGGAATCCCCGGTCACGACGGAAGCCCCGGTGCGCAGGTCGATCGTCCCTTCGCCGAAGTCCCGGGCGCTGGAGCCGCCGACGACCATCACGACCGTGTCGGCCTTGGCCGCCGTCTCCAGCGCGAGCGGGAACCCCTCGCGATCCTCGCCGCGAACGCGGCAGCCCGGCGCGTACAGCACGCGCTCCGGCTCGTCCGCGAACTTCGCCTGCAAGCCCGCGAGCACGGTCGCGACCCGGCCCGCCGGCTGCGGCGACGTGTAATCGCCGAGCTGGTTGTAGCCGTTGTCCGCGTTCGGCCCGATGACCGCGATGACGCCGCACTCCTCCGCCTTCAGCGGCAGCGCCGCGCCCTCGTTCTTCAGCAGCACGACGCCTTCCGCCGCAAGCTGCCGCGCAAGAGCCCGGTGCTCCTCGCTCCCGATCACCCGTCCGGCCCGAGCCGCGTCGGCATAAGGCCGTTCGAACAGCCCGAGGCGGAACTTCAGCGTCAGCACGCGGCGAGCCGCGCGATCCAGCGCCGCTTCCTTTAACTTGCCCTCTTGATGCGCCTTCAGCAGATGCTTGCCGAACATCTCGCCCGACATCTCCATGTCGATGCCGGCCTCAAGCGACCGCGCTGCCGCTTCCTGGCCGTCCTCGGCCACGTCGTGCCCGGCCGCCAGCATATCGATCGCGCCGCAGTCGGTAATGATCATGCCGTCGAAGCCCCACTCGCCGACGAGGATGTCGTCCAGCAGCTTCTTGTTCACCGTACACGGAACGCCGTCGATCTCGTTGTAAGCCGGCATGATCGACGCTGCGCCCGCCTCCACCGCCTTGCGGAACGGATGCAGGTCGACCTCAAGCAGCTCGCGCCAGCCCATGTGCACCGGCCCGGCGTTGCGCCCGCCCTCGGAGCTGCCGTAGGCGACGTAATGCTTCAGCGTCACCGCTACGCTGTCCTCGGAGGCAAGCGACTCGCCCTGCATCCCCTCGACGGCGGCGACCGCCAGCTCGCCGATCAGGTGCGGGTCCTCGCCGAAGCATTCCTCCGTCCGTCCCCAGCGGGGATCGCGGACGACATCGAGCACCGGCGAATACGTGACCGCGCCGCCCTGCGCGCGCGTCTCCTGCGCGACCGCGCGGCACATGTCGCGGTACAGCTCGACGTTCCACGAGCTGCCGATCACAAGCGGCACCGGGTAGACCGTGCCGCCAATCGCCATATGCCCGTGAGAGCACTCCTCCCCGATCAGGAACGGAATGCCCAGGCGGGAGTTCTCGATCGCGTAGCGCTGAATCTCGTTCACCGCTTCCGCCCCCTCGGCGGGCGAGAGCCCGGTCTCGAGCGTAACGCCCGTCCACGGATCGGCGCGAAGCGTCCCGTACAGAGCCCCGACGGCTCCCTTCGCCACAGCTTCTTTAAACGCGTCTGTCAGCTTTATTTTGCCATCTATATGGTTATAGGCCTGCCAGCCGAACGGTTGGATCAACTGGCCGATCTTCTCTTCCGTCGTCATCTGCTTAAGCAGCAGCTCCGCCCGTTCCTCGGGCGATCTCGAAGCGTCTCTGTACTCCACTCTCACTCATCCTTCCTTGTTCTTCCTTGTTCTTCCTTGTTCTTCAATCCCCCGGGCTCGCGCCCGGGACGCCGCTTATTCCTTGACCGAACCGACGGTCAAGCCTTGCACGAAGTAACGCTGGAAGAACGGATAAGCGAAGATGATCGGAAGCGTCGCCAGCACGACCATCGCCATGCGCGCCGTATCCTGCGGCATCGAAGACAGAGCCTCGAGGCTTACCGCACTGTTAAGCGAATTCTGCTGAATGAACTGCATGCTCGATTCGATCCGCATGAGCATGGATTGAAGCGGAACCTTGTTCGGGTCGTCAATGTAGAGCAGAGCGTTAAACCAGTCGTTCCAGTAGCCCAGCGTGCTGAACAGGCCGATCGTCGCCAGACCCGGAAGCGACAGCGGCAGCACAAGGCGGATAAAGATCTTGAACTCGCCGGCGCCGTCGATCTTGCCCGATTCGATAATCGCGTCGGGAACGCCGGTGATGTAGAACGTGCGCAGAATCATGATATAGAAGGCGTTCATCGCCAGCGGCAGTATAAGCGACCAGACGCTGTCCTTCAGGTGAAGAAGCTGGGTCACGACGATGTATGTCGGGATCATCCCGCCGTTGAACAGCATCGTGAACACGGCGAACAGCGAGAAGAAGCGGCGATAAGCGAAGCTCTTGCGGGAGACGGCATACGCGTACAGCGCAATCATCAGCAGGCTGACGATCGTGCCGACGACCGTGACCAGAATGGTCACCCCATAGGAGCGAAGCAGCGTGTCGCCGGTCTTGAAGATATACTCGTAAGCCCCGAAGCTCCACTTCTCGGGCCAGATGCGATAGCCGTTCGAGGCCAGCACCTTCTCGTCGGTGAACGAGATGATCGTGACGAAGAGGAACGGGAACACGCAGAGAAGCGAGAAGAGGGCGGCAATAACGTTGAAGACGACATTCCAGCCTCGCGTGATCTGGTGGAAGTCGCGTTTGCTCTTGGTTGCAGTTGCAGTGGACAACGTGGGGTCCTCCTTTCTGGGACTCGGGGAATTAGAACAGCGCGCTGTCCTTGTCGAGCTTGCGCACGACGTAATTGGACACCATGACGAGAACGAAGCCGACGACCGATTGGTACAGGCCGGCCGCAGTGCTCATGCCGATCTCGCCCGTCGTCTTGAGGCCGCGGTAGACGTACGTGTCGATGACGTTCGTCACCGAGTACAGCGTACCGGAGTCCCGAGGAACCTGATAGAAGAGACCGAAGTCCGCGTAGAAAATTTTGCCGACCGCCAGCAGCGTCATAATGATGATAATAGGCTTGAGGAGAGGGAGCGTGATGTTGCGCACCTGCTGCAGCTTGCTCGCTCCGTCGATCATCGCCGCCTCGTACAGCGACTTGTCGATGCCCAGGATGGACGCCAGGTAGACAACGCTGCTGTAGCCGATCGACTTCCAGAGATAGACGAAGATCAGAATATACGGCCAATAGGTCGGATCCGAATACCATTGCATCGAATCGACCCCGAAGTAGCCCAGTATGTGATTCAGCAGCCCGCGGTCCATGCTCAGGAAGCTGAACGCGAAGTAGCCGACGATGACCCAAGAGAGGAAGTACGGCAGGAACATGCCCGTCTGATACAGCTTGGCGAGCTTCTTGTTCGCCAATTCGGAGAGCAGAATGGCCAGGGCAACGGAGCAAACAAGGCCGAGGACAATAAACGCGATGTTGTACAGCAGAGTGTTGCGGGTGATCGTTAAGGCGGCATCGGTGTTGAACAGGAATTTGAAGTTGTCCCAGCCTACGTTCTTGCTGTGGATCAGGCTGTACCAGAAGCCGTGGCGGCTGAAGCGGTATTCCTTGAACGCCGCGATTGTGCCGACCAGCGGAAGATAAGAGAAGCACAGGAACCAGACGGCGCCCGGAAGCACCATGAGCAGCAGCACCTTGTTGCGGTTGAAGCGGCGGAAGAATGAGCCTGCCATCGTGTCGTATCCCTCCCATGAAGTCATGAAGTTCGAGTAATAAAGTTCGAGTAATGATGTGCGTAAGCAAAAAAGATCGGGCGCACTAGGCCCGCCCGATCTGCTGTCTGTGTCTAAGAGCGTCTTACTTGTTCTCGGCTGCCCAAGCGTCCAGTTGGCTTTGCGCTTCGGCGATGACCTTGTCCAGGCCGGCCTTCTTGAACTCTTCGATCGCCTTCGGCAGGTACGTGGCCGGATCGACGGTGCCTGTCATCAGCGAGGACCAGAATTGCTCCTTCACGTTCTGAACGGCCGTCATCTCGGTCGCTACCTTAGTGCTGTCGAAGTTGAAGCCCAGGATCGGAGAAGCGACGCCTTCTGCGTTGAACTTCTTGAACTGCTCCCACTTGTCGTCCGGATCGCCTTCGTTCAGGTACAGCAGCATGTTGTTGCCCAGCGAGTAGGACGGCATGTTGTAGTTCTGCGAAGCGTCGAGGTTCTTCATGTGCGTGGCGTCGATCATCTCGTAGTGAGTGCCCTCGATGCCGGAGTCGATCATGTTGCGAAGCTTCGCGTCGGTGTTCAGCAGGTTCAGGAACTCCATCGCCTTCTCCGGATGCTCGGAGTTGGCCGAGATCGCCATGACCGAGCCTTGAACCGACGTGTTCGTGATGATCGCGTCGCTTGCCGGCGTCGTGGTGACCGGGTAGCCGTAGGAAGCGGACCAGAGGTTCTCCGCCAGCGGCTGGGTTTGCGCGCGGTCCAGGAACCACTTGCCGGACGTCGTCAGGTCGCTCGTCGAGCCCGTCGTTGCCGCTTCCGGAGCGACATAACCCGCCATGTAGTACTTGTGCATCGTGTCGAGGGCGGCCTTCATCTCGTCCGTCTCGAGGATGTTGACGACCTTCAGCTCCGATCCGTCGAGCTTGACGGCCATCGGCATGTTCGTCACGAGGTAATCGTAAGGAACGTACGGAACATAGTTCTTGTCCATCGCGAACGGAGTCACTTCCGGCTCCTTCTCCTTGATCGCCGCGAGCAGAGGCTCAAGGCTCTCCAGCGTCTTCACGCCGGACGTGTCAAGCTGGTACTTGTCCACGAGGTTCTGGTTGAAGCGCCACACTTCAAGCTGCGGAAGCTCCTTGTTGGCCGGGATGCCGTAGTTGTGGCCGTCGACCTTGGAGCCGCTGAGGAAGCCCGGATCGATCGTGTCGACGATGCCTTGGCCGTACTTCGCCAGCAGGTCGTCGAGCTCGAGGAACGCGCCCTTGCGGACGTTCTGCACATAATCGAAGCCGCCGGCGGAGGTGAACAGGATGTCCATCGGTTCGCCCGAAGCGACCAGAACCTGCATCTTCTGCGTATAGTCGCCCCAATCGATCATCTTCATCTTGATCGTGGCGTTGATCTTCTCTTGCGTATACTTGCTGACCTCCGCCATCACCGTGTCGACGTCCTTCTGCGGAGTGCCGATCGTGTACCAGATCAATTCAACCGGCTTCTCGGAGCCGCTTCCCGAACCGCTGGATGCCTCGTTGCCGTTGTTGCTGCCGCACCCGCTCAGAATGATCGAGAATGCCGTCGTTGCCGCCAGTGCCAGCCCTGCCCTTTTCTTGAACTTGCTCATCTTTGTCTGTGCCCTCCTCGAAGTTGCTCTCGCTTGAAGCTGCTCTCACTGAAGTTGCTTTCCCTTAACATGTCCTAACTTTAAAACATGAAAACCGTTTCAAATAGACGACAAACTTAAGAACTGCTGTTCAAATTAAAGATCAAATGAGAAGAGCCGTCAGGGAAAATCACCCTGACGGCTCCTCGTGCTTCTCGCGCGCTTGGAACTCGGCGCTATGCGCACCTCTGTTCCGGTGGTGGGGCCGGTTCCGTTTGCGGTTTGTGGTTTCGTGATTTGTTATTTGCGGTTTGTCGTTTGCGGTTTGTCGTTTGTCGTTTGCGGTTTGCGGTTTGCGGTTTACGGTTTCGTGGTTTAATTTGGTTTGTGGTTTGGTGGTTTGGTTTTAAGATGTGGAGCTTTTGCGATTTTATGTGGTTTTTCACATTCGTCGGCCTGAATTTGCGGGAATCGAGGCGTTTTATGTGGTTTTTAGCATACATGCGGCAACTCGGTCCGGAAATTCCTCCATTTATGCTATTTTTCACATATAATCGCCCAACCTGCCCGTTATCGCGCTGCACGAATGTGAAATTTCACATAAATTCCCGGTAAGTGGCGGGATCGCGGCGAGATCAGCGGGACGGGCGACTTCACCGACTTTATCGGAGGCCCATCCCGCTATTCCGTGCTTGATCGCCCGCTCTCGATTATATTTTGCACTTGCCCGCCTTCTTCGCACTTGCCCGCCTTCAATGAAGGCCTTTGAATTCGCTAGGCGAGACGCCGACGAACTTCTTGAACTGCTTGTAGAAGTAGCCGGTCTCCCAGTAGCCGACCTGTCTGGCGATATCATGCACCTTGAGCGGCGTCGTCTTGAGCAGCTTCTTCGCCTGTTCGATCCGGTACTTGTTGATGTGCTCCGTGAAGCTCTCGCCCACTTCCTTCTGGAACAACTGGCCGAGGTAGACCGGGTGGATGTGGAACCTTGCCCCGAGCGCCTTCAAGGACAATTCGGCCGCGTAGTGCTGCTCGATCTCGTGCAGCACCTGCCGCACGACGGGGCTGCGCGCATCCAGCGCCAGCGAGTCCGCACAGCGTTCGGCCACCTGCCGCACGGCGTCGGACAGCTCCGCATAGTGGGTCGCCGAATTGGCCTGCCCGATGCCGCCCTCGAACAGCTCCGGCTCGTCCGTATGCTTGATCGCCTTCAGCTCCATCTTGAAGCGGACGATCAGCTCGAGCGCCACTTCCTGCAGCAGGGCGGGCGTCATACCCTCGAACTGTCGAATCCGCTCGAAGTCGGCAGCGATCAACTCTGCCAGCTTCTCCTTGTCCCTGGCCACGAGCAGCTTCGCGTACGTCTCCCACTCGATCGGGAATTCCCCCAGCTCCGCCTTCTTAAGCGGCACGGTGTCCTCGTAATCGACCCAATCCCGCTCCGGATCGATCATGAAGAACTCCTGCGCCTTCTTCGCTTCGCGGTAGCTCTCGGAGATCGAGGCGAGCAGCGGGTGCACGGAGCCGAGCGACAAGCGGACGGGCGATTCTCCTGCACCGTCGGCAGTTGCCGGTGTGGGGAAGGGCTTGCGGGCCTCTCCTGCCTCTTCCGCTCCTTCCGCAACGGAGGCCGCGCCGCTGAGGCCGGGCGCGGCAAGCCGCTTCAGCTCGCGCGCCAGCTCCGTGCGATCCGCCTCCTTAGCTCGCAGCTCCGCCAGCACAACGATGTCCCCATCGAGGTCGCGGAACGGCATGACCGACCGCGAGCCCTCGAAGGCGGCGGATATCCGGTCGAGAAGCGCCTCTTGCGCTTCTTGCTCCGCGAGCGCCTCCGGCACCCCTTCCGCATCCAGCGTTCCCTGAACCTCTCGCATTCCTTCTGCATCCGACGTTCCCTGAAACTCTCGCACGCCTCCCGCATCCGGCGTTCCTTGAGCTTCCGGCTGCTCCGCAGGCCCCCGCCGCAGCAGCGCGACGAAGCCGTAGGGAGCCTCCAGCGACAAGCCGAGCAGTTCGGCCCGCTCCGCCAGCTCCGACTTGGAGATGGCGCCGTTCATCCAGCGATAGAGAGTATTGTCACGCATGATCTGCACGTTATGCCGCTGCAGCCGGGCATCGGTCCGGGAGCTCAGCAGCTTGTCGGTCGTATTGCGCAGCGTGTCCTGCAGCTCCTTCACGTTGATCGGCTTCAGCAGATAATTCTCAATGCCGAGCTGCATTCCTTCCTTCAAGTAATCGAATTCGTTGAACCCGCTGAGCACAATCGCCTTCAGCTCCGGGCGGAACTCCCGCGCGCGGCGGATCAGGTCCAGCCCGTTCATGAGCGGCATGGAGATGTCCGTAATCAGGATGTCGACCGGCGTCTGCCGAATGCGCTCCAGCGCGTCCCGGCCGTTCTCCGCGCTCCCGACCAGCTCCAGCCCGTAAGCCGGCCAATCGATCAGGTCCATCATCCCTTCGATAATAAATGGCTCGTCGTCGACGAGAAACAGGTTGAACATAGCGCGCTATCCCTCCTCTCCGTCTTCTTTCCGTCTCTCTTCCACCACGCGATTCGGGTCGGGGAATTCAACCGTCACCGTCGTTCCTTCCTCGGGATCGCTCTCCAGCGACAGGCCGTACCCGGCCCCGTAAGCAAGCTTCAGCCGCTCGTGTACGCTGCGCAGCCCGAACGAACTGCTCTCGGTCTCCGGATAGTCGAGCTCCGCGCGGATTCTCTTCAGCCGTTCCGGATCGATCGGCTTCCCGTTGTTCCATACCTTTACGCGAATGAGCCCGTTCGCCGCTTCCGCCCGGATCGCGATTCGATTGTCGCGCCGCTGCGATTCCATCCCGTGAACGATGTAGTTCTCGACGAGCGGCTGCAACATCAGCTTCGGGATGCGAACGGCGAGCAGCTCCGGCGGGCATTCGATCTCGAACGCCAGCTTATCCTTATATCGGATGCGGAAGAGCTCCAGGTAGAGCCGGCACATCTCCAGCTCCTCGTTCAGCTTCGCCTCCGCGCTTGGGCGGATCGAACCGCGGAACAACGCGGCCAGGCTGTAGATCATCTCGCCGACATCGTCCGCCCCCTGGGACAGCGCACGCATCCGAATGGCTTCCAACGTATTGTATAGAAAATGCGGGTTAACCCGAGCCTGAAGCGCCGCAAACTCGGACTGCCGCAGCCGGAGCTCCGACTTGTATTCGCGGTCGATCATCCGGTTCAGCTCCTCCACCATCTCGTTGAAGCTGCGGGAGATCTGTCCAAGCTCGTCCTCTCGGGAATCCTGAAGGCGCGCATTCAGATCGCCGCCCTCGACCTTCTTCATGAACCGCACGATCTTGTTCGTTCTCCTGGAGATGCTCACGATCAGAAGCGACGGAATGATAACCGCGATCAGAATGCACACCGCGGCAATCAGAATGATCGTGTTCTTCAGCCGTTCATACGACTTCGCCATCTCGCTCTTCGGTGCAATCCCGACAATCCGGTACCCCGACGTTGCGGATTGAAGAATGGAGACATACGACGGCTCCTCCAGCTTGGCCGTATCCTCGTAAACGCCGAGTCTGTCCGCATACGGGTAAGGATGCCCGTAGTAGCGGCCGGAGGAATCGAACATGACCTGGTTGTCCGCCGTCAGCACGAGAATGCTGCCCTTCGCCGCCCCCGCGCTGCTCGTCAGTGCCTGGCGAACCATCTCGGAATCGAAGTAAACGATCAACTGTCCGATGTTCTTAAGCGTATCCTTGTCATTGATTCGCACCCGCATCGAGTACAGCCTCGTATCCCACTGGTTGATCAGCTTGCGCACCCAGACGTTCGGCGTCGATGCATTCGCCCCGTCCAGCGACATCATATCCGGAATATAAGAGCGGGACGTGTTCGTCTGGTAGATCTTCGGCGAACCGACCGACTTGTACGCATACAGCGTCTGCTTGTCCGAGCTGTACACGATAATGTTGCGAATATCGGCATCCGCCTCGAACTTGTCGCCGAAGTACGAGATCGCGTTGGTCGAGTTGCCGCTGCCGGGGGAATAACCTTCGCCAAGCCGATATTGAATGTACTCTTGATAAGAGTGCTTCAGAAGATACGAGACGTTGTCGGACAGAAGGTTGTCGCGATAGCTGATCTGGACGACGGACTGCACCCATTCGTACTTCTGCTCCAGATACAGGTTGACGCGGTCCATGGCCTCCCGCTGGTTGCTCAGATCGTTGCGGACGATCGAAGCGGAGATGTAGCCAAACAGGAAGTACGAGAACCCGATAACCGTCAGGATAACGATGACCGCGAAGACGAAGATCACTTTGACGAACAAGTTGTTCTGGATGTAATTGCGGTAAATCCTTCGCAGCCTCATTGCACGGTATCCCTCGCTGTCCTCGTCCGTTCTCTTTTCCGCTTATTATAGCACGAACGGGACAGGGAACAGTCGCCAGCATCTTGAGGGCGGAGGCGGAATGGATGGTATGGTTTCTCACACCCATTCGCCGAGCCGCCGCGCAATCAAAAAAAATCCCCAAGAACGCCGATCCGCTCGGCAATTCTTGGGGATGTGCTCGATTCGCTCTTACTTGAAGTCCTTCAGGTTGTAGAACGCGGACTTGCCGGCATAGATTGCCGTAACGCCCAGGCGGTCTTCCAGACGAAGGAGTTGGTTGTACTTCGCAACGCGGTCCGTACGGGAAGGAGCGCCCGTCTTGATCTGGCCTGCGTTCGTCGCAACCGCGATGTCGGCGATCGTGCTGTCTTCGGATTCGCCGGAACGGTGGGAGATAACGGCCGTGTAGCCGGCGCGCTTCGCCATCTCGATCGCGTCGAACGTCTCGGTCAAGGAACCGATCTGGTTAACCTTAACGAGGATCGAGTTGCCGATGCCCTTCTCGATGCCTTGGGACAGACGCTCGGTGTTCGTGACGAACAGATCGTCGCCGACGAGTTGGATCTTGCCGCCCAGCTTCTCGGTCAGCAGCTTCCAGCCTTCCCAGTCGTCTTCGGAGCAGCCGTCTTCGATCGTGATCAGCGGGTACTTGTCGACCCAGCTTGCGAGCAGATCAACGAACTCGGCAGGCGTGAAGGACTTGCCTTCGCCTTCGAGGTGGTACTTGCCGTCCTTGAAGAACTCGGTGGAAGCGACGTCCATGCCCAGGAACACATCGACGCCCGGCTTGTAGCCTGCCTTCTCGATTGCTTCGATGATCGTGGACAGCGCTTCTTCGTTGGAGCCGAAGTTAGGAGCGAAGCCGCCTTCGTCGCCCACGGCCGTGTTCAGGCCCTTGGCCTTCAGAACGGACTTCAGGGAGTGGAAGATCTCCGCGCCCGTGCGCAGAGCTTCCTTGAAGGAAGGAGCGCCGACCGGCAGAACCATGAACTCTTGCACGTCGACGTTGTTGTCGGCATGTGCGCCGCCGTTGACGATGTTCATCATCGGAACCGGCAGCGTCTTCGCGTTGAAGCCGCCCAGGTAGACGGACAGCGGGATGTTCAGAGCGTCCGCAGCCGCGCGAGCGACAGCGATGGAGACGGCCAGAATCGCGTTGGCGCCCAGCTTCGCCTTGTTCGGCGTGCCGTCCAGCTCGATCATCTTGCGGTCGATGGCGACTTGATCCAGAGCGTCGTAGCCGATCAGCTCGGGAGCGATGATGGAGTTCACGTTCTCGACAGCCTTCTCTACACCCTTGCCCAGGTAACGGTTCTTGTCGCCGTCGCGAAGCTCAACCGCTTCGTATGCGCCGGTGGACGCGCCGGATGGAACGATGGCGCTGCCGAAGCCGCCGGATTCCAGGGTAACTTCGACTTCAACGGTAGGATTGCCGCGGGAGTCGAGCACTTCGCGTGCATATACGTCAGCAATGATCGTCATGAAGAAAACACTCCTTGTCAAATATTTTTCCTTCTCTATTATCGACATCCGGGGGCGCCTTCGCAACTTGTGCTGCGTCTGCCCCGGAAGCCGCGTGCTTATTCCTTAATAAGCGCCTTGCCGGTCATTTCCTTCGGTTGCGGCAGCTCCATGAGCTTCAGCAGCGTCGGCGCCACGTCGGCGAGAACGCCGCCGTTGTGCAGCTCGAAGCCTGCCTTGGTAACAATGCACGGAACCGGGTTCGTCGTATGCGCCGTGAACGGACGGCCCTGGTCGTCGATGACCATGTCGGCGTTGCCGTGGTCGGCGATGATGACGGCGACGCCGCCCTTGGCGAGAATCGCGTCGACAACCTTGCCGAGGCACTCGTCGGTCGCTTCAACCGCCTTGATCGTCGGCTCCAGCATGCCGGAGTGGCCGACCATGTCCGGGTTGGCGAAGTTCAGGATGATCGCGTCGTGCTTTTCCGACTCGATCTCCTTGACCGCCGCAGCCGCTACCTCGTATGCGCTCATCTCCGGCTGCAGGTCATACGTGGCGACCTTGGGCGAATTGATCAGCACGCGAGTCTCGCCCGGGAGCTGAATGTCGCGTCCGCCGCTGAAGAAGAACGTCACGTGCGGGTACTTCTCCGTCTCCGCGATGCGAAGCTGGGTCTTGCCTTGCTGCACGAGAACCTCGCCGAACGTGTTGTCCAGCTCCTTCGGCTTGTAGGCGACGAAGCCTCCGACCGATTCGGCGAACAGCGTCAGGCAGACGAAGTACAAGTTCTTCGGGAGCTTGTCGCCGCGGTCGAAGCCGCGGAAGTCTTCGTTCGTGAACACGTTCGAGAGCTGGATCGCGCGGTCGGGGCGGAAGTTGAAGAACACGACCGCGTCCTCCGACTCGACCAGGCCAACCGGCTTGCCGTCCGCGCCGACGATGACCGTCGGCATAACGAACTCGTCCATGACCGACTTCTCGTACGATTCCTTCACCGCCAGGATCGGGTCGACATAGGCAGGGCCTTCGCCGTACACCATCGCGCGGTAGGACTTCTCGACCCGCTCCCAGCGCTTGTCGCGGTCCATCGCGTAGTAGCGGCCTTGAACCGTCGCGATGCGGCCGACGCCGACCTCTTCGATCTTCGCTTGAAGCTGCGTCAGGTACCCGACCGCGCTGTCCGGAGCAACGTCGCGCCCGTCCAGGAACGCGTGGATGAACACCTCGGACAGCTCTTCCTTCTTCGCGAGCTCGAGCAGCGCGAACAAGTGGGCGATGTGGCTGTGCACGCCGCCATCGGACAGAAGGCCGTACAGGTGGAGCTTCTTGCCGTTCCGCTTGGCATGGCGAACCGCGCCAAGCAGCGTCTCGTTATCGAAGAAGTCGCCGTCGCGGATCGACTTCGTGATGCGGGTCAAGTCCTGGTACACGATGCGGCCCGCTCCGATGTTCAGGTGACCGACCTCGGAGTTGCCCATCTGTCCTTCCGGAAGACCGACCGCTTCGCCTTGCGCCGTCAGCTTCGTGTGCGGGTACGTCGCCCACAGGCGATCGAACACCGGCTTGTTCGCTTGGGCGACGGCGTTGCCGTGCGTCTCTTCGCGAAGCCCGAAGCCGTCGAGAATAATAAGAGCTACCGGTTTAGGAGCGGCCATCTTACTTCGCCCCCTCGACGAGCGCGATGTAAGAAGCGGGCTCCAGACTTGCGCCCCCGACGAGCGCGCCGTCGATATCGGATTGGCCCAGGTACTCGGCCACATTGTTCGGCTTCACGCTGCCGCCGTACTGAATGCGAACCTTCGCTGCGACTTCCGCGCCGTACAGGCCGCCGACTACGCTGCGGATATAAGCGATCGCTTCGTTGGCGTCGGTCGCCGTCGAAGACTTGCCGGTGCCGATCGCCCAGATCGGCTCGTAAGCGATGACGGTCTCGGCGACTTGCTCGGCCGTCAGGCCGGCGAGAGCCGCTTCCGTCTGCACGCGGTTCACTTCGTCCGTCTTGCCGGCTTCGCGCTCTTCGAGCTTCTCGCCGACGCACAGAATCGGAGTCAGGCCGTGCTTGAACGCGGCATGCAGCTTCTTGTTGACAGTCTCGTCCGTCTCATTGAAGTATTGGCGACGCTCCGAGTGGCCGACGATGACGTAGTCGACGCCGAGATCCTTCAGCATGACGCCGCTGATCTCGCCGGTGAACGCGCCGTTGTCTTCGAAGTGAAGGTTCTGCGCGCCGATCTTGATCGACGTGCCCTTCACTGCGGAGACGAGCGCCGGCAGCGCGATGTACGGAGCGCAGATAACGCTCTCGACGCCCGCAACCTCCGCCTTGCCCTTCACATCCGCCACGAACGCGACGGCCTCCGGAACGGTTTTGAACATTTTCCAATTGCCTGCGATAATCGGTGTTCTGCTCATCGGTTCACCCTCACTTATCGTTCAGTGCAACGACGCCTGGAAGAGCCTTGCCTTCCATGAATTCCAGGGACGCGCCGCCGCCTGTGGAGATATGGTTCATCTTGTCGGCCAGGTGGAACTTCTCAACCGCTGCAGCGGAGTCGCCGCCGCCGATTACCGTGTAGCCGTCCGTCTCTGCGCAAGCTTGCGCAACCGCCCGGGTGCCGTGTGCGAAGTCGTCGACTTCGAAGACGCCCATCGGTCCGTTCCAGAGGATCAGCTTGGAGTTCTTGATGACTTCGGCGTAGATCTCGCGGGTCTTCGGTCCGATGTCGACGCCTTCCTTCGTTGCCGGAATGCCGTCGGTGCCGACGATCTCGGAGTTGACGGCCGCCTTGAAGTCTTCCGATACGACGATGTCGACCGGCAGGTAGAAGTTCTTGCCGAGCTTCTTCGCCTTCTCGATGAATTCAAGCGTCAGGTCGAGCTTGGAGTCGTCGCACAGCGACAGACCGATCTCGTTGCCTTGAGCCTTGAGGAACGTGTAGGACAGGCCGCCGCCGATGAGGACGTTGTCGGCAATCTCGATCATCTTGTTGATGACGTCGATCTTGTCCTTGACCTTCGAGCCGCCGACGATCGCCGTGAACGGACGCTCCGGATTGTTCAGCGCCTTGCCAAGAACGTCGAGCTCCTTCTCCATCAGGAGACCCGATACGGCAGGCAGGAAGTGCGCGATGCCTTCGGTGGAAGCGTGGGCGCGGTGAGCGGCGCCGAACGCGTCGTTAACGAAGATGTCGGCCAGGGAAGCGAACGCCTTCGCCAGCTCCGGATCGTTCTTCTCTTCGCCTTCGTAGAAGCGAACGTTCTCGAGCAGCAGCACGTCGCCCTCGTTCAGGGCGGCAACCTTCGCTTCTGCGGCGGCGCCGATCGCTTCGTCGGCCTTCGCTACCGGCTTGCCGAGCAGCTCGGACAGGCGGGCGGCAGCCGGAGTCAGGCGCAGCTCCTCTACGAATTGGCCCTTCGGACGGCCCAGGTGGCTCGCCAGGATGACCTTCGCGCCGTTCTCGAGCAGGAACTTGATCGTCGGCAACGTCTCCCGGATGCGGGTGTCGTCCGTAATGGCACCGTTCTCGAGCGGAACGTTGAAGTCCACGCGCACGAACACTTTCTTGCCCTTCACGTCGATATCGCGAATGCTCTTCTTGTTCATGGTAAGCTCTCCTCCTATGGTTCGGACTATGGTTCGGATCTTAGGGCTCGAATCTTTATAAACGGCGGTAAAGAGGAGAACGGTCGTCAGAACGGTCGTCTCCTCTTTACGCGTTATCGGTTATAAGTTGGGGCGAATCTTACAGGCCCTTGCTTGCGATGAATGCAGCGAGGTCGACGACGCGGTTGGAGTAGCCCCACTCGTTGTCGTACCAGGAGACGACCTTCAGCAGGTTGCCTTCGATAACCATCGTCGACAGCGCATCGATCGTGGAGGAAGCCGGGTCCGTGTTGTAGTCGCTCGATACGAGCGGCTCGTCGGAGTAGTTCAGGATGCCCTTCAGAGGACCGTCGGCAGCAGCCTTCAGAGCCGCGTTGACTTCTTCGACCGTTACGTTGACCTTCAGCTCCGCAACGAGGTCGGTGACGGATACGTTCTTCGTCGGTACGCGGAACGACATGCCGTTCAGCTTGCCCTTCAGCTCAGGCAGAACGAGGCCGATTGCCTTGGCAGCGCCCGTGGAGGACGGGATGATGTTCTCGGCAGCGGCGCGAGCGCGGCGCAGATCCTTGTGCGGCAGGTCAAGCACTTGCTGGTCGTTCGTATAGGAGTGGATCGTCGTCATCATGCCCTTGACGATGCCGAATTGATCGTTAAGCACTTTCGTGAACGGCGCGAGGCAGTTCGTCGTGCAGGAAGCGTTGGAGATGATCGTGTGGGAAGCAGCGTCGTACTTGTCTTCGTTGACGCCCAGAACGATCGTGATGTCTTCGTTCGTAGCCGGAGCGGAGATGATAACCTTCTTCGCGCCGCCCTTCAGGTGAAGCTCAGCCTTCTCCTTAGCCGTGAAGATACCCGTGGATTCGACAACGATCTCAGCGCCTACGGAAGACCAAGGCAGGTTGCCGGGATCGCGCTCAGCGAATACCTTGATCGTCTTGCCGTTCACGATCAGCGCGCCTTCGCCTACTTCTACAGTCGCCTTCAGGCGGCCGTGGGTGGTGTCATATTTGAGCAAATGAGCAAGCGTGCTTACGTCCGTCAGGTCGTTGATAGCAACTACTTCTACATTCGGGTTATTCAAGGAAGCGCGGAATACGTTACGTCCGATACGTCCGAAGCCATTAATACCGATTTTAACACTCATTGAATGGTTCCTCCTTGGAAAACTTTGTTTTATTTTGATCTATAGAAGGCGCTATAATGCGCCTAGACCACACTGGTTGGTGAAAAGTTCCTCTCGATCGCTCATCCGTGCTTTAACGCTTCTTCGGCGGCCGCCTCGTCCGTGACGAGAATGTCGTCGTGCCCGAACCGCAGCACTGCGGCAATCGCTTCGCCCTTGCTTCTGCCCCCGGCGAGTCCGATAACCGTCCTGGCGGCTTCGATGTCCTCCAGGTGAAGCCCGGCATTCGCCGTGCGATGCATCACCCGGCCCGAGCGGTTGAAGTAATAGCCGAACGCTTCGGCGAGCGCTCCGTCTTGAAGCAGCGTCCCGATCGTGTCCTCGTCCAGCTTCCGCCTTCGCGCCATGGTGGAGGCATCTCCGATTCCATGGACGACGATGTTCGCCCGGCGGATCATATCCACCACTTCCCGAACGTTCGGCTCCATCATGATCGTCTGATACGCTTCCTCGCTCAGATGGTCCGGCACGTGAAGCATTCGGGAGCGCGCTCCCGTCTTCTTCGCAAGCTGCGCGGCGATCGTGTTCGCCTGGTAATCGACGCTCTCTCCGAGCCCGCCTCTTGCCGGAACGAACCAATTGTCTTCAAGTAAAGAAGCAACCTTAAAATGAGAAGCCATGTTCGCCATCGTCGTGCCGCCCATGACGGCGACGATATCTCCCGGGGCAAGGGCTTGGCCAAGCATCCGTCCGCCGGCTCTGCCGAGCTCCCGCTTCGCCTCGTCCGAGACGTCCGAATCTCCGGCCACGACAATGACTTGGCGCAGGCCGAACTTCGCGCGAACGGCTTCCTCCAGCTCCGCCAGACCGAACAGCTCCTTCACGAGCGGTTCCATCTCCTCGAGCAAGCGTCTTCCGCTCTCGCTGAGAGTCATGCCGGCGGTTCCGGCTTCAAGCAAGCCTTGCTCGCGAAGCAGGTCGATCTCGGCGCGCAGAGTTCGTTCGGTCAGGTCCAGGCTTGCGGCAAGCGAGCGGCGTCCCACCGTTCCGGAGACGAGAATTCGATGAAGAATGTCGTACCGCTTCTTCATGACCTGAAGCAAGTCCGGGACAAGCTTCTTCTGTACGTGCAAGATCTTGCTCATCGACTGGCTTCCCCCTATTGCCGACAACGAATCGGCAAGCTGCGGGATGCAGGGCTGGACGTTTAATGTCCCGCTACTTCATTTTAAGTCCCACAACCTTATTTTAATGGAACTTCCTGATTCGCGCAATAGAGTTTTCAAACAATCGACTTTTTTGCCTCGCCGATTTCCCTTGCTTTATTCCGATTCATCGACTATAATAACTTTTGCTGTCTCCTAACTTTACGAAGACAACATGCGCCCGTGGTCCAACGGATATGACGCAGGCCTCCGGAGCCTGAGATTGGGGTTCGATTCCCTACGGGCGCGCCATACCACACACATGACGAAGCAGCCGTTATCGCGGTTGCTTTTTTTGTTGTTCCGCGGAGCCCGGCTCCCGTCCTCCCTCCCTATCCTCGCGGCGAACGAGTCCCGCAAGCGCAGCCTCTATTATGTCCTTCCTGTGCGTCAATACGCCATATGATGCATCGACCCAGCCGCAACTTTGACTTTCTTTGACTTTTGTTTGACGATGGATTAGAATGGAGAAACCATAATTAATTACCCCAAATATTGAGGAGGGATTGACGAATGAGCTTTGTCCCTATGGTCATTGAACAGAGCAATCGCGGAGAACGCGCCTACGACATTTATTCCCGACTTCTTAAGGATCGAATCATCTTCCTCGGAACCGGCGTGAACGATGTGGTCGCCAACTCCATTATCGCCCAGATGCTATTCCTCGCCGCCGACGATCCCGAGAAGGATATCAGCCTCTATATCAACTCGCCGGGCGGTTCGATTACGGCAGGCATGGCCATCTACGACACGATGCAATTCATCAAGCCCGACGTCTCCACGATCTGCGTCGGCATGGCGGCTTCCATGGGAGCCTTCCTGCTTACGGCCGGAGCGAAGGGCAAGCGATACGCGCTCCCGAACAGCGAAGTGATGATTCACCAGCCGCTGGGAGGGGCCGAAGGCCAGGCGAGCGACATCGAGATCCGGGCCCGCCGAATCCTGAAGATGCGCGACAAGCTGAATCGGATTCTCTCCGAGAGAACCGGCCAGCCGCTCGAGAAGATCGAGAAGGACACCGACCGCGACAACTTCATGGAAGCGGAAGTTGCACGAGAATACGGTCTCGTCGATAAAGTTATCGAGAAGCTGTAACGCCCCTCCGAAGCTCCTCCGTCCGGTTTTCCAAGCCGGCGGAGGAGCTTTATCACACCTTTCGTGTTTTGTCAACAAAAATTCAAAACTTTGAATCCCCCCTCTGCGAATTTACCATCCCATGATAAACTAGTTTCATGGAAGTTCCATAAACAACCATATCTAGCTATGGCCTAGAAATACCGCGAAGGGGGAACCCCCAATGAGTCGTCCATCCCAAACGATCCGCTTGGTATCTAGCAACAAGATTCCGCTTCAGCCTGTACAACCAGCCAAGCACGCTTCCGAGAACGAATACCCGGAGATGATTGCCTCCAGGCAGCTCAGCGACAAAGCCTCTCTGCTGCGCCCCTTGAAGGACGAGCACCTTCTGGAAGTATATCGCGAAGCGAAACGCATGAACCTGTCCGCCGAATTTATCGAGCTCTTGGAAGACGCGATCGAGATGCGTCAACTGGAGCATCGATTGAAGGCATAGTCTTAAGGCGCCGTCCCGACCGAATTCACAGTCAGTCCCACATATAGACGGCCTCTTCCCAGGCCCGTTTGCCACTAGGCGGAGCAGCTACCGATGCTTCGCCTTATTATTTTGCGGAAGAACTCCCCATGATCGCCCCGAAGACTGGAGTTGTCGAACCTCCCGAAGCTCTCTTCCGCTCGGGATTTCTCCAATACTCCCTTACATAACCTCCTCTTCGGTCTTTTCCACGGTCTCCGTATTCTTCCTCGCCGTCTTTTTTCGTAATCTCCCCCACACTCCTCTCCACAACCTACCTCCGCCATCTCCCTTGCCATTTCCCTTGTAGCCTTTGTAGTCTTCTGCGGCCTTCTTGCGCGAGGCTGTTCGCCCTCCCTACCCCGCCGACTTTTGCGGTTTTATATGAATTTTCACATTCATCGGCCTGGATTGGCGGGAATCGACGCGTTTTATGTGATTTTTCGCATACATACGAGAATTAGAGCCGGAAATTCCTCCAGGAATGTGATTTTTCACATATAATCGTGCAAAGTGCCTGTTATCGGACTGTGTCAATGTGATTTTTCACATAAAATTGGGGAGTCCGGCGGGTTTGGAGGGGATTGGAGGGGGGGGGCAGCGACTTTATCAACGACTTCCTCCGCTCTTCGCCGTCGCTCGAACGGGATGTCGCGGCCCAGCCTGCAGCATCAGCAATTGGAATTGTATCATGCCATGGCACGCAGGTTCGCTCCGGCCCGAGCTGCTCCTGCGGTGCGAGCCATTATGATCGAAATTTCGATCATAATGTTTCCCGTTTGCCCGTTTCGAGCAAATAACATCGAAATTTCAGCTTTATTTCGTGACTGATCCCCGCTCCAGACAAATAAGCCTGAAATTTCAACTACAATTCGCGTTTGACGCCCGATCTCGGCCAATAAGCTTGAAATTCCGATTATAATTTCCGCTGCTCGGTACCATCGGAGGAATGTTGCATTGATGCCCAACAGGATAAGCTGATCCCAAGCTTATCCTCCAATACAAAAAAGAGCGCGCAACCGCACGCTCTTCTCTGCCATTGATCTTGTCCTGTTACTTCATCGCATATTGCACCGTTACGCTCGCGCTAATCTCGATCTGCCCGCTCTGAATCGAGGTCGAAGCCGCATCGCTCATCGCCTTGGCCATCTGCAGCGACTCCGTCTGGATGACCGGAATCGGCGACACGTCTCCCTGGACGATGTTCAGCACTTCTCCGAGCTGCTTCTTCGCCGAGGTCGCGAGCACCGCCGCCTTCGCGTCCGCATTGGTCATCGCTTGCTTCAGCGCTTCCAGTTCGTACTGGTCTTGCTTCTCAGTGCTGAACCGCACGCCGTTCATGCGGTTGGCGCCGGCTGCGGACAGGTCGTCCAGCAGCTTGCCGATCTCCGTGAGCTTGCGATAAGACACCTGCACCGAGTGATTGGCCACGTAGCCCTTCAGCACCTGGCCTTCCTTCTCCGTATAGTTGTACTCCGGCTGAACGTCGAAGCCGGTTGTCTGGACGTCCTGCTTGGCGAGACCGTAGGTCGTATACAGCACCTTCTCCACGGCCGCGAACGCGTCCGCATTCGCCTGCTGAGCCGCCTTCGCGTTCGCCCCTCTCGTCTCCACCGAGAATTTCACGTATGCGATGTCCGGCTCCACCTTGATCGAGCCTTCGGCGCCGACCGTAATCGTACTTGCCGCCGAAGCGGCGGACGTCGTCGTCTCTGCCGACACCGGCTTCACCTCCCCTTGTCCTCCGAATCCGATCCAGCTTGCCAAGACAACCGCCAGAGCCAGCGCCGTAACCTTCCATCCTTTTCCGATCATAACCGTTATCCACACCCCTTCGCCTGTTTGTCTACTCGACGCAGAGGATGCCCGGAATGTTGCATGATATTCGCTGCCGAAGCTAATTCTTCCACATTATCTTCTCAAAACCGCCGCCAGTCCCATTGATTGCTCTTGAACTCCGCCTCGATTGCGCCGCGCCCCCGGAGCCTTCCCGAATCCCCCTACGCAAAAAGCCCCCTGACGGGGGCTTTGAGCCATTGGCTGCTTTATTGGTTCTCGAGCTCTTCCTTGCTGACTAGTTGGACTAAAGCGGTTACAGCCTGCTCGGCGTCCGATCCTTCTGCACTTATCACGACTTCGGTACCCGAGCTAATCGCAAGGCTCATGATCCCCATGATGCTCTTGGCATTAACCTTCTTGTCGTCCTTCTCCACGAAGACGTCGGAGGAGAATTTATTGGCTTCTTGAACGAATAAAGCCGCCGGTCTGGCGTGAAGCCCCGTCTTAAGCCGAACAACCACCGGCTGTTTCGTCATGGAACGGATACCCCCTATCTTAGTTCATCACGTGTATGGTCTATCGTCTATTATACAATGTTAGCGGTTGTTTCGCCATAAGGTTATGCTCCGCCGTTCCGGATTTTTTCCGCCCACTCGTCGATCTTCCGCAAGCGATGGTTAACGCCGGACTTGCTGACCTGTCCCTTCAGCATATCGCCGACTTCCTTCAAGTTCAAATCCGGGTGCTTCAGCCGGATCTCCGCGACTTCCCGAAGCTTGTCCGGCAAGTTCGCGAGACCGACCTCCTTCTCAAGCAGCTTGATGTTGTCGATCTGCCGCACCGCCGCACCGATCGTCTTATTAAGATTCGCCGTTTCGCAATTGACGATACGGTTGACGGAATTTCGCATATCCCGCATGATTCGAACGTCCTCGAACTTGAACAGCGCTTGGTGGGCCCCGATAATGCTTAGGAATTCGATGATTTTCTCGCCTTCCTTGATGTAAAGAATGAAGCCCTTCTTCCGTTCGATGAAGCGCGCGTTCAGTTGGAACTTGTTCGCCAGATCCACGAGCGCCTGGCAATGCTCCTCGTACATCGAAGCGATCTCAAGGTGGTAGGACGAGCCCTCCGGATTGTTGACGGACCCTCCCGCCAGGAAGGCCCCCCTCAGATAAGCGCGCTTGCAGCACGGCTTGCGCACCAATTCCTTGTCAATCGACGATTGGAAAAGAAACCCTTCGCTCGTGATCGTCAGTTCCTTCAGCAGCGCTTCCACGCCGACAGGTACCCTGACGATGTACACATTGTTCTTCTTAAGCCGCATTTTCTTCCGTACGAGCAGCTCGGTCGGAACCGCATAATGCTTCTTCAGCAATGTATACATCCTTCTCGAGATCGCGGCGTTCTCCGTCGAGATATCCAAGACAATCCGCTTGTTCGTCAACTGCACCGACCCGTTCATCCGAATAAGCGCGGACAGCTCCGCTTTCTCGCAGCACGGCTCCGCTTCGACCATCGTTAATTCTTTCTTCGTCAGGGCTGCGAAGGACATTCGCCATCACCCCTTTCTGTTCTTCCAGTCGACCACCAGTTGGTAAATATGATTGCTCAGCTTGGCGGCATCGTGGCGCAGATAGGTCCGGAACAGCACAAGCGTGTCCGCGATTACCTTGTAGCCTCTGCGCGTGACTTCCTCCATATCCAGATGAACGGCGGTCGACCCTTGCTCTGCGTACATCTGGTGAACCTGGGCCGGAATCTCGCCGTCGTTCACGATCACATAATCGAACAATTGATGGCCGATGTGCGCCTGAACCGCCGCCAGATGATCGCTGACCGAATAATTGTCTGTCTCTCCGGGCTGCGTCATAACGTTGCAGACGAAGATCTTGACCGCATCGCTCTTCACGATCGCGTCGGCCAGCTTGGGCACGAGCAGATTCGGAATGATGCTCGTGTACAAGGAACCCGGCCCCATCAGAATCGCGTCGGCCCGCGCGATCGCTTCGATCGCCTCGGGCAACGGCTCCACGTTGGCCGGTTCGATAAATACCCGCTTGATGGCGATTCCCGCCTTCGGAATCGTGGACTCGCCGACAACGATGCTCCCGTCCTCCATCTCCGCCTTGAGCACGATCGCCTGATTCGCGGCGGGAAGCACCCTCCCGCGAACGGCGAGCACCCGGCTCAGCTCGCGCACCCCGGCGACGAAGTCCCCGGAGATGTCGGTCATCGCGGCCAGAATCAAGTTGCCGAGGCTGTGCCCCGCCAGTCCCTTGCCGTTCAAGAAGCGGTACGAGAGCATGTCGGCGAGCAGCGGCTCCGCGTCCGCAAGCGCCGCGAGCACATTGCGGATGTCCCCCGGAGGCGGCATCTGCATCTCTTCCCGCAGGATGCCGGAGCTCCCTCCGTCATCCGCCACGGTAACAATCGCCGTAATGTCCAACGGCTTCTGCTTAAGGCCTCGAAGCATGACGGACAATCCCGTTCCGCCGCCGATGACGACGATACGAGGCAGATCCTTCTGCGATTGCGGACTCTCCGATGGATTCGGACTCACAGCCTCACCTCACCCATGAAGATCACGATCAGCGTCACGATGGCTGACGCGCACCTTCTCGGTCTCACTCGAGCCGAGCATCCGACCGAGATATTCCGCCAGCGCCACCGAGCGGTGCTTGCCTCCGGTACAGCCGATTCCGATAACGACCTGACTTTTGCCCTCCTTATGGTAGAGCGGAATCAGGTATTGCAGCATGTCGAGCAGCTTCGAGAGGAACGTCTGCGTCTCGGGCCACTTCATGACGTAATCGTACACTTCCGCGTTCTGGCCTGTCATCGGACGCAGTTGCTCCACGTAATGCGGATTCGGCAGGAAACGCACGTCGAAGATCAGATCGGCGTCGATCGGAATGCCGTACTTGAAGCCGAACGAGGTGACGTTGATCGAGATGGAGCTGCGATCGAGGTTCGAGAATCGCGAGACGATTCTCTCCTTGAGCTGCGCCGGCTTCAGATTGCTCGTGTCGATAACCTGAGTCGCCCAGCCCTTCAGATCCTCCAGCAGCTTCCGTTCGTTCTGGATGCCGTCGAGCGGCATCCCCTCCGGAGCGAGCGGATGGCGGCGCCGACTCTCCTTGTAACGTTGAACAAGGACGGAATCCGTCGCGTCGAGGAACAGAATCTCGTTATGAATCGTGAAGTGCTCGCGAATGTAATTCAGCGATTCCGACAACGCCGTGAAGAACTCCCGGCCGCGCAAGTCGATCACAAGCGCAACCTTGCCGATTCTCCCCTGCGACTGGTCGATCAGCTCGGCGAACTTCGGAATCAGTACGGGCGGCAAGTTATCGACGCAGAAGTATCCCAGATCTTCCATGCTCTGCACCGCTATCGTCTTACCCGCGCCGGACATCCCCGTTATGATGACCAGCGACGGCTTGGATGCGATCGTATCCATTCCGGTCTCCTCCACTTCTGTATCGTTAAGCAAGCTAAAGCAACAACGCCTGCGGCGGTTGGCGGTTGGTGATACTTGCGATTCGCGGTTGGCGATTTTATGCCGTTTTTAGCATAGATGCGACAACTCGAGTCGTAATTTTCTCCATGTATGCTATTTTTCACATAGAATCGTCCAAGCTGCCCGTTATCGTGCTGCTCCAATGTGATTTTCCACATAAATTTCTGGCATCTAGCGGCATCGACAACTGGATCGGCGGGGTATTCCCCCAAAAAAAGCGCCCGCCCGTCCAAGTCCGACGGAGCAGGCGCTCTCCATTATGCTCGAAGGAACAATCCCGCAGCGCCCACGACGCCTGCGTTATTGCCGAGCTCCGCGGCAACGATGTCCACGCCCGCCGAGGCCGATTCCGGCGCCAGCTTGACGAACACGGAGCGAATCTGCTCGAACAGGAACTCCCCGGCCTTGCTGACCCCGCCGCCGATGATGAAGCGCTGCGGATTCGTCACAACCGCGACGGCGGCCATCGACTTGCCGAGGTAGAAGGCCGCCCGGCTGATGATGCGTTGCGCCGCTTCGTCGCCCGCCTTCGCGGCATCGAACACTTCCTTCGCCGCGATGTTCGGCACGATCGAGAGCGATGTCCGATCCCCGCGCTCCACCGCATCCTTCGCCATTCGGATAATTCCGGTCGCGGAAGAGACCGTCTCGAGGCAGCCCATGCGGCCGCAGCCGCATTGAATCGCTTCAAGGTCCGGCACGACAGACATGTGGCCGAGCTCCCCGGCCATTCCCTTGAAGCCTTCCAGCAGGCGGCCGTTCACGATAATGCCCCCGCCGACGCCCGTTCCGAGCGTGTAGCAGACGCAATGCTCGACCCCGCGGCCGGCGCCTCCCCATACTTCCCCAAGCGCTGCCACGTTGGCATCGTTGTTGATCTTGATCGGCTTGCTCAGCTTCTCCTCCATGATCTGCTTCACCGGCACATTCTTGAAGGGAAGATTCGGCGAGAAGTCGATAATCCCATTCGGAATGTCCAGGAAACCGGCGATGCCGATTCCGACGCCTTGGACGGCTTCCCACTCTTCCGTGCCGGGAACGACGAGCTCCTTCACATATGCCGCAATATTGCTAAGAACGGCATCCGCGCCCTGGTCCGTCTGAGTCGGACCTTCATGGGTGCGGAGCAATTCCCCCGCGGCATTGCACAATCCGATCTTGATGGCGGTTCCGCCCAGATCGACGCCAACATACAAAGCTTGAGACATAATGGTAGACACCTCGAATGGATAATGATATCGGTAATGCGATGAGGAACGCCCGTCGATCGCGCCGAGCGTCCGACTTGATTAGCGAACGGGCACTTCTTCCAGGAATTTCTCGCAATCGAGAGCCGCCATACAGCCGCTGCCCGCTGCGGTAATCGCCTGACGGTACTTCGTATCCTGTACGTCGCCGCAAGCGAATACCCCTTCGACGCTCGTCTCCGAAGAGTCCGGCTTCGTCACGATATAGCCGTGCTCATCCGTCTCGACCTGACCGCCCAGGAACTTCGTATTCGGCGTATGCCCGATGGCCACGAAGACGCCGTGCGCTTCGAGCAGCTCTTCTTCGCCCGTCGCGTTGTTGCGCACCTTCAGGCCGGTAACGCCATGCTCGCCCGCCACGACTTCCAGCGGCGTGCGGTTCAAGCCCCAGCTCACCTTCGGGTTCTCCTTCACGCGGTCTTGCATGATTTTCGACGCGCGAAGCTCGTCGCGTCGGTGCACAAGCGTCAGCTCCGATGCGAAGCGCGTCAGGAAGTTCGCTTCCTCCATAGCAGAGTCGCCGCCGCCCACGACAATGATCTTCTTGTTGCGGAAGAAGAAGCCGTCGCAAGTGGCGCAAGTGCTGACGCCTCGGCCCACGTTGTCCTTCTCCCCCGGAATGCCGAGATACCTCGCCGAAGCTCCGGTCGAGATGATCAGCGTCTCCGCCGTCAGCGTCTCCCCGCCTTCCAGGTTCAACGTGAACGGCCGCTTCGCCAGCTCCACCGAGTTGATCCAGCCCGTGCGGAACTCGGCTCCAAATCGCTCCGCTTGCTTGCGCATATTGGCCATCAGATCCGGCCCCATGATGCCTTCCGGGAAGCCGGGGAAGTTCTCGACTTCCGTCGTCGTCGTCAATTGGCCTCCCGGCTCCGGACCTTCGATGACAAGCGGATTCAGATTGGCCCGCGCCAGGTAGATCGCCGCCGTGAGGCCCGCCGGTCCCGTGCCGATTACGATACTCTTATACATAAGTCTCTCTCCTTCTGAATATGCAGCCCGAAGGACGAATGCCGTCTGAATGCCTGAGTCGCACCGCAACCGCTGCCGCCCCTCGAACTGTAACCATTATCCTAACAGTACAACCATTCTACCAGTCCGCTCCCGGTTCCACAAGCCCGCAGGGTCTGCCGCCGCGCCGGGCATCAGGCATCCTTGACGCTGCCGCACGTCGAAGGCACTCCCCCATGCAACCCCCATGTCACAGGCATTGTCGCTCTCGCCGGCGTCTTCCCACTCTCTCCCGCTCGCTACTGCAGCACGGGCAACTGGGGAATCGTCAGCACCTGCTTCATCTTCTCGCGAATGCCGCACGCCTCGTCGATTCGGTTCACGTACCGGCTGATGCTTGCCTGCGAAGCATCGTAACGGGCGACGAGGTCGTGGTACGTAATCGTCTGACGGTGCATCTTCGCCGTCCAATATTCGAGCGCGGCCGCCCATCCGGACGACTTGATCAGCTTCGGGACGTTCGGATACACGCGCGAGAGGTAATCGACCCACAGCGTCATCATGTCGTGCTGCTGGATCACGTCGTACCTTCCCGACATCTGCTCCATCGCCTTCTCGAGCACCGCCTGCCAGGCGCTGTCCCACACGGGAAGTCTCGGCGCCTTGCGCTTCGCTTCCAGGATGATCAGGCGGCCTCCGAATTGCACATGCAGCGCGTCGTTCACCCCGATCGAGCGGAGCACGAGCACGGCGACCCGCTTCAGCTCGTCTTCCTCCTTCGGGTCAAGCAAGAACGTCTTCAAGGCTTCGATCACCTCGGCATCGGCCACAAGCCCGAGCGCCTGAATGACCTGCACCTTCGTCTTCCGGTCTCCATGGCGCAGCGCCCAGAAGAAGGACGAACGAATGAGCGGGTCCTGCTTCAGCGCCCCCGGCAGCAGCTCCGGCGATTCCGTCCACTTCCGGAACTGCTCGTCGAACGGGAGATGATAATGGTAATGCGTCGGCGGCGAATCTTCTCCCATCCTCATCTTGACCAGCTTCTTCAAGTAGAACGCCGGCACCTCCGAGGTGCGGTCCAGCCTCTCCGCCTGCTGCCAATGGCGCTGCGCGTCGTCGTAGCGGCCGACGTTGGCAGCCGCCACGGCCGCGAAATGATGCAGGCTCGCTTCTCCGGAGAGCTCGCTCGAGCGAAGCAGGCGCCGGAAGTGGCCGTATGCTTCGGCATGGCGGCCGACGATCCCGAGCGTCGTGGACAGCTTGAAGACGTGCTCGGGGTGGAAGGGCACCGTCTTGAGCAGCAGCACAAGCAAGTCCTCCAGCTCCGCGTCCTTGTTCGAATGCTGGTAGAAAATCGCCAGGTTGCACAAGGCGTGCAGGTTGCCCGGCTCCGCTTCCAGCACTTCTCGGATCGTCAGGATGGACTTGTCGAACATCCCCATATAGTAGTATGCCAATCCGAGGTTATTCCTCGCCGCGAGGAAGTCCGGCTGCCTCGCGATAATCTCCTCCAGGAGACGGACCGCTTCCGCGAAGCGCCCCGCCTCGAGCAGCTCGCGCGCCTTGTCGTGCGCGTAGACGTTCTCCTTCGACTTGATCGTCGACAGCGGAGCCGGACGGTTCAGCTCATAGCGCAGCAGCTCGAGCAGTTCATCCGCCTCATCGAGGAATTGCCCCTCCTCGTCCGTCTCGAGATACCGCACAAGCGCCTTCTCCGCATCCTCGTACTTCTCCATATTGGCATAGTTGTTCGCCAGGTAGTAGTGGCATTCCGTCATCGACGGGTCGACCCGTTCGAGGACGGAGCGCAGCACGTCGTTCGATTCCTCGTACCGCCCCATCTCCGAGAGAATGCCCGCCATATTGCAGTGATTCACCGGATTGTTCGGCTCATACTCGACGGCGCGCCGGAAGTACTTGAGTGCCTTGTCGTAATGATACCGATCGAGCGATTGAACCGCCCGTTCGAAGAAGAACGTCGCATCCAGAGAGAGAGGAATCACTTTCTTGCGCCGCTTCTTGACCGCCTGCTTGCTTGGGTTCATCCGCAAGGCACCTCCCCGAGACGATTGATGATTCCGTTCGCAGGTTCCGACGGCCGCTTCCGGTAGCCGCCTCCACTAATCGATTCCGACAGCGACAGCCGAGCCGCCGCCGCTTCCAACCGCAACCCAGGCCGCTTGTTCCGTTCCCATCTCCGACATCTCTGCCGGATAACTCACCACCGATTATAACACAGCGCACCCTTCCTTAAAACAAACAAGAAAAACCGTCAGGGCAGATCGCACTGACAATTCCTTTGATTCGGCGGATATCCAAAATGCTGCACTCGTGCTCACAGGCGTCTTGCGGGATAACCTCCGCTCTCATCGCAAGCTCCCGCGCCACAGGTGATTCGCGTATGTGGTTCGCCTACTCGGCTCGCACATGTAGTTTCGCATATGTGGTTACATATGTGGTTCGCATCATATGTGGTTCGTGTCGCTGGACCGGTCTTTGGCGATTTGCTGCCTGCAATTCGCGATTTTATGGTCGAGTAGGTAGGGCCTCTCCTTTCGAGGATTGTGCCCGTCCCCCTCACAGATCCGTACGTGCGGAATTCCCGCATACGGCTCTTCGACGCATCTTTCACAGAATGGTTATTTGTAGATATC
>NZ_SSOB01000054.1 GCF_004801405.1 Cohnella fermenti
TCCGCTCGACTTGCATGTATTAGGCACGCCGCCAGCGTTCGTCCTGAGCCAGGATCAAACTCTCCATAAAGGGACTTTCGACGGCAGGGTTTCCGTGAGGAAATCCCGAGAGTCGAAATGTCCAACTTGTGAAGAACCTTGAAGGCTCGTTCTGTACTGCTGGTTTGTCTCGCAGAACCGAAGTTCCGCTCGACTATTTCATTACGCTCGATGTTCAGTTTTCAAGGAACAAGGTTGTTGCTCTTACTTGCTTGCTTTACTTCTTCGCGGCCACCGCTCAGCGGCGACTTGAATAATATATCATAGGTAGATTGCCCATTGCAACCCCTATTTTCAATTTCTTTTTACTTTTTTGCCGGCATCCTCCTCCCAGCAAAAAAAGACCGTCCCAAGAACGATCTCTTGAGGACGGTCTTCCAATCAAGTCGAGTATATCGCGCAGATATACAGCTCTTTATCCTTCGTTAAGTTGATGATCTCCCCGTTAACGGATACCATCGGACGGGTCGGGTGCTGACGGTCGGTGAAGACGATCTCCCCGACGCGATTATCGTTAAGCTGAACAAGCATTCCATTGTGGAATTGCGTCGTTCGGTCAATGAACGTCTGGACATACACCGGGTCCAGCTTCCCGAACGATTCCGATTGCAACTGCTCAAGCACCAGATAAGGCGAGTGCGCCTTCCGATAGTTGCGCTCGTTCGTCATCGCATGGTACATGTCGGCGATTGCTACAATGCGGGCGTACGGATGGATGTTGTCCCCGCTTACCTTCAGCGGGTAACCGCTCCCGTCGAGCCTCTCGTGATGCTGCAGCGCGGCAAGGGCGACTCCTTTGTTCAAGGAAGGAACCCCTTCCAGGAGCTTGTACCCGTACACCGTATGCTGGCGCATCTCGTTCATCTCATCGACCGTCAGGCGAGACGGCTTGCGGAAGATCGCCGGATCGACGCGAATGTTGCCGATATCGTGCAGCAGGCCTGCCAATGCGACCGGCATCCAGTCCTTATCCGGCAGCTTATTCCACCTGGCCAATTGATAGGACGTGAGCGACGTCAGGACGCTCTTGCGGATCCAGCGATCCGGCTGGGCCGGATCGGGCGGAGGCTGGAACATAAGCACGTTGTATTCGTTGATATGATCAAGCAAGTCCTTGAGGGCATTGCGGATCTCCAGGATCGGCAGCTTCTGGCCGGGCCCCATCATCGCGAACACGCGCTTCAATTCCTTCTCCATCTGCAGGAACTGCTGCTGCAACGAAGTCAGCTTGGATTCCGGATTCGATGCGGACTCTTCGCCCGCTCCTTCCGACGTCGTCTCTGCGAGACCTTGGCGCGTAATATCCACATTCGGAATAAGAAACGCCTGCAGAATCTCCAAATCCCTTGGAGACAAGGCCCGTCCTTCGTTGAACAGCAGGTTCCCCATTGCCGTCTGAACGTCCTCCGTCAAGCGATCGCCTGCTTGAAGCTGTGATATGGGCAGTACTGGCATGTCGCTCTCATCTCCCCGATCGCGTTCGGAAAGGGTCTAGCCCTCTCCGTTCGCGTTAGCGTCGGAATTGCCGTCGTTATCCTCGACAGATCCCGATTCGCCGATGCCGTCCGGGATGTCGCTCTGGCCTTCCTCGCCGGCACCTTCCTCTTCCTCGCTTCTAGGCGCTCTCGCTACCGTCGCAACAAAGTCGTCGTCCTTGATATTAATCAGCTTCACGCCTTGCGTGATCCGACCCATCGAGTTGATCCCGGACATGCTCGTCCGAATGAGCGTGCCGGACGAGGTCATGATCATGAGATCCTCGCCGTCGTGAACGACCTTAAGGCTGACGATCGCGCCGTTCTTCTCCGTGACGTTAAGCGTCTTAAGGCCCTTGCCGCCGCGGGTCTGGGTGCGATATTCGTCTTCCGGCGTACGCTTGCCGTAGCCCTTGGACGTTACGATCAGGACATCTCGGCCGGCTTCCACGATATCCATATCGATAACCTTGTCGTTATCGTCGAGTTGGATGCCCTTGACGCCCGTCGCCGAACGGCCCATCGGCCGAACGTCGTCCTCGGCGAAGCGAATCGACATGCCCTCGCTCGTGCCAAGCACGATATCGCGTGAACCGTCCGTCAGCTTGACGCCGATCAGATCGTCGTCTTCGCGGAGCGAGATCGCAATCAGACCGACCTTGCGGATGTTCGCATAATCGTCAAGCGGCGTCTTCTTCACAATCCCGTTGCGAGTGGCGAAGAACAAATACTTATCCGGCTCCAGCGACTCTACCGGAATAACGGCGTTGACCGTCTCTCCCTGATCGATCTGAATCAGGTTGATAATCGGCGTTCCGCGCGCCGTCCGGCTGAGATCCGGAATCTCGTACGCCTTCAGCCTGAACACCCTGCCTTTGTTCGTGAAGAACAGCAGGAAGTGGTGCGTGTTGGAGACGAACAGATGCTCGATGAAGTCGTCATTCTTCGTATCCATGCCGACGACACCGCGCCCTCCGCGCTTCTGGCTGCGATACGTCGAGACCGGCAGACGCTTGACGTACCCCGTATGCGTCATCGTAATGACGACTTCATCGCGAGGAATCAAGTCTTCGTCGAGGATCTCGTTGTCCAGCGCCGTAATCTCCGTCCGGCGTTCGTCGCCGTACTTGGCCTTGATCTCGTCGAGCTCTTCGCTGATGATCTTCAGCACGAGCTGCTCGTCCGCAAGAATCGCCTTGTACTCGGCGATCTTCCCGAGCAGCTCATTGTACTCCTGCTCGATCTTCTCGCGTTCGAGTCCGGTGAGCCGGCGAAGACGCATATCGAGAATCGCCTGCGCTTGATCGAACGAGAGACCGAAGCGCTCGATCAAGCCGTTGCGGGCATCCTCGTCCGATTGCGAGCTGCGAATGAGCGCAATGACTTCATCGAGATGATCGAGAGCGATCCTGAGGCCTTCCAGAATATGAGCCCGGGCTTCCGCCTTCTTCAAGTCGTAAGCCGTTCTGCGTTGAATGACTTCGATCTGGTGAAGAAGGAAGTATTGGAGCACTTCCTTCAGGTTCAGAACCTTCGGCTCCTTGTTCACGATAGCGAGCATGTTGATGCCGAAGGTCGATTGCATCGAGGTCTGCTTGTACAGGTTGTTGAGAACGACGTTCGGGTTCACGTCCCGGCGCAGCTCGATGACGATGCGCATGCCGTTGCGGTCCGACTCGTCGCGAAGATCGGTAATGCCGTCGATCTTCTTCTCGCGGACAAGCTCGGCGATCTTCTCGACAAGTCTGGCCTTGATGACTTGGTATGGCAATTCGGTCACAATGATCCGGGCCTTGTTGCCGCTCTCCTCGATCTCCGCCTTGGCGCGCATCGTGATGGAGCCGCGGCCATTCATGTAAGCCTGACGAATGCCCTCGCGGCCGAGAATATATCCCGACGTCGGCATGTCCGGTCCCTTGATGTAATCCATCAGGTCGTAAGGAGTCAGCTCCGGGTCCTGAATAAGCGCCTGAACGCCTTCGATAACCTCGGACAGGTTATGCGGCGGAATGTTCGTCGCCATCCCGACCGCGATCCCGGTCGTTCCGTTCACGAGCAGATTCGGGATGCGCGCCGGCAGAACCTCCGGCTCCTGCTCTTCGCCGTCATAGTTCGGAACGAGATTAACCGTCTCCTTGTTCAGATCGCGAAGCATCTCCATCGAGATCTTGGACAGCCTGGCTTCCGTATAACGCATAGCGGCTGCGCCGTCTCCGTCGATGGAACCGAAGTTCCCTTGACCTTCAACAAGCATATAGCGCATCGAGAAGTCCTGAGCCATGCGCACCATCGCTTCGTAAATCGAGGAGTCGCCATGGGGGTGATACTTGCCCATGACTTCGCCGACGATTCTCGCGGACTTCTTGAACGGCTTGTCCGAATACATGCCAAGCTCGGCCATTCCGTACAGAATACGACGATGAACCGGCTTAAGCCCGTCTCTAACATCGGGCAAAGCGCGGCTCACGATTGTACTCATTGCATAACCCATAAACGATTCCCGCATCTCGACGCTGATATCTCTGTCGCGAATGGGGGAGCGTTGCTCTTCCGCCATGAAGATCCTCCTTCATCGTTGCCAAGCCTTCAAGTCCGACATCGAACCTACACTATCGTTCTTAATCGAACCGTCGCACTGTTCATTGTACCGCGTTTGTATTGCCTTCGTATTCCTTGGTACTGCCTTCGTATTTCCTTCGTCCTGTTCTTCCTGCCGGCACACACCGTGCGGCACAACGCGTCATAATGTATGAAGATGAATAATCCCATTATAGCATAATGTTGACGGGAAAGGTGGCGAGGCTCGTTGACGATCCAACGCGTCCTCAGTAAGCAAGCGAAGACCGATGCCCTGCTCGCCGATCGCCAGTTAAGCGATCAGATCCCCCTGACCCGGCCATTATCCCGAGCCTCCCTGCGGGAGCTGCTCGATCGATTCGGCATGGTTTACGTGAAGCCCGTACGCGGAACCTTCGGCCGCGGCGTCATCCGCGTCGAGTGGTCCCAGGGAGTGCCGGAGCCGTACCGGTTCCAATCCGAAGAGACGACGTACCGGTTCGCTGCCTACGATTCGATGTACGCCAAGCTGCTCGCCATCAAGAGGAAGACCGCGTATCTGGCTCAACAAGGAATCGAATTGCTAAAGCACCGGAACCGCAGGTTCGACCTGCGCATCATGGTGCAGCGCAATCCGCACGGGCGATGGGAGACGACCGGCGTCATCGGCCGGCTCGCCCATCCGCGCAAGATCGTGACCAACTACCATAGCGGAGGAACGCCGATGGCCCTGGAGCTTCTGATCGCCAAGCACCTCGAAGGGCGCATGTCCGTAGACGCCTATCGCCAGAGATTGAACGCCTTGGGAATCGCAGTCGCGGTCGCCATGGAGAAGAAGTTCCCCCGAATCCAGGAGCTCGGGGTGGACGTCGCCGTCGATCAGTCCTTGAAGCCTTGGATTCTCGAAGTGAACACGCTTCCCGACCCGTTTATCTTCCGCAAGCTGAAGGACCGCACCATCTTCCGCAGAATGTATCGATATGCCATCGCCTACGGGCGATACGGCAAGCGCTCAAGCCGCAGAGGTTGACTCGCCCCGAGATTAGGCAAGCCACCCGCCGATTCCGCAACCCGGTCCGAGGCTCGGATATTGTCTCCGACCTTCTCCCTGCTGTTGCCGCGGCGGGTGGCTTGAGCGACCCTGGCCTTCCATGATGCGGATGGAGATTAAATATCGAGATCCTTCACGAACTTCGCATGCTGGTGAATGAAGTCGCGGCGAGGCTCGACGTTGTCTCCCATGAGCGTATCGAACATGAGGTCGGCCTTGATCGCGTCCTCGATTCTCACCTGCAGCATCGTCCGATTGTTCGGGTCCATCGTCGTCTCCCAGAGCTGCTCGGCGTTCATCTCTCCGAGACCCTTATAGCGAGCGACGTTGATCTTCGTGCCTTCGCCGAATTCGGCGATAATCGCATCGCGCTCCGCCTCGTTCTGCGCGTATCGGATAACCTTGCCCCGCTCCACCTTGAAGAGCGGAGGCTGGGCAATATAGACGTAACCGGCTTCGATAAGCTGCCTCATGTAGCGATAGAAGAACGTCAGCAGCAGCGTGCGAATATGCGCGCCGTCGACATCGGCATCGGTCATGATGACGATCTTGTGATAGCGGGCCTTGGCGATATCGAAGTCGTCGCCGATCCCCGTTCCGACCGCAGTGATGATCGCGCGGATCTCGAGGTTGGACAGAATCCGATCGAGGCGCGCCTTCTCGACGTTGAGGATCTTGCCGCGCAGCGGGAGGATCGCCTGGAAGTGGCGATCGCGTCCGGACTTCGCCGAACCGCCCGCGGAGTCGCCTTCGACGATATACAGCTCGCTGATTGCCGCATCCTTGGACGAGCAATCCGCTAGCTTGCCCGGCAGGGCGCTGACTTCGAGCGCACTCTTGCGGCGGGTCAATTCGCGCGCCTTCCTGGCCGCTTCGCGAGCGCGGGAAGCTTGAAGCGACTTCTCGATCACCTTGCGCGCAACAGCCGGGTTCTCGTTCATGAATTCCAGCAGCTTGTCGGCAAGCAGGGATTCGACGATCCCTCTCACTTCGCTGTTGCCGAGCTTGGTCTTCGTCTGGCCTTCGAACTGCGGCTCCGGAATCTTGACGGAGATGATCGCGGTCAAGCCTTCGCGAGCGTCGTCGCCGGTCAGGTTCGATTCGCTCTCCTTCACAAAGCCCATCTTCCGCGCATACTCGTTGACGATTCTCGTCAAGGCGCTCTTGAAGCCGGATTCATGCGTTCCGCCTTCATGCGTGTTGATGTTGTTGGCGAAGGAGTAGATGTTCTCCGAGTAGCCCTCGTTGTACTGCATCGCGATCTCGACGGAGATGTTGTCCTTCATGCCTTCGACGTAGATCGGATTCTCATGCACAGGCTCGCGGGTCTTGTTCAAATACTCCACGAACTCGATAATGCCGCCGTCGTACTTGAACGATTCGCTGACTCCCGTTCTCTCGTCGGTAAGCGAGATCTGAATCCCCTTGTTCAGAAAAGCCAGTTCGCGGATACGGCCCACCAGCGTGTCGTACTCATATACGGTTGTCTCCGTGAACACTTCCCGGTCCGGCAGGAACGTCGTCTCCGTTCCCGTCTCATCGGTATCGCCGACAATCTTCAGGTCGTATTGCGGAATGCCGCGGCGATATTCCTGCTCATGAATATGCCCTTCCCGCTTGACCTTGACGACAACCTTCTCCGACAGGGCGTTGACGACCGAGATGCCGACGCCGTGCAAGCCGCCGGATACCTTATAGCCTTCGCCGCCGAACTTGCCGCCGGCATGAAGCACCGTCATAACGACCTCGAGCGTCGACTTCTTCATCTTCGGATGCTCGCCGACCGGAATGCCCCGGCCGTTATCGATGACCGTAATGCTGTTGTCCGTATGGACGATAACTTGGATGGCGTTGCAATAGCCGGCCAGCGCTTCATCGATGCTGTTATCGACGACTTCCCACACGAGATGATGAAGACCCTTGCCGCTGGTCGAGCCGATATACATCCCCGGCCGCTTGCGAACCGCTTCCAATCCTTCAAGAACTTGAATCTGACTCTCGTCGTACGTATTCTGTTGCGAATTCACGGACAAACCCTCCACCGCCTTCTTTGCGTTGACGCGTTCACGACTATAAATCGACCAGATAATGTGCCCGCTTCTTCAGAGTCGAAGTGGATATGGGCGAATAATAAACACGTTCTTCCGTCACGACGATCGACTTCGGGTCCTCTTCGCCGATGGTCTCCACATCCCGATTCTTGCGGGCATGCGCGACGAATTGCCGCGAGAGCTTGGAAGAACTCTCGATGGATATATCGAAGATGGCCACAACCTGCGATGTGCGGATAATCTTCTCTCCGCCGAGATGAATATACATGCCGCGCCTCCCAAGGGTTAGAGCTTACATCCGTACTTCTCCGTCCTTCACGTGATAAATCGCCGCGTCCTTCAGCCGGCTCATATTCACGCTCTCGATTCCCGTTGTCGTTATGAACGTCTGAACCCGGTTCTGGAACGTCTCGATCAGTTGCGTCTGACGCAATTGATCAAGCTCTGACAGCACGTCGTCGAGCAAGAGCAACGGATACTCGCCGATCTCCTCCCGCATCAGCTCCAGCTCCGCGAGCTTCAGCGACAATGCCGCCGTTCTCTGCTGGCCTTGGGAGCCGAAGGCTTGGACGTCCTTGCCGTTGATGTGGAAGGCCAGATCGTCTCGGTGCGGGCCTGCCAGGGTTGTTCCTCTGCGGAATTCCTGCTCTCTTCCTTGAGTTAACTTTAACATAAATTGTTGGAATAAAGAAGATTCATCTTGGGGGGAGGCCTCGTAGTCCCCCGAGAACGACGGACGGTACTCCACCGTCAACTGTTCCCCGCCATTCGTGATTCCGCGATGAATCTGCTCTGCCCACACCTGGAGTTTACTTATAAAGTTTTTCCTTTTTTGCATCATTTTAACACCGGATTGAACGAGTTGTTCATTCCAGACGTCGAGCATCGGCTGGGAGGCCCTTGATGCGTCCGTGGCCTTCAGGTAATTGTTCCGCTGCTGCATGATCCGTTGGTATTGCTGCGAATCGTATAAATAACCGGGGTGCACCTGCCCGATCTCCATGTCCATGAAGCGGCGGCGCACACCCGGTGCTCCCTTGACGATATCCAGATCCTCAGGCGCGAACAGCACCACGTTGATCGTTCCGACGAAGCCGCTCAGCTTCCGCTGCTCAAGCCCGTTCACCTTGGCTCGCTTGCCTTGAGCGGATAACTGCAGCTCCAACGTCACGTTGCCTTGCCTGCGTTCAAGTTCCGCCTTGATCCTGGCGGAAGGCTCGTTCCAGCCGATAAGCTCCTTGTCCTTGGAGGTTCGGTGCGACTTCGTGAGCGCCAGCACGTGGATGGCCTCCAGAAGATTTGTCTTCCCCTGCGCGTTGGGGCCGATCAGGATGTTGACCCCCGCGCGCGTCTCCAGCTCCAGTTGCTTGTAATTGCGGTACCCGTGAAGCTCCAAGCGATTGAGTTGCATCTTCGCTTTCCTTTCCGCGGGCTTAGCGGTTCTTCACCACGAAGCTGCCGCAGCCCTCCACTTCGATCGTATCCCCTGGCACAAGCTTGCGTCCCCGCCGATTCTCCGCCTGCCCGTTTACCGTTACGTTTTTCTCCTGGAGGAAGATCTTCACTTCCCCGCCGGAGCCGACGCAGTCCCCCAGCTTGAGCACTTGGCCGAGCGTGATGTAATCCGTCGATATCGCAATATCCTTCATCGTCTTCTCCTCAGTTCGTTGTCCGGTAAGGGAGGATGAGATGCAGGCTGTCGTCGTGCTCCGGCTTGAAAATAATCGGGCTCATCGCGCCGTTGAAGCCAATGAACAGATTGTCGCTGTCGACCACCTTGAGCACGTCGAGCATGTACTTGGAATTGAACGCGATGCGAATCGATTCTCCGGTCAGCTTCTCGACGGGAAGCACTTCCTGAACGCGGCCCAGCTCAGAGGAGCTTGAGGAGATCTCGATCGCTCCGGATTCGGTGGTCGAGAGGCGAACGATGTTCGTCTTCTCTTCGCGGGACAGCAGATACGCACGGTCGATCGCTTCGCTGAGCGCTTTTGTATTGAGGAACAGTTCTGTCTTGAACTGGTTCGGAATAATCTTGGTAGTATCCGGGAAAGTCCCGTCGAGCATCCGTGTGAAGAACAGGACGTTGCCGACCTTGAACAGCACCTGGCTGTCCGCGACGACGATATCCACAAGCACGTTGTGGTCCGGAATAATCTTGGACAATTCGCTGAGCGTCTTGCCGGCGATGACGACGTTGGAGAAGTGCAGCTCCGGATCGACGTCGGCGTTAACCTTGCACGTAGCGAGACGGTAGCGGTCCGTCGCGACGAACTTCAGAATTCCGTCGTTCAGGCTCCACAGAACCCCTGTCAGAATCGGTGTCGATTCGCTTGTCGTTACGGAGAAGATCGTCTGGCGGATCATCGTCTTCAGAATGTCGCCCGGGATGGAGAACACGCGATCCTCTTCGAGAACGGGCAGAACCGGGAATTCCTCCGGGTCCATTCCCATCAGTTGAATGTCGATCGCTCCCGATTGGATAAACGTCTGGAAGCGTTCGCCCACTTCGATGTTCACTTCTTCATCCGGCAGCTTGCGCACGATCTCGACGAAGAACTTGGCCGGAAGCACGACGCTGCCTGCACGATGAATGGTCGAGATGACTTTATCCGCGGTCTCCAGCGGAATAAAGCTCTGAATAGAGATATCGGTGTCGCTTGCCGTCAGGGTGATTCCTTGAGCGTGCGCATCGATCTTGATCCCGCTAAGGATCGGAATGGTCGTTCTAGCGGCAACCGCTTTGGATACTTGTTGAACCGCGTCGTTCAACTCATTGCGGGATATCGTCAGTTTCACGGGCTCACCTCGTTATTTCGACTCAGTTTGTAGATGTTCTTTTATTAAAAAATAGAAGCAGTAGCAGTAGGTGCGGTGGATATGTGGATAAGTACGAAAAGTCGCGAAAACGAAAGCCTATCCACATGTGTACTCTTTGTGTATAGGCTTTGATGTTTTCCACGGGTATTCGACGGCTGTCGGGACGATCAGGTTAAGTTCTTGATCTTCTCCGTCAAGCTCTGAATGATCTTGAACAGCTCCTGGTCGACCTTCATCTGCGACGAGATCTTCTCGTGGGCGTGAATGACGGTCGTATGGTCGCGTCCGCCGAACGCATCGCCGATCTTCGGCAGCGAATAATCGGTCATCTCGCGGGACAGGTACATCGCGATCTGGCGCGGGAAGGCGACGGCCTTCGTTCGCTTGCGGGCCTTGAAGTCCTCGAGCCTGAGGCCGTAGAACTCCCCGACGCGCTGCTGAATGTCCTGGATCGTGATAAGCCGGTTGCGCCCGGTCGGCAGAATATCCTTCAGAGCTTCCGCGGCGAGATGCGACGACACGTCTTGGTTGGTGAGCGAAGAATAAGCGACAATCCGGATAAGAGCGCCTTCCAATTCGCGGATGTTCGTGTCGATCATGTTCGCGATGTACACCATCGCCTCGTTCGGAATGTCGAGATTCTCCGCCTTCGCCTTCTTGCGCAGGATGGCGATCCGAGTCTCCAGGTCAGGCGGCTGAATGTCGGTGATGAGGCCCCATTCGAAGCGGGAACGCAGCCGTTCCTCGAGGGTCGGAATCTCCTTCGGCGTGCGGTCGCTGGAGATGATGATCTGCTTGTTCTCTTCATGAAGGGCGTTGAACGTATGGAAGAATTCCTCTTGCGTCCCGTCCTTGCCGGCCAGGAACTGAATATCGTCGATCAGCAGGACGTCGATATTGCGGTATTTGTTCCGGAAGCTCTCCCCGCGATTGTCGCGGATCGCGTTGATGAATTCGTTGGTGAACTTCTCGGACGAGATGTAGAGGACCTTCATGTTCGGATTATGTTCCAGAATATAATGGCCGATCGCATGCATCAGGTGGGTCTTGCCGAGTCCGACTCCTCCATAGAGGAACAGGGGATTGTAGGCCTTGGCTGGGGCTTCGGCTACCGCGAGAGAGGCGGCATGCGCGAATCGGTTGCCTACGCCGATGACGAAGGTGTCGAACGTATACTTCGGGTTGAGCAGATGGGTAACGCTCTCCTCGGCAACGACCGACTTCGGAGCCTGCTTGGGAGGGAATGCGGCGGGCGCTTCGGTGAAGCGCGCCTCTTCGATCGCGAATTTAACTTCGACCGATCGGTTTAAATAATCGGATAGAGCAGAAGAAACCAGCTTCGTGTATCGGGTCTCCAGCCATTCGGCGGCAAACGTCGTCGGCGCGGTTACTACGACCGTATCGTCTCCGACGAACGAAGCTTTGGTCGCTTTGAACCAGGTATCGTAACTTGGTTTGCTTAACTTGGTTTGGATGACCGACAATACCTGCTGCCAGATCTCGTTGCTGCGGCTGTCCACATGAGTCACTCCTTTACCTAGACAAGCGGACAATGAGCATTCTACTGTCGAACGAAGGCAACCCGATAAAGTTGTCCACAGTTCTCACGGAATTAAATATCGGGTTGTCCGCAATTTATGGATGTTGTTCACAAAGTTATTCACAGGGTGTTGATAAAACAGGTCCGTTTGGATGCTATCCACGAAGAAAGATAGAACTAATCATAGCAGATGAACCCGCATAATTCAACGAAATGCGGCCTGTTATCCACAAATTCAATAACTTGTGGATGAAACCTGTGCACAACACTAGATATTGTTGATACATTGTGAGACTTTTCGACAAAACCCGTTAATATCCGAAAAAACGACGATATGTTATTCACATGTGTACAAAGATGCAACGAGGATGAAATTACTCACAAGCCGTTTGTTGCTGTCGGAAGCTGCGAACGTTCGGCTGTCGATATTTCGGTTCTCCGCCTGTGGATTTCGCTTCTATATAAGGGATATGTATTAAGGAGGGACGAGCAGCGATAAGAAGGCATAAAAGAGGGCCAAGTGAGGAAGGTATTGGTTAAGGGGGACGATTGCTTGACTTTCGGGCCGTTGTTATGGTTTAATTTAAGGACCTGAGTTTTGAAGTAAGGGGGTATGATCTGTGGGTCCTACATTTAAGCCAAATGTAAGCAAGCGCAAGAAGGTTCACGGCTTCCGTAGCCGCATGAGCTCCAAGAATGGACGCAAGGTCCTGAAGGCTCGTCGTCAGAAAGGCCGCAAAGTGCTGTCTGCTTAAAGATAAAGAGACCACGTCAGGTGGTCTTTTTTCTTTATATTAGGTTCATAATAGTAGCATTCGTTATTTCAATGAGGGAACGAGTGGGTCGGGGGACGGTGTGAGATGCAGAGGAAGCTGCGCCTTCGGAACCGAGAGGATTTCAATCGGATATATCGGCACGGGCAATCGTTCGCGAATTCCCAGTTCGTCGTCTACTGGCGGAGATGGTCGGAGACGGAGCGGTTCCGACTGGGCATCTCCGCGAGCAGCAAGCTTGGCGGCGCGGTCGTGCGCAACGGACTCCGCAGAAGGATTAAGGAGATCGTACGACTGAATGCGGGCAAGCTCAACGACGGATTGGATCTTATATTAATAGTAAGAAAGCCGGCGCTCGGCCTGTCTTACCAGGAGATGGAGCGAAGCGTGCTGCATGTTCTGCGCAAGGCCGGATTGACGAAGGGTTCGACGCCTCCGCCTGCGAAGTCCTACGGCAAGAGAGCCGCCGGTGGAGGCGCTCCCAAGAACTCGCGCAGCGGCGGTCCTCGCGCTTTTCTTTGCCTTTAGTAGTATGGTATAGTGGATTTGTATGCAATGACCGTACTTGCATGATTAATGATATACGGATAGGCAAGCAGGAGAGGAGTTTGCACGTGTTCTTGTTGCGCAATCGCAAGTGGTGGATTACACTCAGCGCGTTGTCCGCGCTCATTCTGCTGCTGTCGGGTTGTACGCCTAACACAGCGAAGAAGACGACGGAAGAGCTTCAGAATTCTCACGGCTGGTGGGACAGCAACGTCGTTTACTGGTTCTCGCTTATGTTGGACAAGTTCGCCGACTGGTTCGGCGGGGAGTATGGACTGTCGATTCTTATTCTGACGATTATCGTCCGTACGCTTATTTTGCCGCTAAGCATCAAGCAATATAAGAATTCGAAGGCGATGCAGAAGCTGCAGCCCGAGATGGTGAAGATTCGCGAGAAGCACAAGGACGAACCGCAGAAGCAGCAGGAAGCGATGATGAAGCTCTACCAGGAGCATCAAGTCAATCCGCTGGCGGGATGCTTGCCGCTGCTCGTGCAGATGCCGATCTTCATCGCGCTGTACCGGGCGATTACGATCAACTCGGAGATTAGCGCGCACCAATTCCTGTGGCTGGAGCTGGGAGAGAAGGACCCGTACCACATCTTGCCGGTCATCGCGGCCATTACGACGTTCGTGCAGTCGTACATGATGATGACGATGAATCCGCAGCAGCAGATGGGGCCGATGAAGGCGCTGATGTTCGTCTTCCCGGTCATGATCTTCGTCATGGCGTTGAACTTCCCGTCCGCGTTGCCGCTTTACTGGATTTACACGAACCTCTACACCATCATTCAGAATTACTTCATGTATGGACGTTCGCCGAAGCCGGAAGGTAAAGGCAAGGAGGCCATGCCAAGTGAAAAAACTGGTGGCAATCGGAAAAACAGTGGAAGCGGCGGTAAGAAGCGGTCTAAATCAACTGGGCGTTGAGGAAGACCGAGTAGAAGTGTCCATCCTTGAGCATCCTAGCCGAGGGTTGTTCGGACTTATCGGCTCGAAGGATGCCAAGGTGGAGCTAAGCGTGAAGCCGGACGGCATTGAAGAGGCGATGGCATTCCTGCGGGAGCTGACGGGGGCCATGGATCTTCAAGTAGCGGTGGAGCGGAGCGAGGAAGCCGAGCAGACAACGATCAACTTGACGGGCGGCGAGCTCGGCATTCTGATCGGCCGAAGAGGCCAGACGCTCGACTCCTTGCAATACTTGACCAACATTGTCGCCAATCGGCATTCGGACAAGCATCTGCGGGTCGTGCTCGACGCCGAGAACTTCCGGGAGCGCAGGAAGCAGACGCTCGAAGCGCTGTCGGAACGAATGGCCAGCCGGGTTATCCGGTCGAAGCGGGAAGTGGTGCTTGAGCCGATGTCGTCCCAGGAACGCAAGATCATTCATTCCCGGCTTCAATCCAATCCTTATGTGAAGACTTACAGCCAAGGCGATGAACCGAACCGAAGCATCGTTATCGCCCCTAAGTAAATCGATCGCAACTACGCAATGGCTTCCGCATTCCTGCGGATCATTGCGTTTTTTACATCTTATAAGGGCGTTGCCCGAGAAGCGCGCAAGAGAGGGAGAGAGAATGACGGAAGATACGATAGCGGCGGTAGCGACAGCGCTTGGAGAGGGAAGCATCGCCGTCGTTCGGGTGAGCGGGGCGGAAGCGATCGAGCGGATCGCCCCATTGTTCAAGTCGAAGACGGATCTGCGCGAGGCGGATTCGCATACGGTGCATTACGGCTTGATTCGGGACCCGATGGACGGCTCGGTTCTGGACGAAGTGCTGGTGACGGTGATGAAGGGACCGCGTTCGTTCACGGCGGAGGATGTCGTCGAGATCAGCACGCATGGGGGCATCGTCGCGGTTCAAGCGGTGCTTGAGCTTGTCCTGAGAAGCGGCGTGCGGATGGCGGAGCCGGGAGAGTTCACGAAGCGGGCGTTCTTGAACGGGCGCATCGATCTGGCGCAGGCTGAGGCGGTTATCGACCTGATCCGGTCGAAGTCAAGCCGCGCGTTCCAGGTTGCAAGGAAGCAGGCAGAAGGCGCGCTGTCGAAGCGAATCGTCCCGTTGCGCAGGCAATTGATCGAGCTGCTTGCGCATGTCGAGGTGAACATCGATTACCCCGAGCATGACGTGGTGGAGATGACGACTGCTTCCATCACCGACACGTGCGGACAGGTGAAGACGATTGTCGAGCAGCTTCTGATCACGGCGGCCGAAGGCAAAATATTGCGAGAGGGCATCGTAACGGCGATTGTCGGAAGACCGAATGCCGGCAAGTCGTCGCTGCTGAATGCGCTGGCGCAGGAGAATAAGGCGATCGTGACGGATATTCCCGGAACGACCCGGGATATTGTCGAGGAATCGGTGTCGCTCTCCGGCATTCCCCTGCGGCTTCTGGATACTGCGGGAATCCGCGAGACGAGCGATGTGGTGGAGAGAATCGGTGTCGAGCGTTCGCGCGGGGCGCTGCTCGAGGCGGATCTTATTCTGCTCGTGCTGAATCGCAACGAGGAGCTGCATGAGGATGAACGCAAGCTGCTTGAAGATTTGGTTGACCGCCCGGTCATTATCGTGTTGAATAAGAGTGATCTCGAGAATCGCTTGGATCTCGAAGAGATCGAAGCGCGATACCCGAAGGAGCGGATGGTCTCGATCTCGGCGAGAGAGGGAAGCGGGATCGACCAGTTGGAGAAGGCGGTGTCGCGTCTCTTCTTCGGAGGCAGCATCGAGAGCGGGGATCTCACGTATGTGAGCAATGCCCGGCATATCGCGCTCCTGCATCAGACCGTTCAGTCGTTAAACGATGCGATCGAGGCGGCGGACGCCGGCATCCCGATCGATCTCATTCAGATCGACTTGGCGCGTGCGTGGGAGCTGCTTGGGGAGATCGTCGGAGATTCGGTTGGAGAGTCGTTGTTGGATCAAATTTTCTCCCAATTCTGTTTGGGTAAATAGTGGAAAATATAATGGCGATAAGGAGAGTGAAAACGATGGGTTACCTGGCTGGCGAATACGACGTCATTGTCATCGGAGCGGGCCATGCCGGTTGCGAAGCGGCGCTTGCCGCCGCGCGAATGGGCTGCGAGACGTTGCTGCTCACGATCAACCTGGACATGATCGCCTTTATGCCCTGCAACCCGTCGGTCGGCGGGCCGGCGAAGGGGCATGTCGTCCGCGAGATCGATGCGCTTGGCGGAGAGATGGGAAGGAACATCGATAAGACGTTTATTCAGATGAGAATGCTGAACACGGGCAAGGGACCGGCCGTACATGCGCTGCGCGCGCAAGCGGATAAGTTCCTGTACCAGCACACGATGAAGGAGACGATCGAGAAGGAGGAGACGCTGACGCTGCGGCAAGGCATGGCCGAGGATCTGATCGTGGAGGACGGCATATGCCGCGGGGTCGTGACGAAGACGGGAGCGGAGTATCGGGCGAAGACCGTCGTGCTCACAACCGGCACCTACCTTCGAGGCAAGGTTATTATGGGCGAATTGATGTACGAGAGCGGGCCGAACAATCAGCAGCCGGCGGTTAAGCTGTCGGAATCGCTGCGCAATCTCGGCATCCAACTCGTTCGCTTCAAGACGGGCACCCCGCCGCGCGTCCATCAGGATACGATCGACTTCAGCAAGACGGAGATCCAGCCCGGCGACGAGAAGCCGAAGTACTTCTCGTTCGAGACGGAGTATATGGAACGTTCCAACGAGCAGCTTCCTTGCTGGCTTACGTATACTTCCGAGGATACGCACCGGATCATCAACGACAATCTCCACCGCGCTCCGATGTTCTCGGGGGCGATCGAAGGGACGGGGCCGCGTTATTGCCCGTCGATCGAAGACAAGATCGTTCGCTTCGCCGACAAGCCGAAGCATCAGATCTTCCTCGAGCCGGAAGGACGCAATACGAAGGAATACTACGTTCAAGGCCTGTCGACAAGCATGCCGGAAGACGTTCAATTACAAATTCTGCGTTCGATTCCGGGCCTGGAGAAGGTCGAGATGATGAGAACGGGCTATGCGATCGAATACGATGCGGTTGTTCCGACACAGTTGTGGCCGTCGCTGGAGATGAAGCTTGTGCCGAATCTGTTCACGGCCGGACAGATCAACGGAACGTCGGGCTACGAAGAAGCTGCCGGACAAGGAATTATGGCCGGCATTAACGCCGCTCGCAAGGCGAAGGGCGAAGAGCCGGTCATCATTGACCGTTCCGCCGGTTATATCGGCGTTATGATCGACGACCTCGTAACGAAGGGGACGAACGAGCCGTATCGCCTGCTCACATCGAGAGCGGAGTATCGGCTGCTGCTTCGCCATGACAATGCGGACCTGCGCCTGACGCCGATCGGCCGGGAGATCGGCTTGATCACGGAAGCCCGCTATGAGAAGTTCCTGGAGAAGAAGGCGCTCGTGGAAGGGGAGCTGGTCCGGTTGAAGGAGACGAAGTTCCGTCCGGACGAAGCGGTGCAAGCAATGCTGGCCGGCCTCGACTCCGCGCCGATTCAGAACACGACGGATGGGCTGACGTTGCTCCGCAGGCCGGAGGTAACCTACACCGATCTGGAACGATTGTCCCCGTCTCCCGTCGAATTGACGGAAGATATGAAGGAACAAGTCGAGATTCAGACGAAGTACACCGGTTATATCGAGAAGCAACTGCTTCAGGTCGAACGGCTGAGCAAGATGGAGAAGAAAAAGATACCGGACGATATCGACTACTCGGTTATTCACGGCTTGGCAACGGAAGCGAGGCAGAAGCTCGATAAGATTCGTCCGCTGTCCATCGGCCAGGCTTCGCGAATCTCCGGCGTCACTCCGGCGGATCTCTCGATTCTGCTTGTTCACTTGGAGCATTACAACCGGGTTACGGCTGCGAGGAGCTCTTGATGTACGATCCGGCGAATTGGCTTCAGCAACAGGCTGGACAGATGGGAATCGTCCTGTCCGAGGAGCAATTGTCGCAGTTCGAGCGTTATTATGAGCTGCTGGTGGAATGGAACGAGAAAATGAATCTGACAGGGATTACGGAACGGGGTGCCGTGTACGAGAAGCACTTCTACGACTCCCTCACCGTGGCGTCGGCGGTGGAACTGTCGGCAGAGGGAACGAAGCTGGCCGACATCGGTTCCGGGGCCGGCTTCCCGTCCATTCCGCTTAAGATTGCTTTCCCAACATTAAAGATAACGATTGTCGATTCCTTGGCGAAGAGAATTCGGTTCCTTGAGGAAGTCGTCAAGCAACTGGGGCTGCGGAATGTCGACTGCGTTCATGGAAGAGCGGAGGACATTGCGAGACTGGCCGAACACCGGGATCGCTATGACGTCGTGACGGCAAGAGCCGTCGCTCGTCTTGCCGGATTGAACGAGCTCTGCCTTCCGTTCGCGAAGACCGGAGGCGCGTTCGTCTCGATGAAGGGGTCCGACATTCAGGAGGAGCTGAGCGAGAGCCGATTCAGCCTGGATAAGCTGGGCGCGAAGCTGACAGAGGTGAAGCGCCTTGAGCTTCCGCTCGAACAATCCGAGCGCCATCTTGTTGTTATCGCGAAGATTGGCGCTACGCCGAAGATCTACCCGCGCAAAGCAGGGATGCCGTTAAAATCGCCGCTCGTATCGTCATCATCATCCGGCGCTTCACACGGAGTTCGACTTTAGCTGGGATGCATGGGGAAGTATGGGGAAGCACCCTAATGTTCCACGTGAAACATCAACTTCCAACGAAGGAGGTGTTTCACGTGGAACATTTTTTATTTTCGGCACGCATGGCAAAACGCATGGTGAAATCTTCTTTTGCTATGAAAGTTTTTTCAATAGAAGGAAATGGCGATGACGCATCGAATGTATTATAATATAAAAGAACCGGTGTGCCGCTCATGCGCCCAAAGGCGCGAAATGGCGGCGCTTTTTTCGTCAAAACGTCGGAAAGATGAAGCTGGATCGTCCCTTTATTCTATTAAAACTTCTGCAAAGCTTCTTCGGCGTCTCCGAATGCCGAAGGCATTTCTGCTTGAACTATCAGAGGGAATAGGCGAACCTGGCTTGTTCTGCTCTGGTACTTGCGTTTATAAGTTTAGAAGAACGTGGTGGTCCTAATAACATGAGAGAACCGTTATCGCGTATTTTTGGACTGTCGGAGCGAAGCGGCCAAGAAGAAGTACGGCAAATAGCTATAACGGACATTGTTCCAAGTCCTTATCAACCGCGTTCGGTGTTCGATGACGAGAAGCTCGAGGAGCTCTGTCAGACCATCAAGACCCATGGCGTCATTCAGCCTATCGTCGTTCGGCTGCGCAATGGCAAACATGAGATCATCGCCGGCGAGAGAAGATGGCGGGCGGTAACGCGGCTCGGTTGGGAGCAGATCCCGGCGATCATTCGCGAGATCAACGATTCCCAAGCGGCTTCGGTGGCGCTGATCGAGAACCTTCAACGCGAGAATCTGACGGCAGTTGAAGAAGCGGTTGCGTATCAGAAGCTGATGGAATTGCATGAATTGACGCAAGAGAGTCTGGCCCAGCGGCTAGGCAAGAGTCAATCCACAATTGCAAACAAGATTCGTCTGCTGCAGCTTGGAGATACCGTGAAGAATGCGCTCATGGAGCGGAAGATCACGGAACGGCATGCGAGAGCGATGCTGGCGCTGCCCGACGAAGAATCGCAGATCAAGATTCTCAATGAAGTTATTGAGAAGGAATTGAACGTGAAGCAGACGGAGATGCGAATTGCCTTCCTGCTCGAATTGAACAAGAAGCCGAAGAGTCGCCGGGTATCCTTCACGAAGGACATTCGATTGGCGATCAATACGATTCGTCAATCGGTCGATATGGTGAACACATCGGGTATTCCGATCAAGTCCACCGAACGCGATTGCGACGACCATATCGAGATTGTCATTCACATTCCGAAGAAAAAGTAAGAAGTTAGCACGGCGCAGGCTTAGGTTTGGGGAGAGCCTGCGAAGGCAGTAAATAATGAGGTGAATGTTTTGTCTAAGATTATTGCCGTTGCCAATCAGAAGGGCGGTGTCGGGAAGACGACCACCGCCGTTAATCTGGGAGCTTGCTTATCGACGCTTGGACGCCGGGTTCTGATTGTCGATATTGACCCTCAAGGCAACACGACAAGCGGAATAGGGGTAAGCAAGGCGGATGCCGAATACTGTATTTACGACATCTTGATCAACGACGTGCATCCGAAGCAAGCAATCGTCGAGACGGGGTTGCCGAATCTGAAGATGATTCCCGCGACGATTCAATTGGCCGGCGCCGAGATCGAGCTCGTTCCGACGATCTCCCGGGAGATCAGACTGAAGAAGGCATTAGGTCTGGTCCGGGATGAGTTCGATTACATCTTGATCGATTGTCCGCCTTCGCTCGGAATTCTGACGATCAATTCGCTGACGGCGGCGGATTCGGTCTTGATTCCGATTCAATGCGAATATTATGCCCTGGAAGGATTAAGCCAACTGCTTAATACGATCAGGCTTGTTCAGAAGCATCTCAATACGACGCTTCAGATCGAAGGCGTTCTGCTCACGATGTTCGATGCCAGGACGAATCTGGGCATTCAAGTTATCGAAGAGGTCAAGAAGTACTTCCAGCAGAAGGTTTACCAGACGGTTATTCCGCGGAATGTTCGTCTGAGCGAAGCGCCTTCCCATGGTCAATCTATCATTACTTACGATCCCAAATCCAAAGGCGCCGAGGTGTATCTCGAGCTGGCTAAGGAAGTGATTACGTATGAGCAAGCGGCTAGGTAAAGGGCTTGAAGCACTCATTCCTTCACTCTCCGTCAAGGAAGACGACAAAGTTGTAGAGATTCCTCTGAACCAGTTGCGGGCGAATCCGTACCAGCCGCGGAAGACATTCGATGAAGAGGCGATCAAGGAGCTTGCGGAGTCGATTCGCGAGCATGGCGTCATCCAGCCGATCGTTGTCCGAACCGCGTTAAGGGGATTCGAGATCATCGCGGGGGAGAGGCGCTTCCGTGCTTCTCAGTTGCTGGGCAATCCGACGATTCCGGCGGTCGTCCGAACGTATAACGATCAGCAGGTTATGGAGATCGCTCTGATCGAGAACGTTCAGAGAGAGGATCTTAACGCGATTGAAGTCGCGATTGCTTATCAAGCGATTATGGACCAATTCTCCCTTACCCAGGAAGAGCTGTCGCTTAAGGTAGGCAAGTCGAGATCGCACATCGCCAACTTCCTGCGACTCTTAAGTTTGCCGGAAGAGATCAAAGATTATGTTTCACGTGGAACATTGTCGATGGGACACGCCAGGGCGCTTGCGGGAATCAAGGACGAGGGCAAGAAGCGGCAGTTGGCCAAGCTGTGCGTGTCGAGCGGGTGGAGCGTTCGCGAGCTGGAGGATGCGGTGCAACAGCCGGAGACGAAGGGCAAGGAGAAGCCGAAGACGAAGGCGAAGAAGAGAGACCCTTATATCGAAGAGGTTGAGCATTCGCTCCGGGAGAAGTTCCAGACGACCGTGAAGATCAAGCCGAACAAGGATAAGGGTCATATCGAGCTTGCTTATTACAGCCAAGGCGATCTGGAGAGACTGCTGGAACTGCTCAAGGCTCTTGCATAAACAGGCACAGAGAGATAGCATACCTGAGTTGTATTCTTCCAGGGGAAGGATTACACTTAGGTATGCTATCCTTGCGTCAGGAAGACGTTAGCGGAGGACATCCGATGAGTGAATCCATCATCTATCTAGATAATGCGGCCACTTCTTGGCCGAAGCCCCCATCCGTTCATGAAGCGATGGAGAGATGCTTAAGAGAAGCTGCAGCCAACCCCGGCAGAGGCAGCCACCGGATGGCCGTTCAAGCGAGCCGAGTGCTGTTCGAGGGGCGCAAGCAGTTGGCGAAGCTGTTCCGGGTGGCCAACCCCAACGATATCGCTTTTACATTAAATACGACTCATTCGTTAAATATCGCTATTCAGGGATGGCTCAGGCCGGGAGATCATGTGATCGCGACGAGCCTTGAGCACAATTCTATTCGCAGGCCGTTAGAAGCGCTTAAGAGGAAAATAGGAATCGAGATTACGTATGTCGAGCCTGACATTGTTGGAGCGGTTCGCGCCGCCTCCGTTGAAGAAGCGATTCGGCCGAATACGACGTTGATCGCGGTTACGCACAGCTCCAATCTGCTGGGAACGATTACGCCGATTGGGGAGATTGGCGAAGTCGCAAGAAGAAGAGGCGTGAAGCTGCTGGTCGATGCGGCTCAGAGCGCCGGAGTGCTCGATATCGACGTCGAGGCGATGGGGATCGACATGCTTGCTTTTCCCGGGCATAAGGGGTTGATGGGACCGCAAGGAACGGGCGGATTATACTTGCACCCGGAACTGGAAGTGGAGCCGCTTATGCAAGGAGGGACAGGAAGCAGCTCGGAATCGCCGGAGCAGCCGCACACCAGACCGGATCGTTACGAGGCGGGAACGCCGAACACGGTCGGAATCGCCGGATTGACCGCAGGCGTGAGATTCATTCTGGAGCAGTCGACGGAGAAGATCCATCGGAGAGAGTCGGAGCTGACCCGCGCACTCTTGGAGGGGCTCGGATCGGTTGAAGGCGTCGTGCTTCTGGGACCGGGGGTCGAGGTCGAGCGCACGGCGATTGTCTCCTTCTTGATCGAAGGAGCCGACCCGGCCTTGACCGCGTTCGATCTGGACAAGCAATATGGGATCGCCGTCCGCGCAGGCTTCCACTGCACACCGCTCGGACATCGGACTGTCGGAACGACCGCGACGGGGGCGGTGCGCGTAAGCCCGGGATATTTTACGACCGAATCGGATATCGTATCCATGATAGAGGCGACGAAGGAGCTCGCCCGCGCGTACGGCAAGTCCCATAGATAATAGAGGCAGCAAGATCATCCGATATGGGGAACATGGGGGATTCAGGCATGAATGGATTGGACGATAACGCGTGGCTGGCCATTGCAGCGGGCGAAGGACTGTTGATTGTTGTTCTATTGGTATGGGTAAGCATTCTGAGCGGCAAGCTGAAGCGGTTGGGCAAGGCGCACCGGCAGATGATCGGCGAGACGGGCGTTCCCGAGCTGGAATCCGTTCTGGATCGCCTGCACGGGCGGATCGGAGCTCTGGAGGGCGATCGCAAGCAGCAGAACGACCGCCTCGAGACGCAAGAGAAACGCCTGTCCGCGCTCAAAGGGCGAATAGGCGTTCATCGATTTAACGCATTCTCGGATTCCGGCAGCGACCTAAGCTTCTCCGTTGCCTTCGTGAACGACAATCAAGACGGAGTCGTTATTACGGGCATATACGGAAGGGAACAGACGTTCCTGTATGCCAAGCCGCTCGATAAGGGCCAATCCGCTTATATGCTCTCTCCGGAAGAGAAGATCGCGATCAGTCAGGCAACGCATAAGGAATAGCCGGATTCCGGCGAGAACGGCTGTTGCGGATGGCCTGGCGGATGGACGCTGCGATGATGTCGGACATCTTCATGACGAGATTAAGCCGTGTATTCTGCAGAACGAAGTATTCCATGAAGCCGCCGACATTCACGATGCCCGTGAGATGGACGTCGCCGACAGGAGGCAGGTCCTTGTTCACGCCGGCCCCGGGACGAACCGGTCCGCTGCCAAGCTGAATGCAGCCGACGCTGGACACTTGCCCCAAGCAGGCATCCACGGCGATGACATAAGGATGAGGGATATTGCGGGCGATCTTCTCGAGCGTGTCGCTCAGGTTCATGGCATGAACGGGGTCATCCAGCGTTCCGTATAGATCGAACAACGCTTGCTCGTCCCGGGACAGCGAGCTTCCGACGAGGGGGCCGAGGGAGTCACCGGTGGAACGGTCGGTGCCGACGCATACGACGACGATCCTGCGATCGTGAGGCAGCAATTCCAATTGGCTCTCCAGTCGCTGCGTTAAACGAGACAGCACCGCCGGCTCGTTGTAATGAATCTTAAGCGAGGGCGGAACCGCATCGCCGCCGATCGCACCCAATCTCTTCTCCCAAGCGCCGTTCATTCGCTTGCCTCGCCTCCTCCCATGGGGTGTTACTAGTATATGGACACAATGGCCGCTTTATACTTTATGGCTATCAACGCGTTCGCCGCGTTAGAAAGAAGGATCTATGAACCCGCTCTTGATCGCTTTCGATTCCACGCAGCAGGCGCTTCGGGCGGAGATGCTGCTCGAATACGCGGAAGTGGAGATCGATATTCGGCCGACGCCGAAGGAGATTACCGCCGGTTGCGCGTTGTCCATCGAATTCCCGCAGGAACAGTTGGAGACTGCGAAGAACGTATTGGTAACGGAAAAGGTAGAGATTCGCGGCTTGTTCCGCTTGCTTGAGCCGGGGCAGTACGAACAAATTCTGTAACGGAAGAGAGGGTTGAGGGATGAGCTTACCAGGAATGACGGGCTTGGGGTTGCCGCTGTCCGACGATCCGGGCTCGATCGAAGCCGTCATTGAAGATCACATGAACCTGTGGGAGCAGTTCCTGGACGAGATCTGGAACGGCGTCAGCGACACGGAGATGTGGATCTCCGTTCTCAAGGTCGCTCTTCGCATTCTGATGATCCTCCTCGTCAGTCGGATTGCCAGAGGAATCCTATATCGGTTCGTCGATCACATGATGACGCCGAAGTCGTCGAAGCGGCTGAAGCTGAGACCGAGAAGGGTGCAGACGGTCGGCAAGCTGGTGAAGAATGCGGTGTCCTATGTCGTCAACTTCATCGTGATTCTTCTTATTCTTGGCGAATTCAACATCAACCTGGCTCCGCTGCTCGCCGGTGCCGGCGTTATCGGGCTCGCGATCGGCTTCGGGGCGCAGAGCCTCGTGAAGGATATCATCACCGGCTTCTTCATCATTCTGGAGGATCACTTCTCCGTGGGCGACGTCATCGAGACCGGCAAGTTCAAGGGGACCGTCGAGATGATCGGATTGCGGGCGACAAGGCTTCGGAGCTGGACGGGAGAGGTGTACGTGATCCCGAACGGCTCAATCGCGGACGTCACGAATTATTCCGTCAACAATTCGCTGGCGGTCGTGGATGTATCGATTGCCGCGTCGGAGCAGTTGGACAAGGCTATGGAGGTCGTCAGAGCCGTTCTGGGACGCTTTGAGGACGTGAGCCTGATAAGTACCCCCGAGCTGCTCGGCGTGCAGACGCTGACCGCCTCGGACGTCACGCTGCGCATCACGGCGGTATGCCGTCCGAACACCCAGGCGACCGTCTCCCGGCATCTGTACGCCGAGATCAAGAAGGCGTTCGAATCGGCCCGCGATCCGCGGTATTATTCGATGGAATCGGCAGAACGAATGGGAGGGGCGTAGACTATGGAGAAAAAGACCTTCGAGCTGGGCGATATCGTTCAGATGAAGAAGCAGCACCCGTGCGGGGCGAACGAGATGGAGATTATTCGCATGGGGATGGATATCCGCATCAAGTGCGTGAAGTGCAAGCACAGCATCCTGCTGCCTCGCGCCAAGTTCGAGAAGAGCTTCAAGAAGGTGCTGCGGCCCGGAGCCGGCACGGGCGAAGAGGGGCAATTGCCGTCCGAATAATGTTTATTCGACCCCGGCAATATTTTGGTCAAGAAGGAGTTGCAAGCTTGGCCAATCTGTGATATTATTTTTCTTGCTGCGGAGAGGTACCCAAGAGGCCCAAGGGGGTTGACTCGAAATCAACTAGGCGTCGCGAGGCGTGCGTGGGTTCGAATCCCACCCTCTCCGCCATATACGAATAATCAAACCGATTCCCTACGGGAGTCGGTTTTTTGCGTATATGGCATGGGTGGGATGAGAACGGGCCGTTAAGCGAACATGCCTCACGGCATGTTCGTAGGCCCCGGCGTGATAGTCGCGATAATAGGGAATGCGCGCTCGCAAGAGTGCGTTCCCTATGCGACGGAGCGAATCCCACCCTCTCCGCCACCCAACAAAAAACGAGATGCGACCCCAAAAGGGTCGTTTTTTTGTTGGGTGGCGCAGGTGGGATGAGAACGGGCCGTTAAGCGAACATGCCTCACGGCATGTTCGTAGGCCCCGGCGTGATAGTCGCGACAACAGGGAGTGCGCTCGTAAGAGTGCGGTCCCTGTGCGACGGAGCGAATCCCACCCTCTCCGGCATATACCGTTTGCGATTCCAACCTTCGACGGATAACGTCGGAGGTTTTTCTGCCATGATGGGGGCGCTCGTTGCCAGGGATTTATGTGAAAATTCACATTGACGATGCACGGTAACGGGTGATTTGGACGATTTTATGTGAAAAATAGCATACATAGAGAAAACTCCGGCTGGAGTGGCTGGATATATGCTAAAAATCGCATAAAACGCTTCGATTGCCTCGGATTCAAGGGCGATGAATGTGAAAAATCACATAAAATCGCATGATGCGCAGGATCGAGAAGGGGGGAGGACGCTGAAGGTGCTTTTGCCCGGGGCAGGGGATCGGGACAGAGGATCGGAAAAATAACGAAGGGCCCCTTGCGGGGCCCTCCGGGCGACGTTGATGAGTTGAAGTCGTTATCCAGTCGTTGCTTCGGTTCGCGGGGCTGGCGTGAAGCAATCGGGCTTCACGTTCCGCTCTCCGCGTCAGCTCTTCGGTTCAGGGCCGATCTCTCGGCCCTAATTAGTCATGCGGAAGCGTGTCTACGGCACGTCCCTCCCATTCCTACTCCTACTCCGCTTGGCTCGTCTCTTCCTTCGGCCGTTGTTGCCTGCATGGGTTCAATGGAACCACACCTCTCTGTTCGTCGCCGATAGTTAGAATACCCGTTGGTCCGCTCAATATACGTTCCTCGTCGTTACGAATTGAATTTTTTCCACTTGCGTCGGTGGTTCGATGTCTCGGGGAATCGGTCTCCGCGATGAAGATGGATTCTCTTCGGGTTGTTGATGCCGGTGTGGAAGGACGCTTCGCCGATCTCGATATACTCGCCGTCGTTAGGCGCCCGTTGGCCGGGCTCGAATTCCGTCTGCTCACCCATGCTGCTTCACCCCCTGTGGGATAGTGTAGGGGAGAGCCGAGGGGGTTATGCATGGATATTGGCGGTTGTTCGCATTGACCCGGAAGGGGGCTTGTGATAAAGTAGGAAGGTATGCTCTTTGATTCGAATTAGATTGCATACTCCTTGCTCCTCGGCCGAGTGCGACTTGTCGTGCCGGTATTGGGAATCGGGGGGCCAAAGACCAAAAGGAGGTGAACGGAAGATGCGCAACTATGAGTTGATGTACATCATCCGTCCGGACGTGGACCAAGAAACCGTTCAAGCTGTCGTGGAGAAATTCCAAGGCATCATCGTGAACGGCGGAGAGATCGTGAAGCAGGATGTACTCGGCAAGCGCCGCCTGGCTTACGAGATCAACAAGCACCGCGACGGGACGTATGTGCTGGTTCAATTCACGTCGGATTCGGCTGTCGTGAATGAGCTTGAGCGCGTTCTGAAGATTACGGACGAAGTTATTCGTCACATGATCGTCAGAGAAGTCGTCGCTTAAGAAGAACTGACGCAACATCCTGGCGGGTGACCGCCGGTAGTCGTCATTGTTGGGAGGGAACCAACCATGTTGAACCGGGTTATTCTGATCGGACGCTTGACCAAGGACCCAGAGCTTCGCTACACGCCTGCGGGCGTGGCCGTTGCCCAATTCACGCTGGCGGTGGACCGCCCCTTCTCCCGCGATTCCGGGGGAGGAGAACGCGAACGCGAGGCGGACTTCATTCCGGTCGTGACGTGGCGCCAATTGGCCGAGACTTGCGCGAATTACCTTCGTAAGGGCCGTCTGGCCGCCGTGGAAGGGCGCATTCAAGTGCGCAACTACGAGAACAACGAAGGGCGTCGAGTCTACGTGACGGAAGTCATCGCCGACAACGTTCGTTTCCTGGAGTCGCCGAACCGCGAAGGCGGCGGCGGACAAGCACAGGGACGCGAAGATTACGGCGGCGGAGGCTATGGCGGCAACGGAGGCGGAAGCAGCGGCGGGAATTCCGGCGGCAGCTACGGCGGAGGCGGTTATGGCGGCGGCGGTGGAAGTGGAAGCCGCAGCTCCGGATCGCGCAACAGCGGGGGCATGGATCCGTTCGCGAATGACGGCAAGCCGATCGATATATCGGACGATGATCTGCCATTCTAAGGCCTGACCTGATGCAGGAACAGGCGTTGGACACGACAATGAACAGGAGTTGAATAGAATGAGCGAACAACAACAAGCAGCTCCGGCTGCTCGCGAAGAGCGCGGACCACGCGGTCCTCGCGAAGGCGGAGACGGCGCTCGCGAACCGCGCAAGTTCCGTCGCGGACGCAACAAGCGTCGTAAGGTATGCTACTTCACGGTGAACAAGATCACCCACGTCGATTACAAGGACCTGGACCTGCTCCGCAAGTTCATCAGCGAACGCGGCAAGATTCTGCCGCGCCGCGTAACCGGCACGAAGGCGAAGTACCAACGCATGCTGACGGTTGCCGTGAAGCGCGCTCGCCAAATGGCGCTGCTGCCTTACACGACGGAGTAATCGAAGCAACAGCAACAATAAACCCCTGCAGGCATCGGAAGATGGTTTGCGGGGGTTTTTCCATGCGATGCGATGAGAGTGAATGAGCGGGCGAGCGAGTGAGGCTGTGCGCTGCATCGGAGCATGGCGAGTCGGAGAATCGTGTGCAAATCGAAGAGACTTGCATCGAAGCAGCGTGAATCAGGGAATGGCGAATCGGAGAATCGGAGAATCGATGAAGCTTTCTTATCGAATCTTAAGGCTGCGATAAGATTCATTTAAGCGGCGGGGGATATTATAGCAACATAACCCCCCTCTGATATATAGATTGCTTGCCCGCTGCCGATTCGGCAGCGGGACTTTTTTTATAGTGGCGGGTTTTATGCGAAAAATCACATTGGTGCTGGTCCCGATAAGGGGGTGTTGGCCGATTATATGTGAAAAATCACATTCGTCGAGCAAATTCCGGCCAGAGATCCCGCATATATGCGAAAAATCACATAAAACGCCGCGATTGCCGCCAATCCAAGCCGATGAATATGAAAAATCACATAAAATCGAAAAAGTCATCGTTCAGGGGGCCAAGGAGGGGGAGAGCGAACAAAAAGAACCATCAAGGCGATCCTCGACCGCTCTGATGGTTCTCTCTCCTATGCCGCCGAAGGATCGGCGCGGCAAGCTTAAACCTGCTGAATCTTGATCAGGTTCGTGACGCCGGCGACACCGGCCGGGGTTCCCGCCGAGATGACGACGTAGTCGCCCTTGTGCAGGATGCCGGTGCTGCTGCCGCTGTGGAGCGCGGAGTCGATCATCTCGTCCGTCGACTCGGTCGGCTCGCCCTTGACCGGGATAACGCCCCACATGAGCGCCAGGCGGGCCAGAACCTTCGCGTCCGGAGTGATGGCGATGATCGGGGCCTTCGGGCGGTGCTTGGACACCATGCGGGCCGTATAGCCGCTCACGGTCGGCGTGAGAATCGCCTTGGCTCCGAGCTTCATCGAGGAGCTGACGACCGCTTCGCTGATCACCTCGGTGACGGTCTCGCCTTCGGCGGCCGCTTGCTTGGCGGCCGGGCTGTTGGCATACTCGTACATCGATTCGGCGCGCAGGGCGATGGTGGCCATCGTCGCGACCGATTGAACCGGGTACTTGCCCGCGGCAGACTCGCCGGAGAGCATGATGACGTCGGTGCCCTGGAGCACGGCATTCGCCGTATCGCTCACTTCCGCGCGGGTCGGGCGCGGGTTGTATTGCATCGAATCGAGCATGTGCGTTGCGACGATAACCGTCTTCCCGGCGAGGTTGCACTTCTCGATCATCTCGCGCTGGATCATCGGCACTTCCTCGACCGGAATCTCGACGCCGAGGTCGCCGCGGGCGACCATGATGCCGTCCGACGCTTCGATAATTGCGTCGAGGTTGGTGACGCCTTCCTCGTTCTCGATCTTGGAGATGATCTGAATATGCTCGGCGCCGTGCTCCTTCAGGAGCTGGCGGATCTGCAGCACGTCCTCGGCCTTGCGGACGAACGAAGCCGCGATGATGTCGACGCCTTGCTCGACACCGAACGCGATATGCTTGACGTCGCGCTCCGTTACGCCCGGCAGGGTCGTGCGAATGCCCGGCAGGTTGACGCCCTTGTTCGGCTTGATGACGCCGCCGCTCACGATGCGGCAGACGACCGTGGTCGGGGTCGTCGACTCGACCTTCAGCTCGATCAAGCCGTCGTCGATCAGAATCGTGTTGCCCGGCTTCACGACAAGCGGAAGCTCGGAGTAGTTCACGTAGATCGTCTCCGCGTCGCCTTGGATCAGCTCGGTCGTCAAGGTAAGAACATTGCCGGCGACAAGCAGATAGGAAGCTTCCTTCAGCTTGCCGATGCGAACCTCCGGTCCCTTGATGTCCATCAGGATCGGCACGATCGCTCCGGTCTCGCGCGCCGCTTGGCGAACGCGGTTCATCCGGTCGCTGTGGTCGGACAGCTCGCCATGCGCCATGTTAAGGCGAGCGCAGTTCATGCCGGCATCGATCATCTGCTTCAGTACGTCAACGGATTCGCAGGCCGGTCCCATCGTGCATATAATTTTGGTTTTGCGAAGAGTGCTCATGCGATTGATTCCCTCCAGAAATTAATGCCTCTTGGCGATATACCTCTATTCTAGTCGCTAAATTGCCGATAACATATGAACTATAGTACAATGATTGCATAATAGTACGATTGCGAAGGTGCTGCCATGCTGAAGGTGAACGATATTCGTCAGGATCGGGCCATGGAGTGGTTCACGGAAGAGAAGGGCGATCAACCCTTCTACACGCTTGTCTTCCTTCGTTACGGCAAATGCGTCTATTGGGTCAATCACGTCAAGCTCATCCTCGAGAAAGGCGATGGGCTGCTCATTCCGTACGGAACTCCCTACTACGCCAAGAGTGTACCCTCGGTGTTCCATGAGAAGTTCGTCCTGACCTTCTCGCGGAGAGATGCGGCAGGCGAAGAGCCCTCCCGGCTCGACATCCTGCAAGAGAAGAAACCGATCCGGCTGAGGATCGGTTCGCTCGATTGGATGATCGACCGGCTTCGGACGATTGCGGAGGAACGGGAGGATCGAACGTGGCTGGCGGACGTGCGGGCCGAAGCGATTCTCGCGGAGGTGCTCGTGCTCTGGAGCCGGGAACGGCGGCAAGGGCCGGTCAGCGCGGCGGTGGATTACAATGCGCAGCGAATGAAGGATTACATTCAGGAGTATTACCGGGAACGCATCACGAAGGACATTCTTGGGGCGCACATCGGTCGCAGCCCGAACTATGCCGCCTCCCTCTTCCGAAGGGCGACCGGCCAGACGATCAGCGAATACGTGCACGCCACGCGCATGAAGAAGGCCGTCTACCTGCTCAAGGATTCGCTTCTGACCGCCGGGGACATCTCCGAGATGCTCGGATACCGCGATGTATCGTACTTCAATCGGCTGTTCAAGAAGCTGACGGGCAAGAATCCCTCGGATTACAGATAAGAGCTCGGCTGGCACGATTAGGAGGCGGTCCGGATGCAACCGGAACCGTCTCTCTCTCGTTATATTCATGATAGTTAACAACTAAGAGAATAATAGAGAGGGAAGAGAACATACATCGTGAACAAGCATCGTGGAAAATGGATCGCAGCCTGTTGTCTCGTCATCGTTCTTCTCATCGCATCTTGCATAGGCTACTTCAATCGCGGCGCGTTGGCCGCGTGGGGGTTCGACGCATTCCTGTCCGACAAGCTGGAGAATCAGTTGGCGGACACGTATCAGCCGCTGACGGATCGTCCGGATCCGTCAGCGGAAGAGCCCGTCGTCAAGGTCGCCGAAGAGCCGTTCTCCCTGCTCATGATGGGCGTCGACGCCCGGCCGGGGCAGAAGGCCGGACGTTCGGACACGCTGATCTACACCGTTGTGCGCCCGACGGACGGCAATGCGCTGATGGTGTCCATTCCCCGGGATACGTACGCGGAGATCGTCGGGAAGGACAAGCAGGACAAGATTACGCACGCCTACGCGTACGGAGGGCCGGAGATGGCGGTGAACAGCGTGGAGAAGCTGCTTGACGCTCCTATCGGCCACTACGCCTCGATCAACTTCGAGGGGTTCGTCCAGATGGTCGATACGCTCGGCGGCATTGCCCTTCCGATCACCGAGGACATCGTCAACAAGGGAGCGGATCACGAGAAGTTCACGATCAAGGCGGGACAGAGCTCCTACTCCGGAGAAGAAGCGCTCAACTACGTCCGATATCGCGAGGATGCGGGCGGCGACGTCTCGCGGACCGAACGCAACCGTATTTTCCTCGAGGCGCTTATGCACAAGGCAACATCGCTCCAGCAATGGAACCATATCACCGAGCTGCTCGGCATCGTCGGCGACAACTTCCGAACCGATCTCCAGCCCTCGGAGCTGACCGGACTAGCCAAGCAATTCCTGCAGACAGAGCTCCATATTCGCAGCTATACTCTTCATGGGACAGGTGCCCGCATGGGCAAGCAGAACCTGTGGTACTTCGTCGCGGACGAACAGGACCTGAACGACGTTCGAACGACGATCGCGCGTTGGATGGACCCGGCGACTTCGGCTGCGGATCTGACGATTCCGGGCGAAGAAGCGGCAGACGCTCCGGCTTCCTCCGATCGGCCGGCGGCGGAGTAGAGAAGCGAACGGACACGAAATGTTTAGAAAATAATGGAAGTCGCGCATAGTGCCGTCCCGCGGCCCCGTGTTATAATGGAAGACGGCATAGATAGGTCCCTGACAGAGGAGAGGTATCGATGAACATCGCTTTTTTCCTTCTGCCGAAGCAGGAGGTCGTCTGTGTGAAGGAGGACGCGACCCTCAGACAGACGCTGGAGAGAATGGAGCATTACCGGTACACGGCCGTTCCGGTGCTGACCGCGGAAGGCAAGTACGTCGGCACGGTAACGGAGGGCGACCTGCTCTGGTTCATGAAGAATCATCTGGACCTCAGCTTCGACCAAGCGCATCGGGTGCTGCTGTCCGAAGTGCCGCTGCGCCTGAACAATCGCCCCGTAAGAATCGACGCGAACATGGAGGACTTGATCTCCCTCGCGAAGACGCAGAACTTCGTCCCCGTCGTTGACGACATGAGCAGTTTTATCGGAATCGTACGCCGAAGCGACATTATCGATTATTGCGAGAGACTTCTTCTTGCTCCGGCGACGGATGAGAAGCCTCTCGGAAGGGAAGCCTAAGAGCATATAAGCCCAAGGCGGCATGCCATGGAGGTCCGAATGACCAACAATCCGAGATCCCGGCGCGGGGTCCCCGTTCTCTTGTTGTCGGGCGCGGCTGCGGCGTTGGCGCTTGCCGGAGCTCTGCGTCTAGGCGTCCCCTCGAATACGCAACCCGCAGAAGCACCCTCCGTGAGAGACACGGAGGGTGTTCTATTGCCGGGCTTCTCTCCGAAGACGGCATCCTCCGGCAAGCCGGCCAACGCCGCCGCGATCGCGGCCCTGTCCCCAATCGATGTTCCGACGCAGGCGGAACTGAACCGAATGTACGACGTCGTCCTTCTCGGCGGCCGGGTTGTCAATCCGGAGACCGGTCTCGACCGGGAAGGCTTGAACGTCGCCATCAGCGGCGGAACGATCGAGCTCGTCACCGACCGCGAGGTGAAGGGGAGGCGGACGATCGATGCGAGAGGGCTTGTCGTCGCCCCCGGCTTCATCGACAACCTGAGCTACGATCCGAACCCGCTCGGAGTGTGGACCAAGCTCGCCGACGGCGTGACGAGCAACATCGCGATGCACGGAGGGACAGCTTCCCCGGAGAAGTGGTATTCCTATTATTCCCGAATCCGGACCCCGCTGAACTTCGGCGCCTCGTTCTTCTATACGCAAGCCCGCAACCGGCTGGAGATCGGGCGTTACGAGCCGGCGAATCCGGTTCAAGGCGAATTGCTCGCCGAGCAGGCGGAGAGGGCGCTGAACGAAGGTGCGCTCGGCATCTCCTTCAGCCTGGAGTACGTGCCCGGAATCGGCCCCTCGGAGATCGTCCCGCTCATGAGGCTGGCCTACGAATACAATGTGCCGGTCTACTTCCATGCCCGGTACTCCGATATGGAAGAGCCGGGAACAAATCTTGAGGCGATTCAAGAGCTTATCGGCTACGCTGAGAAGACGGGGGCATCCGTCCACGTCGATCATATCAACAGCACGGGCGGCACGTTCTCGATGAAGCAATCGCTGGACATGCTGGCGGAGGCGCGCGAGAAGGGGCTTGATCTGACGGCTTGTACATACCCGTACGATTATTGGGGGACCTATCTCAACTCGGCACGCTTCGACGAAGGGTGGCAGCAGCGCTTCCGCATCACGTACAATGATCTTCAGATCGCCGGAACGCCGGAGAGGCTGACCGAACCGACGTTCAAGGAATACCGGAGGCAGGGGAAGCTGGCCGTCGCGTACGCCATCCCCGAGCAGGACATCGTCGACTCGCTCTCCTCGCCGTTCGTCATGATCGGCAGCGACGCCATTCTCGAGCCGGGGCTGAACAACCATCCGCGGGCGTCGGGCACGTTCGCGCGCACGATCGGCCTCTATTCGCGGGAGCACGCCGTCCTTCCTCTGATCGATGCGGTCGGCAAGATGACGCTGCTGCCGGCGCGGAGGCTGGAGAAGCAAGCACCAAGCCTGCGGAGAAAAGGACGTCTGGCGAGGGGAATGGATGCGGATATCGTAATCTTCGACTATGAGAGCATCCGCGACCGATCGACGGTGGAGAAGCCGGATCTTCCGTCGCAAGGCATTCGGTACGTTCTGGTCGGGGGGAAGATCGCGCTCGACGGGAACGGCATGCACAAGAGCGTGCCCGTCGGGCAGCCGATCCGCAGCGAGTTCGTCCGGTACGAGGGAGCTGCCGGGCTGCTCGAGCTGAATCAGGAGAAGGAGAAGAGCTTCGTGCCAATCGTCTCTTACCGGGGAGAGGACTATGTCGACCTGGCCGTTCTTCAGGCATTCGGAAGCACGCCGAGCCGGGAGGAACCGGGAGGAGACTGGCGGCTGCAGCAGGGAGCAGGGCGCTCCCGCAACGTGCCGGAAGCGGGGGCGGCGGGGCCGGGGCTTCGGGAGCTGATGCTGGAGCGGGGCCATCGGCTGAAGTGGGAGGAAGGCTCGGCCGAGCTGCTCTCGATCGGCGACCGGGACTATGTCGGTCTCGAGACGCTGGGGAGGCTCGGAATCGCTCTCGCCAGAAGCGTTGGAGGGTGGACGGCTTCCGTTCCCCAATAGATAGGAGGAATACAGCGGCGGCAGGCGGTCGGCTTCCATGGGAGGCGGCGGGGTTCTGCCGCTTTGCTCATGTGCGGGGCCGGCCGCCTTCATAGTAGATACTGGGCAATTATGTGATATAATGAAGATTGCAGCTTTCTGGACAGACACCGCGAAGATTTAGCTTGGAGAGGATGAGTTCAAGCGATGGAACGCGAAGCAGATGTCGCCACTCGGGCAAGGCTGATTGAGTGGCTGAAGGCGGAAGTGGTCGATCAGACGGCAAGGCTGTTCAAGGCGATGTGGGACGGAAGCGGCGTCCGCATCGCAGATAGTTTGGCAAGCTTGATCGCTTCCGGGTATATTCTCGGAAGGCGCATCGGGATCTCCTATCGGGACCTGGATGCGGCCGTAGCGGAGAAGCTTGCGAAGATGAGGCAAGAAGGACATCAACTGGAGGATCTGTACCGCGATCTGTCCACATTGGAAGAACATATCCGCAAGAGGTGACCTTGGTTGAAGATTGGCTGGAAATCCGTAGCGTGGAGTGTCGTCGCGCTGCTCGTGCTGCTTAGCATCCCTACCTCTCTAATCGCGATTACGATATTCCTGGTGATGATGCCGCTCGTCGTTCTGTACACCATGCTGAAGCCGCTCTCGTTCGCGGCTCACGTCGCGTGCATTGGCATTGCCGCATTCGCCCTGATGGGAGCCTATTCCTTGGCTTCCCTCGTGTTCGGCCTGTTCTTCCTTATTCCAGCCGCCGTTATGGGCCATCTGTACAAGCGGCGAATGCCGGCTCGCACTGTCGTTACCGTCACCATGGTGGTGGTTCTCGTTCAGCTTCTTGTGGAGCTTGCGATTTTCTCCGTGCAATATGATTTGAACTTATCCTCGGAGCTTGCCAGCCTGATCGAAGAATCGCTGAACCAGCTTCAGACCGATACGCTTATGCCGGCCGGCTGGGCCGCGGAGACTTCCGCTACGCTTGGAGACGCCATCACGAGGATGCTGCCGGCGCTGCTGCTCCTGATCTCGTTCCTGATCGCCGTCGTCACGCACGTGCTGGCCCGCCGGGGACTCGGACTTATGGGAGTTCTGGTTCCCGGCATGACGCCGATGAAGAACTGGAAGCTGCCCCGCAGCCTCGTGTTCTATTATCTGCTCGTGCTGATCCTCAGCTATACGATCTCTTCGGAGAGTACGGGCTTCTGGAGCATGGTCGCGATCAATGCCATGCCGATCCTGACCTTCGCCTTCACGATTCAGGCGATCGCCTTCTTCTTCTACCTGGCCGACATCAAGAAGTGGTCCCGCATCGTTCCCATTATCATCGCCTTCCCGCTGCTTATCTTTATGTGGCCATTCTACCTGATCGGACTCTTCGACACGGCCTTCCCTATTCGCAAGAGCTTCGAGAAGAAGGGCTGACCTTCTGTTCCGCGGGTTCGCGGGCGCAAGGTGCGGCATCGACATATATTGAGACCGAACCGCACTTCCGCGGGATCGGTCGGCACAAGGGAGCGGAGCTTTAACATGCCTAAGTTTCTCGTTCAGCGTTGGCATGGCATGCATATGGTAGGGGCGATGGCGGTCACGCTGCTGCTTACGGTCGCGCTTGCTTGGTACCACTGGGTGCTCGGCTTGATCGGCCTGCTGCTTGGAGCAGTGGTCGCCGTCTATTCGGTGCTCTCGGAGCGGGCGTTCCGCCGGGATCTGAACGATTACGTGCTGACGCTGTCCCATCGCATCAAGGGAGTCGCGAACGATGTGTTCGGCACGCTGCCCTTCGGCATCATCGTTTATAACGAAGAGAAGGAAGTTCAATGGCATAATTCATACGCTGCGACACTGGTCGGCCGTTCGTCGGCGATCGGCATCCCGCTGCCCGAGCTGTTCCCCGGCGTTGTCGTTCCGGTCAAGGAGAAGGACGCGAGCCGGCAGGAAGCGAACCTGAACGGAAGGATTTACGAGTTGCTCTTTCGCCAGCAAGAGCGCATGCTGTATATCAAGGATATTACCGAGCATTGGACTCTCACGAAGAAGTATGAGGAAGAGAAGCTGGCGCTCGGCATTGTCATGCTTGACAACCTGGAGGAAGTCGCTCAAGGAATGGATGAGCAGCAGCGCGCGATTATGCTGTCGAAGGTGGCCGGGGAGATCACGGAGTGGGCGAACAAGTACGGCTTGTTCCTGCGAAGGCTGTCGTCGGACAAGTATATGGTCGTCACGAATCAGTATGCGCTGAAGCAGTTGGAGCAATCGCGCTTCGAGCTGTTGGACGAGGTCAGGGAGCTGACGATGAATCTGAAGCTGCCGCTGACGCTGTCGATCGGCTTCGCTTCCGGCAGCGACTCCGCGGTGGAGTTGGGCCAACTGTCGCAGGGCAGCCTCGATATTGCGCTCGGGCGCGGCGGCGATCAGGCGGTCGTCAAGTTCGGCCAGCGGCAGAGCTTCTACGGAGGCAAGAGCAACGCGATCGAGAAGCGCACAAGGGTGCGGGCAAGAGTGATCTCGCACGCGCTTCGCGACCTGATGAAGGAGAGCGAGACGATTATCGTCATGGGGCACAAGATGCCCGACATGGACGCGATCGGCGCTGCGATCGGGGTCGTGAAGGCCGCGCAGCAATTCGGCAAGGAAGCCTTCATCGTGCTCGAAGGCACCAACCCGGCGATTCAGAAGATGATGGATATGCTCCGGGAGGACGATAAGCTGGCCCGCCGCTTCATCAGCCCGGAGCAGGCGATGGCGATGACGAGCAAGCGCTCGCTCGCGATTGTCGTCGATACGCACCGGGCATCGATGGTCGCGGAGCCGAGGCTGCTGCAGATGACGGATCGCATTGTGCTGGTGGACCACCATCGGCGCAGCGAGGAATTCATCGACGAGGCGGTGCTCGTCTACATGGAGCCATACGCGTCCTCGACTTGCGAATTGGTGACCGAGCTTCTGCAATACATTCATGAACGCGTCGTGCTCGACGTCCGCGAGGCGACCGCGCTGCTCGCGGGCATCACGGTCGACACGAAGAGCTTCGCGCTTCGCACCGGCTCCCGGACGTTCGAGGCCGCATCGTTCCTGCGCCGCAACGGCGCCGATCCGATCCTGATTCAGCGGATGCTGAAGGAGGATCTGGAGGAGTACATCAAGAAGGCGGAGATCATCCAGCACGCCGAGACATATCGCGATCATATCGCGATCGCGGTGGCGGACACCGGCAAGCCGATTCCGCAGTTGCTGATCGCCCAGGCCGCCGATACGCTGCTGAACATGACGGGCATCAAGGCGTCGTTCGTCATCGGAATGCGCCCGGACGGACAGGTGGGCATCAGCGCCCGCTCGCTCGGGCAGATCAACGTCCAGGTTGTGATGGAGCGGCTCGGCGGAGGAGGGCATCTGTCCAACGCGGCCTGCCAGATGTCGGGCAAGACGGTTCACGAAGTCGCGGCGAAGCTGAAGCAAGTGCTTAAAGAATTCGAGGGGAAAGAGGGTATATTGGAATGAAGGTCATTTTTCTTCAAGATGTGAAGGGACAAGGCAAGAAGGGCGAAGTGAAGGAAGTGTCGGAAGGATACGCGCGCAACTTCCTTCTGCCGAAGGGATACGTTCAGATCGCTACGGACGGCGCGAAGAAGACGCTGGATCAGATCAACGCATCCGCTCAGAAGCAGAAGGACCGCGAGAAGGCCGACGCGAAGGCGCTCGCCGAGAAGCTGTCGGAGATGACGGTCGTCATCAAGGCCAAGGCCGGCGAAGGCGGCCGCCTGTTCGGCGCCATCACGAGCAAGCAGATCGCGGAAGCGCTCGAGAGCCAGAAGATCGTCATCGACAAGCGGAAGATCGAGCTTCACGATCCGATTCGGACGCTTGGCGTCACGAAGGTGCCGCTTAAATTATATCCCGAAGTGAAGGGCACTCTAAACGTGCAAGTCGTGGAGGAATAACGGCATGGACATGAACGGGGAACCGGTTCTGTTCGATCGGGTGCCGCCCCAGAACCTGGAGGCGGAGCAAGCGGTGCTTGGCGCCATTCTGCTGGAGACCGAGGCTCTGATCACGTCGATGGAGCGGCTGCGGGCAGAGGACTTCTATAGCGTCGCCCATCAGCGGATCTACGAGGTCATGCTTGATCTGAACGATGACAACGAACCCCTGGACTTGATCACGCTTACGGCGAAGCTGCAGGATCGCGGACAGTTGGAGGAGGTCGGCGGGGTCACCTATCTCGCCAAGCTCGCCCATGCCGTGCCGACGGCGGCGAACGTCGAGTATTACGCCCAGATCGTCGAAGAGAAGTCGCTCTTGCGCCGTCTGATCCGGACGGCCACTCAGATCGTCTCGAACGGCTACGCGGGCGAGGACGAGATCGGCACGCTGATCAACGATGCCGAGCAGCGGATCATGGAGATCTCGAACCGCAAGTCGTCTTCGGGCTTCATCAGCATTCGCGACGTGCTTATGGAAGTGTTCGACCGGGTCGAGTTCCTCTACAACCATAAGGGAGGGACGACCGGCATTCCGTCCGGCTTCCGCGATCTCGACAAGATGACGGCCGGCTTCCAGCGCAACGACCTGATCATCGTCGCCGCCCGTCCTTCCGTCGGGAAGACGGCGTTCGCGCTGAACATCGCGCAGAACGTCGCGGTGCGGGCGAACGAGACCGTCGCCATCTTCAGCCTTGAGATGTCGGCTGCCCAACTCGTGCAGCGGATGGTGTGCGCCGAATCGAACGTCGACGCGGGCCGGATGCGGACGGGCTTCCTCGAAGGCGACGACTGGGAGAAGCTGACGATGGCGATCGGGGCGCTCTCCGAAGCCCAGGTGTACATCGACGATACGCCGGGCATCACCGTTGCCGACATTCGCGCGAAGTGCCGCCGCTTGAAGAAGGAGAAGGGACTCGGCATGATTCTGATCGACTACCTTCAACTGATTCAAGGGCGGGGCAAGGCCGGAGAGAACCGACAGCAGGAAGTATCCGAGATCTCGCGTACGCTTAAGCAGATCGCCAGAGAGCTGGAGGTTCCGGTTATCGCTCTGTCGCAGCTCTCCCGCGGCGTCGAGCAGCGGCAGGACAAGCGTCCGATGATGTCCGACCTTCGGGAATCGGGCTCGATCGAGCAGGACGCCGACATCGTCGCGTTCCTGTACCGGGACGATTACTACAATCAGGATACCGAGAAGAAGAACATCATCGAGATCATCATCGCCAAGCAGCGGAACGGTCCTGTCGGCACGGTGGAGCTGGTCTTCCTGAAAAGCTTCAACAAGTTCGTCAGTCTCGACCGGAGCCATGAGGAAAGCGCGTAATTGCTCATTTTAGCCGGAATAATTCCGAACGATCAAATAGACGGGTGTGGAATTGTTCGCCTTTGAGTTGACTTCGCTGCGGTCAATTGCTACACTAATCATGCCGCCTTGCGGCCATATGGCCGTGCATCGGAACGAGCAACTCGTTGCCGATGCGTTCGCGTGCGTTGTCTCCGGCAGCTTCGGGTTCGGGAGAGCGTCCGCTCGGGGGAGGCATCATCATGCCGGTATGAGCGAATCAGCCGGGTGGAGGGATTGCTTTGTCTACAGTAGTCGTCGTAGGAACGCAATGGGGAGACGAAGGCAAGGGCAAGATCACGGACTTCCTCGCGGAGAAAGCGGATGTCGTCGCCCGTTATCAAGGCGGCAACAACGCAGGTCATACGATTCTTATCCAGAATAAGAAGTACAAACTCACCATGATTCCGTCCGGAATCTTTAACGAGAACAAGGTCTGCGTCATCGGCAACGGAATGGTTATCAACCCGGGCGCTCTGGTGGAAGAGATTCAATATATCCTCGATAACGGCTTCTCGGCCGACAATCTGCGGATCAGCGACCGCGCTCACGTCATCATGCCTTATCATCTGGTTCTGGACGCGCTGGAAGAGGATCGCAAGGCCGATAACAAGATCGGTACGACCCGCAAGGGCATCGGCCCTTGCTATATGGATAAAGCCGCGCGCAACGGCATCCGCATCGCCGACCTGATGGTGGCGGAGGAGTTCGAAGCGAAGGCCCGCGTTCTTATCGCGGAGAAGAACAACGTCATCACGCAGATGTACGGCGGCGAGCCGCTCGACGCCGAGTCGATCATCTCGGAGTACCTCGAGCTGGCGGAGAAGCTTCGTCCGTTCGTGACGGACACTTCGGTTGTCCTGAACGACGCGATCGACGAGGGCAGGAAGGTGCTGTTCGAGGGCGCTCAAGGCGTCATGCTCGACATCGACCAAGGCACGTACCCGTTCGTTACAAGCTCCAACCCGTCCGCAGGGGGCGTCTGCATCGGCTCCGGCGTCGGCCCTTCGAAGATCCGTCAGGTCATCGGCGTTGCGAAGGCGTACACGACCCGTGTCGGCGACGGTCCGTTCCCGACCGAGCTGCATGACGATCTGGGCCAATGGATTCGCGACAAGGGCCACGAATACGGCACCGTCACGGGCCGTCCGCGCCGCGTCGGCTGGTTCGACACGGTTGTCGTCCGCCATGCCCGCCGCGTCAGCGGCATCACCGGGCTGTCGCTCAACTCGCTGGACGTCCTGAGCGGCCTCGACACGGTCAAGATCTGCACCTCGTACAAGTATCGCGGCGAGATCATCAACCACTACCCGGCCAACCTGAAGATTCTGGCCGAGTGCGAAGCCGTCTACGAAGAGATGCCGGGCTGGAGCGAGGACATCACGAACGCCCGCACGCTCGCCGACCTGCCGGAGAATACCCGCCGCTATGTCGAGCGCGTCTCCGAGCTGACCGGCATTCCGATCGCGATCTTCTCCGTCGGCCGCAACCGCGAGCAGACGAACCAGGTCGTTCCGATCTACGAGGCTTAAAGAATCAGTAAGCAGTCCAAAGCCGGCAGCGGGTGTTGAACCCGCTTGCCGGCTGTTTGGCGTCTGGCGGCCCGCAGCAGGGTGGACCGTGTTAATGAATCATTCGTTCGTCACCCATATCTTGCCGTATTTGGCCGGGTTCTTCTCGCTTCCGATTCCGCCGCTCCATTCGAGCCAGCCGAGCCGTCCGGTGCCGTTATTGTTATTGACCAGCACGGACAGCCGGATGGGGCTCTGGGGGTCGAATACAAATGGATACAGTTCGGAAGTGTCCACATGGATATAATAATCCGTCTCACCGACAACCGACTGGTCAACCCGAAGCGATGCATATTGCGCTATGCTGTTGCCCGGCGTCCAGTTGGTAGGCAGATTGCCGCCGACATAAGGCACCAACTGCTTATAGAGAACCGCCCCTTGCGGCGTTAATGCCGCTTGGAACTCCACTTGGTCTCCGGTGAATCCCTGGCCGAAGGTGTCTATGGCGAACTGTACGCTGTCCCCTTGCCAGAAGCTGCCGAGCGGATTGTCCTGAACGAATGTCCCATCCTGCACGCGCACGATCAGGTCTAGCCCGCTGTTCGAATAGCTCGCTGCGAAGGTTGCGCCGAAGTCCGCCGGCTTTGTCGCCTGGGCTGCGCCTTTATATTCCCAATCGTCGGCGACCCACACCGCATGCTCGGATACTTCCAGAGTAGCGGGATCAAACAGCTCTCCGCTGCTCCCCGTCGCCTCCGGGACCACCAGGTCGCTCGTATTGCGGTCATAGTCCGACAGCAAGAAGGGCGCAGAATCGGGCAAGGCATGCAGCGTCGCGACATCGATATTGCTGATCCAGTATATTTTGCCGGGATGGATACTCAATGTGCTGTCGGCCAACAGCGGCTTGCCCTCCCAGTCCGTCACGACGGTGTCGTTATTGAAGGCAGCCGCCAGTTGCGCATCAATCGGGGCGGCCGCTGCCGCATCGGACCAAATCCCGACCAGCGGAGCTCCATCGTTGTCCAGTTCAACCGCCTTCTGTCCGTTGCCAAGATCGTATTCCCTTGTATAGACGACGGACTCGCCGGCCAGATCGAGAAATTGATGGGCGACGGATGCCGCAAGCCGCGGCTCGATTCGCGGCTTGGAACGGAAGAGGCCGGCCGAGACCGTAACGTTGCCGATGCTCTTGGCGTATGACAAGGTCTCCATCTCCGATAGGTTGAGCATGTTGAAGAAGGCAATTTGTTGTGTTCCCCACTTCAGTTGGAAGAGGAAATCGACAATCATGCGTTTGGCGATCTCGGTCTCCGATGGTACGGCACCGGTAACCGTGTTGGAATTGACCAGGATCGCATGGCTCTCCGAATCGACCCAAGGCTTGGAGGCGATGTCGAACGCTTGGTCGGCGCGTTGGAATTCACGCGGGTCGGCTTGATAGCCGTGCAGCGCCAGCTTGTCGAAGTAAGCGGCTCCGCCCAAGCTAAGCAGCTCCTTGTAGAAGGACAAATAGTTGCGCCCCGCCAGCCCGCCGATCCATACATCCGAATCCGGCTGCTCCGACTTGATAGTCTCGTAGGCCGTCTGCAGAAGCTCGACGAAGCGTTCCGGCGTGTCCAGCCAGAAGACGCTCAGCCCCGGCAGATTCGGTTCATTCCATACTTCCCACGTCTTGATCTGCGGATAACGCGTAACGACGGCGCGGACGAAGTCCTCCCAATCCTGCATATCCACAGGGGCATAAGCGGAGTATGCCGGTACGCTGATATTGGCCTGTGTCTGCTCGGGGTGCGGCGATGCCCATTGCGGCGTATACAACAGGTTGCCGACCAGGCCGAAGCCGTAGCTGGATAGCTTGTTGATCTGATCGTCGAACTTCGTCCAGTCGTACACACCGCTCTCGGGCTCGATCGCCCAGCTCGTATCGCGGAACTGCGTCCCCCATGGAACCGAATGAATCCGTGCGAAGCTGAAGCCCACCAAGTCGGCAAGCTTCATCGCATTCTCGCCCTCGGTCAGTTGGTAGCTGAAGCCCGCAGCCGGCCACCTCTGCGCGATCGGCTTGGTTGCGTCCCGGCTTACGACCAAGGAGTAGCGCTCACGCGAGAACGTCGTCAGGTCCGTATCCGAGAAGGTATATTTGACAGGAAGCTCCGTTATATCCGTGCTGTTCTCCTGCTGGTATGCAAAAGCGACCTCGTAGTAGCCGGGCTCCGCGGGCGTCCAGCTCCAGCCTTGATCGAGGAAATTCAGCCTTGACACAGGCACTTGCGCGACCAATTCATTGTCCGAGTTATAGACGCTGCCGATGACCGAGTTGACGGATTCCGCTACATTGCCGGTGTTCAATTGGAACTGCACGGTCTCCCCTAGATTCCACCAGTTGGCGAACTTGTTGCCCTTCAGGGTGAACGTAGCCGGACCCAACGGTTGGTTGGACGCCTCCGCTGTAACCTCATCATAATAGAGCTTGCCGGCAGTCGCGGTCGCTCCGCTGAGCTTGCTTGTCGTCAGGTTCAATACGATCGTATTTGTCCCGGCGGGGAACTGGTTGCGGTCGACGGTGAAGGAGACTTCGGTCCAATCTTCAAGAGACAGCTCTTCGGTCTGATCCGTCGTATAGGAGCCTAGAAACGTCCCGCCGTTCTGGAAGGACACCCAGAAGCGCGGTTTATTCCCGGCATAATCGGCCGATGCCTTCAGCTTGGCCGAGAACCGGAACGATGTCATATTGGCGGGCAGGGAGATCGGACTTGATACCCATCCCGCATACCCGGTGCTGATGCTGTCGATATATACGGAACGCAAGCCGCTGCTATGCTCATCCTCCGTGTAGCCGGCGGCCGATGCCGGCGGATTGTTGGCGGGGCCGCTCCACCACCAAGTCTTCCAGTCCTTCGGGCTGTATACGCTGTTCGTCACGCTCAGCGTCTCAAAGTCCGAATTCTTGATCGGGAGCCGCTGAACTGTCGGAATCGGCTCCTCCGACGCCTCCACCGTTACATCGTCGTAATAAAGCTTGCCGCTTGCCGGAGCTGCGGAATCCATGCTGGCTGTGGTCAGGTTCAGCACCAACGTATCCGTACCTGCCGGGAACTGGCTGCGATCGACGATAAAAGATATCTCCGTCCAGTCCGCAAACGATAACCCCTCGGTCTGATCGGTTGTATAGGAGCCGAGGAACGTCCCGCCGTTCTGGAAGGACACCCAGAAGCGCGGCTTATTCCCGGCGTAATCGGCCGACGCCTTCAGCTTGGCCGTGATCCGGAAGGACTCCATCTCCGCAGGAAGCGCAATCGGCTTCGATACCCATCCTGCATATCCGGTGCCGACACTGTCGATATACACCGAACGCTGGCCGCCGCTATGCTCATCCTCCGTATAACCGGCCGCCGATGCCGGCGGATTGTTGGCGGGACCGCTCCACCACCAGGTTTTCCAATCCTTCGGAAGAGTAACGCCGTTCGTCGTAACAAGCGTCTCAAATCCGGCATTCTCAACAGGCAACTGCTGTACGTCCGCTGCATGCGCGACATACGACCCCATAGCCATAAAGAGCAGCAACGTCAGCAAACCAAATAAGCGCTTACATAAACGCATACGTTTAGCCTCCTAAACCGTATAGTTATATTGCAAAGCAAACCGGGCGTCCGCAGATGACTGACGGCGCCCAATTTCCTTCTGCTGCTTATTGCTTCAATTCCGCTTGCTTGGCGATGGTATCCCATAAATCCTTCATCATGAAGCTGGTTTCCTGGTTGTCGTTGAACCACTGCACCATAAATTCGTCCATCTGCTTGCCGCCGGCCTGATCCCATGCGGCCTGGACGTCCTGATAAGCCTGGTCAACGGAATATTTGTCGCCGCCCAGCACTGACTTCAGCCAAGTGTTGGTGATCTGGGCTTTGACGGTGTTGAATGAAGTTTGCAGATCCTTGGGGAAGGACGGGATCAGCTCCTGCAACGTAATAAAGCGATACTTCTTGTCAGGATCGAGATACAAGGCTTCCGCCTGGTTGAACATATCAAGCCCGGCTTTCTGTTCCGGAATGTCCGGGTTGAATTGGTTCTGGTAGAACGCGCATTTGCCGAACTGCAAGCGCGAGTAAGATTGAGCCAAATCTCCCGCCCAACTGACTTCCGATTTGGTCTTGTCCGGATCGATCACCTGCGGGCAGCCGCTTGCATCCGTCGTATAATGCGTGCCTTCCAATCCGAAGAGCAAGGCGGTGCCGGTCGAGACACGATCGATAAAATCGATATATTGGATGGCCGCGACCGGGTCCTTGGCTTTGGCGTTGATCGCGGTTGTCATCTGCACAGGACTTTGGACGTCAGGAATGTACTGGCCAACAGGGCTTGCAGGCAAGGAGATCGGAATGACTTCCGCATCCGGAACGGCCTTCCTCAACGTTTGAATGTCGGTCACCGTTGCATCAAACCAGCTTGCGATAAAGGTTGGGAAGATGCCCAGCTTGCCGTTCAAGAAGTCCTGTTTGGCCTTGGCTCCGTTCTTGTCGTTAACGAAGTCCTTGTCGATGATCCCTTCGTCAAACAAACGTTTCTTGAACTCGGTAGCCAGTTTGGCATTCTCAAAAGCACGGCTTGGTTGACCGTCGACCAGCCCGTAGAGCTCGACCGGATTGCCGAACATCATATCGACCACATATTCGGAGCGCCAACTGATAGCCATGCCGTAAGTATCCTTCTGCCCATTGCCGTCCGGGTCCTGTTCGGCGAACGCCTTGGCTACCTTGTACAGGTCTTCGGTCGTCTTCGGAACCTCCAGATTTAATTTCTTTAACCAGTCCGCGCGAATAAAGAGCGCATAGCTCGGGAAAGCCTCCAGCACCCGTCCGACTTCGTACATATTGCCGTCCGCATTCGTTGCAACCTTCTTCAATGCCGGATAATCCTCAAGAATCTTTTTGTACTCCACGCTGTTATTCTCGATCAGATCGTTGAGCGGCATGAGCTGCTTCTGGTCAATGAGCGGATTAAGAATATTCGGGTCGAACTCGTTGATGATGTCGGGAGCCGAGTGCGAAGCAAACAGGACATTGAATTTCTGCGCGGCGTCGTTGCGCGGGATCGGCACGAACTTCACATTGGCAGGTCCGTTATCGTTGATGAATTTGGTCCAACGGTTATTCTCCACTGTGCCTTCGGCAGCAGGGATGTTGCCGCGGTCATAGACCGATACGGTCAAATTCGGCTTCTTGTCCGGCGTTGCAGAGGCTGTCGCTGTGGAAGCTGCAGCGGACGATGCTGTTGAAGCGGCTGGATCGGCAGCCGGTTCATTCGTTGATTGCGAGCTGCATGCGGTTAACATTAGAGATGTTGTCAGAACGGTTGCCAATGATGCCGTAACCCAGCTTTTCATACGGTGAAACCCCTCTCGAATTGTTGGTCTTGTCTAAGATTGCCTCAATAAGCGGTAAGAAGCGATAAGCTGTCTGGCTTCAACCCCTCCTGCGCGGACACCACCCCCTTAAAGCGCCTTCTCTTCTATCCCTTGACGGAACCGAGCATGACGCCTTTGACAAAGTATCTTTGTAGAAACGGATATACAAGCAGCATCGGCGCAATCATCACCAGCACACCGGCAGCCTTGATTCCTTCTTCCACGACATGCACCTGTTCGTCGGGCTGCACCATCATCGATTGCTGCAGCACGCTCTGGCTTTGAATCATCTGCTGGACGAGCACGGTTAAGTTATGCTTGTCGGTATCGTTGATGTAGATCAGCATGCTCATAAAAACATTCCAGAACGCAACGCCGTAGAAAAGCGTTAATGTTGCGAGCACCGGCATGGAAACGGGCAATATGATCCGCAGCAGAAGGCGAGTCTCGCCGCAGCCGTCCATACGCGCCGCATCGTCGATCTCGGAAGGGATGTTCTCGAAATAAGTGCGTAAAATCAGCATGTTGTACGTGCTTACCAGGCTGGACAGCCAAAGCGCCCAGTAAGAGTTCACCAGTCCCAGCCCTTGAATGACCAGGAAGGTAGGGATGACGCCTCCCGTGAAGATCATCGTGAAGATCATCATCAGCGTGAAGAAGCGCCGGGCGTAAAATTGGGGACGCGACAACGGATAGGCAGCCAGAATCGTCGAAGCCATACAGAGAGCAACCCCTACAACCGTGATTTCCACGCTGTTGAGGAAGGACTTGACGAGCGGTGTCCCTTTAACCAGCAGGTTGAACGTGTCCAAGTTGAAGCCGACCGGCCACAGATTGACTTTGCCGGTTTCGATGGCTGCGGAGCTGCTGATGGACAGCGCAATCAAATGAACGAGCGGAAACAAGCTGGAGCAGGCAATCAAGATTAAGACGACGTAATTGAAACTTTGGAATACTTTATCTCCGAAGGAAATGCGCATCTCGATTCCCCTTTCTTAGAATAAGCCCCGCTGGAAACGGCGCGCGATCCCGTTGACCGCGAGCAGCAGCGTTAAAGCGACAACCGATTCGAACATGCCCATAGCGGTAGTAAGGCTGAATTGCGCCCCTTGCAGTCCAACGCGATAGATATAAGTGCTGATTACATCGGACACATCGCTCACCGCAGGATTCTGCAGCACATAGACCGGATCGAACCCGACCTCCAGCACCCGTCCCATCGAGAGGATAAAGAGCAATATGATTGTCGGCGCAATGCCGGGAATCGTAATGTGAATAATCTGCTTCCATTTGTTGGCGCCGTCCATACCGGCCGACTCGTAAAGCGATGGGTCGATCGCCGTCATCGCCGCCATATAGATAATCGCGTTGAACCCCATGTCCTTCCAGATTCCTGAACCGACAAAAATAGCTACCCAGGATTTCTCATCGTATAAGAACGGGAACGGCTCAACGTGGAAGAAAACGAACAAATGGCTCAGCCAGCTTCCCTCGATGCCAAAGATGCTGAAGATAATGCCGCCGACAATAACCCAGGAATAAAAATACGGCAAATAAACAAGCGTCTGCACGACTTTCTTGAACCACATTCTTCGCACTTCATTCATCAGGATGGCCAGAACGATCGGGAACGGAAATCCGACAAAAATGGAAAGCGAGCTGAGCAGCAAAGTATTGCGAATAATATTTAGTGAATTCGGGTCGCTGAACAGCTTGCGGAAATTAGCAAAGCCCACCCACGGGCTGTGGAACACTCCGTCCATGAAGTTGTAGTCTTTAAAGGCAATGATCAGCCCGCCCATAGGCAAATACTTGAAGATTAAATAAAATAAAAGGACGGGCGTGAACATAATCAGCAAGGGGAGATTCTCTCTCAGTCTTTTCCTGTCAATGCCCTTTCGGTATGCCGCTCTCATATAGCTCCCTCTCTCTGTTGTTGTAACCTGCGCTCTCACTTTACAGGCGAATGGCAGAGCGGCACAATCGTTCATTTTCCGCCGATCAACAAATTTCCCGCAGGCAAAAAAGAACCGTCCTGCCTGGCTTGTTACCAGGCAAATCCGGTTCGGTTGGCTCAATAAAATACGTTTGAAGGACTGGCCTGAATCTCCTTGCGATAATCCCCGGGAGTTTTCCCCGCCAGTTTTTTGAAGGAGCGAATGAACGTGTTCGGATGCAGGTAGCCGATCTTGGCTGTAATCTCCTGAATGGAATGCTCCGAATGCGCCAATAGCTCCTTGGCTTGCTCGATACGAATCCGGGTCAAACAATCGATAAAATTAACCCCGATCTCTTCTTTGAAAATCCGGCTGATGCTCTTCATATTCACATGGAACACTTCGCTTAAGTGGAGCAACGATAAATCCGGGTTCCCGTAATGCTCTTCCATATACGCTTTGATATTGCGGACGAGTGCATAGTTGCTGCTCAGCTCGCGCAGATGCAGCACGGATCTCGCCACCTCGGCCAGATCGAGCGACAAGGTCATCTGAAGCTCGTCCAGCGAATCCCAGTCGTTCACTGTTTCCTGCAGTTTGGCCTGCAGCCCGCCTGACCATAGCTGCTGCACATCCGTCGGCAGCTCCATAAACTCCTTATGCATAAAGAAGATCAGATAGCTCATCAGGTTGTCCAATTCCTTGCGGGCATACAATCCGGCACGAATGCCCTCGAACAGCCGGGCGAAGCTGTCTTGCCAAGCGACTTCGTCCGTCCGGAAGGAGGAGGCGATCACGCGAATGTATTCGAGCAGGTCGAGAGATTGCCGCTTGCTGACCGGCGTGATCTGCCAATAGCCGATCACGCTCTCCGCGCCCAGCGATGGCTTGTATTGCAAGGCTTCCAATGCTTCCGCATAGGAATCGTGGACAAGCTCGATTCGATCCACGCCGGTGCCAATACCCAAGGAAATGTGGAAATCGAGATGATTCTGCACCCACTGCAGCATTTCGTTCGCGATCTCAACGATAATCTCCTCCGGGGTGCTTCCCGCCGCAAGCGACGCTTCCTGAATCTGGTATAGCAGAGCCACCTGCTCGGTGGACGTCCATTCGCACCACAGAGCTACATTGCGCGAACTTGCCACTTCCTTGGCTACGCTGGACAGAACGAACTTAAGCAGGTTTTGATCGTGATGGGAATAATGGGCGGTAAATGCGCTATATTTGTTAATCTCAAGCACGCTCACGCATAAAGCGGTGAAGTCATAAGGCAATCCGAGGCTGTCCATCTCGTGCTGCCATTCCTCGTGCTGCATAGGGGTGTTCCACTCCAGCCATTCGAAGAAGAAGTGCTTGCGCCGGAACACCAAATCCTCCTCATGCTGCTTCCGGTACACATTCGATTGCTCCATCAGATTCAGCAGTGCGGAATCGATGAACATAAATTCGTTCTGATGGTTCTCGCGGAACAGCTCGGCGCTCTTCTGCTGCGAGAACAGTTGGATTCGGTCGATAATGGTTTTGACCGGCTTGTAGTTGCGCCTGGACAACAGTACGATCCATACGACGCCGACGACAAAGAACAGGCAGCAAGCAATAACCCAGTATGTAGAAATCGCTGAAACCAGACGAAAGATATTGCTATTCGCCATGTCGCTGGAGATGACCCAGCCGGAATAATCGGAGCGCAGCTCGGTCTTCAGGGAAGCGTTCGAATCATACGCATGGCCGTCACGGTAAATTGGCGAGCCCACCTGGTCGTCAATGGCGATATGATTGGAGTTGTCCGTTGTCAGGGTCTGAACGAATCGGGCAATGTCATTCAACAGCACATTGACTACAATCAGGCCGTCACTGCCGGAATTCAGCGGGACATACCTGACCAATGATACGAACGGAACCTTTGCTCCTTGCTCGGTGTAGCCTTCGCGGACATCGGTCCACAGGTCGTTCAGGCCGGGCTGCTGCAGGGCGTCGACAATAGGCTGCTTATCGTTAAACGCTGCCAGCTTGGACACCGAATACGGTGTCTGCACCGTGTCGTCCGACATCCTGTAGAGATAGATCGATTCGATAAGAGGCATCGTCGACATCAGACTGTTCACCTTCAGAGATGACAGATAACCGGAGTAATAACGATCTTCGCGCATGGCGGGATTAAAGAAATTCAAGATCAATTCATCGCTGGCCGCTTCGTTCGTGATCGTATTATCGATCAGTTGCATCTGGTTGTCCAAGGATTGCAGCACCTGCTTGGTGAAAATCTTATTCGACTCGACTGCGGTTCTGCGCGATAAATCGCTGAACGCCATCAGCAGGACAAACATGAGAAGCGGCACAATAAACAAGAAAATCGTCACGTAGGAAAACAGGAGGCGACGGAACCATGTTTTGTTGAGCGAAGCAGGCTTTAGCACCGTTGTCCCCCTCTATCGCGTAAATGATTTAGCGCCTGACCACTCGGACCTGCTTCGGGAAGTCCTCCTGCCATTGCCCCTGGCTGTAGGCAAGGCGAATCCATCCTGCAGGGACGCGCAGTTGCAGCGTGCAATGCTCCCATTGCGGCGGGATTCTTGGCGCGAACGAAATCTCCGTCCAGCCCGGCTTGGACGGCTTGAGCCCAATGATCTCCTCGATCAGCAGGGGGACAGGGGCGCTGGCCCACGCGTGGCAGAGGCTCGTATTCCACTTCTGCTCCTTGCCCCAAGCCTCGAAGCAAGCCGTTGCCCCTTCATTGAGCATATTGCCCCAGGAACGTTCCTCCTCGGAGTCCATAAGTTCGTACAGCAACGAATGCTCGCCGACTCTGGCCAAAGCCTTCAAGACAAAATAGGCGAAGTATACGCCGCACGAGAACCTCTTGTCCCGAATCAACTGTACGATCGAGGGGATGGCTTCCACCGGAGCCAAGCCGAACAGCAGCGGCAGCACATTGGAATGCAACGCATGGTGACGGCTTCCCGGAGCATCCGTGAATAAACGGCTGGCCGGATCGTAGAACGCTTCGATGAAGTTTTGTCGCAGCCGGAGCCAGTCGCTCTTATCCGCATCATCGGCAATCCCCAGCAGCTCCCGCAGCTCATTCACGGCCTGGATGCAGCCCAGATACAAGGCATTGACGACATTATGGCAGCCGGGGCCGACCGGCCTCGTCAGCTCGAAATCGTAATCATCGCGCAGCTCCTTCGGCCAATCAACCAAATTCCACTTGTCGGCGACGTTATGCAGCAATCCATCGCCGCGATTATAGGTTTGAAAATGGCGAAGCAGCCGCTCCGCATACGGATACATGTCTCTTGCAAAGTCGAGATCGCCGCTATATCGATAATATTCAAGCAATTGCAGGGGCCATTGCAGCGAGAAGTCGGCAATCTCCTGCATCAAGTGGCCGGGAACTACCGCCATCAAGCCCGGGCAAGTAGCCGAGCTCAGCGCGAATTGTTCAATGGCTTTCTTATATAATCGCATATCGCCGCTCAGAAGCATATGAGAGTGCCCGATTACGGTATTATCGCCCAGGTACTGTCCTTTCTCCCGGGTCGGACAGTCTACATAATTTTCTTGGGCGCCCAGCTTGACGCCGGTTTTGCATATTTGAAAAATACCGTTCATTCTCTCGTCCGAGCATTGGAACAAGCAGCTCTCCTCATCCAACGGATAGTGCCTTACGATGGCGTGGAAGGAGTCGGGTTGAATCGCCGCTTCCGGACCAAACACCTCGACATAGCGGAAGCCCTTGTAGTCGTAAGGCTCCAGCCTGTCGCGCGCCCCGGACAATGTCCAGCGCTCTTGGTAGGTACAGTTGCAGCGCATGTCGAACCTGACCGCGAGTCCATCCGCTTCGAGCTCTTCGCCGCAGCGGACTTCGATAACCGCCCCGGCCTCTCCCTCCGCTTCCATGCAGAACTGGCCGGTCAATTCCTGGCCGAAGTCGATCCAGTAATGGCCGGGCGCCCTTCTCTGCACACGAAGCGGCTTCAGCTCGTATACGGATAGAAGAGGTGTCGGCTGTTCGGCAAACGTATAGTCGGTGTGGGCGCTCTCGCAGGCGGGAAGCCAGGCGGAGTCGTCAAAATAAGGCTGACGCCAGCCTTGCTCCGATCGGCGGGCATCGATATGCTCCGGAAATTGCGTATCATAGCCGAAGGAGTCGCTTCGGGTATATTCTTCCGCCCGTTTGGTTCGCCAAGAGGAATCGGTTCGGACGAGCAAGCGGCCGCCTGCCGACAGCTCGGCAATAAGCCCTTGTCGGTAATCGCCGCTGTTATAGGCACGGTTCACCAGCCCCTGGTAATAAACATGCACAGCAATGGCATTAGTTCCTGCGATCAGGAATGAGCCGACCTCAATCCGGTTGTAATAATAGTGACCGGCATCGTTCTGGGCAGGCCCTTGGGCAACAAATCGGCCATTGATATAGAGCTTATAGTAATCGTCTGCCGTAATGTCCAGATAAACCGGGTCGGCCTCCGGAGCAGCCGGCTCCCGGACAATGGTCGTTCTCGCCAGCCAATGATGATGCTGCAGATCCTCCCGATGCTGCGGTTCCGGGCTGCAAGCGTCCATTTCTTTGCGGTAAAGATTCATCTTGGCCAACGTGCCAAACGGCGCATCGCAAATCCAGCGGGCTTGCCATTGCTTTGCCATTTTCTATTCGCTCCATAGTCAGTTTGATATAATGATCAACGAATTCATTATAAAATAAGCGGATCGGGGCGAGCTATGGACATCGCTTCGTTATCTGAACAAAAAATATCCGGAGCTGACATGGCATGTACTTCTCCCTATCGCGCTTAGTCTCGCTTGACGTCAAGTGGGCGGATCTGTTCGACACCAGCAACCCTACCTTTTTCGACCAGCACCATAATCCGTATTATGAACTGATTGTCATTGCCGACGGAACCGTGCACTTGGAGGTCTCGGAATCCCGCCATACGCTGCAAACGGGCGAATCCCTGCTTCTGATGCCTTGGGAGGTCCACCGCGGCTGGAATGCGCAGGAACGGCAGGGGCAATTTTTCTGGGTACAATTCTCCTGCAATCCCGATCTGCAGGAATTTGTGCTGGAGCGCGCTTCTCAGCTTCATATTGCCCATGCCGAGCGCACGGAGCTCAGAACCACGGAAGTCCATCGCGAGGACCTGCTTGTATTGCCTCGCCGACAGCAGTCCTTGCAGCGTTACAAGCTGTTGGGACTGTTCGAGCAACTGGTGCAGACGATGAAGCAGTCGAAGGACTACTTCCGGTTCCACGCCACGCTGTTGCTTGGCGAGATTCTGCTGCTCATGGCCGGCGACTTCTTGGAGCAGCGGCAATTGGGCGCGGCTTCCCCGGCTTCTTACCTCACCTTCCGCGCGCTGGCCGATCATTTGAATAACTTCTACGAATCGGACGTCTCCAAAGAAACGCTGGAACGGGTACTGGAGCGGAAGTACGAGTACCTCTGCCAGGTATTTAAAAAATATACAGGGACCACGATCCACCATTACGTCCACCAGTTGAAAATTCAACGCGCCAAGCATTTGCTCGAACAGACGGCCAAGAGCGTCAAGGAGATTGCCGAGGAAGTCGGCTATCCGGACCCTTTTTACTTCAGTCGCATATTCAAGAAGCTCGTGGGCGTGGCGCCGCAGCATTACCGGAATTCCAAACCCTGAAGGAGATCGAGGAAGCGGAAGCATCGAGGAATGATCGAGGAATGATAGCCGATAGGTTTGCCCATACTAAACCTATGAGAACCTATCGGCAGGAGGACAATAGAATGTGGAGATGGATCGGCTGGGCGGCCAAGCTTGCGGCAAGTGCGGTGTTGCTCAGCTTCTTGTGCATTTGGACAACGGGCTATATCGTGAACAGCTACCTGCAGACCGTCGTGAAGCAGCTCGATATTCCGCTCGACGTGCAGCCGTTCGCCTTATCGGGCGTATGGGGAACGTTGTGGGGGGCGGACAAGCCCGACGCTCAGGAGGCGGAAGCGACGGGAGAGCCGCCGCCGGATCAGCCCGTCTTCGGCGATGACGGAGCGATTGATTCGGGCGGCACGCTTGGCGAAGCTTCGGCCTCGCCGGGGGCGGAGTCTTCCGCAGAAGAAGCAGAAGCGGGAGCGGACGGCGGCACGGCGAACGAAGAGGCAGGCGAGACCGGGAACGGAAGCGAGACGAGCGTGGACACCCCGAAGACGGGAGAGGCGATCCCGGTGTTCGGCAACGAGGCCGGAGGCGATGAATCGGCCGGTGTGGGCGGCTTGGAGTCGGTTCTGTCGGATGAGGATCGCCAGCGGCTGATCTCGCTTGTCGTCTCGAAGCTCGACTCCGAGCAGCTTCGGCAGTTGTCTTCTTACCTGGAGGGCGGGGTCGACGCCAGCGAGCTGCCGCAGCTTCAAGCGCTGCTGAAGGAGGCGCTTAGCGAGCAGGAATATGAGCAGATGATGGCCATTATTCAGGGACAGAACACACCTGAAGAGCCTTAATCGAGAGGGTGCAAAAAGGCGCAGGAAGAGCGGAAATATAACAATTTTCGACAGCAAGGCCCCGAAACTCTGGGGCCTTTTTCCTATTTAAATGAGATAATCTTCATAATCGTTTTATTGATAGATTTGTTAAAGGTATGCTAAAGTTTATATCAAGCTGACAAATTATCGGAAAACTTTACCGAATACCACCCTAACCGAAGGTTAATCCAAAGGAGATTCTCATGGCCGTATTCAAGGGAATGGACCGAATTCGCGGAGCTGTGTCCGCTATGCGGCAAGGCATCCGAAGGAGCCGGTCTACGGGCACGCACAGCGCGAAGCATCTCGTTACGAAGACCAAGCCGACGGCGAAGCATATGTTCGCTCATCATAAAGTCCCGATCCTCGCGACGGGCATCGGGATCATCGCCGTTGCCGGGGCGTTCATCGGAGCCAATCAATACGTTCAAGCCAACACGACATCCTATTATCACGTTCTTCTGAACGGTCAGTCGATCGGCGAGATCAGCGACACGCAGTTGGTCGAGAACGTCATCTCTTCCAAGAAGAAGGAGCTGTCCGAAGCGGAGACCGATGTCCGCTACGAGCTGGATGACAGTCAGGTTACATACGAGGCTGTAAGTGCTTACAATAAGCAGCCCGACGACGAGACGACGCTGGCGGCGCTGGCGGCAAGCCTGACGACGCATCCCGTCGGAGTGAAGCTGGTCGTGAACGGCCGCGAGGTCGGGATCGTGAAGAATCAGGAAGAGGCCGACGCGCTGCTGCAGAAGGTCAAGGACAAGTTCATGCCGGCGGGCGCCACGCTCGCCTCCAAGGAAGCCGTCAAGACGTTGTCCTACTCGGCAACGGCGGAGACGGAGGATATAGCGGACAACCCGGCAGATGAGGCATCCGATGCGGAAGCCGGCACGTCGGAGCGGATCGTGGAATCGATCACGTTCGAAGAAGAAGTCACGACCGTTCCGGTCGAGATCGGGCTGGACGAGATCGACGACGTGGACGAGTTGTATCAGGAGCTGACGACGGGCAATCCCGAGAAGAAGACCTACACCGTGCAGAAGGGCGATTGCCTCGGCTGCATCGCCGAGAAGCTCGGTCTGACGGTCGCCTTCCTCAAGGCGAACAACCCGTGGATTGTGAACGACCGGATCGACATCGGGGACGTACTCGACATTACCCAGAATCATCCGGTGTTAAACGTCCAATCGGAAGAGACGGTGACCGAGATCGAAGTGATCGATCCTCCGGTCGAGATTCGCAAGAGCGACGATTACAAGGTCGGTCAATCGAAGACGATTCAACAAGGAACGGAAGGCCGGCGGGAAGTAACGTATCGGTTGGTCAAGCGCAACGGCACGATGGTCGAAGAGGAGCAGGTATCCTCCAAGGTGCTGAAGGCAGCCGTGTCGACCATCATCGTGAAGGGAACGAAGGTGATCCCGAGCGAAGGAACGGGTACGTTCGCCTGGCCGGTAACCGGAGCGCGAATCACGAGCTACATGGGCAAGCGTTGGGGCACCTTGCATAAGGGAATCGACATGGTCGGGGGCAAGACGATCATGGCGGCGGACAACGGCACGGTGGAATTCGCAGGCGTGAAGAACGGCTACGGCAACGCGGTCATCATCAATCATAACAACGGCTTCAAGACGCTGTACGGTCACATGAAGAGCATCTCCGTGAAGAAGGGCCAAGTCGTCTCCAAGGGCGACGCGCTCGGCATCATGGGCAACACGGGCCATTCGACCGGCACGCACCTCCACTTCGAAGTTTACCTGAACGGCGTTCTGAAGAACCCAACCAGCTATTTATAAGATAACGATCATACGATATAGAAGGTTAGATACAGACACATTAAATAGAGACACATTAAATAGAGACACAGTCGGAACCATCGGAGCCTCTCCGGTGGTTCCGTTCGTTATGTCCGCTCGTTATGCCGGGGAAAATTTTATGCGAAAAATCACACACATGCGGAGGATAAAGGGGCTCTGCGGCGCAAGGAATGTGAAAAACCGCATACGTAGAGGCAATTCCGGCTGGAAATTTCTCATGTATGCGAAAAATCACATAAAACGCCCCGATTCAGCCGGAATCCGGGTCGACGAATGCTAAAAATCACATAAAACCTGAATCCCCGCGATATTATAACGTGGATTTCGCAAAATCCGCGTAATATCGCGGTTTTTTGCTATTTATGGCTTGCCAATCTTAGCCATTACACGTTATAATTATAACGTGGAATGGGGAGA
>NZ_SSOB01000055.1 GCF_004801405.1 Cohnella fermenti
TTAAACGACTCTGTTGCCAGCTTCGCTCCAAGACTCGCTATTGGTGGCGTGGCTTCGCCTTTTCCAAGCAGGGTTTCCACCTGCTAAGTTACTCAACCTATGCTCGGTCGCTCTGGTTTTTCACATAAAATTCGGCAACCAGCGAGTTCGGCGGGGCGGTGGGATCGACGCGGGCGATAGGGAAGGTGGGGCTGGTGAGTTTGGTGAACTCAGTAAGTCCGACGGGGGCGGTGAGTTTGGCGGGGGCGACGAGTTCTATAAGGTGACGGGTCCAGCGAGTTGAGTGTTGGCGGGTTCGGTTGGTTTAGTGAGCTTGGCGAGTGCGACGAGTTGGTCGGTTTGGTTGGTTTTGGCTTGGTACGGTTGGTTTGGTTAGGTCGGTAAGTTTGGCGGATTCGATTGGTTTGGTTGGTTTGGTTGGTTTGGTTGGTTTGGTTGGTTTTGGTTGGTTCAGTTGGTTCGGTGAGTTTGGTGGGGCTGCTGGTTCAATGAGTTTGGCGGGTGCGATGGGCTCGGTTGGTTCGGTTGGTAGGGTAGGTTTGGCGAGTTCGGTTGGTTTAGTGAGTTTGGCGGTTGAGACGAGTTCGATGAGGTTGACGGGTTCGGCGAGTCCGGTTGGTTCGGTTGGCTCGGTTGGCTTGGTTGGTTCGGCGAGTCCAGTTTGTTTGCCAGGCTGGAGAGTTCGACAGGTTCGATGGGCGCCGCTGCGGAATCAAAAAAGAGAGTCCCTCAGGACTCTCCCCTAGTCGCCAGCTCGCAATCGGCGTAAACTTTCTGCACGAGATCGGCGATTGTTTTCTTCTCCAGGAGCTCCATCATGAGTTGCTCCGTCTCCCTCATGATCGTGCTGAACGCGCCCTTGATGTCGGTGCCGATCGCTCCGTTGGCGGTGTCCATCAGGCCCGTGCAGAGCGGCTCCGTCATCTCCAGTGCGCGATACACCTCGGCGAGCGTGATGCTCTCGGGGGACTTGCGCAGGTAGTAGCCGCCGTCCCGCCCTTCTCTCGCTTCCACGATATTCGCCTTCGCCAGCTTCGCCAGAATTCTTCGCATGAGCGTCGCTTCCGTGCTGATCTTGAGGGCGATCTCCCCGCTCGGGCAACGGACGTCGTTCCGGGCGTGATGAGCGAGATAGACAAGCGACTGCAGCGCGTAGCCGAACCAACGCGGTGTCGCAATCGACGCCGTCGCACACTTATCGTTCCTCATCGAACCGTCCTCCATTCCCGAGTCCGTACGCCGCGGCGCAGGTCTGTTGCTTCTATTGGCTTCATTATACCTTAACGCGGCCGAATATTCGATTCCCAATTGCTCTTGGGCCGCCGTTCCGATATTGCCGTTCCCCAAACCGCCGTTGCCGTCAGGCCCGCTTCCTCCTGTCCGACGGGAGCAGCAGCGCGAGCAGGCCGATAAACGGAAGGAAAGCGATGCTGCGCATGACGTCCGTCATGCCGACAATATCGGCCGCCTTGCCGAGCACGACGGCTCCGATCGCCCCCATGCCGAACGCGAGGCCGGTCGTCAGGCCCGAAGCGAGGCCGACCTTGGACGGCATCAGATGCTGCGCGTAGACGACGGCGACCGAGAAGCCCGACAGCAGAATAAAGCCGAGCACCGCGATGTCCACGTATGCCCACGCAAGCGGCAAGTACGGCAGAGCGAGCGAGAATGGGATCGCTCCCGCGATGGAGAGCACAATCATTTTTTTAAGACCGATCCGGTCCGCGAAGACGCCGCCGAAGTAGGTGCCGAGCACGCCGGTGATGAGGAAGATAAAGACTGGCACCTGTGCTTGCCGAGCCGTCAGGCCATAATGGTCGATCATAAAGAACTGGTAATAGTTGCTGATGCCCGTATGGTACCAGGAGCGGCCGAATACGATGAAGACGAGCAGCGCCATCGCCCAGGCGACCTGCTTGCCCGAGAGCGACAAGGAGGAGGAGATCGTCTTCTTGCCCGCCTTCCTCTCGCCTTGCTCCCTGAGCCTCGACTTGTACCACGGAAGAATGCAGATCAGCATGGCCGCGATGGCCGCAGCCGCGAACAGGCAGCCCCACAGCGCGCCGATCTGGCCGAGCGGGACGAAGATGGCAAGCGCCATCAGCGGGGCGAGCGAGCTGCCCGTGTTGCCTCCGACCTGGTACACCGATTGGGCGAAGCCTCGGCGGTTGCCGGCCGCGAGGTAGACGACCCGGGAGCCCTCGGGATGGAAGATCGCCGAGCCGAAGCCGATGAACATCGCCGCGACGAGCACGTACCAGAACGAGGGAGCGAGCGCGATGCCGACCATGCCGAGCAGGCTCAGCACCATCCCGACCGTCATCAGATAGGGCTTCGAGCTGCGGTCGGTGAACGAGCCGACGACAGGCTGCAGCACCGACGAGGTCATGTTCAGCACGAAGGTGATCCAGCCGACTTGCACGTAGCTGAGATGAAGCGATTGCTCCAGCACGGTGTACAGCGCGGGCACGACCGCCTGCATGGAATCGTTCATCATGTGGGAGAAGCTTACCGCAAGCAGAACGGGCATTACCGTAAGCGTCGCGGCGGCCGCCGACCGATTCGCCTGGGAAGTTGTCATTGAAGTCATGTCTGGCCTCCGATTGCCGTGGCGCCGAAGCGCCGATCCGAATTCAAGTCAATAACGCTAAGTGTAGAATCGGATTGTTCATTCGTCAACAGTCAATCCCTAAGACAACCGGGAGGATCGGCGAACCCCAGCATCTTGGAAAACAATTCCGACGGGAGTATGATGAAGCGGACAGGTACTTGCGATAAGGAGGAGATGGACGAGATGGAGTCTTATCTGGCCTTGACGATCGATTGGCAGGAGTCTCTGCTGAAGTCGGAAGTGCGGGAATACCCGAGCGATCGACTGCCGGACGGAGAAGTGACGATTCGGGTTGCCTGCTCGGGAGTGAACTACAAGGACGGGCTTGCCAGCGTGCCGAACGGGAAGATCGTTCGCAGCTATCCGCATATTCCCGGCATCGACCTCGCCGGGACGGTCATCGCTTCCGCGAGCCCGAGGTTCCGCGAAGGAGACGATGTGCTCGTCACGGGCTACGGCCTCGGCGTCACGCATCCCGGCGGCTTCAGCCAGCTCGCCCGCGTACCGGCGGACTGGGTGGTGCCGCTGCCGCAGGGGCTGACCGCCTTCGAGGCGATGGCGATCGGAACCGCGGGCTTCACCGCGGCGCTCTCGGTGTCGGCTCTTGAAGCGAATGGCTTGCGGCGAGACTCAGGCCCCGTTCTGGTCGCCGGAGCGACCGGCGGCGTCGGCAGTTGGGCGGTCGCGCTGCTGGCGAGGTCCGGCTACGAGGTCGTCGCCAGCACGCGCAAGCGCGAGGAGATCGGCTTCCTGAAGGAGCTCGGGGCGGCGGAGATCATCTCGCCCGAGGAGCTGCTGCTCCCTTCCGGGAAGCCGCTCGGCTCCGAGCGCTGGGCCGCAGCCGTCGACCCGGTCGGAGGCGCCTACCTGCCGTCCCTGCTCGGGACGATCCGGTACGGGGGCGCGATTGCGTTAAGCGGCTTAACGGGGGGCGTCTCGTTCGACGGGAGCGTTATGCCGTTCATTCTGCGGGGGGTGAGCCTGATCGGCATCGACTCGGTGCTGTGCCCGATGGAGAAGCGGCTGGCCGCGTGGGAACGTCTCGGCGGGGAGTGGCAGCCGGGCTCCGTCGCCGAGACGATCGCGCACCGCATCTCGCTGGCCGAGCTGCCGGGCGAGCTGCAGCGCATTCTGCAAGGGCAAGCCCGGGGACGCGCCGTCGTCTCGCTCCTATGAATGCAGCAATCCCCGCCGGGACGTTGCTCCCTGGCGGGGATTGCTCTTAAGCACGGATTAGGCCGATGTAGAGGTTGAAGCCGCTTCTTCCTTGAACTTGAAGCTTCTTGCGATATAAATAACAGGCGTGGAAGCCGCCGAGATGACGAACTTGAGCACATACGTTGTCAGCGCGATCTCCCACCAGACCTCCCACGAGTATTCGCCGATGAAGGCGATCGACGTGAAGACGAGCGTATCGACCAGTTGGCTGAGCATCGTGCTCCCGTTGTTCCGAATCCATAGCTGGCCCCGTCCCGGATAGGCCTTCTTCAACCGGCTGAAGATCTTGACGTCGAGGAACTGACTAATAAAATAAGCCGCCAAGCTTCCGAGCGCGATTCTCGGCATGAGCCCGAAGATCGTCTCGAGCGATTCCTGCGCGAAATCTTCCGTTCCCGGTTCGAACACGAGCACCATCTGCATCAGCACGAGCGACATCAGCATCGTGAAGAAGCCGAACCAGACCGCCTTCCTCGCTTCCTTCTCGCCATACTTCTCGTTGAGCAAGTCCGTCGTCAGATAGATCGACGTGTAGATCGTATTGCCGAGAGTCATCGCGATGCCGAACATCTCGATGTTCTTCACCACCTGAATGTTGGCCAGAACCGTCGCGGCTCCGATCCAGGCGTACAAGCCGTTTTTTCCCAGCAGCCGATAGCAGGCCAGGAAGAGAGCGAAGTTGACGATAACGAACAACACGCCCCAGGTCAAATTAAACATGCCAAATACCCTCCTAGTTTTGATAACGCGGGATGGTTACGAACCGCGGCCCGAGCGCTGCCGGACAATGGAATGAATTATAGCACAAATTGGCGGAACGTCCAGCGCTAAGTTATGGGTATTGGCATTGATCCGAAGGGGCGGGGAGGGAGGTCAAGCGCTCCCCTGTTCGCGGGAACGGCCGCATCGCCCGGCCGTCCGCCGCATCAACTGCGCTTGCGCAGCACAAGCCGGAGCTTCGTCTTGGCTCCCGAGAGGGCAAAGCGCAGGAACACAAGCTCGCCGCCGATCAGCCTTGCGTCCACCTCCGCCTGCGCCTCTGCCTGCAGTTCTGCCGCCGCCGCTGCGATCTCGCACGACTCGATCTCATAGCCGGCGAGGTCGTCCCAGTAGGCGAGGCCGAACGGGATCGGCTTCCAGATGCCGATCTCGTAGATCAGCTCGATTGTCGTCGCGGTCCGCTCGTACCGGGTGACGAACAGCGGCGGGATCGGCTCCGTGAACTCGCTGCTCATGTCCCACTGGCCGACATAGCTGCGCAGCATCCGGGGCTTGCATTCCCCTCTGACGAAGGCCATCTGGCACCGGCTGTCGTAGTACAGGAAGGTGTCCGGCCACGGCCCCAGGCCGACGCCGCCAAGTGTCATCGTATAGTCGTTGAGAGCCGGGGCGAACGGCTTGTCTCGGGTGAGCATGTAGACCGGGGCCGTCGCGGCGGCGTTGTGCGCCTTGTAGCGGGCGACCGCCTGCGGCAGTGTAGCGAGCGTGGCTCCCGAGCCGGCGACATAGGCGAAAAACAGGTCCAGCATCTCCGCGCACGCCTCGACGTCGGCTGCCGGGAATACGGCGAAGCGCTCGCCGTATTCCATCTCGTGCCCTTCCTGCTGCTGCAGGAAAAACACTTGCTCGTTATGCTCCGTATTGTCCATATACTCGTCGAACAATCTTTTCCAATACTCGATGTTCTGTCCCGTACACAGCCCCGCGCGCAGCACGTCGTTCGGGTCGGTCGAGTACAGCACCGGGCTGCCCGTATGATAGGTCAGATGGAGATCGCGCGCCGTCCATTCGAAGGCGACGACCTGCCCGCGGCCGGGATGCGGCACCTTGTAGCGGCTGCCGTCCACGTACCAGGAGCCCCAGGGGATGCCCTTGTGCGTGATGCCGTCCCACCAGACCTGTTCCCAGCAGTAGCCCCACATCCCCTCGAAGCCGAGCTCCTCGAGCGTCTCGATCACTTCGTTATAAATCTTGCCGCGCCCGGCGATCTTGGTCTGCGCCCACGGGAACGTCTCTTGAAGCAGCCGCCAATCGCTCGCCAGCGTCTCCTTCAGTTTGTCCTTGGACATCCCGGCATCCTCGATAAAGAACGGGCACTGTAAAATAACGTCGTCGCCATAGGCTTCGTGCCACTCGGAGATGCGCGCCGCCAGCACGGGGATCGAGCCGCGGTTGACGATCCAGGTCACGGGGATGCCGTGCCGGTGCGCGATGGCGGCCGTCCGCTCGATGCCTTCGACCGCCGTCCCCCGTCCCCATGGCGTATCGTAGTGGGAAGCGTAGCTGACAAAGGTGTAGATCAGATTCCGGGGGTTCAAGCGCGCTCACCTCAACCTAGTTTTTGTTCTGCTGCAGCCAGGCGTCGATCTGGCTCTGCAGCTCGTCGCGCACCTTCTCGATGCCTGCGGACTTCAGCTTCGCATTGCGCTCGTCGATCAGCTTCGACGCATTCGGCACCGCGCCCGTGCCGATCACCTTGTACTCGCCGACGATCGTCGTCAGCTCGGCGATAATATCCTTGACGTTGGAATCGTCGAACGTAAAGCCGAGCAGCGGGAACCGCGTAGCGTCCCGGTTAAACTGCTTCCAACTGTCGTACAGATCGTCGGGCTGCCCCGGCTTCAGGTAGTTGAGGAACTGGTTGCCGAGCACCCAGAAGAGCGCGGTGTCGCCATAGCCGGAATCCGCGATCGGCTCGATGCGGTTGTCGCTTATCTTGGTGTAATGCTTGTTCTCGATGCCGTTAACCAGCAGGTTGATGACATACGGGTCCGTGTGCAGGATGTTCAGCACCATCATCGCCCGCTCCGGATTCTTGGACGTTCTGGAGATGGAGAGCATCGAGCCGGTGGCGAGGTCGGTCGTGACGATCGGCTCCTCGACGACATGGGACACCCAATCGTAGCCGTCGGCGATCTTCATCTCGATATCGGCGCCCGGCTTCCAGACCGTCGTCTGCATCCAGATCTTCCCTTGCTTGCGGAGATCGGCGACATTGGTCGTCGTCGTCGCGACGTCGGCGTTGGTGTAGCCTTTCTCATAATAGCTGCGGAACATCTCGGCGTCGGCCTTGTTCAGATCGACGATATCCTGGTCGATGACGGTCTTCACCTTCATGTCCTGCGACTTGTAGTCGACGAAGAAGGTCGGCATCTTCTCCGGCGTCGGGCCGATCGGACGGTAGTTCGACTTGGTCTCGTACTCCATGAAGCTAAGCGGGCTGGCCGTCATATAGTTGTTGATCATGCCGGGCTCCGCTTCTTTGATCGTCGCGAAGTAAGGCTCCAGGTCTTCCATCTTGTTGATCTGATCGATCGGAATGTTGTACTTGTCAACGATATCCTGGCGGAAGGTGAACGCCTTGCCCTGGGTGATCTCCTTGTCGGTCGGGATCGCATACAGCTTGCCCTGGAACCGGGGCGCCTCCAGGTACAGCGGGCTGCTGAGGGAGTCCTTGATGCCCTGGCCGTATTGATCGAGCAGCGAATCCAGCTCCAGGAAGGCGCCTTTGGTGACGTTCGCGGCAAAATCCAGCCAGGAGGCGGTGAAGACGAGGTCCATCTTCTCCCCGGTGTTCATCATCAGCTCGGTTTTTTTCTTGTAGTCGCTCGGCGCGATCGGCTGCAGCGTCACCGTCGTATTGATCTTGTCCTGCAAATACTTGTTAAGCTCCTCCTGGACAACCGCATCGTCCTTCTGCGGCTTGCCGTAGTACACGATCGAGACGTTGTACGGCTCGAGCTTGGACGCCTCCGGGCTGGCGGCGGGAGACGACGGGGCGGCGGTGCCGGACGACGATGACGAAGGTGCGGGAGACGAGCTGTTCGCATTCTTCTCTCCGCTCGAGCAGGCGGTCAGCGCTGCCGACAGTCCGATGACCATCGCGAGCATTGCAGTAGTATGACGCTTCATGGAATAACCCTCCTGTAGTATCTATTGAATTTATCAAACGGGATATATAAAACGGCTGCCAGATCCGGTGCACTCGGCCGGCCGCCGGCCTTGCCGCTTGTTAGCCCTTGACGGCTCCGACCGTCAAGCCTTTGACGAAGTACTTCTGGAAGAACGGGTACACGATCAGGATCGGTCCCATCCCGATGACGGCAAGCGCCATCTGCAGCGATTCGTTGGGCAGGTTGCGCAGCAGCTCGGGGTTCTGCAGGGACAGGCTCATATTGTCGCGCACGTACTGGACGTCGTTGAGCACCCGCATCATCAGGAATTGCATCGGATATTTGGCTTCGGTGTCGATATACAGCAAGGCGTTAAACCAATCGTTCCAGTACGCGATAGTAGAGAACAGCGCCATGGTCGCCATCACCGGCAGCGACAGCGGCAGCACGATACGGATAAAGATCAGCATCTCGCCCGCTCCGTCGATCCGGGCCGACTCGATCAGCGCGGGATGAATCGTTGTCTGGAAGAAGGTGCGCATGATGATGACGTTAAACGGAGCGATCAGCAGCGGCAGAATAAGCGCCAGGTACGAATCCTTCAAGCTGAGCATCTGCGTATAGACGATGTACCGGCTGACCATCCCGCCGTTGAACAGCATCGTAAAAAACAGGAAAAACGTAAAGAACGTGCGAAGCGGATAGTCCCGGCGAGAGAGCGGGTAGGCGTACAGCGCCATCAGCAGCACGCTGGCCAGCGTCCCTCCGACCGTAATGCCGATGCTCACGCGGTAGGCGGAAGCGATCGTGTTGAAATCCTCGAACAAGGTATCGTAAGCGACGCTTGACCAGCGGCTCGGGAAGAAGCTGTAGCCGTTATCGATCAGCGAATCGTTGTGCGTAAAGGAGACGATGATGACCAGCAGCACCGGCAGCACACAGGCCAGCGAGAACAGAACGAACAGCGTATTCAGCAACACGTTGGATAGGGGCGAAATCCGGTTCTCCCGGCGGGATACTCTGACTTCCATACGAAAAAAACCTCCTGTCTGCTCTAGAACAATGCCTGCTCCCGGTCAATCTTGCGGACGGCGCCATTGGTGAGCATCACAAGGACAAAGCCCAGCACCGACTGCACCATCGCCGCGGCGGACGAACGGCCGATGTCGTTCAATTGCGTCATCACCCGATACACGTAGGTATCGACGGTATCCGTGACCGGGTAGAGCATCCCCGAGTTCATCGGCACCTGATAGAACAAACCGAAGTCCGAATTGAAGATATGGCCCATGTTCAAAATCGTCATAATGATGATGATCGGCCGAATCGTCGGCAGCGTGATATGGATGATCTGCCGCCACTTGGACGCGCCGTCGATGACCGCCGCTTCGTAATATTCCGGGTCAATCCCGGCGATGGCCGCGATGTAGATGACCGCCCCGATCCCGACGCCCTTCCAGGCGTTGACGAAGGTCAGAATAAACGGCCAGTAGGTCTTGTCCATATACCAGGAGATCGGCCCGTGGCCGAGCGGCTGCAGAACGGAGGTGTTGATAAAGCCGATCGTCGGGTGCAGGAAAGCGTAGACCAGATAACTCACGACGACCATCGACAAGAAATTCGGCATGACAAAAAAGGTTTGATAGCTTTTGGCCGCGAGCTTGCCGCGAAGCTCGCTGAGGGCGATCGCGATGGCGACCGACAGGACGAGATTGAGGGTCATAAATACGAGGCTGTACGACACGGTGTTGCGCACGATTCGCCACATGGACCCGGTGTTAAACAGAAACTTGAAGTTGTCGAAGCCGGACCACGGACTGTGCAGAATACCGTCGATGTAATTGATTTTCTTGAAGGCGATGAACAGCCCGAACATCGGCAGATAGTTATGCAGCACGAGCAGCACGGCCGCCGGCAAAATCATCAGCGTTAAAAAACGGGACTTCCAGATTTCGCGCCACAGCTTGCGGCTTCCGGTCCTCGTCCCGATCCGCGCATCGCGCCGGGGAGATACGGACGCATCCCTCACTTGCTCCACTCCTTTCTCTTATGAAGCAAGTATAAGACAGCGCCCCCCGCAAAACGATGATATATCCTAGGTTCAGGATGATGCATTCCGGCAAACGTCGGCCCGCTATTCCCCCGTCCGGACCGGCATCTCGATCGTCGCCGACAGCCCGCCGCCTTCGCGGATACGGTAAGCAAGCCCGTAGGCTTCGCCAAAATGCAACTGAATGCGCTGGTGGACGTTGCGGATGCCGTAGCCCTTGTCCTGCAGCTCGCCGCGCACGATCAGACGCAGCTTCTCGAGATCGACGGGGATAAAGCCGTTGTCCTCCACCGTCACGCGCAGCGTCTCTCCCTCGCGTGCGAGCCGCACCCACAGCATCCCTTCGCCGTCCATGCTCTGAATGCCGTGGAAAATCGCGTTCTCGACGAGCGGCTGAATGATCACCTTCGGCACCAGACATTGCTCCACGCCCTCGCCGACGTCCCAGCTCACCTCGAACGTCTCGGGATAACGCTTCATCTGAAGCCGAATGTAGGCGCCGACATGCTCCAGCTCCTCCGCCGCCGTGATCATCGTCCGTCCCTTGCTCAGGCCGATGCGCAACAGCCTGGACAGATCCTTGACCATCTCCCCGACATCCCGGTTGCCGCTGCCGATCGCATACCAATAGATCGAATCGAGCGTGTTGTACAGCAGATGAGGCGTGATCTGGGAATGGAGGATGGACAGCTCCTGCTCCTTCTGCTTGATCTGCATCCCGTAGTTCTCCTCGATCGATTGATCGAGCCGTTCGGTCATACGGGTGAAGGCATCGTACAGCAGGCCCAGCTCATCCGAGCGGAACCGGGTCGGGCGCCGGCCCAGATCGAACGGCTTGCCCGGCTCGTACAGCCGTGTGAACGACACGAGACGCCCAAGCGGCTTGACGATATCCCGCAGCAGATACAGCAGAAACAGCAGCACCAGCAGCAAATAAATCGCCAGGCTCGCCATAATCGTGCGCTGGAACGCTGTCTGATTGCCCATGATCGACTGAACCGGCACTTGGTAGACGAGCCGCGTATGGAAGACCGTGTCGTACGACACGGCAAAGAGATCGCCGCTTTGGCGGCGATCTTCGTAGGCGTAGCCGGAGTAGCCGCCGGCCAGCTTGCCCGGCAGTGCCGCGGCGTTCCATTCGTCCGGCCCGTCCTTGATCAGCAGTTCGCCCCCTTCGTCGAGCAGGAAGATCGTCGCTCCTTCGGGAAGCTGGACGGAGATCAAATTTTTGGCGAGCAGCACCTCAAGCTTGGATACCGAGAGGAAGCCGATCGACTCGCCGTAATTTCTCGGATTGAGGATCGCGCGGGTGAACGTAATCGTAGGCTGCCCGCTGTCCGAGAGTGCCGTCTGGACGATGCCCGCTCCCTTCTCCTCCAGCGCCCGCGCCCCCCAGGAGGGGACATTGTTCGTGTCGAGGAACACAATTCCCCTGCTCCGATACAGTCCGGCGGCAATGGCCGTATCGGCCCCCTCGCGCAGATACAGCGTATACAGGGTGCCGTCCGACGACCAGCGATCGAGCAGCGTATCCGCCTCGCTCTGTTCGCTGACGCTGTCGATATGGGTCCAGAATGAGAATTGCGCGGGGTTGCTGAAGAAGTGGTTGTCCAGAAAAGTCGCTGTCTTGTCTCTGACCGACGACAGCGTATTCTCCATCGTCACATGGTTCTGTTCCACCAGTTGGAGCATCGTCTTGCCGACCTCGTCCTTGATCGTCTCGGCGGTGCGGACAGCCGACACCCAGCCGACGAGCAGAAACGGGCCGATAATGAACAGGCCGAACGCCGCAATCAGCTTATAAGGAAGCTTCAGGTTGATTCCCCCTGACGTCTTTGCGATAATCTGCGGGCGAGATGCCGGTCAGCCGCTTGAACATGCGGCTGAAGTGCTCGGGCGACTGGTAGCCGACCTTGTACGACACCTCGTACCGCTTCAGATCGGTCGCGGCGAGCAGGCGTTTGGCCTCCTCGATGCGGATGCGGGAGACATAATCCCATATATTCTGGTTCGTCTCCTTCTTGAACAGATAGCTGATATAGGCGGCGCTGAAGTGCACCTCGCCCGCGATATCCTGAATCTTCAGTTCACAGTTGCCGTAATGCAAATCGATATAGGCGATAATCTGGGAGACGACGGTCCGGTTCTGCTCGTCCTGGCGCGTCTGCAGCAGACCGGCCAGCTCGGCCATATAGCTCTCCAGCCGTTCGAGCTTGGCATCGGGCGCCAGTCCGCGGAAATAAAACTCCGGGTCGAGATGGCGCATCGTCTCCCCGCCGCCCGGTCCGTAATCGAACAACAGGCCGTACAGCCGATACACGAGGATGCCGAAGCAACTGTGGAACAGTCCCTCCGAGCGGAGCAGCAGGCCGAGCGAGCGGCAGGCATCGCGCATCGACTCCGCCGCCAATTCCTCTTCCTCGCTTCTCAACAGAAGCGCCAGGCTGTCGACCTTGCCCGCCCATTCCATCATCCGCACGCTCTCGAGCGCGGCCATATCGGCATAATAATGGAAGGGATTGTCCGGATGCAGCCGGCTCCATTCCAACGCCGCCTCGGCCTCCTCCATCAGCCTGGGCAGCAGCGCGAGGTCGGTGCAGAGCGTGCTCATGCCGACCGTCGTCTCGACGTTCAAGTATTGCTTCAGGTTCATAACGATCGTCTGCCCGATCAGGCTCACCCGCGAGTTGGCCTGCCGGCCGGAATCGCCCGCTTCGGAAGCCTCAAGCTGAATGACGCACACAAGCCGGCTGCCGAAGCCCTCGAACGCCACGCCGCACCAGTCGGACAGGCTCTCCTCGAGAATGTTGACGGCGGCGTACTTGAGCAGCTTGCGGTCCTTGCGGGGAATCATCTCGTTGTGCAGCCCGCCCCGGCTCAGCACCAGATTGACGACCGCGACCCCGTAGCTGCAATCCGCCTTCAGCGAGCCCCCGATCTCCCGCAGCAGCTCGCGGTAATCCCGCTCCCGCAGATTCCTCTCGGTGACCAGCTCCATAAGCGCCTCCTGCCGCCTGCGCCGGGGATCGTCGTCGGCGGGAGACGACTGCCGCATCGTCCTTTGGCCCGCTTCTTTCTTCTCCCGCAGCGCCTTGTCGACGACCCGGATCAGCTCGTCCAGTTCGACCGGCTTGATCAGATAATCCTTGGCGCCGAGCCGCAGCGCCGTCTTGGCGAACGCGAACTTCTCGTAGGCGGAGATGACGATGACCGGCAGATGCGGCTGCTCCAGCAGGATCGCCTCCATCAGCTCGATGCCGTTCATCATCGCCATCTGAATATCGGTGAGCACGAGATCGTAGGCGTCCATCCGCAGGCAGTCCAGCGCCTCGAAGCCATTCGAGGCGGCTTCCACATGCGCGATCGGCAGCCCGGACTGGAGGAGATGGCCGCGAATCCCCGCACTGACCCGCGGTTCGTCGTCCACAACCAGAATTTTGTACATCCGGCACACTCCCTTTCTGCCGCTTCGGCATATCGAAGCAAGCTTGAGCTAGATCGTGGGGAAGCGGATATGCTTCAGCAAGGTCGGATACACCCAGGCATAGGACAAATAATAGCCGCTCGCCGGGTTGCGATGTCCGACAACCGGACGATGCGGCGCCGCGAACCGTTCATAGTCGGCATCGGCATAGATCCCCGCCATCGCCTCGTACAGCTCTGCCGGCCAAGTATCGGGCGCCGGAGCCGGGACATTCTGCTCCGGCGCGAACGGCCACTCGTCCGCTCGGCCGTCCACGTAATGGAACAGCCGATCCAGCGCCCGCTTCAGGCTTCTGCCGCGCGGGGATTGCCAGCGGTACAGATCCTCTCCCGTCACGTCGCGGATCAGCCCGGCTGCCGCCGCGCTCGGCGCGAGCGCGAAGTAGTGGTACCACATTCCGTTCGCGCCGCGCACCGTCTCCTCCGGCAGGAACCCCTCCTCGTCGAGCGAAGCGTCGAGAAACGCCTTGAGCTGCTCGACCTCCGACCGGAAAGCGTCCATATCCTCCAGATAGGCATAGGCGGTCAGTTGCGCAAGCAAGCTCCAGTTCCACCAGTTGTTGCGTCCGGGGATGCCGTCCCAGGCCGGAAGACATACGTCCGTTAGCCAGCGGGCCCAGGCCGCGCGGCGCGCGGCCGTCCAGCCGTCGAAGGGCTTCAGCAGCAGCGCGGCCCGCAGCAGCCCTGTGCCGAGATAGGCGGACACCAGCGGCCCGTCATTCTCCGCGAACGCACGGTTGACGCTCGCCCAGCCGTCCAGCAGCTCCGCGGCCTTGGTCGCATACCGGCGCTCGCCGGTCAGCCGGTAAGCGAGCGCCGTCGCATAAGCCGCTTGCGCGTCCGCCTCCATCAGCAGCTTGGCCGCCCAGTGCCCCTCCCGGTCGTCGTAAAATCCGGGGATGCGCCATACGGGCACGGCATGGCAATCCGTCGTCATGCCGGCCTCCGCATCCTGTATCAATTGCTCCCAGCCTAACGGCCTGCTGTCCGGCTCCGGCCTGCTGTCCTGTTCCATCTATTCTTGGCCCCCATCCGTCTGTTCTCAAGAATCTGTCCGCCCCCATCGTAGTACGGCGGCGGGGCCGTGAATATGACGTTTTATCGCGAGTTTGTGATGGATCATAGCGAGTTGTGCAGGCGAGCTGTCCGAGTTATCCGGCAAGCGGTTAAGGCAAATGAATTTTATATTCGACGGACGGGAGCGCGAACCCTTGCCGCGGCATGATTTTGTGCGGCAGGCGCGCCGAACGTCAGATCGACGGATGTAAGGCCGACAGATGTCCGGTCGACGGATGTGAGACCGATGGATGGTAGGCCGACGAATTCGACCGGCGCCGGATCGCGGCTTTGCCGTTCCGCTTCCCCCTCCAATCCGCTTGAATAGATCACAAATTCGCGAGATTACATCCTCGTTAAAGCGTTTATTCGCCGTTACGATGTAGCTGTAAGCGATTCCAAATTATGAGATGGAGGAATGTTTGATGAGAAGCTTTCCCCCTCGGCTCCGCCTGCGCCCGGCAGCCCGGGCGCTATCCGGCTGGCTGTGCCTCGCGCTGCTGTTCGGCCTGCTCGCGCCGCTCGGCACAGTCTCGGCGGCGGTCGCGCCGCTGCCGGGACCCGGCAACCCGCTGCTGTACGACGACTTCGCGGGCGGCGGCCTGTTCAAGCAGAACTGGACGAACTGGTACAACCAGGACGGCGGCAGCGGCACCTTCGCCAAGACGACCGTCGATTCGCGCCAGGTCGGCAAGTTCGCGCAGACGCCCGCCTCCGGCTCGTCGTGGGCCAAGTTCCAGCCGATGAACGAGTCCGTGAACCTGGAGCCGTATCGCTATCTGAATGTCACGCTGAAGAATCCGGGCTACCCGGACTCGCTTATCCGGATCATGGCGAACGACGGCACGGCCACCTACAACCTGACCGGGGGCTGGGCCGCGGTGCCGACGAGCTGGACGACCAGTCAATACGACCTGAATACGCTCGCGCCCGCGCTCAAGAAGAGCTCGGTCAAGCTGGAGATCTGGCTGCGCCAGTCCGGCGGCGCCTACGGCGAGACGCTTATCGACGACATCTCCGCCTTGACGGACGTCGGCGGCACCGCGCCCGTGCTGACCGGCGGCATGACCGCCAACTCGGTCGTCTACACCCAGAATACGTCGTTCACCTTTACCGCGTCGTATACGGACGCCGACAACCAGAAGCCGTACGCGATGCAGCTTGTCGTCGACGATACCGTCTACGATATGCTTGAGGCCGACGGCAACGATCATACCTATACGGACGGCAAAAGCTACTATTATATTACCAAGCTGCCCGCCGGCTCGCATACGCACTTCTTCCGCGCCGGCGACCTGACCTCGGACGAGGTGCGCACCGCCGTCCAGTCGGGTCCCGTCGTAACGCAGTCGAATGAGGCCGTCGACGTCGTCGTCAGCCAGGCCGGCTACAATGCCGGCGGCTTCAAGAACGCGCAGGTCGTGTCGACGCAGCCGCTGACCGACCTGAGCTACCAGGTCAAGGACGGCGGCGGCGCGGTTGCCGCCTCCGGCACGCTGACCTACGAGGGCTTCGTCTGGGACCGCCATGTCTACAGCGCCGACTTCACATCGGTGTCCGCGACGGGCGACGGCTATACGGTCGCGAGCAACGGCGTCTCGTCCTATCCGTTCCCGATCAAGACCAACGTCTGGACCGACTACAAGGACGAGATGACCGCGTTCTACCGGCTGCTGCGGTCGGGCACGGCAACGGAGGACGCCTATCCGGCCGGCTACAGCACAGCCGCGCCCTCCGCCAAGCTCTATCACGAGGCCGGTCATCTTGACGACGCCGCCTCCGAGGACGGCACGACGCATTATGATCTGACGGGCGGCTGGTACGATGCCGGCGACTACGGCAAGTATGCGGGCAACCAGTGGGTCGCGGCCGAGCTTGCCCTCGCCTATGTCCGCCACGCGGACGCCGCCGCCGTCAAATACGACAACGACAGCAACGGCATTCCCGATCTCGTCGACGAAGCCGTGTTCGGCAGCGAATACTTGATCAAGTTCGCCGACCAGCTCGGGGGCGCGCTGTACGATCTGAAGAACAACGCCTCCTTCGTCCATCCGGAGAAGTCCACCGACAATGTGAACGGCACCGCCGACGATCGCCGGTTGAGCGGGCTCGGCGTCGCCGGCTCGGCCAAGGCGGCGGGCGCGCTCGCGGCGACGGCCCGCGCGATCCGCGAGGCGATCGCCCAGGGCGATGTCGCCTCCGCACAGGTCGCCGCGCTGGAGAACTTCGCGGACGATTGCGAAGCCGCAGCCGTCGTCTTCTACAACTATGTCGTCGCTCATCCGGACGGCCCGGTCGGCTCCTACGCGACGCGCGGCGGCATCCCGAACGCCAAGCTGCTGGCCGATGTCGAGCTGTACCTGCTGACCGGCGATCCGGACTACCGGGATGCCGCGGCATCCAACATCGCTACGCTGAGCTTCGCCGACCTGCAATCGACGAACTATTGGGATATGCGCCCGATGTCGCTGGCGGAGTTCTATCCGGTCGCCGACAGCGCGACGCAGACCCATATTCAAAGCCTGCTCAAGCAGCAGGTCGACTTCTTCCTGTCGTCTGCGGACGATACGCCGTACGGCGTGCTGAACCAGTTCAAGAACTTCGGCGTCAACGAGCCGCACGCCTCCTATCTCGGCGACATGATGCGCTACTACGAGCTGTTCGGCGATCCTGCCGCGCTGCGCGCCGTCGAGAAGGGCATCTACTGGATTTTCGGAGAGAATCCGTGGAACATCAGTTGGGTATCGGGCATCGGCACCGACTTCGTCACCTACCCGCACACGCGCTATGACGAGGGTGCGAACGGCAATGCGAGCAACCCCGGCATCGTCTTCCCCGGCGCGATGGTGAGCGGGCCGAACATGAAGGATACGAAGGACAAGACCAGTGTCAGCCCCTGGTATGAGGACCGCTCGCTGTATGCGGACGATACGAACCAGTGGCGGTACAACGAATTCAGCATCAGCATCGAGGCGGGGCTGCTGTACACGATCATGGGCCTCGGCAGCCAGCCTTCGGCCAGCTCGGCCGGCGCCTCCGCACCGCCGCGGCTGCCGGCGCTGTCTCCCGTCATCGGCGACTATGTGCGCGGCGATGTCACCGTATTCGCCGGTTCGGCGACAGGGCTGACCGATGTGTCGTACTCGACGTCCGGCCAAGGCGGTCCGTACGTCCCCATGTCCGTCTCCGGCACCGTCTACGCCGCAACGGTCGACGAGAGCGCGGCGGCGCCGTACACGAACAAGCGCATCGACATTCGGGCCGCCGACGCCGCGGGCAGCTACACCTACAGCTCGACGCACTATACGGTCGCCGCGCCGCTGCCCGATCCATCCCACCCGCTCCTGTACGACGACTTCGGCGGAGGCGGCCTGTGGGGCTCGACCGGCGGCAACAACGAGTGGGTGAACTGGTACACCCAGAACGGCGGCACGGCGACCTTCGCCAAGACGACCGCGGACGGACGCACGGCCGGTCTGTTCACGCAGACGCCGACCGCGACCAACTCGTACGCCAAGTTCCAGCCGTGGCACGATTCCGTCGACCTGTCGGGCTATCGCTATCTGGACTTCACGGTCAAAAATCCGGGCTACGCCAATCTGCGCATCAAGATCGAGCTGTCGGACGGCTCGCGCACGTACAACCTGACCGGCGGCTGGGCGACCGTGCCGACCGAGTGGACCGACCTGACGTATAATTTGGATACGCTGACGCCGGCCGTCAACAAGAAGCAGGCAACGCTGTCCATCTGGCTGAACCAGGCCGCCGTCGGCTACGGCGAGCTGCTCATCGACGAGATCAAGGCGACCAATACCGCGGCAGGCAGCGCCCCGACGCTGACCGGCGGCGGCGTCGACCATGCCGATGGGGATACCGAGACGGACTATACGTTCAGCGTCACCTACACCGATGCCGACAATGAGCCGCCGTTCGCGGTCGAGCTGCTGCTGGACGGCGTTGTCCATGCGATGGGCGCAGCCGATCCGGGCGATACGACCTACACGGACGGCAAAGTCTACACATATACGGCCAAGCTGCCGCTTGGCGTCCATTCGTACTACTTCCATACGACCGATACGACGTCGGATGCGGTGTCGAGCGCCGTGCAATCCGGGCCGAATGTCGGCGGCGGCACGGGGACAGCAATGCTGCTGGAGGAGGACTTCGAGGACGGGGTCGCGGACGGCTGGACAGCGACGAGCGGCACCTGGTCGGTGCAGGCGGGGCAATATGTCGGGCAGGCGGGCAGCGGCAACAGCTTCTCCGTGGCGGGCGATGCCGCCTGGACGGATTACACGCTGCAGGCCGATGTCAGCGTCACGAGCAACACGAACGGCAACAAGGACGCCGGCCTGCTGTTCCGCTACACGGACAGCGACAACTACTACGTGCTGTACTTGAAAAACAATGACCGGACCGGCCGCAAGCTGGAGCTGGTCAAGTCGGTCGGCGGCGTCAAGACGACGCTGGCCTACGCCAATCCAAGCGTGGCGGCCGATACGTTCTACACGTACAAGATCGTCGGGGACGGCGCCGACATCTCGGTTTACCAGAACGGCACGCTCCAGTTCGCCGTCACCGACACCGCGCACGTCTCCGGCAAGATTGGCGCACGCGTGTACGCCAATACGAGAGCCTACTTCGACAATGTGACGGTGACACCGTAGCCTTTAATAGGAAGAGGAGCTCGCCCGACAGGCGGCTCCTCTTTTGGCGTTAACTTTGGGCTTTGACGCTTGGCTTTGGGCTTTTGACGCAGCGCCTCTTCTTGGGGGCGGCCCCTTACAGCAAATACACCCGATCCTCGTAAGGCCGAAGCCGAATTACCGGCTCCAACGGCCGCAGCCGCCTCTCCGTCCCCGTATCCGCTGCCGTCTCCGCCCCCGTCGCCGCTTCCGGCGCCCCCTCGGTCTCCGGAGCTTCCGCGTAGTTCCCGATCAGCAGCTCCGCCTCGCAGCCGACCGCATCCGCGGGCGGGCTCCACTCCGGCTCGCCGCCGTAGAAGTTCAGCGCCACGAGCAGCCTGCGCCCTTCCAGCGTCCGGACGTAGGCCATCACCTCCGGATGATCCCAATCGAGCATGTCGAAGTCTCCGTAGACGATGATGTCGTGCTTCTTGCGCAGTGCGATCAGGCGGCGATAATAATGGAAGATCGAGTCTTGATCCGCCAGCGCAGCCGCTGCGTTCACGTCCGGATAGTTCGGATTGACCGCAATCCACGGCTCGCCCGTCGTGAAGCCTGCCTGCAGGCCGGCATCCCATTGGAACGGAGTTCTCGCGTTGTCGCGCCCCTTCGCGTGAATCGAGCGCAGCACGACACTCTCGTCCGCGCCGCCCTCCATCGCCTCGCGGTAGTAGTTCAGCGTCTCGATGTCGCGGTAATCGTCAATCGACGGGAAGCGCACGTTCGTCATCCCGATCTCTTCTCCCTGATAGATGTATGGCGTGCCTTGCTGCATATGGAGAAAAGTCGCCAGCATCTTCGCGGACGCCACGCGGAATTCCCCGTCGTTGCCGAACCGCGACACCACACGCGGTTGATCGTGGTTGTTCAGGTACAGGCTGTTCCAGCCTCGCCCCATCAAGGCTCGCTGCCACTTGTACGTAACTTCCTTCAGCGCCTTCAGGTGCCACGGACGAACGTCCCACTTGCCGTTGCCGGAATCGAGGTCCATGTGCTCGAACTGGAACACCATGTTCACCTCGCCGCGCTCCGGCGCCGTATAGAGCGCCGCTTCGTCCGGCTGCACGCCGGGCATCTCGCCGACCGTCATGCAGTCGTACTTCGCCAGCACCTCGCGGTTCATCTCCTGCAGAAATTCGTGGATGCGCGGACCGTCCATGAAGAACTGGCCGCCCCATTGGTAGCGCGCGTCCGCTCCGCCCGGAGCGTCCGGGTACGCCTCGTCCTTCGAGATGAAGTTGATGACGTCCATCCGGAAGCCGTCTATCCCCTTGTCCAGCCACCACGTCATCATGTCGTACACTTCCCGCCGAAGCTCCGGGTTGCTCCAGTTTAAATCCGGCTGCTTCTGGGAAAAGAGATGGAGAAAGTACTCGTCCGTTCGCTCGTCGCGCTTCCACGCAGAGCCGCCGAAGACGGACACCCAGTTGTTCGGCTCTTTCCCGTCCTTGCCGGGCTTCCAGATGTAGTAGTCTCGCTTCGGGTTGTCGCGGGAAGAGCTTGATTCGACGAACCAGGCGTGCTCGTCCGAGCTGTGATTGACGACGAGGTCCATGATGAGCTTGATGCCTCGCGCGTGCGCTTCGGCAAGGAAGACCTCCCAGTCCTCCATCTTACCGAACTCCGGCAGGATGGCCCGGTAGTCGCGGATGTCGTAGCCGTTGTCGTCGTTCGGGGAGTCGTAGACGGGACTGAGCCAGATGACGTCCACGCCCAGCTCCTTCAAGTAATCCAGCTTGCTCGTCATGCCCTGCAGGTCGCCGATGCCGTCTCCGTTGCTGTCCATGAAGCTTCTCGGGTAAATCTGATACACGACGCTTTCTTGCCACCATTGCCGTTCCATCGCGATCGCCTCCATCAAGAGAATAAGAGATGGAGCGGCTGTTGACAATGACGAATTCGGTCATTGCTGTTCCAGATTGTGTTGTCCGATCGGCAACCCTGACGGCCTTCGCTGCGTCTAATGGGTAATGTCTTATTGGTAAGATGAAAATACTTCTGCGAAGGCGGTGCACAACTCATGATTAGAAAAGTCCATTGGTCAAATCTCGGCCTGCCGCTGCTGGCAGCCTCCCTCTTGTTCGCTTCCGGCTGCCAAGGCTCGGGCGGGAATGCAAATACGACGCTGCCGAGCGAGTCGCAGACGGCCTCGAATTCCGCTTCGGGCTCCGTCCCGTCCTCCTCTCCGTCCGATACGTCCTCTTCTCCCGCCGCTTCCCCGTCGTCTCCCGCGGAGCCCTCATCTTCATCCGCTCCCTCCTCGTCTGCCGGGCAGCTCCCGACAGGAGCGGTAACGGCGCTGAGGCTCGCGAACGACCGGATCGGCTGGGCCGGAGGAGACGGCTGGATCGCGAGAACAGACGACGGCGGCAAGAGCTGGAAGGTGCAATATTCGCAGTCGTCCCCCGTCGTCCAGATCTTCGCGTTGAACGACCGCCAAGTATGGGCGACCTTGGATACGGAAAGCTCCAAGGGGCTGCAATTGATCCGTTCGACGGACGGCGGAGACAGTTGGAGCGAGGCCGGCGTCGTGCCGGACAACGGCTTCCTTCACTTCCGCAGCGAGAAGGAAGGCTTCAGCGGCAGCTCCCGCACGACCGACGGCGGAGCGACCTGGGCGACGCCGCGAGAGCCGGAGGGGCTGATCGGCGATGTTTACTTCCATGATGCGAAGAACGGCTGGGCGGTGCGGAAGGGCAGCGGCAAGTTCGAGTTCCTGCACAGCGCGGACGACGGCAAGACATGGACGGTCGTCTTCACGCGGGAATCGGAGGTCGTGCCGACGAACGCCGTCATTCGTTCGACAGGCGGGAACGACGTCTGGATCGAGCTGATCGGGGACTCCGGCATGACCCAGACGTCGTATTCGCTGTTCCACACGTCGGACGGCGGCAAGTCGTGGACACCCGTTCTCGTCAAGAACGGCGCCGGCTCGGGCCCCGCTCCCGGATTCACGATGGACGACAAGAACAAGCCGGCCGACGGCCTCGGCACGTCTCCCGGCGATCTCTATGTCGTCGATCCGAAGACGGCGATCGCGGGCGGCCAGTGCCAGGCTTGCGATACGCCGAACACGCTCGTCCGCACGACGGACGGCGGCAAGAGCTGGACCGCGGTCAAGGACGAATTCCCCGGCTACGGACAGCAGCTTCTCGCGGCGACCGATGCCGATCATATCTGGCTGGTCGCCAATGACTCCTCCGAGCCGTCCGCCTTGTTCACGTCGGACGACGGAGGAGCCACCTGGAGCCGGGTTCACGAGTTCTCCCGGTGATGCTATAGTGTAACAATAGGAACCGAACCAGGAACCGAATCGAGTCGAAGAAGGCAGGGATATGCAATGCCGGGCAATGTCGTGCTCCTAACGAAAATCAGAACCCCCGTTCCAAGGCGCGAAGAGATTCGCCGGGAGCGTCTGCTGAGCACACTCGCGCTTGTCCCGGAGCGGCGGCTGACGCTCATCAGCGCTCCCCCCGGATACGGCAAGACAACTCTTGTCAGCCAGTGGGCGGAGAGCGCCTCCCTTCGCGTCGCCTGGTACTCCCTCGACGAGACGGACAACGATCTGATGAAGTTCTGGCGTTACCTGATCGCTTCCGTCTCCCGCATCGTGTCCGGCGAGCTCGACAAGAGAATGGCTCCGCTGCTCGGCGGCTACCCGAGCACAACGATCGAGACGATCGTAGACGTTCTTCTCGCCGAGCTGGAGCCGCTTGAGGGGGATTCGATTGCCATCGTGCTGGACGATTACCATTCGATCGCTGACCCTTCCATTCACGCCAGCATCGACTACCTGATCGAGCGAATGCCAGGCCACGTTCGCCTGATCGTCGCCAGCCGCCACGAGCTTCCGCTGTCCGCGGCGAAGTGGCGGGTGCGCCGGCAGTTGCTCGACATCCGGCCGGACCAGCTTCTGTTCACGGAGGACGAGATCCGCCGGTTCTGCGACCAATCGGCGGCCATCCCGCTCACCGAGGAGCGGCTCGGACTGCTGTGCAAGTGGACCGAAGGCTGGGCGGCCAGCTTGCAATTGATCGCCTTGACCTTGAAGGAGCACGACGACCCCGACCGCTTCTTCCGGCAGTACGCAGGGACGGACCGAAGCCACGTCCAATACTTGCTGAACGAGGTATTCGGCCGTCTTCCTTCGAAGCTGCGGGAATTTCTGCTGCGGACGTCGGTGCTCTCCCGCTTCGACGCCGCGGCCGCGGAAGCGCTGGCGCCGGAGCATAACGGCCGGGAGATGCTCGAGCGGCTGCTGCGGCTTAACCTGTTTCTCGTCCCGCTTGACGACGCCGGAGGCTGGCACCGCTACCACCACCTGTTCGCGAAGTTCCTGAGAGAGCAGCTTGAGCAGGAAGACGCGGCGCTGATTCCCGAGCTTCACCGCCTGGCCGCACGCCATCTCGCCGAGCGCCGATTGCCGGAGGAGGCGCTGGAGCATTCGCTCGAAGCCGGAGATGCCGCTCTGTCCGTGCCGCTGCTGGGAGGGCAGATCGCCTCCGTCCTCGAGCGGGGCGAGTGGAGCACCTTGCTGCGGTGGATGCGCCGAATTCCGCAGGATGCGCTTCCCTTCGAGCTGAGCCTGCTCTGCGCGTTCACGCTGATCGTAACCGGCGAGTTCGCGGATGCCGCGGAGGAACTGCGGCGGCTGGAGCGGCTGACCGAAGCGATGGAACCGGGCGACGCCCTTCAGGAGAGCAGAAGCGGCCTGTTCTTCGCGAAGATCAACCTGGCCTTCTCCACCGGCGACTACGAGCAGTGGTACGCCTATGCCGATCGAATCCCGGACATGCTCCCGGAGAGTCCCTGGCTGTATCGCTTCAACTACAACACGAACGAACCGTTTGTCCGGCGAACGGCATTCGGCCTGCGAGGAATGCAGAATGCCGAGACCGATGCGATTGCCCTGCGGATCGTCGGGATTCTGGAGGAGCACGGCTGGGGGGATTCACTGTTCACCCAGTACATCCTCCAGTCTCTCGCCGAAGGGTACTGCGAATGGAATCGCCTGGCCGACTGCTCCCGGCTGCTGCGCAGAGTCGAGCCGATCGCCCGCCGAAGCCGGACCGGAGGCCTGTTCGTGCCGAACCGGCTCACCCGCGTTCGTCTGCTGGCGGCGGAAGGGCGCTTCAAGGACGCCCGCTCCGAGCTCGATCAGGCGATTGAGCTTGTCCGGGAGGAGCTGGAGGAGACGGTCTGGCTGGGTTCGATGCTTGCGTTCAAGGCGTGCCTTGATCTGAAGGAGGGGAACGTCTTCCGGGCGGAGAAGGCGCTGGCTTCCCTGAAGCTGTCCGCTTACGACAGTCCTTCCCTTCTTCGTTATTCCGAATATATCGCCTATGCCCGGCTGCTCGGCATGAAGCGCAAGGAGAAGGAAGCGCTCGGCCTGCTCGGGAAGCTCGGCCGCTTAAGCCATCGCGAGAACTGCATATCGGGAATCGTGGAGGTCGCAATTCTGCAGGCGCTGCTCAATGCGCAGCGCGGCTTCCGCGGCCAGGCGTTCGAACGCCTGCGGGAGGCTCTGGAATACGGAGCGGACAACGGGTACATCCGGTCGTTCCTGGATGAAGGAGAAGCGATGCTCTCCTTGCTGTCCCAGTTCAAGGAAGCGCTGGAGCGCGGGGAGATCGATTGCGAAGGAGCCAAGCGCGCGCCGGGGCCTTACGTCGCGGCCTTGCTGGAGTTGTTCCCCCGGAAGGCGCAGCGGCAGCGTCCGGACGAGCTTCCGGAGCTCCTGTCTCCGAAGGAGACGGCCGTGCTGCTGGAGGCCGCCCGCGGAGCGGTCAACCGGGAGATCGCGGAGAGGCTTCACCTGACCGAAGGGACCGTCAAGGTGTACCTGAGCCGCATCTACGGCAAGCTCGGCGTCGCGACGCGGGTGCAGGCGCTGCGCAAGGCGGAGGAGCTTCGGCTGTTCGAATCGCTCTAACCCGCTTGGGGTCAGAACAGAACAATGCCGGTAAGCCCCGAGGCAACAATCACAAGCACCGGGTGCAGCTTGTAGCGGAGCATGCCGAACACGCAGCCTCCGATAATGAGCAGCGTCGCGATGAACGTCCAGTTCAGCCCTGCGGCTCCGCCCCCGCTGCCCCCGCCGATTCCGAGCAGGCGAATCGCCGCGTACAGGATCAGCATCGTGATGATCGGACGCAGGCTGTACAGCACGTAGCGCATCCACTTGCTGTCCCGCATTCGATAGAAGAACATGGCGACCAGAACGATCAGAACAAGAGACGGCAGCAGAATGCCGACCGTCGCGGCGAGCGCTCCTCCGAAGCCGTCGATCCGATATCCGATCAGCGTGGCGCCGTTGGTCGCGATGGAGCCGGGGGACATCGCCGCGATCGAGATGGCACGGGCGAAGTCGTCCTGCGTCAGCCACCCGTGCCCCTCCACCTCCGCCTGAATGGAAGGCAGAACCGCGTACCCTCCTCCGAAGGAGAACAGCCCGATTTTCAGAAACGCAAGCAATAAAGCCTTAAGCATATCGTGCCTCCTCCCTAGATATACATTCCCGCTAGATGTAATATTCCGGACCGACCGCCTCCGGCTTGGCTCTCTTCGCCTTCCTGCGGCTCTCGGTCGCAATCCGATGACCCAGCTTCTCCTCCACGAACAGATAGGCGACCCCGATCAGCGTGCCGCCGGAGATGACCCAGAGCGGATTCAGCCCGAACACCGTCAAGCCGAGCAGCGACAGGCAGGCCAGCCCGATCGTCATCTTGTCGAAGATGGCCGCCTTGGACATGCGGTACGCCGTCGTCACCATCAGTCCGATGACCGCGCCGTGGATGCCCTGCAGCGCCGCCTGCACCTTGACGTTGTTCTCCAGCAGCGAATAGAACAGGTAGAACAACAGCCCGATCGCGAACGTCGGCAGCGTCACGCCGATAACCGCCGCAATCGCACCCGCGACGCCCGCTCTTCGATACCCGATGAAGGCCGCCGCGTTCACCCCGACTCCCCCCGGAGCCGCACTTGCCACGGACAGCATGTCGTCCAGCTCCTTCTCCTCCAGCCACTCCCGCTTGGCGACCACCTCTTCGGAGATCAGCGGAATCATGGCGAAGCCTCCTCCGAACGTCATCGGCCCGATTCGCAGGAAGATTCGGAACAGCTCCGCGAGCTTGCTTGTTTGTTCTCTCATGGTTGTCGGCATCGCAATTCCCCCGTACGTCATTAAGTCCTTCTATCATACCATCTTTATTCCGTTTTGGAATTAAGTTTGGCGAAAATGGGGAATAAAAGTTTCTGATGCCTGAAAAACGGCCATCTTATAGATGGGATTCCGAGTGGATTAGAGGGAGTTCTATAACAAATGAAACAAAGTGGGGTCGGAACGAGATCGCACTAGCCATATCGCGGTCCGTCAACTATAATAAGTACGATTGATAAATCCTATCATTTTAATCGGCTTAAGAGGAGGGACTTCCGATGAGCACGCTCCCCGCTCCGCCTGCTCCATCCCCCAAGAAACGCATATTCGACCGGTTGCTGGACCGAGGCATCGTCTCCAAGGGAGAGCTGATGGAAGCGTTGTCCCTCACGAGCACAAGCCTCACCCGGCTGCTGGAGGAGATGATCGCCGAGAACGTGCTGCAGTTGAGCGGCCACGGCGATTCCACCGGCGGCCGAAGACCGCTGCTCTATCGGCTTGATCCCGAATACGGCTATGCGGCAGGGCTGGAGATCTCGCGCAGCTATTCCTCCGTCGCCGTCTTCGACATGAATATGAACAAGCTCGCGTTCGACCGCTGGAGAATGGACGAGCGAATGACCCCCGATCAGTTGATCGGCCGGGTCGAATCCTTCCTCGAGAAGGCGCGCCGCGAGCACGGAATCGTGACGGAGCGTATTCTCGGGCTCGGCATCGGCGCCGTCGGGCCGCTCCATTCGGGCGAAGGCGTCATCCAGAAGCCGCTCCACTTCCCTTCGCCGGGGTGGACGAACGTGCCGATCCGCCGGCTGCTCGAGGAGCGCCTCGGCATTCCCTGCGCGCTCGAGAACGGCGCGAACGCTGCGCTGCTCGGCGAGCATTGGGCGCTGCGCGACGAGAACGTGAAGCATATGCTCTACGTTCACGTCGGCGTCGGGCTGCGCTCGGCGGTCATGTCGGGCGGCCACATCGTCTACGGCGCCACCGACATGGAAGGCTCCATCGGCCAGATGATCATCCAGGTCGACGGGCCGCGGCTTCAGGAGAAGGGCAACTACGGCGCGCTCGAGGCGTTCGCGTCGATCCAGGCGCTCGAGAAGCAGGCGCGCAGCCGTCTGAAGCTGGGCGGGCAGTCGGTGCTGAACGCCATCGCAGGCGGCCCGGACGAGCTGAACTTCGACCATCTGCTCATCGCCCTGAATCAGGAGGACGTCTTCGTTCAGGAGCTGTTCGCCCAGTCCGCCTCCTACCTCGGCGTCGGACTCGCCAATCTGGTGAACGTGCTGCACCCGGAGAAGGTCATTCTCGGCGGCGCCCTGCTGTCCGCCTACGAGGACGCCTTCGCCATCGCGACGCAGGTAGCGGCGCGAAGCGTCTACCATTCGGACGAATACCGGCCCGAGTTCAGCAAGGGGACGCTTCAGGAGGACGCCGTCTCCTTCGGGGCCGCGCTGATGGTGTACCGGAATCTCAGAGTGTAATCCGGAGCGCAACGGAATCCCGAGCGCAACGGGAAGAAGAAGAGGCAGTCTCCGCCGGTCGCCCGGACCGATGAGACTGCCTCTTGATTGTCTATGCCGCTTATTGCCTGCCGCTTATGGAAAATGCTTCGCCGGCTGCCCCGCCTTCTTCCGCCCGAAGAACATCGCAACCAGAATGACGATCATGCCGACGTTCAGGCACAGGTCCGCGATATTGGCGACGATGCCTTCCCTGAACTGGATGAAGTCCGTTACTCCGCCGTACAGCAGCCGATCGATCGCGTTGCCGACCGCCCCGGCGACGAACAGCCCCGTTCCGATCTCCATCGGAACCGACCTCAGCTTGCCCCGATACCGGCTGTACAGGACGACGGCGAGCACGACGACGGCGACCGGGACGAACCATTGCCCGTAGCCCTGGAAGAAGCTCCCCGACGCCCCCGTATTGTTGTAGTGAATCATATGTACGCCTGCTACCTGCGTTGTCTCTTCGATGTCCAGGTTGCTCCTTACCCATGCCTTGGTCAGTTGATCGGCCGCCAGCATGACGACCGCAAGTATGTAGAACAGCACCTCGCAAGCCCTCCTCGACAAGAAGTTCATGGTCTCTACCCCGAATTGTAAATCATAACGGGATGGAACGCCAGTTCGGCTCCGTTCGCCCGCCCGAAATTTCCGAAGTGAAGTAGGAATAGGCAGAATACCGTCGAAACTCATTAGTATGACAATCACCAATTCTCGATTATCCTCTCGTTCTCCTGCCGAGAGATTTGCTTTTTTTGTCCTTGCCGCCTACTTGTGGGCAGGGGTCTTGCTTGCGGGCTACTTCTACGAAGCGGTCTTCCTGCCGGCGAATGCCTTGCTCTGCCTGGCTGTCGCCCTCTTCCTCCGGAACGGCTCGCTCAGCCGGTCCATCAGCCGGACGCGCGCATGGATTGTCGCCGTGCTGCTGTTGCTTGCCCTCTATTGGCTGTCCGTGTTCTATGCGGCGGATGTCGAAGCGGCCGTTGTCGAAGCCTCCCGGCTGTCCGGGCTGCTTCCGGTCCTGCTCTTGTTCTCCTCTCTGCCCGAGGAGGCTGCCGCCAAGTTCATTCGGCAATGGGCGTGGGCCGGTTCCTTCCTCGTGCTGTGGGGGTGGGCCCTTCATCTGTTCCGCAACGGACGGCTGGAGTCAACGTTCGGTTACGCCAACGCGCTCGCCGCCCTGCTCGCGGTCGGCTGCTGGATCGCTGTCGCGGCTTACCGGGAGCATCATGGGAAAATCTATCTGGCTCTCGCAGCCGTTCAGGCGATCGGACTGATTCAGACGGGGTCGCGGGCCGTTATCCCGTTGTTCGTCATCGGCAGCCTGGCGATGCTGTTCATGGGCCGCAGCTCGGCGGTTAACCGCCGACGCCCGGTATGGTTAAGCTTGGCCGCCGCGGCGGTGCCGGTCGCCGCAGCCGCCGTCCTGATCGCCTCGGACAATATTCGGCAACGCTTCTCCGAGTTGGGCTGGAACGCTCCCGAATTCGTTCTGAGGCGAATGTACTGGGCGGACGGCTGGAGCCTGTTCTCCGGCCATTGGCTGTTCGGTCTCGGCGCCGGGGGCTGGGAGACGGCGCATCCGAACCGTTACTTCGTTCGTTTCGTGCACCAGTTCTACCTTCAGACGGCGCTTGATGTCGGAATCGTCGGATTGCTTGTCCTCGGTCTTCTGATCGTTTGGCCCCTCGTCCGATACGCCAAGTCCGGGATAAGGAAGCCGCTTCCCTTGCTTGCCGTCTTGCTGCTCCTCGTCCATGCCGCCTTCGACCTCGACTTGATTTTCCCCCTCTGCTCCGCTTTGCTGTTCGTGCTGCTCGATTGGACGGGAAGACCGGCGGGACACGACTCCTCCGCGGCTCCGGCGTCCCCTCCTCTGCGCGGATTCAGAACGGCGGCGATATGCGCGTGTCTGGCGGCGACGATCGGCTTCGGCTGGCTGGCCGCAGGCTACGGAATGAAGTCGGCGGCGATGCGGCTGGCCGCTTCCGACCCGGCAGAAGCCATTCATTGGATGCGGCAGTCCGCTCGCTTGATGCCTTGGACGCACTCCGCGCATTTTCAGCTCGCCAAGCTCTATCAATCCGAAGCGCTAAGGACCGGTTCTGCCGGTTACAAGCTCATGGCTCTCGAAGAGATGGACTCGGCCCTGCGCGCCCTCCCCCATTACTCCGTCTATGTTCATTGGAGCGATACTCTGAAGGCGATGGATATTAAAGCGAAATAAGCCGGTATCAAATTTAACTCCTTGAAAATGGCAGATATTGTCGTATCATAGATATGGTAAGTTTAGGGAGTTACTTAGGAGGGAATCACGCTTGAATCGCCATCTTATTCGCAAAATCAGCATCGCGCTGCTCGCCAGCCTCCTGCTGTACGTCAGCTTTCCATTGATCTCCTACGCCGCCAGCTACATCAAGCTTGTCTACGACTCGGTCAGCGGCAATATTTACGGAGTCATCTACTCCGACCGGTCCTCGGTCAATCTCTCCGTGTACGACGGCGAGGGCAATCCGACGGACATGACCTCCGAGCTCGTGGGTTCGGCTAACCGGGCGTACCAAGGAGCGCAATATTACTATGATGTCAATGGCAACATAGGGGCCAACCGTTCCATCGGCAACATAACGGTAACGGACGACAGCGTGCACGAGCTGCTTCCGGAATGGCAGGGGCTGAAGGCCGTGTTCGCGAGGAACGATTCGTTGCCAGCTCCAATATTGTGGTCTTATACTGATCTGTTGAATGTTGGCCCCGATTCTGCCCAGGTCCTTCTTTACTGGAATCGTCTTACGATACCTAACTTAGTCGAATATAGAATTTACCGGGACAATCAACTAATCGACAGCACCAGTTCTAATCATTATTTGTATAACGCCCCGCTCCTGTCCCGGGTGAAGAATATCGGAGTGTCCGCCGTGGATAGCTTCGGTCAGGAATCTCCGATTTCGCCGATGCGTCAGTTCTATGTCCCGGGTTATTTAAACGTTGGCTTCAGCGGCAAGCCGAGCGGTTATACTTTACAAAGAAACGATAGCTTGTTTACGTTCCGCCCCGACACTAACCCGGCGTTATCTCCGCCCGACAACGCTTTTACATCCCTATCCTTCATTCTAAAGTCGGCTTATAAACAAGAGAATGGCGGTTATACTTACCAACCTTATCAGATCGATTTGAGCGAATTATCCGCTTCCGACTTCGAACTTGTCGATAGCAGCGGGACAGCGATCCCTCTTGACACGTTCCATGCCGAGCCTTTTGTGTCGTCGGGAACTCCCGGCTATTCCGTTTATAGTTTCGAATTTAATTACAAAACCGCTTTGGATCGCACCAAGAACTACACCCTTCGGCTGTCATCTACAAGCTCCGGAGACGAAATCAAGCTTCCCGACGCGAATACCGATAAGGGTAATTTTATCTTGATTATGAATTCCAATGCCTATGAGTCATCCTACAATACATTCCGTTCCGGCCCCGTTATTATTGGAGATGCCAATCCGCCGGCCAAGCCATCCGGCTTCTCCGCAACCGCGGGAGACCAAGCCATCAGCATCCAATGGTCCCCCAACACGGAGAGCGACCTGGCCGGCTATCTCGTTTATCTGGATGGAGCGCTGATGACGCCGAACCCGATAACGGCGACTTCTTACCAGTTGACGGGCCTTACGAACGGCAAGACCTACCACGTGAACGTAGCGGCCGTGGACGAGGTCGGCAATCGCTCGCTTCAGGCTTACGCATGGCCGACTCCTGTCGCTGCCAGCGGCGGCGGGGGCGGCGGTGGTGGTGGCGGTGGTGGCGGTGGTGGCAGCAGCGACGCGGAAGCGACCGATCCTTGCCTGGAGCCGATTACCGCCGAGCAGATGAAGAACGACAACGGCTACGTCAAGCTTAGCGTCTGCGAGACGATCGAGCAGATCGACGTTCCCGCCGTCGCGGACGCCTTAAGCGGAGACAGCACACTCTCGCTCAGCAACGGCCCGGTCACCGCCGAGCTTCCGGCCGAGGTTGTGAAGCAGTTGCTGGCCCTGATCGACGAGAGCGAGAGAGCGGACGCGCGCATCGTGTTCGATCTGTCGAAGCTGACTTCCGACGAGCTGAGCCAGGCGCTGTCGGACGCTCAGAAGAAGCTTGCCAACACGACGCTCGGCGCGGCGGGCGAAGCGTACGACTTCACGCTGTCGATCCGAACCAAAGACGGTGCGGAGAAGAAGCTGACGACCTTCAGCCAGCCTGTCCAGCTTAAGCTGAAGCTCTCTGACTCTGCGGACCCCAACAAGACGGGGCTGTACTATCTGGGCGACAACAACAAGCTGGAATATGTCGGCGGCCGGATCGCCAACGGGTACCTGACGGCGTCCGTCGATCACTTCAGCCGTTATGCCGCCGTGGAATACAGCAGACAATTCGACGACCTTCCTTCGGCCCACTGGTCGTTCCAAGCCGTCTCGAACTTGGCTTCCAAACATGCGATCGAAGGGATCGACGAGAGGAACTTCGCTCCGTCGCGCAACATCACAAGAGCCGAATTCGCCTCGCTGCTCGCCAGGGTTCTCGAGCTGAAGCCCGGCAGCGGCTCCGCGTTCTCCGACGTGGCGAACAACGCCTGGTACGCCGAAGAAGTCCGGGCGGCCGCGGCTGCGGGAATCGTCTCCGGGAGCCCGGACGGCCGCTTCCTGCCGAACGATAAGATCACGCGCCAAGAGATGACGGTCATGTTTATGAAAGCTTACGAGCTGAAGAACGGCAAGACGCAAGCTGCCGAGCTGAGCAAGCCGTTCGCGGACAGCGAGCGGATCGCCGCTTGGGCCGCGCCGTATGTCAACGCCGCCTACGGCCTCCGTCTCGTCTCCGGTACGGGAGACGGGCAGTTCCAGCCGTTAGGAACGGCCACCCGCGCCGAAGCTGCGGTCATTCTCTCGAAGCTGCTCTGACCGCCGACCCACAAAAGCTCCGATCCCCTGTTATGACAGGAGACCGGAGCTTTTTGGCATCGCCAGCGATAATGTTCAGGAAGCCACCACGTAACCGAGCAGCAAGAGAAGCGGAATGAGCCACAGCAGCGGGATCTGGTTTACCCACACGGCCGCTTTGAACTTGCGGAGATGGTAGAGCGCCCAGGCCGTCCCTGCGGAGATCAGAAGCGCAAGCGGGTAGAGCCAGTTCGCGATGTACAGCGCCAACAGCCAATGATAGGAGGCCGAGTCCGTGTCCGGGTTGTCGAAGCCCATCGTCGCCATCAGCGCGACGACGAACCACGGTGCTGCGAGAAGAAGATAGATGACGTGCGCGATCCATAAGTAAGTGTTGACCTTAACGTTCTTCAGAAGAAAGCCTCCGATCGTTTAATAATTCTATCTCCTCCGGAACGCCCGCTCATGGAAGCCGGTGATCCACTTGAACAGCTTCTTGCCATCGGCGGGCAGCGGATTGTCCGAATCGAAGCTCAGCGTCATCGCCCGGTACGGCTCCGGCACCCAGATGTAGGAATGCACGTATTCAGTCGGCCGGAAGCCGCAGCGCTCCCAGAACCGGATGCGCGCGAGATTGTCCGGCGTCGCTTCGGCCTCCACCTCGATCAAGAGCCCGTCCAGGCTGCGCCGCCGGGCCTCTCCTTCGATCTCGCGCACAAGCCTCCGGCCCAATCCTCGCCCCCGCAAGGAAGCGCGAACGGCCAAGTAATCGATCAGGATCACCTTCGCGCCGGACAGCACGCCCGTGAACGCGATCGCCTGAACCTCGCCGCTCTCCCCGTCGGTCAGCGCATGAAGAAGACCTTGCCCTTCGCCGAACATGCCGGCGATGATTCGGTCCGGCTTGCGCCCCTTCACGTCCGGGAACGCCTCGTGATAAAGCTCGAGCGCAGCCGGCCACAGTTCGTTGTTCGTATCGGTTACGGTACGGAAGGTTGCGGATGATGTCATAGGTGTTGCGATGTCTCCTTGGTCACGAAGTTTTATGTGATTTTTAGCATTCGTTGGCCGGGATTTCGATGGAATCGCGGTGTTTTATGTGATTTTTCGCATACATGCGGCAACTCGAGCCGGAATTTTCTTCATTTATGCTATTTTTCACATAAAAGTGGTCGTCCGTGGCGGTTGGGCAGCGATTGTATGTGGTTTTTCACATAAAAGTGTCCTCTGGCGGCGGTTGGGCAGCGGTTGTATGCGGTTTTTCACATAAAAGTGGTCGTCCGTGGCGGTCGGGCGGCGGTTGTATGCTATTTTTCGCATAAAAGTGGTCCATCCACTCGCAAACTATGCGAATGCCGGCACCCGCTGCCCCTTGCGCCAACCGCCAACCATACGAACGCCGGCACCCGCCTCTCCGCGCGGATATCGGCGTCCCAGGGGCTTGTCGCGCCGCCGAGTGCCGAGTGCCAAATGCCGAGTCCGGGCTACTTGCTGTGCATCTTGAACTCGAGGAACAGCTCGTTGTAGTGCGCGAGCATCTTCTTGCCGAGGTTGTCGTACACCTCGAGCTTGTCGGTCAGCTCCGCGTTCGGGTAGAAGCGCTCGTCCTCCGCGATGTCGGCGGGCAGCAGCTTGAACGACTCCGCGTTCGGCGTCGAGTAGCCGACGTACTCCGTGTTGCGCTCGCCGACCTCGGCATCCAGCATGAAGTTGATGAACTGGTGGGCGGCCTCCAGGTTCTTCGCCGTCTTCGGGATGACCATGTTGTCGAACCAGAGGTTCGAGCCCTCCTGCGGAACGACGTAGTCGAGCTTCTCGTTCTCGCTCAGAATCTCCGAGGCGTCGCCCGACCAGACGAGCCCGACCGCCGCTTCCTCGTTCGCCAGCAGCATCTTGATCTCGTCGCCGACGAGCGCCTTCACGTTCGGCGTCAACTGCTTGAGCTTCGCGAGAGCCTCCTGAAGATGAGCTTCATCGAGGTCGTTGAGCGAATAGCCGAGGCTGTTCAGCCCCATGCCCATCACCTCGCGGGCGCTGTCGACGAGCAGGATGTCGTTGCGAAGCTCCGGGCTCCACAGGTCGTTCCAACTGTCGAACGTCAAGTCGCCGACGAGCTCGGGGTTGTACACGATGCCGACCGTCCCCCAGAAGTAAGGCACGGAGTAGACGTTGCCCGGATCGAAGCTGAGGTCGAGGAAGCGCGAATCGACGTTCGCAAGGTTCGGCACCTTGGCGTGGTCGATGGGAAGCAGCAGGTTCTCCTCGACCATCTTGCTGATCGCATAGTCGGAAGGAACCGCGACGTCGAACGTCGTGCCTCCCTGCGCGACCTTCGTCAGCATCGCCTCGTTGGAGTCGAACGTCTGATAGATGACCTTGACGCCCGTCTGCGCCTCGAATTCGGCGATCAGCTCGGGGTCGATGTAATCGCCCCAGTTGTAGACGGTCAGCGTGTTCGCGCCGGAGTAGCCCTGCTCGGAATTGAGGTACGAGGTCAGGTACATGAGAGCGAAGGCCGCGACCAGAACGGCCGCTCCCAATCGGACAAGCTGCTTCATAGACGGGCACCCGCTTCCTGAATTCGTCCGTTGCGCCGGGTAATGAGGTAGTAGCCCACAACGAGCAGGATCGTGAACAGGAACAGCAGCGTGGAGAGCGCGTTGATGTTCAGCGCGACGCCTTGGCGAGCCCGGGAGTAGATCTCGACGGACAGCGTCGAGAAGCCGTTGCCGGTCACGAAGAACGTCACCGCGAAGTCGTCGAGCGAATACGTCAGCGCCATGAAGAAGCCGGCGAACACGCCGGACTTGATGTACGGCAGAATGACCTTGGTCAGCACGTCCCAGCCGTTCGCGCCCAGGTCCTTGGCCGCATCGACAAGCGAAGGGTTCATCTCCTGCAGCTTCGGCAGAATCATCAGCACGACGATCGGGACGCTGAAGGCGACGTGCGAGATGAGCACGGAGCCGAAGCCGAGCTTCAGGCCGATCATCGTGAACAGAATGAGGAACGAGGCGCCGATGACGACGTCCGGGTTAACGATCAGCACGTTGTTGAGCGACAGCAGCGCGCTCTTGGTCCGCTGGCGGCGGACGCGATGAATCGCGATGGCGCCGACGATGCCCAGAATCGTCGAGAGGAGCGAGGAGAACAGCGCAACGACGAACGTGTTCAGCACGATGATGAGCAGCCGGGTGTCGGAGAACACCTCGCCGTACCACTCCAGCGTGAAGCCGTCGTACCCGTGCATCGTCCCGCCGCTGTTGAAGGAGTAGACGACCAGATAGAGGATCGGGGCGTACAGGACAACGAAGACGGCGATCAGATACAGATGGGACCACTTCCAGCCACCGTTTGCCTTCATCTCGCTCCCCTCCTTTTGCCGCCGGTTGCCAGCATGATGATCGCCATTACAATAACAAGGAACACCGCAATCGTCGCGCCCATGCCCCAATCCTGCGTCACGAGGAAGTGCTGCTCAATCGCCGTGCCCAGCGTAATGACGCGGTTGCCCGCGATCAGCCGGGTGATCATGAACAGCGACAGCGACGGGATGAACACCGCCTGGCAGCCCGACTTGATCCCGTCGATCGTCAGCGGAAGAATGACCCGGCGAATCGTCGTCCAGGCGGAAGCTCCGAGATCGCGCGCGGCGTGAAGCAGCGACGGGTTAAGCTCCTCCAGCGAATTGTAGATCGGCAGCAGCATAAACGGGATAAAAATATACACCGACACGAACACGAAGCTGAAGTCGGTAAACAGAATCTGATGGCGACCGAGGCCGACCGCTTCCAGCAGCTCGTTCGTCAAGCCGTACGTCCCGAACAAGCCGATGAACGCGTACGCCTTGAGCAGAAGGTTGACCCAGCTCGGCACGATGATGAGCAGCAGCCAGAGCTGCTTGTGCTTCGTCTTCGTCAGCAGGTAGGTGGTCGGATACGCGATCACGAGCGAGAAGAAGGTGATGAGCAGCGCGTACCAGAAGGAGCTGACCGTCATCTTCAGGTAAACGGATGTGAAGAAGTGCGAATAATTGCCGAGCGTCCAGCCGCCCTCGATGTCCCGGAATGAATAGTACACAATCAGCAAGATCGGCGCCGCGACAAAAAGAACGATCCAGAGCAGGTACGGAGCCAAGTAGAAGTTACGGGACTTAGTCCTCATCGCCGCTCACCTCGGTGAATTGCTCGATTCGCTTGTCGAACTCCTCCTCCGTCTCGTTGAAGCGCATAATATGGATCGCCTCCGGATCGAAGTCGAGCCCGATCTCCTCGCCGACGGTCGCCTTCCGCGTGGAATGGACCAGCCAGCGATTGCCCGCTTCGTCGATGCCGACGATCTCGTAGTGCACGCCGCGGAACAACTGCGAGTCAACGCGTATCTTCAGCTTGCCTTGCTCCGGCGAAGTGATCTCCAGATCCTCCGGCCGGATGACGACCTCGACCGGCTCGCTCTCGTGGAAGCCTCCGTCGACGCACTCGAAGGTGCGGCCGGCGAACTTCACGAGGTAATCGCGGACGATCGTTCCTCCGATAATGTTCGACTCGCCGATGAAGTCCGCCACGAAGCGGTTGATCGGCTCGTCGTAGATGTCGGTCGGCGTTCCGCTCTGCTGGATCGTTCCCTTGTCCAGGACGAAGATCTCGTCCGACATAGCGAGCGCCTCTTCCTGATCGTGTGTGACGAAGATAAACGTGATGCCGAGGCGGCGCTGCAGCTCGCGAAGCTCCGCTTGCATCTCCGTGCGCAGCTTCAGGTCGAGCGCCGAGAGGGGCTCGTCCAGCAGCAGCACGTCCGGCTCGTTCACGATCGCGCGGGCGATCGCCACCCGCTGCCGCTGGCCGCCGGACATCTCGGAGATCTCCCGCTTCTCGTAGCCGGACAGATTGACGAAGCGCAGCGCCTCGGTTACTTTCTTGTCGATCTCGGCTTGCTTCAGCTTCTTGATGCGGAGCCCGAACGCGACGTTCTCGAACACGTTCAGGTGCGGGAACAGCGCATAATCCTGGAACACCGTGTTCACCTGGCGCTTGTTCGCCGGCACGTCGTTGATCCGCTTGCCCTTCAGGTAGATATCGCCCTGAGACGGAGTAAGGAAGCCCGCGATCAGGCGCAGAATCGTCGTCTTGCCGCAGCCGGACGGCCCGAGCAGCGTGTAGAACTTGCCGGGCTCGAGCTCGAAGCTGACGTCCTTCAGGATGGCGTTGTCGTTATCGTACCTCATGGTGACTTGCTGGAATTGGATGATGGCGTTGCTCACCGGCCTATCCGTCCTCCCTTGATCGGCATCCGCGAATTGGCATGCGCACTCTGTATTGGCATAGCTTGAATCGCCTTCCGTACTTCTATACCCCGTCCGGTCCGTGTCGAAGAAGTCGGTTAGTCGGTTATAGTGTATACAGGCAAGTCCCGGCTTTCAACAGAATTTCGTAAAATATCGCGGTTTGCGCGGAAAAAGCACAAAATCCGCCCCCAGAAGGAGCGGATTCCGTCGAATGCCTTATCTATTCTGGTTCCAAGCCTGGAGCCCGAGCGCGATCGAGCCGCACAGGCCGGCGTTGTCGCCGAGGCCCGGGGGCACGATGTAGTCGTCCAGCCCCGAGACGATCGCCTGCGCGTTCACGTAACCGTTCAAGTTGCTGCGCACTTCCTCGCGGATGAGCGGGAACAGTTGCAGTTGATGCATGACGCCGCCGCCAAGGATGATCTTCTTCGGCGATATCATCAGGATGGCGTTCGCGAGCGCCTGCCCGATGTAGAACGCCTCCATCCGCCAGGCCGGGTGGTCCTCCGACAGCTCGCTGCCCTTCACCTTCCAACGGCGCTCGATGGCCGGGCCGGCCGCGATGCCTTCGAAGCAGTCGCCGTGGTACGGGCAGAAGCCTTCATACGCATCGTCCGGATGCCGCCGCGTGAGCACATGCCCTCCCTCCGGATGGACGAGCCCGTGGACCATTTTCCCCTCGGCATAGACGCCAACCCCGACTCCCGTCCCAATCGTGTAATACAGCACGCTGTCGAGTCCCTTCGCCGCGCCCCAGGTCGCTTCGCCGAACGCCGCCGCGTTGACGTCCGTGTCCCAGCCGAACGGAACGTCGAACTCTCTCTTCAGCGTGTCCAGGAACGGATAGTTCGACCAGCCCGGCTTCGGGGTCGTCGTTACGTAACCGTACGTCGGGCTATTCGGATCGATATCGATCGGGCCGAACGTGCCGACGCCAATCGCTTCCACTTGCTTATCCTTAAAGTAGGCGATCACTTGGCCGAGCGTCTTCTCCGGCTGCTCCGTCGGGAAGCTGACCCGATCCAGCACGATCCCGTTCTCGTCGCCGATCCCGCAGACGAACTTCGTGCCGCCCGCTTCGATTGCTCCAATGCGCATGCGTATGTTCCTCCAACTCGTTTATCTAGTCCAGTCTCTATTGTAGCGGCATTTGGCGGTCGAAGCTACATCCTGCTATCCTGCCGCATCCCGAGTCGGATGCCGAGCGGAAGCGCAGAAGCACGAACGGACTCTCCTTGGCCTGTGCCCGGAGAATCCGCCGTGGTTCATTCTTCTATATGTGCATGCCTATGCGCATGCCGCCATGCAGGCAACCGTGCCGATTACAGAATCCGTCTCGCCGTTACGTAGGCGTTCTTCCAATAAGTGCTGTTCATATCGGAGAGCGTAACCCCTTGGCTGCTGCTCGCGTGGAGAATCTTGCCTTCGCCCGCGTAGATGGCCACGTGGCTGATCCAGCCGCTTCCCGTCCGGAAGAACACGAGATCCCCTACGCTCAGATAAGCTTTATCGACCTTCGTCCCCATGTACGCCTGTTCCGACGACGTTCGCGGAAGCGAGACGCCGAGCTGGCGGAACACGAATTGCGTGTAGGAGGAGCAATCGAACGAGGTTCCCCAGATGCCGGACGCGCCGTAGACGTATGGGGTTCCTATGTAGTTTTTGCCAATGGAGAGCAATTCCAGCGACTCGGCTGTCGCGGCGCTCGCTCCGGTAGAGTGAACGGCCGTCATCCCGAACCAACCTATGCTTGCGAGCAAACCGACCATCATAAGCTTCTTCTTGACTGCGCCTGCTTTCCCTGCTTTCACCGAGTGCCCTCCCTGCGTTCCTCCGTGCCTTCTTGCAGAACGAATCGTCATGCATTCTTGCCGAGCGAACGGTGTTTGTCGTTGGGAACACTATAGCACAGGCGAAACACCCTAATTTTTTCCAAGGTGAAGCGGACCTCGCGCGAGTCAACGCCCTAAAGCGTTTTCTTAGAAAAGGATGAGAATTTCCTCATGTACGCAACCTTGACTTCTCATTTATCGTAACGGTGCGGCAGCGGCACGGGTTCAGCGTTTATTCGGACGGGTTCTCGGGCGGCTCCCGGAACCTCGCGAGAGCTGTCGTTTATCCTCCCCCGATACTGCTGCGGGCTCATGCCGACGGTCGTCTTGAACAGCCGGCTGAAGTGCGCCAGATGAGAGAACCCGACCGCCTTGGAGACGGAAGATACGGAACGGTGAGGCTCGAAGCGGAACAGGATCTTCGCCTGGTTGATCCTGCGGTTGTACAGGTACTTGAACACGGTTGTCCCCGTCACCCGCTTGAACAGATTCGACAGGTACGGCTTGGTCAGATGAAGCGCGTCCGCAATCGCGTCCAGCGTCAGCTCCTCCGCATAATGCTCTTCGAGGTACGAGAGCACTCCCTGCACATGCTCCTCCTGCTGCGGCCGCTGTTCGCCCTCTCCCGCCGGAGACTCGAACCACCCCCGGATCAGCAGAAGCAGCTCCAGGAACAGCACGTCGAGCTTATCGAGCGCAGCGGCCGACCCGGCTCCGCCCTCCCGCTTCCTCTTCTCCGCCAGCTTGGCCATCTGCGCGTAGAGGCGTTCGACCTCGGCCCGCTGCTCCGGGTCGAGCGACAGCCTCGCGTTGCGCAACTCCTCGAACGGGCCAAGCAAGCCGGCGGCCGGCTCCGACCGCAGCAGCTTGTGCACGTACGCCGGGTTGAAGTGAAGGATGGAACGAACGTACGGCTTATCCGGCGAAGGATTCGCGCAATGCAGCGTCATGCCGTGCATCAGAATGAGATCGCCGGGCTGAAGCACCATCAGCTTGTCCCCAATCAGGTACGTGCATTCGCCTTCCTGGAAGTAATAAACCTCATAATGGGCATGCGAATGGAACGGCGCCCCGTGAATCGGGGAGTCGTTCCGGTAAGAGCATTCGATCGGATGCTCGATCTGATAGATGTATTGGTTCGGATTCTGGCTATCGTCCGGGCGCATAAGCGGCTCACACGCTCCTCCAGCAACGTTCTCGCTTGGATAACTCGCTAGAGACCATTGTAGCACGCTCAGCCCGTTACGCGAACCGCCCGCTCCTGGGCGATCAGACACAGCTCCGCCGCCTTGAACGCATGTTCCTGGGTCATCGCATTCTCGGTGCGGTTCAGGCAGTCGAGAATCAGCTCGCCGAAGAACGGATAACCGACCCGCCCGGCCACCGAATAATGATACTCGCCGCTCTTATTGACCAGATAAACGTGATCCCCCGCCTTTTCCCGGCCGACATCGACGTACTTGCGCAGCTCGATATACCCTTCCGTGCCCAGGATGAACAGGCGCCCGTCGCCCCAGGTCGAGAGTCCGTCCGGCGTGAACCAGTCGACCCGGAAGTAGTGCGTCGCCCCGTTGTCGCCGACCAGCGTCGCATCCCCGAAGTCCTCGAGCTCCGGCTTGTCCGGGTTCGCGTAGTTGCCGACCTTGCTCGCTTGCACCGTCGCGTCCTTGCACCCCGCGTAGTACAGGAATTGCTCGATCTGGTGGCTGCCGATGTCGCAGAGGATGCCCCCGTACTTCGCCTTCTGGAAAAACCACTCCGGACGAGATCCCTTGTTCAAGCGGTGAGGCCCCATTCCCATAACCTGCAGAACGCTGCCGATCGCTCCCTCCTTGATGAGCTGACCGGCGTAGACGGCGCTCTCGACGTGCAGCCGCTCGCTGTAGTACACCATATACTTGCGTCCGGTTCGGGCGGCCGCTTCTCTCGCTTGCGCAAGCTGCTCCAGCGTCGTGAACGGGCTCTTGTCGGTGAAGTAGTCCTTGCCGCTCTCCATGACGCGGATGCCGAGCGCGGCGCGCTCCGACGGAATCGCCGCGCCCGCGACGAGCTTCACCTCGGGGTCGCTTAAGATCTGCTCGAGGGACTCGGCGGCTTGAACCTGCGTCTGCGGGTAGGCGGCGAGGAACGCCGCTACCTTCTGCGGATCGGGGTCGTACACCCACTTCAGCGTCGCGCCCGCTTCGAGCAGTCCGTTCGTCTGGCCGTAGATATGGCCGTGATCGAGCGCCGCGGCGGCGAAGACGAATTCGCCGGGCCGGACGACCGGCTGCGGCTTGACCGCCGACACCGGAGCGTAGTTCATGCCGTCGGCGCGATCGGGCTGCGGCTGCGCGCCGGTTGGCCGCCCGGAAGCTTGCGGATTCGAGTTGTTCGTCATTGTGTTGTCCCTCCCTTGATTGTCAGAAAGTCCGGCTGAGATCGACCGGCAGCGCAGCCTCGGCGGGCTCGCTCTTGCGGAAGGTCGACGATTCGATGCGTTTGGTCAATTCCTCGTAATGCAGTTGCTCGTCAAGCGGAAGCTCGACCCAACCGTCCGTCCACGTCGACAGGTGGATCGCGTTGGAGATCGTCAGGCCGAGCAGCCCTTCTTCGCCCGGAGCGACAAGCTCGGTCCCGTTCAGGATGGCGTCGGTGAAGTTCCGCATAATGCCCGCATGTTCGGGGCTCGGTCCTTGATCCGGAATCTCCACCTTCCATACCTCCGGCGTGCCGAACAGAATTTGGTTGCTCGCATTGAATTCCGTCTCGGATTGGCGCAGCCGCCAGAACGTCATCTTGCCGTCTTCGATGACGATTTTGCCGCGGTCGCCGGTCACTTCAAGGCGGTTCGTGCCCGGCGCGTCCGACGTCGAGGTGATGAACACCGCTGTCGCTCCGTTCCCGTATTCCGCGTAAGCGGTCACATCGTTCTCCACTTCGATGTTCCGGTGCTTGCCGAACTGGCAGAACGCGCGGATGCGGGTCGGCATCATGCCGATTGTCCACTGCCACAGGTCAAGCTGGTGCGGACACTGATTGATCAGCACGCCGCCGCCCTCGCCCGCCCATGTCGCGCGCCACGAGCCCGAATCGTAATACGCCTGCGACCGATACCAGTTCGTGATGATCCAGTTCGTGCGGCGAATCTCGCCGAGTTCGCCCGATTGGACCAGCTCGCGCAGCTTGCGGTAGAGCGGGTTCATCCGCTGGTTGTACATGATGCCGAACACCTTGCCGCTCTGCGCCGCCGCATCGTTCATCTCGCGCACCTGCTTCGCGTAGACGCCCGCCGGCTTCTCCACGAGCACGTGAACGCCGGCCGCGAACGCCTTGATCGCCTCGGCCGGGTGGCCGTAGTGCGGATTCGCGACGATTACCGCGTCGACAAGTCCGGAAGCGAGCATCTCGTCCGTGCTGCCGAAGACGGCGACGCCTTCCCATTGCCCTTGCGCCCACTCGCGCTTCGCTTCGATCTCGTCGCATACGGCAGTCAGCACGGCCCCCGCAATCTCCCCGCGGTAAATCGCGCCCGCGTGCGAGCTGCCCATGTTGCCGATGCCGATGATTCCGTACCTTACTTTGCTCATTCGAGTCCCTCCCGGTATTGACTGTCGTTAATATCCACCGTCGTTAATCCGCCTCGCTGCTTGAATGTCGCTATTGTAGCACACGCCGCAGCGGCTGAGCGGCTTGCCGGAGCGGAAGTTAACGACAGTCAACGGGAGGGTGAGAGTGCTCAATGAGAGTTAAATCGCAGCGGGGGCCGCCGGGGAGATGCTGCCTCCGCGATTTATATGATTTTTCACATTCGTCGGCCTTGGATTGGCGGCAATTGCGGCATTTTATGCGATTTTTAGCATATATACAGGAATTCGTGTGCGAATTCCCTCTATTTATGTTATTTTTCACATATAATCGCCCAAACTGCCCGTTATCACGCCGCACGAATGTGAATTTTCGCATAAAATCCGGCAGCCGAATGAGGAGCCGCGGCTCAGCCTGAAGCTTTAAGCGAAGGAATCGGGCCTATTATCCAACAAGCCCCGACTGCCGCATTTCTGCGATGGCCGGGGTTTGGATACGGTCATAACGAAGACTGGATTTTCTTTGTACTTATATAAAAAAATAACAAAACATGATATAGTTAGACAAGCACATAGAACGGCTTGAAAGGGCGGTCGGCTACCTCTCGCGAAGGGAGGGATGCCCGTGACAGTGTACGAAGCCTTAATGATCATGCTGACTTTCGGTTTGCTGATCGTTGCGCTGTTGTCCACAACACGAAAATAGACCGCCCCATCGCAGGGAACGCGGTCTATTTCCATACCCGTTGTACCTGAAGCCGACCGCCTTTGAAGCGGCTACTGTGCAGGGAGGAGTCGTGTTACCAGCACGGCTCCTTCTTTTAGTTTTATTATACTTACACGCCCTTATTCACGCAACCATTCCACCATAGCTTTTCCGTCTACAATTCTTCTGTCTACAGCTCCAGAATCGCCTTGATCACCTTCGCCTCCGGCTTCAGCCAGCCGTCGAAGCGCTCGATCATCTCCGCGAACGGAGCGCGGTGGGTGATGTAGCGGTCCAGATCGACCGCCCCGGTGCGGATCGTGTCCAGCACATGGGCGAAGTCCATCTTCGTCGCGTTGCGGCTGCCCATGAGCGTCAGCTCGCGCTTGTGGAACTCGGAGTCGTCGAAGGCGATGTCGCCCTTCACCAGACCGACGTAGACGAGCGAGCCGCCGTGGGCGACATATCCGACCGCAGCGCCCATCGACCTCGCATTGCCCGTCGCGTCGAACACGATCGTTGGATAGTCGCCGCCGGTCAGCTCGGCGAGCTTCTCCTTCGGCTGCTCAAGCGCGTTCACCGTGGCGTCAACGCGAGCCCAATCGGTGCAGAAGCGCAGCCGCTCCTCGTTCACGTCCATCGCGATAACCCGCGCGCCCGCCACCTTCGCGAACGCCATGACGCCGAGGCCGATCGGGCCCGCGCCGATGACGAGCACGGTCTCGCCGGCGACGGCGCCGGAACGGCGAACCGCGTGGGCGCCGATCGCGAGCGGCTCGACGACGGCCGCTTGATCGGCCGTCAGCCCTTCCGCGCGCACGAGGTGGCTCACCGGCACGGAGATTCGCTCCCGCATGCCGCCGTCGACATGCACCCCCATCACCTTCATGGCGGTGCAGCAATTCGTTTGGCCTCTCCGGCAGGCCACGCATTCCCCGCAATGCAGATAAGGAATAATGCTGACCAGGTCCCCCGCCGCGAAGCCTTCCTCATTGACGCCGACCTTCTCGATAATTCCTGCCAACTCGTGCCCAAGCACGCGCGGATAGGAGAAGAACGGCTGATTCCCCTTATACGCATGGAGATCCGTTCCGCAGATTCCGATGCGCCGGATTGCAACAATGGCTTCTCCCTCGCGCTCCTCCGGCTCCGGCAGATCGTTCCTTAACTCGAACCTCTCCACCTTTTCCAACACGATGCCCTTCATCCCGCCAGCCCCCCTCTATCGATGAACGCGCTCGTTGTAACGGGCGATTCCGCTCTCCCACGAACGGTTGTGCACGGGAGCCAGCAGCTCCAGCACCTCGCGCAGCAGCTCCTCGTCGATCGGCTCGTCGACCCAGGCGGCATTCTTCGCCACGTTGGCCGGATTCGCCGTGCTGATCAGCGTCGTCGGGATGCGCTCGTTCGAGGTGGAGAACTGGACCGCCAGCTTGGCGATGTCCTCGCCCCGCGACGCGCACAGCTCCGCCGCCGCCCGACATGCCCGCTTCAGCTCTTCGTCCGCCGGATGCCAGTCGGGAGCCCCGCGCGTGCCGAGCAGGCCCATCGAGAGCGGGGATGCATTGACGAGTCCGATTCCCCGCGATTCCAGCAGAGGAAGCAGATCGAGCAGTTGCGTATCGTTCAAGGAGTAGTGGCAGTACGAGAGAATCGCATCGACCTCGATCTGCGGCAGAAGCTGCTCGAACAGTCCGATCGGCAGCCCGCTGATGCCGGCGAAGCGGATTTTGCCTTGCTGCTTCAGGCGCACCAGAGTCGGCAGCGCCTCCTCGACAATGATCTCGGGGGACACGAATTCGATATCGTGCAGGAACAGCAGGTCCACATACTCAACGTTCAGCCGGACCAGACTCTCTTCCACACTCGCCGCGATCCTCCGGGCCGAGAAGTCGAATTCCCGCTCCCCGTAGCGCCCCGCCTTGGTGGACAGCAGATAGCGGTCCCGGGGCAGCTCCTTCAGCGCCTTGCCCAGAACGGTCTCCGCCTTCGTCAGCCCGTAGTAGGGCGAGACGTCGATCAGATTCATGCCGGCATCGACCGCCGCGTGCACGGTGCGCACGCTCTCCGCGTCGTCCGTCTCCCGGAACACCGACCCCAGCGACGAAGCTCCGAAGCTGAGCGCAGGCACCCGAAGCCCCGTTCGTCCCAATTCCCGGAAGCGCATCAGAGAATCACCCCATCCTTGAAAATCGCGATCTCGCGGAACCCGTTCCGCTCGTTATTCGTCCGGTTGTCGCCCGAGGCGAGACCGAGGAGGTAATCCCACAATTCGTCGGTCAGCTCGCCCATCGTCTTGCCCTCCAGCAATTGACCGGCGTTGAAGTCGATCCAGTTCTTCTTGCGGCCGGCGAGCTCCGAATTCGTCGCCAGCTTCACCGTCGGCACCGGGCCGCCGAACGGCGTGCCGCGTCCCGTCGTGAACAGAACGATGTGCGCTCCGCTCGCCGACAGCGCCGTGACGGACACCAGGTCGTTGCCCGGCGCTTCGAGCAGGTTGAGCCCCGGCTTCGACACGCGTTCGCCGTAAGGCAGAACGCCGGTAACTATCGCATGGCCGCCCTTCTGCGTGCAGCCGAGCGACTTCTCCTCGAGCGTCGTAATGCCGCCCGCCTTGTTGCCCGGCGACGGGTTCTCGTAGATCTCCTGGTCGTGGCGCAGGAAGTAGCGCTTGAAGTCGTTGACCAGATCGACGATCTGGCCGAACACCTCCTCGTTCTGCGCGCGGTTCATCAGGATCGTCTCGGCGCCGAACATCTCCGGCACCTCGGTCAGCACCGCCGTGCCGCCGTAGCCGATCAGCCGGTCGGAGATCGAGCCGACGAGCGGGTTCGCGGTAATGCCGGACAAGCCGTCGGAGCCGCCGCACTTCAGCCCGATGCGCAGCTTCGAGACGGGAATCGGCTCGCGCTTGAACGTGCCCGCGTACTCGATCAACTCCTCGATCAGCTCCAGCCCTCTCTCCAGCTCGTCTTCCTCTTCCTGCGACTTCATGAACTTCACGCGGCGAGGATCGTACTCCCCGATCGCTTGCTTAAACAAGTCGATCTGGTTGTTCTCGCAGCCGAGACCGACAACAAGCACGCCGGCCGCGTTCGGGTGATTCACGAGCGAAGCGAGCAGCTTCTGCGTATGCTCCAGATCGTCGCCGAGCTGCGAGCAGCCGAACGGATGCGCGAAGTGGAACACGCCGTCCACCTCGTCCCCGTCGATCGCCCGGCCGCGGTTCGCCAGAATCTCGCACGTCTTGTTGATGCAGCCGACCGTGTTGATGACCCAGATCTCGTTGCGGATGCCGACGTCTCCGTTCTCGCGCACGTAGCCTTGGAACGTCGGCACGCTCGTGTTCGCAGAGGCGGCCCATTCCGCAGCTTGGGTTGGAGCCGCCGCAGCAACAATAGCAGCAGTAGCAGCAGCCTCAACCGCCGCCGTCGGCTCGTATTCGTACTCCAGAATGCCGCTCAGTCCGGTGCCCAGGTTGTGCGTATGCACCCATGCGCCCGGCTTCAGGTCTTCCTTCGCCTTGCCGATGGAATAGCCGAACTTGAGCACGTCCGCACCCTGCACGACGGGAACCGTCACGATCTTGTGCCCCTTCGGCACCGCATCCGCAAGCGTCACCGTCTCGCCGTTCTCCAGCGTCACCGTCTCGCCCGCCTCATACGGACGAAGAGCGATGACGACCTGGTCCTTCGGCGACAATCGAATCCAATCGCTCATCGGTTATGCCTCCTCTTGGTTGTCCAATGCCTTGTTATCCCATGCTGCGATGATCTTCGCCGTCCGTTCCGCAAGAGACGGCCAGCCCGACAGATCGGCGCCCCAGATCGCGGTCTGCGCGAGCAGCTTGCGCACCGCGGCCTCCGTCTGCGCCGTCGATGCCGCTCCCTGCGCCGCCTCCGCCCAGATGCCCGCGACAAGCTCGAGCAGCGCCTGATCGTCGCGCACCGCGTATGTCCCGCCGCCGGCGAGCGTCGTCCCGACGAAGCTGCCGTCCTCGGCGCGGCGAACCCGGTAGTAGCGGAGCAAGCCCGCCAGGCCCAGCGCCAGCCGCTCCGGCACCGCCTCGCCGCGCTCCGCGTAGAACGCCAGCGTCGGCAGCAGCCGCGTGCGGAACTTGCTGAGGCTGTTCATCGCGATGTCTGCCAGCCGGTGGCGAATGAACGGATTGCCGAATCGCTCGAACACGGCCGCCGCATAGTCCGCAAGCTCGCTCCCGTCGTACGGCAGCGTCGGCAGCACGTCCTCCCGCACCGTCTCGCGCACCGCCCGGCCAAGCGTCTCATGCTCCAGCAGCTCGCGGACGTGCTCCACGCCGTGCAGCAGGCCAAGCGGCGCCATCCACGTGTGCGCGCCGTTCAGGATGCGAACCTTGCGCTGTGCGAACGGCTTCAGGTCCGTCGTCCAGAACACATTCAGCCCCGCCTTGCGCAGCGGCAGCAGCTCCTCCAGCTCCGGCTCCGCCTCGATCGCCCACAGATGATACGGCTCGGCCGTCGTCAGCATCGGGTCGCGATAGCCCCACTCGGCGAACCACGCCTCCGCCTGCTCGTCTCCCGGATAGCCGGTCACGATCCGGTCGACGAGCGAGTTCAGGAAGCGATTATGCTCAAGCACCCACTGACGGAACGTCTCGGGGAAGCCCCAGTCGGCCGCATACTTCAGCACGACGTCGCGCAGCGCGTCGCCGTTCCGGTCAAGCAGCTCGCACGGCAGCAGAATCAGCCCCTTGTCCGCCGCGCCCTCGTACTTCAAGTACCGCTGGTACAGCAGGTACGCCAGCTTGCCCGGGAACGAGACGATCGGCTCGCCCGTCAGCGCTTCCGGCCGGTAGGCGATGCCAGCTTCCGTCGTATTGGATACGACGAAGCGCAGCTCCGGACTGACCGCGAGCTCCATAAGCCGCGTCCAGTTCGTGTACGGATCGAACGCCTCGGCGAATACGGAGATCATCTCCTTGCGTTCCACCGCCTGCCCGTTCTCCAGCCCGCGTGTCACCAGCGTGTACAAGCCGTCTTGCGCGGCCAGCGCGTCGATCTTCGGCTTGCCGGACGGCCGCGGCTGCGTCACCGCGATGCTGCCCTGGAACAGCCCCTGATCGCGGCACGATTGGATCATCCAGTCGAAGAACCCGCGCAGGAAGTTGCCTTCCCCGATCTGAAGCACCGTCACCGGCGCGCCGCCCGCCGCCTTCTGCTCCCCTCCATTTTGCCCGCTCCGCCCACCGTTCTGCTCGCTCTGTTCGCTCAGTCCGTTCCGCCCGCTCAGTTCGCTCTGTCCGTTCCGCCCGTTTAACCGCTCCAATGTCTTCTCGCTTAGCAGATTCAGCATTTGTAGAACTCCTTCGCATTGCCCCCGTACAGCTTCTCGCGGTCGGTCGGGCTCCATTGTTCAGGTATCGCTCTCTCCACAATATCCATCACCTCGTCGTACTCCGCCGCGAGCAGGCACACCGGCCAGTCGCTTCCGAACAGCACGCGGTCCGGACCGAAAAGCTCCAGCACATGGCGGATATACGGCGCGAATTGCTCCGCCTTCCATTGCTCATGGTCCGCCTCCGTCACCATGCCGGACAGCTTGCAGCGCAGCTTCGGATGCCGCGCCAGCTCGCGCATATGACCGAGCCACGGCTCAAGCTCTCCGGAGCGGATCGGCGGCTTCGCCAGATGGTCGATGACGCCGCGCAGCCCCGGCACCTGCTCGAGCAACCGCACAAGCGGCTCCAACTGATCGTGCCGCAGCAGCAGGTCGACCGGCACGTCCTCCGCCGCGAACCGCCGCAGCGCTTCCGCATAGGCCGGCTCCAGAATGCGGGACGCGTCCGGCATCTCCTGGATCATCGTCCGGAAGCCGACGAACTTCGGATGGCGGCGGAACCGTTCATAATGGCGGACGTGCTCCGGATCGAACAAGTCCAGCCAGCCGACCACGCCCAGAATCGTCTCCTCCCGCTCCGCCAGCGTCAGCAGATAATCCGTCTCCTCCGTCGTCGGGGCGGCTTGGACAACGATGCTTCCGTCCATCCTATGCTTTGCCAGGCTGGGCCTCAGATGTTCGGGCTGGAAGTCCCGGTACAACCGCTCCACCTCGGGCGTGATCCATCCGTAATCCCCGCGATCGATCTTCCAATAATGCTGATGGGAATCGATTCTCGGCATCGCGCTCTTCTCCTCCCGGCCGCAGCCGCTTGTTCTCATGCTCTCATTGTACTAGCGCAAATATGCTTGCAGATAGTGCTTGCAATTGCAACTTTGTAACTTATTTTGATATTCTGAAGAGGGAGAACAAGGAGGAGGAGAGAGTTCGATGAATCCCTACCGCAAGCCATTCTTCGGGGACCCGCTCTTCCCCTTCGAGCTCGTGTACCACGACAAGAAGAGCCGCGCGCGCGAGCTGCCCGACCATCTGCACGACCGCTACGAGCTCGTGTACGTTCACCGGGGCTCCGGCACTTTTTTTATCGATAAGACGTTCTACGAGAAGAAGCCGGGCGACCTGTTCGTCATCCCCGGCAATACGATCCACCGCTCGACGCCGGACGAGAGCGATCCGTACGTGACCAGCGCGCTGTTCTTCTCGCCCGCGTTCGCCAAGACCGAGTCGCTGGACGACTCGTATTCGCCGCTGCGCAGCTTCGAGACCGCCCGCAAGCTCAAGAGCTACAAGCTGGAGATGCCGGAGGAGCTGCGGGATGCGTTCGAGACCCTATTGGGGAAAATAAACCTGGAACTGCGGAACAAGGAGCTCGGCTACCGGGAGGCGGTGCGACTGTCTCTGGGGGATCTGCTGCTGCGGCTTAATCGCCATGCCGCCTCCGTCCTGACCGAAGAGACTTCGGTCGATTACGGCGTCGGGCCAGGCTGGATGAAGGAGGCTCTCCGCGCAATCGACGAGTCTCCCGAGCGGGACGCCGGCCTCGCGGAGATGAGCCGAAGGTCGGCGGTAACGCCGCCGCACTTCTCGCGCGTGTTCAAGCAGCTCACCGGCATGAACCTGACCGACTACGTGAACGCCAAGCGGATCATTCTCGCCAAGGAGCTGCTGACGGGCACCGACGACAGTGTCGGGGTCATCGCGGAACGATGCGGCTTCGGCAGCCTGCCGCACTTCCATCGGGTGTTCAAGTCGCTCACCGGCCTGTCCCCCGCCGCCTACAAAAAAAGCCTGGGCGCTCGTTAGCCCAGGCTGTTCATCGATAGGGTGCGGGCTCCCTTGACAGGACGGCGCGACTCCGACGATTTTATATGATTTTTCACATTCGTGATGGCCTCGAAACGGCCGGTTTAGCGATTTTATGCGGTTTTTCACATCTATCCAACGCCTGGCAGGGCCGAAGACGCTCATAAATGTGGTTTTTCGCATAAAATGCTCAATTCCGCCCATTGCACCGAGAACGAATGTGAAAAATCACATTCGTACGGCGCACGTCGCCTCAGTAGCTCAATCCCCACTGACCGCGAATCTCGTCGAGCGTCCCCATGATGGCAAGCGTCTCGGCGAGCGGCATATCCGCGCTCTCCGTGCGGCCTTCGCGCAAGCAGTCCATCGCCTCGATCGCTTCGAACGCATGCCCGTTGAACTCGCGGTCGTCCGTCACGGTAACCGGCTCTTCCCCGTTCGCATACAGCGTCGCCTTCTTCGAGAAGAGGAAGCCTTCGACATAAATCTTGCCCTTCGTGCCGTAGATCCACGCGTCGTTGTTCATGCCGAGCCGGACGGCGCCGTGCAGGGAAGCGACCCGGCCGCGATCGTATTCGAACAGCAGCGAGAACCGCTCGTCCACGCCGGTCTCGCCAATGTATGCCGTGCTCTGGATGCGCTGCGGACGCGCTCCGTACACCATCGAGGCGAACGAGATCGGGTAGATGCCCGCGTCGAGCAGCGTGCCGCCGCCCTTCGCCTTGTTCAGCAGCCGACCGTCCGGGTCCCAGCCGACATCGAAGCCGAACTCCGCCTTCAGCAGTTGCACCTCGCCGATCGCATCCTCCGCCAGCCATTGTCTCACCTGCCGGATAACCGGCAAGTAGCGCGTCCACATCGCCTCCATGACGAACAGGCCGCGTTCCTTCGCTTCGTTAACGATCTCGTCGGCTTCCTCCTTGTCCATCGTGAACGGCTTCTCGACGAGCAGCGACTTGCCGCCGCGCAGCAGCTCGATCGCGTTCTCCTTATGGACCGGATGCAGCGTTCCGATGTAGACGATCTCGACGTCCGGATCGGCCGCGAGCTCTGCGCAGCTTCCGTATGCACGCGGCACGCCGTACTTCTCCGCGAACGCCTCCGCCTTCTCCTTCGATCTCCCCGCGACCGCGACGAGCTCGGCTCCCGGCGCGTGCTTCAGCTCGGACGCGAAGTTGCCGGAGATGCCTCCCGGTCCCATGATGCCCCACTTGACGTTACGCTTGTCAGACATGAATGATGGCTCCTCTCCGAATCCTAGTCTTCCTCTACGATACCCCGAAGCGAACACGATTGCAAAGACGGCCAGGGAGGAGCGGATTTGCACGACATTCGTCGCGCTCCCCGATCCCGGCGGATCATGCGGGTTGTCGCTCCTCCTGCCCCAGTGCGGTTCGCGCGAGTCGCCGTGTCTCCGCCCCAGCGCGATCCGCACGAATCGTCGCTCCCCCTGCCCCGGCGCGGTTCACGCGATTTTATGTGGTTTTTCACATTCGTTGGCGGGATTCCGGGGGGATTGAGAGGTTTTATGTGGTTTAATACGAAAATTAACCCCCGCTAATGGCGGTCTGTACCGGATTTAGACAAAAAAAGTCCCACCACCCCAAAAAATCCGCTTGGATTTTTAAAAAATGGATAGACTATTCGCTAACGGGTTGTAACGAAACCTTGTATCCCATTTGACGGATGTACGTCAAATAACTTTCCAACTTTCTTTGCTCAGACGTTCCTTCGCCTAGGGGAACGTCTATTTCTTTGTATAGCGTTTTCTCTCGCATCATCGCATGCAAGATCCGTGCCATCAAATGTCCGGTTGCTACACTCGCCTTTTGCTCGCCTCTCCTCTTCCGTATTCTTCGGAAGAATCGACCGATCCGATTGTTTGACCGGTAGTTCGCCCATCCCGCTTGGCACAGGGCCCGTTTGAGATGTTTGTTCCCCTGCAACGCTTTCGTTTTCTTCCGCTTTCCCGCACTTTCGTTATTCCCAGGGCTCACTCCTGCCCACGAGGCGAACTGCGCGTCCGTCGGGAACATTTCTGCTACGTGCGGTCCCATCTCCGCTAAGATTGTTATCGCCGACGTTCGCTCGATCCCCGGTATCGAATCGATTTGTTCAATCATCTCCTCGTACGCACCGATCCGCCACTCAATCTTCTCTTCCAATCGCCCGATCTTTTCCTCCAAATACATCAGGTGTTCCCAGTGCTCGCTTATCATCTCCCGGTGATGCCGCCGCAACTTCCCATTAAGCGCATCCAGCAATTGGGGGACTTTCTTCTTCAGTTGCGTTTTGACCAGACTTCGCAGTTCCGCTTCCTCCAACACTTCTCCAGCCATAATCTTCTGCAGCAACGCTCGCCCCGACACCCCGAAGAGGTCCGACATATACGTGGTCAATTTGATGTTCGCATCCTGCAGAATCTTGTGAATCCGGTTCTTCTCCGAGGTTGCTGCTTGCACCAGCTTCGTCCGGTACCGCGTCAAATCCCTCAAGTCCCTTATGTTCTGCTCCGGCACCATACTCGGCTCGATTAGCCCACACCGATGCATCTCCGCTAACCGTTCCGCGTCCTTCTTGTCCGTTTTTTTACCAGACCTGCTCTTCACGCTTCGAGCATTCACCAACACTAATTCGCAGGTCCCCTCCAAGATGTTCCACACCGGCTTCCAATAGACTCCGGTACTTTCCATAACGACCTCTTTGCAACCTTGCTCCTGCAGCCAATCCTGAAGCTCCATCAACTCCCTTGTGGTTGTCCCGAATGTCCGGATCACGCATTGTGGCTTGTTCTCTAACGGTCCGTTCAGCACACACGCCACTACCGTTTCCTGATGGACATCCAACCCTCCGCAGCACCTTCGTACAGCATCCATCTCGACTCTACCTCCTACGTTTTCATACAAATCATGCGCCTGAGAGTGTGTAATTTAATACACGTACTATATGGGTCTACAATAGGCGATTCTCGACGGCGCAATAGAACGGTTTTTCGCACGGGGTATCTCCCAATAATCACTCGTCCTTTGATTTGTATCTTCAGTGTTCACGCTAGGGTAGCGTCTTCATAACTGCGGATGACCTCATACGAATAATTTTCATGGTAGGGGGTGACAACTGTCCTTGTTGTCATAGAGGTTTTTCGCATATATACGGAATTTCGAGGCGTAGTTGCGGCCATGTATGTGGTTTTTCGCATATAATCGTCCAAATGCCCCGTTATCGCCCTGCGCCAATGTGAAATTTCGCATAAAATCCGTAAATCGCCTGCACAGGGCCGGAGCGCGCATAGGGTCCGGAGCACGAGGGCAAAAGAAAAGCCGGAGCGCAAGCGCCCGGCCGATAAATCGTTGCGACAATCTATTTGCGCCTGCCGACACTTGTTTATCGCCTGCCCGACGACTATTTGCGCTTGTTCGACGGCTTTGGCGCCCGTTCGACGCCCAGCGCGAGGCGGTTAAGCCGCTTGCCCCGCCAGCTTCCTCATCTGCGTCCAACGCCGATCGTCCCGCGCAGCCTTCCGCGCATGAACGCCTTGATGTCCTTGGCCAGCTCGACCGCCGCCTCGATCTCGACCCTGCGGGTCGACACGCTCTCGATGCTGCAGCCGATCGGAATGCCCTTCTCGAGGCCGAAGTCGAACAGCTCCCCGAACACCTCGCACGACGAACGGATCGAATTGTCCAGAATATCCTGCGCGTGAAGCAGCTCGTTCTCGAGCCATCTCGGGATGCTGATGCCGAGCCACTTCATGAACTCCAGCGTCTTCAGCGAGCCGCACGGCGCCAGATTAAACAGAATGGGAACCATCGGGATGTCGTTGTCCGAACAATAATAGTAATAGTCCGACAGAAAATTCTTCGAAGCCTCCACATCGTAAGTCGCTTGAGAGATGAAGAACGAGCACCCGTTCTGCTGCTTGCCCGCCACCCGGAGATGCTCGTCTCCCTTGGCCTTGTGGCGCTCCGGAATGACGACTCCGCCGAAGCGGAGCTTCTCGTTCCGCTCCTTGCTGATCCTGTAGGCGTCCGGAAGCCGCATCGTTACTTCCTGCTTGCTCGACGAGGCGCCTACGAACACCGAGAAGCGATCCTCCGTCCGATCCGACTCGATCCACCTCGCAAGCTCCTCCGGCGTCTCCTTGCCGACGACCTTGTAGATGATCTTCGGCACATCGAACGCGTCGAGGTAATTCTTGCTGTATTCCGTCGGGTCCATCGCGGACAGGTACGGGAACGGGCGGTCCTGGTCGGTGCGGTCGGCCTCGTCCTGAACGTCGTACAGGACGAGCCCGTCGATGCCGATATCCTGAATTCGTTCGATCTGCCTCCGGGCGATCTCGGCGATCTTGCCCGGCTCGTGATTCGTCTTCGGCGGCGTCAGCCCGTAAGTCAAGATGCCCGGCTGCCGATTGTCGATTTTATGATTAAGCATAAAGCGATTCTCCCTCACCAAGTTCTATATCCCAGTTTAGCACCTCGGAATGTCGACTAGAAGCCCTATTCGTCCCGAATGCGAATCTCAATTGCTATAACTGGGTATAGCCTCAAGCTATATCGAGAGACATATGCCGCCAATTCGGATACATTCGCCCGTCCGCCTCTATTATCCTCTACTCGTCGATCGCCTGAATCGCCTGCTTCAGCGCGTCTACGTAAGCCGCCCCCAGCTTCGAGAGCGGAACGCTCTTGTGCGCGATCCAGCCGACATGGATCGTCTCGTTGATGTCGAGCGGCACAGGAATGATGTCGTTGCCGTTCAGATCCGAGCTCAGCACCCCCGTCGATATCGTATACCCGTTGAGCCCGATCAATAGATTAAACAGGGTCGCCCGGTCGTTGACCCGGATGCTTTTCCTATGGGACAATGTGCTGAGAATCTCTTCCGAGAAGTGGAAGGAATTGTACTCCCCTTGATCGAAGGACAGGTACGGATACTCGTCCAACTGCTCGATCGCGACGCTCTTCTGCTTGGCGAGGGGATTGTGCACACTGATAAAAATATGCGGCCTCGCCACGAACAAGCTATGGAACTCGAGCCCTGCGGACTTGAACAGCTTGTGGAGCACCTTGGCGTTGAACTCGTTCACGTAGAGGATGCCGATCTCGCTTCTCATGCTCCGGACATCCTCGATGATCTCGTACGTCTTCGTCTCGCGCAGCGCCAGCTCGTATTCGTCCAGCCCGTGCTCCTGCACAAGGCTGACGAACGCGTTGACCGCGAACGCATAGTGCTGCGTCGACACGGAGAAGTGCTGCGGGGACGGCTTGCCGCCCAGATAACGGTTCTCCAGCAAGTCCGCCTGCTCGACGACCTGCCGCGCGTAGGAGAGGAACTCGGTTCCTTCCTTCGTCAGCGTGATGCCCTTGTTCGTCCGCTCGAAGATCGTCACGCCGACCTCCTCCTCCAGCTCGCGGATGGCGTTGGACAGGCTCGGCTGGGAGATGAAGAGGCGCTTCGCGGCTTCGTTCATCGAGCCCCGGCCGGCGACCTCGATCACGTACTTCAGTTGTTGCAGCGTCAAGGGGCGGCCCCTCCGTTCGGCGATAGTTACGTCCATTATAGCTCATAACCAACACCGGGGGAAAAGGGGGAGAGGCGCTCATGAGCACAAAAGTGGGGAGATACGCAACGTTCTGGCTTGCGTCCGCCAGCTTGGCGATCTGTCTCGGCGACGCGTTGGGCAGCGGCCTGGCGAACATCGTCCTCATCGGGCTCAACCCGCTGATCGATGCCATCAAATTCGCCGAGCCGTTCCAGAGCTGGATCGTGGACACAGACGCTCTGCGCATGGAGCCGAGCAGTGCCCTGATTCCGCTGAAGCTTCCGGCGTACCTGATTCACTTCAGCAGCTACGCCTTGACGGGACTGCTGGCGGACTGGGCGATTCGGAGGACGATGAGCCGATGATTCGCCGTTCCGACGCCCCTCGGTCCCCCGATCCACGCGATTTATGGTCGAGTAGGTAGGGCCTCTCCTTTCGAGGATTGTGCCCGTCCCCCTCACAGATCCGTACGTGCGGAATTCCCGCATACGGCTCTTCGACGCATCTTTCACAGAATGGTTATTTGTAGATA
>NZ_SSOB01000056.1 GCF_004801405.1 Cohnella fermenti
GGCGATGCCATTGGTGTAGGCCACCAGCGTCTTGACCCGGCCGAAGCCATAGGTCAGGCGGCTGTTGGCCGGCCGCTCGCCGAGGTGAAAGGCATACCAGGCCAGCCCAAGCGCCAGGCTGTCGGTCAGCATGTGGCCGGCATCGGCAAGCAGCGCCAGCGAGCCGGTCAGCCAGCCGCTGCCGCGGCTGGACGTGCCCGCCCGGGCGGCGGAGAAGCCCGTCCGCGAGGAGCAGGCGATTCGCTCTCTGGAGGTCGCCGTGAAGACGATCGAGCAGGAGCTTACCCAAGCGAAGGAAGAGTGGGCGAAGCCGAAGGTGGACGTCGACCGGCTCGCCGACCGGATGGTTAAGGAATTCGCGAAGCGAATGAAGCAGGACAGACAACGAAGAGGCATCTGACTAAGCGAAGGAGGCGAAGCGGAGTGGCGCTTAAGAAGGCGATGATTCTTGTCCATCGCGGTCCGGTTACCGATCGCGTGGACGTTCTGTTTAACCCGAGCGAGTATTCGCTCGATTCCGCGAATCAATACTCGTGGAAAACAATTCCCGGCTTGTCCATGCCGATTCCCCACTTCGTAAGCGGGGAGGCATCGACGCTGACGATGGACCTGTTCTTCGATTCCTACGAAGCCCAGACCGACGTGCGCAAGCACACGATGAAGATCGTCGGGTTGCTCGATGTCGACAAGGACCTGCACGCGCCGCCGCTCTGCAAGTTCGTGTGGGGCTCGCTGCAATTCAAAGGCATCGTCGAGAAGGTTGTGCAGAAGTACACGATGTTCCTCGACTCGGGCCTTCCGGTCCGCGCGACGCTGACGGTCACCTTCCGCGAGGTGCAGAGCGTGAAGGAGCAGTACAAGAACATTCCCCGCCAATCGGCCGACCGCACGAAGCAGCGGACGATCAAGCAGGGGGACCAACTGTGGCAGATCGCGGCGGAGGAATACGAGGATCCGGGCCTGTGGCGGGAGATCGCGAGGGCGAACGGCATCTCGAACCCGAAGAAGCTCGAACCCGGCTCCGTTATCAAAATCCCGCGTCTATACGGGTGAAGATGGGGTGAACGCCGATGTCCAACGTTAAGCTCGGCACCGAGCAATATACGTTCGAGGATCTAGAGAATAAATATCGCGAATTCATCGCTCCGGCGTTCAAGATAGCCGTCGACGGCTCCGACCTGGGGCGCGAAGGAATGGCCATTACGGATTTATCCGTCGAGACGACGGTCGCGGACAAGTCGGACGTCGTCCGGTTCACGATCAACAACGCGTACGACCCGATCAAACGCGACTTCGAATGGTTTAACAAGAACGTGAAGCTCGGCAGCACGCTCGAGGTTCAGCTTGGCTACACGGATCAGCTCACCCCGGTGTTCTTCGGCTACGTGACGGCGATCGACGCGAGGTTCCCGCGGGAAGGCACTCCCCAACTGTTGGTGACGGCGATGGACCTCAGCTTCAAGATGATGAGAGGAAGAGGAGTCCGCAACTACGTCGACATCAAGATCTCGGACATTGTGAAGCAGATCGGCATGGAGTACGGAGCCGTCAGCTTCGTGATCGACGAGACCAAGGCCACGTGCCCGAGCTTCCTCAAGAAGCCGGACAACGACTACCAATTCCTGAACGAACTCGCACGGACGCTCAGCTACGACTTTTTTGTCGTCGGGAAGACGCTTTATTTTCGCCAGAAGAATAAGAACAAGACGCCGCTGATGACGCTCTCCTGGGGCAAGACGCTGATGGCGTTCAACGTCGAGATGAACCTGGCCGAACAGGTGTCCAAGGTCGTTGTCCGCAGTTGGGACCCGAAGGAGGCGAAGGTGACGGTCGGGCAAGCGACGACGATCACCAAGCTGGGCTCGAACTCGACGACGGGCGCGGATTTGCTCCAGAAGATGGGCAGCGGGTTCGAGGAGACGCTCTTCGTGAACGCGATCGACCAGCAGGACGCGAAGACCAAAGCGGAAGCGGCTCTCTCCGAGCGGGCGATGAAGCTTGTGTCGGGCGAAGGGGAATGCATCGGGCTGCCGGAGATCCGCGCGGGCCGCTACATCACTCTCGACGGGCTCGGCAGCCGGCTCAACCAGCCGTACTACATCGTCAGCGCGACGCATACGATCGACGGCGACGGCTACATCACTCAATTCCAGGTCGAAGGAAACGCGGTGTGAAGATGGACGACATGTACAGCTCTCTTAATCAGATGAACGACATGATGCTCGGGCTCGTGAACGGCGTCTACATCGGCATCGTGGCGGACAACAAGGACCCGGAGAATTACGGCAGGGTCAAGCTGACGATCCCCGTGTTCGACGAGCAGAAAACAACGGGTTGGGCGCGGGTGGCGACGCTGATGGCGGGCAAGGAGCGGGGGTCTCTGTTCGTTCCGGAGGTCGGCGATGAGGTCGTGGTCGCCTTCCAGATGGGCGATCTGCGCAATCCGATCGTGATCGGCAGCCTCTGGAGCAGCAAGAGCAAGCCGCCGGCCGGCAAGGACGAGAAGAACAACATCCGCAAGCTTCACTCCCGCGGGGGCCACGAGTTGAGCTTCGACGACACCGACGGCGACGGCAAGCTCACGGTCAAGACGAAGAAGGGGCACACGCTGGAGTTGCTCGACAAGTCCGACACGCTCACGATCAAGGAAGCGAACGGCCAGAATTCGATTGTTATCAAGGGCGGCTCCGCGAACGAGATTACGGTCAAGAGCGGCGAGACGAAGATCACGATCAACAACAAGGGCGACGTGGAGATCAGCAGCATGAAGAGCGTGAAGCTGAAGTCGACCCAGGTGACGCTGGAAGCGTCGGCGACGATGGACATCAAGGCGGGCGCCGCGCTGAACCTGAAGACCGACGGAATGCTGACGCTCAAGGGCTCCATGGTCAAAATCAACTGAGACGACGAGGAGGAAAGCAAGTGTCGAAGGAGTTTCTGGGGCGGGGATGGAAGTTCCCGATCGAGGTCGACGAGGCGACCGGCCGGATCAGGATGAGCGAGCACGAGGAAGACATCGCGGAAGCGATCCGAATCATTATCTGGACCGCCAAGGGAGAACGGCTCATGCGCCCGGACTTCGGCTGCGGAATCGACCGCTACTTGTTCGAGAGCAACGACGACACGACGCTGCGCCTGATCGAAGCCGAGGTGGAGGAAGCGGTCCGCATGTGGGAGCCTCGCGTGCACGAGATTGAGGTGCAGGCGGAGCGGGACTCCGGCGACGAGTCGAAGCTGCTTCTGCACGTGAAGTACGAAGTGCGGACGACCAACAATCTGTACAATCAGGTGTATCCGTTCTACTTATATGAAGGTTCCAACTAAGCCGAAGCGTTATTGCAAGTCGAAGAATCAAATCCAACCATCGGAGCGAGTCGTATGACCAAGTTAAGCTCGGGAAGGGGGCCGCTGGCCAGCCCCCCGACGATCGACGAACGCAAGAAGGAGCAACTGATCGAGCAGATCGCGAGGCTTGCTCCCCATTATACGCCGGAGTGGAGATTCAGGCCCGACGACCCGGACCCGGGATCGGCGCTGGCGCTCATGTTCGCGCACCTGCTCTCGGGCAATATCGAGCGGCTGAACCAGGTTCCGGCGAAGAGCTTCCTGGCCTTCTTGAACCGGTTCCACGTCGAGCTGGCGCAGGCGAAGCCCGCCTTCGCCCAGCTTGCCTTCCAACTGGCGGAAGGAACGCCGGAGCCGGTGTTCATCGAGCGCGGCGTTCAGGTGGCCGCCTCCGTTCCCGGCGAGCCGCGGCCGATTCTGTTCGAGACGGCGAGCGCGGCGCTGCTGACGCCGGCGCGGCTGACGGACGTGCTGTCGGTCAGCCCGCGCCTGGACCGGATCGTCCGTCTCGCAGCGGACGGGGAGATGAGCCTTCTGCCCGGTGCCGGCCGCGGAACGGCGGTATTCGGAACGGAAGGGGACAACCTTCAGGAGCACGCGATGTACCTGAAGCACGACTACCTGTTCCTGCTCCGCCACCCCGCTCTGCTGGAGCTGACCGTGCATCACGGGCAGAACGAGCAAGCCGCTCTGGAGTCGGTGCAGCTATTGACCGACCCGGCCAAGGTTCGCTGGGAATATTACAGCGGCGGCGAATGGGTCGAATTCCAACGCTCGTACGGGGCGGGAACGACGATCCGGCTGCTCAAGCTGGCGACGCAGCCGGTCGATTCCTTCGTCCACGACGAAGTCGCGGGGCGCTGGATTCGCTGCCGCGCCGTCTCGATGGAGGAGCGCAGCGGAGCGGCCGCCTTGGGCAAGGTGCAGCTCGACCGCCTGCTGCTCAAGAGCGAATACGCATCTCCGCGGGACGACGACGGCATCCGGCCCGACCGGCTCTACTTCAACGACGTTCAGCTCAGCGACGAGGAAGGGTGCATGCCGTTCGGGGACTTCTTCGCCTTGTTCGGACTGTTCTATGTGTCGAGCGAGGAAGTGCTGTCCAAGCGGGGCGCAACGGTTACGTTGAAGTTCGGCGCCGAGATTCGCCAGCATACGCTTATTCCGGAGCAGCCCCCGAATATCAACTGGAAGCTGATCATGAAGCGGCACGAGATCGAGAAGGCGGAGCAATTCGATCCGGTTACGGTCGCGACGATCCAATGGGAATATTGGAACGGCGCCGCCTGGGTCATGCTGCCGATCGGCGCGGAAGCCCAGAAGCTGTTCAGCGTTCCGTGGGAGGGCGAGGAGGAGCGGGAGATCTCGTTCGTCTGCCCGGAGGACATGGCTCCGATCTCCGTGAACGCGGAGGAGAACTATTGGATTCGGGGGCGGATCGTCCAGATTCTGAACGCCTACTCGCCGAAGGCGATCTATTATTCGCCGGTCGTCTCCAATCTGAGGATGAGGTTCGGGTACGAGCGGCCGGAACGTCCTCCTCAGAAGCTGATGCTTCAGAACAACATGGAATGGAAGGAACGGACGAAGGAGGCGCAGACGGGCCTCGGTGTGTTCCGGCCGTTCCTCGCGATGGAAGGACGCTACCCCGCGCTGTGGCTCGGCTTCGATCAGCCGCCGGAACGCGGCCCGATCCATCTGTACTTGCAGATGGTCGAGCGGCGGATCGCGGAGAGCGATGTCCCGTTCATCGAGTGGGAGTACCTGAAGGGCGGCGGGGCCGGCGCAAGCTGGGCGCCGCTGCCGGCGGCGGACGAGACGAACGGCTTCACGCGAAGCGGCGACGTGCAGTTCGTCGGGCCTCGGGATTACGCGGCCTCGGAGTTCTTCGGCATGCGGCGGTATTGGATTCGGGCGGTGAACCGCGACGGCCGCTACGACAAGCCGTCCGAAGCGGCGAACGTGCCGCGGCTGCTGAATGCGGCGCTGAACACGATTGTCGCCGTCCAGCAGGAGACGGTCCAGGACGAGCTGCCGCAGCGGATCGAGATTTACGACTCCGCAGAGGAGCAAGTGAGCGAACGTTACGTGCTGGCGGAGAAGCCGGTGCTGTCCGAAGAGGTGTGGGTCGACGAGACCGGAGAGATCTCGAAGGAAGAGCTGGAGGAATTGGAGCTGCTGGAGGACCGGATCGAGACGATTCGCGACTCGGAGAAGGAGCTGCTTCGCGTCTGGGTTCGCTATTATCCGGTCGAGCAATTCCTGCGCTCCGGACCGAAGGATCGCCATTATCGGATCGACCGCGCGACCGGAACGATTACGTTCGGCAACGGCAAGGAAGGGAAGAAGCCGCAGTTGCTCGGGGATGATACCGTGCGCGTCACGTACGCGGCCGGCGGGGGCAAGCGCGGCAACGTGCCGGCCGGAACGATAAGCACGATGCAGGACGCGATCGCCTACGTCGCGGGAGTGACGAATCCGTTCCCGGCATCGGGAGGCTGCGACCTGGGAACGGTTGAAGAAGCGACGATCCGGGGGCCGAAGCTGTTCGGCCATCGCAACCGGGCGGTGACGGCCGAGGACTTCGAATGGCTGACCCGCGAGGCGCATCCGAACGTCGCCAAGGTGAAGTGCCTGCCGAACGTGAACGCGAAGCTCGAGAAGGAGCCCGGCGCCGTCTCGATTGTCGTCTATCCGAAGTCCGGCATCGGCAGCGGCTCGCACTTCCAGGAGCTGAAGCGGGTCGTCGAGGCCAGCCTGCTGGACAAGGCGGCGTCCGGCGTCGCGTTCCCGGGCAATGTGCAGATTATCGCGCCGGCTTTGCTCGAGATCGGGGTGTACGCGACGGTCTGGGTCAAGAGCATGGACGATGTCGTGCCGGTCGAGCGGGAGATCGTGCGCAAGCTGAACGGCTTCCTCGATCCGATCTCCGGCAACGCGGACGGACAGGGCTGGGAGATCGGCCGCATGATCCATCACTCGATGTTCTACGCGCTGTTGAAGTCCATCGGCCCGGTCGTGCACATTCCGCAGCTTGCGCTTGAGGTGTACAAGACGGAGAACGGCGAGCGGACGGAATGGAACGCGGACAGAATCGTCGACGTGCCCCACGGCATCTTCGTGCCGGGCGACCATCGCATTACGGTAGAAGTGAAGAAGTAGAGGAGGAAGCCGCATGCTGCCATTGCCGAATCTGGACGATCGCACCTTCGAGGAGCTTATTCGCGAAGCGCGCGACCTTCTTCCCGGCATTCTGGAGTCCTGGACGGATCAGAACGAGCACGATCCCGGGATGACGCTGCTGGAGCTGCTCGCCTGGCATCTGGAGATGCAGCAGTTCCAGCTCGATCGGCTGACGGGAAGCCACGAACGCAAATTTCTGAAGCTGCTGGGGGAAGCGCCGAGAGACCGCTCGCCGGCGACGACCTCCGTCAGCTTCTCCAAGGCGCCCGCGCAGCTATTGCTCCCTTACGGCACGCTGCTTCGCGTCGGCGACCTTCCGTTCGAGACGGTTCGGCCCCTGACGATTCTGCCGGACACGGAGAGGCGGATCTTCATCCATACGGATGAAGGGATATCCGAGGTGACGGACGACTTCGAATCGGGAAGCGCTCCGTTCCATCCGTTCGGTCTCGAGTGCCGGGTCGGCTCGAGCTTGATCATTGAATTCCGGGAGTCGCTGCCGGAAGAGAAGCCGCTGTCGCTCTGGTTCCAACTGCACGATCAAGAGCCGGACCTGCGCATTCCCGCCCGCTACAAGCTGTTCACCCCTTCCGGCAAGGTGGAATGGCGGTATTGGCGAGAAGGCGGTCCGACGAACGAAGCGGACACTTCGACGAATGAAGCGGGAGCGGCGAACGGAAGCTGGGAGCTTATCGATCTCGAGCGGGACGAATCGTACGGCTTCCACCAGAGCGGACCGATTCTGTTCCAGATTCCGCGCGGCGCAGGCAACGTGCATCGCATTCGCGCGACGCTCGCGGACGGGGAATACAGCGATCCCCCCTACATAAGAAGATTGATGTGGAACGAGGTATTCGCGAAGCAGGGACGGACGATGGCGCTGTCGGAGCTGTTCGACGGGGCGCCGGACGGCAGCCGGACCGTTCGGCTGGGCCACGCCTTGTTCGGCACGGGGCTTGTCTCCGTGCAGCTTAAGACCGGAGGCGGAGCCTGGTTCGATGCGGACGAGGGTTCGTACGCGGTCGAGCGCTTGGAGGGCGAGACCGTCGTCCGATTCGCGGACGAGGCGGCTTGGCCGGCCGGCGAGCGGAGCGTTCGGATTATTGCCGTCGATCCGGAATTCGCGGACCGGATTGAGCTGGGAAGAGGCACCGGGCTGTCGGGCCAGACGTTCCCGCTGCCGATTGTGCCGCTGCTGCCGGACGAGTTCGGGCTTCAGGTCGGATGGCGTCTGGAGAGCGACGGCGAGATGGTGTGGCAGGATTGGGAGAGGGTGCTGGACTTCGACGAATCGTATTCCGGGAGCCTCCATTATGTGATCGACGAGGAAGAAGGCGTCGTCCGCTTCTCGGACGGAGTGCACGGGGCGGTTCCGCCCGCCTCTGCGGTGCCGAATATTCGCATCACGGGCTATCGGATCGGCGTCGGGGAGGAAGGCAATGTCAAAGCCGTCGCGCACAACGAGATCGACCTGATCTATCCGCTCCAGGTGACGAACCTGTTCCCCGCTTACGGCGGGGCGGAGCCGGAGACGCTGAAGGAAGCGATGCAGCGGGCAAAGCTGTCGGTGCTCGAGCCGAGCTGCGGCGTCACGGCCGAGGATCTGGAGCGGCGAGTCATGGAGATTCCGGGTCTGCGGATCGCGAGGGTGAAGGCCATTCCCGGCTACAAGCCCACATTGGAAAATTACCCGGCCCAGCGCTCCTACAGCGACACTTCGATCGTTATCGTTCCTTACAGCAGGCGTTCGTGGCCGCGTCCGGCCGCAGGCATGATGGCGACCGTGCATCGGCATCTGGAGCCCTATCGGCTGCTCACGACGAAGCTTCACGTCATTCCTCCGGAATACGTGAGGGTGACGGTTCGGGCGGTGATCGTCGTCGAGCCCCGGTACGAGGGCAGGGAGAACGAGGTGAAGGCGAAGCTGTCCGAATGGCTGCAGCCGTACGGTCAGGATTCGCTGAACGGCTGGGAATTCGGCAAGCCGATCTATAAGAGCGACGTGTACGACGTGATCCACCGGGTGCCCGGCATTCGCTATATCCAAGACGTATGGCTGATGGCGGACGGACGGGGCGTCCATCGCGAGGAAGGCGGGGACGTCCGCATTCCGCCGAACGGGCTTGTCGTCTCCGGCGATCACGAGATCGAGTTCGTGACGTCATTCTGAGGGAGGGGCGTTAGCGTTGATTGAACCGAAGTTTTTCTCCTTCCGGCAGCCTCCCGATTGGAGGCGCGGCGCGAGCAGCCAGCTCGCGATCGTCAAGGAAGGCGTCACGATCGAGAACGAGTTCGTCTATCGCCCCGATCGGCGGCATCCGCTCCTGTTCCCGGAGCTGGTCGCGCCGATCGGAGGGGCGGCGACGGACGGAGTCGGCCGCTGGTTCCTGCTGGGGGGCGATGGCGTTATCTGGCGGACCGACCTCGCCAGCAGGCATATCGAGCGGATCATCGGCACGGAGCGGACTCGCTCCGGGCGGCAGGCGCTGTTCGCGGCAACCCGGGATTCGGTCATCGTCCTGCTGCCCGAGACCGAGTCGACGCTGCAGTCGTTCTCGTTCGAGAACTCCCAGATTCGCTGGTCGGTGTCGAGCTGGAACGGCGAACCGTTCTACGGGGCGCTGATCGCGTCGGACGGAGCGGGAGGGTTCCTCGTGCTGGCGAACCTGAGCGGCAGAGGAGAAGTTCGGCTGCTCAGGTTCGACAGCTCGGGGGAGGCCGTTGGCTCGATGCCGATCCCGCTCGGGGACGGCCTGGACTTGTCGGCCGAGGAGCCCGCACGTTTCCAGCTCTCGATCGGCAGCGCCGGAATCGGCTGGTTGCTGGACAAGGGAGCGAACGAGCTGTATCGCCTCGACTTCGCGGCGAATTCGGCATCTGCGGTTGTCATTCCCGAGGATGCGGGCAGACTCGCCGCCGTCTGCGGGAGCGGGGACGAGCAGGTCTGGGCTCATCTCGGCCCCGATCGGCCGCCCGGCTCGCCTTCGCTGCTGCGCATAGGCGCAGGAGGCAAGGTAGTCGAGCGAGGCTACGCGGGCAATGAAGGCGGCGACCTGCTGTGGGCCGGCCAAGGCTGCCTCTATCTGCTGAATTCGGAGCGGCGAACGATTCAAGAGATTCGTCCCGTCTCGGAGACGGCGGTGTGGGGGCCGCTCGGCCGCAGGCTCGGCGTCTGGCTCAGCGACTCGCTGGACAGCGGCGCCGAGGAGACGGAGTGGCACAAGATCGTAATGAGCAGCCGGCAGAAGAGCGACACGCAGATCATCGTCCGCTGCTTCGCATCCGACAGCAAGGAAGTCATCATCGGGCAGGGGAAGGTGGACCTCGACCGCTATATCGCGGATTCGGCCGTCTCTATGGAAGACAAGCTGCGCACGCTTGCGGGGCTGTGGGCGAAGCCGCTGGCCGACCCGGAGGATGCGCTGCTGTTCAAGCTGAAGGGCCGCTACCTGTGGGTTTATCTCGAACTCATCGGTTCCGAGAGCCACGCTCCCGTCGTCCATAGTATGGAAGTCTATTTTCCGCGAATGTCTTATCTGGAGCATCTGCCTCCCATCTATCAGCGCCACGAGCCGAGCCGAGACTTCCTCTCCAGGTATCTCAGCATCTTCCAGACGATTATGGACGAGACGGATCGGCGGATCGGGCAGGTAACCCGGGTGTTCGACGCCGGAGGGGCGGACGGCCGCTCGCTGAGATGGCTGCTCGGCTGGCTCGGCATCGAGGGAGAGGATTACTGGACGGAGGAGCAGCTGCGGCAATTGCTGAAGCATGCCAACGTTCTGTACAATCTGCGCGGGACGAGAACGGCGATGGAACTGCTGATCTCGATCTATACGGGAGAGAAGCCGATCATTCTGGAGTACGAGCAGGTTCAGCCGCTGAAGGAGAACCCGGAGCTTGGGGAGGTGGCGGAGCGGCTGTACGCGGCCGACCCGCACGTGTTCAATGTGCTCGTCAAGTCCGAGCACGCCGACACGGAGACGAAGCGGGTATCGCTGCTGCATCTGATCGACGCGTTCAAGCCGGCGTTCGCCTCCTGCAAGCTGGTCGTGCTTCAGCCTTGGGTGTACATGGACTTGCACTCCTATCTCGGCATGAACACTGTCTTGTCCGAACCGACGCTCTTGACCTTGGACGGCCGATCCTCCATGCCGCATCATACCATTACGATCGACCTGGGCCAAGACAATCGAATGGACCAACACACGAGACTCGGATTGGATTCTCGTCTGGAATAATGAGTGGAGAGGGGATCTTCGGATGAACAAATCAAGGTATATCCCGTTCGAGCGCAACCGTTACTTCTACGGCAAGCTGCTGACGGTGCGGGACTTCATGACGGAGCAGACGTATTACTCGGACAAGCGCAGGCTGATCAATCGCTTGCTGCACGGAAGCGGGGTCGTCGCGGGGCTGCAAGTCGTCGCCGTGGACGACAAGTCGGTCTCGATCGAGACCGGCGCCGCACTGGATACGCTCGGCCGCGAGATCGTCGTTCCGTCTCCGGTGACGATCAAGCTGTCGCAGCTCGACGGCTTCACGAACAACGAGTACGCCAAGAACGTCTATCTGTGCATCGCCTACGACGAGAAAGGCAAGGAGCCGGTCCATACGGTCGCGGGAGCGGGAACGGCCGGACGGGAAGGCGACGTCAGCGAGCACAACCGCATTCTTGAGAGCTACCGCCTCTTCATTAGCGAACAGTCCCCATCGCCGGGCCTTCAGGAATACGATCATCTGATCGAGGACACGTCGGTCTGGTACGGCGATTCGCAGGTGCGAATTCTGCAGACGGCGCCGCGTTACCTCGAGCCCGGCCAAGTGTTCGACCTCCGGCTGACGGTTGAGAAGACGCTGCAGACGGCTCACGTCGAGTTCGAATATGTGCCCGACTGGACCGGCTTCGAGCTGGCCGATCCGCTGGCGGACGGCAAGATCCGGTTCGTCGAGCCGACCGACGGCGGCCAGACGGTGTACAAGCAGACGGTCCGCGTTCGCGCCGCCGAGCTCGAGCCCGGCGAAGTCCGGTCAATCCGCTCGATCGGGGCGAAGGCCGGAACCGCGCGCCTCGTCGTCGGCGACAAGCTCATCAACGAGCTGTCGCGCGTTCAGCATTCGGTCGAGGTCAGCGAGGAGCCTGCGGAGCGAAGAATTCTGCGCTCGTTCTACTCGCGCTCGCTCGATCGAGCGCTCGAGTCCACATCGGATTCGGCCGTCTGCCTGGCCAAGATCAACCTGCTGCAGATGGGCGCGACGTACGTCATCGACAGCATCGAGCCGATGCCGCTGCAGGATTACGTCATCAACGCGACGATGCTGTACAAGATTCTGTCCTCCCAGGGCAGCATCACCCGGGGAGAATCGGCAGCGGGCTCCGTTGGCTCGGAGCCGGGAGCCGCTCCTTCCGCGCCGCCGGAGTCGTTCCCGGACTTGAAGGACGAGTTCCGTCTGTTCGAGGGCGAGAATGAGGACCAGCCGAAGGAAGAGCAGGCAGCTTCCGGCATTGTGGAGATCTCGATCCTTCCTCCGCCGAAGAAGAAGTGGTACCACCGGCGCGTGAGGACGTTCTACTCCGACGAGATCCCCCACGGCCTGGGGGGCGGAGCGGCGTTCATCTCGGCGGGCGTATCGGACGAGAAGGAAGAGAGCGAAGTGATCGTCCCCGAGATGTGGAGCCGCAGCGACGCGGTCTACGTCGGCAACCAGTCGATCTTCAAGAAGAGCGAGTACGCTTCGGAGCTTCCCCAGGTGGAGATCGGGTATATTTTCTACCCGAAGAAGGGGACCTTCCGCATCGGCGTCAAGGTGAAGGGCAAGACCGAGCGCACCCGCCTGCGCCTCCGCTGGTGGGCCGTCAAGGCGGCCGCGGACGCCGCCGCGGATTCGGCCGGCGATGGGGCCGGCGCCCCGCTCGGCGAGCACAACCGCGGCCAGCACGAAGCGGCGGCCGGCCGCTCGTAAGGCGGGGCGAGCCGGGGCAGCGCATTGCGGCAGATAGAGGCACGGGGACTCCCGTGTCTCTTTTTACGTTGCAAGGCTGAAGCGCAATGGAGGGGGAAAAGTCGGCTCCTCTCCCAGCGTCATATCCTCTCTGTCGACATTATATCTCTTCTCCCATTCGTTCAGGATAGGGATGAGCCGAAGCGGGGACACAACGAATCCGATAGGAAAAGGTCGCGCCGCAAACGGCAACTCGAATGGCTATGAAGAAGAGGCACGCTTTGCCGGGCGCTGCGAAGGAGGGCTGCCTACGCAGTGCACAAGGGGAGGGAGTACAGGGAGTAACGAGCACGGCAAAGAGACACCGACGGCGTTAGGAAGCGGCGATGGGGTTGGGGCGGCTTCTGCGCTGCGTGCAAGGTTAACAGGCCGACCTGAGGCCGGCTGGAGAGCGCTGCACGTGTCGGAAAGCCTGGCAAGCTTGCACCATCAATTGCACACAGTCGCCTCCGTTCTGCCGGGCGTTCCACCGGAAGGAAGCCTCGGCCAGATACTTAGGCAGCGAGCTTGCTCTGATGCCGCGATAGGTTGTGCGAATCCGCTTGAACTCCGCACGAATAATCGGGGCCAGGTTCCGGCAATGGCGAATTGTCAAATACCAGGACCGCTGTACGTCGGCGGCCTGGCTGACGGGATCGGGAGCGAAGTGACGGCGCTTGAACACCTGGCGAGCTTCCGCATTGATGGTGCTGCCATTCATCTGTTCGCGGTCGAGCATCATCCAAGTCATGCGCACGGGACGATCGGCGTCATCGATCTCCATGGCCATAGCTACCGGATGCTCCTGCTCGTTAAGCTCGCCGATGGAAGGCAGGGAAGGGCAGAAGATCGCCAAGCCGGCTTCCACGCGCCCGCTCAGCCGCTCCGCTCCGTCAAGCTCAAGCAGAAGGCTCTCGCGAATCTTGTTCATCATGGCATAAGCCGTTTTGTAGGTGACGCCGATCTGCTTCGCGAGCTGCGCGGCGTTGATGCCGGAGGACGGATCGCTCATGCGCTCGATGGCGAACAGCCACTTAGAAAGCGCGGTCCGCGTTCCTTCCATGCAAGTGCCGGAAGTAACAGAAGCCTGGTGACGGCAGCGCACGCATTCAAACAGAGGCCGACGGCGAGTGGCGATCGTATACGCCTCCGGATGGCCGCAGAGCGGGCAGCGATACCCGTCAGGCCATCGGCAGCGGTAGAAATACTCTGCGCAAGCGTCTTCGCCGCCTTGCTTCGCCAGAAACTCCGCATAGCTCTCGAGCATAGTCGCACCTCCACGAAACAGAACGTTTGTTCTCTTTTATTGTAGCATTTTCTGGAATTAATGCAAGAGGTTCCGTAAAAAAAGTGTTGCCGCGCGAAGGCTGGAGTCCGGGAAGAGAAGTTCCTGATCGAAGGGGAGATGAGGCATAATGCGCAGAAAGGGGGATGACGCTCATGGGGATTCCACAATATGGTAGATTCATGGCGGCCGAGTACGGGACAGAGGCATAAAAATCGCCAAGCGACAACGGGAATGATCCCGTGCCGCTTGGCGGTTAGAGGCGCTAGCATCACGACGCCGAGAGAACAATCGTGCCGCCGGTTGGCGTGCCTTGCTTCTTGTCGATGTCGAAGCGATAGGTGCTGCCGTTCATGGTAAGCGTCGTGGACGAGGGCAGCTCGATCAGCACGACCGAGGCCGGGTCGGCTTCCGCTTCGGACTTGGCCAAGGCGGTCATCTCCTGGTACAGCCGCGCCAGCACAGGGCCGTTGCCGATCCGGACCTCTTGCACGGAGGCTTCGCCCGAGGAGCCGGAGTCGTCCATCGCGACGAGGAACGTCAGCTTCAGATCCTGGTAGCGGATCTGCAGGGAAGGACTGGCCGCCCCGCCGACAGCCGCGGTCGTGCCCGTCGTGCTCATGGCGGCGGCGGTCACGGTTGAGGAGTCAGATACGCCGCCGTCGCTTGTTCCCGCGCTGTCGGCCGCCTCGCCCGTATTCGCGCCGCTCGCATCCGCGGCGCTTGCATCCGTCCCGCCGGCAAGCGCCGCGTCGGAATCGTCGGACGATGCGTTCAGCACGTCGACGACGGTGGCTTCGCCCAGCAGCTCGGTCAGCCGCACTGCGGACAGCCCGAGGAAAGCGGAAGGGTCCAAGGCACCGCTGCGGAACGCTCCCTTGTACTGAATGGTGCCGTCTTCCCGGTACCAGGTGCCGATTCCGTTCAGCTTCCCTTCCACGAACGGGCCTTCATATTCGACCATACCCGCGGCGCTGAACAGCTTGCCCTGCCCATGGTACTTGCCGGCGGCGAACGAGCCTTGGTAGACGGATAGACCGGTCTCGTCGAAGAGCTGTCCGTCCCCTTGATAGCTGCCGTTCAGGAAGCCGCCGACGTACAGCGGCGTTCCCGCAGCGGAGTAGAGAGTGCCGGTGCCGCTGTACGCTCCGGCGAGGAAGCCGCCTTCGTACTTGACGCTGCCGCTCTCGAAGTATTCCGCTCCGGCCCCGGACGGCTTGCCGCTGACGAATTCGCCGTTGTAGCGCACGGTGCCGTCGGCATACAGCGTCTTGCCCGTTCCGTTGTACTTCCCGGCGAGGAAGCCGCCCTGGTAGACGATGGCGCCGCCTTCGCCGTATTCCGTGCCTTCGCCGTTGTAGACGCCGTTCGCATACCCGCCGGCATAGAGCAGAGCTCCCGCCTCGGAGTAGCCGCTGCCCGTTCCGTTCGGGCTTCCCGCCTTGAATTCGCCTTCGTACTGAACGTTCCCGCCTGGATAATAGAGCCGTCCCTGGCCTTCGTAGACGTTGTCGGCGAACGCTCCGGTGTAGAGCAGACGGCCTTCCTCGTCGTATCGGCTGCCTTGAACAATCAACCCCGCCGCATAGGTTCCTTGCTCCTTGATCGTGCCATTGGCCCAATAGAGCGTGCCTTCGCCTTCGTACACTCCGTTCGCCAGAGCGCCTTCGTACACGAGCGAGCCGCTCTCGTCCTTCAGCTTCGCTGCTCCGCTGTAGGCACTGGCTTGCCCGTCCGCTGCAACGGTAATGGACGGAGTGCGGTGGAACATCTTGTTGACGAACTTGGGAGGCCGAATAAAGAGGAAGAAGTAAAGCACAAGAAGGATAAGAATGACGATCACGATGAGCTTCTTGGAGACGTAGGTGTTGCCGAAGCGCACGTAGCTCGCCTTCGTGATCTCCTTCTGGCCGAGAATCGACTTGAAGAGTCCCTTCAGGAACTTGGCCAGAAGCTTCGGCCACTTCTTGAGCCTCCGAAGCGGCATCATGATCTTCTTGATGATAGGAGTTACATAAGGCTTAATGAGTTTCTCGATCAAGGGGTTCGACTCCTTCAGGGAACTTGAACGGTCACTTGACCGGGATTGACAATCTGTATGGTGCCACCCCAATTGCACATGCACTTGGATGAGTTGTTAAGCGCAGGAAACGTTCCGACCATCACGGTAGGAGACCCGGGAGCCCACGGAGCTGCGGTGACGGGAACGCAAGGCATCGGCGTCAGCACTCCGAGAGCGGCGGCCGTCGCAGAGGCGACCATTGGATTCGCCATCGACTGGCACATGCCGAACGGAAGAATGTTCACCAGCGGTTTGTTGTCCATAATGTTCGCGTAAGGCATCGCCTGAATGACCCGATTGGCCGGCAGCACCATCAGGACGCTCGGCGCCATCCCGAAGCTGCATTGTAGGCTCGCGCCTCCGCATACGAATTGGCCCATAGCATCTCCTTCTATGTAACATTTTTTAACTTTATTCTACTATTTCTATCAACATCCATCAATAAATACGAGGGGATAAACACAAATAGACGGATTTATAGTACTATAGAAACTAGAGGAAACTGGGAATTGTCCGGAGCGGGAGATTAACCATGGGAAAATATCGACTATTAGCCGCGTCGCTGCTGCTCGCCGCTACTCTCGGAGGAGCGGCGGCGCATGCGGACGAGCAGACGGATGTGCAAGCGGACGAGCAGACGGATGTGCAAGCGGATGTGCAGACGGACGTGCAGGCGGATGTGCAGACGGACGTGCAGGCGCAGGACCCCACAGCGCAGACTGACGAACCGTCTTCCGTGCAGCCTGTCCAGGCTGTCCAAGCCGGTACCGAGCTGTTCGTCGCCTATGTATACGCGTCGCAGAGGGCGGCTCCTTGGCTGAATTATGCGACGGCCGCCGCGAACGCGGGCCGCGACGCCCAGGCTCGAGCCAGCTTCGGCCTGGCGACCGCGGAAGAGGTGCAGACGTGGACGGATGCGGCCGTGCAGGCGCGGGAACAGCTCCAGCTCGCCAGGCAATCGGCCGGAGATGCGCTCTCGGCATGGAAGAGCGGCTACTCGTGGGGAGGAAGTCCCCCGTTGTCCGGGCAGGCGGCGGCCGTCGATCCGAGCCTGGCGGAATCGCTGCGGCTCGCGTTGGCGGCGGAGACGAAGGCGGCGGCGGGAGTCGAAGCGGCGACGCTGAAGCTGCGCGCCGGGATGATCAAGGCGCTGCAGACGCTGCCGGCCCTGGATGCGCTGAAGCAAGCGAAGCTAAGTACGATCGGCGCCAAGGAAGCTTACGTGAACGGCGTTCTGGCCGCTTACGCGAGCTCCGCCGGCTCCCCGATGAGTCTGTCCGCACTGCTCGAAGCGTTCCGGCAAGGGCCGATCCCGGTCTTATATAAGGAAGCGATAAGCGCGTTGTCCGCGAATGCGGCTCCGATTCTGCCGGCGGGCAGCAAGCCGGCTTCGCTTACCGTCCAAGGCGAGACATACGTGCCTCTGCGGCTGTACGCGGAGTCGCTGGGCTACCGGGTGCAAGCGGACAGCAAGACAGGCCTTATCACGTTGACGTCGGACGACGGCCGGATTGTCGTCGACCCGAACCGGCGAATACGAATCGAAGGCGATGAACAATCGCCGCTCGCCGCGAAGTTCGTGTTTGCTCAATATGCTGCTTATGTTACTTTGCCGTTTTTCCCCGAAGTGCTTGGCATGGAGGTCGCTTGGAGCGAAGCGGATCGGCAGGTCATTCGGATATTACCGATAGATGGGAAGGACGGTTCGCCGTGAAGGGTAAATTGATTGCATTGCTGCTGGCGGTAGTTGTCGGCGCACTCTCGCTCGTGACGCTTCGGGAGCATTGGACGGTCAACCCGTTCGCGAACGAGGCTGCCTATACGTACATCTCGCGCGTTGCGACGGATTCGGACGGGGCGATCTACGCGATAACGGACTCCAAGAAGGCGATTCGCAAGACGAACGCCTCGGGCAAGCTCATCTACTCCGTCTCGAGCGCGGACGATGCAGATCCGAATACGATCACTCTGTACAGCAGCATCTCGGCCGACGAGGCGGGCAACGCCTACGCGCTCGAGACGATTCTGGATTCGTACGGGCTGCGCGTATACGGGGATCGGATCGTGCGAATCTCTCCCGACGGCAGCAGAATCGAGCCCCTGTATTCCACCAACTACGAGGCTGCGGACAATCTGCTGCGGGTCGGCAACATTCAATCTCTCTCGGTGAAGGACGGGTTCCTGTATTTCTTCCGCAAGGATACGTCTTCCGCTTCGCTGCTTAAGCTTCCGACGGACATTGCGGGCGGCGCGCCGCAGCAGCCGGAGGTCGTGCGCACGACCGAGATGGCGAACAATCGCTACTTGAACGAGATGACCGGCAACGACGAGAACCAGTTCTTCTTCACGTCGAAGCGCGGCCGGCTGTTCAAGGCCGAGAACGGCGAGGTCGTTCAACTGTATCCCGCGAAGAATGCGGAGACGCAGCTCAACTTCCCGGTTGGCATCGTCGCCGAAGGAAGCTATGTGTACTTCATCGATTATCACGACGCGGCGGTCAAGAGACTGGACGCCGGCAAGCCGGAATCCGCGCCGGAGACGTTCCTGACCTTCGACCAGCTCACGGACATCGATCCGAAGGTCGAATGGTCCGACTTCACGAGCCTGACGGCGACGGGCGACCGAATTATCGTTGCGACGGGCGACCAGATCGTCGCGCTGTCGCCGGCGGGAGATGTGCTCTCCTACGAGACCGGTTACCATTATCCGCAATCGGACATGTGGCTGAAGCTCGGCTACTGGCTGCTTATCGTCGCGGAAGCCGTACTGGCGGTCACGTTCCTCCGGCTCGTCTACGTTCACCTCTTCCGTCGTCGGGTGTTCCTGCTGCTGAAGCAGCTCGCTCTCATTATCCCGGTCGTTCTTCTGTTTATGGCCGGCCTCTCGTATTCGGTATCCCATTCCGTCTCCGCGGAGATCAAGAAGAACACGGACAGCCAGCTTAAGCTGCTCGCCGGCAACGGCAGGTACCTGGTGAGCGGAGACAACCTCGAGAAGCTGAACTCCCCGAAGGACTTCCGCAACGAGGATTACCTGACGATCAAGCAGCGGCTGAACGGCGTGTTCTCCCAGAACGGAGAGAGCCGCGACGGCCTGTACAACACGATCTACCGCTACATGGACGGCAAGCTGTACATCATTATGGACGACGACGACAGCGTGACGATGTTCCAGCCGTTCCCGGTCAGCGAGGACAACATTCGCGTGCTGCAGGAGGGCGTAGTCGTCTCCGGCGAATGGGAGGACTCGACCGGTCAGTGGATGTACGCGCTCGGCCCGCTCTACAACTCCGAAGGCGACATCGTGGGCATCTACGAGACGGGCAAGGACATGACGGGAATCAGCAAGAGCACCTCCGAGATCGTCGTTAACATTCTGAACATTATTGCTATTATCGGCCTTGTGCTGCTCTTCGTCATTACGCTGATGACGGTGTATCTGCTCTCTTCCATCCGCAAGCTCAGACGCAGCGTCAACCTGATCGCCAGCGGCGAATGGGACGTGAAGGTGCAGATTCGAACGCGGGACGAAGTCGAGGAATTGGGCGAGCGCTTCAACATGATGGCCAGCTCGATCCGCCAGTACATCCAGGAGATGACGAAGCTCAGCAACTCGTACTTCCGCTTCGTGCCGCAGCCGTTCCTGAAGGTGCTCGGGAAGAAGAATATGACGCAGATCAGCCTGGGCGAACAGACGAATCGCCGGATGACGATGCTCGTGTGCAACATGCGGCAGTTCACGGAATTCTCCAAGACGCTGACGACGGACGAGAACTTCCGCTTCATCAACTCCTTCCTGAAGGAGTTCGGGCCGGCCGTGCGGGAGTACGGCGGCTTCACGAGCCGCTATCTCGGGCCGGGGATGCTGTCGATGTTCCCGGGCGAGCCGGGCGAGGCGCTGAAGGCGGCGATAAAGCTGAGGGAGACGCTCGAGACATACAACCGCAAGCGGGGGTATTCCGGGTACGAGCCGATCGAGATCGGCATCGCGGTTCATACCGCCGATGTCATGCTCGGCATTATCGGCGAAGAGCAGCGGCTGGAAGGAAGCGTCGTGTCGACGGCGGTGGAGCTGACGCTCGAGCTCGAGAAGCTGTCGGGCAAGCTGGGCGTGAACGTGCTGCTGACGGAGGATTCGCTGCGGTCCATGAAGAAGCTCCCGCCGGGTTCGTATCGGAAGCTCGGGTCCTTCCAGATGGGGGAGGAGCAGCAAACGATCGAACTGTTCGACGTGTTCGAGGGAGATTCGGAGCACATCCGCAAGCTGAAGCAGGAGACGAAGGAGCCGTTCGAGCGGGCGGTGGAGCTGTTCCGGAGCGGCCGGTTCTACGATGCGCGCGAGGTGTTCGTCGCCGTCGTGAAGAAGAACCGCTACGATCTGGCGGCCAAGCTGTACTTCTTCGAGTGCGACCGCTACTTCCAGGAAGGCGTCAGCGAGCAATGGAACAACGCGCTTAAGATATCATAACCGAAGGGGTGGATGGCGATGATGCCGAATTCATTGGAGCAAGGGACGTTGGGACTCCCGATTAAAAAAGTAAACAGCGGAACGGAAGCGGGCCGGGTGTCGGACTTTCTGCTCGGGGAGCATTGCTTCGATGATCAGAGGTTCACGCCGGGGGAGACGGAACAACTGCGCTGGCTGCCGATGCGCAGCTTGCAGGAGAGCCATGTGAACTGTTGGTACACGGAGGAGCACGGGGACGTCGTCTCCGCGATCATCTTCGTCGAGAACGAGCATCGCAGCGGCGGCTACCGGTTCGAATACTTCGGCGTTCATCGCGACTACCGCCACCGCAAGCTCGGTTGGCAACTGATCGAAGCGATGTTCGACTATTGCCGTTCGCAGAACGGTCGATATATCGAGACGTTCACCTGCGACTTGCCCGAATACGCCAGCGCCCGCAAAATGTTCGAGCGGAACGGCTTCGTGTTCCTGTGCCACATGCCCGATTATTATTACCCGGGCGAAGGCAAGCTGCTGTATGTCAAAAATCTTCTGCCGGCCGTTACGAGCGTTTCGTGATGTAGGGTAGGGCGCGGCGTGCTGGGCGATAGTGCCCTGTTCCTTTTCATAAAAGGGTGCCTTATCCCTTCTGATCAGTATCCTAATTATTGGGAATTGGGGCCTGAACAGTGGGGATAAGACACCCCCAAAACAGACCGTTCCCAACCAGGAGAACGGTCTGTTTGTCACTGCGCGAGGGCTCGGGTCCTGCTAAAGTCGATGAAGCCGCCGAAGCCGCCGAAGCCGCCGAGGCCGCCGAGGCCGTCGCCCATTCCACCACCCATTCGCTTATCCCGCGGCCTATTCCGATCCCCATACCGCCAGATACCAGGATTTTATGTGAAAATTCGCATTCGTGCAGCTCGATAATGGGCAGGTTGGACGATTCTATGTGAAAAATAGCATACATGGAGAAAATTCTGGTTCGAGTTGCCGTATGTATGCTAAAAATCGCATAAAATGCCCCGATTCCCGCTAATCCCAGCCGATGAATGCGAAAAACCGCATAAATCGCCAAAGCCGCCTGATCAGAGGGGACGAGGCATCATGAAGTTGCCGAGTTACTGGAACCACGAGGCGATCCAAGGGGCGAACGTAAGCGTGACGAACGCCGTAACCATCATGGCGACGGCGGCGATGGAGCCGGTGGAGGCGCCATACTCGAGCGCTTTGCTGACGCCGGACGAGTGGGAGCTTGTGCCGAACAGTACGCCTCGCGCCAGAGGGCTCCGGATGCGGAATGCCTTCACGACGAGAGGTCCCATGACCATGCTCATGACCCCCGTGACCAGCGTCGCGACGGCTGTGATCGTCGGAAGCCCGCCGATTCGCGAGGAGATGGACATGGCGATCGGCGTCGTCGCGGAACGTGGAGCGAGGCTGTCGACGATGGAAGCCTGAAGGCCGAACAAGCGGGACAAGGCGATTGTCGTGACGATCGCGGCAACGGCGCCGAGTCCGACGCTGATCACAATGGCGAAGGCATCCCGCTTCATCTCCGAGATGTGCTTATACAGCGTAACCGCGAGCGCGATCGTCGCCGGCGCGACGAGGTCGGACAAGAAGCCGGCTCCTCCCTCGTAGGTGTCGTACGGGACATCAAGAACGAGAATGGCAACGATCAGAATCGCGGGAGTGACGATAAGCGGCGTCAGGCAAATTCGCGGGAAGCGGCGGTAAAGCCGCTTAGACAGCAGATAGACGGCGACGGTGCAGGCGAGCCAGAAGACGGAAGCGATCATGAGCGGCCGCCGCCTTCGCCTTGCCTTGCGGACAGCCACTGGCCCGTCAGTCCGGCGCAGAGCATGACCGCCAGGGTGCTGAGCAGAATTACGAGGGCGATGGAGAGTCCCTGATGGACGACAAGGCTCTTGTAATTGATAATGCCGACCGTGGCCGGGATGAAGAACAGCAGCATCTCCGCAAGCAGCCACTTCGAGCCGAGCTCGATCCAATCGAGCCGGATCACCTTCAGCTCCAGCAGCGCGAACAGGACGAGAATGCCCAGAATTGTTCCCGGTATCGGCAGGTTCAGCCATCGGACGACCGCATCCGCTCCCTGCGACAGGAGAATGAAGAAGATGACCTGCGCGACCGTGGCGAACAACACTTTGACTCTCATCGTTGACGTGCCCCTTTCCTCGATATTCTCAGTATACAGACGGCTATTTCATAGGTAAAATGAATATATTGAATGGTTTACATTCCGGATATCTATGTTATGGCGGTGGGAAAAACGTGGAGATACGGCATCTGCAATACGTCGCGGAGATTGTTCGGCATGGGAGCTTCACGAAGGCGGCGGAGGCGTTTCATATTACGCAGCCGACGATCAGCAAGATGGTCCGCAACCTCGAGGACGAGCTTGGGGCGGACGTGTTCGCGAGGGATGGCAAGCAAGCGAAGCTGACAGCCGCCGGGGAAGCGATCGTTCGCTATGCGGAGCCGATCCTGCAACTGTTCGCACAACTCAAGACCGAGATCAACGACCTCACGTACCTGAACAGCGGCAGTATCCGAATCGGCATTCCTCCGATGGCGGGCTCGTTCTTTTTTCCCAGGGTGATTAAGAAGTTCCAGGAGCGATATCCCGGCATCACGCTGAACATGGTCGAAGATGGGGCAAGCCGGATCGAGCGGGCGGTGGCGGACGGAGAACTGGATGCAGGTGTCGTGCTCTGGCCGATCGAGGCGCCCGGTCTGGAATCGCATCCGATCGCTCGCGAGCGGCTTCAGGTGATTATGGGCAAGGACCACCGGCTCGCCGGGCGGGCTTCCGTCGAACTGGCCGAGCTGAAGGACGAGGGCTTTATTCTGTTCGTCAGCGGCTTCGCGCTTCACGATCGAATCATCGCGGAGTGCCGCTCCGCCGGCTTTGAGCCGCGAATTGTCCATGAGAGCTCGCAGTGGGATTTTATCGGGGAGATGGTTGCGGAAGGGCTCGGTCTTGCGATGCTGCCGGAGACGATCTGTCGTGCGCTCGACTCGCGGAAGGTGAGCGTTGTGCCGCTTGTTCGTCCGGCGATTCCATGGGAATTGGTCATGGCGTGGCGGCGGGACGGCTATCGGAGCATGGCCGCGAGGGAATGGATTCGCTTCACGAGAGAGCTGTTCGCCGAGGCTCGTCCTTGATGTGCCGGGATGTGCGGCCGGGCGTTGCAGGAAGCGGTGGGGTAAGAGGGATGCGGAGCAACGGGTTTTCTAGTATGATAGCACCATGCATAATCGGACGTAGTATGCATTCCTTCAGCGGAGGGTGAGAGTCGGTGCCGGACTGGTCGTATCGCACGTTGTTCCGCCCTCTATTGTTCAGGTTGCCGCCGCAGCGGGCGCGGGACTTGACTCTGCGGACGTTCGGCGGACTTGGGCGGTCGCCCTTGGGGGCGTTCGTCATCCGGACGTTCGGTCATATGGAGCTGCCGCCCTTGCTCGCCGGGCAGATCGGCGATGTCGCGATTCCGTATCCGGTCGGCCTGTCCGGCAATCTGGATCTGAACGGCCATGCGGAGCGGGCACTGGAGCAGATCGGCTTCGGCTACGTGGAGCTTGGTCCGGTGACGATCGAGGATCGCATGGGCGGGCTGACGATCGAACGGGACGAGGCGCGGGAGACGCTGATCTATTCCGATCCTGCCGCGAACGTCGGCGTGCGTCGTATCGAAGAGCGGCTTAAGCGCAGCCGTTCCAAGCGTCCGCGATTTATTCGCCTGCGCGCTTCCGACGGGGCCGGAGCGCTGAACGAGCTTGTGACGCTCACCGAGCGGCTGGCGCCGTATGCGTCGGGATGGTTCATCGAGCTGCCGATGGCGCGAGAAGTAGATGATGAGAGGCTAAAGCGCTGGCTGCAAGAGCTTCGGTCCCGGCTGGCGAACGTTCGCGAAGGAATTCCCATGCTGCTCTGCATCCCTCTTGAGATCGACGACGAAGCGCTTGATGCCGTTCTGGCCGCGCTTGCGCCGGACGGAGACAGCGAAGAGGCGCCGGGGTGGGATGGGATCGTTATCGACGACGGCATCCGCACGGAACGAGGCTTCGAGATCGGCCCGGCGGGCAAGAAGCCCGCGCTTCGCCTGCTCGGGAAGCTTCGCGGCCGACTTGCCCATGGGCAGCGAATCGTCTGCAAAGCCGGTGTGAATGAACCGCAGGATGCGCTCGAGCTGATGGAAGCAGGAGCGGACTTCGTCCAGCTTCACGCAGGGCTTGTCTACTCGGGACCGGGGCTTCCGAAGCGGGTGAACGAAGCGGTGCTGTACGAGCGAATGAAGTCGGCGCCCGCCGAGCCGCCCGGCTCGCTGTCTTCCTTCTGGAGCAGTTGGGGCTGGCTGTGCCTGCTCGGCGCGGGAATGATCGTCGGCGGTGCAATCGCCTGGCTGATCGCGATGACGTCGGTGCTGCTCCCCTATGACGAGAGCTTCCTGGGCATTCGGGGCAGCGACATCTCGGAGAGCTATCCCCGGCTGCTGCGCTTCATGTCCCATGATCGCGTCACGCTGGCGGGCACGATGATCTCAATTGGCCTTATCTATTATCTGCTGGGCAAGCACGGATTGTCGCGGGGACTGCATTGGGCGAAGACCGTTGCGGTCACCTCCTGTACGGTCGGCTTCGCGAGCTTCTTCCTCTACCTGGGCTACGGCTACTTCGATCCGGCTCATGCGGCGGCGGCCGTGCTGCTGTTCCCGATGTTTATTCTGTCGCTGAGAGCCAGGGGAGACCGAACGCTTGTCCATCCTCCCAATGTGAAGAACGACAGAGCTTGGCTGCTCGGCCAGTGGGGGCAGCTTATGATGGTCGTTCTCGGCTTCGCCTTCGCCGTCGGCGGGCTCGTCATCTCGGGAGTCGGAGTCACGGGCGTCTTCGTTCCGTCGGACCTTGTTTACCTGTGCATGGGAACGGAGGACATCCGCAGCTTCAACGACCGGCTTATCCCGACGATCGCTCACGACCGCGCCGGGTTCGGCGGAGCGCTCTTCTGCGATGCGGTCGCCATTCTCGGCACCGCCCTGTGGGGAATTCGCCAAGGGGAGAAGTGGATCTGGCGGCTGTTCCTGCTCGGAGGCATCCCCGGCTTCTGGGGCGCCTTCAGCGTTCACGCCGCGATCGGCTATACGGACTTTGTCCATCTGCTGCCGGCTTACTTCGCGCTGGCGATTTATGTCGCGGGGCTGGTGCTGCTGTATCCTTATTTAATGAGGAGAGGCTCTCTGTCGCAACGAATGTGAAATTTCACATTGGCACAGGTTGATAACGGACCGTTTGGGCGATTCTATGTGAAAAATAGCATCCATAGCGAAAATTCCGGGCCGAGTTTCCGTATGTATGCTAAAAACCACATAAAATGGCTGGATTACCCCCAATTCAAGCCGACGAATGTGAAAATTCATATAAATCGCGCAAACGACATCGTGCCCGAGGTGGAGGAGCGAGGGGCGCGAGGGATGCAAGGGAAGCGAGGAATGCGTCAACGAGAGAATTCAAGCATGATGGCTGGCTACAATTCGGACGTATTATGGAGGAGGAGACGCAATGACCTACGACTTCCACCGGAAATGGCTTGCGAAGAAGTTCGAGGAGATCAAGACCCGCACACTCAAGGCGATCCGCCAGTTGGACGACGAGCGGCTGAACCGGTCTCTCGACGATGTCAGTCACACGATTCCGACGCTGCTGAGGCATATCGAAGGGAACATCGACGAACGAATTCGGCGAGGAATGTTCGGAGAAGACATCACCCGGGACCGCGAGAGGGAATTCCGGCGCGAGTTCATGCCTTTGGCGGATGCGGAGAGTCTTGTTCTGCGGAACATGGACTATGTGATCGGGCAAATTCGGAGCTTGCCGGACGCGGTGTTCGAGGAGACGCAGCTTGTTCGGGGGAAGGAGCGCAGCAACCTCGACATGCTGCACCAATGCGCCGCCCACTTCTCGGAGCATATGGGCCAGATTCTGTACGTGTCGAAGCACCTTCTGCAGAAGGAGTATCGGTCGACGTCGATCTGAGACGGAGAACTGCGGGGCGCAGCAGAAGGGTCGGACGCCCGGCCCTTCGGGCGCTTAACGAATCCAATCGAATTCCCATTGACAAGACGGGGAATGTCGGCTTATGATCTTCATGTAATCGATTACGTAATCGATAACATATTGGCATAGTGGCACATCGGCAGGACTGCCAACCGGAAACTCCTGAGCGCGGCCAGGCACCGAGCGAATAAGTCCGAAATTTTGCCTACATTCCGTCTCTGCAGCCAAAGCCGGTCTGCGGCCGGCCGGACAAGCCCGAAGCCAGAACGGCCAGCGGCCGGCTTCCAGCTTCGCCCCAATAGCGCCTCATGCCATGCGTGAAGCATCGACACTAGCGTGCTCGTTATCATCTTTAATCTCTCTCTGGTTCAACGTACATCCCCTAATTATATCCCCTCCGGCTTCCGGAAGGTTCGAGGTGAGTCTGGTTGTCCAAAGCAACGATCAAACAAGTGGCGCGCGAGGCGGGAATCTCGACGGCTACCGTGTCCAGGGTTCTGAACGACAGCGGCTATGTCAGCGACGAGATCAAGAAGCGCGTGCTGGAAGCCGTCGCGAAGCTGAATTATCGACCAAGCGCCGTCGCGCGCAGCCTGAAGCAAGACAAAACCTATATGATCGGCATTATTGTTCCCGATATCTCGAATCCTTACTTCATGGGAATCTCCAGAGGAATCGAGGACGTCGTCGGACCGGAGGGCTTCCAGCTTCTGTTCTGCAGCTCGGAAGAGAATCCGGCCAAGGAGAGCAAGCAGCTTCGGCTGCTGCTCGAGAAGAGGGTCGACGCCATCGTGCTGGCGACGTCCGGCGGCAACGAGTCGGTCGTCAGAGGCGTGTGGGAAGCGGGCGTCCCGATTGTTCTGATCGATCGGAAGCTTGAGCTCGACAACGGCGTGCGGTTGGATCTGGTCGCCGAGGATAATGTAGACGGCGCGTACCAATTGACGAGAAAACTGCTGCAAGACGGCTACCGGCGAATCGGAGTCGTCAACGGCCCGATTCGGGTCAGCACGGGGAAGGAGCGGTACGAGGGGGTGCTGAAGGCGATGAGGGAATTCGCGCTTCCGTGGGAACCGCTCGTATTCAATGGAGAATTCACGGCCGAAGGCGGCAGCCGGGCGGTCGCGGAGTTCCTCGCTTCCGATCATCCCCCCGCGGCCATCGTCTCCTTAAACAATCGCATGAGCCTGGGCGTTCTGCTTGAGATTGTGCGCCACGGCCTGCGCATTCCGGACGACCTGGCGGTCGCCTCCTTCGGCGAGGTCGAGGCGGGGTCGCTGCTGAAGCGCCCGGCGCTTTATTATACGGAGCAGAATCCGAACGCAATGGGACGGAAGACGGGGGAGATTCTGCTTGCCCGAATTCGCAGGGAGTTGCCTTCTGCGGAAGCGGCAATCGAGATCTATCCCGGCGAAGTGAAGCAGATTCAATGAAGCGATGGGAGGCAGCGGGATATGGCCAACTCGAGAATGTGGAAGCTCCCTGTCCAGACGAATAAATTGTATTTTCGCATCTTGAGCTATTTCTTGTTGTTGTTGATTCCGATGTGCGCCGTAGGCGCTATCGTGTACTTCTCCAATATCTCCACCTATCGGGAGCGGGCCATCGAGAAGTTATCGTCAAGCCTGGCTTCCTCCTCCCGCGTCATCGACATCTACCTGCGAACGACGGAGCAGACGGCGATGAACTTCTTCATCAACGAGACGGTTCAACAATCGATGGCTCCGTACGCTCTCCAGGGCGATGCCGAACGGGAGCAAGCGACGAGCATCGTGAAGGTAATCTCGTCCAGCCGGAATATTCTGAGTCCGTACATCGACGACTTGTTCGTCTTCGCGGATAACGAGTGGATCTACAAGAGCGAAGGGATGGAGAACTTCCATTCCTTTTTCGTCGACTTCAATTCGTTCGCCCGCTACGACGACTCCTTCTGGGAAGGGCTGCTGCAGAGCGATCAGTCGTTCCAGGTGCTGGAGCCGACCGTCGTGACGAAGCATTATACGTCGAAGAGCGGAACGGTTATCCCGATTGTCATCTCCGAATACATTCGAGGGAATCAGGTGGTCATGGTGGCCACGATCTCGGCTTCGAAGATTGTGGATACGCTGGTCGGAGGCGCCATAGCGGATTCGACCTCGTTCTTCGTGATGGACAACAAGGATAACATTATCGTCGCCAATTCGCGGCTTGGAGAGGACCGTGACGTTCAATCGCTGAAGAGCGCCTTCGACAACGGCGCGAGCTCCGCATCCATCCGCCTGGGCGGCGTGGACTACGTCTCGACGATGACGACGTCGGATTTCGGCTGGAGCTACTATTCCTTGACGCCCGCGAGGTTCTACAAGGAGCAGGCGACCGGCATTCTGTCGGTAACGCTATGGTCATCCGCGCTGATGCTGCTGATCGGAATCGGCCTGTCCTTCTTCTTCAGCACAAGGCTCTACAACCCGATCCGCAATCTGCTCGGCGCCTATCATGAACGCGAGCAATTCTCGAGCGAACTGCTGGACCATACGTGGCTGCATCTTCTTAATGGAGAGAGCCTGGACAAGCAGGACAGATTCATGCAAGAGATCGGCTTCACGGGAGGCGAATACCAGGTCGTCTGCATCAAGTTCCACTTCAAGCCGACGTTCGAGGAGATTCAGGACATCGAACGGGTCGTCATTCTGGAGAAGCTTAAGAAGATCATTGCCGGCGTCATCGGTCCGCAGGAATCCACTCATATTCTGGAGCTGCCGAATCAACTGTTCGTCGCGATCGTCAACTTGAGAAGCCGCGATGACCGGGATGCCCTCGAAGGCGGCCTCAAGTCGCTGCTTCAGACGTTCCAGTACGATACGCGATATTGCAGGCTTACGGTCGGGGTGGGCCGAACGTATCCGACCTCGGGCAGCCTGGCCAAGTCGTTCGGCGAAGCCCGGATTGCGCTGGCGAAGGCGAACCCCAAGACGGACTTCCAGATCGTCCATTCCGCAGACCTTCCCGTCGAGGAAGGCTTCCACTTCAGCTTCGGGGACGAGAGCAAGGTCGTCAACGGCTTAAGGGCCGGAGACCCGGTCTTGCTGGAAGGAATCGTCCGGGCGATCGTCCGGAGGAACCTGGAGAAGGACACCTCGAACACCTACATGAACTTGCTGCTGATCGAGCTGTACAACATCGGCATTCAATATGCGGCGGAGAAGGGCGTGGCGCCGGCCCGCCTGCTTCAGGAGGAGGAGCATCTCGTCCTCAGCGGCAAACGCCATTACCGCATGGAGATCGAAGAGCAACTGGCTCTTCTTCTTCGTTTCTACGGCGGGATCATGGAGCGCACGGCGACTCCGGAGGACAACAAGACGGGGCAGCTCGTGTCCCGGATGATCGCGTATATCGACGACAACTTCCGCAGCGACCTGTACCTGGAGAGGATCGCGGAGGAGATGAAGATGTCCGCCAAGTACGTCTCGAAGGCATTCAAGGAAATTACCGGAACCAATCTGACGGATTACATCGCCATGAAGAGAATCGAGGAAGCGAAGAAACTCTTGGCCGCCACCGTATGGAAGAACGACGAGATTGCGGAGCGGGTCGGCATCGTCAGCCGCGCCACTTTTTTCCGACTATTCAAGAAGTACGAAGGCATCACCCCGCAGGAATACCGGTCCATGCTGCAAGCGGGCCGCAGTAAGAACGGAGACGACAATTGAGACCGTGAAGGATAAATGAGACTGCAGGCGCAAAGCGGAAATTTAAGAGTCGAATCGCCTTGATTGAGCGTAGGCGACCGCCCCGGCCCCCCCTTATGATGAGAGCGTGGAAGATGGACACACACGATAAGGGCAGAGTGAGGGGGTGACACGGTGATCTTAAGAAAGTTAGCTCGCAACAAGTATTTGTACATGATGTTTGCGCTGCCGTTCCTGTACTTCGCAATCTTCCACTACGTACCGATGTTCGGCAATATCATCGCGTTCCAGAATTACAATGTGGTGATCGGGTTCGTCCACAGTCCGTTTGTAGGGTTCGAGCACTTCAAGGAGTTCCTCTACGATCCTTACTTCTGGAAGCTGGTCCGCAACACGCTTATGCTCAATGTGTACGGGATCGTCTTCGCGTTCCCCGCGCCGATTGTGCTGGCCTTGCTGCTTAACGAGCTGAGAAGCAAGAGATTCAAGCGGCTTGTGCAGTCCGTCGCCTACTTGCCGCACTTCCTGTCTACGGTCGTCATCTCGGGGATGATCGTCAACTACCTGGCTTACGACGGCATGCTCAACCGATTCATCGAATCCATGGGCGGAGAGCAGGTTCAATTCCTGAGCGATGCTTCCTGGTTCCGAACGATCTACATCGTCTCCGATATCTGGCAGCAGATCGGCTGGGGAACGATTATTTACCTGGCTGCGCTTACGGGAGTCGATCCTCAATTGTACGAGGCGGCGCGGATGGACGGGGCGAATCGGTTAAAGCAAGTGCTGCATATCGCGATTCCTTGCATTCTTCCGGTTATCACGATTATGCTGCTGCTGAACATCGGGAACTTCATGACGGTCGGCTATGAGAAAATACTGCTGTTGTACAACGGATCGACATACGAGACGGCGGATGTCATTCAGACGTTCGTGTACAGGAGAGGGTTGCTCGGGAGCGATTTAAGCTTCGCGTCGGCAGTCGGCTTGTTCCAGTCGGTCGTCGCCTTCGTTCTGGTAGTTGGAGCCAACCGTCTGACGAAGCGGCTGGGAGGAGCGACTCTGTGGTAGGATAGGAGAGCATCCATATGAAGCTTGGCAAGCGCAAGTATTCGGCATTCGATCTGGTCAATGCCCTGATCATGCTGGTCCTGATCTTTATTATGCTGTACCCGATTTACTACATGGCGATCGTGTCGATCAGCAACGGATCTTCCGTGGCGAGAGGCGAGATCCACTTCTATCCCGTCCGCATAACTTGGAAAGCTTACGAGGTTATTTTCTCGGACGCCCCCATTGTAAGCGCATACAGAAATACGCTCATTTACACCTCCCTGGGAGTCGCGATCAATCTGTTCATGACCTCTCTGTGCGCTTATCCGTTATCGAGACGGGAGTTCTACGGTCGCAATCTCTTCTCGCTGTTTATCGTGTTCACCATGTTCTTCGACGGAGGCATCATTCCCCGTTATCTGGTCGTCAACGGACTGGGCATGCTGGATACGATCTGGGCGATCGTCGTACCGACGGCGATCAACGTCTTCTATATGGTGATGATGCGGACGTTTTTCCAAGCGTTGCCGGAGGCGCTTCACGAATCGGCCCATATGGACGGGGCCAACGATCTGACGGTGTTCTGGCGAGTGGTGCTTCCGCTCTCGGCTCCGGTCATGGCAACGATGACGTTGTTCTACGCGGTCAGCCACTGGAACAGCTACTTCCCTGCCCTGATCTATCTGAACGACAGTCATCTGTACCCGATTCAGATCATTCTTCGCAATATCGTCATTCAAGGAGATGTCGCATCGCAATCGACGGAAGCAAGCGGGGTCATGGGGACGCTGGTCGTCGATCAGAATATCAAGTACGCCGTCGTCCTTATCGCGATTCTTCCTATTCTTCTCTTATATCCATTCTTGCAGAAGTACTTCGTCAAGGGATCGATGGTCGGCTCGCTTAAAGGGTAGATAATAGAATTCAATCCAATGGGGGATTACGAATGAACGGAACCAAGAACGCATCATGGAAGAAAATAGCGGCGAGCACGATGGCTCTGACACTGTCGGCTGCTGCGCTATTGTCGGCTTGCTCCGGCAACAACACCGCGAACAATACCGGGAACAACAGCTCCTCTTCGGCTCCGGCCTCGAACGCTGCGACAAGCTCGGCATCCTCGTCGGCGGCCGCGCCGGCAAGGGAAGTCACGGTCATGAGAAGCGATACCGTCATTCAGCCATGGCTGGCGGATTCGCCGGCGCTGCAGGAGATCATGAAGAACACGAATACGAAGATCACTACGCAAGCCGTGCCGGAGAGCGACTACGACGCGAAGAAGAACACCTTGATTGCGACCAACAATCTTCCGGACGTCCTGTTCGTCAAGAAGGCGGATATCATTACGTACGCCAATACGGGCGTATTCCTGAATCTGACTCCTTACCTTGACGAGTACGCGCCGAACCTGAAGAAGCGGATGGAGTCCGACCCCGAAGTGAACAAGCTGAAGGTGGACGGGGACCTGTACGGCTTCCCCATCATGGCGAACAAGGAGAACGCCGCCAACGTCGGCAACTTCCCGATGATCCGCACGGATGTTCTGGAAGAGCTGAATCTGGCCGCGCCGACAACCTTCGATGAGCTGTACGAGGTGCTCAAGGCGTTTAAGCAGGCGTACCCGGATTCGTATCCGTGGTCGTTCCGCAACGGCTCCGAGTACAACCTGAAGTTCCTCGCCTACGCTTTCGGCGGCGGCTTCCCGATCTACTACGAGCCGAAGGAAGACAAGTTCGTCTACGGCGTCTCGAGCGACGGCTTCAAGGAAGCGGTCACCTTCCTGAACAAGCTGTACAAGGAGAAGCTGCTCGATCCGAACTTCGCGGCTCTGACGGTTCAACAGTGGCAGCAGAATCTCAGCTCGGGCAAGTCGCTGTTCTTCTACGACAACTATACGTTCGCGACCAACTTCAACGCGGCGCTGCAGGAGACCGATCCGGACGCGAAGTTCGACATGCTTCCCGTCCTGGCGGATGCGAACGGGAACAAGCGCAACTACATGGACAATCCGTCGAGCTTCAATTCCTACGTGATCAGCAGCAAGGTTCAGAATCCGGAAGAGATCATCAAGATGTTCGATTGGATGTACAGCGACGAAGGCTTGAAGAGCACCAACTTCGGCGTGAGCGGCGAGCACTACACCGAAGACAACGGCACCATCACGATTGCCCAGAGCCTGCTTGATCAGTTCAAGGATAAGCAGGACCCGTATCGCGCGATGCAATCCTTCCTGGGCACGGGACTGCTCTCGTTCGCCGTCATGACGGACGATACGCCGATGTTCGCCAGCTCCCCCGAGCAGCTCAAGGTGTGGTCGGACGCCGTCAAGAGTCAGAAGGAAGCGGGCATCGTCGTCGAGAAGCCGCTGGACCCTCCGTTCACGGAAGAAGAGCGCGATCAGTTGAAGCAGCTTAATTCCAAGGTCGGCACGCTCGTGACCCAGAACGTGGATAAGTTCATTATGGGCAACCGGCCGCTGAGCGAGCTGGATCAATTCGCGCAGGAGCTTGCAAGCAGCGGAGCGGCGGACATCGAGAAGATCTATAACGACGCATGGGCTCGCATGAAGTAGAGGCAGCGGAGAGAGCTGTTCGGACGAATAAAGCAGCGAAGAACGATTGTGCAGCGAATGAAGCAGCGAAGAACGTTGTGAAGACGAATGAAGCAGCGAAGAACGTTGTGCAGACGAATGAAGTAACGAAGAACGTTGTGAAGACGAATGAAGTAACGAAGAGCGAAGAATACGACGAATAAGCGGCCGCGCATTCGCGGCGATCCCGCGGGTGTGCGGTTCTCGGCTGAGGAACGGACACGGGAGGAATGGACTTGAAGCATGTAACGATATACAGGGAGCCGGGCCGCTATGCGGCCTGGCCGGCGAATTACGGAATCTGGTCCTGGGGCGACGAGATCGTGGTCGGGTTTACTTCCGGTTACCATCTGACGGAAGGCGGCTTCCATGCGCGGGACCGTTCCCGTCCCTTCACGACGATGCAGGCTCGCAGCCTGGACGGAGGATTGACCTGGCAGTCGGAAGCGATGCCGCTGCGCACGCCCGGCAACCGCGGCTTGTCGACCGGAGAGCATCGCGACGGCGATTCCGATGCTGCGGAAGAGGAGAACGCGCCCGTTCCCTATCCGGGAGAGGTGCGCTTCGACGATCCGAACTTCGCGCTGCTATTCGCCCGAGGGGACATCACCGGCGAATCCAAGTCTTGGTTCTATACGTCGACGGATCGCTGCCATTCCTGGCAAGGCCCTTATATTCTCCCTGCGATGGGGCTGACGGGGATCGCGGCAAGAACGGATTATCAGGTGTATGGCCCGTCCGAATGCATGCTGTTCCTGACCGCTCCGACGGCCTTGGGAACGGAGACGGGCAGCCGGGTGTTCAACGCTCGCACGACGGATGGAGGCAAGAGCTTCGAATTCGTCTCCTGGATCGGGCCGGAGGCGCCGAACGGCTTCTTGATCATGCCGGCCAGCGTACGTCTTCCGGACGGCGGCTTGCTTGCCGCCATTCGCGGACGGGAGGAGAAGAAGGAGGGCCGGCTTGTCAATTGGATCGACCTGTACGGGTCGTCGGATGACGGCAGGACATGGCAATTCGTAAGCTGCCCCGTCCCGGATACCGGCAACGGAGGCAATCCTCCGACCCTGACGCGGTTGCCGGACGGAAGGCTCTGCATCACCTACGGGTACCGCAACCCCAAGTACGGCATCCGCGCGAAGCTGAGCGGAGATAACGGCCTTACGTGGGGAGACGAGATTATTCTGCGCGAGGACGCGGGAAGCCATGACATCGGCTACACCCGAACCGTGCTGCGCCCGGACGGCACGTTGGTTGTCGTCTACTATTACAACGACGAGATGGGCGGCTCGTGTTATATCGGAGCGACGTTATGGAAGCCGTGAGAGGGGGCGGGGAAGAGATGAAGGCTGTCGTGCCTCAAGGCGTATGGCCCACGATGATCACGCCCTTCCGCGACAATCTGGAGATTGATTACGGAGCGCTTGCGGCGCTGATCGAATGGTATAAGGCGGCCAAGGTTGACGGTCTGTTCGCCGTGTGCCAATCGAGCGAGATGTTCTTCCTCTCGCTGGAAGAGAGAGTGCTGCTGGCGAGCTTCGTCGTGAGCCAAGCGAACGGAGAGCTGCCGGTCATCGCCTCGGGACACGTCTCCGAACGGCTGGAGGATCAGATCGCGGAGATCGAAGCGATCTCGGCGACCGGGATCGACGTCTTCGTCCTGCTGACCAATCGATTGGCGAAGGCGGAAGAGAGCGACGAGGTATGGAGGAGCAACGCGGAGCGAATTCTGGCCGCCTTCCCGGACCAACAATTCGGGTTGTACGAGTGTCCGTATCCGTACAAGCGGCTGCTCTCGACCTCTCTGCTGGAGTGGTGCGCCTCCACGGGGCGATTCCTGTTCATCAAGGATACCTGCTGCAATGTCGGCATTCTGGAGGAGCGGCTTCGGGCGCTCAAGGGCACACCGCTGCAGCTGTTCAATGCCAATTCGGCGACGCTGCTCGATTCGCTGCGGCTCGGAGCAGCCGGCTTCAGCGGAGTGATGGCGAACTTCCACCCCGACCTCTACGTGTGGCTGACCCGCAACTGGCAGGTGCAGGGCGAACGGGCGGAACGGCTGCAGGCTTTTCTCGGGACGGCTTCGCTTATCGAACTGCAGATGTACCCGATCAACGCGAAGCACAGCTTGCAGCTCGAAGGCTTGCCGCTGAAGCTGTTCAGCCGCACGAAGGATTATACGGCCTTCGATCCGCATGCCCGCTTGATCGTCAGTCAGCTTGGGGATACGGCTGCCCAGTATCGCGGGAGCTTGCTCGATGAGTAGCGACGGGGCGGTTCTGCGGCTGCTGAAGGCGGAGGAGATGGAGGATGCGGTCCGCCTGGCGGATTCGATCTTCCGGCAAGGAGACAAGGTGTCGATGGGCCGCTCCCTGCCCAAGGTGTTCTCCAAGAGCCTGCGGCAATCGATCGGCTGCTTCGTCGAAGGGCGGCTCGTCTCGTTCGCGGGGATGGTTCCTTCCCGTATCCGGATCGGGGCGGCCACGGTGAACGTATATTCATACGGAGCGGTGTGCACGCATCCCGACTTCCGCGGCCAAGGCCACGCAGGGAGGATTCTTCAATTCGCGAAGGAGCACGCCGGGCGGTCGGGAGCTTCCCTGCTGCTCGTCTCGGGGGATCGCTCCTTGTATATGGAGGCGGGCTGCAGCCGCTTCGGGCGTGTTGCTCGCTACAGGCTTGTTCCGGGGCAATCGCCGGTTCGCGCTCCGGAGACGGAATCGGGAACGGCATCCGGGTCAGAGCCGGAGAACGCGCCGCCATCCGGCGCGGAGGCGAATTCGTCGCTGCGCTGCCGTCCGGCCGACGAGACCGATTGGTTCCGCTTGCACGAGGTCGCTTCCGCGCAGCCGGTCGGCTTCGAGCGAAGCCTCTGGGATCTGGCGGAGCTGCTTCGCGCCGAAGCGGTCGCTTCCATCCGGCAGCTTCGTCACCGCATCTGGCTGGCGGAGCGGGACGGCGTGCCCGTCGCTTATTGCGTCGCGGCTGTGAAGGAGGCGCGGGAAGAGGAAGCGCGGGGCGAGACGGAAGCGAAGGGCGAGACGGAATCGAGGGATAAGACGGAAGCGCGGGGCGAGACGGAACCAAGGGATAAGACGGAAGAGGCGGACAAGGCGAGCAAAACGTCAGAGGCCGGAGAACGCGCGGGCTTGGTCGTCGATTGGGCGGGCGAACCGGCGGCCGTCGTCTCTCTGCTCGATCGCATGGGCGGCGGTCTGGGGCTTGAGTCGCTCGAGATAACGATCGGCCGGCACGAGTGCGAGCTTGCGGAGCTCCTGCGACCGGTTCTCGAGGAGAGCGGCTGCAACCAGGGAACGCTCCTCATCGTCGACGAGCTTCGGCTGTTCCGACAGCTCGCTCCTTATTGGGCAGCTGCCGGTTATCGGGAGGAGGACATTCCGAAGCTGGCGGAGGCCGACGCCGGCAAGGTGTCGATCGTCTTCGGAGACGGAGAGCCGCCGTTGACGCTTCGCAGAGAAGAGCTCGCAGGCTGGCTGTTCGGGGCAGGGGACTCGAGCCCACTACAGGAGGATTCGCGGGAAACTGCGAGAGGTTGCCGAGGGCTTCCGATCCCGCTGCCTTACACCAAAGGGTTGAATTTTGTCTAGCCGCGTCTTGATGGACCGGATGGATTGGATAGGGAAGGGAGCACGGAAATGAACAGGAAGTTCGGCATTCTGGGATGCGAGCACGGCCATATTGCGATATTTATCGAAGAGATGCTCGCCATAGGCCACGAATGCGTCGGGCTCTATGAGCCTGGCAACGAGAAGCTGGCCGCTTCCATCGCCGGCAAATATCGAATTCCCGTTCTCGACGATAGTGCCCGGTTATTGGAGCCGGATGTCGAGATCATCGGGAGCTCTTCCATCAACAACGAGAAAATCGATGTCATCGAGCTATGCGAATCCCATGGCAAACACATTATGGTCGACAAGCCCGCCGTGACGAATCGAAGCGGCTTGGAGCGGCTTCAGGCTGTCGTTCGCAGAGGGAACGTGCAAGTCGGGATGCTGCTTACCGAGCGGTTCCACCCGGCGATTCATACGTTGAAGAAGCTTATCGAGAGAGGAGAGCTTGGCCGATTGGTCACGATCGGCATGCGCAAGCCGCATCGGCTTGGGGCCGCGAACCGGCCGTCATGGTTTTTCTCGCGGGAACAGAGCGGGGGCATTCTCGTCGATCTGCTCGTTCACGACTTCGATCTGCTGCGCTGGCTGACCGGTGCGGAGATCGCGGAGACGAACGGATATATGGGCAAGCACATTCTGCCCGAGCATCCGGAGTTCTACGACGAGGTGAGCCTGCAGGTTCGAATGACGAAGGGGGTGGGCGCGCAGCTATATGCGGATTGGCATACTCCGGGCAGGAGCTGGACGTGGGGAGACGGCCGGATCTTCGCGACGGGAACGGAGGGCTTCGCCGAGCTGCGGCTGTCGGGCGACCCTCTGGTCGGGCTGGAGCCGATCGTTGTGAGCGCTTCGTTCGAGAAGGAGACGGCAAGAATCGCGGCGCTGGCGCCGGAATGGTCGATCAGCGAGGACTTCCTGCGCCGCATCGATGGACGGCCGTCGATTATCGGTCATTCCGATATCGTGGCCGCGTCGCTGGCCTGCGTCATGGCCGATGAGCAAGTTCGCATCGTGCGTGCGGAGCCGGGAGGCGGCAACAATGAACAGTAGAAAAATCAACTTCGCGGTCGTCGGCTGCGGAGCGATATCGGAAGCCCACCTGGCGGGCATTGCGAGCATCGACGAAGCGGTGCTTGCAGCGGTATGCGACCTGAACGAGGAACGCGCCCGGCAGAAGTCGGATAGGTATGGCGGAACCGTTTATACGAATTACGAGGACTTGCTGCGGTACAGTGACATCGATGTCGTCTGCCTGTGCACGCCGAGCGGGCTGCATCCGGAACAGACGATTCTGGCAGCCCAGGCGGGCAAGCATGTGATCTGCGAGAAGCCGATTGCCCTGCAACTGGACGATGTCGACCGAATGATCGATGCTTGCCGCCGAAGCGGGGTTAAGCTGTCGACTGTTTTTCCCCGCAGAATGTCTCCCACTTCCCGATACGTGAAGGCTCTCTTGGAGGAGGGCAGGCTCGGCAAGCTCAGCTTGTGCTCGGGGCATGTGAAGTTCTATCGCGGCCAGGCGTATTACGACAGCGCCGGTTGGCGAGGAACCTGGGAGATGGACGGCGGCGGGGCGATGATGAACCAAGGAATCCATACGGTGGACTTGCTGCAGTGGCTTGCCGGCCCCGTTCAGTCGCTGTCCGGCTACGCGCGCAATGTGCTTCGGAGCATCGAGGTTGAGGACACCGCCGTCGCCGCACTGCAGTTCCGCAGCGGAGCGCTTGGCATCCTTGAAGCGACGACGACGGCGTACAAGCAGCCGGATCATCAGATTGTCATCCAAGGGGATCGGGGAACGGTTGTGCTGGAGGGCGACGCCATTCGCAAGCTGGAGATCATGGGCGAGGACGTGCAGCTCCCCGAATTCGAGGCTTTCGAGGTCATACCGGACGGGCACCGCTTGTTGATTCGGGATATGGCGCTTGCCGTTCTGGAAGACCGGGAACCGCTGATCGACGGAGAGGCGGGCCGCCATGCGCTCGAGATCATTCTCGGTACGTATCGGTCGGAACGTACCCGTCAGGAGGTTGCGCTGTGACGTTGGACGGGGCGGCCAAGAAAGGACGACCAAGAAAGGGGGCGGATCGATGAACCGGGATGTCATCAAGGAGCAGACGGTCGACCGGCTTCAGGTGCGGGTGTTCCGCACCCGGCAGGAGATGGGCGAGAATGCGGGGGAGGATGCGGCGAATCGGATGCGGGAGCTGCTGCGGATCAAGCCGACGATTCGCATGGTGTTCGCGGCGGCGCCTTCGCAGCATGAATTCCTGCAAGTTCTCGCGGACAGCGAAGGAATCGATTGGTCGCGGGTGGAGGTTTTCCACATGGATGAGTACTTGGGTCTTCCCGAGCATTCGACGGAGCGCTTCGGGCACTTCCTGACGAAACATCTGTTCGAGAAGGTGCGCCCCGGCAAGGTGCATCTGATCGACGGCTCCGCATCCTCCGTTCGTGAGGAGTGCGAGAGATATGCGGGCTTGTTATCGGCAGCGGAGATCGATATCGTCTGCCTTGGCATCGGCGAGAACGGGCATCTGGCCTTTAATGATCCGCCGGCCGACTTCGACGAGTCCGCGCTCATCAAGCGGGTGGAGCTTGACGAGGCTTGCCGCCGCCAGCAGGTGAACGACGGCTGCTTCCCGAGTCTGGACGAGGTGCCCACCCATGCGCTGAGCCTGACGATTCCGGCGCTGATGAGCGGAGCCAGTCTGCTGTGCATCGTTCCGGGACCGAGGAAGCGGGCCGCGGTGGCCCGGACCTTAACCGGCGAGATCGCGGAGGATTGCCCGGCGACGGCGCTGCGGCGTCATCCGAGCTGTATCCTCTATGTTGACGAGGATTCGTATGGCGTTGGCGATGGCAATGGCGAGTACACTAATGGTGACGGCGAGGATTCGTATGGCGTTGGCGAGGAGCAGTCGCATGGCGTCATCGAGTAGCGGGATTGTGCTGGAAGGGCGGCTTGTCTGCAGCGGCGTTCCTCATCGCATTCGTGTGCGAGATGGGCGCGTCGCGGAGCTGGAGCCGATCAAGACGGAAGCGCTCGCCGGGCTGCCTTGGATCGGTCCCGGGCTTGTCGATCTCCAGATCAACGGCTATGCCGGGATCGACTTCAACTCGCTCGCATTGACGGCGGACGAGGTCGAGGAAGCCGCCCGCCGCCTCAGCAGGCAAGGGATAACGACCTTCCTGCCGACGGTCATTACGAATAGCGACGAGAATATCGCCCGTCTGGTGTCCATTATCGCCGAGGCTTGCGAATCGGACCCGGATACGGCGCGAAGCATTCCCGGGATTCATCTGGAAGGGCCGTTCCTGTCGCCGGAGGACGGCCCGCGCGGCGCTCACGACAAGCGATACATCCGCGAGCCGGATTGGGACTTGATGTCGCGCTGGCAGCATGCGGCGAACGGGAGAATTCGTGTCCTTACTTTGTCTCCCGAATGGGAGGGCTCGGCCGCCTTCATCCGCCGCTGCCGGGAGCACGGCATTCGGGTGTCGATCGGGCATACCGGAGCGTCGCCGGAGGCGATTCGCGGGGCGATTGAAGCGGGGGCGACGATGAGCACGCATCTCGGCAACGGGGCTCATCTGATGCTGCCCCGGCATCCGAACTACATCTGGGAGCAGCTTGCGGCGGACGAAGTGACGGCCGCCTTCATTGCCGACGGCTTCCATCTTCCCGACTCCGTCTTGAAGGTCTTCCTCCGGTGCAAGGGGCAGCAGGCGATTCTCGTCAGCGACGCGGTCTATCTGGCGGGAATGCCGCCCGGAACCTACGACACCCACATCGGCGGCCGCGTCGTGCTGACCGAGGAAGGGAGGCTGCACCTCGCGGACCAGCCTCGGCTTCTCGCCGGTTCGGCGCAACTGCTGCCCGCGGCAATTGACCGCTTGCTGAAGCGGCGTCTCGTCTCCGTCGGCGAGGCGTGGGAGCTGGCCTCTTCGCGGCCCGCATCGCTCTTGGGGCTGGAAGACGCCGGCCGGATACGCGTCGGCGCAAGGGCGGATCTCGTCGTATTCGATGCCGGCGACGACGGACTGACCATTCGGCAAGTCTATCGCGAGGGTCGGTTGCTCTGAGTGGGACGGAACGGGCTGCAACTCATCATGATACGATGCAAGCCTGAAGAAGAGGCTGTCCCAAAAGCTAACTCTGGAACAACGCCTTCAGCAGCAAAATAGGATGGCATTCGGAATAAACCAAGGAGCTAAGCAGCCTGTTCTCGCTTAGCTCCTTGGTTTGTGGCGTCCATCTCTGCTTTATTGAGCAGACTGTGGGCAAGCAAAAGCAACCCGACCTCCAGACTTACTTCGGGTAAGCCTCGAAGCAAGAATCGTTTAAAGCCTCGGTTGTTCTTCATAGCGCCAAACACAGGCTCCGATTCGATCATTCGCCTTACGGCCGGAGTATCTTCTTTTTCACTGCGGAACGTTCCCCTGACCTGGTTCCTTAGCAGCCAATACTTCATGCTCGCTTTGATCTCACGATCCCCTTGGGCTTTGGTCCACTTCGGCCTAGCGGACAGGCCTCACAACCGTCGCTTCAGTAATATCGGTATTCGATTTCATCCCCGCTTTCCGTTCTCTCCGTAATCCCTCTCCGAAAGTGAAGCGTTTGTCCGGCCATACATGTCCATGTATCTTGTTCGCTGTTATAGGTCCAGTTATCGGTCTTGCTGATAGGGCAAACTGCGCCTAGAGGGGTTCCGGTAAAAGTCGTATTTTCCATTTTTTAGGATTTCCGCCGAGTCCACAAGGAAGGAGGGCAAGGAATAGAATCAGCCGGGACGGTCAAGCCAATGATTTCCCCATGCGGAATTGGGCGCTGTCTGCCAGCATTCCCGCATGAGAGGTTTGCTATGCCGTCGTGCCGCCATCGGTGAATCAAGCTACAGTTTTACTACAGATATCGACATAGAGGGAGTAGAAATTCGACAACAATAGATTTTATTCGTCAAAATCTCTTATCGATAAACAAGAATAAACAACCTATCATTAGCTATGGTTGAATTTATTGGATAAGAGGGAGTCGATAAAATGTCGTTAGGTCGGTATTATCCTGTCAAGGTATTGTCCCTGTGGTTAAGTTTAGCGCTTCTTATGTCGACGGCACTGTCCGGATCGCATGCCTTCTCGGCTGCTGAATCCGGCCCGCTTGTATTGAGTACCGCGCCGGCCGACCAGGAGTCGAATGTCGCTATCGATCGTCCAATCGTCGTGACGTTTGACGAGACAGTTCAACAAGGGAACAACTTCTCCCTCATCACGTTATACGACCAGAACAAACTTGCGCAAGTTCCAGTCGCAACCTCCATTGACGGTCATCAACTGACCCTTTCTCCCGAAATTTCGCTATCGTACGGCACTGCCTACAAGGCTTATGTTCCATCCGGTTCCGTCCAGAGTGCGAATGGAATTATTCTACAGAACAGCTATGTCATTGAGTTTGTCACGCTGGCGGAGCCGCTCTCCGTTGCTTCTATGGAACCGTCACCGGAAGCAGAGGGAGTGGTTCTGGATCGCCCGATTACGATGGCGTTTAATCTCCCTCTCGATTCCATCTATGAATCCAGACTTAACTTGACAGCGGGCCTGATTGCAGTACCATTCTTCGTCGAGATTCAGGACAATCTGCTTATTCTTCAACCTCTCCATGACCTTGAAGCTGCAACGTCGTATACGGTGAGTCTGGGCATCGGAAGCGTTACGGCAAGCAACGGCCAAACTCTTCAGGGCGCCTATGCGTCTACGTTCACGACCGGGACCGTCTCCGAATCGGCAATGGATGTCCCCGCTCTCCAGGTAATCCGCACAACGCCGTCCGATCGGGAAGAGGATGTAGAACTTGGCGTACCAATCACTGTTGATTTTAACACGACGGTTCAAGAAGGCCCCTCCATCTCGGGAATCCGTCTGAAGAAGCAAGAAGAAGAGATTCCTTATTCCATTACGATCAACGGAACACGGTTAACCATCATTCCGGACCAGGGACTTGAAGAGCAGACCTACTATACCGTCATATTGCCGACGGATGCCGTATTGTCCGAAGAAGGATCGGCCCTTGAAGCTGCTTACCGCTTCGGCTTCCGCACAGAAGGAAGTATGGAGGTGGTGCTTAAGCAGCGGTTGTCCGCCGGTGACGATCACACGTTGTATCTCGATGCGGACGGAACGGTCTGGGCATGGGGAGTCAACCGGTCCGGGCAATTAGGAGACGGCACGACAACCAGCAGCCGCTTGCCGATACAGGTGTTGCAGGCTGCTGACGGCGAGGGACGGGCGGCTCCGCTGGATGGTGTCATCTCCGTGAGCGGCGGGGGCAACTATTCAGCCGTTCTGAGAGCGGACGGCACGGTCTGGACCTGGGGAGGCAACCGTTCGGGCCAACTGGGGGATGGAACGACAAATGACCGTTCGGTTCCAGTGCAGGTCGTGATCGGGGACGGAGTCGGAGGCTTGTCCGCGATCTCGTCGCTTAGCGGCGGAATGGAGCATATAGTGGCGCTCGCCTCCGACGGCACCGTCTGGAGTTGGGGCGCCAACGAGTATGGGCAACTGGGGAATGCGACATTCTCGTCGTCTGGAGTTCCCGTGCAAGTGTTGGATGCATCCGACCATGGCGCGCTGTCCGGTATTGTCGCCATTGCTGCTGGCGCGTATCATTCCCTGGCCTTGAAGGCGGACGGCACGGTGTGGAGCTGGGGGCTCAACAGCCATGGGCAACTGGGCGACGGTTCGACCGTGAATCGCAGCTTGCCCGTTCAGGCGGTGAGCGGGAACGAAGCGGAGATGCTGGCGAACGCGATCGCCGTAGACGGAGGTTCAGGGCACTCCATCGCGTTGTTGGAGGATGGAACGGTATGGGCGTGGGGGGCCAATGACCAGGGCCAACTGGGCGACGGCTCGAAGGAGGACCGCTTATATCCCGTTCAGGTGAAGTCGGCGAATGAAGAAGACCCTCTCTCGAGTATCGTCGCGGTAGGAAGCGGCGCTACGTTCAGCACGGCGCTGACGGCAGAAGGCACGGTCTGGACCTGGGGCGATAACGCCTTCGGACAATTGGGAGATGGAACTTCTCTTGACAGAGATATTCCCGTACAGGTAACCGGAGATCAAGGCGCGGGTCAGCTCACCGGTGTCACCCGAACCAGCGCTGGAGGTTCCCACGTCGCAGTCATGCGTGACGATCATTCCATCTGGAGCTGGGGTCTTAACGAATTCGGGCAGCTTGGCAACGACACCGATTCGAATTACGCCTATCCGGTAGAGTTGGTTTGGTCCCCGCAATTGACGGTTGAGAGCAGCTATCCCGAGCAGAACGGAACCGTCTCGACGCTGACCCCTACGCTGACCGTGACCTTTAACTACGATATTCAACAAGGGAACGACTTTGATCGCGTGGTTCTTCAGTACGGGGATGAGCAAGTCGCGCTTGAACAGACAATCGAAGGCAACCAGCTTCAACTGACACCCGTGGAGCCGCTGTTGCCGGGCGCCGTATACGAACTGCTGATTCCCGAAGAGGCGGTCTATTCGGAGGAGATCGACACGACTGACGAGACCTATACTTCCCTCAACCTGGCAATGTTCATGGCCAGCCTCGGCAACGAGGTTCAGATGCTGTCGGCCACCACGAGCAGCACCTTGTACACGTTGACGTTCACGACGGTCGCAGGCACAACGGAATCCAGGCAACTGTTGGATGCAGGCTATGATCATACGTTGCTCGTGAAGTTGGATGGTTCCGTATGGGCAACTGGCTCTAATACGTACGGGCAACTGGGAGATGGAACGACAACGAACCAAAGCGAGCTTGTTAGAGTAAGAAACTCGGATGGGACGGGCTACTTGAGCGACGTGTATTCCGTGAGTACGGGATTATATCGATCTCTAGCGGTAAAGACGGACGGAACCGTGTGGAGTTGGGGATATAATTCTTCGTATGGCGCTCTTGGGAATGGGAGCACGACCAATTCTCCTCTACCTGTTCAGGTTGTTGGAAGCGGAGGGACTGGCGCATTAAATAATGTTATCGCTGTAAGCGCGGGATATAGTCACAGTCTTGCGTTGAAGGCCGATGGGACGGTGTGGAGCTGGGGCAACAACGTAGTCGGGATGCTAGGGAATGCCACTCTAGTAACGAGTAAAACTCCTGTGCAAGTCGTTAACTCTACCAATACAGGTGGATTAACCAATGTGATTGCTATTAGCGCAGGCTACGATCATTCTCTTACGCTGCTTGCAGATGGCACGGTATGGAGTTGGGGGAACAACGATTACGGGCAATTAGGAACCAACTCAATAGTAATGTCTACAAAGCCAGTGCAAGTGAAGGGGACAGGAGGAACGGGAGTCTTATCCAATATTATTGCTATTGAAGCTGGCAACCAAAGTTCATTCGCGCTAGCGTCCGATGGGACGGTTTGGAGTTGGGGGAACAATTATTACGGGAAACTGGGAGATGGTACGATGACGACCCGTAAAGCTCCGGTTCAAGTACTTGGAATTGGAGGAACAGGCGTATTGTCTGGTGTAATTGCGATTTCCACTGGTTACCAACATTCTGTGGCTTTAAAGTCAGACGGAACGATCTATGCATGGGGGTTTAATAACAATGGCCAACTTGGGAACAACACGAAGGTGGCGAACAAGAGCCCTGTTCAAGTAGTGGGGATCAACGGCACTGGCATAATGACTGGTGTATGTGCTATAAGCGCGGGACAATATTTTGTCGTTGCTATAACTAACGACGGCGTGCCTTGGGGATGGGGGAACAATGATTCAGGACAACTGGGCGACGGAACAACAACAGCGTCCTTATACCCGGTTTCATTCATTAATCAAGAAAAATACCATTACTTTTACAGCCCGGCTAATCAAGTTACCGAATTCAGCTATTATAAGGGAATCAATGTGTATCGTCGGTTATATACCTATGATCTTAACGGCAACTTAATCAACACAACAACGGCCCAGTTCACGTTTTGATTTGTTTCATAGACGAGAGGATGGATAATAGGATGCGTATCAAGTTCTATATCTGGAAGAAGGCGCTGATGGGAGTACTGCTTTTGGGTGCGGCGGCAATTAGTTTGGTGGGATTGGCTTGGGCCCAAGATAACGAGGGGAAAGACGATCCGTTGTCCCACCTGGAGCGAAGAAGCATAGAAATAAGCGATCCGACTGCCGGCAAGAAGGACCCGATTATTGAAGAGATCAAAGCCAAAGCGGAAGCCAATCGCAAGAGTAGGCTGCATCAAAAGGACCAATTTAACTACACCAAGGAGGATCTGGAGGAACTGTTCGAAGCTGGGGCTTCCATCGAAGACATTTATCGCTCGGACCAACTGGGGAACGAGTGGTTGACCGATCCAAAGTCGCTTATTGAAGAGAAGCGAAGCCAGAATAAGTCCTGGGCATCGGTCGAAGGCGATATCAAGAAACAAAAAGAAACCGAGTTGGCCGTGCTAGGCAAAAAGCACAGCAAGGCCCAGGCCGCATTCAAAAACCAAAAAATAAGCACGGCAGAAAAAATAGAAATTCTTCAAACCCTTGAGGAGCAAGGTGACACTTCGTTGGATCAAGCCTTAAGCACATATCAAACGAAAGGGCTGAAGGGGCTGGAAAGCATGAAGCGGCAAGGAGGAGAACGTCAATGAGAAATTGGCTTCTGACACTCGGAATGGGATTCGCTTTGGTATGGGGCGTTCTCCTGGTCGGTTCCTCCTACGTGAACGCGGCCGTATCCGATGATGACGTATATAGCGCGTTTAATGCGGTTACCGTGCAGGAGCAGATTAATCAAACGAACAAACCACAATATGCGGACAGGGCTGGCAATAGTGAAATCATCGACCCAGCCTCCGGTAATTTAATCTGGCAGTCCACACAGATTCAGCTTCCAGGACGGGAAGGACTGGATTTAAACATCGGGGTGATGTACGATCTGAAAAATTCATTCTTCTACATGCGGCATAAAAAGACTGACGGAAATTTAAAAAAGTATAATTATTTAAGTTCTCGATATGACCTGGGAGCAGGTTGGGCCTTCCAATTCCCATCTATACAGAAACTGGACGATTACCTTTATTATCACGGGGGAGACGGCGCCGTTTATAAAGCGAATACAAAATCGTTAACTTCTTCGTTGATTTTTTTCAGCTTAATAGGCTATCCAGGAACAGACAAACAGCTAGTGGAAGAGATTGGAGTGGGCTCCTTTTCCAATGGGGTTGATTCCTCCAAATATTATTTGGAATACGATGATGATAGAAGAGAGTACTTCTCGGCAGATGGCCGCCTTCTCGGCTTGACCGATCGATTTGGCAATAAAATCACCTTCCAGTATGTCGAGCGAACGGCGTATGACGATGAAACATATAAATACATCTCATCGATTACCGACACCGTCGGTCGAGTTGTGACGTTTACGTATAATGACAGTACGACAACTAATTATTATAGCAATATTACGTTGTCTGTTGCTGATCCTAATGGCAATGTTGTGCAGAAGGTTACTTATGGAAAATGGTTCTGGAATCTGCTCTTTAACGGAGAAGAGGACGGAACCGCTCCGGTCCTGGGTTATATCATCGATGAAAATAGTGAATATACTTATTTTGACTACGGTGTATCTACTAACTACTTCCATTTTAGCGAGAAAACAGTGACCGCTAATTCCGGTTGGAACAGCTATCACCCTCTGCTATATGTCCAGAATAAGAACTCCAAAACGTATTATGAATACGATAAAGCGGCGCGGAATTTGGGGGCAGGCGGATTTGGTGAGGAAAATCGAGTGAACTTGAAAAAGGATATTCTGTATAAAAATACATCTACAACGCAAGGAACTTATAATGCAGTAGCGTATACGTATATAAACGATTACACGGGCTATCCAACCTATAAAAGCGCAAGCGCAATGGATAAAGGTTACTCCTTTTCATCGACAGCAACATTGAGTTCTTCAACTGCTACGAACGGGCTTGCAACGACGACCGAGTTTAACGGGAATCAGCAAGAACATATCATCACAACGAAGGCACCCAATGGGGAGAAGCAGGTCATTACGAATCTTACGTTTTCGGCAGCTTACCCGTCCAAGCCGACGAAAATAGAAGTTAAAGTATACAGTTCCGATTCGGATACCGCCCCCGTTACCCTTTATTTAAGTAGGAATTATACTTCGTGGGGAACCAACGCTGCGGATTCGAAACTGCTAACTTTAAGTCAGTACACTTCTACTAAATATTTAACTTCGTATACGTATGAATCTAATCGTCATTTTCTATCAAGCAAGTCCTGGTATCAGGAGAAGACAGGGAGCCAACTCTCCGAATCGTACACGTATTACAGTGACGGCCGATTAAAAACGTATACGGATGCCAACGGCGTGACGACGACCTACTGCTATGAAGCGATCAGCACCAGTGGCGCGGTCACGAGTAATTGCAGCAATTCGTCTACGGTCGTCTCCGGAATGCTTCAGAAGGTGAAAGCAACCAAGAGTCTCGGTAATGGACAATCGTCCATTTCGGAGGTCTACTACAGCGCAGACACGAGTTATGCGTATCCAAGCAAAACAGTAAGCTACTTCACGACCACCAATAGCACAGGTACGGCCATTACGCAAGCCATTCAGAAGACAATGACGTATGATATGGGCACGGGTCTCTTGAAGACGGAGACAGACTCAGCCGGCAACACGACCTCGTATGCCTATGATATTCTGGGACGCGTGACCTCGGTGACCTATCCGTCCTTTACGAACCTGAATGGGACGGAATACAATGTAACGGATTCATACACGTATACCAATACGAACATCCCGAGCACAGCCGACTCGGCGAATGCCGGGTTAAATGCGCTGAAGGTGATCTCGCAGCGGAAATATGTCCGGACCTCGGATAGTTCAAGCACCATCGTATCCAATCAGGTTGCTTACTATGACGGATTCGGTTCATTGCGCTATGCGACAGAGACGAATAGCGGCACAACCCAGATTACTCAGTATCGCATGGACGATTTGAATCGGGCCGTGTACGCGATCGACCCAATGGGCAACACGACCACGGTGACGTATGACGCCTGGGGCAATGCGAAGGAAACTGCCGACGTTTATGGAAATTTGTATGTGACAGAGAACGATCCCAAGGCGCGCAAAGTCACGCAATATCTGGTTGCCGCTATGGATGTCACGGCGTATCGCGCGGATAGCACCGTGGCAAGCTTGAAGTCCAACTATATCGAGCATGATTATGATCAATGGGGCAACCTGAGCTCGAATAAGGTATACAAGGATTGGCCTGCGCAAAGCCAACCGCTTATGGAGACGTACACATACGATCTCGTCGGCAATTTAAAAACGTATGCCGATCCCAATGGCAACACGAACAGTAATGGTGTCACGACGAGCTATAGTTATGATGGGCTTAATCAGCTCACGTCCGTAACGGATGCGATAGATCAAATGACGACGTACACGTACGATGCGAACGGGCTGATGACAGGCGCCACCATACAAGCAGGGGCGAGCGGGACGCCGCAATCCTTGAAGACCAAAACGTACAATGAAGCAGGGCTCATGACCTCCAAGCTGGATACGTCTTCGAATGTGGAGACGTATGCCTATAACAACCTGGGGCTGCTTCAACAAGCGGTAGACCGAAAGTCGACGGTATTCACGTATGCTTATGATGAGCAGCAGCACAACACGATCGTTACGGCTACGGGATCTTCTGGAGGCACGCAGCAGAACAAGACCATTATTGGCAGCAATGGAATCCTGTATACTACCAATGAGACCTACCAGAATGGGAGCAAGACAGGTACGCTGACCGCCGGTATGGACTATTTAAACCGGGTAACCTCCCTCTCGTTGCAAAATGCAAACAGCACCTATACGTCCTACTTGGGGCTCACCTATGATAGCAACGGTCGGATTACCGTAACCAATGCGGGGGCCACGTCCAGCGGCGGATTCTACGTACGCTACAAATATGCGCAGAAGAGGCTCGATAAGGTTCAGGTCAATGGATCGTCTATTACCAATGATACCGCCGCCTCGAACGTGACGTATGCTTATTATGCGAACGGCCAAGTGAAGAGTGTGACGTATCCAACATTAACGAGTGGAAGTACGCTCGTAACGACCTACGTCTACGATGCCTTGGGCCGCGTCTCGACGGTTACCAATGCCAAGGGGACAACCACGCTATCCAAGTATACCTATACGTACGACAACAATGGTAATGTGGTGGCTCTCGTTGAAGTCGTCACGGGTCAAACGGCTAAGTCCAGCACATATTCGTATGACAAGCTCAATCGGTTAACCGGGATTGTTCGTTCGGGTCGCACAATTACGTATGTTTACGATCTGCAGGGGAATCGGCAGACGGTATTCGATTCGAATCCGGGCGAGTTCGATATGAATGAGACGAGCTACACGTACGACTTGTTTAACGTGCTGACGAGCGCCACGTATGGGACGAACTCGGCGAGCTTCGACTACACGCCGGATGGAATGCGGTACAAGAAGACGTCGGGAAGCGCGGTTACCCAGTATCGCTACAACCCGAACGGCGAAGTGATCGCCGAAGTAAACAGCAGCAATGCGACGGTGGCGAATTACGTGCGCGGCGATCGTCTGCTCGTCAAGAAAGACGTCTCGACAAGCAAGGATTACTATTACCTGTACAACGGTCATGGTGATGTGGTGCAGATTGTCGATACGGCCGGCGCCATCGTCAATAGCTACAGCTACGACGAGTGGGGCAATCTGGCCAGCCAGTCCGAGCAGATCTCCAATATGTTCAAGTACGCTGGTGAAGTCTACGATAGCGAGACGGGGCTTTACTACCTTCGCGCCCGCTACTACGACCCGAGCATGGGCAGGTTCATTAATGAGGATACGTATGAGGGGCAGATTGATAATCCTTTGACGCTGAATTTGTATACGTACGTTGGGAACAATCCATTGCGGTATACTGACCCATCAGGTCATTGCTTTACGGACTGGTTAGGGAAAAGTTACTGTAAAAAAGCATGGAATGCTACTAAGGGGTTTGCGGTGGATACTTACAATAAAGCAGTTAATGCAGATTGGTCAGAGATTGCGCTTGGACTTACGCAGTTAGTTGGGGGAGCAACAGAAGCATGGGCGGGCAGTTCTATTGCTATTGCAGGCTCAGAAACGGGAGTCTTGATTGCTGTTGGGGGATATATTGCAGTTGACGGAGTAAGTAACATGTCAGGCGGTGCATCAAGAATAAAGAATGGATGGAGTGGCTCAAAAGCTGGCGATGAATGGAACTTCATGAAAAATGCATATAAAGATTTACTTGGTGACGGGTTGGGGAGTAACTTTTATAATGCTACTCAAATAGGGATAGGTATATTCACTATAGGTAGCGGAATAAGTTCACTTCCTGCTGAAGCTGCCTCAGTAACCAAGTTTGGTTACGGCATCAAACTTGTTTCAGATGGAGCAAAAACATACACTAAGGTTAGTCAGAGTGGTTCATTAGTTACAATAAGTACGTATACTGAGGGCAACGTTTTAGTAACCCAAACGGTCATAAACACAACAAAGATAACTTCGGGTACTTTGCTAATTGGTGTTGATGGGATAAATGTTTACGGTGCAGAGGATTCTTTGCATTAGAGAGGAGAACGTTATTCAATGTCCTATTTGCAAAACCTTCTATATTTCAGTATTCCATTAATGATTTTTTCTTATATCTTGAATAGAATGAAAAATAACAAGGTGCTGTTGGTGATTTGGATATTATTAGTAATAGTTACAATAATTTGTGGTATATCAATGTTTATGTTGAGTCTATTTTAAAATTATTTTGGAGGCCACATGCGAGCGTAACAACTCCATGTGGTTTTCGTGCGCCTAGCAAAGCTAGGTACAACTCGTCGGTGAAAGTCCGGCCAAGGTAAGAGCCAAGTCGCCTTGTAGCTGACAGGCAACTGGTGGAGAAATCCTAAGGTTGAAGCCCTGTGACAAAGCATTCCATACGGATTGCGAGCAAAAGTTCAGACCGTAACATCAAGTGAATCCTGCCGCATCGTCACATGGGCCCGAAAGGGACAAGAGAGAGTCGAGCCTTGAGAAACCAGGCGAAGACCATGGAACGTGCAAAGAGCTTGGAATGCAGCACGGAAGAACTCTCCGGTGTAAGGGGAACGGTATGTTCTGAAAGTTGTATCTGGAACTAGTGCTTAATTTCTCAAATGATCCAACGGTATGAGGTTAATCTTACCAGGGAGTATGTTACACTTAATGAACAGAGCAATGTTCATAGAGGTGATCCCGATGGCAAGAGGACCAAAGGCTGCTGAAATCCTGGTAAGTGAAAAACAACGCGAAATACTGGAACAACTGATTCGGCGACGCAATACACCGCAAGCTTTGGCAAAACGGGCGCGCGTCTTTTTGGAGTCGGTCAAAGGCGTCAACAACACTGCTATTAGCGAGCTCTTGTCATTCGATCGACCGCAAGTGGTCCTTTGGCGCGGGCGTTGGATTGCGCATTATCCGGAGTTTTGCCGAATCGAACAAGAGCATCCTGAAGAATTGGAAGATGCCATTGTTCAATTGCTTCAGGATCAGTCTCGTCCAGGAGCACCGGCGACTTTTACCGAACAACAAGTGCTGCAAATCATGGCGATTGCGTGCGAAGATCCGACGCTCAGCGGACGGCCGATCAGCCATTGGACGCCACGCGAAGTGCGTGATGAAGCGATCAAACGCGGCATTGTCACTTCCATTTCGCTCACACAAGTATGGCGCTTTTTAAAATGAGGCGGATTTACAACCCCACCGGTCGAAAGGTTGGATGAACGCCAAACCGCAGGACCCTATCGAATTTGCCGAGAAAACGCGGGAAATCAGTCGGCACTATCGGTTGGCTCCGCTCTTGCATACACTTGGCGTGCACGTCGTGTCGATCGACGAAATGACGGGCATACAAGCATTGGAGCGACTTCATGCCCTACTACCGATGAAACCGGGATTGGTGGAACGGCGAGAATTTGAATATATCCGTCATGGCACGCTCAGTCTCATTTCCGGCTTGGCGGTAGCCTTGGGCAAAATCGTTTCTTCCACAATGGCGCCGACACGTGACGAAAACGATTTTGCCGCTTATATCGAGCAGTTGATTGAAACCGATCCGCATGCTGAATGGGTATTTATCGTCGATGGACTGAACACCCATCAGTCGGAGAGTCTAGTTCGACTGGTTGCGCGACATTGTGAATTGGACGATACGCTGGGTCAGAAAGGCAAGTCGGGTGTGCTGGCTAGACAAGCCAGCCGAACTGCATTTTTATCCGATCCGTCACATCGTATTCGATTCGTTTACACGCCCAAGCACTGTTCATGGCTGAACATGATCGAATTATGGTTCAGCATTCTGGTTCGTCGTTTGCTCAAGCGTGGAACCTTCACCAGCACTTTGAACTTACAGAAACAAATCTTTCAGTTTATCGATTATTTCAATGCAACGATGGCAAAACCGTTCAAATGGGCATACAAGGGTAAAGCCCTGTGCGTTTAACTGTTGGTATATTTGCGGAAAACAGCACTAGCCATGACAACGGGATTGGAAAGAATAGCAGCAAAAGCACGAGAAGATGCGAAGCTTCCGTTTACTTCTCTCACCCACCACATCACAAAGGAACGGCTGCGGGAGTGTTTGCAGCATATTCCCAAACGTACGGCACCCGGCGTAGACGGGATCACCCGGGATGAAGCGATGAAAACCTTCGAGGTTTGGGCAGATGAAATGCTCACATCGATTCACCGGAAGGGATACCATCCGCCAGCCGTAAGAAGAGTCTGGATACCGAAGCCTGGAAAGAAGGAGAAACGTCCGTTAGGCGTCCCTGCCGTGGCAGATCGCGCCTTACAGCGGTGCACAGCGGAGATACTGACCGCTATCTACGAGCAAGACTTTCTAAATTGCTCGTTTGGGGGCAGGCCGGGAAGAGGTCAGCACAATGCCTTGGCGACATTGAACGAGATCATAGCTGGAGAAAAGGTCGGCTGGGTGCTAGAGGCAGACTTGAAGAATTTCTTCGGCAGTCTGGACCACGAGTGGATGATGAAGTTTGTGGAACACCGCATCGGTGATCCACGAATCCTTCGACTTATTGGGCGTTGGTTAAAGGTTGGTGTGCTGGAAGACGGCAAAATCCACGTCAGCGAAGAAGGTACACCGCAGGGTGGCTCAATCAGTGTTTTGCTAAGCAATCTGTATTTACACTATGTGCTGGATCTGTGGTTTGAGAAAGCGATTAAGCCACGGCTGAGGGGCGAGGCCTACCTCATTCGGTATATTGACGATTTCATCGTCTGTTTCCAGTACCGTAGTGACGCTATCCGATTTCAGGAGGCGCTCCGGAATAGACTCCACAAGTTTAAACTGGAGTTAGAGCCGAGCAAAACCAGATTAATCGAATTTGGGCGATTTGCTAGCAAGCACAGCCAAACCAAAGGCAAGCGCAAGCCGGATACCCTCTACTTTCTGGGATTTACGCATTACTGCACGCGAAACCGACAAGGGAATTTCATGGTGGGCAGGAAGACGGAGAAGAAACGACTGAAGCGAAGCATTGGAAACGTGCAGGAAACAATGAGAAGAATGCAGCATGAAGCGGTAGAGAAGCAGGCGATAAAGATCAATCAGATACTACAAGGCCATTATGCCTATTACGGAATGGCAGGAAATATGAGGTGTCTGAACAAAGTCTATGCCGCCGCTGTTACCTACTGGCGGAAAGTGCTGAGCAGGCGAAGTCAGAAAAGCGATGTAACTTGGGAAGAATACCGCCAAATTCGCTCATTATTTCCCCTTAAGCGACCGAAACTCTTCATTCCCTACAATCGATTGAAGACCTACGCTATGCTGTAAAACCAGTTCTGAAGAGCCCGATGCGGGAAATCCGCACGTCGGGTTCTGTGGGGGTTCGGGCCACCAGTTGGGTGGCCCTTCTACCCGGAGGGACTGGGATACCAGTCCCCCACTCTACTAGTACAGCAAAGCTTAATTAAGCTATCCATAGCAAGAACGAATCCGTAAATAGATTAATTCATGGTAAGAACCCAAACGAAGAAGGGGGAGCTTACCATGGTAAAAGGACCTAAGCTTCAAGCCGTTGAAATAAGCGAAGCACAGGCGGAGGTGTTAGAACAATTCGAGCGTCGTCACCAAACCCCTCAGCAAATGGCCAAGCGCGTTCGCGTTGTCCTCCTTGCCGTTCAAGGACTGGGGAACCGGGATATTTCTCGAATCATTGGACTCGATCGCATGCAGGTCGGTACGTGGCGAAAACGCTGGATTACCGAATATGATCGTCTTTGCCGAATCGAAACGGAACATCCCAAGCAATTGGAAGACGCCATCAAGAACCTCTTTTCGGATGTGCCACGCTCAGGCGCGCCCGCCACATTCACGGCCGAGCAAGTGGTTCAAATCATCGCTCTCGCTTGCGAAAACCCGGAAGATTCACAGCGACCGATCTCGCACTGGACCACCCGCGAGTTGGCCGACGAGGCCATGAAACGAGGGATTGTTCGCACGATTTCCGAGCGTCAGGTCGGGCGTTTTTTAAAATCAGGCGGATCTGAAGCCCCATCGGAGTCGTTACTGGCTAAACGCCACTCCGAATGACGAGGCGGCCTTTCAACAGAATGTCCGAGACGTTTGTAAAACTTATGCGGATGCGCCGCTCCTGCATCAATTGGGCGTTCATATCCACAGCATCGATGAAATGACGGGGATTCAAGCGTTGGAACGTGCACATCCTACGTTGCCGATGAAGCCAGGTCTGGAAGAGCGCTGTGAATTTGAATATATTCGTCACGGTACCCAATGCCTCATCGCCAACCTCGAAGTCGCAACCGGTGAGGTGACTTCACCGTCGGTAGGCGATACGCGGACAGAGGTCGATTTTGCCGCGTACCTTGACACGTTGATCAGCCAAGATCCTCAAGGAGAATGGATTTTCATTACCGATCAACTCAACACGCATCAATCCGAAGCGGTCGTCCGTCTGGTGGCGCGATACGGCGAGTTCAAAGAGGAGCTTGGTGTAAAAGGAAAGTCGGGCATTCTGGCCACAATGGCCTCTCGGGCTGAATTTTTGACGGACCGGACACATCGCATTCGTTTTATCTACACGCCGAAGCATTCCTCATGGCTCAATCAAATCGAAATTTGGTTCAGCATTTTAATGCGACGTCTGCTCAAACGCGGCAGCTTCCTCTCGAAGGAAGATCTGAAATCCAAGATCCTCAAATTTATCGACTACTTTAACCAAACGATGGCCAAACCGTTCCAATGGACTTATCGCGGTAAACCGCTTCATGTCTAATGGATTAAGGATTTATGCTTTGCTGTACTAGTTGTGTTTCAAGTCGGAAGCTCTAATTTAGAAATTAGCGATGCATTAGGTTTTGAATATAAAGGTAGCACTGATTTAATGAGTGGGTTAATATTTGTTTTAAACAATAGCCCAGCGGTGCAATGTCAAGTAGGTGAAACTGTGAAATTGGAAAAAAGTCAGGACGAAACGCCATCGGTGCCGAAAAAAGCGAACACCAAGCGAGACCCACCATGTTGTCGAAATTTTCAGACGA
>NZ_SSOB01000057.1 GCF_004801405.1 Cohnella fermenti
GCTGCGGTACGGGTTCGGCTACGCCCTCCACCCGGTCACCTACTGGAAATTCACTTCGTTCCTTTTCAGTCGTCCGGATCAACTGGAAAAAGAACAAAATGATCTTACAAGTACGATTATACGAGGATTGTATTAGAGAAAAAAATACCTTATGAACCAGAAATGCCCGGAAAATTACACATAAATATTGATAGGGAACCTAACAATCCTAGTACAGCATTTCATAAGTTCGTTCCCTACAAAAACAACTACAAAATAAAAGGAAACTTGTAAGGCATCTCACGAAAACGGGGTAATGAAACGAACCCCCCTTTTTCATCGAGGTGAGCCAAATGAGCGGGATTCGCTTAACGACCAAAGAACGGAAACGAATCAAAAAAATGATGCTGGGACAGAAGATTGCGTTTCGTCTGAAACAACGAGCCACCCTCATCTGGAAGTTGGTTGTCGAGCGAATGCCCGTACTCCAGGTTGCCCGTGAAGTCAGTGTGACAGCCAAAACCGTACGCAAATGGCGGGATCGTTTCGCCACCAGACGGATTCCCGGCTTGGAGGATGCGCCGCGTTCAGGCGCGCCAGCTACCTTTGATGCGGTACAACGATGCGAGCTCATTGCCATTGCCTGTGACCAACCGGAGCACTACGGATTAGCGGGTCAGGTGATATGGACTTACGATACGTTGACGGAGGTCGTCCAGTCGAAAAGCACCGGACCCGCCATGAGCCGCTCCAGTGTGTGGCGCACCCTCGAACAAAATGCCCTCAAACCGCATCGACACACGTTGTGGCTGCATAGCAAGGACCCGCAATTTAAAGAAAAAGTCAACGAGATCGTTGGGCTGTACCATGCCGACCTTCCCGACGATGTGGCCCTTTGCTGCGTTGATGAAAAGACCGGGATGCAGGCCAACGAAAAGAAATACGAAACACAGTTGCCGCGGGTCGGCCGAACAGGCCGAATCGAATACGAATATATCCGTCACGGTACGCAGGCGCTACTGGCTAGCTTCGACGTCAAGACGGGCGAAGTGGTAGCCTCTTGCGGTGCTCATCGCAAAGCCGACGACCTGCTTGCGTTCATGGACAAGGTCGCTGAACGTTACCGGCATTGTCGGAAAATCATCATCGTATGGGACAACTTAAACATTCATGACAACGGCCCTGACGAGCGATGGACGGCCTTTAATGAGAAGCAAGGCAACAAATTTGAGTTTCACTATACGCCGTTGCACGCTTCGTGGGTGAACCAGATTGAGATTTTCTTCTCGATCCTGTACAAACGCTGCCTGCGTCACAACAGTTTCACCTCCAAAACCGATCTTCGGCAAAAGGTGATGGCTTTTATCCGGCGCTGGAACGACAAAGACGGGCATCCGTTTCATTGGACCTTCCGGGGATACCCGATCCAAGACGAGGAGGCGATGTAAGTGGACAAGATGATCCTCGAAGCCGTTGGCGATGAAGTCGAAGAGTTGTTGGAGGCGAATGGTTTTTCTCATATTCAGCTGCGTCCCCGTGGTCAGCATTTGGTGCTGTTTTCAACCGAGGGCGGTGAGCGTGTGAATCGAGCCCGATTGAGCGTGATCGATGCACAAAGTTTCGGATTGAGCATGGCAGACCACCAAGGAAAATGGGAGTCGACTCCGTTTACCGACACGCCTCAAGCTTTGACTCGCCTGCTGATAGACCAGTTTTCTTTTGTCCTCGCCAACCTCTAGGGCCTCTTTTTTTGCTAGGTACAGATTTCTGAAATGCTGTACTAGTTGCGTCAGCTATAGTTTGAACAATGCCATGTTAAGTGCTACTAAAGAGAAGATTGATGGAGTTTCATATTATGGGATTATAGCCAAGGTGGATCGATGAGGTGGGTGTGGAGCCTACTTGGGAGATGAAACAATATATTTCGCTAAACGATTAATGGATGAAAATATGGACCCAAAATTATCCAATAGATCCAGGGAGTGAGTACAATAAACTTAGAAAATATGGAGACAGAGCATTTTAGTGAAAAGGCGATGGACGCAGGTCACGGAATGTAGTCGGAATTGCTTGCTTATTCGCTCGACCTGGACAGCAGGTCAAGAGCTTCCGGTCCCCAACGGTATGCGGTTTTAACTTGCTGGGTTAGATTCATTCGTTCGGCTTATATAGATTTGTTTGAGCCAAGTGGGCATTCATTTAACGAGCGGCCCGATAAATCACCTGGAATACCCCGCATTTCAACTGGACTGAGCGCCGAACACCGCCCCCGATTTTCCCAAGTGGATTGACGTGGAAAATAGACAGAGTATATATTTATGGCACAACGGGAAGAGCGGGGGACGGAATGGATGAGTCTACTTCAGCTATTCAAGTCAAGAAAATATTTGCAGCGAATTGTCGTCAGCTTCATGCTGGTTGTGGTCATTTTGATTGTGACTTCTGTATTTTTATATTTTAACGCACAGAACAAAGTGTTCAGCATGCAGCATGAGACGGACCGCAAGCTGCTGACGCAGATGAACTACAATATTGAGAACATGAACGATATTGTCAAAGATCTGGCCGTATCCTTGTTTAACGACGACGATCTGGTTGCACTGAAGTCGGGCTCGGACTTCGAGGAGAGCATCCTGAAGCTGGACAAGCTGAACCGGCTGGTCGCGAATTCGCCGTATTTGCATTCCATCGTCTTTTATAACGGCACGCAGCAGCGCTACTTCTCCTCGCTTAATCATAATATGAACACCAATCAGTTGCAGAGCTCGTTGGATCAATATATGCAGACGCATCCTGCCGTGCCCAAGCTGCAGCTTATTCCGATGAAGCTGGACCCCGGCCAGGACGACGTTTTCGACACGTTTTCCTTTTTTATTTATGACGGTTCGGAGCTAAACTCGGCCAAGGGCAGCGTGCTCGTTCTGAACATTAAGCCGGGATGGCTGCTGGATAATGTGGAAGCGCTTAACGCGGTTACGGAGCGGGAGGATGACGTAATCTTCGTAACCGACAGCGAAGGCAACGTTCTGATATCGAACAATCGCATGTTGCCCGAACAGGAGGGCATGAAGGACGAATTGCTTCGTCGCATAGCCGCTTCGGACAGCGTGCTCGATTATTTCACTTACACGTACCAGAGCAAGAAGTATATGGTGAGTTACTTGACGCGGGGATTGAACAATTGGCAAATTATCCGGCTGCAGGACTACGATATCGTTCTGGAAAATGTCAGCCGAATGCGGTGGACGGCCATTACCGTTACGTTGTCCGTCGTGGCGATGACCGTGCTTCTGTCGATTTTTATTTCTATCCGGCTGTACAAGCCCGTGGGAAATTTATTCTCGCTGGTGCGTCGTCATACGTCCGTTCCGCAGCAGTCGCACGATGAGCTGTCCGCTATTGCGCAAAGCTATAATCAGTTGAACGATCAATTGACGAGGCTGAAGCACGATCAGGCCTCACAGTTGAATGTGGTCAAAGTCTATCACATAAGAAGTTTGATTGCGGACAGCGCGGGAATGTCGGAAGAGGGATACAGGCAAAATATCGAGCGGTACGGAATGGATATCGCTGCCGCAGGCAACTTCATCCTGGCGCTGATCAAGATTGATACGGCGTACGGTCCGCTGTCCCAGTCTCGCGAATCGGCGCTTTCCCTCATCGATTTTGCAATCTCCAATATCGGTCAGGAGATGCTTCGGAAGCGGTATCGCTGCGAATCCGTCGAATTGAAGCACGATCATCTCGTATTCCTGATCAGCCGGGACGGCGATATGGAGCTTGGCGAACTGCACCGGATTATCAGGGACATGCAGGATACGATTCTGATGTACTATCATATCGGCTTTACCGCCACGCTAAGTCCCGTATTCGGCTCTTATCGGGAGATCACGTCCCATTATTCGCAGACGCTCCGACTGTCCAATTACCGCCTCGTTCTGGGGAAGGGAGCCATTATCGATTCGGAGAAGGTGCAAGCGAACGAGGAGTGCGAGCAATTGCATATTCCGCAGGAGTTGGAACGGCGCCTCGCGGAGAGCTTGAAGAGCGGCGACCGGGAACGGATCGATGACGGCATTGACAAGTGGATGGAGCTTGTGTCGAAGTTCAGCTACGAGAATATTCTCTCGGCCCTGCTGCATATGGTGACTCTCTTGAACAACACGCTTGGCGAGATGAACAATCACAACGTGAATCCGATCAGCGTCAATCTGCGGGAGATGAACCGGCGAATTCTGGAGAAGGATACGCTGGAGGAGATCAGGGAAGTGCTGACGGACTTCGTCCGCGACGTGTTCGACCAGCGCCAGAGCGGGCGGGAAGACAAGACCAGGCTCATCGTCGACACCATCAAGGAGATTATCGACAATCATTTTGCCGATCCGGATCTGAACGTGCAGAAGATAGCGGATATGCTAAGGATGAGCCATGTTTATTTGGGACAAGTGTTCAAAGAGCAGGAATCGGCAACGGTTATCGATTATATCAACCAGAGGCGACTGACGCAGGCCAAGCTCTACCTCGAGCAGCTCGATCTTACGGTGGCGGAAATTACGGAGAAGTCGGGGTTCGGGAGCGAAAGCTATTTTTACAGACTGTTCAAACGCAAGTATGGGGCTACCCCGAAGGAATACCGATTAAAGCATGCGATGGAGCATAATCGTTGAACGCACAGAACAGAGCCGAGCGCTCTGTTTTTTTGTGCGGTTGGACGAGGGGAATCGCTTCGGAAGCGCCGCTGTGCAGCGTTCTTGGCATTGTTCAGGCCATTGTGCAGAGATGCAAAAAATGTTCAGTAACGCCCAACTCGATTTTGTTCTACGGTATAAGCAGCCGAAGGGCAAAGGGGTGAACCCGCTCGGCCAAACAAAAAGGAGATGGACCGATTGACAGAACCGATTATCGAGCCGCGCAGGGAGCTGCTCCCTTCCGGCAATTACGACATGATCGTCTGCGGAGCGGGACCGGCCGGCGTATGCGCCGCTCTTGCGGCGGCCCGAAGCGGCATCCGCACGTTGCTGGTCGAAGGCGGAGGCTGCCTGGGCGGCGTCTGGACTTCCGGCATCCTGTGCATGATTCACGACGTGGCGAGCAAGGCGGGGCTGATGTCCGAGCTGCGGGCGCGTCTGGAACGAATGGAAGCGATCCGCTATCGCTTCGGCGGCCCGAACTTCACTTACGACGTCGAAGCGATGAAGGCCGTATTGGAGGAGATGTGCGGCGAGGCGGGGGTGGAGGTTCGGCTGCACACGAGGGTAGTGGATGCCGTCGCGAGCGGCGGGAGGCTCGGGGCGATTGTGACGGAGAGCCCGTCCGGCCGGGAGGCGTTCGTCGCCGACTATTTTGTCGATGCCACGGGGAACGGAGACCTGGCGGCGCGGGCCGGCTGCCGCTTCGAGATGGGCCATCCAGATTCCGGCAAGGTGCAGCCCGCCACGCTGATGGCCGTCTTCAGCGGCTTGCCCGAATCGGCGCTGACTGCGGAGCGGCATTACAACCGCTATGGCCGGGTGGAGCCGGGGGTTGCAAGCGGCGAGAAGCAAGGGCTGCTGGAGACGTTCCGGTCCGCCGGTTACTTCGCCAGCAACGATGCGCCGACCGTCTTCCCGCTGCCGCATCCCGGCCTGTACGGGTGCATGTTCAACCATGAGTTCGACGTGAGATGCGATTCCGCCGAAGCGATTACGGCGGCGACAATCCGCGCCAGGAAGGAATTGCTGCGGGCCGTGCAAGCGGTATGGAAGCTTCCGGAATGGAAGGAGCTTCGGCTGATCGTCACGGCCGACCACATCGGCTTGCGGGAGGGGCGCCGGATCAACGGCTTGTACCGGCTGCGGGCGGAGGACATCGTGGCCGGCAGGCGCTTCGACGACGGCGTCTGCCTCGTGAACTTCAGCGTCGACGTCCACTCGCTGGAGCCCGGCGTGTATCAGGCCCGCAGCTTCACGGACGGAATCAAGGCCAGGCCGTATCATGTTCCGTACCGCGCGCTCGTCTCAAGTGATTACGCGAACCTGGCGATGGCCGGCCGGTGCATCAGCGGCGACTTCTATGCCCACGCCTCTTACCGGGTCACGGGCAATGCGGTGGCGATGGGCGAAGCGGTCGGGGCGGCGGCGGGGCTGGCGCGCAGGAGCGGACGAACGTTCGCCGAATTGGACGGTCGCCTGGTGTCGGACGAGATGCGCCGCAGGGGTTATGAGCTGTAGCTATAAGCTGCAGCAACTTGGGAGGGAGACATACGATGCAGGAAGAAGTGCATTCCATCGCCGGAGCCGATGCGGCGGATTCGGTTGGGCCGAAGAGCAAGCAAGGCCCGCTTAGAAGAGAGCTGCAACTGTTCGCAAGAAACCGGGAACTGTTTCTTTTGTCCGTCCCCGGGCTTCTGTATAAATTGATTTTTGCCTACTTGCCGATGGTCGGCCTGATTGTCGCTTTCAAAAATTACCGTTACGACAAAGGAATATTCGGAAGCGGCTGGGTCGGCTTCGATAATTTCAAGTATTTGTTCACAAGCGATGTCGCCTGGCGCATTACCCGCAACACAGTGCTGTACAATGCGGGCTACATGCTGCTCACGACCTGCTGTGCGCTGCTGCTGGCCGTTCTGTTGAACGAGGCCAGAACCAAGTGGACCAAATTTTATCAGACCGCCTTGTTTTTGCCCCATTTTCTGTCCTGGGTGCTGGTGGGATATATCGTATACGCGTTCCTCAACCACGGGGACGGCTTCCTTAATCGGATGCTAATCTCCTTGGGCATGAAGCCGATAAGCTGGTACCAGGACTCGGGGCCCTGGCCGTTTATCTTGCCTATCGTGCATTTATGGAAGGCGGTCGGGTTCTCGACGCTCATTTATTTTGCCGGCATTATGGGCATCAATTCGGATTATTACGAGGCCGCACGCATCGACGGCGCCACCAAGCTGCAGATGGCTCTGCGGATTACCGTGCCGCTGCTCAGCCCGCTGATCGTTATCCTGTTGATTCTGTCGATCGGCGGCATGTTCCGCGGCGACTTCGGCTTGCATTACTTCATTCCGAACAATTCCGGCTTTATCTTCCCGACTACGGATGTGATCGACACTTATGTATATCGGGCTTTGCGCGAGGTGGGCAATGTGAGCATGTCGGCAGCCGCCGGTCTGTACCAGTCCGTCGTCGGCTTGGTGCTGGTCCTGTTGTCCAACGGAATCGTTAGGAAAATCAATCCCGAGCATTCGTTGTGGTAACGAGGGGGGAGGGGCTTAACAATGAAAAAAGGGATTGAGCTTCACCAATTGGTCATTAATCTCATGTTCGTTCTGCTGTCCGTACTGATGGTGATGCCCTTTGCTCTTGTGGTGGCGGTGTCGCTGACGAAGGAAAGCGCGATTATTGCGAACGGGTTCCAGTTTATTCCCGCAAGGATCAGCATGGATGCGTACCGCTATATATTGGAGTCGCCGGATATTATCGTGCGGGCTTACGGCGTGACGACGCTTGTGACGGCAATTGGAACGGCTGTCGGACTGTTTGTGACGGCGTTGACGGCCTATGTTATCTCCAGAAGGGACTACCGCTACAACCGGATCACGACCTTCTACGTGTTTTTTACCATGCTGTTCAGTGGAGGACTCGTTCCCGCTTACATTCTGATCACCCAATATTTGCATATGAAGGATACGCTGTTCGCACTCATCCTGCCCATTCTGCTGTCGCCGTTCAACATTATGGTGATGAAGGGCTTTATGTCCAAGCTGCCGTTTGAGATTGTCGAATCGGCGAAGATGGACGGCGCGCGGGAATTCAAGGTGTTCTTCGCCATCATCCTTCCTCTGTCCAAGCCGGCATTGGCGACATTGGGCTTGCTCATTGCCTTCGTATACTGGAACGACTGGTTCAACGCGATGCTCTATATTGACAATCCGAAGCTTGTGCCGCTGCAATTGCTGCTCGTGCGGATTCTGAACAGCATTGAATTTCTGACGACCAATTCGGAATTTACGCAGAGTTTGGCAATCGACTTGAGCCAATTCCCGAACAATTCCGCCCGGATGGCAATTGCCGTGCTGGCCGGCGGTCCGATGATGATCGTCTTCCCGTTTTTCCAACGATTTTTTGTCAAGGGGTTAACGGTTGGCTCCCTCAAGGGTTAACATAGCATCGCGAATATCAAATACAGGAGGTCAAACAGAATGAAGAAAACAATGGCCGCAATTTGTACGGTTCCGCTTGTTCTGTCCTTGCTCGCCGGTTGCGCAAACTCGAATGGAGAATTGAATGGCGGGAATGCCGCCGCGAGCACGGAGCCTTCCGGTTCGCCGGAAACGAGCGAGACCGCGCAGAGCCTCGATCCGGTTCAACTGACCTGGTATTATCCGCTGACGCAGCAGCAGGCCGATCAGCAGATGGTAGAGGACGAGGTCAACAAGTACATCAAGGACAAAATCAATGCGACCGTCAAGCTGATGCCCGTGTCCGTAGGCGATTACGTGCAGAAGATGAATACCGTTCTCGCTGCGGGAGAGGAGTTCGATATTTTGTGGACGGGCTATCTGTTGCATACGGAGGTGCTGGCGAGCAAAGGGGCGCTGCAGCCGCTTGACGAGCTGCTGACGAACGATGCGCCCGAGCTTAAGGCGGCTGTGCCCCAGGTGATATGGGACGGGTTGAAGATTGACGGTCAACTCTACGGCATCCCGAACCAGCAGATCAGCGCCTTCCGCAACGGGGTGCTCGTGCAGAAGCGGTTCGCCGACAAATATAATCTCGATGTGTCCAGCATCAAGAAGATGGAGGACCTTGAGCCGTTCCTGGAGCAAATCAAACAGAACGAACCCGATATTATCCCGTACGGCAACTTCGGCAGTCAATATTATCCGCACTCTCCCAACTGGTCGGTACCGGTAGGCTCGGATTATCACTTCTTCGTGAAGAAGGGCGATACCAGCTATCAGTTGCTTAATTATCCGGAAGAAGACCTGGATGCCTACCGGCTGGCCAGCAAGTGGTACAAGGCCGGTTACATCTACAAGGATGCCGGCACGTCCAAGATGACGGACTTCGAACCCCAAGGATTGATTGCCGTGCTGGGCTCGACAACGCTTAAGCCGGGCATCGAGCAGGATGAGCAAGCGAAGAACGGCGGCAACGAGGTGATCGCGATTCCGCTGGAGGACTGGTACACGAACGGATACTCCGATTCGACCAATCAGGCGATCAGCCGCACATCCAGGAATCCCGAGAGCGCCATGATGTTCCTTAATTTGGTCAATACGGACAAGACGCTGTACAATCTGTTGATCAACGGCATCGAGGGCGTTCATTACGACAAAATCTCCGACGACGTCATCAAAGCGAAGGATGGCAGCCGTTATGCGCCTAACATGGATTGGGTATTCGGCAGCGTGTTCAACTCCTACTTGAAGGAAGGGCAAAGCGCCACGATATGGGAGGAGACGAAGAAAATCAACGAAACCGCAGAGGTCAATCCGATAGGCGGCTTCAAGTTCAATTCCGAGCCGGTCAGCACGGAATTGGCCAATCTGAACGCGGTATGGGGCGAGTATAAGCAAGGATTGGCGACGGGGACGCTCGACTTCGACACGACATGGCCCAAGCTGCAGGAGCGGCTGAAGAAAGCCGGTCAGGAGAAGTACGCAGCCGAGGTGGCCAAGCAGTTCAATGAGTATTTGGAGCAGAGAGGCTTGAAGTAACGAGGAGGGGGGAAAAGATATGGTTAAGAAACAGGCAGCGATGTATGGGCTGCTGCTGGCATTGGTTTGTACGTTGGTATTTAATTCAGGCGACCATTCTGCAAGCGCTTCCGGGGACGTTTATTATGTCTCCGCAGATGAGGGGAGCGACACGACGGGCGATGGCTCGTTGGCTCATCCGTGGCAAACGATTCAGAAGGCGGCCGACACGATGGTTGCGGGAGATACTTGCTATATTCGCGAAGGCGTGTACCGGGAGGCGGTCGTTCCGGCCAATTCGGGAACGGAGAGCAATCCGATTACGTATCGTAGCTATGCTGGCGAGACGGCAACCATCGTCGGCACAGAGGCGGTGACCGGCTGGGTGCAGGATAGCGGCGATATTTACAAGGCACCGGCCATCCTCGGGCTGGGATCGGGCAACCAGGTGTTCGCGGACGGCGAGATGCTGCTCGAAGCGAGATGGCCTAATAATACGGGGTCGCTGATGAAGCAGATCTATGCGACGATGAACACCGGCACGGCTACGACAGTTACGTACAGCGCGCTTCCCGTCGGACTCGATCCGGTCGGCGCCCATATCTGGTTCAGGGGCGGCTCGGGGTGGGCCGGTCTGGACAGCGAGATTACGGCATACGACGCCGTCACCGGGAAGATGACCATGAAATCTGTCAGCTCCTCGGGGACCTACTACGATGCGCGAGCAGGCAATGCCTTCTACCTATGGGGGAAGAAGGAGTTGCTCGATACAGCCGGCGAGTGGTGGTATGACTCGGCAGAGGAGATGCTGTATGTCTGGGCTCCCGGCGGCGGCACGCCGGACAACGTGGAGGCGAAGGCTCGTCAAGTGACGATGGACTTTAGCGGGCGTGCCTATATCCATGTGATCGGGGTGCATACGAAGGCGGGATCGATTGTCACGGACGACGCTTCCAACCACATTCTGCTGCAGAATATGAAGATGGAATACGTGTCGCAGCAATCCGAGAATCATAGCGGCCGACCGGATGCCATTGATAAGGGCATCCAACTGAACGGCTCCGACAATGAGATCAATTCCAGCGAGATTGCGTACAGCTCGTCGGGTCTCGTTCTTATAACCGGGTCCAATCAGTCGGTCGTCAACTCTTACTTGCATGACGGCGATTACGCCGGGACCTGGGGCGGTCTTGTCACCGTCCAGGGGCAGGGGCATTATATCGGCTACAATACGATGGAGCGAGCCGGCCGGGACGTCATTAACTTAAACACCGTCCAAACGATCATCGAGCACAATGATCTGTCTGCCGGGGCGATGGTGTGCTACGATACGGCGATGATCTATACGCCGAATACGGACGGCATGTGGACGGAGATCCGCTACAATAAAATCCATGATATCGACGCCTCCGCCAATCTCGGAATGGGCATCTATCTGGACAATTCCAGCAGCGAATTTCTCATTCATCACAACGTGATCTGGAACATTCCGAATTCGGACCCCATCCGCCTGAACACGCCGTCCAATTACAATCTGGTGTACAATAACACGCTCGGCCCGAACACGAAGGCGTTGTCGACGGGAGGCTCGCGCTTCGCGGGCGATCTGTTCGGCAACCGTCTGTTCAATAATATTATTAACGATACGATTCGTTATCCGAACTCTTACGGTTATGCGGCAGGCAACAATCTGTTCGTGCTCGGCGGGCAAGACCCGCAGTTTATCGATCCGGACAACGGAGACTTCCGTATCGGCAGCGGCTCGCCGGCGATCGATATGGGCATGGTTGTGCCGGGCATTACGGACAGCTATACGGGGAGCTCGCCGGATGTCGGCGCTTACGAGGCGGGAGCGGCGGACTTCCGGACCGGCCATGACTTCAACGACGAGCCGACGCCATCCAGAACGTTCAGCGCCGTGCCGTTCCGCAATCTCGTCGTCAATTACGGATTCGAGACGCTGATGCTTGCGCCTTGGACGAAGGTAGCCGATACGGTGCAAGTGCTGAACGCGGGGAGTGCGGCGTGGACCTCGGAGACGGCCGATTCCCGCTTCCAGAAGGGGGCGCTTACGCTGCAGGGAGCCAATGCCGAGGCGGAGCAGACAGTGGAAGGGTTATCGCCCGATACGACGTACACATTCTCCATCTGGAGCAAGACGTCCGACGACTCGGCTGCTGCCGAGTTCGGGGTACGCGATTACGGGGGGCCAAGCGTCACCCGGAGCGTCTATGGAACGGGCTGGCAGCAGACGACGTTCGACTTCACGACCGGCCCGTCGGCCACTTCGGCTGCCCTATTCGTGCGCAAGGTCGACCGGGCGATGTCGGTGACGCCGAATTTATGGCCGCTTGACGCCCAGACGATCGGCATCTCGGCTGCGACGGCGGAATATGACGTCACCTCCTTCGTGGAGGCGCAGTATAGCGGCGATGGCGTCGCTTCGCTGATCGTCAAGGTCGATCCGGCGACGGCGGCGAAGCGGATTACATTCAGCTCGTCCGAGTCGGGTGCGAGCGTCAACAGGCCGGTGCTGATCGTCAGGCATGCCGATTCGACGACGGAGACGCTGACGGCCTCCGAAGATACAGAAGCGAAGAGCTCCAGCGCGTCGCAGACGACCAATTACGGCAGCCAGTCATCGCTTAACGCATCCTACTTCAACGCGAACTATATCGAGAATATGTATCTTAAATTCGACCTGAGCGGCATCTCGACCGGCAGTCCGGTCGAATCGATCACGCTGCAGTTGCATCCGGCATCCCGGTCGAGCAGCGATTCCGTATCCACTATCGTATACGGGTTCGAGGATGACAGTTGGCAGGAGGGAACGCTCAACTGGACGAACCGTCCGGAAGAGATTGCTCCGCCCGACGGAATCGTATTTATCGACGACGTCGGCTTGCTTCTGCCGCTTGCGGCCAGCGAGCCGGAGGACGCCGTCCGCGACCGGATACTGGCTGCCGAAGGGTTGGTCGCTCAATATGCCGACAGCGATGCCGTAAGCGCCGCGATTATCGACGATCTCGAGGATTGCATTGCGGATACGATCGAATTGATCGAAGGCGCCCACAGCGAGGCGGAGCTGAACGACGCGCTGGCGGCCATCTCGGCCAAGATCGACGCCTTCCAAGCCCGCATCGAGCTCGTCTCCCTGATCGGGCAGGCGCAGGATCTGTACGATCAATCGGCCGAAGGGTCGCTATCCGGACAATATATTCCGGGAGCGAAGGCCGATCTGTTATCCGCTATCGGTCAAGCCAGAATCGTTGCCGATTCGGCGTCCGCGGAACAAGCGGATATAACGGCAGAGCAGGGCGAGCTTGCCGCCGCGCTGGAGACGTTTAAGATGAAGGTCATTCTGGAAGCGGTGCCGTTGCTGGACAAAGCCGATTTGGGCGCGATGCTGTTGGATACGAGCAATTGGTCGTCGCCGTATAGCAGCGATGGCGGGTATTCGTTGTTCGACGGGACGATCTCCAAATACAATGAGATCATCGGCGATAACGTGTTTACCATGGACCTGCTCTACCATTATGTCGACGGGGCGGAATGGCCGGGAATCGTCCTGCGTTCGCAGAACGCCACGTTGCCCGTGCTCGGCAGCGGCGATACTTCGTACTTCATCGTGTTTAAGCAGAATACGTGGGAGCTGCAGAAGCGGATCAACGGCACACAGGCTTATCTGAACAGCTATCCCAACACATTGTTGCAGAGCGATATAAGCGCCAAGCTGGATGTCGGAGCCATCGACGTGATAGGCGGCGTTCGGGTGTTCTGTTACGTGGACGGCGTCAAGGTGTTCGACTTTATCGATACGGTCGATCCGATACCTCCCGGCTATATGGGCATCGTAGCGCAGGGCGGCAAGTCCGACGGGATTCGTGTCCGGGGAACGGCCCGGCCCGAAGCGAGTCTGCAGGGACCGAACACGGCGGGCGAAGACGAGGCGGTTGCGTTGAACGTGCGGCTGGACAACCTGGCGACAAGCAGCGTCTACGGCTTCCGGCTCGATCTAAACTATGACAGCGACAGCCTCGACTTCACGGATGCGACTTCGCTGGTTGCCGGGCTGGACGCTTCCGTAACCTATAACGAAGAGCCGGGCTCCATCACCATCATCGTTGCTGCGGCTTCCCCTGTGGCGATCTCCGGCGGGCAGGAGATTCTGCGCCTCGACTTCGAGACGAAGGAGACGGCCGGATCGACAAGCTTGGCCGCGTCGGCCTTTGTTATTACGGACAGCGGGAACAATGAGATCGACGCAACCGCCTACGCGAAGAGGATATGGATCGAGTAGCTTACCTGATGATTCATGAAGGAGACTTGGGCGAGATGAGATATGAACAAGTTGAATTGCACAACGTGGTTGCGGTGGAAAATAACCAATTGTGCCCCGGCCTGTTGCTGCAGCGATTCCCCGAGACAGTGAGGGCGTCGATGAGCGAACGAGGGCGCTTCATCTCCCAGCAGGCAAGCGGCTGCGAGATTCGCTTCGTGACCGAGGCCAATCAATTCCGCCTCTCTCTGTCCTCTGTCGAAGGCAGCGGCGACGTTATGATATTCCAGGGAGATTACTTCCACTCGCATCACTCCTTGAGCGGAAGCGACGGCGCCATCAAGACGATTCACCTGGAGAACAAGCTCAATCCGGCAGGCATTGATCCGGCGGCGATGACCGGCCAACGGTTCTCGCATCGCGTATGGCGAATATTCCTGTGCAGGTACACGGCTCGCTTCCATGGCGTGGAGGCCTTCGGCTGTCCCATTCGCCCGCCTCAGCCGGAGGAAGTGCCCGCGAAGAGGTGGCTGGCTTACGGCTCGTCGATTACGCATGGCGGGGCTGCGCTGAATAATTATAATTCCTACGTCCAGCAGGCGGCCCGTCGACTTGGCGTGGACGTGTTGAACAAAGGACTGGGCGGCGCATGTCTGTGCGAGCCTGAAGTAGCCGATTATTTGTCGTCGCTTAACGATTGGGATTTCGCCACATTGGAGCTTGGAGTGAACATGCGCGGCGCTTTCGCGCCGGAGGAGTTCCGGGCTCGGGTCCAATATGTCGTGGATACGATCTGTAGTCGGCATCCCGGCAAGCCGGTGGTCTTGGTGACCGTGTTCCCGAACGCCGCAACCCATGAGCGGGAGCCGAGCTTAGCGGGGGAGAATCAGAAGGCGTATGGCCATATTCTGCGGGAAATCGCAGACCAAGGCAGATATCCGCAGCTCCATCTGCTGGAAGGCTCGCAAATATTGACGGACTTCGCCGGGTTGACCTGCGACTTGCTGCATCCGTCCGAATACGGCCATACGATCATGGGCGAGAATCTGAGTCGATTGCTGCAGCCGATCATTATGGACGTGGGAACGCCTGTGATTTAACGAGCGACGCTGTAAAAAAGACGGGAGGCACAACGATGAAAATGGGGATGGTTACGCCGATCTTCCGGATGTTCGATGTGGAGAAGGCAAAAGAGTTCTATCTGGGGTACCTCGGATTTCGGCTGGACTGGGAGGCTCGCTTCGAACCTGATTTTCCCCTGTATATGCAGGTGTCTCTTGGCTCGCTCGTTGTGCATCTGTCCGAACATTACGGAGACGGTTCGCCGGGAGCCGCGATCCGGGTGGAGACGAACGGCTTGGACGAGTTCCATCGCGCGCTGACGGCCAAGAACTATCGCTACCTGCGCCCCGGGATCGAAGAGACGGAGTGGAACACGCGCGAGCTTCGGCTGCTCGATCCGTTCGGGAACCGAATTGTGTTCTTCGAGGCAAGCGGGACGGAGGAGGCGTAAGCGAGAGGCTCGGATGGGAGCGGCGGCAAGAGGCGGGGATAAGGTGGAAAAAGGCGGCAAGTGGCGGTAAAAGGCGGAGAGAGGAGGTGGGCGCCCCGATGTGCCGATGTGCGGAAAAGTCGCATAACACGGCGAAGGTAGCCTCGTCCGGGGCGCTGTTGTGCGGAAGAACTGCGCCTAGCTCCGACACCCGCTCGGTGCGCCTCCGAAGCCCCTCCATGCGCCGAATGTATGCGGTTTTTCACACTTATGGGGCTCCAAAGCCCCTCCATATGCCGAATGTATGCGGTTTTTCACACTTATAGTGCTCCGAAGCCCCTCCATATGCCGAATGTATGCGGTTTTTCACACTTATAGTGCTCCGAAGCCCCTCCATGCGCCGAATGTATGTGGTTTTTCACACTATAGTGCTCAGAAGCCCCTCCATGCGCCGAATGTATGTGGTTTTTCACACTATAGTGCTCAGAAGCCTCTGCGGCGCAGATTGTGTGCGGTTTGGCGCATAAAAGGGTCATCGGAGGCGGGCGGGCGGCGATAGGCCGGGGGCGGTAGCACTTGGTTTCTGGTCGTCGCGCCCCTTCTAGTCCTTTCAAAAAAAAGAGCTGCCCCCGAACCTCCGGGGACAGCTCTTCCTATATTATTGCGATACCGCCGATTCCTTCTGCACGTCCAGGACAGCGCTGTGGATTCGGTCGAACAGGTCTTCGAGCTGGTCTTCCTCCATGCAGGAGAACGCCACGCGAAGGTCGGTCTTGCCAAGGGCGATGGTGCCGACGCCGTACTGGTCGAGCAGGCGGACGCGGACGGCTTCCGCTTCGACCGACTCGAGCTTCAGGCACATGAAGTAGCCGGAATTGAACGGATAATAGCTCCAGACGTCGCCGTACTTGCCGCTGTCGAGCAGTTCCTTCACGCGGTTGGCGCGGCCCTTCATGATGCGGAACTTCTCTTCCTTCTGCGCTTCGAATTCGGGCGACTTCAACGCCTCGAGCACGAACGTCTGCGACGGATGGGCGGCGCTCGAGATCGTGGCGCGGATGATGCCGAGCGTCTTCTGCTCAAGCGACGCCAGCGTGCCCGCGGATTGGCCGCCGTAGGTGATGAAGCCGACGCGGAAGCCCCAGACGTACTCTTCCTTCGTCGCACCGTCGACCTTGACCGGGAGGATGCGCTCGTGCAGGCCGCACAGGTGGCCGAACAGCGATTCCTTCAGCGAGTCCTCGAAGAACAAGCCGAAGTACGCATCGTCCGTTACGGCGACGACGTTCACGCCCGCTTCGGCCGCTTCCTGGATCGCGGCGACGATCGCCTTGCCGTCCTCGGCGTCCGGCGTGTAGCCCGTCGGGTTGTTCGGGAAGTTCAGCAGGGCGATCGCCTTGCCCTTGTCCTTCTGCGCCAGCAACGCGTCGCGCAGGCCGGCGGCGTTGAAGCGGTTATCCTCATTATAGAGAGGATATTCAATCATCTCGGCGCCGCGGCGGATGCCGAACGTCAGCTCATAGTTCTCCCAGTTCTTCTCCGGGAGCACAACGGCGTCGCCGGCGTCGGCGAACAGGTCGGCGACGACGCTGAGTCCGTGCGTCAGCGCGTTCGTGACAATCGGAAGGCTGATCGACTTGCCGGCGACGGACGGGTTCTCCTTCAGCATCTTGTCGCGCCAGACGCTGCGCAGCTCCGGCTTGCCCGCCGGAGGCGCGTATTCGTATAGGTCCTTCGGGTCGAAGGCGGATAGGTTGTCTTGGATGACTTTAAGGTGCATCGGCGTGCCGTTCTCGGTGGCGATCCCGACCGTCGCGTTGTATACGTTAGCTTTCTGTTTGGCTTCGGCGCCTTGGCTCAGAATGCCATCCTTCGGAAAATAAATCTGACGTCCGATACCGGACAGCATCTCGTAAATGCGCGGGTTCTCCCGCTGAATGGTGTCGTTCAGTTGCTGAGCGAGGGAATTCATTACTGTCGCTTCCTTCCACCAGATCATGTTATGGCGCTTTAAAGGGACGCCGATCGTTCGCAGTTATTATACACTATTGGAAGGAGAGCGTCATCGGATTGTGGGCTTTTTCACAAAAAAATTCACATGTCATGGGAGGTTGGTCGACGGGCGGCAATCTCTTCCATCGTCCGGGCGTCTCCGGGAAGCCCTCGCTCCGCGAGTCCCTGCAGCACCTTGTCCCTTCTTGCCTCCGGGAGGTTCTGCCCGAATTTGAACTTGCCGACGGTGTCCTCGGCATCGAGACGCATCACGGCGACTCCGCGCAAGGAGGAAGCGTACTTCGGATCGGCGGCGTCAATCTTGGCGTATCCGCCTTCCGGCTGCATGGATTGCAGCAGGGCGCCTAGCGCCTCGGCCTTCTCCGCCGCATCCTCCACCTGCTCGACCCGGCCCCGAATCCGCACGGAGCGGAAGAAGACGGTTGCCGGGCAAGCGAGGTACGGGTCGCTGAAGTACGACGGAATGAAGGCATGTGCCTCGTAAACGACGAACTCCGCCCGTGAATCGGCCGCGAGACCGCTCATTTTCTCGCCCTTCTTGCTTCCGTGGAAGTAGGTTGCGCCGCCGAAGCGCGCATAATTCAGCGGAACGGCCTTGGGCCAGCCGTCCGCGCCGACAAACGTCAGCACCCCGTCGTGCTTCTCTTGAAGGAATTGCTCGATCTGCTCGCTCTCCGCGATTTGGAATTCTTGCCTGCGCATGGGTGAAGCCCCCTTGGACTGGATGATTGGATTCGGATTCGGCTTCCGGTGCGGCCTCCGATTCAGCCTCCGATTGGATTCATTCTAGAGCTTCGATTGACAAACAAAAAGATCCAATTATGATTAAAATCAATAGGCCATTCGCAAGGGGGACTGCAGCCTTGTTCCAAATTCCGTACGAGACGCGGCTGAGCGAGTGCGGCAGCAAGCATCTGGCGCTGTACCAGGCGCTTCGGGACGGCATTGTCTCCGGCTTGCTCGAGCCGGGAACGCGCTTGCCCTCGACGCGGCAGCTTGCAGGCCTGTATCGCTTGTCGCGCGGCAGCGTCAGCCTCGCTTACGAGATGCTGGCCGCGGAAGGTTATGTGCGCACCGGAATCGGGCAGGGGACGTTCGTGGCCGGCCGACCGGGCTCGCTGCCCCCGGCGGCCCCGGCGCTCCAAGGGGCTTCCCGCGTCCCCGGCGAAGCGCAGACCGAGGCGGGCGCCGAGGCCGCCTCCCGCCCGCCGAAGCTGGAGCTGTCGGCCTGGGGAGAGCGGGTGAACCGGGCGGCAGGGAAGCTGATCGGTCGGTATGCCGATCCTCCCGGCTTCGCAGGCGTCTCGTTCGTGCCGCGCGGCATGGGCGAGAAGGGCTTCCCCTGGATGGAGTGGAAGGCCGCCGTCTCCGCGCAGTGGCGCAAGCTCGGGCCGGGCGCGGACAATCGGTGGACAACCGAGGGCAGCGAGCGGCTGCGCCGGGTCATCGCCGAGCGGCTCGGCCGCGAGCGGGGCATTCGCTGCTCCGCCGACGATGTCGTCATCACCGGCGGCTCGATGCAGGCGATCGCGATCGTCTCGCAGTTGCTGCTCGAAGCAGGCCGGACGGCGGTCGTGGAGGACCCGGGCTACCCCGGCATCGGCTTCGCCGTGCACGGAACCGGAGCGGCGCTTGAGCCGGCAGGCGTCGACGAAGAGGGCATCGTGCCGCAGGACTGGCGCGCCGACCTGCTGTTCGTCACGCCGACGCGGCAATTCCCGACGGGGGCGGTGCTCCGTCTGGAGCGGCGGCTGGCGCTGCTCGACTGGGCCTCCCGGCGGGAGAGCTGGATCGTCGAGGACGATTACGACAGCGACTTCCGCTGGGGCGGGCGGCCGATCGAGCCGCTCAAGTCGCTCGACCGGGAGGGCCGGGTTGTCTATGTCGGCAGCTTCTCGCGAACGATGCGGTCCGAGATTCGCATCGGCTATGTCGTGCTGCCGCCCGCGCTGCGGGAGCCGTTCGTCCGGGCGAAGCGGCTGTACGATCCGTATCCCGAAGGAATCGCGGAGCAGAACGCGCTCGCGGAATGGATCGAGAGCGGCGGCTTCGACCGCCACCTGAGACGGATGCGGCGGATCTGCCACAAGCTGCAGATGAGGCTGCGGCTGGGACTCGAAGGACCGCTCGCGGCGCTGTTCGAGACGGTTCCTTCGGATGCGGGACTGGCGCTCTTCGCCTATTGGCGAGGCGACGAAGCCGATTACCGGCGTCTGCGGGAGCGCAGCCGCGAGCGGGGCGCGTTCTGGCAGGACGGATCGCGTTATCGCATGGCCGACGGGCCCGCCCGTCCGTCCGCGCTGTTCGGCTTCGCGCATCTTGAAGAGGAGGAGATCGCCGCCGGCATCGAGCGGATTCGGCAGGCGGCCGTCGAGCTTAAGCTTATTCCACATGGAGACCATGGAGATCAAGGAGGCAGCAACCATGCTTAGTGCATCGCCGGAATCGTTCTACCTTCTCCCTTACTTCGCGAAGACGGTGTGCGAGCCGGGCTGGAAGTGGCAGAAGCGCGAGAAGCCGCTGCAGAACTTCGATCTGTTCTACGTCTGGAGCGGCGAAGGGGAGGTTATCCTGAACGACGAGCCCTTCGCGGTAGGCAAGGGCAGTTGCTTCCTGTTCCGGCCGGGCGATCACACGAGCGCGACGCACAACCCGCAGAAGCCGCTCGTCCTTACGTACATCCACTTCGACGTGACGGAGCCGGTCGGCCATATCCCGGCGCCGTACCGGCAGATGGAAGATCCGATCGAATTCGAATATTTGCTGTCCCGCTACATCCGGTTGTTCCTCGTTGAGACGTTCGCCGCCAAGGAGGAGGCGCAACTGCTGCTTAAGCAGATGATGATCCACCTGCTGCGCGACGATCTCAGCGAACCCGTCGAACGCAAGGCAAGCAATCAGCTCACCGAGACGATCCACGAGATAGCGAACTACATTCGCCAGCATCCGGGCGTCCAGCACCGGGTCGACGACCTGGCCGCCAGGGCGGGACTGTCCTCCCGCTACTTCTCGATCAAGTTCAAGGAACTGATCGGCGCGTCGGTGCAGACGTACATGATCCGGACCCGGATCGAGCGGGCGCAGCACCTTCTGCTGCACGCGGGGATGAACGTCACCGAAGTGGCCGACGCGCTCGGGTACCGGGACATCTTCTTCTTCAGTCGGCAATTCAAGCAATATACGGGGAAAAGCCCTTCCGAGCTCCGATAACAAATTAAAGAACCCATTATCCCGTCGCTTCAGAGGAGCCGCACGAACGCGTTAACGCGTCGACGCAGCATCCTCTGACCGGAGGGGATAATGGGTTTTGTCGCATTCATTTGAACAACACTACCGTACCTTCTCTTCCGCTTCCTTCAGCTTCCCGAGTTTTTGGCCCATTTTCACCCGATCGCCTGCCTTCCGACACTCGCACTCGCCGCACGTTCCGTTCTCCGCCAGAAGCACGACCGTCGAGCCGAATTCGAAGTAGGCAAGCTCCTGACCGGCCTCGAGCCGATTCGGGAGCGGTTCCGCGTAGCGGATGCTGCTCACGTTCAGCGCGCCGACCTTGACGACGGCAATCTCGCCTTCCTCGTGCCGGATGTAGGTGATGAGCCGCTCGTTGCGGGACAGCACACGCCTCATGCAGGTCAGCCCGAAGTCGTTGACCGGGTACACCTTGCCGGGAACATGCTCGCTCTCGACAATCGTGCCGGAGCAAGGGGAATGAATGCGATGATAATCGGTGGGGCTCAGATATAGCACCCAATAATAACCGTGCTCGTATTGGCCCGTCCGGGGAGAGCCGTTCAGCAATTCCTCGATCGTGTAGTCCTGCCCCTTCACCTGAAGGAGCTGGCCGTCCTTGATTGTGCCGCAAGACGTGATCAAGGCATCGACGGGACTGAGAAGCGCACCTTCCTCCGAGTCGAGCGGGCGCGCGCCGGGCTTCAGACGCCGTGTGAAAAAGTCGTTTAAGCAAGCGTATTCGCGCAAGCTCTTCTCCGCCTCCTCCACCGGAATTCGGTACAGCGCCGCGAACCGGGGAATGAAGCGTCGGCTTAGCGAGGACTTGGCCAGTCTTCCCGTGAGGCGGGAGACGGATTTGCGCGAGGACAGCTCGGTCATGGAGCGCATCAGCCAACGATTCATGCGCCTAAGCCACTCCTTCTCTCGGATTCGTCGCCTGCGCCAGGCAAGCGATACGATCGTCCCTAAGTGTGACACATCGGCGGCAAAAGTTCAATACGGGCGCAGGGTAGCTGCCGTGCTCGTTCGCACCCGAAGCGTGTATTCTAGCTTAACAGCCCGTATGGAGGAGGAGCCGGAATGCATAAAGTCGCCTTCGTCACGCCGGGAGCCTATCCGGTTCCTTCGCCGAACGGAGGATCGGTGGAGCGGGTCGTCGAGAAGCTTGTTCCGCTGCTGCAGCCGGCGATCGAAGCGAGAATCTTCGGACGCGGAGGCGCCCGTCTTCGTCCGCTCGGCCGTCTGAACGGCGTCGTCTGCGAACGCCTGCCGATGGCGAGCCGGGGAGCGTACATGAACCGGGTCGTGCGGCGTCTGCGCGCCTGGCGGCCCGATCTGATCGAGGTCGAGAACCGGCCGAAGACGATCCTTCGTCTGCGAAGGGAATTCCCGCGCGCGAACCTGTGGCTGCACCTTCATTCCAACACGTTCCTGCTTCGCCCCTACCTTAATGATAAGCGGACGCTGCTGGCCAGCGTGCGGGCGGCGGACCGGATCATCGTCAACAGCCGGTTCCTAAGGGAATTCGTCGTGCGACAGGCGCCGGAAGCGGCGGGCAAGATCGGCATCGTCCATCCGGGAGTCGAGCCGGAGCGATTCCTGCTGCCGCATCGGGAGGTTGGGCGGGCGCAGCGCGGGTGGTGCGATCGCCGAATCGTTCTCTATATGGGACGGCTCATCCCGCTCAAGGGCGTCCATCATCTGCTGAAGGCGCTGCCGGAGCTGGTCCGGAGGGTGCCGAACGTGCTCGTCGTCATCGTCGGCAGCCCGTTCTACGGGTCCGGCCGGATGACGGAGTACAGCCGCAAGCTGCGCCGGATGGCGAAGCCGTATGCCGCGCATGTGCACTTCCAATCGTACGTCCCTTACGATGAAGTGCCGGAGTGGTACGCTCTCGCGGACGTCGCGGTCGTGCCTTCGGTGCGGCGCGAGGCGTTCGGGCTCGTGAACGTGGAGGCGATGGCTGCGGGGCTTCCCGTCGTGGCGACCCGGATCGGCGGGATGCCGGAGATCGTCCAGGACGGCAACACGGGATTCCTGATCGACGCGGCGAACGCCCCGGCCGAGCTGGCCGACCGGCTGTCGCTGTTGTTGGCGAACGAGGCGCTGCGGGCGGAGATGGGGAGAAGAGGACAGGCGCGCGTATGCGAGCAGTTCATGTGGCAGCACTCCGCGGCCGGGTGGCTTCGGGAGTGGAACGGTTTTTGGGGCGGAGGGCGGTAGGGGAGAAGCGATAAATACGTTATTCGGCGAAAATAAGAAAAAGCCGTTCTCCGGGTCGACGAGACCGTTGGAGAGCGGCTTTTCCCCTTGTGCGGGGTTGCTTACAGATCGACGAACGTCGAGACAAGCAGGTAGGCGTTCAGGATGACGATCGCGACGGTGATAACGGCGGCGGTGAGCTTAAGCCACAGCCGGTTCGCGAACGCCCCCATCTTCTCCTTGCTCGACGTGAACTTCACGAGCGGAATGACGGCGAAGCTGAGCTGCATCGACAGGATGACCTGGCTGAGGATAAGCAGGTCGGTCGCGCCTCTGTCGCCGTACAGGGCGATGACGATGACGGCCGGCACGATTGCGATGAGCCGGGTGATCAGCCGTCTGAGCCAGGCGGGCAGCCGGATGTTGAGGAAGCCCTCCATGACGATCTGGCCCGCGAGCGTCCCGGTCAGCGTCGAGTTCTGCCCCGATGCGAGCAGGGCGACGCCGAAGAAGATCGATGCCATCGTCGTTCCGAGCAGCGGAGTCAGCAGGTCGTACGCTTCGCCGATCTCCGCGACATCCGTATGGCCGGTCGTATGGAACGCGGCGGCCGAGATGATCAGGATCGCGGCATTAATGAAGAGAGCGAAGAACAGGGCGATGGTCGAGTCGAGCGTCGCGAACCGGATCGCCTGCCGCTTGCCGAGCTCGGTCTGTTCGTACTGTCTCGTCTGGACGATGGAAGAGTGCAGGTACAGGTTATGCGGCATGACGGTCGCCCCGAGAATGCCGATCGCGATGTAGAGCATCTCCGGATTCGAGACGATCTCCGCCTTCGGAATGAAGCCCTTCATCACTTCTCCCACGGCGGGCTGGGAAAGGAAGAGCTCGGCGGCGAAGCAGAAGCCGATGATGGCGATCAGAGCGATGACGAACGCCTCCAGATAGCGGAAGCCCTTGTTCTGCAGGAACAGAATCAGGAGGACGTCTACAGCCGTTAGTATAACCCCGTAGATGAGCGGGATTCCGAACAGCAGATTCAGCGCGATCGCGGCTCCGATCACTTCGGCCAGGTCGCAGGCGGCGATGGCCAGCTCCGCCAATATCCAGAGACCGAAGGAGACCGGCTTGTTGTAGTGGTCGCGGCAGGCTTGCGCCAGATCCCTGCCGGTCACGATGCCGAGCTTGCCGGCGAGCGCCTGGAGCACGACGGCCATCAGGTTGGACAGAAGGATGACGGACAGCAGCGTGTAGCCGAACTTGGAACCGCCCGCGATATCCGTCGCCCAGTTGCCCGGGTCCATGTAACCGACCGCGACCATATAGCCGGGACCGACGAACGCAAGGAATTTACGGAAGGTGGAGCCGCTCTTCGGAATCCGCAAGGAACGATGGGATTCGGGGAGCGAAGGCTGGCCGGCCTGCTGCCGCCAACCCTTGGACCTTGTCTGGGTCTGGATGGTTACTTCTTCTTGCATGATGATCACCTCGTGGACAAACGGTGTTGTTCTTATCAATCTTTTTGGCCTGTGGGCCATAATGTTTCCCTAATGCAAAACTCGAAGATGATATTACTATACGCCGGACCGTTCGAATTGTAAACCACATTTTTGTTGGGTGCATGGCGAGAGCGGTGCAGGTACGGGCCTGCGTTCTGTTGCATGGGACATCGGATTGCGCCGACAGTCGCGCCCATGGGTGAATGTGCATATGATACGTTAGATTGTCATGTTGGGAAGGAGAGGACCATGAGAAAGGGCAAATCGAAAAAGCCTTCGAACAGCCGGCGGCCGCTGTACTACGTCGATAATCCGAATCGCTCCGAGCTGCAATGGCTGGACGATATAGCGAAGCAGAACGGCAAGCCGGTCAGCGTACATGGGGCGGGCGTAGCCGAAGCGCCGTCAGGCAAGTCGGTCAAGGCGGGCAAGCGGCCCGAGCCTGCGGCAAGCCCGCAATCCGCGGCAGCGGCGAGCCGCCTCGCGTCCTTCCAGGGGCGCGGAGCGGAAGTCGGCAGGCCGGCCGCAAGCGAGGAGAAGAAGCTGGCGGAGTCGCTGGCCGCTGCGGATGAGATTGTCGCCGTGGTCGATGCGGCAGACAAGCAAACGATTGAGTCGGTCGACGTGCTGGCTCAGATGATCAAGCCTATCGGCCGTCCTGCCGCATCAATGCCGCTTCAGCCGGAAGGAGCGGCGACGCCAGAGAGTCGGGAGCAGTCAGCCAAGCCGGCTGTCCAGCCGACGGTCGGACCGGTCGGGAATCGGCCGCTTGAACCGAAGGCGGCAGCGAACGGCGAAGCGCCGGAAGGCGGCGAGCGGGTAGAGTCTGGCACTAGTGAAGAAAATCGGATCGAAGAGCGAGAAGACACTTGGATCGAAGAACGAGAGGAGAGACAGTGGCGGCATCGGAGGCTGGCGGAGAAGCGGGCTCCGTCCCGGCCGGCGCCGGTTGTCTACACCGACGATCTCGCCGACGAGTCCGTCACGATTGACAAGCTCGCTCCGTTCGCCGTCGGGCCGAATAACCTCGCCGCCGAATCGGTGACGACGGAGGCGTTGGCGGACTTCTCGGTAACATCCATCAAGCTGGCGGACGGATCGGTCACTTCGTCGAAGTATGCACCCGAATCGATTACCGGCGAGCATCTGACGAAGAATGCGATCTCCGGCCAGAAGATTCGGGACCGTTCCATTACGAGCGACAAGCTCAAGGACGGAAGCGTCACCTCCGAGAAGCTGGCGGACCGAACGATCAGCGCCGACAAGATCGCGGAAGGCTCGATTCAAGCCAAGCATCTGAGCCTGTCGATCATAACGGCGGATCTGCTGAAGGATCAGTCGGTTACGTCGGATAAGATCCGCAGCGGGACGATTCGCAGCGAGAATCTGGCCAACGAAGTTATCGATACCTCCAAGCTGGCCGACGAATCGGTCACCGCCTCCAAGCTGCGCGACGGCGCCGTCGGGTCCAGCAAGCTTGCCCCGTCTGCCGTCGATTCTTCGCACCTGAAGCAAGGGATCATCCTGGCCGAGCACGTGGCACTCGGTGCCTTGGAGGGAAAGCATTTAGCTCCGCGGGCGGTCATCTCCGCAAATATCGCCGAGGGCGCGATCGGCTCCGGCGAGCTGGCGGATCGCTCGGTAGACGGCGGCAAGCTCGCGGAGCAATCGGTGGACGCCGAGCATCTGCGTCCGGCAGCCGTGCGAGGAGAGCATCTCGCCGACGAGTCCGTTGAGAGCCGGCATCTCGCATCCGGCTCGGTATCGGCGAGCAAGCTGGCGGAGCAGTCGGTTGCGACGATCAACCTCGTCGAACACGCAATTACCTCTTCGAAGATCGCAGACCAGAGCGTCGTCTCGGGCAAGATCGGGGACGAGGCGATTCAGTCCCGCCATCTCGCGAAGGGGAGCGTTCTTAACGATAAGCTGGCCGATCATTCGATTGAACGGCGCCATCTGACCGAAGGGCTGCTCGAAGGCCGCCACTTGACGAACCGGTCCATCGCGCGCGACCATCTGCAGGACGGCATTATCGGCACGGGACAACTGGCGCCCGACTCGGTTACCCGCAAGCAGATTGCCGATGGCGCGGTCGGTTCCGCCCAATTGGCTCAAGGCGCGGTCAAGTCGGCTCAACTTGCCGACGGCGCGGTGCTTACCCGGCATCTGGCAAGCGGCTCCGTGCTGACTCCCCATCTGGCAGGAGACAGCGTCACGCACGACAAGCTGGCTCCCGGAAGCCTGCGTCCGCCTCACTTCGCGGAGGATTCGGTCAAGGGAGAAGCGATTGCGAGGCAGGCGGTCGAAGGCCGTCACATTCGCCCAGGGTCGATCGCTCCGGCCCACCTGGCCGACGACTCCGTCGGAACCTCCGCTCTGCAGGCGGAATCGGTCACTTCGGCGATCATCGCTCCGGGCGCGATCGGGGAGCGCCAGTTGGGCGTTCGTTCGGTTTTCTCCCATCATCTGACCGACCATCTCGTCACGTCGCTTAAGCTGTCCCCGGAGAGCGTCTCCACGGATAAGCTGGCCGACCAGTCCGTCACGACGGGAAAGCTGGCGGACCATAGCGTTACGGCGGCGAAGCTGGGCGCAGGCTCCGTCGGGTTCGGCGCGCTCGCTGCGAATTCCGTTACGGAATCCGCACTTATCGACGAAGCGGTCGGCGCGAAGAAGCTCAAGCCTTTGGCCGTTCAGTCGGAGCACTTGGCGGCGAACAGCGTGCAAGAGGAAGCGATCGCGAAGAATGCCGTCGCGTCAGGCGCGATTCAAGAAGGCGCGGTGATGAATAAGCATCTTGCCGCCGAGTCGGTGGAGAGCCGTCACTTGACCGAGCAAGCGGTACGCGGGTTCCACTTGGCGGAGGACAGTATCCGGGAATCCCACCTGACGAACGCGTCGATCAGCCACCTCAAGCTGGCGGATCTCAGCGTCGGCGAACGCAACCTGCAGCCGCGTTCTGTCACCGAGAAGCAGTTGACCCCGGGCTCGGTATCGTCTGCACAGCTCCAGGCGGCAAGCATCGGACCGGAGCATGTCAAGGAGAAGGCGATCGGTTCGCCGCATCTCTCCGAGCAGAGCGTAATCGGACGGGCGATTGCGGAAGGTGCGGTGAGTGAACGGCATCTGGCGGACGGGAGCGTCACGCTGCAGAAGCTGGCGGCAGACAGCGTCGGCAGCGAGCATCTGCTGCTCGAGACGGTGAGCGGCAAGCACATCAAGCCGGATTCCATCCAAGGCTATCACCTGCGCAAGGGCTCGGTGACGATTGCGCATCTTGCGCCGGATATGTTCACTCTCGCCAAGCTGGCCGAACGAAGAATCGATTCCGAGCGAATCGAGCCCGCGGCGGTGTCGACCATCCATCTTCGGGACGAATCGATCACGGAGGATAAGCTTGCCTCCGGCAGCATCGGCGACGATAAGCTGAAGAGCGGGGCCGTCGTGACCGACAAGCTGGCGGACTGGAGCGTCACGGAAGGCAAGCTGCGCGACGGTGCGGTCGCGGCCGACAAGCTGGCCGACGGAAGCGTGACGGCAAGCAAGCTCGACGCGGGAGCCGTCGGTGAGCAGGGGCTTGCGGACGGAGCCGTGACGTCGGCGAAGCTGGCCGGCGGAAGCGTGTCCGCAGATAAGCTGGCGGACGGCGGCGTGACGGAGTGGAAGCTGGCGGATGGCGCGGTGACGGCATTGAAGCTGGGGAACGAGAGCGTGACCGAAGCGGCTCTCGCGGATGGCGCCGTTACGGCCGGCAAGCTGGCGGACGGCCAGGTGGTCGAAGCGAAGCTCGGATACGGGGCGGTCACGGAGACGAAGCTGGCGGACGGCAGCGTGACGGAGTGGAAGCTGGCGGACGGAGCGGTAACGGCGCTGAAGCTGGCGAACGGCAGCGTAACGGAATGCGCGCTGGCTTACGGGGCGGTAGGCAGCGCTCAGATCGCCGAGCTGTCGGTCGTCGAGGGGAAGTTGGCCGACAAGGGCGTGACCGAACGCAAGCTGGCTTCGGGAAGCGTAACGGAGAGCAAGCTGCTGGACGGCTCGGTGACCGAGAGCAAGCTGGCCGATGGCGCGGCAACGGAGAACAAGATTGCCGACGGCGCGATAACGACCTCGAAGCTGGCTCCGGGCGCCGTGGGAGAGCAGCAGTTGGCGGACGGCCAGGTAGTCGAAGCGAAGCTCGGGTACGGAGCGGTGACGGAGTCGAGACTGGCGGAAGGCAGCGTGACCGAGTGGAAGCTGGCGGACGGAGCGGTGACGGCGAGCAAGCTGCTGGACGGTTCGGTGACGGCGAGTAAACTGCTGGACGGTTCGATAACGGTAGGCAAAATCGTCGACGGCGCGGTAACGGCGGAGAAGCTGGCGAACGGCAGCGTGACGGAGAGCAAGCTGCTGGACGGAGCGGTAACGACCTCGAAGCTGGCCCCGGGCGTCGTAGGCGCGCAACAGTTGGCGGACGGTCAGGTGGGCGAAGCGAAGCTCGGATACGGAGCGGTCACGGAAACGAAACTGGCGGACGGCAGCGTGACGGAATGGAAGCTCGCGGACGGCGCGGTGACGGAGAGCAAGCTGCTGGATGGTTCGGTAACTGAGAGTAAATTGCTGGACGGTTCGATAACAGGAAGCAAGCTGGCTGAGGGCGCGGTAGCAGAGAGCAAATTGCTGGACGGAGCGGTGACGGGGAGCAAGCTGGCTGAGGGCGCAGTAACAGAGAGTAAATTGTTGGACGGTTCGGTAACGGGAAGCAAGCTGGCTGAGGGCGCAGTAACAGGGAGCAAATTGCTGGACGGTGTGGTGACGGGGAGCAAGATCGCCGACGGAGTGGTAACGGCGGAGAAGTTGGCGAACGGCAGCGTGACGGAGAGCAAGCTTCTGGACGGATCGATAACGACCTCGAAGCTGGCCCCGGGCGCCGTAGGTGAGCAGCAGTTGGCGGACGGTCAAGTAGTCGAAGCGAAGCTCGGATACGGAGCGGTGACGGAGACGAGACTGGCGGATGGCAGCGTGACGGAATGGAAGCTTGCGGATGGCTCGGTGACGGGAAGTAAGCTGCTGGACGGTTCGGTAACGGGAAGCAAGCTGGCTGAAGGCGCAGTAACAGAGAGCAAATTGCTGGACGGAGCGGTAACGGAGAGCAAGCTTTTGGACGGCGCGATAACGACCTCGAAGCTGGCCTCGGGCGCCGTAGGTGAACAGCAGTTGGCAGACGGTCAGGTAGTCGAAGCGAAGCTCGGATACGGAGCGGTGACGGAGACGAGACTGGCGGACGGCAGCGTGACGGAGAGCAAGCTCGCCGACAGCTCGGTGACCACCTCGAAGCTGGCTCCCGAGCTGCTTGAACGGCTCGCCGCTTCGACGACAACCGCTCCATTGACGAGCGGGAGTGTCACGGCGGACGCGCTCGCAGACTATAGCGTCTCGTCGAAGGCACTCCAAGTGTTCAGCGTTGGGCCGGAGCACCTGACGGCAGAAGCCGTCACAGCCGACAAAATCGCGCTGAACAGCGTAGGAGCTTCCCACGTCATTTCCGGCTCTATCGAATCCAGGCACCTGGCCGCCGGCAGCATCGACAGCATCAAGCTGCAAGCGGGCAGCGTCGGCGCCGATCAGCTCGCGGACGGCAGTATTACCGTCCAGAAGCTCGATTCCGAAGTCATCGACCTGCTCGCGAAGCCGACTCCTGCGACCCAAGCATCATTGCCCGACGGCAGCATAACGGGAGAGAAGCTGGCACCGGCAAGCGTCGAGACGGATCACTTGAAGGCGGCCGCCGTGACAATCGATAAAATCGCGCCGGCAAGCATAGGTTCATCGCACGTTATCGCACGCTCGATTCTCTCGCATCACGTCAGCGAGAACAGCCTTACCTCCGCTCATCTGGCGAAAGGCAGCGTCGGCGGCGAGCAGCTTGCGGACGGCAGCGTTACGGGCGACAAACTGTCCGATCACTTGCTCGATTTCTTGCTCGATCTGCAGCAGAACGTTGCGCAGCAGAAGAATGAGATCAGCCAGTTGTCGCCTTCCGAAGGAAGCGTCACGGGCAGCCATCTGGCCCTCGGTTCGGTGACCAGCGCCCATCTGGCATTTATGCCGGTAATGGCCTCGCAGCCGAATGTGGCGATTCTGTTCGGCAACGAACACTACTCGTTCCACGGGGCGACGGAGAGCATGGAGATGACAGTAACCTTCGAGCAACCGTTCCCTAATCTCTCCTACGTGATCATTGCGATGGCCGATCATCCTTCGTGCGCTTGCGTGCTGAGGAAGAAGGAAGAGGACCGGGCCGTCCTGGAGATCATTCGCACGAGGTTTGCTCCCGAGCCGCAAGGCTGGATTCAATGGATTGCGGTCGGTCATCGGTAGAGGGGAGCACGGTGCTAATTTTTAAATAAGAAATGGCCGATTGGCGGCGTTAGGGAGGCGATCCCTGCGTCGCCAATTGCCGTTTACGGCACCTCCAAAGCCCCTTCGCCTGGCAGTTTTATGCGGTTTTTCACATTTAACTTGGCGATCAGCGGCGATATTTTTGATTTTATACGGTTTTTCACATATATCGTTCAGGCAGCGACCCTAATGTGCCCTATGTATGTGAAATTTCGCATAAAACTCTCGTTATCCTCGGAGCTGAGGCATTTGAATGTGAAAAACCGCATATATCCGGGGTTTGTGGGCGTTTGTGCGGTATTCCCGGTCATGCGCGGGTGCCGGATCGCACTCCGAGCGGCCTGTGCTTGTGTCGAGGCGTACAGATGCCGTTGCGCATGGACACGTTGCACATACAATGTCATGTAAACCGTTGCCCGACCGAAGGGGGTGGATTGGTTTGGCTGGCGCAAGCGCAACGAGAAGCGCAACAAGAAGGAATAAGAGATGGTCCCGCCCGTCATCCGTCAGGGCGCTTCAGAGGCAAGGCTCGCGCAGATCGTCTTCCGCCAAGGCTTCCTCTGCTACTGCCCCTATCTCAAACTTTCGCTCGACCTTGCCTTCGCCCTTGAACTCGCCTTCGCCCTTGAACTCGCCTTCGCCCTTGAACTCGCCTTCGCCCTTGAACTCGCTTTCTCTCTCGCCCTCGTCTTCGCCCTCGAACTCGCCCTCGAACGTACTCTCGAACGCACTCTCGAACACGAGCTCTTACCGGCCCTCGCCCTCGACCGTTGCATCGATCTCAATGGCCGCAGCGAGCGGAAGCCGGTCCGGGGGAGGAGCTTCCCCGTGGTCGTCGCCGCTTGTCTCGGTCATTATTCCGGTCATGAACGAGAGGCGGACGCTGGCCAGGGTCATCCGCGAAGCGAAGAAGGTTCATCCCGGCACGGAGGTGATCGTCGTCGCCAACGGGTCGACCGACGGTTCGCTGAAGATTGCCCGCAGCAGCGGAGCCCGGACGCTGGTGTTCGACCGTCCCCTCGGCCATGACGTGGGAAGGTCGATCGGCGCGAGGGCGGCTCAAGGACAAATACTGCTATTCATTGACGCGGATATGGTCATTCCGGCTGCGAAGCTGAGGAGCTTCGTCGAAGCCGTGAAGAACGGGACCGATGTCGCTCTTAACGATTACTCGGGACCGACGAGGCAGGAGAACGTCCACGGCGTCGTGCTCGCGAAGCACGCCCTGAACTCCTTGCTGGACCGGCCCGATCTGCTGGGAACCTCGATGACCGCGGTTCCCCACGCCATCAGCCGCAGAGCCCTGGACACAATCGGGCCGGCCGCTCTCTCCGTGCCGCCGCTTGCTCACACGATGGCGGTGCATTCGAAGCTCGCGGTGAGACGCGTGAAGCATGTTGATGTGGGCTCGCTCAACCCGCTGCGAATTCGCAGAGAGCGGAACAATTCCTTGGAGCCGCTTATTGTGGGCGACCACCTGGAAGCGATCCAATGGCTGGTGAACCAGACCGATGAGCGAGGCGGATACGAGGACGGAAGTCGACAACGATGGAGGGTGAGATGAGGCGATGCGACGCGTCAACAGACCGGCTTCAAGGCGGAGAGCTTCTTCGCGACGAACACGAGCGGGCGCTCGCAAGCCGTCCTCTGCGCTTCGCAGGAAGCCTTCTGTCCGGCAAGCGGGCCGCCGCCGCGCTTCCGTCCGCAGACGGGGGCCGGGAAGGAGAGCCCGCGCGGCCGGCGGGCTTCGAACCGCATGGCTGCAGTCGCTGCGCGAGGAAGGGGAGGCGTTCGGAAGCTCGTGGAGAGCCTCGTACCCGAAGGGCTCGGCTGAGGCGCTTCGCGGCGCCATTCAGCAGAGATGGCAGGAGCTTCTCCCGAGCAGGCTGAGCGGGTCGCGCGCTCAGGACTGGCAAGCTTGCTGGGGCGGAGCCGAGGCGTTCGGCGAAGGAGCCTCGCGGAGAGCGGGGGTGACCCCGGCTTACGTTCCTCTTGTCCTGCGAGGCACGGCGGCGGCCGTTGTCCATGTCGGGGCCGGTTCGCGCCAGACCCGTTCCGTCCTCCAGACGCTGGACTGCCTGCCGTTGCACGAGATTATTCTTGTGTGCGGCAGCATTCCGGAGAGCCTGCTCGGACAGTGGAGGCAGCACTCGAGGGCAACGATCGCGCACTTCCCGGAAGGGGTCGACTCCGGCATCGGCCGGGCGCTCGGGGCGAAGCTGGCGGGGACGGACATCGTTCTGTTCCTCGACGGCGATCAGCCGCTCGGGGCGGAAGAGCTCGCCCGGTTCCTGTGGGAGTGCGATGGGAGGCTGGACGTGGCGCTGAACGATCGTTCCCGCAACTGGGGATCGTTCCATCTTCGGGATAAGGTCGACTGGCTGCATGAATTCCTGAACGTGACGCTGGGAAGGGCCGACTTGAAGGCGAACACGATGGCGGAGCTTCCTTGCGCGTTGTCCCGAACGGCGTTGGACGAGATCGGCACAGAGCGGCTGGTCGTTCCGGTCAAGGCGCATGCGGCCGCCGTTCTCAAGGGGCTGAAGATCGGCAGCGCGGCGAGTGTCGGCACGCGGCCGTCCGCCCCGGCCGGGCACGACTCGGCGAACCAGACGAGACTATCGGCGGGAGACCATCTGGAGGCGTGGCGCTCCGCCATGGAGGCGCGGGGCAAGCGTCTCTACTTCGGAGATAAGCTGCGCAATCGCAAAGCGGTAGGGGGAGTGGTATGGGATGCGGACATCCATCATCATACCTAGCTGCAACGGCCTTGATCTGCTCGCAAGCTGCATCCAGTCGATACGCAAGTATACGCCCTCGGAGCACGAGATCATCGTCGTCGACAACGGATCGAAGGATGGAACGACGGTATGGTGCCTGAACGAGCGGATTCCCTTCGTCTCGCTGGCTCGCAACGAAGGATTCCCTGCCGCCTGCAACAAGGGGATGCGGCTCGCTTCGGGCGATACCATCGTCCTGCTGAATAACGATACGGTCGTCTCGAAGAACTGGCTGGATAACCTGAATGCCGCGCTCTACAGCTCCCCGGATATCGGGCTGACAGGTCCCATGGCGGGCAATGTGAGCGGCAAGCAGCAATCCCGCTATTCGTACGGAGATCTTGACGAATTCCAACGCCTGGCGGCAACCGTCAATCGCTCCGATCCGAACAAGTGGAAGCGGACGGAGAGGCTGGTCGGCTTCTGCCTCGCGTTCCGCAGGGAGCTGATGGAACGGATCGGGCTGCTCGACGAGCGGTTCAGCCCCGGTCATTACGAGGACGACGACTATTGCCTAAGGGCTCGCCTGCACGGCTACGGCCTGCTGATCTGCGAGGACGTCGTGATTCATCACGAGGGCAGCGCCAGCTTCCGGCGGGAGGGAGAAGCGGCCCAGCGGGAGCTGGTCGAGCGGAATTACCGGTTGTTCATGGACAAGTGGAATGTAGACCCTCGCAGCTTTATCTGAATGTCAGAACAGGCGAAGGCCAGACAGCACGACACGAGGAGGGTATTCGTTGAAGGCAGTCATCTTGGCGGGAGGAATGGGAACCAGACTCAAGCCTTTAACTTATTGGACCAACAAGCATCTGCTCCCGGTGGCGTCCTATCCCATGATCTGTTATGGAGTAGCCAAGCTGAGGGAGGCGGGAATTCGCGACATCGTTATCGTCACGGCAAGGCAGTCTGTCGGTCGCTTCGTGGAAGTGCTCGGGAGCGGCCGGGACTGGGGGGTGTCCATCCTGTACCGGGTGCAGGAAGAAGCGGGGGGCATCGCGCAGGCGCTGGAGCTGGCGCGGCCGGTCATCGGCCCCGGCGACAAGCTGGCGGTTCTGCTGGGGGACAATCTGTTCGAGCCCTCGCTTGCCCCGCTGGCGGCCGAATTCGAGAAGCGGAAGGACGGAGCGATGGTCGTGCTGAAGGAGGTGGGCGATCCGCGCCGTTACGGAGTGCCCAAGCTCGATCCGGCGACGGGGACGATCGAGTTCATCGAAGAGAAGCCGGACCATCCGCTGTCGAACTTCTGCGTGACCGGTCTCTACTTCTATCATGCCGACGTCTTCCGGATTATCGATCAGGTGAAGCCTTCCCAGCGCGGAGAGCTTGAGATTACCGATGTCAACAATGCCTATGCAGCCGCGAAAAAACTCCATTATCACATTCTGGACGGTTGGTGGACGGATGCGGGAACGTTCGAATCGTTGGAGGAGGCGAGCCGCAGGCTGAAGGGGGCATTGCCATGAATGTGAACGGCCGCGCGGCCGCTGCCGCGGCGCCGCCGCGCAGAAGATCGCCGCCCGCGGCGCAAGGCTCGCCCGCCTCCGGGCCGCGCCCCGCTTCTCCCCGGGCGAAGCCTCGCGTCGCCCCGAAGGGAACGGGACGGGGCGGCGCGGGCAAAACCCGGGGCAAGAGGAAGCGGCCGCTCCGCAGAGCCGCCCGCGAACGAGGCGAACGGGGCCCCGAGCCCGAAGGCAGGGCGGCGAAGGCGGGAGACGCGGCGGGGGAGGACCGTTACTCGGAAGGGTATCGCGACGGTGCGTTCGCCGGCGGCGAAAGCTTGCTGGAGGCGCACTTGCCTCCGGAGCTGGTGTTCCCGAACGTCTCGCTCGAGGAGTTCCTGGCGGCCGGGATCTCGGTGCTGAGGCCAAGGGGGCTTCCGCTGCTCGGGACCGCCGCCGTCTACGAAGAGCTCGAACGCGCGCTCAGCGAGAGAAGAGCGTATTCGCTCGTTCGGCTGGGGGACGGAGAGCTGCTCACGCTGGCGCAGGATACGGTCATGTCGATGGATGAGGTTCGCAGAGAAGGTTTTTTTCTTCCCTATGCCGGAATCGAGGTTCCCGACCACCAAGGAAGGGATGAGCTTGCCTCGGCGATGCGGACGGCGACCGTCGTCGGGATTCCCCTGTCGCGGCGCCCGCTGTTCCAGCCGCTCCTGTTCGCGATCTGGAAGGCGTACGGCATCCAGCCGGAATCGCTTCGGCTGACGTCCTCGACGGTGAACTACTCCTTGAAGGATGACGGGTATCTTCATCGCTTGATCGCGGGAAGAAGACTTGCCCTCATCGGCGATCTTGCGGAGCCGTTGGCGTCGTCGCTGCTCTCGTGGGGGGCCCAGATTGCGGCAACGGTCAGCCCCGTGAAGGGAATTGCCGACTATCGCAGGGTCGTCGACGAAGCCGCCGCCCGCGACTTCGATCTGGCGCTCGTCTCGGCGGGAATCGCGGCGGTGCCGATCTGCGTTCATCTCGCGAATCGAACGGGCAAGGTGTGTATCGACTTCGGCCACTTGGCCAACGCCATTACCGGCCTCGCCGCGCATCCGGGGCGCAAGCGTCCGCTTGCCGCGGCGGCCGATGGATGACAGGGGGTGAGCATCATGAAGGCAGCTTCCAGAACGAGAAGAAGCGCACGCGGCGGAAGGCTCCGCAGAAGCTCCCGCGCGCGCGCGGCGGGCTCCCGCCGCAGAGTCGGCTCGCGCCGGAGCGGACCGGCGAAGCCGGCGGCCGGCGCGTATGACCAAGGGTTCGCGGACGGGTACCGCGAAGGGGTGCAATCCGGACTCGGGAGCTTCTCCGCCCGGTTCGAAGGAACGAGCATCGTCATTCCGACCTACAACCAGGTCGATCTGCTCCGGCAATGCATCGAGAGCATCATGGAGAATACCGACCTTCCTTATGAGATCATCGTGATCGACAACGCATCGAGCGACGGCACGGAAGCCTATCTGAGGCAGCTCGGAGGTCAGGTCCGCTATCGGGTGCTCGACAGCAACAAGGGGTTCTCCGGCGCAATCAACCTCGGCATGATGATGGCGAAGGGCGAGACGATCCTTCTGCTCAACAACGATACGGTCGTGACCGAACGCTGGCTCGACAACATGCTTGCTTGCCTCGGCAGCGACGACCGGATCGGGATGGTCGGACCGGTCACGAACTATATCAGCGGCGAGCAGCAGATCAAGGTTCCGTACGGCGACATCCGCGAGATGCACGCGTTCGCCAAGGAATTCAACAAGCCGGACCCGGCGAAGTGGCGCCGAACCGATCGGCTTGTCGGCTTCTGCCTGCTCTTCCGACGGTCGCTGTTCCAGCAGGTCGGCTACTTCGACGAGGGCTTCGAGATCGGCAACTTCGAGGACGACGACTTCAATATCCGGGTCCGCCTGACGGGCAGAAGCCTTGTCGTCGCCGCGGACACCTTCATTCATCACTATGGAAGCGTCAGCATGAAGGCGCTGGGGAATCGCTTCCGGCAGGTGAACGACAAGAATGAGCACTATTATATGGACAAATGGCCGAATCCCTACGAGAGCATTCACCAGGTGCTGCAGACGCTGAAGGAGCGCGAGCGGCTTGCCCTGGACATGACGGAGCTGTTCCCGGACGGCGTTCTGGTCAAAGGGGTGGGGCCTGCCCTCTATTGGATCGAGGAAGGGGGCAGAAGGCCGGTGGACGGGGCGGCGGCTCTGCCCGTGAGCCAGGTGTCGCAGGTCGACCTGCTGCGGTGGCCGATTCGCGAGCCGATATCCGCCGCGGAGATGGAGCTGCGCTATTACGGCCAGTCTGCGTCGCCGACGGGCTTCGCCAGGCTTCATGACGATACTTACTACCGATTGGAAGGCGAGGTTGCGCGCAAGGTGTCCAGCCGGGGAGCAATCCGGTCGTGGAATCTCGATCACCGCCCGGTGCGGCTGATCGAACCGGAGGTGCTGGCCGTCTGCGAGGAAGGGCTGCCGATCATCGCTCCTCCGGTGCTTAAACAAGTTCTGTAATTCATTGTGCGGCGGCGCGGAGGGAAGCTCCGGCGCCGCCGCTTGCCGCTTGCGCCGAAGTGGCAAGCGCCGCCAAGCGGCATATGCTGTAAGGGATCAGGCAGGCGCCGCTTGGCGCCGATGCCGCCAGGATCGGAAGGAGGACGCCGCGGTGCAAGAATTGATGACGGAGATCATCGTGCATATGTCGCACTCTCACCAGCAGATGGCCCGCTTGCTGGATGCCAAGCGGCAGATCGCCGTCCGTATGGCGCAGATGGTTCATACCTTGCCGGACGAACATCCTCAGTTGAACGGCCTGGACGGCTTGCTGGAGGGATCTTCGCAGGTGACGAAGAGCGTCATCGCCTACGTGAACAGCCTGGCGGATCTTCAGGAAGCGATGGCGGACAGCATCGCGCAGCTTGTCAAGGCGCTCGGGGATTCGGACGAAGAATAGAAGCGCGAATAATCGGAACGAGCCGTTGCGCCACCCCGTTCGAAGGGAGCCGGAGCGAGAGGAGGGGTGGGAATGAACAGGGAGCAAGCTTATCAATTGACATTGGACGCAATCGCCAAGCTTCAGTGGAATACCGCTCTGATTCTGGAGGCGAAGGCGGTCGAGGCGGAGAAGGTTCGCAATTGGCTTCTGACCCATATCACGAACGATACTTCCGTCACGCAGTCCGAGCGGCTCGGCACGTCGCTGCAGTTCCACGATCATAACGTGGATCTGATCGACAGCTTGACGAAGCTGTGCAACGGGCTGAACCGGAGCATGAAGGCGATCATCGAGCCGGACGACGGCGAAGCGGAAGGAATGGGCTCGATGTTCGGAAGCATGGGAGAAGGCGATATGGACGGATGAGCCGGCTTGACAAGGAATGGGAAGTGAAGCTTGAGCTGCTCCGCTCTATCGCCCGAAGCCAGGAGGCGTTGGCGCGAATTCTGGAGAGCGTCGCGGACGTCACCGCCGGCAGCGAACCGGCGGCATCGGCCATGCGCGAGCACGTTCGGAAGCTGGCCGATCTCCAGGCGGCGCTGGTCGGAGCCGTGACGGGCCAGCGGTGGAGCGCTCCGCGCAAGGGGGTGCCGTCGCCGCCGTGGGGGAGCCGCGGGCGGAAGGGGAGAACCGGAGAAGTCAAGAAGCGCCAAGGAGGGCTGTCGAAGTGAGCAAGACGCGAACGGCGAAGAAGAGCAGGCCCGCTCGGAAGGCGAAGAGCGCGGCCGGCTTCAGAACCAAACGAACCGCTCCCGGGAAGGGAAGAACGGCCGCGAATCGGCGGCAGAGAGCGGCGAGAGCGGCGGGACCGGCGAGACCGGCAAGGCGAGGCCCCGGCCACGACCAAGGATTCCGGGTCTCCTACAACGAAGGGTACAATGCAGGCTTCGCGAAGGGCTTCGAGGACGGGCATCAGCTCGCTTACGAGCAGCAGGTGTAACCGAGGCGGATGGAGTGGAGGGGAACGTACATGCGCAGCAAGCGGCGGACACGCCGCTCCGGCCGAAGGAGCGGCGCGCCCAAGCGATCGGCGAAGGGAAGCGGCAGGAGAGCGAGGCGCGGGAAGGCTGCCGGCAGGCTTCGCAGGACGTCCCGCAGAGGCAGGAGGACGGCCGTCCGGAGACGTCTTCGCCGAGCGCCGGCGCCAAGGGCGGAGACGGCAGATCAGGCTGCGCCGGCGTACAGCGCGATGTTCGATCAAGCGTACGATCAAGGCTTCAACGAAGGATTCGCGAAGGGTGTCCAGGACGGCCACGCCTACTTCGCGTAGCCGTGCATTCCGTGTTACCGAGACGAGCGCCCGCGGGAGAGACCGCGGGCGCTCGTCGTTCGTCCGGAGAGAGGGCGCCGACCGCCGCCGGAAGGCTTCGCTCGGGGAGTTTATCCGCATTATACGCACCTGCGTAAGGGTAAGTATCCATGTCCATCAGACCAGGGGCGCATATATTGAATCTGGGTGATGACGATGGGGTACAGCAGCAGGGAGAAGCTGCGTCAGGAAGCGCGCAGAGACGGCTACGGCATGGGCTGGTCCGAAGGCTGGCGACTCGGGGCGTGCCAGGGCATCGCCGAGCGCACTCCGGAGCCGTCCGCGATTCCGAGCCGCTTGCGGATCATGTATGTGCCTCAAGGCTTCGAGGCGATCGACGAAGGAATGGTATCGGCGCTGACGCAATGCGCGAGCGGCTTGACCGTGGCGCAGGCCGACCGGATGCGGGAGCTTGCGGCCGAGACGAGGCCCGATTGGGTGCTCGTCATGAACGGGCTGCACGTATTCCCGGGCAATCACTTGGAGCAGATCGACGCCATTCGCGCAATGGGCATCCGCACGGCGATCTGGTTCGTGGACGATCCATACGTAACCGACGAGACTCCGGAGATTGCGAAGCACTACGACATGGTGATCACGCACGAGAGGTCCTGCGTTCCTCTCTATATCGCCGCAGGATGCGCACAGGTCCGCCATCTTCCTTTGGCGGTTAACCCGCGTATTTTCCAACCGAAGTATGTCCCCCCGGAGTATCGCTCCGACATCTGCTTCATCGGCGTCGCCTTCGAGAATCGAGTGAATCTGTTCGACGAGATGGCCGACTTCCTGCAAGACAAGAAGGTGTTCCTCTCCGGCAAGCTGTGGGAGCGGATGAAGCGCTACTCCGATCTGTCCCGCTTCGTCCACGACGGCTGGATTCCGGTGGCGGAGACCGTCAATTATTACAACGGCGCGAGGCTCGTTATCAATCTTCACCGCACGACCGAGGCCGGCAAGGACAACCGCAACGCGATGAACTGGGGGGCGGAATCGATCAATCCCCGAACGTACGAGATCGCGTCCTGCGGCGTGCTGCAACTGACCGACGAGCGCAAGGAGCTGTCGGAGCAATACGAGCTCGGCCGGGAGATCGTCGCGTTCCGCAGTGCCGACGAGCTGATGGCCCAGATCGATTATTACCTGAATCACGAGGAAGAACGGCGGCAGATCGCCGCCCGAGGCTTCAAGCGGACTCGTCTTCAGCATACGTTCGTTCATCGGATACAGACGCTGCTGGGCTGGCTTGAGTAGAAGAGGCGGCAGCGCCGAACGGGTGAGGAGGCAGGGTAAACGAATGGCGATGACGAGAAGAAGAAGAGCTCCCGGCAGCCTGAACGCCGGGCGCGGGAGGCAGAAGCGGCCGACAAGCGTCGGCAGGGCGTCGAGAGCGGCGCCCGGCTCCGGCAAGGCAAATACGCAAGGCAACAGGAACGGCTTCTCTCTCGGCTACCAGCATGGACATTGGCAAGGCCTCTGCGAGGCGACGATCGCGCGGGCCAGCCAGGTGCACGAGAAGCGGCCGTTCAAGGTTCTCTATGTTACCTCCGGCAAGGGCTACCCCTACAGCCCTCTGGACGAAGGCATTCACCATTCGCTGCTGGAGGTGGCCGATTCGGTCATCCTGGCTTCCCCGAAGGATGACGCGGCTTCCGTCGCGGAGGCGCAGCGGCCCGATCTCGTTCTGGTGCTGGACGGCATGGACTTCCCGGCCGCGCAGGTGGACCGGATTCGGGGGCTGGGCATCCGCACCGCGATCTGGTTTACGGACGATCCGTACTACACCGACATTACGTCGGCCCTCGCCCCCCATTACGACCGGGTGTTCACGCTGGAACGCAACTGCGTCCCCTACTATCAAAGTCTCGGGTGCGCGAGGGTGCACAATCTGCCGCTCGCGGTCTACCCCGGCTACTATCGTACGCGCAACCCCCGCATGGCGCTTCGCGGGGACGTCGCCTTCATCGGCACGGCGTATTGGAACCGGGTGAAGCTGTTCCATGAGCTGCTTCCCCGCCTGGAATCGAAGAGATTCCGCCTGTCGGGACTATGGTGGGATCGGCTGCCGGATTACGATCGCTGGCGGAGCCGGATCGACCTCGGCAAGTGGATGACCCCGATCGATACCGCGGAGTGCTACAACGCCAACCGAATTGTCATCAACGTGCATCGCGCCCACGACGACGAGACGTTCAACCGCAATTCCGCGGGCATCCCCGCCGTATCCCCGAATCCGCGGACGTTCGAGATCGCGGCTTGCGGAACGCTGCAGATTGTGGACGGGAGGGACGATCTGGCGCAGTATTACGAGCCGGGCCGGGAGATCGTCACCTACGACTCGCCGGGCCAGTTGGCCGACCTGATCGATTATTACTTGACGCACGAAGAGGAGCGGCAGCAGATAGCCCTGCGCGCCCTGTACCGGACGATGCGGGACCACTCCTTCGCTTCGCGGCTGACGCAGCTTATCGATCTGGCGATGGAGCCCTAAGAGACCGAATCAGGAGATCGAACCGATGATCGGGGGAAGGAGGCGAGCGGCGCCGTGAGCAGGACCGGCAACGCAAGGGCATGAATGTCGTCAACAGGCCGAAAATGTTGGTGTTCTCGCATATCTGCAGCCCGGAGTTCATTACCGGAGCGGAGAAGCTTCTATTATCCTTCCTCAGGGAGCTTCATCGTTTGTTCCATTGCGTGCTTGTCGTGCCGCGGGAAGGAGCCATCGCCGAAGCCGCCAGGCGGCATGGCGTCGAGATCGCGGTGCTCGATATTCCGTTAAGCATAGCCATGTACATCGCGGCTCCGCACCTGTCCGCCGAGCTCGACAACCTCCGCCGCCATACGGCGTGGGAACAGCTTGTCGCGCTGCTTCAGCGGGAGGAACCTTCTTATGTATGGGTGAACACGTGCGTCCACCCGTTGCCCGCCATGGCCGCCAAGGCGCTAGGGGTCCCGACGATCTGGTCGCTGATGGAGACGATCAACGACGGCTCGCACCGCGATGAGGCGGCCAGAATCGTTGCGACCTACAGCGACCGCATCGTAGGGATCTCCAAGACGGTGCTTGCCCCGATCCCTTCCGGGGCGCACGCCAAGGCCGCGGTGCTGCCCCCGTTCTTGAATCGGGAGGAGCTGCTTCCCGACAGTTGGCCGATGGCTCGCCTTCGCCAGAGGCGCAGCCAAGGGTGGAGCGAGCACCACCTCGTCGCGGGCTACATCGCTTCGGCGCTGTATCCGAACAAGGGGCTGAAGGACTTCGTGCAGGCGATGCTGCCGCTCGCCGCCCTCGACTCGCGGGTGCGTCTGCTTGTGATCGGCAATCCGGACGAGGACGCGGATTACGTCCGTTCTTGCCGGGAGCTGATCCAGAAGGCCGGCCTCGCGGACCGGGTGTCGTGGATTCGCTTCGCGGACCGGATCGAGTACGTGTACCCGATGATGGACGTCGTCGTCGTGCCCAGCCTGATCGCCGAAGGGTTCGGCATGACGGCCCTGGAAGGGATGGTGTTCGGCAAGCCTGTCGTCGCGTACGCGTCCGGCGGCCTGGAAGAGATTCTTCAGGCGACCGGCAACGCCGCCTATCTCGTGAAGCCCGGCGACATCTCGGGCCTCACGACCGCGATTGCGACGCTGCTGCAGAACGAGAAGCTGAGATCGGAAGTCGGCGCGGCCGGCGCCAGGGCCGCCGAAGAGACGTTCGGCCGCGACGCCTTCCGCGAACAACTGACGGCGCTCGTGTCCGGCCTCCCGGCCCGCCAGCCGCCCGCCCTGCAGGGGCTGGTGCGGGGCAGAGGGCCGACCGTCTATTATATCGAGCACGGCCGCCGGAGGTCTTTCCCTTCCGAGGCTGTTTTCCACGGGTTGGGCTTCCGCTTCGAGGATGTCCAGGACGTTCCGGACCATCGCTTGTCGCTGATCCCGCACGGACCTCCGATGGAGCTGCCGGCCGCGGAGAACCGGGGCGGCGCGGGGGAAGGCGCCGGCGCAAGCCGCCGCAGCAGCAGCAGCAGGCGAAGCTCTGGCGGACGCGGACGGCGCGCGCGGCGGGGGCCAAGAAGCTCGCGTCGCAGCCGCAGAACATCCGGCGGCGGAAGGCGGTCCGCCGGGCGGGCAAGAGGCCGCCGCAGGCGTCACGCACGCAATGGGAGGTAAGCTCATGCGAATCGTCACGATTCTCGGGACAAGACCGGAGGTCATTCGTCTAAGCCTGCTGACCAGGCTGCTGGACGACTTGGCCTCGCGACATACGACCGTGCACACCGGTCAAAATTTCGATTGGCGCCTAAACGGCATTTTCTACGAGGAGATGGGGCTTCGGCTTCCCGACGTTCCGCTCGATATCCGCGAGACGACGGTCGGACGGCAGCTTGCCGGCACGTTCGGCGCCATCGAGGACGTGCTTCGCCGCGAGAAGCCGGATCGCGTGCTTGTGCTCGGCGACACGAACAGCGCCCTGTGCGCGCTCGTCGCCGAACGGATGGGCATCCCCGTCGCGCATATGGAGGCGGGCAACCGCTGCTTCGACCTCTCCGTTCCGGAGGAGAAAAATCGCCGGGTCATCGACGCGGTCTCGACAATCAATCTTCCTTATACCGAGAACAGCAAGAATAACCTGCTTCGCGAAGGGTTCCCCGTGCAGAGGATCGTCCTCTCCGGGAATCCGATCCGCGAGGTGCTTGAGCATTATCGGCCGCAGATCGACGCCAGTCCGATTCTGGATAAGCTCGGTCTCGAGTCCGGGCGCTATCTTCTCGCCACGATCCATCGGGCGGAGAACGTCGACAACCCGGCTCACCTGGCCGCCATCGTGGAGGGGCTTCGCCTCACGGCCGAGCGGCAGGGTCTGCGCATCGTCTGCAGCACGCATCCCCGCACCCGCTCGAAGCTGCAGAGCTTGGGGCCGGCGCTCGCTCACCCGCTCGTCGAATTCCACGAGCCGTTCGGCTTCTTCGACTTCGTGCTGCTGGAGAAGCACGCCCGGTGCGTGCTGACCGACAGCGGGACGGTGCAGGAGGAGTGCTGCCTCTTCCAGGTGCCGACCGTCACGGTGCGCAAGACGACGGAACGGCCGGAGACCGTCGACTGCGGAAGCAACGTCGTATCCGGCCTTCGCGCGGAGCGAATCGCGGGCTCCGTTCATGCCATGATCTCCGCGCAGGGCAGTTGGACGCCGCCACCCGGCTACATGGAGCTCGGCGTCGCGCGGAAGGTCGCCAAATATGTTCTTGGAGGGACTATGGATGTTTGAAGGACGACGAATACTGATTACCGGAGGCACGGGTTCCTGGGGCTACGAGCTGGTTCGCCAACTGCTGCCGCAGAATCCGGAGAGAATTATCGTCTACTCCCGCAACGAATCCAGTCAGGTGGCGATGCAGCGGGCGTTCGAGGATAAGCGCATCAGCTTCTGCATCGGCGACATCCGGGATCGGGAGGCTCTCGTCCGCGCTTGCTCGGGGGTGGACCTGATTTTCCACTTGGCGGCCTTGAAGCATGTGCCCGTCTGCGAGGATCAGCCCTACGAGGCGCTCAAGACGAACGTCATCGGCACGCAGAATGTGATCGAGGCGGCGATCGAGAACAAGGTCGAACGGGTGATCAACATCTCCACCGACAAGGCGGCGAACCCGTCGAACTTCTACGGCATGACGAAGGCGATCGGGGAGAAGCTCATCGTCTACGCGAACCTGCTCGGCAGCGACACGAAGTTCGTCTGCGTGCGCGGCGGCAACGTGCTCGGAACGAACGGCAGCGTCATCCATCTGTTCATGAACCAGATCGCCCACAAGAACGAGATCAGCCTCACCCACCGCAACATGACCCGGTTCTTCCTGACGCTCGAGGATGCGATCCGCCTGCTCTTCAAGGCGACGATGGAGAGTGTTGGGGGAGAGATCTTCGTCATGACGATGCCGACGTGCCGAATCGTGGATCTGGCCGACGTGCTCATGGAAGCGATGGGCAAGCATGTCGACATGGTGGAGACGGGCGTGCGGCCGGGCGAGAAGATTCACGAGATTCTGCTCACCGAATACGAGAGCCTGAGCACCGTCGTGTACGACGATCAGTACCTCGTTATTCTGCCGACCATCGACATTCCGGGACTGTCCGCGCACTATTCGTCTTATCCGAAGGTTCACTTCGACAGCTTCAGCTCCAGCCAATCGCTCATGACGAAGGAAGAGATTCGCCAGATGCTCGTCCGGGGAGGCTTCCTGACATGAGAATCCTTGTGCTCGGCGCCGGCGGCATGGCCGGTCATGTGCTCGCTGCCTACTTGAGCCGTCAAGCCGGGTTCGAGGTCGAAGCGACGATAAGGCCGGGTTCAAGGGAGTTAAGATCGGCAGCCGCCGGGCAAATCGCGCAAGGGACGGAGACGTCCCTTCCCGCTCGTCTCGGAGTGCGAGTCCATGAGCTGGACGGTGCGGATCTGGAGGCGGTATCGCGACTGGTTGGCGAGGTTCATCCGGATGCGATCGTGAACGCGATCGGCATCCTGAATCGGGATGCGGAGGAGCGGCCGCTTCATGCCTATACGGTAAACGGGCTGCTCCCTCACTGGCTGGCCCATGCTGCCGGAGAGAGCGGGGCTCGGCTGATCCATGTTAGCTCGGATTGTGTTTTCTCGGGCGAACGGGGTTCTTACGGGGAAGAGGAGCTGCCGGACGGCACGACGGTCTATGCGCGGAGCAAGGCGCTCGGCGAGGTTCGCGAGAAGCGGCATCTGACGCTTCGGACGTCGATCATCGGGCCGGAGATCCGCGAAGGCGGCATCGGGCTGATGAAGTGGTTCCTCACGCAGCAGGGGAACGTTCCCGGATACGTGAACGTGCCTTGGAACGGCGTGACGACGCTCGAACTGGCGAAGGCTGCGGAGTGGGCGATCCGGCATCCGCACGTTGGCGGGCTTGTGCATCTGACCGCTCCCGAGCCGATCAGCAAGCATCGGCTGCTGGAGAAGATTGCGCGCGCATACGGGAAGGAGGACGCCGTCGTTGTTCCGGTCGCGGAGCCGGTGCTGGATCGCACGTTGCTGCCGACGAAGAGCGGCTTCGGCTACCCGGTGTCCGGCTATGACGTCATGCTCGGCGAGCTGGTCGAATGGGAACGAGCTTCGATGGAATGGCAACGAACCTTATGGCAATGAGCCGGATTCTGATCACGGGAGCGACGGGCTTCACGGGGCGACATGCTTGTCGTCTCTTCGCCGCGTCCGGGTGGGACGTCGTCGGGGTGACGTCGGGGCTGCGGGAGCCGGCGTTGGCGACGGTGACGACGGCGACGACGGTGACATGCGACTTGACGCGCGGGGATGCCGTCGCTTCGCTGTGCGCCGACGTCCGGCCGGACGCCGTGCTTCATCTGGCCGGGCAGAACGCGGTCGACCGCTCCTGGCGGGAGCCGGGAGCGACGCTGGCCGCCAACGCGATGGCCACCGTCCATCTGTTGGAGGGGATGCGCAGCGCCGGTCTTGGCGGACGAATGCTGATCGTCGGCTCTGCGCTGACGGGAGGGCCGCTCGAGCAGTCGGCCCATCCCTATGCCTTCAGCAAAGCGGTGCAAGTGCTCGCCGCGCTGGCCTGGCATCGCTGGTACGGCGCGCAGACGCTCGCCGTCGAGCCCTCGAACCTGATCGGCCCCGGCGGCGGCGGGGGGCTGTGCGGCAAGCTCGCCCGCTGGGCCGCCGCGGCGGAGGGGCGAGCGGAGGCTCGGGAGGCGGCGGGAGGAAGCTGGTCCCCGGTGCGGAAGGGAACGGAGGCAAGCCCGGAGGAGGTTCCTGCCGGGGCGGCTGCGTTCACGCTGTCTTCCCTTGACGAAGAGCGCGATTACCTGGACGTGCGCGATGCGGTCGAGGCGTATCGGCTGCTGCTGCTGCGCGGAGAGGCGGGCCGCGTCTATTCCTTGGGCTCGGGGCGGATGAGGACGCTGGGCGAGGTGAAGGCCGCATTCGATGCGGCGGCGCGGACCCGACTGCAGTGGCGGGTCGACAATCGCCCCTCGCCGTCTCCCGCCGCCAGGGATCTGTCGGCCATGGCGGCTCTGGGCTGGAAGCCCGCGATCCCGTTCGAGCGATCGATCGCGGATGCGCTGGAGGAAGAGCGGCGGCGGTGCCAGCGTGAAGCGGGCGGGAGCGGGAGTTGAACGAATCTGCAGAAGAGGGGGAACGGGAGATGAATCGGCCTCGTGTGACGGTTGTCATCCCATTTTATAATGATCCGTATGTGGCGGAAGCGATCGAGAGCGTACTGGCGCAGACGCACGAGGGCATCGAGCTCATCGTCGTCAACGACGGCTCGACGCGAGAGGCGGAGCGGCTCGCCCCGTACGTAAACCGTGTCCATATACTGGGCAAGGCGAACGGCGGCACGGCAAGCGCTTTGAATCACGGCATCCGCATGGCATCGGGAGAGTACGTAGCCTGGCTCAGCTCCGACGACCGCTTCCTCCCCGCGAAGATCGAGAGCCAGTTGCGCCACATGGAGCAGACCGGCTCCGCGATCAGCCACACCGCGTTCCGCGTGATCGACGACAGCGGCGGCCGGAAGGAGAAGCCCGTCCGCCTTCACTTCGAATCGATGTACCTGTTCTACGAGTCGTTCCTGAAGGGCAACGCGGTGAACGGCTGTACGGTCATGATGCGGAAGTCGCTGTTCGACAAGCTCGGCGGCTTCAACGAGAAGCTGCCGTTCACCCACGACTACGACTTCTGGCTGCGCGCCATCCTGGCGGGTTATCCGCTGGCGTACCTGGACGAAGTGTTGACCGAATATCGGCATCACGAAGGAATGGGAACGGTGAAGCATCGCGGGGCGATCGAGAGCGAGTTCCAGGCCGTGGCGGAGGGCTACCGGAATCGCGTCGAGCATCTGCTGAAGGCGCTGGCCCCGCCTCCCTGGAAGGCCGACTCGAACCGGCGGCTCGGCGGCGGCTGAGCGGATGACGGCTGAGTGGAGCGCGGGGAAGCGGCTGACGGGCGGGGAGGAGGTTGACTGAAGGGGGAGCCGGGTGTTGTCAGCGGGGCAAGGCCTATGTGATTCTCCCTTCTGCCGCCTCGCCATGTATATACCATATTGTGGTATGCCTGTGAGCGCCAACCTCCTTCAAGAAGCTTATACCTCTTCTCCCTTTGGCTCAGGAACCTCATCTGCCGAATCTCGGCCTTCTCATGCCAACCTATTTTTACAGGCTATCTTGCATCTAGTCCTGCGAAGAGAGAGTCTGCTGCTTGGCGGACTGGTCGGCTGATGAGCGGGCATCTTGGCGGACTGGTCGGCTGATGAGCGGGCATCTTGGCGGCACGGATCGGCTGAGTGGGGACCTTGGCGATCCGATCGGTTGAGTGGACGTCCGGAAGCCAACTTAGCCCAACTTCGGCCCGGCTCTGCCTTGCTCAACCATCGCGGGATGTTCATGGCGCATTCCCTATCCTGAGCGAATGCCAGAAGAGGCATAATGCTAGAGGAGACGAATGTCGGCAGAGGGGATAGGGCGCGGGGCGAGTGGATGTCGTGCTGGGTGGATGACAAGTTAGGCTCTATGAGTGGGGCTCTTCTCTAGTTCACAGAGCCATTGCATCCTTACATCGGAGCTTAACCTGACAGCATTGGGGGGAGCTTCCTGAACCAAGGGAAGAAGAGGCATAAGAGTCCAGAAGGAGGACAATGTTTTGCCAATTAACTATAATGTGGTAAATTCCTTGCAGAGGAGCAAACGGGGAAAAGACTGCGTTCGGCGCATGATGCGCAGAAGCGTGCGAGCGGTGGTTGCACGAATCGCGTGGAAGGGCGAGCGGTAGCCGGACTGTCAGTGTTGCACAAGAAGAGGTCGTGCCCATGAGCCGACCTCTTCTTGCTGTTGCGAACGAACGGAGCAGCAACGTTAGGGCCATGTCGCGGCCGCGGTTGGGGTTGCAGATGAGCCGTGGCGACCCAACCAGTTCCGCTCAACGACGCCGCAATCCCCGACAGCGCGCCGATGAGTGGAACAGGGTACCGTACATTCGCCGCAATCCCCGACAGCGCGCCGATGAGTGGAACAGGGTACCGTACATTCGCCGCAATCCTCGACAGCGCGCCGATGAGTGGAACAGGGTACCGTACATTCGCCGCAATCCTCGACAGCACGCCGATGAGTGGAACAGGGTACCGTACATTCGCTGCAATCAGGCCGGACAACCCGGTGCGGCAGTTCGGGCGTCGTCTTGAGGCCGCTCCGATGCCGCTCCGATGCCGCTCCGATGCCGCTCCGATGCCGCCCCAGTGCCGCCCCAGTACCGTCTCAATCCCGCCCCAGTGCCGCTTCAATCAACCTCGTAGCTGACAGGCGTGCGGTAGAACACGTGCGGAGGGAGGGCCACGGCGCGTTCGCGGCTCCAGCCGTAGCGGCGGAGCGTCTCGTCGCTGCGGATCGGGCGCAGGCGCTGGCCCTCGCCGTAGAAGAGCCGCCCGTCCGGTCCGGCATATACGCGATGGTCGAGCAGCTCGTGCTCCTCCCACGGGTCCATCCGGATCGGCCAGCCCTCCGGCAAGGCATGGAGCTGCTCGTAGCGGATGCCTGCCGCTTCCTCCGGCCGCAAGCCGAGCGAGCGGCACGAACTCTCGTCGTGGATCGGATACCGGATGCCGTATGCGATCATGTGGGCGCCGCCGCCCGGGTCCCGGGCGAGGAAGCTGTCGGGGTAGTCCCACATCAAGCCGGTGAGCGGGCGAATCGGGGTTCCGACAGCGAGTCCGGCCAGAATCGCGTCTGCGCCGAGCGCGACCCGGTCCATCGACATCCCGAGGTGAAGGAGCGACTCGTACGACGCGACAGGCCGCTTCACGCCTCTCTCCACCCGATAGACGCAGCCGCTTCCGTCCACTCCGTACCAGCCGCCGGGGACGGCAGCGGAGGTCGGTTCGTGATGCGGGTGCGCCAGCATTCGAATTCCCGGCAGAAAGCCGGGATCGAGCTGCAGAATAAGCCGCTCAGGGTTGAAGCCCCACTTGCGGAGGAACAGCCGGCGATTCACTCTGGCGATCGCGTACATATCCATCCGGTTGCGGTCGAAGCTCTTGTTCCCCTCGTGATAGACGAATGTATCCCCGGCGATCCGCAGGGAGAGCCCGCATCGGAGCGCCCGGTAGCCGTAGTCGATGTCCTCGTAGCCGCCGACCGCGAATTGTTCGTCCAGGGCGCCGAGGGCATCCCATGTGCTGCGGCGAAGCAGCATGCAGAAGCCGCTTAAGGAGGTGGCATTCTGCCACCGCCCCGGGTCTTGGAAGTTGAATCCGTCGGCGAAGCGGAAGAAGGAGTCGTCTCCGGCATAGTGGAAGGGCCGCTTCTGCAGCGGAAGAACGAAGTTGGAGACGGGACCGACGATGCCGACGGCGTCCTGGGACAGCAGGGCGGCCTGAAGCTGGGGCAGCCAGCGCGGGGAGACGAGCGTGTCGTTGTTGAGCAGAAGGAGCAGCTCCCCGCGCGCCAAGGCGACGCCTTGATTGCAGGAAGCGGCGAAGCCGGCGTTGCTGCCGTTGCAGACGAAGCGGATGTCGGGCTGCTCGTACAGCCAGCCGATCGTGCCGTCCGTCGAGCCGTTGTCGATGACGATGAGCTCATACGGCACGTGAGTCAGCATCCGGATGCTGTTTACGCAGCGCACGGTCTGATCCATGTTGTTAAGCGTCAGCAGAATAATGCTCGTTAACACTCCTTCACCCCCAGCTCCTTGAGCATCCTCACGAAGCGGTCCGCGTACGATTGCAGGGTGAAGTGGTCTCGGATGTGCCGCTCCCCCTGCTTGATCAGCGATTCCCGCAGCTTGCCGCTTGTCATCAGCCGAACGACTTGATCCCGCGCCCCTTCCAGGTCGCCGTGATCGTAATAGAGGGCGGTCTTGCCGTCGATGAGTGCGGAACGGACCCCGTCGGAGTCGCTCGTGACGACCGGACAGCGGCAGCTCAGCGCCTCCAGCGCGGTATAGGGAGCTCCCTCCGCCTTCGACGTCATGCAGAGCACCCCTCCCGAATCTCCGATAACGGAGTAGAAATCCGGCATTCGCACATGCGCAATGTGGTGTACCTGGAACACCCGCCGGGAGATGCCGAGCGTCTCGAGCCGAACGTCCAGCTTCTCCTGTTCGCCCGGTTCGGCCAGCCACGGGTCGCTGAACATCCACACCTCCAGCTCCGGAACCCGCTGCGCCGTCATCGCCGCGATCGTGACGAAGTCGCGCCAGTTCTTGTTCTCATCGAGGCGCCCGATCCACGCGAGCACCGGACGAGGATAGGTCGTGATCCGCTTGTAATGGAACTGCTCGGCGTCGAACGGGTTGTTGAACGCGTAGATCGGCTTGGTCGGATAGCGTTCGCGCAGAATGGCGCCGATATGCGGGGTACAGGGGTAGAGGAAGGCATCCGCATGAGGCTCCAGATAGGAGGCGGCCCCCGTCAGCGCTTCCCGGGCGGTCTTCTGCGGTCCGAAGCCTTGAATCTCGAAGAGGAGCAGCCCCTTGTAGCCCAAATCACGGAACAGCGCCAACTCCAGGAAAAAAGAAACAACGACGATCGCCGCATAGTTTTCCCGATGGATGAGGGTTCGCAGCTCGGCGGGATCGCTCGTATAATGGACCGTTATGCCTTCATTGTTCGCAGAGCCGCTTCCGGATCGGAAGTAAAGCAGGTGAGCTTCGATTCCCCGCGCCCCCAGCGCGCGAACCCTCATTCGATTTAACGTATCGACGCCGCCGCTCGGAAGCACGAACACGAATAGAAGCTTCATCGGTTATCTCCCTCCTCGTTCCGGCTTCGAACCTCTTCAGGCTCCCGACTATATGCGCTCGAGCATTTTGTTCAGATAAGGTGCGTATTGATCTCGAACGAAGTTGAATTCCGCGTCGACCGTATCTTTGCGCTGCCTCGAGCCCATCGCTTCGTGCCAGCGATAGGCGGTTAGCGTCTCGTTGAAGAAGTGGAAGTCGATGCCGGCGATAAACACCCGAAGCCAGTATTCGTAATCCTGCGTGCAGGTCAATCCTTCGTTAAAAGGGCCGAGCCGCAGCGGAAGGGACCTGTGCATCATGATGGTGCAGCCGTTGATGGGGCAGAAGGTGAACATGGCGCGAACGAATTCCTTGACGGAAGGGAATTTGACGGCGAGGGAGGATTTAAGCAGCTCGTTGTGCGCGCCGATAAGATCGAAGTCCGTGCAACTGATGAGCGCCTGATGCTGCTTCATGTAGGCGACCTGCCTGGCGATTTTGTGGGGATAGAAGCGGTCGTCGGAGCTGAGCCATGCGATGTACTCCCCGGAAGCCATACGGATTCCGTGGTTCAAGGCGCTTGCCGTGCCGCCGTTGGCCTTGCCCAAGTAATGAATGCGCCGCATGTAGGGGGCCAGCCGTTCCTGATGCTTCGTAGATCCGTCGTCGACGACGATGACCTCGATGGGGGAATACGTCTGGCTCAGCGCACTTGCGACCGCCTGGTCGACGAATTCGCAATTGTAGAAAGGAATGACGATGCTGACGAGAGGAGTCTCAGCTTGGGATGTCATGGCAAGCCTCCTGTACCTGAATGGTATCAGTGTATGAGGACAGGATGCTTGCCGCCACGACAGTTGAACCTGTTCATCGGCCTGTTTTGTCGGTCAGATGGTCCATTCCAGCAGGAGACCCGCCTGGGATAAGCCGGAGCCGAAGCCGTACAGCGCGAGGAGGTCGCCGGGCTTGAGCCGATCTTCCTTGACGGCGCCATCGAGCGCAAGCGGAATGGAAGCGGAGGAGGTGTTGCCGAACGACTCCATGCTGATTAGCGCCTTCTCGGAAGGGAGACCGAGACGCTCGCACATCGATTCCGTCATCCGACGATTGGCGCTGTGCGGAACGAACCAGTCGAGCCGTTCCAGGGGCAGACCGGCTCGCGCAAGCAGCCGTTCGACGCCGAGAGGAACCTCGCTGACCGCCCACTTGTATACCTCCCGTCCGTTCTGGACGATTTTCCCATCGCCTGCAAGCTGTTCTCCTCGCCACAAGTCCGACAGCCCGGCCGCATACACATGCGCCCCGCCCGCGCCGTTCGTATCGGCGTCCGAAGCGAGGAACGCTCCCTTCTCCGCCCGGTCGACGAGCACGACGCCGGCTCCGTCCCCGAACAGGATACACGTCGAGCGGTCCGAATAGTCCGTCAAGCGGCTCAGCGTCTCGACCCCGATGACTGCGATCCTGCGGTAAGCTCCCGTGAGCAGGAGGCCGTTGGCCACCTGCAGGGCGGACACGAAGCCTGCGCAGGCGGCGTTCATGTCGAACGCGAGAGCGCCCTTCATGCCGAAGGCCGCCTGGACCCGGGAAGCGACCGACGGGAACGGCGAGTCCGGCGTCGTTGTCGCCACGATGATCCCGTCGATCGTCATGGCGTCGACAGCATACCGTTCGAGCAGGTTGCGCAGAGCCAGAATGGCCAGATCGCTCGAATATTCGCCTTCGGCGGCGATCCGGCGTTCCTTGATGCCGGTCCGGCGCACGATCCATTCGTCGTTCGTGTCCACCATCCGGGAGAGGTCCTCGTTGGTCAGCCGCCGCTCGGGAGCATAGCTTCCGATTGCCGTAATCGAAGCTCCGAATTCCGCTCTAAGTTCCGTCATGTCGCTTCCGCTCCTTTTTTAACATCTGATATTAGCATCAGGTACTAAAACCATTCTATCGGCAAGTCGTGCGGGTGTCAAGGAGGCGGCAAGGAGCAAAGATTCAAACCGGTCCGGCGATCGCGGGGCTTATTCAAGGATTCGATCCCCTAGCATAGCGCGCTATGGGGCGGGCACTCTAATTCATGGCGCCGCAACGCCCACATCGCACGAAGGGGGAATCGACTCTTGAAAAAAAGTTTGGTCTTCTCGACGCTTGTTCTCTCCACTGCTCTGGCTGTAACGGGGTGCGCAACGAAGCAGGGGGAGATGAGCACCAAGAACGTAAAGTCGAACGCGTACCGGATGAAGTTCGCCCATGACGGAGCGAGGGAGTCGAACCGTTACCACGGCATGCAGAAGACGGGAGACAACATCGTCGGCCTCGACGGGCAATCCCATGTGGAGATGAGCCAAGAGATCGCCGACCGACTGGCCGCATTGCCGGAGATTAAGTCCGCCCACGTCGGCTTGACGAACAACAACGCCTATGTGGCAGTGGTCCAGGAACGGAACCGCTCTGGCAAGGTAACCGCGCATTCGACACGAACTCATACTGTAACTCCGTACAGCACGCGAAGCCTTAGCGGCGTCGATCGCGGCGTAGGGCCGAACAATCCGAATTCCACTACCGATACGTATTCGCCGAAGTATTCCCGCTCTTACGGAACGGGAACTGCGGGCACAAATTACGGTACGGGAACGACTGGAACGCACTACGGAACAAGAACGCCGGGGATGATGGGAACGACCGGAACGATCGGAACGACGGGAACGACGGGAACGACGTACGGAACCGGAACGGCCGGCACCGTGCCGAGCGAAGAATTGTCCGATGCGCTGAAGAATCAGGTCGCCGATATCGTCAAGGGAATGAACCCGAATATCGACAACGTTTATGTCTCCTCGAACGCCGATCTGTACGGCCGAATGGAGAGCTACGCGAACGATGTCCGCGCCGGACATCCGGTCAAGGGCTTCATGGAGGAATTCAGCGCTCTGGTCAGCCGAATTTTCCCGCAGGAAGCGGGCTCGGGAACAAAACCGCTCTCGGTTGTTCCGCACACGCCGAATACGAACACGTACTCGTCGAACTCGAGCTATTATGCGCCGACCAAGGTCGCTCCGTCCTATCATGCCCCAACCGGCAGATAACTTGAATTTGCCATTCTCTTCGAATTTGAATCACCGCATTGCATCATGCGATTCCGCAACAGCCGCAGGCGACGCTCCGTTCGTCTGCGGCTTTCCACCGCCGTACACTACCGTTCGCTCTCGCTGCCAATCCCATCGCCAGCTTCACCGCCGATCTTACCGCCAACTATCATCACCCAGTCCCACTGCCAACCTCATCGCCAACTTACCGTCAAACTCACTTCCACTCTCATCCCGCCGCCAACTCCCGCCGCCAGCTCCCCTCGCCGGAATTTATGCGAAATTTCACATTCGTGCAGCGCGATAATGGGCAAGTTGGACGATTATATGTGAAAAATAGCATACATAGAGAAATTTCCGATTCAGTATGCCGCATATATGTTAAAAATCGCATAAAACGCCTCGATTCCTCCGAAATCCAGACAATGAATGTGAAAAACCAGAGCGACCGAGCATAGGTTGAGTAACTTAGCAGGTGGAAACCCTGCTTGGAAAAGGCGAAGCCACGCCACCAATAGCGAGTCTTGGAGCGAAGCTGGCAACAGAGTCGTT
>NZ_SSOB01000058.1 GCF_004801405.1 Cohnella fermenti
AATAACCATTCTGTGAAAGATGCGTCGAAGAGCCGTATGCGGGAATTCCGCACGTACGGATCTGTGAGGGGGACGGGCACAATCCTCGAAAGGAGAGGCCCTACCTACTCGACCATAAAATCGCAAAGCTGGCGGATCAGAGGGAAAAGACATTGAACCAGAGGGGGCGAATAGCCTCGCGGGGAGCCGGATTGGCGAGTTTCGTGCGAGCATCGGATGGTCTTCGAATGGTCGTCGTGCGAGCGCCGGGCTTGCGTTCTGCCGCGAATGCGAATGACGTATGGTGGACCGGCATCTGGGGAAGGATGAACCTGATCTTCATTCTTCTTCCAGAGGTGAACGGGCATGAATCGGGCAGAGCAAGCAAGCGACGATTTGTCGGCGCCGCCGACAATATCCAACATTGTAGAACAGTTCGAGAACTGCGCCGACTTCATCAGACGCGATTATGCCGCCGGCGGAATCAGCGTCTTCTATCTCGTCTCCGTGGTGGGCCAGGAGCCTCTGTTCCGCGACATCGTCCATCCCTTCGGGACTTCGAGCGAGGAAGACCTGCCGGCTATTCTCGATTACGCTCCTTACCGCTTGGCCGACGATACCAAAAAATGCATTGAAGGAATTCTTGCCGGTCACGCGGCCATCTTCCGGGAGGACAAGGCCTGGCTTGTCGATCTGGGCGAACCGCAGGGCCGAAGCGTCGAGCAATCCGAGACGGAGACGGTTATCGCCGGGCCGCATGACGGCTTCGTCGAGAGCCTGTACCAGAACGTCTCCGTCATGCGCGCGCGGGTCCGCAGCCCGCGGCTGAAGACGGTTATGCTGTCGGTCGGCGAGATCTCCAATACGCAGGTGATGCTGATGTACGTGGACGGCATCGTAAATCAAGATAACGTGGATACGCTGACGAACCGAATTCGCAGCATCGAGATCGATGCGGTCGGCGAAGGCAATATGCTTGTCCAATTGATCGACGAGAACCCGAACTCCGTCTTCCCGCAGTTTATTACGACGGAGCGTCCGGATGCGGCCGTGTCGAAGCTGATGGGAGGGAAGATCGTCGGCATCGTCGACGGAAGTCCCTCCGTCTTCGTATGCCCGACATCGTTCAGCGACTTCTTCTCTTCGCCGGATGATTACTATCAGCGATGGATGCTCGGCTCCGCGCTTCGTCTGCTTCGGATCATCGGATTTGCCATCACGATAGGATTCACGGCTTTCTACGTGTCGGTAACCACCTTCCACTACGAGATGATTCCCCATACGATGCTGCTCAATCTGACGGAATCCCGCAGCAAGGTGCCTTTTCCCCCGTTGTACGAAGCACTTCTTATGGAGACGACGATCGAACTGCTCCGCGAAGCGGGAGCGCGCCTGCCGACCAAGATCGGACAGACGATCGGCATCGTCGGCGGGATCGTTATCGGCCAAGCAGCCGTGCAGGCCGGCTTCACGAGCAACATTCTGATTATCGCGGTCGCTACGTCGGCGATTGCATCCTTCGTCATCCCCAGCTACATCATGAGCGCGTCGCTGCGCCTGATTCGCTTCGGATTGATTCTGCTCGCCGGGCTCCTTGGCAATCTGGGCATCTTCTTCGGAATTACGCTCATTATCATTCATCTGGCGGGAATCACCAACCTCGGGGCCTCGTACCTGACGCCGCTTGCGCCGATGAGCTTCCGGGATATGCTCGATACCATCGTGCGAGGTCCGTTCTGGGCGCTGACCCGGCGGCCGACGATCTCCAGATCGCCTAATCGGGTACGCGTCAAGAGACGAATATGAATAGGCGGTGAGATTTGTTGAAGGAGAAGATCAATGGATTCCATCTGGCGTTATTTATCTACATGTGCGAGCTGGACGTGACCGTCTTCAGCCTCTCCCGGATCACCGCCGAGAATGTCGGGACGAACGGCTGGGCGGCGCTATTGCTGCTGTCTCCTGTCGCTTTGTTCAATATTTATCTTTATCGTCTGCTCTTCCGAGTAGGCGAAGGGCGATCGGCGTTCGAGCTGCTGGAGGGCGTGCTGCCCAACTGGGTCCTGTTCCCGGCATACGCGGTGCTGGCGTTTTTCTGGGTGACGCTTGGAAGCATGATAGGCAAGAACTTTATGCTGATCTATCAGACCTTCGCCTTCCAGACAACCAGCCCGAGGCTTCTGTTTCTGCTCTACTGCCTGGTTGTGTATCCTCTGCTGATCAAGGATGCGTACAGTATTCTTAAAGCGATCACGATCTTTTTTATTCTTACTTGTGCGATGAACCTGTTAAGCCCGTATTTCTTCGGAGATTGGAAGCTTGTCCGACTCACGACTTCTTTCTTCCAAGGGGGGGATCGGGCGCCTTCCTTCCACGGCTGGTTCGAGATTTATCTCGTATTCGTCGGCTTCGAGGTGGTGCTGTTCTTGTTCCCTTACCTGGACAAGAAGGGCGCCGCCTTCCGGGGAGCGTATATCGGTCATCTGCTTATCACGTCCGTTTATCTGCTTGCCGTCATTATCGCGTTCGGCTTCTTCAGCTTCCAGGAAGTCCAGGTTCTGCAGTATCCGCTGATCAACACGTTGGAATACATTGAACTGCCCTTCCTCAACCGGATGGAAAATTTGATCTTCACGGGTTTTCTCTTCGCGAACCTGGTCTCCACGGTCATTTATTGTTATGCCGGCAAGCTTACGCTGCAGCGGATCGTTCCCCGGGTCCCCGACAAGCTCATGTCGGCATTGGTTGTGGCGGCGGTATTCGTGATCAGCGGCTTCTTCCATATTCTGCGTGACATCGAACGATGGCTGCAGACAGGCTTGATGACGGAAGCGATCCTGTCGTTCGCGATGCCGCTCGCTCTGCTTCCGATGGCGGCGTATCTGAAGAGGAGAAAAAGGAGGCAGAGCCAACGTGGGAAAGCTTCGTAATCTCGTCGGGGTTGTCGCGCTGTCCTGGCTGCTGGCGGGCTGCGGCGATCAGCGGGTTCTTGAGAAGATGGGTTTTATCCGGACGGTCGCTTACGAGCTGCCCGACGGAGAGGAAGATGAAGGGAAAAAAGAAAAAATCAAGTTCACCATCAGCATTCCGAAGCTCAACCAGAAGGAGTCCATTCTCTATACGACCATCGCGAAGACGGCCAGGGAGGCGAGGATCGACTTCGATCGCCAGAACGACCGGAGAATCGTGAACGGCCAACTGCGTCAGGCCCTCTTCGGCGAGAGCCTGGCCAGAGAAGGGGTGTGGGAGCATATCGATTCGCTGATCCGGGACCCTTCCATCGGGAATCGCGTTCACTTCCTCGTGGTTGAAGGGTCGGCGGAAAATCTCATGAGGCGGTCGTATCCCCAAGGCGGCACGGCGGGAGAGTACATCGACAACCTGATTCGGACGGAGACGGGAACGCTGAACATGCCGGACACGAATCTGTATTCGTTCACCCGCGATTACTATGACGACGGCATCGAACCGATCGCAGCGATCATACGCGGGAACCCCGGCAGCATCGAATTCAGCGGGATCGCCTTGTTCCTCAAGGACAAGATGGTAGGCAAAGTGCCGCCGGACGATATGCCCTACTTCGGAGCGATGTACGGCAAGGTTAAGTCGGGCGACCTGTTCATGGACTTCAAAGGCGAGCAGTACTCCAGCGACGCCTCGTCCATGCTGTACTTCTCCAGCACGCGGAAGGTCAAGGTCAACGCGCCGCCTTCGGAGCTCGCCGGTCCGAAGGTCACGCTCAAGCTGAGCTTGATCGGTTCGATTCTGGAATACTTCGGCCCTTCCGGAATCAGCAATGCCGACCAGCAGGTCAGGCTGGAATCCGAGATCGCGATGCTCGTCAAGGAGAAATGCGAGGAACTGGTTCGCCGAATGCAGAAGGCCCACGCCGATGCGATCGGAATCGGTCAATACGTTCGCAACGCGATGCCCTATTCCGAGTGGAGGAAGCTCGATTGGGCGGAGACGTTCTCCCGGGCGGATATCGACGTGCAGGTCAAGGTTCGGATCAAGAATGCCGGCAAAATCATATGAGGAGGACGTATGGTCCGGCGAGGTAGGCGGATGGTCTGCGCGGTTGCGGTTGCGGGCTGGCGTCGGTCGCGGAGTGTGCTCGACACCGTCAAGGCTTTCCTGGCCGCTCACATGTGGGCTCCGTCGTCCGCTGTCGGCAAGAAGGAAGAGAGCCTCGCTCGGGAGGCTCTCTTTGGCGCTTGTGCAGTCGTTTTTTCGCGGAAATAGGCGTTCCTCCACGGCCAAACAGGCTCCTGCCCGGTTGCGCGACAGGGATGCGGTTGCATATATTATGTTGAGTCCCGGAGAGCATTGACAGGCCGAGATAGGTTCTGAACGCCATGGTCGCCGCAATATCCGACCTGGCCGTACGCCCAAAATTACCGGGTTACCGCACCAGCATCCGAAGCCGTTCATATGATAAAGTTGACTGTATCCCTTAACCTTGTAATCATTCCATTCCCGGGCAAGGAGGGGTGACACACTTGAAAGGCAACGACCACAAAAGCAAATTCCTTCTAACCAACCGGGAACGCGAAGTCTTCGAACTTCTCGTCCAGGATAAGACGACTCGCGATATCGCCCAGCAACTGTTTATCAGCGAGAAAACGGTCCGCAACCACATCTCCAATGTTATGCAAAAGTTGAACGTCAAAGGTCGTTCGCAAGCGGTTGTCGAGCTTATCAAGCTCGGGGAGCTCAAGATCTAACGCGGCATGCGAGGCGGATTCGCGGGTGCAGCCGGCCTTCTTTTTCGCTGTCCTACCCGGGCGGCGGAAGAGAGGGCTCTTGGTTGTTGAATAACGAAGGCAAGCGATGTTTAGTCTAGAGGATGGCTTGTTTTAGGCGGTAAGCGTAATCTTCATTGTTTCAAAGTCCGCTTTGCAGTTGACTCTCATCATGAAGTCAATGCCAAGTATTCCGTCAAAGCCATACGATTCTTGTATCGATCCGAGCTGGACAGGGAAGTCCTTTAAACAAACATGCTCAATATAAAGCTCAGGGAGAAACTGTTCGTAGCATATCTCGCTTGTTCCCCCGACCCCATACATTCGCTTGGCCCTGCCATGGATAAAATCAATGTCTATACCAATCTGAGCAAGCCTATCGGTATCAAACACAGTTGCTGCACAGCCAGTATCGAACAGGATGTTCGACAAGACAACCGATTGGTTGTTGTGAGATAAGGTCAAAGAAACAATCGGCAACCCGTGTTGGAGGTGGATATTCATGGTCGATGCCGCACACCCGAGAAGAATTCTTCAACTACCTCTACATCGCTTCTGCTGGTGTGGAATACATAGAGCTCGCGTGATGGATGCAGCTTGTGAAAATGTTTGTAACCGCTCCATGCCTCTTGCGGATTATTGTAGTCCTGTATAACCGCCATATCCTCCAATTGACGAATACGCTCATTAGAGCTTGCTTTTATCGCCTCCACTAATACCAAACGGCTTGGATACAGTTCGGTAATTTCTCCCCACTTCATCGGCCGCACCTCGCTTGAATTGTTGTACGTCCAGTATAGCAGAATGGAAGCAAGCGCGGAGAGTGTATGGAGGTCCTTTGCGATTGGAGAGGTCCGCAACCGCATTACGAATATAATGCAAAAGTTGAACGTCAAAGGTCGTTCGCAAGCGGTTGTCGTGCTTATCAAGCTCGGGGAGCTCAAGATCTAACGCGGCATGCGAGGCGGATACGCGGGTGCAGCCAGCCTTCTTTTTCGTTGCCCGACCCGGGCGGCGGAAGAGAGGGCTCTGGGTGGTTCATGGCCAATGCCGCCCACCCGAGAAGAACTCTTCGACAACCTCTACATCGCTTCGACTGGTATGGAATACATAGAGCTTGCGTGATGGATGCAGCTTGCCAAATGTTTGTAACCGTTGTTTAGCGACGTTTATTAAGAACAAACACCTAATAGCCGGAGGTGAATAAACTGGAGCAAGAAGGGAGCTGGAGATATGAATGGTGTGTATTTTGCGAATGGATATCTTCTAATTCCCTATTGGTCCCCGCAATTATCCTCTCTATCGTACAATAATGATTCAGCCCCGCGGAGAAGAGCTCTTCAGCCCGATTCTCCGGATGCTCCGAATAGCTCGGAACCACCGCTATTAATATTCCAGCAACCGCTTATTATTAGTATGTGGAAATACTTTGACGTCCTGTATAAGAACTATGAGGAGTATCGGGATCAAAAATGTATTAAATTTATTGAAACTGATTACAAATGTGAAGAAATAAACTTCTTTGGCACTAAAATTACGTTGGGATGCGGAGGTCAACCGGGTAAGCAAGAATGGCCTTGTAAATATAGGCGGATTTTACGGATTCAACTTCGGGTGAATGCGCGGGACCCTAATCCGAGTACGCAGCATCTGTTAGACAGTCTGAATTGTTTTAAAAATGCCCCAAATGCGGCTAAGAAGTTCGATGAAATTGTTTCATTAGACGCAGGAAGAGTTATTCGAGAGGATACTCTTGAAAAGGCGCGAGCTGAAGCATTGAACACATATATCGAAGAAGTACGCAATTGTATACCAAGTGAGCATCGCAACTGGTTCAACACCTTGGAATTTTCCATTACAACTATGCCAACAGTAATTGAAGACTTTAAGAATATTACTCCGGATCCACCATTGCCGCCGGGGGCGAGACCGATATGATTCGTAAACTGGTCCTGTAAGGATTTTATGCGAAAATTCACATTCGTGCAGCGAGGTAACGGGCAGGTTGGGCGATTCTATGTGAAAAATAGCATACATGGAGAAAATTCCGGTTCGAGTTGCTGTATGTATGCTAAAAATCATATAAAACGTCGGGATTCCCGCTAATTTCGGCTGACGAATGTGAAAAATCACATAAAATCGCGGCAACCTGCCGTCACCGCCGGAAGACGGAGACGGTCTCGTGAAGCTCGCTGATATGCTTGGTCAGAATGTCGGACGAGGCCGCCACCTGCTCAAGCGCGGCGACCTGCTCCTCCTCCATCGAGGAGATCTCGTCGATCTCCTGCTTGATGCGCTCCGCGCGGAGCTCCGCTTCCTTCACGAGCTGATGGACCCGCTGAACGCGCTGGCCTCCATGGTTGATCTCCTCCGTTATCGTCTGGACCTCCGCCTGCACGGCCGCATTCGCTTCATGAATGGACCGATACCCCGCTTGCGCCTTCGTTGCCACTTCTTCGCCAATGTGCAGTTGTGCCATACTCTCCGTCATTCGATTCTGAATCGCTTGCACGGTGTGACGGACATGGCCCATCTTCTCGTCAATCTGCGCGGAGAGGCTCGACGTCTCGCCGGCCAACTGCTTCACTCTGCCAGCGATAACCGCGAAGCCTCTGCCGTGCTCGGACGCTCTCTGCGCTTCGATTGCGGCATTCAGCGACAGGATGTTCGTCTCGGACGAGATTCTGCGGATGTTCTGCAGCATCGCGGCCATCTCTTGCGAGAGCCGATACAGCAGGTTGGCGTCATGGTCCACTTGCGTTACGGTCAGTTTGAGCTTGGCGAATTGGGCCATGAACGCCTTGATGTGCCGATTGCCTTCCCCGGCGATATGCAGCGAATCGCAGGATTTGGCGTTGATCTTGTGCGAATTCGTTGTGATCGATTGGAATAACCGCACGAGCTCGTCGAATTCGCGCACCGATAGTCGGATGTATTCGTCGTGCTCGTACAAGGATTGCGAGACCTTCATGGCCGCGGTGGCGATGTCTTCTCCGGCCTGCTTGTTCTCGCGAAGCCCCGCATCCATCCGGCCGGAGGAGGAGGCGACCTGTTTGTTCGTCTCCCGCACGCTGTCGATGATGGTGCGCAGCGTCTCGAACATGGTGTTGAAGGCTTCGCACAATTGCCCGATCTCATCGCGGCTGCGGCTGAAGACGGGCTCCAGCGCAAGCTGGCCTTGGGCCAACTGGGAGGCGTTCCCGCTTAATTTGCGCAGCGGCACGGCGATCCGACTTGAGATTCTCCAGGCGATGAGCAGAGAAACGGCGATGACGGCAGCAAATACAACGCTGTACAGGAGCACGTTATGGTTGAAGCGGGAGGTGATCGCATCCTTCTCGGACGAGCTCGCGATTAATTTGGCGCGAATCAACTGATCCAGATCCGACTCCACAAGGCTTGAGACCAGCACGATATTCTCGAAGAGGGCCGTCTGCTCGTCGACGGTCGCTTTCGCGGCAATCTGCCGATCCAGCTTGTCCAACTGCGATTTGAGAGAATCCAGCGTTTTACGGACGGCTTCGATTTTCTCTGTGACTGCGGGTGCTCGCTCCTTCTTCTCCAATTCCGATAATTGCTCTTCCATATGTTCGATCATCGCATGATGCCCGCTCTCCTCGAAGGTCTGCCGTCCGTTCACGATCTTCTCGATCTCCGGGTCGAACTCCGACTTGAGGGAGCCGGTCAAGGCATTGGCCTTCTCGATGGACACGAGCATGGCGTTGTATTGGCCGATATCGTTGTTGAATACGATCAACTGAGCCCCGCTTACCGTCCCCATCAATACGAGCACCAGGACAAATGCGATAATCAGTTTGCTTCTAATGGGCAGGTGTCTGTACCCGTTTATTCGATTCACTCTTATTAGATTCATTTGACGGCCCCCTTGGAAAATAATTCATGTCAAAACTGCTATGCCCAACCTACTATGAAACTCGGGGGGAAGTCTTTAGTATATTCAGCTATTTTATGCAATGTTCCGATGTTTGGAAGCGATTCCATTGACGGCTGCCCATAAAGCTGAAAAGTATATAAAAAGACAGTTTATTCTAAATACGAACGGAACCCCGATCCTCTATCATGAATAATCATGACCTGGTCATCCGCGAGGAATGTCATGAGCAGGTTCGTTATTCATTATGTCTAGAGGAGGCAAAAAAGCGTTGAGAAACTCGGCAGCAGGCAGGAAAAAAATAGGACGTAAAGCTTGGGCGTTTATCCTATGCGTCAGTATGCTGTGCTCCTTCATGTCGCCGGCCATGACTTCGGCGGAAGAGGTTGCGGTTACGGCAGTTGCGCCGCTGAAGGCGTTCCATGAAGACTTTAACGGCGGGAATTCCGTCAGTTGGACGACTTATCACGGGACATCCGCCGAAGACGGCCGCGGGATCTGGTCCGTGAATGCAGCGAAGCAGTATAGCATCAAGGGGTCGCCGGGCGCCAAGACGGTGGCGGACAATACGTACTTCCAGGACCTCGTCTATGAAGCGGATTTGACCGTCGGTGGGGCCAACTCCGACTCGACCGGTTTGCTCTTCCGGGTGAACAACCTGTCCGACAACGTTGCCGACGGCTACACCGGCTATTATGCGGCATTGACGGTGGACAAGAAGGTGACGCTCGGCCGGGTAACGGGCAACGGCGATGTGTGGAAGGAGCTGGTGGCGCCGACGCCGGTCCGTTGGAATCGCGGACACGTTAAGGTGATCGCGGTCGGCAACCATATCCGGATGTACCTGAACGATATGGACACTCCGGTCATCGACTATGTCGACAACGACGGCCAGCAAATTACGGAAGGCGGCCAGATCGGGCTGCGAACGTGGTGGGGAACCACAACGATCGATAATATCGTCGTCAGAGAGTATTCGGAGCAGCAGACGGCCGCGCCCGAATTCAGTGTTGCTCCCGGCAATTACGCCCAATCGCAAGCGATTGCATTAACGTCGGCTGCGCCCGGCGCGGTTATTCGATACACCGTGGACGGGAGTCAGCCGAACAGCGGCTCTCCGGTGTATGTGGCCCCCATTGCAGTGACGGATGCGACAATTGTCCGAGCGTATGCCGAGAATTCGGGCGAGATGGTCTCCGATACGGTCGAGGCATTCTATTCGATCTCCAGAACCGAGGCGGAGTGGACGGACGACTTCGCGGACGGCAATGCGGACGGATGGACAACGTACACCGGCATCCAGACAGGCGTATGGACGGTAACGGACGGAAGATATGAAGTGCAGAACGGCAGAGGCGACAAAGCGATGCTGGCTGTCGCTCCCGAGAATTTTATTGTGGAAGCGGCGATCAATCCTTACGCAAGCGGGCAAGCAAGCGGATTCGCGCTGCGGGTCAGCGATCCCGGGAACGGCGCGGACAAGATGAGCGGCTACTTCGTCGGGATCTCCCCGATCGGAACGCTTGAAGTCGGCAAGATGAATTCTGCGGGGAACGGCGGTGCCGGCCAATGGACAAGCATTGCGAACCAGACCGCCGCCGTCTATCCCAATACCGATAACCAGTTGAAGGTAGCAGGGCTCGGTTCGACCTATTACGTCTTCTTGAACGGCAAGCTGGAGTATCAGTTTACGGATGCGGACTACCAGACCGGCGCAATCGGACTGAGAGCCTGGAACGACAACAACAAAGTGTCTTACGACAACGTCAAGATTACGAGCTTAACGAACAAAGCGGAAGACTTCACAGCGAGCTTCGATGACGGAACGGCTCCGGGCTGGACGACGTACGGCGGCACCTGGAGTGCGGCAGACGGCAATTACAAGGTGTCCAAGGGTGCCGGCTACAAGGCGGTGGCGGATGGAACCCAATACAGCAATCTGACGTTCGAGACGGATATTGCGATCAGCAACGGTTCGAGCGACTTCAATGCCGGTGTGCTGTTCCGCGTCAGCGACCCGACGGTCGGCACGGACAATCTGAAGGGGTACTATGCCGGGATTAACGTCGACGGACATGTCGCGGTAGGCAAGTTCAACAACAATTGGACAGGGCTGGCCTCGATTCCTTATCCGATCAACCAGAACCAGGTTTACAGGCTGAAGGTCGTGGCCGAGGGGAAAAACATCGATGTGTATGTGGACGGAGAGCACGTGGTCAGCGTTGCGGATCGGTCCTATTCGGAAGGCGCTATCGGCCTTAGAACATTTAACGTTAACGCCGTCTACGACAATATCCGAGTAACGGACAGCGGGCAGGTGGTCCAACCGACCTATGATTGGTCATGGGTGCAAGGGGCGGTATTCGTACCGACCAACGCGGTTAACCAGATCGAGCAATGGCGCAGCTACGATCACGATATTAACGACCGTGAGCTGTCGTATGCCAAGACATACGGGATCAACTTCGTGCGGGTGTTTATGCACAATCTGCTGTGGGAGAACGACAAGGATCATTTTATTGCGAATATGAATGATTTCCTTGCCCTGGCAGCCAAGTACGATATTAAAGTAGAGCTTGTGTTCTTCGACGACTGTTGGGACGATTACCCGGTATGGGGCGATCAGCTTGCGCCCAGATACGGCGCGCACAACAGCCGCTGGGTGGAGGCGCCGGGCGATGCCGTCAAGGCGGACTACGCCGCCAACAGAGAGAAGCTTAAGGAGTACGTCCAAGGTGTCGTGCAAGCGTTCGGCAGCAATGACGCCGTCGTGTTGTGGAACATCTATAACGAGCCGAGCAACGGCGAGAGCGGCTTGATGGACACCGTTACCAAACAGATCATGAACGATGCCCGCATCTGGGTTAAGGAGACGGGCTCGACGATACCGGTCAGCTCGACGGGCGGCCAATTCTCGGGCGGACCGTTCTCCGACTTCATTACGTACCATCCTTACGAAGCGACCTATCCGACGTATCCGGACCAGTTCGGACCGAACAGCGAGGTTCTGGCCGATGAGGTGATGAACCGGTTGACGCAAACGGTGCCCGGCGTCGTTGAGAACTTCGGAGACAAGGGCTTGGGGTTTGTCATGTGGGAGCTTGGCATTGGCCGGGACAACACGAGATTCCCTTGGGGGAGCGACGTGAATCCGCTGACGGAAGAACCGACGGTTCCCTTCCATGGCGTCGTCTATCCGGACGGCCACCCGTGGGATGTGAATGACATCCGAGCGTTGGTAGGCGATGCTTACGATACGCTGCCGATCTTTAACGTGCAGTACTTCAAGGATACGAGCTTCTCGCAGCTCGCGAAGAAGTCCATTACGCCTCGCATCGACTTCGATCTGGGAGACGAGAGAGGAACAGGCTCGCCCGATCCGACGGCAGGCATCGGCGAAGACAACTTCTCCGTGAGATGGAACGGAACGATTCAGCCGGCCGCAACCGGCGACTATACGATCTTCGCGGACAGCGACAATATCGCGAGAGTATGGATCGGCGGCACGGAAGTGATCGACAAGGAATCGAACGTTCGCGAAGAAGTTAGCGGCACGATCAGCCTGACCGGCGGAGACAAGCTTGCGGTAACGGTCGAATATGTACACGCGACAGGCGCTGCCAGCTTGCACCTGAGCTGGTCCGGACCGGGCATGGCCAAGCAGGTTATGCTTCCGGTATTCACCGCCATTCCGGTTGATTCCGTGACGGTAACGCCGTCCGAGGTATCGGTCAAGGTTGGCGAGACGAAGCCGTTGATCGCGTCCTTCGTGCCGGCCAATGCTTCGAATCAGCAGGCGACCTGGACTTCCAGCAAGCCGGGGGTCGCTGTAGTCAGCGCCGACGGCGTGGTGAAGGGTCTTGCCGTAGGAACGGCAACGATAACGATCACGACGGCCGACGGCGGGAAGACGGCGACGGCAGAGGTGACCGTGACGGAAGGAACCACGTTCACGAACCCGATTGTGCCGGTCTCCTCAAGCGCAGGTTCGGCGGACCCCTCGATTGTGTTCAAGGACGGCTACTATTATTATGTGAAGTCCGTGAACGACACGTCATTGGCTGTTGCCAAAGCGAAGAGATTGGAAGACATCGGCTCGGCGCCGCGCGTAACGGTGTATACGCCGCCGACAGGCTCGACGTACTCGAAGGAGCTGTGGGCTCCGGAATTGCAGTATATTAACGGCAAGTGGTACATCTACTTCGCTGCAGACAACGGCAGCAACGCGAACCATCGGATGTACGTCCTCGAAGGGAATTCGCAAGATCCGCAGGGCACCTACACGTTCAAGGGGAAGCTATCGGATTCCACGAACAAGTGGGCGATCGACGGTACGGTGCTGCAGGCGGACAACAATTCCTTGTACTTCGTATGGTCGGGTTGGCCGGGCGATGTCGACGGCAGACAGAATCTCTACATCGCACCTATGAGCAACCCGTGGACGATCAGCGGGGAACGGGTATTGATCTCCACGCCGACGGAGTCGTGGGAGACGAATGCAACGCCTTACGTGAATGAAGCGCCCGAGGTGTTGAAGAAGGACGGCAAGGTGTTCATCGTGTACTCCGCCAGCGGAAGCTGGACGGACAATTACACGCTGGCAATGTTGACGAACACGGATGGCGACTACCTGAACGCGGCTTCCTGGACGAAGAGCGGCCCGCTCTTCACCAAGATCTCGACTACGTTCGGTCCGGGCCATAACACGTTCGTCCAATCTCCGGACGGAACGGAGGACTGGCTTGTTTATCACGCAACATTGAAGTCCGGCGCAAGCTGGGGCAATCGCAGCGTGAGGGCGCAGAAGTTCGCCTGGAATCCGGACGGAACGCCGAACTTCGGAACCCCTGTCGCGTACAACGCGGCGGTGGAGCAGCCTTCGGGCACGCCTGTCGTTGACCGTGTCAAGTATGAGGCGGAGGATGCGGAACTGCATGGCAACGCTGCCGTTATAACGTCGGAGAACAGCTCCGGCGGCAAGGTCGTCGGCAAGCTTGAGACGGCAGACAGCGATTATGTCGAGTTCACGGTTGAGGCTGCACATGCGGGGGCTTACAGCCTGATCGTTATGGCAGAGAACGGCTCGGCCGATTCGGCGGCGGCCGAGCAGGTCGTAACGGTTAATGGCGCCGCAAGCCAATCGATCTTCTACCCGTACTTCGGTCTGGAGCATATCAATCCAAGCTCTGTCGATGTCATGCTGACTGAGGGCACGAACACGATCCGGTTTACGAAGGCGGCCAATACGGCACGGCTGGACTACATCGTACTCGACCGAATTGTGGCCGATCCTGCGAACAATCTTCCGGTCGAATCGTTGACGCTGGACAAGACAACGATCAATCTGCCCATCGGAACCTCTGCGATGTTAACGTCGTCGCTTAAACCGATTATGGTATCCGATCAGACGGTTAACGTGCAATCCTCCAATCCTGCGGTTGCGGCCGTGACGAAGGTTGGAACCGATTCGGCAACGGGGACCGCGATGTTCAAGGTAACCGCCTTGCAGCCGGGCACGGCGCAGATTCAAGTCGTCAGCGCCGCGAACGGCAGCGTCATGGCGGATAGCTTCGTCAAGGTTGTGCCGGCTCAGCAAGAGCCCGATCTGTCGCTTTACGATGTCGATTCGTTCGATACGCCTGCTCTCAACAGCACGTGGTCGATTTTCCAAGAGTTGTCCTCCAACTGGAGTCTCACGAAGAACAGCGGGTTCATGACGATCCGCACGACGGCGACGGACATCTACGAGGGCAACAACTCGCTGAACAATGTATTCCTGCGGGATGTGCCGGCAAGCGGGGACTTTGAGATCGTGGCGAAGTTCACGGCGCCGGTAACGCTGAATCACCAGCAAGCGGGCATCCTCGTCTGGCAGAATGCGGACAACTTCGTGAAGCTCAGCCATGTATGGGCGAACGGGAAGGTTCTCGAGACGGCCTACGAGATTAATGCCAAGTATCAGAAGCCGGGCAACTTCGTCAAGCATCCGGGCGGAGATACGCATATCCTGAAGATCAAGAAGATAGGCAATGTGTATACGACCTACTATTGGGACGGGTACGAGTGGATTCAAGCCTCCGATCCGGTCACGGCTTCGCTCGGCAGCATCAAGGTAGGCTTCTTCGCCAGCAATATCGTAGCGAGCGATTCGCCGATCGACGCGACCTTCGATTACTTCGCCATTCGGGAGATCGCAGGCGGCGTGGACGTGTCTCCGAAGACGGCAACGCTGCAGGTCGGGGAGACGGTGCAGCTTGAGAACTCGGGCAGCAGCGGTTCGGCTGTCGCTTGGACTTCGGCCAACCCGAGCATTGCGACCGTCAGCGGTACGGGATTGGTTGAGGCGAGAGCGCCGGGAAGAGCGGTTATTCAAGCGGTATCGAGCGGCGGAGACTTCAGCTCGCAGGCCGTTGTGACGGTATCCGGCGGCGTTGCTCCCGGAGAGCTGCTGTACAGCGAAGAGTTCGCCGGCGGGGACTTGGGCGACTGGGCCACCTATGGCGGCGTATGGTCTGTGCGTGACGGCGCTTATGCCGCGACAAGCGGCAATGGCAATAAAGCGATGCTGGAGACCGAGCAGTTCACCGACTTCGTGCTGGAGGCGGATGTGAAGATCGTCAGCGGAACGGAAGCCGGCCTCGTCTTCCGAGCTTCTGATCCGGATGTGGGGCCCGACGCGCTGGAAGGGTACTACATCGGAATTAATGCGGCGACCAAGTCCGCTGTACTGGGCACGTTCGCGAACGGCAAGTGGAGCGAGATCGCGACCAAGAACTTGCCGATCAGCGTGAACGTATGGTATCCGATCAAAGTGGTGGCGAGCGGCAATCATATCCAGGTCTACATTAACGATAATCCGCTTAATGAGAAGCCATATCCGAAGTTTGATCTGGCCGAGCCGTCCCACGCTTCGACCGGGCTGATCGGCTTAAGAACGGTCAATGCGGCTGCGCAGTTCGACAATGTGAAGATCATCTCCTACGAGGAGACCATCACGGGCGCTACCTACAACAACTTGAATCTGCTCGGCGGCATCGCCGACCCGCATGTGATGTACTACGAGGGCGTCTATTACCTCTACGGAACGGACACGGCGAAGTCTTCGACCGATATGCAAGTCGGCATTAAAGTGTATACGTCGACCGACCTTGTCAACTGGACGGAACGAGGCTATGCCCTTAGCAATGAAGATTCATGGGGCAGCAAGCAGTTCTGGGCCCCCGAGGTGATCGAGAGAGACGGCACCTTCTATATGTACTACGCCGTTGAGGAGCATCTGGCGGTTGCCTCAAGCGATTCGCCGCTCGGACCGTTTAAGCAGGAGGTCCAAGCGCCGCTTCATCCGGATACCAAAGAGATCGATGCGCATATCTTCACGGATGACGACGGCAGGTCGTACATGTACTTCGTTCGCTTCAACAACAACAATCATATTCTTGTCGCCGAGATGAACGAGGACATGAAGTCGATCAAGGAGGACACCATTCAGTTCGTATTCGCTCCGACGCAGGAGTGGGAGAACAGCCAGAAGGAGCCGGTTGCCAGCATCAACGAAGGGCCGTTCGTCATCAAGCATAACGGCACCTACTACATGACGTACTCCGGCAACCACTTCCAGAGCCCGGATTACGGGGTCGGCTATGCAACGGCGCCGACGCCTACGGGACCGTGGACCAAGTATGAGTTCAACCCGATTATGAAGTCCAACGAGCTCGTACCCGGAGCGGGGCACCATTCGTTGATTCAATCGCCGGACGGCACCGAGTTGTTCATGGTGTACCATACGCACTATGCCGTCGGTCAGACGGAGCCGAGAAAGCTGGCGATCGACCGGGTCCAATTCGTGCCGCAGGAGAATGGGCCGGATCTGATGGAAGTATGGGGTCCAACGATGACGCCGCAGCTTATGCCTTCTGCAGATGGAGGCGGAGGCGACGGCGGGGAAGGCGAAGGAGACTTCGTGAATGTGGATTCGCTCGTCTTGAGCGGTCAAGGCGGAGCAACGACGATCGCAACGAAGGGCGGAACGCTGCAACTGACGGCTGACGCGCTTCCGAGCAATGCCACGAACCAATCGGTGACCTGGTCGATCGAGAACGGCACGTCCCTCGCGACGATTACGGCTGGCGGCTTGTTGACGGCCGTCGCGGATGGCACGGTAACGGTGAAGGCCGTATCGGTCAGCAACCCGTCGGTGTCGAGCACGATTGCGATTGCGATCTCCGGCCAAGCGCAGGCAGACCCCGGCTCCGGCTCCGGTCCGGGCACCCCGCCGGTTACGACACCGGGCACGGAGACGCCGGCAGAGAAGCCGGATGAGAAGCCGGATGGAAGCGGAGAGCTTGCCGTGTCTATCGTGGATACCAGCAAGCTGCCTGCCGAAGCCCGCGCCATTGCCCGCGGCAATCCTGTCTACGAGGTCACGTTCAGCGTGGACGGAAGACCTGTCCCCGACTTCGGCGGACAATCGAGGAAGGTATCGCTCGACTACAGCTTGAAGTCGAACGAGAAGCCGAACCAGGTTGTCGTGTACTGGATCGGCGACGACGGCAAGCCCGTTCTTATCAAGAACGCGAAGTATGATGCCGCCACTCGCACCGTACAGTTCAATGCCGCGCAAGCCGGCATGTACGTTGCGGTCAGCAACGCCGTTGCGTTCACGGATCTGGCCAAGGCGGCATGGGCGCAATCGAGCATTGAAGCGCTCGCGGCCCGCGGCATTGTGAGCGGCGTGGGCGGCGACAAGTTCTCGCCGGACAGCAAGGTGACGAGAGCGCAGTTTATTACGATGCTGATGAACGCGTTCGACTTCGCGGCTTCGGGCGAGGCAAGCTCGTTCGGCGACGTGAAGGAGGGCTCCTGGTATTACCAGGCTGTCGCTCTTGCGCAGCAGCTTGGCATCGTCAAGGGCAAGCCGGACGGCAGCTTCGGCGTGGACGACGAGATCACCCGCGAAGAGATGGCGGTTATGGCGTATCGTGCTTCCCAGCTTGCCAGGGTTGATCTTGGCGCTGCCGGTGGAACGCAATCGCAGCCATTCGCGGATCGGTCCGACATTGCCGCTTACGCCGCCGATAGCGTCAGCGCCATGCAAGGCGCAGGAATTATCAACGGCAAGGGCAACGACCGGTTTGCTCCGAAGGATCACGCTTCGCGAGCAGAGGCTGCCAAGATCATTTACAGCCTGTTTAACCTGCTGCCTTAATTCCAGCCTTAATCCCAGCCGCCGCCTCCGTTCTCATCGGGGGTGGCGGTTTTTGGCCGCATATAAGAATCTATAAGCTTTGGGGCAGCCCATTTAGAATCGTGCGGGAGGGGGACCGGGCATCTCGTCGGACTCGCCGGATAGAGGGATTTATGTGAAATATCACATTCGAGCGTCGCGATAACGGGCAGGTTGGACGATTCTATGTGAGAAATAGCCTATATAGAGAAAACTCCGGCTCCCGTTGCCGCATGTAGGCTAAAAATCACATAAAACGCCGAGAAAGCGGCTCATTCAAACCGATGAATGTGAAAAACCGCATAAAATCGCAAAAGAGCCGGCGGATCAGAGGGCAAAATGGGCTCACGGAGCGGGAGAGGAGCGGCGCGCTCAATGCCTAGAGATCAGCTAGCCATGCATCCGGTACGCGGCACCGTCTCCCCCGCACCGTCTCCCCCCGCGCCGTCTCCCCCCGCGCCGTCTCCCCCGCGCCGTCTCCCCCGCGCCGTCTCCCCCGCGCCGTCTCCCCCGCGCCGTCTCCCCCGCGCCGTCTCCCCCCGCGCCGTCTCCCCCTCTGGGGGCATTAGGTCTCCTCTCCCGCTCGTTCAGGTAAACATAAGTCCGAATAGTATATAAAAGACCATTTGCGTGTAAATACAGCGCTCTTCCGAATCCGTAAAATGAGAGATGACCAATAAAAACAGAGTGTTCATCCAGGAAGGAGTGGCCTAATGAGGAGCGGAGACGTACTGCTGAAGATGGAAGAAGTGAGCAAAACCTTCCCGGGGGTGAAGGCGCTCAGCGACGTGAACTTTACCCTTCGCCAAGGCGAGGTCCACGCATTGATGGGCGAGAACGGCGCGGGGAAGTCGACCTTGATAAAAGTGTTGACCGGCGTTCATCCGATGGACCAAGGGAAGGTATATCTGAACGGAAGACCGATCGTCGCCAGATCGCCGCTGGAAGCCCAGCACCTTGGGATCAGCACCGTCTATCAGGAGATTAACCTGTGCACGAATCTGTCGGTGGCGGAGAACCTGTATATCGGGCGCTTGCCCAGGCGAAGAGGGGCGATCGATTGGAAGAAGATGCATGCGGACAGCGAGCAATTGCTGAGGCGTTTGAATTTGAACCTGGATGTGAAGAAATCCCTGTCCGATTATTCGGTAGCGATTCAGCAGATGGTCGCCATTGCCAGAGCGGTGGACATGTCCAGCGGCGTGCTGATTCTGGACGAGCCGACGTCCAGCCTTGACGCCCAAGAGGTGCAGCAGTTGTTCGCGGTAATGCGCAAGCTTCGGGACGAAGGCATGGGAATCGTCTTCGTCACCCACTTCCTTGACCAGGTCTATGAGATTACCGATCGCATCACGATTCTGCGCAACGGGTCGCTGGTCGGCGAATACGAGACAAGCAAGCTGTCCAAGAGCAGCCTGGTCACCCATATGATCGGACGCGAGTGGAAGGAAGAGGACGAGCATCGCAAGACGGAATCGAGCTATACGCCGGAAGTGGTGATGGCGGCGAAGTCGCTGACCCGGGCGGGGTCGATCAAGCCGGTAAGCCTGAGCGTGAGGAAGGGCGAAGTCGTCGGGTTGGCGGGACTGTTAGGCTCCGGACGTTCGGAATTCGCCAATCTGATCTTCGGCATCGATCAAGCCGACAGCGGCGTCATGACGCTCGGGGCCGAGCAGTTCCAATCGATGAACCCGAAGAAGGCGATCCGCCAAGGGATCGGGTTCTGCCCGGAGGATCGCAAGATCGCCGGCATCGTAGGGGAACTGACCATCCGCGAGAATATTGTTCTGGCCCTGCAGGCGAAGAAGGGGATCTTCAACTATATTCCGCTGAAGAAGCAGCAGGAGATCGCACAGAGGTTCATCGACCTGCTGCGGATCAAGACGCCGAGCATGGAGCAGCGGATCGACAACCTGAGCGGCGGCAATCAGCAGAAGGTCATTCTGGCCCGGTGGCTGGCCACCGAGCCGAAGCTGCTTATTCTGGACGAGCCGACACGGGGAATCGACGTCGGTTCCAAGGGCGAGATTCGCCGGCTTATTCTCGACCTGGCGAAGTCGGGGCTCTCCATCCTTATTATCTCGTCCGAGCTTCAGGAGATGATTGAATGCGCGGACCGGATCGTCGTGCTTCGCGACCGGATGCAGGTGGGCGAGATCAGCGGCGGCGACATGAATGAAGCAAGCATTATGAAGATGATTGCAGAGGGAGGCGGAACCAGTGAGCAATACCCGCAGACGGGCAGCTAACATCATGCATACGAAGATCATCTGGCCCCTTACCGCCTTGGCCGCGATCCTGCTGTTTAATTTGTTTTTTGTCCCGGGATTCTTCCATATGGAGATCAAGGACGGTCATCTGTTCGGCAGCTTGATCGATATTCTGAACCGTGCGGCGCCGATTATGGTCATCGCCATCGGGATGACGCTGGTCATTGCGAAGGAAGGAATCGACATCTCGGTAGGCTCCGTGCTGGCTATCGCAGGGGCGGTCGCAATCTCCCTGATCGGCGTTGTGCCGCTGTGGATGGCAATCGGCGCCGCTCTGATCGTCGGCGCTCTGTGCGGCCTCTGGAACGGCGTGCTGATTGCTTACCTGGGCATACAGCCGATGGTCGGGACGCTGATCCTGATGACCGTCGGACGGGGCATTGCCCAGCTCATTACGGAAGGCAAAGTGTTGACGACGGACAGCAAGTCTTACGGATTTATCGGCAAGGGGTTCTTCCTCGGGCTTCCCTTCTCGATCTTTATCGCGGCGTTCGTGTTCCTTCTCGTACTGTATCTGAAGAAGCGCACAGCGCTCGGCCTGTTCCTGGAAGCGACGGGGACCAACAAGGTGTCCAGCGAATATGCGGGGGTGGAGCCTCGGAAAATTTACCTGTTCGTCTATATCGTATGCGGGCTGTGTGCTGCGATTGCGGGACTGCTCGTGAGCTCGAACATCAGCAGCGCCGACGCGAATAACGCCGGCTTGTGGATCGAGCTGGATGCGATTCTGGCCGTTGTTATCGGCGGAACGTCGATGCGCGGCGGACGGTTCTTCCTGGCAGGCACCGTAATCGGCGCGCTGTTCATTCAATCCCTGACCACAACGATTTATTCCATGGGCGTGCCGCCCGAGAGAATCATGGTGGTCAAAGCGATTGTCGTTATCATCGTAAGCTTGATGCAATCCGATCGCTTCAGGCAGATGTTCCAGCAGAAGAGCAAGAAGGCGGTGATCGGATGAAGCTCGAACGGATGAGGCTGGGCCTCCGAATCAACCAGAACAACATCATTATTTTCTCAACCTTGCTTCTGATCCTTCTGTTGTACGGAGCCGGTTCGGTGCTTTATACGGGCTTCTTCTCCTGGCAGGTGTTCTTTAATCTCTTCATCGACAACGCGTACCTGATTATCGTGGCCACCGGCCTTGCCTTCGTTATTATTACAGGCGGCATCGACCTGTCGGTCGCCTCCGTGGTGGCTTTTATCAGTGTCGTATCGGCCTCCTTGCTGCAGCAAGGAATGAACGCCTATGCCGTCATGGCGATCTGTCTGATCATCGGCATCTTGTTTGGCGCAGCGCAGGGCTACCTGATTCAACGCTTCGATCTGCACCCGTGGATTGTTACGCTGGCGGGGATGTTCCTGGCGCGGGGCGCGAGCTACTTCATCACCACGCAGAGCATTGTCATCGAGAACCCGACGTACCTGTCGATATCGAAGTACAAAATCCATCTGGTCGGGTCGAACTTTATCTCGGTCAGCGTTATTATCGCCTTGGTCGTAGTCGCGCTGGCGGTCTACGCAGCGAAGTATACCGAGTTCGGCAGAGCGGTGTTCGCCGTCGGCGGAAGCGAGAAGTCCTCGGTTCTGATGGGTCTTCCCGTTCCCCGCATTACGGTGCTGGTCTATACGATCAGCGGCTTCTGCTCGGCGCTTGGCGGGATTGTGTTCACGTTCTACATGCTGTCGGGCTACAACCTGCACCTGATGGGAATGGAGATGGATGCGATTGCGGCCTGCGTCATCGGCGGCATCCTGCTGACAGGCGGCTTCGGCTACCTGGTCGGCCCTCTGCTTGGCGTGATCTGCTCCGGGATCATTCAGACGATCGTCATGTTCCAAGGAACGCTCAGCTCCTGGTGGACGAAGATCGCGGTCGGCTTCCTGCTGTTCCTGTTCATTCTGCTGCAGCGAGTAATCGTTATCCGCAGGCAGAGACGACGGGTGATCAACCATGGAAGCACGATGACGCCTCCGCAATTGCAGCCGTTAACGAATGCTGAATATAGCAAATTATAACGTTATTTTCTAAATACAATCGATTTATAAAACTTTATATTGGGAATGCAAGCAAAACATAGAATTCAAAGGGAGGAACAAACAAGTGTTTAAATTCAAAAAGAGCTCTTACGTAATGACAACCGTGCTGGCGGCGGGGCTGCTGTTATCCGCATGCGGCAGCAACAACGGCGGCAGCGGCGGCGCAAGCAGCTCGCCGGCGAACACGGGCACGAACACGGAGAGCGCGGCTCCGGCAAGCTCGCCGGCAGCGGACAAGAAGATCGTGCTCGGCTTCTCGCAGATCGGTGCGGAGAGCGGCTGGCGCGATGCGGAGACCCAATCGATCAAGGATACGTTCGGCAACGATCCGCAATTCGAGCTGAAGTTCTCCGATGCGCAGCAGAAGCAAGAGAACCAAATCAAGGCCATTCGAACCTTTATCTCCCAGAAGGTAGATGCCATCGCCCTCGCTCCGGTCGTGGAATCCGGATGGGAGACGGTGCTGGAAGAAGCGAAGGCGGCCAACATTCCGGTCTTCCTGCTTGACCGTACGGTCAAGGTAAGCGACGAGTCCCTGTACACGTCGTTCATCGGCTCCGACTTCATTCTCGAAGGCCAGAATGCCGCCAAGACGATGATCGATCAGCTTGGCGCCGACAAGCAGGTCAACATCGTCGAGCTTCAAGGCACGGTTGGCGCAAGCGCCGCGAACGACCGCCAGAAGGGCTTCCAGGAGATTGTTGACGCCAACCCCAACTATAAAATCATCAAGTCGCAATCCGGCGACTTCACGCGCGCCAAGGGCAAGGAAGTGATGGAAGCGTTCCTGAAGTCCGACGGCAAAAACATTCAAGCCGTGTATGCCCACAACGACGACATGGCTCTCGGCGCCATCCAGGCCATTGAAGAATATGGCTTGAAGCCGGGCACCGACATCTTCGTCGTATCGGTAGACGGCATCAAGGCGGCCTTCGAAGCGATCCGCGACGGCAAGCTGAACGTAACGGTGGAATGCAACCCGCTTCTCGGGCCGCAATTGAAGCAAGCCATCCTGGACTACCAGGCCGGCCAAACGCTGGAGAAGTGGATCAAGTCGGACGAAGACGTGTACTTCGGCCAGAAGGCCATCGACGCCTTGCCGAACCGTTTGTACTAAGGGCTAAAACGATAGATTGCAAAGGGGCTCCCGCCTCTTTGCAATTTGTTATGTTCCGCGGCTGGCAGCCGAAGTATACTGATAGAAACATAGAAATAGGTGAGAATGTGATAGCGGACATCAAGAGTTTGGAGTTCATCCAACGGTTTCAGAATCGCAGCATTCGGTTCAAACTTCTCATTTATTTTGTCATTATTATTCTTATATCGATCGCCACTTTAAGTGCGATAGGAACGACCGTGTACAAGCGGTCCATAGAAGATACGACCAATAAGCATACGATTCAGATGATGGGCCAAGTGAAGAACAACGTCATTCATTACTTTAACGAAATGGAAAATATACTCGCCTATCTCGCGAACGACGACAAGGTGACGGCGTTCTTCGCCGCCGCTGCGGAAGCGAACGCTGCCGATCCCGGGCAAGCGCCGCTGCGGGCCGACGTGGGGAAGGTTATCGGAATCTATGAGAACAGACATCCCGAGATTGCCGGAATTCTAATGGTCAATGCGGCCGACCAGTATGTAAGCAACAAGCTGGACAGAATGATCCGCGATCCTTTAACCTCGGAGAGCTGGTACAAGCAGGCGGCAAGCAATCCCGACGAAGTGCTGCTGATCAGCAAGCCGATTGGAAGAAATATTAAAGCGGAGCACAACTACAGCGCGGATCAGGTGCTGTCGTTCGTGCAGGCGATTAAGGACCCGGCCACCGGCGGCGTGCTCGGCGTCATTCTGCTCGATATGGAGCTGAGCATCATCCAGACGGCAATCGAGTCGGTGTCCTTGGGCAAGAGCGGGTTCGTCTATATTACGGATGCCCAAGGCGGCATCGTTTATTCGCCGGTGAATCCGATCGTTTATCGCATTAACAACGAATGGTTGGAAAGCGGTTACACGAGCATCGAGAAGACGATAAACAATCGCTCCTATCAGATTATGCAGGACAGGTTCGAGCATATCGGCTGGAAGATTGTTGTCGTGTTCCCGTTCGACGAGGCGAAGTCCTTCGTTATCAAATGGCAATTCTACACCGTGGTGATTGTCCTCTTCACCGTATTTCTCGCGGTGCTCGTCTCCTGGTTCTTCACCAATTCGATTATCAAGCCGGTTCGCAAGCTGCGCAGAATTATGCAGAGGGTAGAGGAAGGCGAGCTGCATCTGAGGTTCGAGGGCCGTTCGAAGGACGAGATCGGCCAATTGGGCGACAGCTTCAACAAGATGGTCCAGGAGATCGAGCAGCTTATCCACATGGTCTACTCCGAACAAAAGGGGAAACGGGAAGCGGAATTAAAGGTGCTCCAGGAGCAGATCAAGCCGCATTTTCTATACAACACGCTCGATACGATCCAGTGGATGGCCCAGGATCGCGATGCCGACGATATCGTGGAGATTGTCATCGCGCTTACCAACCTGTTCCGGATCGGCCTTAGCAGGGGGAACGAGCATATCCCGCTGGAGGACGAGATCAAGCATGTCGAGAGCTACTTGATTATTCAGATGATGCGTTATGAAGGCAAGCTCAGCTACCAAATCAATGAACTTCCCTATCAACTGAAGAAAAGCAAAGTGCTGAAGCTGATTCTTCAGCCGCTCGTGGAGAACGCCATCTATCACGGCATCAAGATGAAGAAAGGGAAAGGCCACATTCGCATCGAGTCGGAAGCGAGAGACGGCAAGCTGGTGCTGTCCGTCATCGACAACGGGCTCGGGATGAAGCCGGAGCAGCTTGAGATCATCCGGCAGGGCGTGATCCACGTCGGGAACCCCGAGCATAAGGACGGCTTCGGCCTGTTTAATGTGAACGAGCGGATTCGCTTGACGTACGGGATCTCCTATGGAATCGAGGTGCACAGCGAATACGAGGCCGGCACCCGGGTGGAAGTCTTCTTGCCGTTGTAGACAGAGGAAGCGGCCGCTTGAACTTAATCGTCCAAAGGGGAGAACACGATGTGGAAATTACTTATCGCTGATGATGAGCCGAGAATTCGACGGGGGCTGCGGAAGGTGCTTCCGTGGGAGGAGCTGGGCATTCAAGTTGTAGGGGAAGCGGAGGACGGAATCGAAGCGCTGGAATTGGCCAAGGCGACCAGGCCCGATCTCGTCTTTGTCGACATCAATATGCCGTTTATGGACGGGCTATCGTTCATTAAAGAGCTGCAGTTGGAGTACAAATGCCTGATCATCGTCATTACCGGCTACGACGAATTCAAATTCGCGCAGCAAGCCGTGAAGCTGAATGTGTTCGACTACATTCTCAAGCCCGTCGACAAAGCGCAGTTGCAAGAAGTGATCGATAACACGCTGGCCGAGCTGACGAGTCAGAGGATAAAAGAAGAGTTCCGCACGTTTACGAACAAACAGCTAACGAACAATTCCCTTTTGATCCGGGATCATTTTCTGCGGAAGTGGATAAACGGCCTGGTGGACACCGCCGAAGCGGAGGCCAATCTTACTTATATGCAGCTTGCGATTAACGCCTCGACCCGGATGGCGGTGTTTAAGGTTGTGCAGAGCACCAATGTGGGCACCGTGAAGAAGGAATGGACCAAGGATCTGCTGGACTTCGCCTCCAAGAACATCGTCGAGGATATCGTTCGGAACAAATCTCCGCATCTTGTATTCCACGACGATAAAGGTCATCTCGTCCTCTTCTCTTCCATGGAGAAGGAGAGCGATTGGAGCGACCTGTGCACGGCCATCCAGAACAAATTCGAGGAGATTCTTGCGAGGATGGTTATATATGCGGATAAGGTGATGGGGGATTCCTATCTTCGCGCGGACCAGATCTATAACGAGCTCGTCAAGGGCATCAGCATGAAGGGAAGCTTGTCGCCCGTCGTCCTGCTTGCCAAGAAGATTGTCGAGCAGGCGTATGCGATGCCGAATCTGTCCCTGCAGGAGGTTGCGGACCAGGTGCGCGTCAGCCCTACCTACTTAAGCAAGCTGCTCAAGAAGGAGATCGGCTCCTCCTTCATCGACTACTTGACCGAGGTGCGGATCAAGCAAGCCGTGCTCTTCATGAACGATCCGAGCTACAAGGTGTACGAGATCGCCGAGAAGGTGGGCTACAACAGCCAGCATTACTTCAGCAATGCCTTCAAGAAGATTACCGGCGTGTCTCCCATGTCCTATCGCAAGGGAAGCCGGTCATGAAGGGTGCGCAATTGAAGATGCTGTTGTTTATGGTCGCCTTCCTGGGACTGGTAAGCTTGTACTCCTGCAGCGGTTCGGAGAAGCACGGGACAAGCGACGAGGTGAAGTTCCTGATCGGCGTCTCGCAGCCAAGCCTCAACGAGCCGTGGCGCGTGTTGATGAACGAGGAGATCAAGAGGGGGGCGGCGGCCTATCCGAACCTGAGAGTGATCTTCACGGACGGCGGGAACGACAGCGTGCAGCAGAGCGAGGACTTGCATAAATTGATGGGCTACGGGATCGATCTGCTTATCATCTCGCTGGACGATCCGATTGTGCTGACCCCCGCGATTACCGAGATTTACAGCAAGATTCCCGTTATCGTGCTGGGGCGGGGCGTCACGGGGTACGATTATACCTTGTATATCGGAACGGATAATCGGCTGATCGGCAGCAAGGCGGCCGAATATGCGAAGCAGCTTCTGGGTCCCGGCGAGAATCGCATCGTCGAGCTTCTGGGCCTGCAAGGCTCCCCGACGGTGGCCGAACGCAGCGAAGGCTTCCGCGAAGGGCTGTCCGATCGCAGCGATATTCGGATCGTCGATTCGATCTATGCGGACTGGCAGCGCGACAAGGCCGAAGACGAGCTGACGAAGAGCCTTCAGGCCGATTCGGACATCGACCTCATCTTCGCTCACAACGATGCCATGGCGTTGGGCGCATCGATTGCGCTTAAGAAGCAGGGGCTGACCGGGGTGAAGGTGATCGGGGTGGACGGTGTCGCGGGGGAATCCGGAGGGCTGAATCTGGTCGAAAATGGCACGATTACCGGAACCTTCACAAGTCCCACAGGCGGCGGAGAAGCGATCCAGTATGCGGTCGATATTCTGAGCAAGGAGAAGGGGCTTCCGAAGAAGGTCATCCTGAGAAGCCATCAGATAACGGAGCAGAACGCAGACGCGTATATTCGCAAGGCGGCGAACCCCGAGCCGAAGCCGGTGCGGGAATTGACCGAAGCGAGTCCGATCAAGATCGGGTTTGCGCAGGTGGGCCTGGAGAGCGGCTGGCGGCTGGCGCATACCAATTCCGTGATCAATGCCGCGAAGGAAGAAAATATTGAATTGATCTACGAGAACGCGCTTCAGAAGCAAGACAAGCAGATCGAGTTCATTCGCCAGTTCATCGCGAGCAAGGTCGACTTTATCGTCTTCTCCCCGGTGGTCAAGACCGGCTGGGACGAGGTGCTGCTGGAAGCGAAGCAGGCGGGAATTCCGGTTATTCTGTCCGACCGCGAGGTCAAAGTAAGCGACGACTCTCTCTGGACGGCCTATATCGGCTCGGACTTCGTCGAGGAAGGGCGGCGTGCCGCAAGGTGGCTTGTCCACGAGATCGACGACAGCAGCGTGCCCGTCAATATCGTCGAGCTTCAGGGAACGAAGGATTCGGACCCGGCCGTGGGGCGCAAGCAAGGGTTCGAAGAGATTATCCGGAGTGAGCCCAATTATCGAATTGTCCAATCCATGCAAGGCGACTTCACGCTGCAATCGGGGAAGAAGCTTATGCTCGAGGCGCTGGCCGCACACGGCAGCGACATCGACGTCGTGTACGCGCACAATGACGATATGGCCCTCGGGGCCATTGAGGCCATCGAGCAGTACGGCTTGCGGCCGGGCAGAGACATCAAGCTCATCTCGATCGACGCGACCAGGGCCGCCTTGAAGGCTCTGGGCACCGGCAAGCTGAATTTTGTCGTGGAGTGCAACCCGCTGCTCGGCCCTCAGTTGATGAAGGCCGTGAAGGATTATATGGCCGGCAAGGAGCTCCCTATGAAAATCATTACTTCGGAGGGGGTGTTCACCCAGGAGACGGCGAAGCGCGAGCTTGCGACAAGGGAATATTGAAGCGAATATTGTGAAGCGAATATTGTGAAGCGAATATTGAGGGCGGCAATTTGGAACTTTCCTCCGCCCCCGTTCGTTTGATAGAATAAGAGTTCGCCAGCATTCTTTCTTATTCGACTTCAAAGGACGGTGAAGGGCATGAAACACCGGTTCGCCGCTACATATCTCCGCAGCCTGCCGCTTCGCAAGATTGCACTTCTATTGGCGTTGGCGATAATGAGCGCGGGTTTCCTGACGGCCGTTCCGGCCGAGGCGGGCTTCGTCGACCGGATCAAGGACATCTACGAAGCGCCGGACAAGCTTGAGGAGATTCAATCCGAATATAATCAGACGAAGGAAGAGCTGAATCGCCAGGCCGAGCAGTTCGCCGCGGAGCGCGAGGAGCTGCAGCAGCGCACCGAGGCGCTGATCGGGCAGAACGAGTCGCTTGCCGAGCAGAACGGCACGCTGGCCGACCGCAACGATACGCTGGCTTCGCAGAACGAGTCGCTCGCCGCCCAGAACGCGGCGCTTCTCGAACGGCTTGAGCAGGCGCAGCGGGACAAGGAGCGCAAGGCGGCATTGACGAGGAAGATCATCCTGACGGCGGTTACGATTGTCGGCTTCGGCTTGGCGTACTTCTTGTCGATCCGGCTCTGGCGGTTCGCAGCATGGCGCCGTCACCGCCGCTTCGCGGGAGGGCAGAGCCGATGAACGTCGCGGCGCCTCATCCGCAGGAGCATGTCCGCATCGAGCTGGAGGAAGGCGAGGCGCTTCATGTGCTCCATCCGAAGGCGATCGTTGCATTCCGGGGATCGCCGGCCAGCCGCGAGGACCGGGTTATGGACCTGCCGAATGCCTATCGGAAGAGGAAGTGGGTCCGCTCCAAGCTGACCGGCCCGGCCGAAGCGGTGCTCGGCTTGCCGGTCGAATGCTCGCTGACCGTCGTCGACATCGCGGAGGACAGCGACCTTCTGTTTAACTTCCGCCATGTGCTCTTCTATACCGACGGGCTCGAGATGAAGAGCCGCATCCAGAAGATTCGCACGGCATGGATCACGAGAGAATGGGTGCGGATGAGGTTCTCCGGACCGGGGAAGCTCGGCGTTGTCACGGCGGGGGCCATGGCCTCGCTGCCGCTCAGCCCGGACGTGCCGGTGTTCGCCGAAGCCGGGTCCCTCGTCGCCTATCCCGAGAAGGCGGACGTGAGGCTGTCCGTCTACGGGAACACGCTGGCGAGCCAGCACATGGGCGTCCAATGGCAGCTCACGGGCCGCGGCCCGATTCTGATTCAATGCGGCGGAACCGATTCCGGCTTGCGCGATCATCTGAACGGGGACGGCATCGTGAAGCGTCTGCTGCGCGAGCTGCTTCCGTTCGGCGGCGTATATATTAAGTAGCGGGTCTTCGCTCACAGGCGGCCTCCGTTCATTCGACTCGATTCGAACGAACGCCGCGGGAATCGACCGTCTTCCGCTTTTTGCGGCGTCCGTCCCCGGCCTAGTCCACCGGACCAAGCGCGCGGAAGCTGCTTTTTTTGTCGCTCGCCCCTTACGGGGGCGGGCTTTTGACGATTCGGACGAGTTTTTTTTGATTCTATCGGTTCCGACACGACGAACTGACAGCATCTGCGGCCGGCGCTGTCTATAATGAGAGAAAATCCGCTTAAATGCTCTAGATTAAGCAAACTACGCAAACGGAGGGATTGACTATGGAAAAGGTGAATATCGAGACGAATTTTGAGAGATTGGCCGAGAAACACCGTCTGACCCAGCGGGAGAAAGAAATTCTCTCCTACTGGATGCGCGACTACGACTACAAGCATATCGGCATTCTGCTCGGAATCAGCCACCACACCGTCAAGGTTCATATCTCCCGAATCAACCTGAAGCTTCAGGTGAACTCCAAGGCATCGCTTATTCTGAAACTGATCAGCGCATAACGGCCGCTCCATTGAACCCAGCCGCCCCGTCCGGGCAGGCTGGGTTTTTGCCGTGTCGTTCGAAGCGGGAGAATAACGGAGCACGAAGGATCATTCCCGAGCAAATCTGGCATTGACCGGACCGTATCCCCGAAGAAGGACGGAAAACGTTTTTCAAGGACGGTTCTCCCTGTTTTTCGCGGTTTACAGCGGGCCCGTTATGCCTGAAAATGATGAAGTCAACCAACTGTGAACGCGCGTTTACAACTATTATTATTCGTTAATCGAGTAGGAGGATCATCATGAGCACCGCCGAAGCCGCAACCGCCCGCGAAGCCCGCAGTCCGGGTCCGGGAGCGGGTGTCCATTCCGAAGGAGCCTCGTACGGCATGGAGCATCTGTTCGCGAACGAATCGCTGACGGACCGGCGCCCGTCGCGATTCCTGTCGCTGCTGTACAAGGACCATTGGCCGAAGCTGGCCCTCTCCGTCTTTTTCTTCCTGCTTAAGCATTCGCCTGTCTACGTGCTGCCGATCGTCACGGCGAATCTGATCAACCTGGCGACGAAGCCGGAGCAGCACGGCCGCTCGGAGCTGTGGTGGAACGTCGCCGTGCTTCTGGTCGTCATCGTGCAGAACATCCCGACGCAGGTGTTGCACATCTCGTACATGAGCAAGGCGATTCGCTTCGTGGAAGCCGGATTGCGGAGCACGCTCGTGCGCAAGCTGCAGCGGCTCTCGATGTCGGCGCACGGGGAGCTGGCCGCGGGCAAGCTCCAATCGAAGGTGCTCCGGGACGTCGAGGCGATCGAGTTCCTGTCCCGCCAGGTGATGCTCTCGGTCGTCCCCGCCATCGTCAGCGTTATCGTCGCCATCTGCATCACGGCCTCCCGCAGCTTGCTCGTCACCGGGTTCTTCGTGCTGACGATTCCGGCGGCTCTGGTCGTGATAAGGTTTTTCCGCAAGAAGATTCAGAGCTCCAACCAGGAGTTCCGCAAGCAGATCGAGTCGATGTCCGGCCAGGTATCCGAGATGGTGGGCATGATGCCGGTGACCCGCGCCCACGGGCTGGAGCGGACGGAGATCGCCAAGATCGATTCGACGCTCGGCCGCCTGCTGAGCAAGGGATATCGCCTCGATATCGTGGAAGCGTACTTCGGCTCTTCCGCTTGGGTGACATTCCAGGTGTTCCAGGTGCTCTGCCTGGCGTTTACGGTGCTGCTCGCCTACCAGGGCACGATTCCGGTCGGAGACGTCGTGCTGTACCAGTCGTTCTTCACGATGATTCTGAACTCGGTCAGCCAACTGCTTAACGTGTATCCGAACATCGCCAAGGGCTTCGAGTCGATCTACTCCGTGACGGAGATTCTGTTCTCGAAGGACGAGGAGGAATACCGGGGCAAGAAGAAGCCGGAGAAGGTGAAGGGCGCCTTCTCGTTCGAGCGGGTCCACTTCGGCTACCCGAATTCGGACCGCCACGTGCTCTCGGACTTCAGCCTCGAGGTGAAGGCCGGCGAATGCATCGCTCTCGTCGGCGCTTCCGGCGCGGGCAAGTCGACGGTGCTCAACCTCGCGATCGGCTTCAGCCGCCCGTCCAAGGGGAGGGTGCTGCTCGACGGCATTCCGCTGGATGAGCTGGACATGAGCGATTACCGGCAGCGCCTGGCGGTCGTCCATCAGAGCACGGTGCTGTTCTCGGGAACGATCCGGGAAAATATTACGTACGGACTGCCGACGGTAAGCGAGGAGAAGCTGGAGGAGGTCATTCGCATGACGCATCTGCGGGATGTGATCGCCATGCTTCCGCAGGGGCTCGATACGCCGGTCGGCGAGCATGGCGGCAAGCTGTCCGGCGGCCAGCGCCAGCGCATCGCGATCGCCCGGGCGCTGATCCGCGACCCGAAGATCATCCTGCTCGACGAGGCGACGTCCGCGCTCGACAACGAATCGGAATATTACGTTCAGCAAGCGATGCAGGAGCTGATCAAGGGCCGCACGACGTTTATCGTCGCGCACCGGCTGTCCACGATCCGCGATGCGGACCGCATCGTCGTCATGAAGATGGGCCGCTGCGTCGAGATCGGCACCTACGACGAATTGATGGCGAAGCAAGGCGAGTTCTATCAATTGAAGCAGCTTCAGAGTTAAAGTATGATGAGAGGAGAAGAGTGCAGGAGGCGGACGAATGACGGGCAAGAGCGCAGAGGATACGAATGCGGAACTGACGAAGCACGAGCAACTGCTGCATTACATCAAGGAACTGCCGGTCGGCACGCGAATCTCCGTCAGGCAGATGGCGAAGGATCGGGACGTGTCGGAGGGGACGGCCTACCGTGCGCTGAAGGAGGCGGAGCAGCTCGGCTACGTCAACACGAAGGAGCGAATCGGCACGGTGCGGGTCGACCGGAAGCGCCGCAGCCAGCCGGAGCAGTTGACGTTCGCCGAGGTGCTGGAGATCGTGCAGGGCGAGCTGCTCGGAGGCAAGGACGGCCTGGACAAAACGCTGCATAAGTTCGTCATCGGAGCGATGGAGCTCGGAGAGATGATGGGGTATATCGACGCGGGCAGCCTCTTGATCGTCGGCAATCGCTCGAACGCGCAGCGGCTGGCCCTCGAGCAGGGCGCAGGGGTGCTCGTCACCGGGGGGTTCGGCACGAGCGAGGAGGTGCGCACGTACGCGAACGAGAGGCAGCTTCCTATCCTAAGCTGCAAGCACGACACGTTCACCGTCGCGTCCATGATCAACCGCGCGATGTACGACCGGCTGATCAAGCGCAAGATCATGACGATCGCGGATCTCGTCGAGCCGCAGGCGAAGGCGGGAGCCTTGAAGATGGGCGCAACCGTCGCGGAGTTCCTGAAGCTGAGCGAAGAGGCGGGCTACAGCCGCTTCCCGATTACGGACGACTGGAATCGCGTCGTCGGCATTGTCACGTCGAAGGACGTCGTCGGTTCCCCGGGGACGCAGACGCTGGACAAGCTGATGACGCGCAGGCCGATGACGGTGACGATGGCGACGCCGATCGCGTCGGCCGCCCACCGGATGGTGTCGGAAGGAATCGACCTGCTGCCGGTCGTCGACCGCCAGCGGAAGCTGGTCGGCGTCGTGAGCCGGGCGGAGGTGCTGCGGTCGATGCAGTTCGCTTCGAACAATCTGCATCAGGGAGAGACGTTCGACGCGCTGATCTGGGGAGGCTTCTCGGAGCGGAGGGACGAGGAGAATCGGCTCTTGTTCGCGGGGCTGGCGACGCCGCAGATGATCGGGCCGTTCGGCACCGTATCGGAGGGCGTGCTGACGATGCTGATGCAGCAGGCGGCGGCGCGGGCCGCGAACGATCTGCAGCGGCGGGACCACGTGCTCCAGAACATGACGACCTACTTCCTCAGAACGGTGCCGATCGACGCCTCGCTCTCCATCCTGCCCAGCGTGATCGAGGCGAGCCGTCGCCACCTGATGATGGAAGTGACGGTCATGCAGGACGGAGACGTCATGGCGAGGGCGCTGCTTACCGCGCAGACGATCGATGCTTGGTGAAGTAGGAATGGTTGCGCATTCCCGCGAACAGGTTGAACAGGCCGAGCACGAGGAAGATCGCGCCGATGATGACGCGCAGCGTCGAGCCGCTGAACAGCAGCATCTGGATCAGCGCGAGCAGGATCAGCGTGAGGCCCAGGCAGATGTTCATCCGGGCCCCGTACAAGCCTCTCAGAATCGTGTCGGACGACCGGCGCGAACGGTAGCTGAAGAAGACGGACAGGACGGACGATACGATGACAAGCACGCCCAGGACCCATTGAAGTGCGGATTCCATCGAGAGAGTAGCAGCTCCTTCTAGATACGAGTTTTGTCCTCTATTGTAGCATAGGAGCCTGCCCGTGGCATCTGAGCTTGGGTGGCGGGCTTGGCCGGCGGGCTTGGGTGGCGGTCGACCGCTAGGATGAATGTGATTTTTCACATTCGTTTTGGTTTTGAGCGCCGATTTTGGAGGTTTTATGTGATTTTTCGTATATATCGCGCAGTTGGCGAGAGCTTTCTGCTTGATATATGCGGTTTTTCGCATATAATCCGCCAAATCGCCCGAGCTGCAAGGAACGAATGCGATTTTTCGCATTCGTGCTCGTGCGCGATGTGATCGGGGCCCGGAGGCGGCGAGGGGACGCGACTGGGATACCCCCACCCCGTATTTTTGTCGCACTATCGGCAAACGCTCGTTCCATCTTTTCAGAAAGGGTGCCTTATCCCCTCTTGTCAGAATCCTAATTATTGGAAATTCATGGCCTGAACAGACGGGATAAGGCACCCTCTCTAGAGAGACAGATGGGAGCGCTGCCCCCTCTGCCAATGCGAATAGGCGAGCCCTCTGCGCCTCCTGCGGTCACTTCACCGCCGAGAGATTCGCCTCGACCCACACCTGGAGCACCGAATCGGCGAGCAGCATCGTCCGGATGCTGACGGTGTACGTCTTGCCCATGGCCGTCTCGTACGGCTTGCCCGCGATCAGCTTGCGCACCAGCTCCGCATCCGAGCCGATGTCGTAGATGCTGTTGCCGATCAGGATGGACAGATCCTTCTCCAGCTTGGTCTTCAGCTCCGCCTCGGCCGCCTTGTCGAGGGGGGGCTTGCCGTCCTTCTCGAGCACGAACGAGACGATGCTGCGGATGACCGTCACCTTCTTGTTCGCCTGCAGTTGCGCTTCGGTCAGGGAGAGCTGCTCCTTCAGGTCGAAGTTCTGCTCGATGATGCGATTCGATTGGTCCACGACCATCGCATTGTAGAGCGCCGCCCCGACGATCATCCCGCACAGGAAAAACGCGATGGATTGGAGCCCCTTGCGATAACGCTGGAAGTCTGGAACTCTCACTTGCCCTCACCTCCGCCCGTCGCCTCGTCCGTCGCCTCGCCCGTTGCCTCGTCCGTCATCCCGCGTTCCGACACATCCATTGCACGAGCTCGCTGGCCAGATGCGCCCCCAGGAAGGCGAACAAAATATAAGCCACCTGCATGATAGCCGGAGACAGCGCCCCCTTCGAGACATTCCATTCGATCACCCGGATCGGGTCGATCGAGCCGCCGATGGCGACGACGACGGCCCAGATCTTGATCCGGACCACGATGTCCAGCATGATCGTCTGCGGCGGCTGCCAGATGAACAGGGCGGCCATTCCCGCGAGCATCGAAGCGCCCAGCACGACGCCGAACGCGACGAAGAAGTCCAGAGTCGCCTGCGTCAAGAACCGATTCAGGTTGGTCAGTTCGTTCATTCCGTTCATGCCGATCCTCCTCCTCCTAACATCTATATGGGACGTGCTTCGCGTCATATGATACAATTAGAGAAACAAACATATGATCGTATATGATCCGGTGGAAAAGAAGGGATACCCATGTGCGGTTTCGTTCATTTGCATGTTCACAGCGAATACAGTCTTCTGGACGGGGCTTCCCGCATCAAGGAGATGGCGGCCAAGGCGGCCGATCTCGGCATGAAGGCGCTCGCGCTGACCGACCACGGCGTCATGTACGGCGCGATTCCGTTCTACAAGGCGTGCCGGGAGAGAGGCGTCAAGCCGATCATCGGCATGGAGGCGTACGTCGCGTCCGGCTCCCGCCTGGAGCGGGTAAGCCGCAAGGAGCAGCCCATTTATCACCTGACCCTGCTCGCGAAGAACGAGGCGGGATACCGGAACCTGATGAAGCTGAGCACCATCGGCCATCTCGAAGGGTTCTATTACCGGCCGAGGATCGACTTCGAGATGCTGGGCAAGCACGCGGAGGGGCTCATCTGTCTGAGCGGATGCCTGGCGAGCGAATTGTCCCAGCATCTGGCCGGCGACCGGTACGAAGAGGCGAAGAAGACGGCGCTGCGCTACCGCGGCCTGTTCGGCGACGACTACTTCCTCGAGATCCAGGACCACGGCATTCTCGAGCAGAAGAGGGTGGCGGCCGGCATTCAGCGCCTCGCGGAGGAGACCGGCATTCCGCTTGTCGCGACGAACGATTCCCATTACCTGACCGAGGAGGATTCCTCGCTGCAGGACGTGCTCATCTGCATCGGCACCGGCAAAACGCTCGAAGACGACGATCGCCTCAAGATCGAGACCACTCAGCTCTATCTTAAGAGCGAGGCGGAGATGCGGCAGCTTTTCCCACACCTCCCCGAAGCCATCGCGAACACGGCGCTCATCGCCGACCGCTGCGAGCTGGAGCTGGAGCTTGGCCGGCACATCCTGCCGGAGTATCACCCGCTGCCGGAGGGGACGACCGCAGGCGCATACCTTGAGTCGCTGTGCCGCGCGGGGCTGGAGGAGCGCTACTCGCATCGCCCGGATTGGAACGACGGGGAGCGGAAGCCGAACGGAGATTCGAGCGCCCCTTCTTCCTTCCGCCGGCAAGCGGAGGAGCGGCTCGCCTACGAGCTCGGCGTCATCGGCCGCATGGGCTTCGACGACTACTTCCTCGTCGTGTGGGACTTCATCCGGTTCGCCCACGAGAACGGCATCGCGACCGGTCCCGGACGCGGCTCCTCGGCGGGCAGCCTCGTGGCGTACGCGCTGAAGATCACGAACGTCGACCCGCTGAAGCACAAGCTGCTGTTCGAGCGCTTCCTCAACCCCGAACGCGTCACGATGCCCGATATCGACATCGACTTCAGCGACGAGCGGCGGGACGAGGTCATCCGCTACGTCTCGGACAAGTACGGCAGCGGCCACGTGGCGCAGATCATCACGTTCGGAACGCTGGCGGCGAGAGCGGCGGTGCGGGACGTCGGCCGGGTCATGAACCTGCCGTACGGCGAGGTCGACAAGGCCGCCAAGCTCATTCCCGGCGCTCCGCACATGTCGATCGAGCGGGCGATGAAGGAGAATGCCGACTTCAAGGCGATCGCCGAGAAGGGCGGTCCGGTCGGCGATATGATCGCGATGGCCCGGCGGGCGGAAGGGTTCCCGCGCCATGCATCCACGCACGCCGCCGGCGTCGTCATCTCCTCGGAGCCGCTCACCGACTACGTTCCTCTTCAGGAGGGAACGGGAGGCGTGCCGCTGACGCAGTATTCGATGGAGCACCTTGAGGCGGTCGGGCTTCTGAAGATGGATTTTCTCGGGCTGCGGACGTTGTCCATCATCGAGAGGGCGATGCACGGGGTGAAGGAGCTGACGGGCGCCGAGCTGCGGTGGGAGACGATCTCCTACGACGATCCGGCGACGTACGAGCTGATGGGCAAGGGGGATACGACGGGCCTCTTCCAGCTCGAATCCGCGGGCGTGCGGCGAGTGCTGAAGGACCTGAAGCCGTCCGCGTTCGAAGACATCGTGTCGGTGCTCGCGCTGTACCGTCCGGGACCGATGGAGTTCATTCCGCAGTTCATCCGCACGAAGCACGAGCTCGCGACGGCGGAGTACCCGCACCCCGACCTCGAGCCGATTCTGCGGGACACGTACGGCATCATCGTCTACCAGGAGCAGATCATGCAGATCGCTTCGAGCATGGCGGGCTTCTCGCTCGGGGAAGCGGACCTTCTCAGACGAGCCGTCGGCAAAAAAAAGCGGGAGGTGCTGGACGAGCAGAGGGCGCACTTCGTCGCGGGCAGCGTTCGGCAGGGGTACAGCGAGGAGGAGGCGAACCGCGTCTACGATATGATCGTCCGGTTCGCCGACTACGGATTCCCGCGGGCGCACGCCGCCGCCTACGCCGTGCTGGCGTTCCAGACCGCCTACCTGAAGGCGCACTATCCGGTGTTCTTCATGGCGTCGATGCTGACCGCCGTCATCGGCAACCAGCGCAAGACGGCCGAATACGTGGACGAATGCCGTCGGATGGGCATCGCGGTGCTGTCTCCGGACGTGAACGAGAGCGGCGTGCTGTTCACGCCGCTGCCGGGCGAGCGGCCCGCGATCCGGTTCGGCCTGGCCGCGGTGAAGAACGTCGGCACGCAGGCGATCGAGAGCATTCTCGCCGCGCGCAAGGAAGGGCCGTTCGCTGACCTGACCGACCTGTGCCGGCGGATCGACCCGCGCGTGTGCAACAAGCGCGTGCTGGAGTCGCTGCTGCAAGCCGGAGCGTTCGGCTCGCTGCCCGGGCACCGCGCCCAGCAGCTCGCCGCGCTCGACGAGACGGTCGAGGCGGCCGCTTCCTGGCGCAAGGAGAAGGAGGAGCTGCAGCTTGAGCTGTTCGATCTCGGCGAATCGCCGAACTGGCACGTCGAGCTGCCGGCTATTGAGCCGTACACGCAGACGCAGACGCTCGAGCTGGAGCGGGAGCTGCTCGGCCTGTACTTGTCCGGGCATCCGCTCGACGAATACGAGCGGATCTGGGAGGAGCTGCGGCTCGACCGGCTCGTCGATCTGGCGGAGGCGGCGGACGGCCAGGCGGTGGTGACGGCGGGCATGGTCGTGTCGGTCAAGTCGATCACGACCAAGAGCGGGCAGGCGATGGCGTTCCTCGAGCTGGAGGACCGCATCATGGGGGCGGAAGTGGTCGTGTTCCCTTCGGTCTGGAGGACCGCGGCCGCGAACGTCCGCAAGGGCGCGCTGCTGCTCGTGAAGGCGAAGCTGCAGATGGGGGACGAGGACTTCAAGCTGCTGGCGGACGAGCTCGTTCCGCTTGGCGCGCCGGACCTGGCCGCGCAGGCGGCCAGGCTGCGCAGGGCCGGAGGGCCGCGCGGCGGCAAGGGGGGGCGGAGCCCGGAGCGGCCGCAAGCTTCACCGCAAGTTCCGCCGCAAGCTCCGCCGCCGGCCGTCCCGGCTTCGAACAGGCACGCCAGCGATCAGAAGGTGTACATCCGGATCGATGCCGCGAGCGAGAAGCCGACGACGCTGAATCGGCTGAAGGCGCTGCTCGCCGAACATCCGGGCACCCATGCGACATTGCTTTTCTACGAGCAAAGTCACCGCACGGTCGCTCTGTCCGACGAATTGATGGTAAGGCCGTCCCCGGAGCTGCTCCGCCGAATCGAGACGCTGCTAGGGGAAGGGAGCGTCCGGGTCAAATAAAGTTAAATCGGGAGCCCTCTCTTGGCCGCGTGGCCGAAGGAGGGCTTCGCCGCGGTCGGGGAGGGCTCGATGCGGGCGCCGGCGGGCGATCCGCAAAGCTCGGTTGCTTGTCTCAAGCCATGTGTGCTATCATTTCAGTAATGTGGAGGTTCTTTGACTTCCACCGAATGGACAGGCTTTGGCATGGACAGCGAGATGAACCAGCGCGATCGCGAAGCGATCGGCCGCGCCCGGGACGGGGGCGGGATCGCGTGCTCGCGACGGCTGCGAAGTCGAAGATTATGCCATCCTTTGGGGGTTCCGCTTCATGTGGACGGTCATTTACATCGCGCCGACCGCGAAGATTGCGGAGCGGATCCAGAAGCGATTGACAGAGGAAGGGTTCCTCGTTCGGATACGCCCCATCAATCTGACCAAGCCTCAGTACGAGATCTTGGTTCCGTCCGGCGAAGTTCAGGAAGTGCAAGAAGTTCTCGGAAGCATTCTGCATCTGTAGCCGACTCCGCCCGAGAGAATCGCCTTCGGCATTCCTTAAGGATTCGGCCTCCGATTAAGTGTCAGCAAGCCCCGCGACCGGGGCGGATAACCCGTTGATCGGACGAGAGGACCGTCGCCGCGCGTGATCGAGCGGCGCACTGTCCTGCGCACGTCACGCCTGAACGCTGCGGACCGTTACGAATGGCTCGGACGGACCGCCATTTTTGTGCCTTGTGAGGTGTCGCTGTGTTTAAGGATTTTTTCCAGAAGAAGAAGTATGCGGTAGTTCCGATGGGAGCGAATGCGTCTCCCGATAAGGCCGCAAGCGAAGCCGAGGAGCGCCCCAAGCGGGAGATTCCCGAAGGGCTGATGAATCGCTGCTCCAAGTGCGGCAATATTCAATTCACCAAAGAGTTGGAGAAGAACCTCAAGGTGTGCTCCACCTGCGGGCATCACTTCCGCTTGAACGCTTGGGAACGCATTGCGATGACGGTGGATGAGGGGACCTTCCAGGAGATCGACGCGAATCTCGTCTCCGAGGACCCTCTCGAATTCCCGGGCTATAAGAAGAAGCTTCAACAGCAGACGGACAATTCCGGGCTGAAGGATGCGATTGTGACGGGCATCGGCGAGATCGGCGGATTCTCCGCCGTCATCGGCGTCATGAGCTTCGACTTCTTCTCCGGAAGCATGGGCTCCGTCGTCGGGGAGAAGATCGCCCGCGCGATCGAGCTGGCGGGCGAGAAGAAGCTGCCGCTGCTGCTGTTCTCGACCTCCGGGGGCGCGCGGATGCAGGAGAGCATCCTGAGCCTCATGCAGATGGCGAAGACGAGCGCCGCCCTGGCGAAGTTCCAGGACGAGGGCGGCCTGTTCATCTCGGTGTTCACCGATCCGACGATGGGCGGCGTCTCCGCCAGCTTCGCCAGTCTCGGCGACTACAACCTGGCCGAGCCGGGAGCGCTCATCGGGTTCGCCGGACGCATCGTCATCGAACAGACGATTCGCCAGAAGCTTCCGGACAACTTCCAGACGGCCGAATTCAACCTGAAGCACGGCCAACTGGACAAGGTGGTTCACCGGAAGGACATGAAGTCGATTCTGACGAAGCTGCTGGATATGCATGCTCCCGAGAAAGGGGTGCGAGCGGATGTCCGTTGAGCTGCCATTCGAGAACCCGCTTGACGAGCTGAGGAAGAAGATCAATCATCTGAGGCAAGTCGGCCTGGATCAGCGGATCGACTTCACGGACGAGCTGGCGAGGCTGGAAGAGCGCTACAAGGAACTGGAAGAAGAGATTTACAGCAATCTGAGTCCGGCGAACATCATGCACCTGGCTCGGGTGCATCAGCGTCCGACGACGCTCGATTATATCAATCTGGTATTCACCGACTTCATCGAGCTGCACGGCGACCGCGTCTTCGCGGACGATCTTGCGATCGTCGGAGGGCTGGCCAAGCTGAACGGCGTGCCGGTGACGGTCGTCGGCCACCAGCGCGGGAAGGATACGAAGGACAACATCCAACGCTTCTTCGGAAGCCCGCATCCGGAAGGATTCCGCAAGGCGCTCCGTTTCATGCAGCAAGCGAACAAGTTCGGCCGGCCGATCGTCACGTTCATCGACACGAAGGGCGCTTATCCGGGCGATACCGCCGAAGCGCGCAATCAATCCGAAGCGATCGCACGCAATCTGTACGAGATGGCGTTGTTCAAGGTCCCGGTCATCTGCGTCGTTATCGGCGAAGGCGGCAGCGGCGGCGCGCTTGCGCTTGGCGTGGGCAACCGCGTGCTGATGCTCGAGAACGCCATCTATTCGGTTATCTCGCCGAACGGGGCGGCATCCATCCTGTGGAAGGACGCCTCGAAGGCGGACCAGGCGGCGGAAGCGATGAAGATCACCGCGAAGGACCTGAAGGAGTTCGGGGTCATCGAGGAGATCATCCCCGAGCCGAAGGGCGGCGCCCATCGCGATCCTGCCGTTCAGGCCGAGTCGATCAAGGGTGCGCTCTGGCGTCACCTGCAGGAGCTCTCCGCGATGACCGGGGAGCAGCTTGTGGAGGACCGCTATCGCAAGTTCCGCGCGATCGGAACGTTCGCGGAGCTGACCCCGGCCATGAGCGAGACGCCGTAATGCTTATTATTTATTCCGAAGCGAACCGCCGTCCCCTGACGGCGGGCGCTTCGGGTTTCCATTAATCAAACGCAAGCCTCACCATCAAACGCAAGACCCACAAACGGAGGAATCGAACATGATTCGTAAAACAAAAATCGTATGTACAATCGGCCCTGCCAGCGAATCCCTGGAGAACACGAAGAAGCTGATCCAAGCGGGAATGAACGTTGCCCGCCTCAACTTCTCGCACGGCGACTATGAAGAGCATGGCAACCGCATCAAGACGATCCGCCAAGCCTGCAAGGAGCTGGGCAAGACGGTCGCGATCCTGCTCGATACGAAGGGGCCGGAGATCCGTCTCGGCAAGCTGGCGTCGGAGCCGATCGAGCTTGTCCAAGGCGAGCGGATCACGCTGACGACGGAAGAGATTCTGGGCGACATCAACCGTGTTCCGGTCACCTACAAGGAGCTTCCGGGCGACGTGAGCGTCGGCTCCACCATCCTGATCGACGACGGCCTTATCGGCCTGACCGTGCTGGAAGTGTCCGGAACGGAGATCGTCTGCGAGATCGTGAACAGCGGCCAGATCAAGAGCAAGAAGGGCGTCAACGTTCCGGGCGTCGCGATCTCCATGCCGGGAATTACCGAGAAGGACGCCAGCGACATCCGCTTCGGCATCGAGCAAGGCGTGGACTTCATCGCCGCCTCCTTCGTGCGCCGCGCCAGCGACGTGCTTGAGATTCGCGAGCTGCTCGAGCGCCATGACGGCCGCTACATCCAGATCATCTCCAAGATCGAGAACCAACAGGGCGTCGATAACCTCGACGAGATTCTCGAGGTGTCCGACGGCCTCATGGTTGCCCGCGGCGACCTCGGCGTCGAGATTCCGGCCGAAGAGGTTCCGCTTGTTCAGAAGCAGATGATCGAGAAGTGCAACCGCGCGGGCAAGCCGGTCATCACGGCGACCCAGATGCTCGACTCGATGCAGCGCAACCCGCGCCCGACGCGCGCCGAAGCTTCCGACGTCGCGAACGCGATCTTCGACGGCACGGACGCGATCATGCTGTCCGGCGAGACGGCGGCAGGGAAGTACCCGGCGGAGTCGGTTCAGACGATGGCGGCGATCGCCGTTCGTGCGGAATCGGCGCTGAATTACCGCGAGATTTTCCAGAAGCAGGCGCAGGCGCAGCAGACTTCCGTCACCGAGGCGATCAGCCAAGCGGTCGCCAGCTCTTCGCTTGAGCTGGACGCGAAGGCGATCGTCACGTCGACGGAGAGCGGCTACACGGCTCGCATGGTGTCCAAGTACCGTCCGAAGTCGCCGATCGTCGCCGTCACGCCGGAGGACCAAGTGCTTCGCCGCCTGCAGCTCGTCTGGGGCGTCGTGCCGGTTCAAGGCACGCTCGTCGGCACGACGGACGAGATGTTCGACGTCGCGGTGGAAGGCGCGCTCAAGACCGAGCTTGTCCGCTTGGGCGACACGGTCGTCATCACGGCGGGCATCCCGGTCGGCCGCGCCGGCACGACGAACCTGATCAAGATTCACCATATCGGCGAATTGATCGCCAAGGGCCAAGGCATCGGCTCCCAGAGCGCAACCGGCAAGGTCGTGACCGCCCGTACGCCGGAAGAAGCGGTCGCCAAGATGACGGACGGCGCGATTCTGGTCGCTCCTTCGACGGATAAGGAGTACATGCCGGCCTTCGAGAAGGCGGCTGCCGTCATCACCGAAGGAGGCGGCATCACCTGCCACGCCGCCGTCGTCGGCCTGAACCTGGGCATTCCGGTCATCGTCGGCGTCGAAGGCGCGACAAGCCTGCTCAAGGACGGAATGGAAGTTACGCTGTACGCGGAGAAGGGCGTCATCTACTCCGGCCAGGCGAAGGTTCTCTAATACGGTTTTTGCGAAGAAGTAGCGGCAGCCTCGGCCGCTACTTCTTGCTATGAGGCGGAGGGGCAGGCGCAGGTCGTGGGAATAGGTCGGGGGCCGAAGTGGCAGGCGCAGGTCGTGGGGGCAGGCTAGAGGCCGAAGAGGCAGGCGCAGGTTGCAGGATCAGGCCGTAGGGCTGCCTTGAGCGTTGCCGGCTTAGGGGCCGCTCCGGCGGATTTTATGCGAAATTTCGCATTCATTGCCCACTTTGGAGGCACCTTGGGTCGATTATATGCGAAATTTCACATTCGTCGCCCACTTTGGGGGCACCTTGGGTCGATTATATGCGAAATTTCACATTCGTCGCCCACTTTGGGGGCACCTTGGGTCGATTTTATGCGAAATTTCGCATTCGTCGCCCACTTTGGGGGCCCCTTGGACCGATTTTATGTGAAATTTCGCATACATTGCCCGCGTTGGGACCGGCCGCGCGGATCGTGCGGATGTGGTGAGGGTTCTTGAGTGTAATCCCCGAGCGCGAACAATTCGTCGAAGCTGACGCCGATCATGCACGGTGCCGGACAGAACAGGAGTGAATGGGAATTGAGCAAGTGGTTTATGCACCCGATTCGGGTACGCTACCAGGAGACGGACAAAATGGCCGTCGTATACCACACGAACTACATTAATTGGTTCGAGATCGGACGGACGGAATGGATTCGTCAGGCGGGGCTGAGCTTCCGCGATATCGAGGGGATGGGACTTATGCTGCCGGTCGTTCATCTGGAGGCTTCCTACCTGAAGCCGGCCAAGTACGACGATTGGATCACGGTCTGCACGCGGGTGACCGAGTTCTCCAAGGTGCGCCTGCGCTTCGAGTACAAGGTGCTTCTGGGGGATCTGACCTCCGGCGGCCCGCTCGTCGACGAGGCTCCGGATGCTCCGCTGCTGACGAGCGGAAGCTCGCTGCACGGCTGGATCAATTCGGACTGGAAGATCGTCGCTCTCGACAGGAAGGCGCCGCAGTTGTACGAGCTGCTGAAGAAGCTGGCCGAGTAGGAGCCGGTGTCCGTTCCTGCAACGGTTCATTCCTTTGTCCGTACTATAGGGGAGACGAGGAGGGACAGATGATGTGGATTCGCAAGGCGGGATGGATATTCCTGATCGCGGTGGCGGCGGAGATAGCGGGGATTATGGCGATGGGAAGCTGGATCGGCGGATGGCCGACGTTCGGTCTGCTGCTGATCGGAGCCGCGCTGGGCGGGCTTCTCGTGCAGACGGAAGGGCGCAAGAGCTGGAATGAGGCGAGGAGCCTGATGCAGGAGGGACGCCCGCCGGGACCGGCGGTGCTGAACGGCCTGTGTGTCGTGGCGGGAGGCATTCTGCTCGTTGTGCCGGGTTTCCTCTCGGATATCGTGGGACTGACGCTGCTGCTTCCTTTTACACGACCGTTGTATAAAGGGTATCTGTATCTGTGGCTGGAGCGCAGGTTCCGGTCGGGATCGATCCGCGTGTTCCGCGGGCCTCACGGACCGTCGTGAGGACTGCGCCGGAGCTGCGCCCGCCCGCGGGAACCCCCGAGCAAGTCGCGACTGCGGCTCGCGGCGGGGGTTTCTTCATACGCAAGGACCAGAACGGCACATAAGTCGGCGAGCCGGCGGTGCGATCGGTATTGTATAATAGGATTCAGTTAGAGAAACCTGTTGCCGTGGAGGATGTAGCGTCCGATGTCGCGGAAGATGCCGGCGCGGTGGCAGGTGGTCAGGATTACGATGGCGACGGGACCGAGGATGAGGCCGAGGACGCCCAGCAGCTTCAGCCCGACGAACATGGCGATCAGCGTGGGGAGCGGAGCGAGGCCGACGCTGGAGGCGAGCACCTTGGGCTCGATCACCTGTCTCGCGATCAAGACGATTCCGTATAGGAGGGATAAGGCTCCTCCCGTTCTCCAATCCCCGATGATGAACAGATAGGCGATCCACGGCACGAGCACGGCGCCGACCCCGAGGTACGGGAGCAGGTCGACCAGGCCGATCAGGAGCGAGATGGACAGCGCATTCTTGACGCCGATGATCATGAGGCCGATGAACACGACGACAGCGGTAATCGAGATCATGATCAATTGAGCCCTGATGTAGCCGAACAGCGCGTGGCGAAGGTCCTCCCATACCGCGGCCGCCCGCTTGCGGGTCCGCTCGGGGAACCAGCCGGCCATTCTGCCGATGTAGCGGCTCCAGTCCTTGCTGATGAAGAAGGTGGCGAGCAGCACGACGACGGCGATGGTTGCCACTTGGGGCAGGGAGGCGAGGATGTCGATAATCCCGTTGAGAAAAGCCCCCGCCAGGCTCGTGCCCGCCTCGGCCGCCGCTTTGGCCGTGTCCGAGATGCGGTTGTTGATCGTCTCCTGGTAGTTCGGATTCTCGCGGTAGAACGTGTTGATTCTCTCGATCAGCCGTTCGATCTCGGGGCTGGCGAGGAGCCGTTCGATCGCGTGCTGGGTCAGGGCGACGAGCTGCTGCAGCGAGCCGGACACGTTCGTCAGCTCTTGGGCGAGCCGGACGACCAGCGCCGAGACGATCGTCAGCATCGACGTCGCGAACAGCAGCAGCGTCATCGCGACGGCCATCCACCTCGGCATGTGCAGCTTCAGATGGAGCGCGTCCACGACCGGGTTCATGGCATAAGCGAGCAGCCAGCCGAGCAGGAACGGGTAGAGAAGCGGCAGAGCCCAGCCCGCCGCGAACGCGCCAAGGACGACAGCGACAAGCAGCATGAGCAGGCGAAGCCATTGGCCTGCAATCCGTCGATCCACGCAGGACGCCTCCTTCGGGCACAGCCGTTCGGTTAAGGGATGAATTCATTGTAGAGGATCGCCGCAGGGCTTCGCTTATGGCTGGCTTCCCATTTCGCCGAGTTATTTCGACTTTGGCTCCGCGGTTCGCGGCGAATTTTACACCGGGTTAACATTCGTGCGGCATAATGGAAGACAAGACATAAATGAGCAAGACAATCTAGGGGGAGCTAAGGATGACCGTGTCCAAAAAATACATCAATCGGGACTTAAGCTGGATCGAGTTCAATCGCAGGGTGCTGGAGGAGGCCGAAGATCCGACGACGCCGCTGCTCGAGCGGCTGCAATTCCTGTCCATCGTCTCCAGCAATCTGGACGAATTCATGAGCGTTCGGGTCGCGGGCTTGAAGGATCAGCTCAAAGCCGGATTCCTGAAGGCGGACTTCACCGGCTACACGCCGCACGGCCTGCTTAAGCGGGTGCTCAAGCGAACGAACCAGATGGTGCGCAAGCAGTACAAGGATTACCGCGAACTGATGCGCAGTCTCGCAAGGGAAGGAACGGTCATCGCGGCGTGGGAGGACCTGAGCCCCGAGCAGATGGAAGTGATGACGGATTACTTCCAGAAGATCGTCTATCCGGTGCTCACGCCGATGGCGGTCGACAGCAGCCGCCCGTTCCCGCTGCTGCACAGCAAGGAGCTGTACCTGGCCGTCGTGCTGAAGGCTGACCCGACGGACGAGAAGCTGAAGGGCCAGACGTTCAGCGCGATCGTTCAGGTTCCTTCGATCCTGCTGCGAACGGCGGGAGTTCCGGGGCGGCGCAATTCGCGCCGGGCGACGTTCCTGCTGCTCGAGGATCTGATCAAGCAGCATATCGGCCAACTGTTCAGCGGATACACGATCGAAGGCGCGCATGCGTTCCGCGTGACGCGCAATTCCGATCTCGCGCTTAACGAGGAAGGGGCCGAGGACCTGCTGCAGGAGATCGAGAAGGAGCTGCGCCGCCGCAGGCGCGGCTTCCCGGTCCGGCTGGAGGTCGAGACGGGGATGCATCCGGATGCGCTCGACCTGCTCAAGGATGAGCTGGAGGTGACGGAGGACGACATCTTCGAGATCGAAGGCCCGCTCGACTTGACGTTCCTCTCGAAGTTCGCTTCCTCGCTGCCGAATTCGGAGCACCTTCGTTACCCGCCGATCGACCCCGTCTATCCGGTCGAATTCGAGGAAGAGGACCAGATGATGGCCGTGATCCGCGAGCGCGACGTGCTCGTGTACCACCCGTACGAGTCGTTCGAGGCGGTCAACGATTTTATCTACGAGGCGGCTGTCGATCCCGACGTCATGGCGATCAAAATGACGCTGTATCGGGTCAACGTAAATTCGGCGCTTGTGAAGGCGTTGGCGCAGGCGGCCGAGTCCGGCAAGCAGGTGACCGTCGTCGTGGAGCTGAAGGCGCGATTCGACGAGGAGCGCAACATCGCTTGGGCGAGGCAGCTCGAGCGGGCCGGCTGTCATGTCGTCTACGGTCTGGTCGGGCTGAAGACCCATGCGAAGATCACGCTGGTCGTCCGAAGGGAAGAAGGCTCGCTGCGCCGGTACGTCCACGTGGGCACGGGGAATTACAACGAGAACACGGCCAAGGTGTACACGGACGCCGGCCTGTTCACCTGCCACCCGGACATCGGCACCGACGCGTCCGCCTTGTTCAACGAGATGACGGGCTATTCGACGCCGCACAACTGGCGTGCGTTCGCGGTCGCTCCGGTCGGCCTCAAGCCGAAGCTGTTCGACCTGATCGACCGGGAGATCGGCTTCGCGAAGGCGGGGAAGCCCGCGCGCATCGTCGCGAAGCTGAATTCCCTGTCCAATCAGTCGATGATCGACAAGCTGTACGAGGCCTCGCAGGCGGGCGTGTCGATCCAGTTGATCATCCGCGGGGTATGCTGCCTCCGTCCCGGCGTGCTCGGCCTCAGCGAGAACGTGAGGGTCGTCAGCATCGTCGACCGGTTCCTCGAGCACTCGCGGATCATGGCCTTCTCCGGCGGCGGAGAGGAAGAGGTGTACATCTCGAGTGCGGACTGGATGACCCGCAACCTGAGCCGGCGCGTCGAGCTGCTCTGCCCGGTGTACGATCCGTCCATCCGGCAGATGCTGCTGAACCTGCTGCAGATGAACCTGCTCGACAACGTGAAGGCGAGGGAGCTGGCGTCCGGCGGCGGCTACTCCCGCGTTGCAGGCGGGGAAGAGCCGCTGCGCAGCCAATTCGGCGCGTCCGACATTCCGCTGTGGAAGACGGTCGCGATTGCTGCGGAAGAGCAGGGATAGGACGATTTTTCACGCTGCGTTGACGTTCTTCTAATCTCCGGTTGATGAGCCCGCATTATGATGGGGGTAACAACCGGAGAGACGGGAGGGAAGAGCATGGTGGAATTCGACGTGATCGTGAACGGCAAGGTGGAGGAGACGATCCGGCCGAAGACGCAGAAGCTGAGAGAGATCTATGAGCTTCTGAACGGGCGGATGATGAACGGTCTGAAGCGGAAGTACGGCGTGGGCGTTCAAGTAAGACGAAGGATGGTCTACTAGAGAGGGTAAGGTGGCAATCGGGGCACCTTATTCTTTTTTTTATTTTACGCCGTCGATTGGCCTAAGCCGGCCTCCGTTCCTGTCGGACGGAGGTCGGCTGAAGGCGGGGCGCTTAGCGGGGGGGAGGGGCGAGCGTCGAGACGGAGAGGACCGGAGACAATCCCCAGCTCTTCTTGAAGTCCTTCGCGAGCGTCTCCACTTCCATCATCTCGACGTGCAGCGGGTGGTTCGCCGCGGCCGACAGCGTAAGCTGCCTGCTTCGCTCGACCGTGATATCGAGCGAGGCGATGCCTTGCGACTCGCTTCGGTCGAGAGCCGCCGCGAGCTGGAGCAGCATGCCCAGCTTCGAGATCCGCTCGAAGTCCCCTTCGCGCAGAAGCGCCTTGTAGGGGACAAGCCTGCTTCTCATCGCCCCGGGCCCCTTGTAGGAAGCGATGGCGGCGGTCAGCAGCATCTCCCGGTGGCCGAGGCCGTTCCAGTGGGCGTGCATCAGGATGTAGAACGTATGGTCCGCATTGTCCCCGACATCGATCATCGAGCCGATGCGGAACAGCCGCGAGGCCGCGTCCAGCAGCACCCGGCTGGACGGCGGCAGCGACGCCTCCGGGGCCAGACTGTCGTACAGGGAGAGAGCAAGTCGATTCACCTGCTCCAGGTGAGCCTGCGGGACGGTTGGATATAATGCGGACAAATTGCGTATGCTGTCTTCCAGAACTTGACGAGAGGAGAGGAACACTTCCTCCGCCGGAAGACAGGCGTCGAAGAAGATCCCGTCCCGCAGGCCGGCGCCGCAGACGACGACTCGGGACGCCTGGCAGGCCTGGACGACGGCTTGAAGGATCAGCAGCCCGGGAACGATGACGTCGGCCCTGTCCTTCGACAGGCCGGGCACCTTGCGCCTCTTCTCGACACCCAGCGGGGCAAGCGTCTGCAAGGCGTTCTCGAGCGCAAGAGGCGGGAATTCGTACCCGTGCAGGTTGCTCAGCGGGTAGTCGATGCTGCGCTGGGAGATCTTGGCGAACGAGCGCAGCGTTCCTCCGAGGCCGATCAGCGGAAGGCCCGGATGGGACCTGATCCAAGGCTCCGATCGCAGTTGGGCCGCAAGCTCGGAGACGGCCCGTTCCATGACGGCGGGAGGAACGGGCTCGTCCTTCATGCCGAATCGTCTGGACGTGTTTACGCATCCGAATGGGAAGGAGACCGAAGAGACGATTTTCCGATCCCGCAGCAAAGTAATCTCGGTGCTCCCGCCGCCGATATCGACGACGAAGCCGTCCTCCACGTCCATCGTCCGCAGCATGGCGAGGCTGCCGAAGCGGGCCTCGTCCTCTCCGGACAGCAGCTCGATGGTCAGCCCGGTAACCTCTGTCAGCCGCGCCAGCGCTTGCTCGCGATTGGCCGCCTGGCGGATGGCTGCGGTGGCGACGGCCTTGATTCGGGTTGTCCGGTGCATCCGGCAGATGCGCTTGAAGTGCAGCAATACCTCGGCGAGCTCGTCCACCGATTCGCGCGGGAGCTCCCCGCCGGCCGTCAGCTTCTGGCTGAGCCGGGCGGGCCAGCGGCCCTGATCGATGACGCGGAACGCGCCGTTCTCGGTTATCTGATACACGGCAAGCCGAACGGTGTTGGAGCCGATGTCGATCATGCCGATAATCTGTTTTTTGTACAAGGCTTCAGCACCTCCAGTCAGACCTATTCTATCATTACGGACGTTCCGGCAAAAGAACCTTTTATACGTGCGATAAAGCATTTTTATGCCTCGGTTTGTTCCAATCGATCTTGAAATCGTTTATCATTAGGGATGACTTATTTCCGTAACAATTCCCGATTACGGCTTATAATCGGACGTTAGGGTTCACCATTCCGACGCATTCGGGAACAAATTCGGGAACACTGGGATCATTCTTGCGTTTATTCGCTACGCTGCTTCCGGGCGATTACCGGGTGATTTCTTTACTTGACCAAGAAGGAGAGATATCCATGACAGCAACGAAAGGCCTGGAAGGCATCGTGGCTGCGACGTCCTCGATCAGCTCCATCATCGACGGCGTGCTCACTTATCGCGGCTATAACATTGACGAACTGGCGGAGAAGGCTTCCTTCGAAGAAGTCGCTTACCTGCTCTGGCATGGCAAGCTCCCTAACCAAGAGGAGCTGAGCGGGCTGAAGGCTCAGCTCGACGAATATGCGGCGCTTCCGGATGCGGTGATAGCCGGCCTGCGCCTGTATCCTTCCGGCAGCAACTCGATGGCGGCGCTCCGCACGGCCATCTCCAGCCTGGCGCTGTACGATTCCGAAGCCCAGGACATGAGCCGCGAAGCGAACGTTCGCAAGGCGATTCGCCTGCAAGCGCAGCTTCCGACGGTTGTCGCCGCGTTCGCGCGCATTCGCGAAGGCAAGGAGCCGGTCGCTCCGAAGAAGGGCGTCAGCGTCGCTCATAACTTCCTGTACATGCTGACCGGCGAGGAGCCGGCTGCGGTTGCGGTCGAAGCCTTGGACAAGGCGCTTGTTCTGCACGCAGACCACGAGCTTAACGCTTCGACGTTCGCGGCCCGCGTTACGGTCGGCACTCTGTCCGACATCTACTCCGGCGTCACTTCCGCGATCGGCGCCCTGAAGGGGCCGCTGCACGGCGGCGCGAACGAAGCGGTTATGGTTATGTTGGACGAGATCGGCACGATCGACAACGTCGAGTCCTACGTGCAGTCGAAGCTTGACAACAAGGTCAAGATCATGGGCTTCGGCCACCGCGTCTACAAGAACGGCGACCCGCGCGCGAAGCATCTGCAAGCGATGTCCAAGTCGCTTGGCGAGCTGCGCGGCGACATGAGGCTCTACGAGATGTCCGTCAAGATCGAATCGATGGTCGTCGGACAGAAGGGCCTGCGCCCGAACGTCGACTTCTATTCCGCTTCTTGCTACACCATGTTGGGTATTCCGCGCGACCTGTTCACGCCGATCTTCGCGATCAGCCGCGTCTCCGGCTGGACGGCGCACATCCTCGAGCAATACGAGGACAACCGCCTCATCCGCCCGCGCGCCGAGTATGTCGGACCGGTCAACCAGCTCTACGCGGCCGTCGCCGATCGCGCGTAACGAACAAGTCGGTCTGAACGCCGGCAGCCCGTCTTCCCGTCCGCTCTTCGGGCGGAGGGGGGACGAGCGCCGGTTTTTGCGGTAAAATACACTTATACGATTATTTAGGAGGAGTTATATTCATGGCACAACTCGAGAAATTCGCAGCGCCGACTTCCGGCGAAGCTATTACGGTACAGAATGGCGTTCTGAACGTTCCCAACAATCCGATCATTCCGTTCATCGAAGGCGACGGCACGGGCCGCGACATCTGGCGCGCTTCCCAGCGCGTTCTGGACGCGGCTGTAGAGAAGGCATACAAGGGCGAGAAGAAGATTGCCTGGTACGAAGTGTTCGCCGGCGAGAAGGCGTTCAATGCTTACGGCGAGTGGCTTCCGGCCGACACGCTGACGGCTATCCGCGAGTACATCATCGCGATCAAGGGTCCGCTGACGACGCCGATCGGCGGCGGCATTCGTTCCCTGAACGTTGCGCTTCGCCAAGAGCTCGACCTGTACGTGTGCTTGCGCCCGGTTCGTTACTTCAACGGCGTCCCTTCCCCGGTTAAGCGTCCGGAGCTGGTCGACATGGTTATCTTCCGCGAGAACACCGAGGACATCTACGCCGGCATCGAGTACCAAGCGGAGACGGCCGACGCGAAGAAGGTCATCGAGTTCCTGCAGAAGGAGATGGGCGTGAACAAGATCCGCTTCCCGGAGACGTCCGGCATCGGGATCAAGCCGGTATCCTCCGACGGCTCGAAGCGTCTCGTTCGCGCTGCGATCGAATACGCGATCAAGCATGAGCGCAAGTCCGTTACCCTCGTGCACAAGGGCAACATCATGAAGTTCACGGAAGGCGCGTTCAAGAACTGGGGCTACGAAGTGGCCGAGACCGAATTCGCCGACAAGACCTTCACTTGGGGCCAATACGATGCGATCAAGGCGGAGCAAGGCGAAGAGGCGGCTAACGCGGCACAGAAGGCTGCTCTTGCCGAAGGCAAGATCCTCGTGAAGGACGCTATTGCCGACATCGCCCTGCAACAAGTTCTGACTCGTCCGACCGACTTCGACGTGATTGCAACGTTGAACCTGAACGGCGACTACCTGTCCGACGCTCTGGCTGCGCAAGTCGGCGGCATCGGCATCGCTCCGGGAGCGAACATCAACTACCTGACCGGCCACGCGATCTTCGAAGCGACTCACGGCACCGCTCCCAAGTATGCCGACAAGGACGTCGTCAACCCGGGCTCCGTTATCCTGTCCGGCGTTATGCTCTTCGAGCACCTCGGCTGGCAAGAAGCGGCTGACCTTATCTATAAGGGCCTCGAAGAATCCATCAACAGCAAGGTCGTTACTTATGACTTCGCTCGCCTGATGGAAGGCGCAACGGAAGTGAAGTGCTCCGCGTTCGCGGACGAGATCATTAAGAACATGTAAGCTTTCGAACCCTCTGGACACCCGACGGATAACGTTGGAGCGACAGAGACGCGTGAGAAGGAACGCCGAAGTCTGGGCACCCGACGATTTATCGTTTGGTGTCCAGATTTGTTTTTATCCGAGGTTTGGATGAGGGCTTGCATGAATCATGCGGCTTCGAGGAATAATCTGCTAATGGATATATTAGGGAAGGAATGAACGAACATGGCGATCAAGCGTGCGAAAATAACGGTGGTGGGAGCGGGATTCACGGGGGCGACGACGGCGCTGATGCTGGCGCAGAAGGAGCTCGGGGATGTCGTGCTGATCGATATTCCGCAGATGGAGAATCCGACGAAGGGCAAGGCGCTGGACATGCTGGAGTCGACGCCGGTGCAAGGAATCGACGCTCGCATTACGGGGACGGCCGACTATGCGGAATCGGCGGACTCCGACGTGGTGATCATCACGGCAGGCATTGCGCGCAAGCCGGGCATGAGCCGCGACGATCTGGTGAACACGAATGCCGGCATCGTGAGGTCGGTATGCGAGAATGTGAAGGCAACGAGCCCGAACGCTTACGTCATCCTGCTGTCGAACCCCGTGGACGCGATGACCTATGTGGCATACAAGGCGCTCGGCTTCCCGAAGAACCGCGTCATCGGCCAATCCGGCGTGCTCGACACGGCCCGCTACAACACGTTCCTGGCGCAAGCGCTGAACGTGTCGGTCGAGGACGTGCGGGGCGTTGTGCTCGGCGGCCACGGGGACGACATGGTGCCGCTTGTGCGCTACACGACGATCGGGGGCATCCCGGTCGAGAAGCTGCTGCCGAAGGAGCAGATCGACGCGATCGTCGCCCGCACCCGCGTCGGCGGCGGGGAGATCGTCGGCCTGCTCGGCAACGGCAGCGCCTACTACGCGCCGGCGGCTTCCCTCGTGCAGATGACGGAGGCCGTCCTTAAGGACAAGAAGCGCATCCTTCCGGTCATCGCTTTGCTGGAGGGGGAGTACGGCTACGACAACCTGTTCATCGGCGTGCTGGCCGTTCTCGGAGGCGACGGCATCGAGAGAATCTTCGAGCTGGAGCTGACGGCCGAAGAGAAAGCGGCGCTCGACAAGTCCGCGGATTCCGTCCGCGGCGTCATCCGGGTCGTCGAGAACGGCTGACCGGCCGGAGCGGGTTGGCTCCTAGGCTCCGTTGAGAACAATCGCCCGCTCGTTTTGAAGCCCTCTCGATCCGGTTGCACGCCGGTCGGGAGGGCTTTCTTGACCTCACCTTATCTACCAGACACCGCCGCAGCGCCCCTCCGACTAAAATCTCCGAACCCCGGCAAACCCGCCGAACCCGACTAACCCGATACACCTGATAAACCCGTCGAAGCCCCCGCCGAACCCGACTAACCCGATACACCTGGCTAACCCGTCGAAGCCCCTGCCGAACCCGACTAACTCGATACACCTGATAACCCGTCAAGCCCCTGCCGAACCCGACTAACCCGATACACCTGATAAACCCGTCGAAGCCCCTGCCGAACCGATTGAACCCATCGAACCCGTCGAACCTGACTAACCCGATGATTCCGGCAAACTTGCCGAAGCCTCCGAAGCCCCCGCCGAACCCGCCAGCCACCGATTTTATGTGAAAAATCACATTGGCGAGCCTTGATGAGGGGCAGTTTGGCCGATTCTATGTGAAAAATAGCATACATGGAGAAAAATCCGGCCCGAGTTGGCGCATATATGCGAAAAATCACATAAAACACCGCGATTGCCTCCCCAATCAAGCCAACGAATGTGAAAAATCAGAGCGACCGAGCATAGGTTGAGTAACTTAGCAGGTGGAAACCCTGCTTGGAAAAGGCGAAGCCACGCCACCAATAGCGAGTCTTGGAGCGAAGCTGGCAACAGAG
>NZ_SSOB01000059.1 GCF_004801405.1 Cohnella fermenti
TGCCGTCACGTTTGCGCGTTTACGGAGCGTCATCTCCACGTTGATTAAACAAAAACTCCCCGTTCTCTCCTCGTTAACCGACGCTTTTCGCGGCACACTTGTTATCCCCGGTACCTAAGTAGTAACGGTTTTTCGCATAAAATTGGCCATACGAGGCAGGCGGAAGATGATTTTATGTGATTTTTCGTATAAAATCGGTCATTCGAGGGGCTGGCGCCGATTTGTATGCGGTTTTTCACATAAAATTGGCCATACGGAGTGGTGGGGGCTGACGCGATCGGTCGGACGTCGTGGGCGCGATTGGTCGGTCATTGTGAACGCGATCGGAACGTCGGCGTGAAGGTGATCGAACGGTCGTCGTGAATGGTTGTCGTGAATGGTTGAGGAGGTTGGACGGAGCTTCGTCTCTGGCGGGCAGCGGGTGGAGCGTTCCGTTATGGCGCTTGCTGTGGGGGCGATGCTGTCTTTCTGTTTTTGCCAAAAGGGTGCCTTATCCCTTCCATTCAGTTTCCCTTCGGTTGCCTGACCTGAACCGAGGGGATAAGGCACTCTCTGGCTAAGATGGCATTACTGAACGACGGGGATAAGGCGCCCTCTTCGCTAAAGTGGACAGCCTGCCGGCAGGCTGTCCGACGGATGCACGACGCACAAAGCGCGATAGGGAGCGGCGGCGACCGGGGAACGCAACGAGCTTAAGAAGTCAATGAACTAAGAAGTCAATGAACTAAGAAGTCAATGAACTAAGAAGTCAATAAGCTAAGAAGTCAACGAGTGAAGAAGCAGGGCGCAAGCCTGCCGCAATCGGAGAGTGTAACGGAATGAGCATGGATAAGCAATCGACCAAGCGGGGGCAGGGAAGCCCGCGCAAAGAGACAGCCCGTCCGAGAGGAGAAGCGCCCCGCCCTGGCGGAGCGGCCAAGCCGGGGGCGGGAGCGGCGGCCAAGCCGGCATCGGGAGGAGCCCAGCGCAGGGCGCCGTCGCCCCGGGGGCCGCGCGAAGCGGCGCTGAATGTGCTGCTGAGGGTGGACCAGCAGGGGGCGTACAGCGGTCTCGAGCTGAATCGGGTGCTCTCGGCCGCGGCCTTGTCCCGGCAGGATGCCGCGCTGGCGACGGAGATCGTCTACGGCACCATTCAGCGGCTGAACACGATCGACCGCGTCCTCAAGGAGCGGGTCAAGGGATGGCCGAACAAGGTGGAGCCGTGGGTCCGCAGTCTGCTGCGGCTTAGTTATTATCAACTGAGGTGGCTGGATCGCGTGCCTGCTCACGCCGTGACGGACGAGGCGGTGCGGATCGCGAAGAAGCGGGGGCACGCCGGCATCGCGGGACTCGTGAACGGCGTTCTGCGCGGGCTGGTGCGCGAAGGGCTCGCGTCCGAGCTGCCTTCCGGGCTGGGGGATGCGGAGCGGATCTCGCTGACCCACAGTTATCCGGAATGGCTCGTGAAGCGCTGGATCGATGTTTACGGCGCGGAGACGGCCGAAGCGATCTGCGAGGCGGGCAACGAGCCGCCGCAGAGCTCGGCGCGGGTCAATCCGACCCGGATCTCCCGCAGCGAGCTGCTGGAGCGAATGGACGAAGCGCAGATTTACGCTCGGCCTTCGAAGCTGGCGCCGGGCGGCATCGTCGCCTCCCGGGCCGGCAGCCTGGCGGCGACCGATTGGTATCGCGAAGGGCTGCTCACCGTGCAGGACGAGAGCTCGATGCTCGTCGCCGCCGTCGCCGGCCCGAAGCCGGGCATGCGCGTGCTCGACTGTTGCGCCGCTCCGGGAGGGAAGACGACTCATCTGGCGGAGCTGATGGGAGATGCGGGCGAAGTTGTCGCCAACGATATTCATCCCCATAAGGAGGCGCTCGTCGCCGAGCAAGCCGCACGGCTCGGCCTCCGCAGCATTCGCACTGTGGTCGGGGATGCGGCCGGCCTCGCGGACACGCTGCCTGCGGCTTCGATGGATGTGGTGCTGCTGGACGCCCCTTGCTCGGGGCTCGGGGTCATCCGGCGCAAGCCGGAGATCAAGTGGAACAAGAGCGAGGAGGACATCGCGGGATTGGCCGCGCTGCAGGCCGAGCTGCTGGAGAAGGTGCACAGCCTCGTTCGGCCCGGCGGAACGCTCGTCTACAGCACTTGCACGATTGCGAAGGAAGAGAACGAGGAAGCGATCCTCCGATTCCTGGAGAAGCATCCGAATTATATGCCGGATACGGATTGGCCGCAGGAGATTATCGAATCCTTGAAGCAGGGGGGCGCGCTGCCGGAGCCGTTCGCGGGGATGGTGCAGCTTCTGCCGCAGCAGTTCGGCAGCGACGGCTTCTTCATCGCCAAGCTGAAGCGGCTTCCATAACGGCTCGCTGACGGATCGGCAACGCTTCGGCAATGGCTGGGCGACGTCCCGGCGGGCAATCTTCTGCCGGAAGGACGTTTGTGATAAAATAGATCGAACGGTGGTGACACATATGGACAAAGTAGAGGACAACAAGAGCGAAATCAAGAGCGAGATCAAGAGCGAGATCAAGAGCGAGATCAAGAGCGAGATCAAGAGCGACAACAAAGGCGACAAAAAAGAATTGAAGGGCTTGGACAGCAAGCTGAACTACAAGCCGGATAAGCCCTTTATTTACGACTATTCGCTCGAACAGCTCCAGGAGTGGGTCAAGGAGCAAGGCGAAGCGGCATTCCGTGCCGGGCAGATCTTCGATTGGCTTTATGTGAAGCGGGTCGGCTCCTTCGAGGAGATGTCGAATTTGCCGAAGGCGCTGCGGGAGAAGCTTGCGGATGCGTTCGCCTTCGTCACGCTTAACGAGATTACGAAGTTCCAATCGAAGGACGGAACGGTCAAGTTCCTGTTCGGCCTGCATGACGATCATGCGATCGAGACGGTTCTCATGCGCCATAATTACGGGAACAGCGTCTGCGTCACGACGCAGGTCGGCTGCCGCATCGGCTGCACGTTCTGCGCGTCCACGCTCGGCGGACTCAAGCGCAATCTGACGGCCGGCGAGATCGTCGCGCAGGTGGTGCAAGCGCAGCGCATGCTCGATCCGGAGAACGAACGGGTGTCGAGCATCGTGATCATGGGCTCCGGGGAGCCGTTCGAGAATTACGACAACATGATGACGTTCCTCCGCCTGATGACGCATCCGAAGGGACTTAATATCGGCCAGCGCCACATCACGGTGTCGACGAGCGGCATCGTGCCGAACATGTATCGCTTCGCGGACGAGAACACGCAGATCAGCCTGGCGATCTCGATCCACGCTCCGAACGACGAGCTCCGCTCGAAGCTGATGCCGGTCAACCGCCGCTTCCGCTTCGACGAGGTCATGGACGCGTGCAAGTATTACATCGAGAAGACGGGCCGGCGGCTGACGTTCGAGTACGCGCTCATCGGCGGCGTGAACGACCGGCCGGAGCACGCGGAGGAGCTTGGCGATCTGCTGCAGGGAATGCTCTGCCACGTCAATCTCATTCCGGTCAACTACGTTCCGGAACGGAATTACGTTCGGACGCCCCGCGACGATATCTTCGAGTTCCAGCGCATTCTGGAGCGCAAGAAGATCAACGCGACGATCCGTCGGGAGCAGGGCCACGATATCGCTGCCGCCTGCGGACAGTTGCGCGCGAAGCATACGGAAGAGAAAGAGAAGAGAGAGCGGCTGGAGAAGGAGAAAGAGGCTCAGGCGAGGTGATCGTTGTGAAGACGGCATTGAGAACTCATGTGGGAAGAGTACGGCAAGTGAACGAAGACAGCGCGTGGGTGGATACGCTCGGCAGCGGATTGATCGCGGCCGTTGTCGCCGACGGCATGGGCGGGCACAAGGCGGGGGAGATCGCGAGCGGGCTCACGGTCGAGAGCGTCGTCGCTTCGCTGTCGTCCTGGCAGGAGGAGCTCGGCTCCGACGCGGCCGCGATTCGTCTGAAGGAGCTGATCCGGCGGGCGAATTCGGTCGTCTACGAGACCGCGTCCGGCAACGATCAGTATTCCAACATGGGAACGACGATCGTGCTCGCGCTGCTGGACCCGAACGCCGGCCTGATCGGCCACATCGGCGACAGCCGGGCGTACCGGCTTCGGGCCGGCGAGCTTCTGCAACTGACCGAGGACCATACGCTCGTGCACGAGCTGACCAAGTCGGGCCAGCTTAGCCCGGAAGAAGCGGCTACTCACCCGAGGCGGAACGTGCTGATGAGAGCGCTTGGCACCGATCTGCAGGTCGAGGTGGACGTTCTGCGCTTCGACTGGCTGCCGGGAGATCTTCTTCTTCTCTGCAGCGACGGGCTCAGCTCGCTGGTCGAGGAGCATCTCATCAAGGATACGCTGACGGAAGCGAGCTCCAACCTGGAGCAGAAGGCGGAGCGGCTGATCGCCCTCGCCTTGCTGGCCGGCGGAGACGACAACGTCACTGTCGCGCTTGTGGAACACGAGCCGGACGTTGGCGTCGCCGGAGGAGGGAAGGCATGATCGGACATACGCTAGGTGGTCGGTACGAACTGCTGGATCGCGTCGGGGGAGGCGGCATGGCCCTGGTCTACAAGGCTCGGGACAATCTGCTCAACCGGCTCGTCGCGGTGAAGGTGCTGCGTCAGCAATTCATGCACGACGAGGATTTCGTACGCCGGTTCCGCCGGGAGGCGCAGTCGGCCGCAGCCCTGTCCCATCCGAATATCGTCAGCATTTACGACGTCGGGCAGGAACAGGATACGCACTACATCATTATGGAATTCGTCGATGGCTACAACCTGAACGAAATCATTCGCGACAGGGCGCCTCTGCAGGTCGAAGAAGCGGTGCGGATTGCCGCCCAGATCTCCGACGCGCTGGATCACGCCCATCATAACCAAATCATTCATCGCGATATCAAGCCGCACAACATCCTCATTGGCAAAAACGGCCGGGTAAAGGTGACGGACTTCGGAATTGCGAGGGCGGTGACGACATCGACGATTACCCAGACCGGCTCCGTGCTCGGTTCGGTGCATTATTTCTCTCCCGAGCATGCCAAGGGAGTCAGCACCGGGGAGAAGTCCGACATCTATTCGCTCGGCATCGTCCTGTACCAGATGCTGACGGGGCGGCTTCCGTTCCTTGGGGAGAGCCCGATCAGCGTGGCGCTTAAGCACCTTCAGGAGCCGTTCGAGCGGCCGAAGCTTGTGAATCCCCACATTCCGCAAAGTGTCGAGAACATTATTCTCAAGGCGATGCGGAAAAACCCGCAGGAGAGGTATCCGTCCGCGAAGATGATGCTTCAGGATCTGGAGACGTGCCTGCAGCCGCAGCGCCTGCACGAGCCGCCGATTCAGTTCCCGAGCGATTCGCTTGAGGACGACGGGGAGCAGACGCTCGTCATGCCGGCGCTGAAGCCGGACATGCGGATGTCGGCGGAGGAGACGATCGCGAAGAACGGGCAGGGCGGAGACGACGAAGAGGAAGAGCCGAAGCGCCGCTGGGTCGCGCCGACCGTGTTCGCGGTCATCGCCGCGATTCTGATCGCCGTGCTGATCTGGGCCGTGTTCGCGCTGAAGGGCTCGTTCGTCCCGAAGGACGTGGACGTGCCGACCGTGGTCGAGATGAGCTTCGAGGACGCTCAGGCGAAGCTGGCCGAGTTCGGTCTCGTCGCAGCCATGCCGTATCCGGAGGAAGCGAACGACACCATCCCCGCAGGGTACGTAATCCGGCAGGACAAGCAGGATATGAAGGTCAAGGAAGGCGCGACGATTACGCTGACGGTCAGCACCGGGCCGGAGCTGTCGACGATGCCCTCTCTTACGGATAAAGACATCAAGGACGCGATTGCGGAGCTCAAGGCGCTCGGGGTGACGGAAGATCGGATCAAGCAGAATTCGATTCACGACGAGAGCGATGCGGGCACGGTGCTTGAGCAAGATCCCGCATCCGGCGACAGCTTCGATCCGGAGAAGGATACGATTACGCTAACGGTCAGCGAAGGGCTCGAGGAGTTCGCGATGCCGGAGCTGATCGGCCTCACGCTTGAGGAAGTCAAGGCCAAGCTGCTGCAGTACGACCTGAAGCTGCCGGACGGCAACATTAATTACGAGAAGAGCTATTCGACCAAAGGCCATGTGTTCAAGCAATTCCCCGCGGAGAAGAACGAGCTCGTGACGGCCGGCACGGAAGTGCAGATCTGGATAGCCAGCGGCTTCCCGGACGATGCGAAGCAGCGCCCGTTCGAATTGACGGTGTACCCGACGATCGACGGCCAGACGAGCAGCGTGCGGATTCTGATCTCGGATGCGCTCGGCGAAGGCAGGGAGTGGGGCGTGAAGAAGGTTCAATCCCCTTCGACCTATACGCTTACGCTGGTGTTGGCGCCGGGGACGAGCGGCAAGGTGACGGTCTATCGGGACAACGACTTCTTCGACGAATACATCGTGCCTTACGAGGACGATATCCCGGCCTCGGCGGAACCGCCGGCGGAGGAGTCGTCCGAACCCGAGGATAGCGGCGGGACGGACACGGGGACGACCGGCGAAGGCGGAACGGAATCCGGCGGCGATCCGGCGACGGACAATTCACAGGGATAGGGAGCGTGCCGATGCCGCAAGGAATGATCTACAAGGCGCTAAGCGGGTATTACTACGTGGAGACGGAGGAGGGGCAGACGGTTCAGTGCCGGGCGCGCGGCATCTTCAAGAAGCGGGGGCAATCCCCGCTTGTCGGGGATCGCGTCGTCTTCAGCGAGACGGAGAACGGGGAAGGAACGGTCGACGAGCTGCTCCCCCGGACGACGGAGCTGATCCGGCCGCCGGTCGCGAACGCGAGCCTGGCCGTTCTCGTCTTCTCGATCATCCGTCCGGAGCTGAATCTTCAGCTTCTCGACAAGTTCCTTGTGCACATCGAGCACACGGGGCTGGAGACGCTGATCGTGTTCACGAAGCTGGATGCGATGGAAGCGTCGGAGGAGCGCGAACGGATCGAAGCGGACGTGACGGCCGCACGCGCGCTCTACTCTTCCATCGGGTACGAGACCGCGCTTGTCAGCTCGAAGCGGGGCGACGGAATTCCGGAGCTGCAAGCGAGGCTCAAGGACCGGGTCGGCGTCTTCGCGGGACAATCGGGCGTCGGCAAGTCCTCGCTCGTCAATGCCCTCGTCCCGGGACTTACGCTCGAGACGAACGAGATCAGCGAGAAGCTTGGCCGAGGCAAGCATACGACCCGGCATGTCGAGCTCGTCCGGCTGGAGGGCGGCGGCTGTGTCGCGGATACGCCGGGCTTCAGCCAGCTCGACTTCGGGGAGCTTGGAATCGAGGAGATCGGCTCCTGCTTCAAGGAATTCCGGGAGCTGGCGGGCGGCTGCAAGTTCAGAGGCTGCACGCACGTCCACGAGCCCGATTGCGCGGTTAAGGAAGCGCTGGAGCAAGGCGCCGTCGCCGCGAGCCGCTATGAGCATTACGTCAGCTTCATGACCGAGTGGAGAGAGAACAGACGGAGGTATTAAGGGTATGACGATTGTAGCACCATCCATCCTGTCGGCGGACTTCGCCCGGCTCGGAGAGGACGTCCGCACGGCGGAGCGCATCGGCGCGGACTGGATTCATATCGATATTATGGACGGCCAATACGTTCCGAATCTGACGTTCGGCCCTCCGATCGTCGCGGCAATTCGCTCCTGTACAAGCCTTCCGTTTGACGTTCATCTGATGGTGAATACGCCGGAGAAGCTTCTCGACGACTTGAAGCGAGCCGGAGCCGACCGGATTACGGTCCACGCCGAGGCATGCCTTCACTTGCACCGAACGATTCATGCGATCCGCGAGCTCGGCCTCAAGGCGGGCGTGGCGCTGAACCCTCATACCCCCTTGTCCGTGCTGGATTACGTGCTGGAAGACATCGATCTGGCGCTGATCATGACCGTCAATCCGGGGTTCGGAGGGCAGTCGTTCATTCCGGCCATGCTGCCGAAGATCCGCGAGCTTCGCAGCCGCCTGGACGCGAAAGGGCTGACCGATGTGCATATCGAGGTGGACGGCGGCATCAACGCCGAGACGGCCGCTCTCGTGAAGCAAGCCGGAGCGAATGCGCTTGTCGCAGGCAATTACATCTATGGAAGCGACGACCCGCTCGCTGCCGTGGCAAGCCTCAGAAGCGCTTCGGTCGAATGACGCGAAGGGAAGCAACATAAGGAATGAAGATTCTCCGCATCCGCCCGGACTAGGACAACGTCCCTCTTGCATACACTAGAATCAACAGCGCGTGTTCAACGGTTAGGCGCGTTCGTGCGCTGGGCTGCGGGGGACGCTCTAGGTCCGGAGGAGGGGTGGAGGATGAAGTTCTATACCATCAAGCTGCCGAAGTTTCTGGGCGGGTTCGTTAAGGCAATCTTGAACACCTTCCAGAAGAACTGACGCCTCCTTAGGAACCCGCGGTTCCCGGAGGCTCCGGCTCTGCCGGGAGACGCTTGCACGCATAAGTCGGCTTAAGCTCGGCACGCATAACAAAAAGCACCTGGTCCCAGGTGCTTTTTGTTATGGTATCAATGCGTACCCGTATGAAGGACTTGTTCGAGCTTACACTCGAGTCACTTTGCCGGATTTCAGGGCGCGGGTGCTGACGTAAACGCGTTTCGGCTTACCGTTCACCAGAATGCGCACCTTTTGCACGTTGACTCCCCAAGAACGCTTGTTGTGGTTGTTCGCGTGAGATACGTTGTTGCCGGTAGCCGGCTTCTTACCCGTAATGTAACATTTGCGAGCCATTAAATCCACCTCCCTACCCAGACCTTGCAGACACTTTCATTATCATAGCACACGGCCCGTAGCGTTGCAATCTGTGTTTTTGGCTTCATCTCAAACAAATTTTATAGTACAATAAGTTATGGTCCATAATACCAGCATAAAGGGGTGGATTCCGATGCCTATGCAGATGGCGAACGAGAACGGCAAGATCGAGATCGCAGACCAGGTGCTCGCCGTCATAGCGGGGTCGGCCGCAATGGATTGCTTCGGGCTGGTGGGGATGGCTTCCCGCAAGCAGCTTAAGGACGGCATTGCCGAGCTGCTCGGCAGAGAGAATCTGTCGCGGGGCGTCGAGGTTCGGCGCACCGGAGAGCAGGTTCACCTGGATCTCTTCGTTATCGTCAGCTACGGGACGAAGATCTCCGAGGTTGCGCATAACATTCAGACCAAAGTCAAATACGTACTCGACGAGATCGTCGGGCTTCGCGTCGATTCCGTCAACGTTTATGTTCAAGGCGTAAGAGTGTCTCAATAGGCAACGACCGGATGCACCTTAAGTAAGGCAGAAGATAAACGACCGATCGTACCTCGGGAGGAGAATAGGCATTTGAGCAAACGCAGCTTGAACGGAACCGAATGGTCCGCCATGGTGCTGGCCGGAGCCGAGAGGCTGGCCAGTCACGCGGAGAGAGTGAACGAATTGAATGTATTCCCCGTCCCTGACGGAGACACGGGGACGAATATGAATATGACGATGACGGCGGGGGCGAACGAGCTTCGCAGCAAGCCGTCCGTCGAGGTGGGGAGAGCGGCCGAGGTGCTGGCCAAGGGGCTGCTGATGGGCGCGCGGGGCAACTCGGGCGTTATTCTGTCGCAGTTGTTCCGCGGCTTCTCAAGAGCGGTCGCCGGACAGCAAGAGATCGGGGCACCCGCGTTCGCTGCCGCCTTGCAACAAGGAGTTGACACCGCTTACAAGTCGGTTGTGAAGCCGGTGGAGGGGACGATTCTGACGGTCGCCCGCGAAGCGGCGAAGCACGGGCTGGCCGCCTCGCGGCGCACAGCCGACCTCGTGGAGTGGATGCGGGAGATTGTCCTCAAGGCGTCGGAGACGCTGGCGAGAACGCCGGACATGTTGCCCGTTCTGAAGCAGGTCGGCGTCGTCGATTCCGGCGGGCAAGGGCTTGTCTATATTTACGAAGGGTTTATGGAATATCTGGAGGGCCGCACGGGAGCATCGGACTTCGCCGCGCCCGAGCCGCAAGCCGCGGCGGCTGCGTCGTCGGGCGCGCACGCTGCGGAGGCGGCCGGTTCCGCTCACGGTTCCGGTTCCGCTCATGGCTTCGCTCAGGCGAAGATCAAGACCGAGTCGATCCAATTCCCATACGACATGGAATTTTTCGTCAATCGGGACGCCGTTGCCAGAAGGACTCCGTTCCCGGAGGCTTCCTTCCGCAAGACGCTGGAGAAGGACGGCGATTCGATCATCCTGATCGACGCCGGAGACATCGTCAAGGTGCACGTGCACTCCCGCCGCCCCGGCGACGTGTTGAATGCGGCGCTTCTCTACGGCGAGCTGTCTTCGATTCATATTCTGAACATGCAGGACCAGCATCGCGAGCTGCTGGAGCATGAGCAGGAGAAGCCCGGGCCGACAACGGCGAAGCTGTCCGAGGGCTATGAGGGAGATTCGATCGGGGTCGAAGCCGCGACCGGCTGGCCGCCGGAAGCGATGGGCAAGCTGGCCGCAGCCGAAGCGGCGCAAGCGAGCGAAGCGGTCGCGACCGTCGCTCATCCGTTGGCCTTCGAGATGGCTCCGCTCGGCATCGTGGCCGTCAGCATGGGATCGGGCAACGAGCAATTGCTGCTCAGCCTCGGCGTCGATTCGGTCATCTCGGGCGGGCAGAGCATGAACCCGAGCACGGAGGATCTCGTGCAGGCCATCTCGTCGCTTGCCGCCCACCATATCTTTATTCTGCCGAACAATTCGAACGTCCAACTGGCGGCCAAGCAAGCGGCGGAGCTGGCCGACAAGCCGGTAACCGTCATTCCGACGACAAGCGTGCCGCAGGGAATGGCGGCGCTGCTCGCCTACCGCGAGGAGGACCCGCTCGAAGTCAACGCCGAGCGGATGACGGGAGCGATCGAGAAGGTCGCGACGGGGCAGATTACGAAGGCGGTACGGGATACGCGGATGGACGGCGTCGACATTCGGGAAGGCCAGTACATCGGCATCCTGAACAAGACGATCGTCGCGTCGAACGACGGCCTGGTTGAAGCGGCCCGCGAGCTGCTGGCCAAGATGCTCGCGACCGGCGACGAGGTCGTCACGATTCTGGCAGGCGAGGGGGCGGACTCCGAATACACGGACACGCTGCTCTCCTGGATCGGGAACCACTACCCGGATGCCGAAGTCGAAGTCCACGAGGGCGGACAACCGCTGTATCCTTACTGGTTCATGGTCGAGAGCGTCTGAGGCGGTACGAGAGCGTCTTGGGCGGTATTTGAGATCAAGCGGAGGAATCGAGATGGGAGCAATCGCTCTGGTAACGGACAGCACGGCGGATATTCCGCGCGCGGAGAGAGAGCGTCTTCGCATCGGCATGGTCCCCTTGAAGGTTCATTTCGGCGGGGAGGAGTATTTGGACAACGTCGACCTGCAGCCGGCGGACTTCTACGAGAAGCTGCAGAGCTTCCCCGGATTGCCGAAGTCTTCCCAGCCGTCTCCCGCCGACTTCCTCGCCGAGTTCGAACGGCAGATGGCGGACGGCAAGGAAGTGCTCTCGATTCATCTGTCGTCGGCGCTCAGCGGAACCTATCAATCGGCGCTGCTGGCGAAGTCGATGCTGGAGGACGAGTCGAAGGTCACGGTCATCGATTCGAAGTCGGCCTCCATGGGCTACGGCATGCTCGTCATCCGGGCGGCGGAGATGGCGGAGCAGGGCGCTTCCATGGACGAGATTGTTGCGGAGATTGCCCGGATCAAGAGCTCGACGAAGCTGTACTTCCTGGTCGACACGCTGGAATACCTTCATAAAGGCGGACGAATCGGACGGGCTTCGGCCCTGTTCGGCTCGCTGCTCAACATCAAGCCGATTCTGACGATCGACGACGAAGGGTACGTGAACGCCCTCGACAAGGCAAGAGGCCAGAAGCGGGCGTTCGCACGCATTGTCGAGCTGCTGGACGCCGACTTCGCCGGCAAGCCGGTCGATCTGAACGTCGTCGTCACGCCGGGCAAGACCGAGATGGCGGAGGAATTGATCGCTCTGCTGAAGGAGCGATTCCAGATCCGCCGCTACATGCAGTCAGAGATCGGGCCGGTCATCGGCACACATGCCGGTCCGGGCACCGTCGGCATCTTTATGGGCCCGGCCGTCTAAGCAAGCGTCAGGGGCGGCCGGAGGATAGGCGCAGCCTTCGCGCACAGGGAATCGGCGGCTGCCGGAGCTGTGCCGAAGCGCTTCGCGCGAACGAGGTTGGTTGACATGGGTTTGGACTTATTCGCGATACCCGTCGAGAAGCTGCGAGGCGTGAGCACCCAGAAGTCGGGGGAGCTTCACGCCTTGGGCATTTATACAATCGGGGATTTATTGGAGTATTATCCGTTCCGCTACGAGGACTATCGCTTGCGGGAGTTCGGCGAGGTGAAGGACGGGGAGAAAATCACGGTGCAAGCCGTCGTCGCCGCGTTCCCGTCGCTGCAGCGGTACGGTCGTACGGCCCGGCTGCTGTGCGCCGTGTCGGTGGAAGGAATGGTCGTGACGGCGGTGTGGTTCAACCGCGCCTTCCTGAAGGATCAGCTTGAGGTTGGCCGCGAGGTGATTGTGACGGGCAAGTGGGACCAGCGGCGGCGGCAGATCACGGTTGCCGAGTCGGAATTCCCCGACCGCGGGACGGCGAGGTCGGGAACGCTGCAGCCGGTCTATTCCGTCGGCGGCGGCATCACTCAGACTTGGCTCCGCAAGAAGATCGACGAAGCGCTGACGCAATACGGAGCGATGATCCCCGAGCTGCTGCCCGCGTCCGTCGTTCATCGCCATGAGCTGATGCCGCGCCGCGAAGCGATTGTGCGAATTCACCGGCCGGAGAATTCCCGGGAAGGGCAGGAGGCCCGGCGCCGGATGGTGTACGAGGAGCTGTTCCTGTTCGAGCTGAAGCTTCAGGCGTACCGAGCGGCGAATCGGAAGCAGCCGGACGGCATCGCGCATCCGATCAAGGGCGAGGACATCCGCGACTTCGCGGCTGCGCTGCCCTTCGAGCTGACCGATTCCCAGAAGCAGGTCATCAACGAGATCACCGCGGATATGAAGCGATCCTATGCGATGAACAGGCTGTTGCAAGGCGATGTCGGCTCGGGCAAAACAATCGTCGCCGCAATCGCGCTCTACGCTTCGGTTAAGGCGGGGTACCAGGGGGCGCTGATGGTGCCGACCGAGATTCTGGCGGAGCAGCACTATCGGTCGCTGACGAAGCTGTTCGAGCCTTACGGCGTTCAGGTGGCGCTGCTCACCGGCAGCGCGACGGACCGCAAGCGTCGAGACATTCTCGCCGGACTGGAGATGGGGCTTGTCGATATTCTGATCGGCACGCATGCGCTGATCCAGGACGACGTCATCTTCCGCAAGCTCGGCCTCGTCGTCACGGACGAGCAGCATCGGTTCGGCGTGGGCCAACGCAGCGTGCTTCGCCGCAAGGGGCTGAACCCGGACGTGCTGTCGATGACGGCGACCCCGATTCCGCGGACGCTTGCGATTACGGTCTTCGGCGACATGGACGTCTCGACGATCAAGGAGCGCCCGAAGGGGCGGCTGCCGATCAAGACGTACTCGGTGAAGCACGAGATGATGGATCGGGTCGTCGGCTTCATCCGGCGCGAGGCGGAGCTCGGTCATCAGGCGTTCTTCATCTGCCCGCTGATCGAAGAGTCGGAGAAGCTCGACGTGCAGAACGCGATCGATCTGCATACGCAACTGAAGCTGACGCTTCCCGAGCTGAAGATCGGTCTGCTGCACGGGCGCATGTCCGCCGCCGAGAAGGATCAGGCGATGGCGGACTTCGCCGCCAAGCTGACGGACGTGCTCGTGTCGACGACGGTCATTGAGGTCGGCGTGGACGTGCCGAACGCGACGCTGATGATCGTCATGGACGCGGATCGCTTCGGCCTGTCGCAGCTTCACCAGCTTCGCGGCCGGGTCGGGCGCAGCGAATTCCAATCGTATTGCGTTCTGATCGCGAATCCGAAGTCGGAGAACGGCCAGGAGCGGATGAAGGCGATGGCGGACACGGACGACGGCTTCGAGATCGCCCGGCGCGACCTCGAGCTGCGCGGCCCCGGCGAGTTCTTCGGGACGAAGCAGAGCGGAGTGCCGGAGTTCAGGCTTGCGAACCTGATCGAGGACTTCGCGATGCTGGAGCAGGCGCGGGACGACGCGGCGGAATTGACCGCCCTGCCGGAGTTCTGGACGTCCCCGTCGTACGAAGGGTTAAGGGAATTTCTGCGCAGAGAAGCTGCTCTGCAAGGGGAACCGCTCGATTAACGTTGTCAAGCGGGGGTCTCAGCTACCTGGAATCGGCATAGGATAGTCAAGACATCGCCGAGAGGAAGTGAGCGAGGGATGAGCTGGCAGAAGTTCGGCATCCGGCCCGACCTGGTGGAACGCGTCAAGTTCAAGATGAAGAACCCGACGATCAAGGACAAGATCAAGCAGCTCCTGGAGGGGGCGACGAAGTACGATCTCCAGGATCGGCTCAAAGTTCGCAAGTATGTGAAGTCCGCCGCGAAGATCCTGAACGAGCCGCTCACCGACGTTCAGGAGGAGCAGCTCGTCGCCTTCGTTCTGGCGCAGAAGATCGACCCGAGGAACACGCTGCACCTGATCAAGCTGTGGGCAATGTTCCGTTAGCGGGATCGGATCGTCGTCGCAGGGACGGCGCGGACAGGTACGCGGAAGAAGAGATCGCTCCGAGGGGCGGTCTCTTCTTCGATTGCCGGAGGCGGTCGAACTGCGCACCTGACCGGTCGGCGGCCCGCGGGAGCCGGCTTATCGGTCCGCGTCCCTCGCCATGGGGAAGATAAGCGAAGGGCTGTCGTTGCGCACGTTGCCGACTTCGGGGCCGACCTCGTAGACGGTCATCTCGCTCGCCGGGCAGGGGACAAGCAGGTGGCGGAGCAGCTCCGGCTCCCGCACCTCGCGGTCGAGCCAGAGCGCTTCGTCCTCCGGCCGCAGAATGACCGGCATCCGGTCGTGGATGCCGGCCACGAGCTCGTTGGCCGACGTCGTCACCACCGCGCATGTGTGCAGCTTCTCTCCCTCCGGAGACATCCAAGTCTCGTACAGGCCGGCGAGGCTGAACACCTTGCCTTCCTTCAGCATAATCCGCATCGGCTGCTTGCCGTCGCCCGAGCGCTTCCATTCATAGAAGCCGTCCACGGGAATGATGCAGCGCTTCGAGCGGAACGCGTTCCGGAAGGCGCGGCGCTCCTCGAGCGTCTCCGCGCGGGCGTTGATCATCCGGGAGCCGATCTTCGCGTCCTCCGCCCACGGAGGCACGAGCCCCCACTTGAGCGGGCCGAGCCGATTGCGGTGCTTGCCCGCGACAACAGCGGGAATGAGCTGTCCGGGAGCCGCGTTATAGCAGGGCCCATAGGAGCCCATGGCGTTGTCCGCGTCATATCGCGCCAACAGCTCCTCGATCGTCACCGTTATCGTATACCTTCCGCACATGGTCGTTCCTCCTATTTTGCCAAGATCCGATAAACCCGCCGAACCCGCCGGAGCCGCCGCCCACCCCGCCGGACTCCAGGAATTAATGCGAAATTTCACATTCGTGCAGCGCGATGACGGGCAGGTTGGAGAGGTGCGAATGCGCAGCGGGGAACCGTCAGGGCGATTGGCCCGACGGTTCTTCTTAACCTGCAGGCCGTCTCTGTTAATCTACTTCCCAGTATACCGCAACGAGGGGCCGGTTGCCCGAATTCGCGCAATCCGCGCAAAATCAAACCGTAGTCTAGCGGATTGTCCAATCGGCCGGACGAGATTCGACGTATGCTGTTCTATCTTCACGTACAAGGAGGTGAACAAGATGGGAGCATTCCTTGATCTTCGCAGCTCGATGAACTCCAGCCAGACGGGATTCCCCAACGTTCCGCTTACGACGGCTCCGGCGCTGTTCGGCGTTATCGGCCTGCAGACCCAGAATAAGGCGAACACCGTTATCAACCTCACAGGCACGGTTGGCATCAGCGATCCGATCGTCGGCAACACGTTCACGATCGAAGTGCTGCGCGGCACGACGACTTACAACGCAGCCAATGTCATCTACTCGGCGACGCTTGGCATTCGCGTGTCGCTGTTCGGCGACATCTACTCCTTCACGGCGCAAGATCTTCTGGCTCCGGCAGCCGCCGAGACGATCTACTCGGCATTCATCTCCGGCGGTCCTCTCATCATTCTGAGCGGCGTTCGTTCGGGTCCGGAAGTGTTCTGGGGCGTTGCCTCGCAAGGTGCACCGTAAAGACCCGCTATAAGCCAGTCATATGCCAGCCATAGGCAGCTATAAGCCGGCCATAAGCAACAACAGGCAAGCCGTTCGGGTGCGGTTCACGATCCGGCGGCTTGTTTTTTTGGCGGAATCGCGGCCCCTGGGGGCGAGCTCCTGTCCAAGCGAAGCCGACCGCCGCCGAATAGACTGGGACAGAAGATGGCGCCGCAAGGCTGAAGGAGGTACGGGATGGTTACGGTCAGCCTGTGCATGATCGTTAAGAATGAGGAAGAGGTGCTGGACCGATGCCTCGGCTCGGTCGCCGACCTGGTCGACGAGATCGTCATCGTCGATACCGGCTCCAAGGATCGGACGAAGGAGATTGCGGAGCGTTATTCCGCCCGTATTCACGATTACGAATGGATCGACGATTTCGCCGCCGCGCGCAACTATTCCTTCTCGCTGGCGACGCAGGAGTACATTCTGTGGCTGGATGCCGACGACCGCTTGCTGGAGCGGGACCGGGAACTGTTCCGGGAGCTGAAGCTGACGCTGGACCCCGCGGTCGATTCCGTCGCGATGGAATACCATCTTGCGTTCGACAGCAATGGTAAGACGGCGGCGATGGCCAGGCGCAACCGGCTCGTTCGGAGAGCCTGCGGCTTCAAGTGGCACAACCCGATTCACGAATATTTGGAGGTGGACGGGAACGTCTACCTGACTCACATCGCCGTCACGCACGATCGGCGCGGCGACCACTCTCCTCGCAATCTCGCGATTTTCCGGCGTATGCTCGAGAGGGAGGGCGAGCTGACGGGCCGCAACGTGCTCTACTATGCCAACGAGCTGGCGGATTCGAAGATGTACCGGGAGGCGGCGGAGACGTACGAGCGCTTCCTGGAGCAGCCGGGGCAATATTACGAGGATTACGTGCTCGCCTGCTCCAAGCTGGCGGAGTGCCGGCATTATCTCGGAGACATGGAGGGCAAGCTGCGATCGCTCGTGCGCATTATGGCTTACGACCTGCCAAGGGCCGACCATTGCTGCGCCATCGGTTACTGCTACCAGGACCGGGGAGATGTTCGCAAAGCGATTTTCTGGTATGAGCTGGCACTGACGCTCGAGCTGCCCGTGCACCACTTCGGCGTCGTTAATCTGATTGCGTGGACATGGCTTCCCCATCTTCAGCTCTGCGTCTGCTACGGGCTGCTGGGCGATCTGGAGCGGGCTTACGAACATAACGAGAAGGCTCTCGAGTTCCTGCCGGACGATCCGAACCTGCTCGCCAACCGGGCCAAGCTGACGGAAGCGCTCGGATTAGGAGGGGATTCGGCATGACGACGAGCATCATCGTGGCGACGTTTAACCAACTCGAAGAGACGCGAAGGTGTCTGGACAGCGTGCGCCGGCATACGCCGGAAGGCAGCTATGAGCTGATCTTCGTCGACAACGGCTCCACGGACGGGACGGTCGATTGGCTGCGTCGGCAGCCGGATGTGAGGCTGGTCGAGAACGAGAGCAACGAGGGCTTCCCGAAGGCGGTGAACCGCGGGGCGAGGCTGGCGAGCGGGGAGCGCCTGCTGCTGCTGAACAACGACACGGCCGCCACTCCGCGTTGGCTGGAGCAGTTGACGGCCGCGCTGGAGAGCGCCGAGGATGTCGGAGCCGTCGGGCCGGTGACGAACCGGGCCGGCTACGGGCAGGCGATCGAGACGAAGTACCGAACTCCGGAGGAGCTTGAACGGTTCGCCGAGGCGTACAACGTCTCGAATTCCGGCAGTTGGAGGAAGCGGCTGAAGCTCATCGGCTTCTGCCTGCTGATCAAGCGGAAGGCGTGGGAGGAAGTCGGAGAGCTCGACGAGAGCTTCGGCATCGGCAACTTCGAGGACGACGATTGGTGCTGGCGGGCTCGCCGCGTCGGCTACAAGCTGATGCTCTGCGAGGATACGTTCGTGCATCACGAGGGCAGCGCGTCCTTCCGGCACGATCCGGAGCTGTATCGCCGGCTGATGAAGGACAATTCGAGCCGCTTCGAGCGGAAGTGGGGCTTCCAGCCGACGGCCGCGATGAACGTTCGGACCGATGTTCTGGATGCGCTTGAGCCCTACTGCACGGGGAAAAAAGGACTGAAGGTGCTCGAGATCGGCTGCGGCTGCGGAGGAACTCTGCTGGAGTTAAGCAACCGCCATCCGGATTATCGGCTGTTCGGCTTCGAGGCGCACGAGCCCGCCGCAGCGGCGGCCCGGCTCGTGGCGGAGAAGATCTGGTCCGTCGCCGATCCGGGGCTCTGGAGTCCCGAAGCGGGCGAGTACGATTACGATGTCGTTCTGCTGCACGACATCTTCGGGGCGGTCATTCCGCCGGAGGCGCTCGGCGTTGCGGCGGGGCTGCTGAAGGAGGGGGGAGCGGTGCTGGCGACCGTGCCGAACCGGCTTCACTTCTCCCATGTCAAAGCGTATCTTGCGCCGCAGAACCGGCTCGCTCCCGGCACGATGTTGTCGGAAGCCGAGGCGAGACGGAGATTCGAAGAAGCGGGCTACGAGCGGATCGAGACGGTTCGCACGGCGGATCGCATCGACGCGGAGTCGGTCGAGGCGCTCTTGAAGCTGATGGGACGAGGAAGGAGGGACGACTTCTCGGTGCTGTATTATTTGTTTCGTGCAGTGAAGGGGGCGGCGACGAAGACAAATCGGCCCGGCGGGGAAGCAGGCAGAGTGGAAGAGCCGACTGCAGCCCCGAGCCCCGACCCGGCAGAGAGCCCGCCTGCCGCGACTCCGACGGCGGCTGCGGAGTCTGCCGACACAGCGATAGCCGCCGGGCCGCAGGCTCGCGGGCCGATCTCCGCGCAGCTTCCGAAGGCGCAGCAGGATGTCGCCTTCACCGGCGAACGCCTTGTGCTCAGCGACGCCGTGCTTGGCAGCCATCCGGACGTGTTCGCGGAGCATGTGTACCGGTACCGGCTGGCTCAGCCCTACGCCTTCGGCAAGCTAGTGCTCGATGCCGCTTGCGGAACGGGCTACGGCACAAGAATGCTGAAGGATGCGGGAGCGCTCGCCGTCAGCGGCATCGACGTCGACGCCGTCTCGGTCGAGCTTGCCGCTCGCGATTACGGCGGGCCCGGTGTCGCCTTCAAGGTCGGCAACGTGCTGTCGCTCCCGTTCCCGGACGGCGTCTTCGATCTAGTCGTCTCGTTCGAGACGATCGAGCACGTGCCGGACGGCAGCGACTGGCTGAAGGAAGCCGCGCGGGTGCTGAAGCCGGGAGGGCGGCTTATCATCTCCACGCCGAACCGCGACGTGACGAACCCGCACCGGCAGTTCGGCCAATCGATGAGCAATCCGTACCATTGCTTCGAATACTCGCTCGGGGAGTTCGTCGGCGAGCTGGCGGCGCTCTACGACATCGAGAGCATCCACGGCCAGACATTCTTCGGGCCGCACGGGCGGGTTGCGCCCGATTGGGCGGACATCGCCGCTTCGCTTGGCGCGAGCCCGTTCGATCTTCCCGGTCTGCATCATGACCTGGCGAAGTATTTCGCCCCGGCGCCGCTTGGCCGCATCAAGAACGCCAGGCCGTCCTACGCGGTAGCGATCTGCCGCAAGAAGGGCTGACGAGATGAATCCCTTCGAAGAGCGCACACTCCGTCCGGAGGACCCTCCGTTCCATTCGTTCGGTCCCCATAGCTTGCTCGAGCCGCCCGGCAATGTGTACGGAGCGGAGGAGATCTCGATCGGAAGCGGCGTCCTGCTGCGATTCGGCTACTGGCTGAACGTCTGCACGCCGGTGACCGGGGAGCGGCCGAAGATCGTCATCGGCGACGGCGTGCATACCGGCTTCGGCCTTCGCCTCTCCGCGGCCAATTCCATCGTCCTGGAGGCGAATTCGGGCTACGGCCCCAACGTCTATATCGCCGATACGGACCATGAGTACCGCTGGATCGGGCTGCCGGTCATCCGGCAGGGCATCACGCGAGCCGACGGCCGGGTCGTCGTCGGGGAAGGAAGCTGGATCGGCTCGAATGCCGTTATCGCCGGTTCGATCGCAATCGGCAAAGGCTGCGTGGTCGGCGCGAACAGCATCGTGACGAAGGACGTGCCGGACTACAGCGTCGCGGTCGGCTCGCCCGCCCGGATCATGAAGCTGTTCGATCCGGATTCGCTCGATTGGGTTCGCATCCGCAGCGGCGAGCAGGCGGAAGCCGTGCTGCGGGCGCGGAGCGAGCGGCCGCTGCTGTCGATCGGCATCCCGACGTTGAACCAAGCGTCCGAGCTTAAGGCATGTCTGGAGGCGCTCCTGCCCCAGATCGGAGCAAGCGGCCTGATCGAGGTATGCGTGTTCGACGACGGCTCAACGGACGAGACGCCGCGGGTGCTCGCCGGCTTCCTGGCGGACCATCCCCGGCTGCGCGTCCGGCGCAGCGCCAGCGGAAGCCGCCTCGGCGCGGAGCGCAGCCGACTCGAGCTGATCCCGTTCGCAAGGGGCCGCTTCCTGATGCTCCTCGGCGCCGGGGACGTCTTCCTGCCGTCGACCGTCCAGCCGCTGCTCTATGCGCTGCTCCGGATGAAGGATCGCCCCGTTGTGCTCCTGGATCAACGCCGGGAGGAAGAGGAGCTGGAAGCGGGCGAAGGCCCGGAGGAGCTCCAGCGGGAAGCGTCCTTGCAGCCGGGAACCGCCGCGCTTCTTCTGAACCGGGAGGCGCTGGCGAAGCCGGCAGAGACGGGGGGCCCCGCCGGAACCGGCAACGGTCCCATGTCCTGGGCTTGCCGGCTGCTGGAGCGCGACCCGCGCTTCGGCATCTTCCGGGGACGCCGGCTCCGCGCTGCCGCCAGCGCGCCGCCAGACTCGCTGTAGCTCGATCCGCTGCCGTTCATCGCTGCCGATTTTTTTGTTTCGCCCCCGCCCACCGCGGCTCTCGCGAATCGGAGGTTGACCGCGGCTGTTTTTCCCAGTATGATGATGAACGAGACAACCGACATATTGAACGTTTACGCGGGAGCTGAGGGAACTTGGCTGAGAGGGAAGCTGATCCGCTTTCGACCGTCAGACCTGATCTGGATAATTCCAGCGGAGGCAGTTGCACCTATACAAGGGGGAATCGCATGAGCATGCGTTCCTTCGCGTTACCCGCGCGCGTCGCGGGCAGGTGAGAGAGAAGCGCGGCCCGGCTTAAGACGGGAACCGGCTTCTCCGTATCGTCCTTGCATGAACGGGGCGCCTTCCGGAATTTTCGGGAGGCGTTTTTTGGTTGCACCGAGAAGGGATACAATGCTAGGGATTGCGTCCGTCAGGTCCGGTTGCTCAGACAAAGAGGATAGGGGAGAGAGAACAAGATGAAGAAGAAGCTTGTACAATCGGGCAAGGCGGGGCTGCTGTCGCTGGCGGCGATGATCGCGCTGGCCGGCTGCGGCAACGACGGGAATTCGAACGGGGGAGCGGCGCCCGCCACGGCGTCGTCCGGGAGCGCGGCGAAGCTGGAGGAAGTGAAGGTCGTGCTGGACTGGACGCCGAACACGAACCATACGGGGCTGTACGTGGCGGCCGATCAAGGCTTCTGGGAGAAAAGAGGGTTAAAAGTCGACATCGTCCAGCCCCCGGAGAGCGGAGCCGATGCGATGGTGGCGAGCGGAGCGGCGGACTTCGGCATCGGAGCCCAGGAAGGGCTTACGCTGGCGCGCGAGCAAGGGCTGCCGATCGTCTCCGTGGCGGCGATCATCCAGCATAACACGTCGGGCTTCGCCAGCCCGGAGGAGAAGGGAATCAAGGAGCCGAAGGACTTCGAAGGCCATGCGTACGGCGGCTGGGGCTCTCCGGCCGAGGAAGCGGTCATCGGCTCGATGATGAAGACGCAAGGGGCGGACGCCTCCAAGGTGAAGTTCGTCAACGCGGGAACGGCCGACTTCTTCACGGCGATCACGAAGGATATCGATTTCGAGTGGATTTTCTACGCGTGGACGGGCATCGAGGCCGAGCAGCGCGGCATCAAGCTGAACATGGTGTACCTGTCGGACTTCGACAAGCGGCTCGACTACTACACGCCGGTGCTGACGACAAGCGAGCAAATGATCGCGGACAAGCCGGAGCTCGTGCGGGCATTCGTGGAAGGCGCGGCCGAAGGCTACGAGTATGCGATCGCGCACCCGGCGGAAGCGGCCGACATTCTGCTGAAGGCGGTGCCGGATCTGAACGCCGACCTCGTGAAGGCAAGCCAGGATTGGCTGGCGGACAAGTACCAGGCCGACGCTCCCCGCTGGGGCGAGCAGAAGCGCGAGGTATGGTCCGGCTATGCCGAGTTCCTGAAGGAGAACGGCCTCTTGACGAAGGAGCTCGACTACGACGCGATGTTCACGAACGACTTCCTGCCGCAGTAACGGGAAGTTCGCAGCGGAGCGGTCGAGCGGCCGAGCTTCGAGCAAGCCCAATGAACGAACATTCGAGGAGGACAACGACATGGCGCAAGCGCTGCTGAGCATTCAGATTCTGCCGAAGTTGAAGCAAGGGGATACGGACGTCATTCCCTACGTCGATCGCGCGATCGGCATCATCAAGGAGTCGGGCGTCCCGTACCGGGTCGGTCCGATGGAGACGACGATGGAGGGGGATCTCGACACGCTGCTGGACATCGTCAAGAAGATGAACGCAGAGATGTTCGAGCTTGGAAGCCCGTCCGTTCTGTCTCAGATCAAGCTGTCGGTGGACGGGGGCGGCAACGCCTCGATGGCGCGGCTTCTGCAGAAATACCCCGATGGCAAGTAAAATTCGCCGGGCGCTGCTGCCGGCAGGGACGCTGATCGCGTTCGTGTTGCTCTGGCAGGCGGTCTGCTCGGCGTTCGAGGTGGGGCCGTACGTGCTGCCCGCGCCGTGGACGATCGCTTCCTACATGGCGGACAATGCGGCGCGGCTGTGGGACCAGTTGTCGTTCACGCTGCTGCTTGCGCTGAAGGGCATTGGGCTGGGCGTGGCGATCGGCATTGCGGCCGCCCTGCTGTTCCACCTCATTCCGGGAGTGAGGGCGGCGCTGTCGCCGATCATCATCATTACGCAGAATATCCCGACCATCGCGCTCGGTCCGCTGCTCATCGTCTGGTTCGGCTTCGGACTTGCGCCTAAGCTTATTCTTCTTGCGCTGGTGTGTTTTTTTCCCGTAGCGTGGTCGATGCTGGCGGGCCTGGGACAGGCGGCGCCGCACTTGAGGGAATACATGGCGATGATCGGCGCTTCAAGGTGGGAGGTGCTGCGCCGCTTGGAACTGCCCGCCTCGCTTCCGTCGTTCTTCACCGGCCTCAAGCTGACGGCGACCTATGGCGTGACGGCGGCCATCGTGGCCGAATGGCTCGGCTCGAGCGAGGGCATCGGCCACTACATCGTGCTCAAGTCGAAGGGCTACGACACGACCGGCGTGTTCGCCGCGATTGTCTGCATCGTCGCGTTGGCGCTCGCCTTCTACGGTGCCGCCGTCCTGCTGGAGCGGCTCGTCATCCGCTGGCGACCCGGAACCTCGAACGCCGCGGCGGGGAAAAGGAGGGATGCAGCATGAACGTAGGGCTGGAGAAGGAAGCCAAGCTGGAGCTGATCGGCGTGAGTGAAGGAAGTGCCAAGGAAGCCAAGCTGGAACTGATCGGCGTGTCGAAGAGCTACCGGCGAGACCGCAAGCGGCATCCGGTGCTGGATCGCCTCTCGCTTCGCGTGGGCGAGGGAGAATTCGTGACGCTGATCGGCCCGTCCGGCAGCGGCAAGTCGACGCTGTTCCGGCTGATCGGCGGCGTCGAGCTTCCGGACGAAGGGAGCATTCGCATCGACGGGAAGGAGACGAACGGCAAGCGCGGCCTCATCGGCTACATGCCGCAGCAGGCATCGTTGTTCCCGTGGCTGTCGGTCGCGGCCAACGTCAGCTCGGCGCTGACGACGGCGGGCATCGAGGCGGGCGAAGCGAAGCGGCTGGCGGCGGAGTGGCTGCGGCGCATCGATCTCGGCGACGTCGCGGGGGAGTACCCGCACGTGCTGTCGGGAGGCATGCAGCAGCGGGTGTCGTTCCTGCGGGCGCTGCTTATGCCGCGGGCGGTCATGTGTCTCGACGAGCCGTTCGCTGCGCTCGACGCCCTGACCCGCGCCGAGATGCAGGCGTGGCTGCTGCGGCTGTGGGAGGAGGAGCGCCGCTCCGTGCTGTTCGTCACGCACAGCATCGAGGAGGCGCTTACGCTCTCCGACCGGATCTATGTGCTCTCCCGCGCTCCGGCGCGCATCCTGAAGGAGATTCGGGTGCCGCTTCCCCGGCCCCGCCGCGGGGATGTGTGGAAGGAGCCGGCGTTCGTCGCGCTGAAGGAGGAGATTATGGGGCTGCTTGGAGAGGGGACTTCCCCATGAGCGCACGCGACGTTCCCGCCGGGCGTCCGGAGCGGATAATGCGCGACGATCCGCCAATAGGGGAGGACGTGCCCATGCATGGCGCTTCCTATCCGTTGTACGACGCGCACATTCATCTCGACTCGTATCCCGAGGAGCGCCGGGAGCCGCTGCTGGCCGAGGCGCTGGCTGCCGGAGCGGCCGGTCTCGTCGCGGTCTCGATGGACGTTGCCTCGTGCGAAGAGAACCGGCGGCTTGCGCAGCGGCATCCGGGGCTTGTCCTGCCCGCCTACGGCCATCATCCGGAGCAGCCTGCGCTGGCCGCTGACGGCCCGGAGCTCGGGCGGCTGTGCGACTGGATTCGCGCCCGCGCGGCAGAGGGAGAACCGTTCGCGATCGGCGAGGTCGGGCTGCCGTACTACTTGCGGACGGAGACGGAGAGCCGCGGCGAGCCGTTCGACGAAGCGCCGTATGTGCGGCAACTGGAGCGATTCGTCGCCTTGGCCGCCGAGCTGGACCGGCCGATCGTCCTGCACGCCGTTTACGAGGATGCGGACAAGGCGCTGGAGCTGCTGGAGCGGCACCGGGTTCGGCAGGCGCACTTCCATTGGTTCAAGGGAAGCGCCGCGACCGTGCGGCGGATGGCCCGGAGCGGGTACTACGTCTCCTGCACGCCGGATGTGCTCTACGAGCCGGACATTCGCGAGCTGGCGAGCGCTTATCCGCTCGAGCTGCTGATGACGGAGACGGACGGGCCGTGGCCGTTCGAGGGGCCGTTCGCAGGGCGCGAGACGACGCCTGCGATGACGCGGGACGTCGTCCGCGAGCTCGGCCGGCTGCGCGGCCTAAGCGAGGAGGCAGCCGGCCGGGCGCTGGCGGCCAACGCGCGACGGCTGTACTGGGGGCCGGACGCGTAGCGCGGCGGTGCTCGTCTCGAACGGGACTTGTCGGGATTCTCCCGCGCTTCGCCCATGTTCCATGTGTTTCCCGCCCCGCAACGTGCGGAGAACCGCCGGAATGGCTGCGACCATGCAGCCGCTCCGGCGGTTTTTTTGCGATGAAGCCGGTGTTGCCGACGGTTGCCGGATTTTATGCGAAAAATCGCATTCATTCCAAGGAAAGAGGGGCTGCAAGGCGCAACGAATGTGAAAAATCGCGTACATGGCGACAATCCCGGCTCGAAATTCGGTATATATGTTAAAAACCGTATAAAACGCCTCGATTCGCCCGCAAGCCGCACCGATGAATGTGAAAAAGCGCATAAAATCGCATGAATCGCCCGCATCAGGGGGGAGTCCGATACAGCCGATCCTTCGCACCGCCAGCATTCCTCGTACCCCAGCAAGCTTACCCGGCAAATCCGGCAGCTTCGCGTTCCCGCGAACGACCGCTTCCGCCGCGGCGAGAAGAACCGCGATCGTCGCGAACACGCTCGCCGCGTAAGCGTCCGCCGCCGTGAACGACAGCCAGACGAGGTTCAGCAGGTTGAACGCTATGCCGCCCGGCTTCCTGTCGCGTAAGTCACGAACCCGGCAACGAACCGTCCTGATGTGCGCCGCGAAGGCAATCTCCGCTGCGGGAATGGTATACTGATAGCGGAATGAGAGCGATCTGCAGCCCCATTCTACAATTCACTGTTATCGGAGAGAGCCTGCCATGATGCCCCCTTATACGGTTCTTGTCGTCGACGACGATGCGAGCATTGCGGAACTGATGAATCGGCTCGGAGGGGGGCGACGCCGTCCGGCATCTGGGCAGCGGACGGCGTTGGCTTCCTGTTCGCATCCTTGCTGACCGGCTGCGGCATCCGCCGCCGGCTCGTTCAGCCGCTGGAGGCGATGGGACAAGCGGCGAGGCGCACCGCGGAAGGAGACACGGGAGCGCGGGGCTCGGACTTGCGATCGCCCGGCGGGCTCCGGGAAGCCGGAATTGCAATAAGTTCGGAAGACAGCAGGGAGAAGGAGCGGTGAGGCAGAGCGATGATCAAGCGTAAATTTTATCGGGCGGAATGGGAAGACGGGCAAGAGGAGCAGGGCCTGGCGGCTCTGGCAGAGGGGCGGCAGGCGAAGGAACTGGTTGTGCGGGAGGAACTGATGACGGCTGCGGCGTTCCGTTGGCGGAACCAGTTGTTCCTCTACTATGAATGCATGGGCAGGGATGTCGCGCCGGAGGAGATCGCGGGCGAGGCGATGCCGTACCTGAAGAGCTGGCCGGGGCAGGGGAAGCCGAGCCGCTGGGCGGAGATGGCGGACGTGTTCCACTTCAACGAGCCGGAGAGCAAGGAGCACTGGCTGCGCAAGGAGCCGGTCGAGCGGCGGGGCGGCCGCGTCGCGCATCTGAAGCCGGAGATGATCGCGAGCTACATTTACTATCACTATCAGTTGCAGGAGGAGCGGGCGTTCTTCGGGAGCAAGTACGAGATCATCGCCATTCACGGCAACCTGCTGTTCGGCTATCAGGAATTCCCGGGGATCGTCGAGGAGCCGATCGTGCCGGGGCGCCTCGCCACCAAGGGGACGCCGGACAACTGGAACGACTCGCGGATGGATTTGCACTTCCAGCCGTGGGAGGACGACGGCTACCTGTACTTCAAGCCGATTGAGACGGTATTTGCATTCTATGTGGGAGATGTGAAGCCATAACGCATGGGGTTGAAGAGGCTGTCCCTTCGGCATTCGCCGGCAGGGGCGGCCTCTTCTCCTGTCTCTTCTCCCGCTCGTTCAGGCAGAGATGAGCAGGAACACCCGGCGCGTTCGGGGCACAGCGGCAGTCGATGGTCGATGGTCGGCGATGGCCGAGCGGCAGGCGGGCGTCAAACACTTGTCGCATACAGCAATATCCATTGAATACGAACGTACATTCTGATTATAATAAGAACAGGTGTTCTAAAAAATGACGAGCGGAGGAGGGACGGCGATGTCCATCGACAAGTATATCGGACGGACAGTCGTAATCGTCTATGAGGACCGGAAGGGGCAATTGACCCAACGAACGATTCTGATCCGCCAGGTCGCAGCGGGCACGATTCTCGCGTACGATATCGCCCGGCAGCAGCCGAGGCGCTTCCGAACCGAACGGGTGCTGGCGTTCCAGCCGGTAGCCGGGCATGCTTCGTGAGCGTTCTTCGTTAAGCGTCCCATTGTCCGAAGCTCCGAGCGTCCGAGCGCGGCAGGGTCCGATCCGTCTGCGGCAGAACCTTCAGAAACGGGCGGAGAACGATCCATTTTTTTGTCATTGAATACGAACGTAAGTTCTGATTATAATATAGAACAAACGTTCCCTTGTTCTCATAAGATGAGGGATCGAACGGCAGGGGAAGGCGATGACAAGAATGGCCCGAGAGAGAATCGTGATGCTGAGCGACAGTCGGTCTTATTACGCATCGGTAGAGAAGGACGCGCACCCGGAGCTGCGCCATCGGCCGGTGGCGGTCGGCGATCCGGGACGAATGTCGGGCATTATTCTGGCGGCGTGCCCGATCGCCAAGGCGCACGGCGTTGCGGCAACGGAACGGGTCGGCGAGGCGCTCGCGAAGTGTCCCGACCTGGTGGTCATCCGCCCTCGCATGCAGAGGTATATTACGATCTCCCTGCTTATTACCGAGATATACGAGCGGATCACCGATCAGGTGGAGCCCTTCAGCATCGACGAGCAGTTCCTCGATGTCTCGGGCAGCTTGTCTTCCTTCGGGCCGCCGGATGAGATCGCCCGACTTATTCAATCGCGCGTTAAGCTCTCGACCGGCGTGGAGTCCCGGATCGGGATTGGGCCAACGAAGATCCTTGCCAAGATGGCAAATAATTTGGCGAAAAGAAGCGAGAACGGCGTGTTCCGGCTCGGGTACGACAATCTGGAGAAGGAGCTGTGGCAACGGCCGATCGATGAGATGTTCATGGTCGGCAGTCGGATGACCCGGCACTTTATGCGGATGGGGCTCGCCATGATCGGCGACATCGCCCGGCTGGAGCTGAGCGACTTCAAGCGGAGACTGCGCAGGGAGATGAGGAAGCAGAGCGACATCATGGCCGAGTACTACTGGCAGACGGCTCGCGGCATCGACCCGAGCCCGGTCGAGCCCGCCATCCGGGCCGACGCGCTGAAGTCCGTCAGCCATGGCAAGGCGCTGCGCAGCCGGCTGTACCGGAAGCTGGAGGATATCGACGTCGTGCTTCTCGAGCTCGCGCTCGAGGTATGCAGCCGGGCGCGGCGGCTCGGGGTGCAAGGGCGAGTCGTGGCCGTCGGCGCGGTGGAGGACGGGGAGGAGCGCGCCACCTCGTTCGGCCGTCAGACGACGCTTCCGCAGGCGACAGCGCTGACGCATGAAGTGGCAGCGGCTGCGCGGCGGCTGTTCGTCGCCCACTGGAAGGGGGAACCGGTGTCGCGTCTCTACGTATCGCTGACGGGGCTCGGGGACGATTCGGCGATCCAGCTCGACCTGTTCGAGGATCGGGCGGCGACCTACGAGCTGGAGCGGGCGACGGATCGTCTGAAGAATCGATACGGCAGCGATGCGGTCATGCGGGCATCGTCGCTGCTCGAATCCGGCGTTGCCCGGGAGAGGGCGGAACAGATTGGAGGGCATTACCGATGAGCCGACTGGACGGCAACGAGCGCTGGAAGTCGAAGATGCTGCTAGCCGAGCATCAGGAGCAATATGAGAAGCGCAGCGACAAGCCTTCCGGCTACGCGACGCCGGAGGAGCTCCGGATGATCCGGGACGCCATCATGCTCCCGCATATGCTGACGATAAGCAGCAACAGCCTGACGGAGATGAATCGTTCCAAGCATCTGTTCAAGAGCTACTTCGAGGATATCATTCAAGAGGTCGTGGACAACATCGGCCGGGATTGCGCCAAGCTTCAGCGCGAGCTCCGGGACAAGAATATCAAGGTGTTCGACGACGAGGTCCACGACGGCATTCTCTATTATCGCTATCGCTGCCGCGGCTACGAGGACCGGTTCGGCATCGTCCGGGAGACGCTGCGCTCGGAGATCAGCGTCCGGCTGGCCCGCTACGCGGAGAAGGCGCTCGCCTCCTCCCGGACCTGACGAAGCGTTAGCCCTGAAGCGGAAGGCGTTCGCCGAGCTCGCGCTCGTCCATCTCGCGCATGGCCACTTGGGCTCCGATGGCACGGAAGCTGGCGACGACGTCCTCGTAGCCGCGCTCGAGATGCTCGACGCCGGTAATCCGCGTGCGGCCCTCGGCCGCGAGGCCGGCCAGCAGGAGGCTGGTGCCCGCGCGCACGTCCGTCGCGTGCACCCAGTCGCCCTTCAGCGGCAGCCCGCCGCGGATAAAGGCGCTCTCGCGCCGAATCTCGATGTCGGCGCCGAGGCGGCGAAGCTGCGGGACGTGAGCGAACCGCTTCGGGAAGACGCGGTCGGTCACGATGCTCTTGCCGCCGGCGAGGAGCAGCAGCGAGGTCATCGGCTGCTGCAGGTCGGTGGCGAAGCCCGGGTACATGCCCGCGCGCACGCGGGTCGCCTTCAGCATCCCGGTGCCGCTGGCGGTGATCCGGCCGTCGCCGCATTCCACGTGCATGCCGATCTCCTCCAGCTTGGCCAGACACGAGCCGAGATGCTCGGGGATGATGTTCTGCACGGTCACCTGACCGCCGCGAAGCCCCGCCGCCATCAGGAACGCCCCGGCGATGAGCCGGTCCGGAATGACCGTATGGCTGCCTCCGTTCAGATAAGGAACGCCTTCGATGCGGATGCATTCCGTGCCCGCTCCGTAGATTCGGGCGCCGAGCCGGTTCAGGAAGTGAGCCGTATCGACGACCTCCGGATCGAGAGCGGCGTTGCGCAGCCGCGTCCTTCCCCGGGCGCGCGAAGCGGCGAGCATCGCGTTGATCGTCGCGCCGGAGGTGACGGTGTCGAAGTAGATGTCCGCCCCCTTGAGTTCGGCGGCTTCGACAACATAATGATCGCTTGCCAGGCGAACCTCGGCCCCGAGCGCCCGGAACGCCTTGATATGCTGATCGATCGGCCTGGCGACGAAGTCGTCCCCTCCGGGGAACCCGATCGTGACGCTGCCGAACTTGGCGAGCAGCGCGCCCGCGAAATAATAGGATGCGCGGTAGCTGGACGCTTTGCCCGGGTCGATCGCGGCGCTGTGAATGAAGCGCGGATCGATGACGATCCGCTCATCTTCCCGCCGCAGCTCCATGCCGATATCGCGGCCGATTCCTTCCACGATGCGGACGTCTTCAATGCGGGGAATGCCCTCCAGAGAGACGATATCGTCAGCGAGGCAGGCGGCGGCGAGCAATGCGAGGGAGCTGTTCTTCGCTCCCGGAATATGTACCGTTCCGCGCAGCGGACCGGTGGACGAAGCTTCTATATATCGCATGGGAATACTCCTTCTGTCGCTAGGACGATTGGCCTTCCGACTCGAGCACATAGCCGCTTCCGCGAACCGCGCTGATCAGGAAGGTATCCTTGCCGAATTTTTTGCGGATTCGATAGACAAGGGCGTTCAGTTCGTCGAGCGTGACGTCGGGGACGCCCTCGCCGGCGGACGAGCGCTCCGGCCAGACGGCGGCTTTGAGCTCCTCGAGCGGCACGAGCTTGTTCGCGTTGTCGTGAAGCAGGCGAAGCAGCAGATACTCCTTCTCGGACATCGGAATCCGGGAGCCCTCCACCACGCATTCCCGCTTCTCCCAATGAATCGCAAGCGGAAGCTCCGGCACCTCGTAACGCCCCGTAATACTGAGCGGTTCGAGCTCAAGCGTCTCCTCGGCGAACGAATAGGAGAAGTGAAGGACGGACATGCCCCTGGCGAGCTTGATGATATCGAATGTATTAAGCGGATACGGCCGATGCGGCGTCACCTTGACGCCGTTGATCTCCGTGCCGTGACGGCTGCCCAGGTCGTACAGCACCGCGCGGTCTTGCTCCCTGCGAATTACGATGTGTCGGCGGGAGACGAAGGCGTTCGTGAACGCCAGGTCCGGGGAGAACGAGTCGGATTCCCGTCCGATCACCGTCTCGTCCGCGGCGAGGTTCACGCAAGTGCCCGTCGGATAAGGCTCCCCGCGAATGACGTATAGGCATGCGAAGCTGTCCAATCTCGTTCCCTCCGTATCGTAGGATCAGGCTGTCTCGGCATAACGGGACACGTCTCCGCTATTCATCGTAACTCAAATAAGCACGGAATAAAACCTTGCCAGACTGACGGGCGGGTCATAATTCGGTGTTTTTTTGAGATTTGCCGAAGGAGAAGCGAGGCCGCGCGATGAAGTTAGTAATTTTGTGTGAAAAACCACATTGGCGCAGGACGATAACGGGGGATTTGGGCGATTGTATGCGAAAAATCACATTCGTAGAGGCTGTTTCGCTCCGAACCGCCCGCATATATGCCAAAAAACACATAAAACACCTCGATCCATGCGGAAACCACGCCGATGAATGCGAAAAACCACACAAAATCAGCGGCCGATTCCGCCCCCTTCTCGCTAAATAAATTGACACTGAAAATCGTTTTCAAATAGAATTGTTCCTATAGACTAGCCTACAGGCCGCACGGACCGCCACAGACCGCCACAGACCGCCATAGATCGGCATAGACCGCATAAATCGCAATAAACCGCACAGCAGGCCAGCAAGGGGGAGAATCGGGGATGGAACTTGGCTTCAAGAATGGCAATCGGCAGGAAGCGGAGGCGGACGAAGCGGCGGACCAATCGCTGGAACGCGTCTGGTTCCGGCTGCTGGACAGCCGCCGGGAGCCCGTGGCGCGCGTCTACCGGCTCCTGTACGACATCGCTCCCGCGCTCGCGCTCGTCGCCGTCGACGGGGGCTCGGGGCACTGCATTATCGACGGCTTGCCGCAATTGCTGGAAGACGGGGCCGCTTATCTTGTCATGCCCGGCCAACGGGTGGAGCTGCACTTCGACACGGAAGGGAATCGGCAGTTATACGAGTTGCGCTTCGACCTGATCGGCCCGGAAGCGGATTGCGAGCGGTCCCTGGAGGCGCTGCGCGAACGCGGCCGGCTGATCTCCTCCGGGGACGGCATCGCGTTGTCCTTCTGCGAGAGAATCGAGCGGCATTGGCATACGGGCAGGACGGCGGACCGGTTCGTCAGCCACGCCGCCTTCCAGGAGCTGCTGCATTCGTTCTTCCGACAGCACGACCGGAACGAGGACGCCCTCGAGAAGGTGCGGGCCTGCATGCTGACCCGTTATCGGGAAGACGTCACGATCGAGAGCTTGGCGGAACTGGCCGGCATGAGCAGATACCACTTCATGAGGCTGTTCAAGATGAGATTCGGCCAGAGCGCGATGGACTTCCTGACGGAGCTGCGCACGAACGAGGCGAAGCGTCTCCTGGAGGAGGGGCTTGCGCCGGGCGATGTGGCCGAGGCGGTCGGCTACAAGGACCCGCTTTACTTCAGCAGCCAGTTCAAGAAGCAGGTCGGCATCCCGCCGAGAACGTATTATCTGAACCGGCAATGCAAGGCGGCCGCATACAGTTGGCCCAATATCGGCCATCTGCTTACGTTGCGGATGATTCCGTTCGCCGCGCCGATCGACCAGAACTGGACGGACGACTACCGACGCAAGTATCGGTTCGACGTCAAGGTGCCGCTGAGCCACGACTACGACTTCAACCGGCTTGCGCTGGAGCGGGCGAGGCCGGACCGGATCGTCGCGCTGGACGAGCTGATTCCCGAGCAGGAGAAGGAGAAGCTGCGCGCGATCGCTCCGGCGTTGTTCCTTCGTTGGCATGCGGACGATTGGAGGACTCATCTGCGAAGCACGGCCGCGTTCCTGGATCGGGAGCAGGAGGGCGAGCGCTGGCTGGCTCGTTATGAGGAGCAAGCCGAAGCGGTTCGCCGAAGAGTTCCCGATGCCTTCCGGCAGGGGAAGCTGCTGCTTCTGACGATATCGCCGGCCGGCGTGCGGGTATGGGGCAGGCGAGCGGGGACGGTGCTCTACGACGATCTTGGGCTCGAATGCGCGCCGGGCGTCGAGAGCATCGAATTTATGCGCGAGCTCGCCGCGGGCGACCATCTCGCCATGCTGAAGTCGTTCCGTGCGGACACGATCTTGATCAGCGTCGCGAAGGATCGGCAGTCCCAGCAGGAGTGGGAGCGACTGCAGCGGACGAGCGCCTGGGCGGGGCTGAACGCGGTGCGGAACCGGAACGTTCACTTGGCATCCAGCCAGACGTGGCTGCGGGAGCCGTATCTGGAATACACGGCCAATCGGCACGAGCAACTGCTTCAGGAGCTCGATCGGTTATTTTGTGCTCTCTAACGCGCCAAATTCGGCACGATCTCCTATTCTCTCCAAGAAGAATCGTGATTTATAATAGCTTCCGTGAGAATGATTCTCAACATCGGCAATCGGAGGAGAAGTCATGATTCAAGGGAAGAGGCACCACCAAGCAACGACAATAAGGGGGACGATTGGACTGCTGCTCGTCCTGCTTCTTGCGATAATCGCGAGCGCTTGCGGGAACAACGCGAACTCCGGCGACAACGCGGGAGCGTCCGCGAGCGCCGCTTCGCCGTCCGCCAGCGAAGCGGCAAGCCCGTCCGCCAGCGCTCCGGCGGCGTCGGAGGAGCCGGCCACGCTGACGATCAAGCACGGCTTCGGGGAGACCGAGGTTCCGCTGCATCCGAAGCGCGTGGCCGTCATCGGCCTCGAGGACGTTATGCTGTCGCTGGGCACTCCGCTCGTGTATGCTTACGGCTTCGACGGCTATTATCTGTATGACCGGCTGAAGGAGCAGAACGTCACGCTGTCGAACAGCCCGGACACCGCTCCGAACCTGGAAGGAATTCTGGCGACGCAGCCGGACCTGATCGTACTCCAGCAATACTTCACGGACCAGGCCGGATACGAGGAGCTGAGCAAAATCGCTCCGACCATCGCCTACAAGCCGGACGACTGGAAGACGTCGATCGCGGAGATCGGCAAGATTCTGGGGCTGGAGGACAAGGCCCAGGAAGTGATCCAGGCCAACGCGGACAAGATCGCCGCCGCCAAGGAACAGATCGCCTCCGCGGTCGGCACAGACAAGACCGTGCTCTACATTCGTCCGTCGGACAAGGACCTGCAGGTATTCTTCCCGAGCTTCATGCCGCTGCTCTACGAGCAGCTCGGACTGAACCCGGACACCAGCATTGCGGACTTCGAGAAGGAGGCGGACGCCGATTGGGGAGTGAACACTTCCCTGGAGAAGCTCCCTGCCATTACGGCGGATTACGTGTTCGCGATCTACGGAGGCTCGATCAGCTCCAAGGAAGACTACGACAAGGAAGTCGCAGCCCAATCGGAGGTCGAGAAGCTGCAGGTATGGCAGGCGATGCCGGCCGTTCAACAGAACCATGTGTTCAAGGTATCGGCCAGAACGTGGATGTCCTCCGGGCCGATCTCCCAGAGCAGCATCATCGACGATGTGGTCTCCGCGGTTGTCGGCAAGCAGTAAGACAAGACCAGGTGCGGGTCGAGACGGGCAGGCTTCTTCCAGGAAGCCGACGCCCGTGTCGGCCCTTCGCCTTTGACGAGGAGGAGCACAATTGCTGCGCAAGTTTTTTGCCTACTACAAGCCTTACAAGGGACTGTTCCTGATCGACTTCTGCTGCGCCGTCTTCGCCGGGCTCATGGAGCTCGGCTTCCCTATCGTGGTGAACAAGTTTGTCGACGATCTGCTGCCCAGCGGCGAATGGACGCTCATCTTCTGGGCGTGCCTCGGGCTGCTTGCCGTCTATGCGGTGAACGGCCTGCTGCAATACGTCGTGACGTACTGGGGACATCAGCTTGGGATCAACATCGAGACGGACATGAGGCGCAAGCTGTTCAATCACGTTCAGAAGCTGTCGTTCCGCTTCTTCGACAACAACAAGACCGGCCATCTGATGGCCCGCATGACAAGCAATCTGATGGAGATCGGAGAGATGGCCCATCACGGCCCGGAGGACGTCTTCATCGCAATCATGACGCTGGCCGGCGCCTTCTCGCTTATGCTGGCGATCAATTGGAAGCTTGCGCTGCTGTCGTTCGTCATCATTCCGGGGCTTATTTATCTCTCGCTTTATTTTAACCGCAAGATGATTCGTTCCTTCCAACGCATGTTCAAGGACATCGGGGAGTTCAACTCCAGGGTGGAGGACAGCATCGGCGGCATTCGCGTCGTGCAGGCGTTCGCGAACGAAGATCACGAGGCGGCCAAGTTCGCGGAGAACAACGAGCAGTACCGGCGGACGAAGTTCGATTCGTACAAGATCCAGGCGCAGAATTCGTCGATCGGTTACTTCCTCATGCGTCTGGTCATTCTGTTCGTTCTTGTGTGCGGCACCTGGTTTGTCGTGAACGGCGAGATGACGTACGGGGAGTTCGTCGCGTTCCTTCTGCTCTCGAACGTCTTCCTCGGGCCGATCAACAAGATCAATTCGGTCATCGAGAGCTATCCGAAGGGTATGGCGGGGTTCAAGAGCTATCTGGAGCTGCTGGAGACGGAGCCGGACATCGCCGATGCGCCGAATGCAATCGAGATAGGCCGGGTAAAAGGGGACATTCGCTACAGCGGAGTATCGTTCGGTTATGAGAATGGGGCGATGGTGTTCTCCGGCGTGGATCTGGCGATCCGGGCCGGAGAGACGATCGCGTTCGTCGGTCCGTCCGGAGCGGGCAAGACGACGCTGTGCAGCCTGCTGCCGCGCTTCTATGAAGCGGACGAAGGGGTCATCTCGATCGACGGCATCGACATCAAGCGGATGAAGCTGGCGTCGCTTCGCGGGCAGATCGGCATCGTCCAGCAGGACGTGTTCCTCTTCTCGGGAACGATCCGGGAGAACATTGCCTACGGAGATCTGCGGGCAAGCGAAGCGGCGATCTGGGAAGCGGCGCGGCGCGCGCAGTTGGACGAGTTTATCCGCGCGCAGCCGGAAGGGCTGGATACGATCGTCGGCGAACGGGGCGTCAAGCTGTCGGGCGGCCAGAAGCAGCGGCTCGCGATTGCCCGCATCTTCCTGAAGAATCCGCCGATTCTGATTCTGGACGAAGCGACCTCCGCGCTCGACACCGAGACGGAGAAGGCGATCCAGCAGTCGCTCGCGGAGCTGTCGAAGGGACGCACGACGCTCGTTATCGCGCACCGGCTCGCAACCATCCGGGACGCCGACCGGATCGTCGTCGTATCCGAGCAGGGGATCGCCGAAGAAGGCAGGCACGAGGAATTGCTTGCGACGGAAGGCGCGTACAGCCGCTTGTATCGGGCCCAGTTCGGCGCGTGGCCGAGCTCCGTATAACCTTGGGGAACGCCAAACGGCGGCACCGGGATCGCTCCCCGGTGCCGCCGTTCTGCGTTCAAGTCGATCGTCATTCCAATCAGATGCCTGCGCGCAGAATGATCACGAGAAGGACGAAGAGGACGAGGGCGATCGTAGCGGCACCCCATGCGCCGCCAGTTCCGCAGGGACCAACACCCGCGCCAGCTACCGGATAACTCATATCTATCACCGCCATCGATTGATTGTGATTCCTCATCACGCAATCATCCTATGACGGCGGGCGAAGTACGGGACGGGGCAAGCGCACAGGAACCCCGAATTCCGCGCCTGCCCATGCGGGGACCAGAGTAGACGAAGAGCGGCGAACGATTACTCCGCCGCTATGTAATGACGGACCATAAGGTAGGAAGCGATCACGATAAGAAGCACCCCGAAGCAGTACAGCATAACGAGCGCAAAGCCCTTTTTGCCATCCATTGTTCCATGCACCACCTTTAAGAAAAGGATACCCGGAAGAGAGCGGCTTGCCAAGCGAAGACGGCAATTGTCACGACATTGTGCGACATTGCGCGGGGGCCGTGCAAGTAACCAAGCATAGCGGCAGGGATGAGCATAGAATAAGGGAAAGGAGGGGCTGCAGATGACGAGATTGCTCGATGCGAGAACAAGCCAGAACAGCAGCTTCGCCGGCAGTTTGGCCATTCCGCTGCTTCCGGTCGATCAGGATCAACTCTTCGCCGTCGTCGGTCTGAATTGCTTGCAGCCGACAGGCGTCGTGAGAGCCCAGTTCGGTGCAACCGTGTCGATCCAGTACGAGCCGGGAGGAATCAGGAACGTCACCCTCTCGGTCTACCGGCAGATCATGCTCGGAGAGGTGCCGCTCGGCGCAAGCGCGCTTGTCTATACGGCGACGCTAAGCGAGCTTACCCAGCAGGACTCCGTCGTTCGGGTGTTCACCGTCGTGGGAAGCGACTACGACATCCAGACACCGAACGTCTGCCTCGTGAAGTACACCGCCTACGTACGGGGCGATACGGCGGGGCTCGTGCGCACGGGCCCGGAGAGCTTCGACGCGAGTCTGTATTGCGATTGAGCGGACGTTCCCGAGCAAGCCGGTTGCCGCATTCCAAAAAGATAGCCCTCCGCATCCAATCGATGCTGCGTTCGTTTTCCGAAGGCGTTCCCTTACAATTTTACTGGATTCCATAATGGATGAAGGAGAATGCAGATGGCGCGATTAGGGATGAACAGAGGCGGAAGCAGAATGGCGGCAAGGGTGCTCGTTTGGGTCATGATTTTGCAGACGGCGTTTATGTATCCGCTTACAGAAGGCGCGAGGGCCACCGAGCCGACAGGGCTCTTGGATTCGTCGGGCTGGAGAATCACGACAACGCTCGACGACGGGGAGGTCGATCTGGATGCCGTCTCGGCGGCGGTGTTCGACGGCGATCCCGCTACGGCATGGACGAGCAGCAAGCTCCAATCCCCGTGGGGCTCGTGCTGCAGATCGACATGCAGATCGCAACGGAGTTCGATACGATCGAAGTCGACTCCGGAGATTCGCCGAATTACGGCAGGCAATACATCGTTCAGTCCGATGCCGATTGGGGCGCCCAACTGGCCCAGACGGCCGGGGAGCCCGGCACGACGACAATCTCGGTGCCCAAGACGCGGGCAAGACTGGTGAACGTCTGGCAGACCGGCACTTCCGATACGCCATGGACGGTGACCGGCATCCGGGTGTACAACGGGGACAATCCGTATCCCGGCAAGTCCGGCCTCGGCGTCAATTGCACACCCGACACCTGCCGGCTGAGCTGGAAGGCCGTGGACGGCGCGGACGGCTACAGCGTCTATCGATCGGGCAGCCTGAACGGGACGTACAGCCGGGTGCACGCATCGACGGGCGATTCCCTCGAATATTCGGATGAGGGGCTGTAGGCCGGTCGATCTTACTTCTACAAGCTGTCGGCCGTCGTCTCGGGGACGGAATCGGGCCTCTCTGCGGCCGTCGCAGGCGTGACTTCGGGCAACCCGTTCGGTCCGAATGTCTATATCGTTAATCCGGAGATGTCCATGACGGACATTCAGGGCGCAGCGGATTCGGTGTTCGCCGTGCAGGAGACGAACGAGTTCGGCGACGAACGCAGCGCCATCCTGTTCAAGCCGGGAGTCTATGACGACGTGAACGTCAAGGTGGGCTTCTATACGCAGGTGTCCAGGCTCGGGCGGAACCCCGACGACGTGACGATCAACGGGACCTTGAATGCGGACGCCGACTGGAATAACGGCAACGCACTCGTGAACTTCTGGCGTTCCAGCGAGAATATGAGCACCGCGCCGCCTGCCGGAAGCTCGGCCCAATGGGCCGTGGCGCAAGCCGCTCCGATGCGGCGGATGCATATCAAGGGCCAGTTGGAGCTGTTCGACTTCGATCCTTGGTGGAATGCGGGGCTTGCGAGCGGCGGGTAACTGGCCGATACAAAGGTGGACGGAACGGTAATTCCGGCGTCCCAGCAGCAATGGTTCTCACGCAACAATCAATATGCCGGCTGGTCGAACGGCGTCTGGAACATGGTATTCGCAGGCGACTCCCAGCCGCCTGAGGGAGAGTTCCCGGGCGCTCCGTACACCGTCGTCGAGCGCACGCCGACGATTCGGGAGAAGCCGTACTTGTACCTCGGTGAAAATAACAATTATGAGGTGTTCGTGCCGGCCATCCGGGAGAATTCGCAAGGAATCAGTTGGCTGGAGGGCCGACGCCGGGACGATCGATTCCGCTCGATCAATTCTATATCGCGGACCCGGACAGCTCGACGGCGGCAAGCATGAACGCCGCGCTGAGCCTCGGCAAGAATCTGCTGCTTACTCCCGGAATCTATCATCTTGAGGATACGATCAAGGTGGAGCGTCCGGATACAATCGTGATGGGGCTAGGCTTCGCAACCTCGATCCCCGCCGCGGGCAAGGAAGCGATGGCCGTTGCGGATGTAGACGGCGTCATCGTCGCCAGCCTGCTCTTCGATGCGGGGCCGGGAGGCTCCCCCTCCTTGCTTGAAGTAGGGCCGGCCGGCAGTTCGGCGGATCACTCGGCCAATCCGACATCGCTTCACGACCTGTTCTTCCGGGTGGGAGGGGCGCATGCCGGAACGACGGAGACGAATCTTGCGATCAACAGCGGCGATGTGATCGGCGATCACTTCTGGATCTGGAGGGCGGATCACGGCGCCAGCGCCGGCGGACAACTTATTTTCTACCAATCGGAGATTCCGTACGAGGTGCCGAATCAGGAGGCATGGAAGAGCCATGGCGGCACGGTGGACGGATACTCGTCCTACACAAGGTCGCCGACACGGTCACGAGCCACGAGGCTTGGGGACTCGGCGTCTACTCCTACTTCCGGGACGCGGACGTGAAGCTGCACAGCGCCATCGAGGTTCCGGACGCGCCGGGGGTCAAGATCCATCACGCGACCTCCGTCGTGCTGGCGGGCGGCGGGGAGATCTCGCATGTCGTCAATGAGGCGGGGAGCGCCGCAACCCCTGCGATCGTTCGATCTGATCTGGTCAATGACGAAGGGCGGACCGGGCTTCGCAACCGACGTGATCGCGTCTATTATCTACAAGCAATACCAGGGAGGCTTCTACGGCCTCGCGACGGCGGGCAACGTCATTCTGTTCGTGTTCGTCACGGCGCTCGTATACCCCTTGTCCCGGTACTTGAACCGTTCGGAGGTGGACTTATGAGCAGGATGAGCAGGCTGAACCGGTCGGCCGTCGAAGCATTCGCCGTCCTCTGCAGCATCGTTCTGTTCGGCGTGCCGCTCTACTTCGTATTCGTGAACGCCATGAAGAGCGCCCAGGAAGCCTCCTTGATGAATATGAATTGGCCTTCCCGCGTGCAGCTCTGGACGAATATCAAGGAAGTCGTCCAAATTCGGGATTACATGCTGCTTCGCGCGTTCTGGAACAGCTCGCTGCTGACACTTCTCTCCATTGCGGTTCTAATCGTCGTGTGCTCGATGGCGGCATTCGTCATGCAGCGCCGCAGCGGCAGGCTGTCTCCGTGGCTGAATTTTCTCGTCCTGTCGGGTCTTATTATTCCCCCTGCGATCGTGCCCACCATCTGGGTGCTGCAGAAGGCCGCCTTGTTCAAAACATTGACCGGAATCGTGCTTGTCGAGGTAGCGCTGAGTTTGCCGTTCTGCGTGCTGCTGTACCGGGGCTTCATGGGGGCGATACCGCGAGAGATCGACGAGGCCGCCGTCGTGGACGGCTATGGGGGCTACCGGTTGTTTTTCACCATCATCTTCCCTCTGCTCAAGCCGGTCACCGCGACGGTGATCGTCACCTCGTCGGTATCCATCTTCAACGACTTCACGAACCCGCTTTATTTCTTCCCGGGGGCCAAGAACGCGACGGTGCAGCTTACCTTGTACAACTTCACGAGCCAGTTCGTCTCGCAGTGGAACTTGCTGTTTACCGACATTCTGCTTATCACGATTCCGCCGTTGGTTCTGTTCCTGTTCTTCAACAATAAAATCGTGGCGGGCATGACTGCCGGTTCGGTGAAAGGGTAAGTTCAGCGGCAATCGAACATAAAAAATCGGACATTGCTTGGAAGGGGGCGTCAGTCCGCTCTGGCGAATTTGGGGGAACTACTTGGGGACGACTCGGAGACAACTTCGGGCTCGTCCTTTCTATTGCCCAGCGCGAAAATATCATCAAAACCCGCTGGCGTTTCGCGCTCAACTGATCGGAAAATGGGACCCTATGCCTGATGAGTAGGGCACGGGCGGGTATCCTTCTTGGTTGCAGGATAGTTACTTAATTCGGCGCAAATCTGCGATGTCGGCTTCTTGGGAAATGGAACGAATAGACAAGCGCTCAAGGATCTTCTGTTGGTCTTGTTGGATCTCCATGACGTTCAATTGGTTTTTCAGAAGAGCCTCCACGTGCACCACTAGCTCATCTAGCTTCTCGTTCGTCTGAGAGAGACGAAGCCCGATTTCTGCAATATCGTTAACCACCTCGTTCCGTGAGTCGACAACCTTGGCATTCGTCGCTCCAACGATTTGCAGTAATTGCTGCATGTGTCCGCCATTCCGCTGCTGTTCATTTTCGATCGCTTCGATTTTCTTCAGAATCAGGTCGAGATTGTCACTTCCGGCCATTAACCAGACCTCCCTGCTAACTGTCTTTCTCAATCCTCTCGAAGACCTTCATTAATTATACCACGGTTCGAGGCGTTGTCGTTCCTGTTGTTCGTAATTGCAATTGATATTAACGGGATGGCGGCGAGTTAAGGATGGAAGCGGGCTATCCTCTGCGGTGGGGGCGGCGGGGCTGCTGAAGAAAGGCAATACGGCGGATACAGCCGTGAAGGAGGACTACAAGTTGGAGTTGAGCAATTACCAGTGGGCCACACTGAGGGCGGGAGTTAAGGCCCTGATCGATAAGGGAACGATCAAGGACACCGCATGGCTGGACAAGATCGGCAACAAGACGCTGACGACTTCTGAACTGGCGTGGCTGACGTTTGCTGTTAAGTGAGTATCTGCCCGGGGGCTGCGGCTCTCGGGCTTTTTTGTTGACGAGAACAAAATGCAAGACCCCGACCAGCCTAAGCTGAGCGGGTTTTTTACTTGCTCTTTGGTTTAAATGAAACGATGTTTGCTTGCGCACTTTGTTCCAAGAAGTACCCGTTGTCCAAGTTTGAAAATTGTTCAATTTCTTCTCTGGCCAGACGCAAGTCAGTCAGTATATCCTGTCTAGTCTTGACATTGTGATCGACTAAGGCGACTATTGCTTGCCGTAGTGCTAATGGTTCTTCAAAATCAATTTTTTCATCGAGCGGTTCTTTGGTTAACTGATTTTGCTTGGCTAGTTTCTGTCTCAAATAAATATGTTGGTACTCAGTAAGTACCCCCAGCGAGTGAGCTCGATATGCCATAGCTTGAATCGAGATTTTCCAGCGCATTTTAAGTGATATAAAGTATTCAAGAGAACTTGAGTAAATTTCTGAACCGAAGCTTTGTTCAGGTAGAAGAAAAGCCCCAGCAAACCGGTTCGCTTCTCTTTCAATTATTTTGTAGTTCTGCTTTTGGTTGAACTCACTCTGCTTCAGCTTTGAATGCAAAACTAAGTGACCAAGTTCATGCGCTATATCAAATCTTGAACGAGGTCCAGTCTTGTCGTCACTCAATAATACATATGGTCGTTCGCCGTCCTCCCAAATAGAACAAGCATCAATACTGTACGACGATGACGGTGAACGTGAAACGATAACCCCATTCTTCTCCATTAGAAGTGAAACATTGCTTATTGGACCATTGCCCAAATTCCAAGACCTTCTAAGTTCTGCGGCAACGCGGTCAATCTCTTCATCGGGAGTTGCTATGAAGTACTCGCGCTGAATGATTCTAGGCACGTTGATAGCAGGGAAGTTCAAAAATTGCTCTAGATATAAATGTATATCTCTAACCCAATTCAGTTTGTGTTTATGGACATTCTTTGATTTAACTGATGTCATAGCACCGCTTCTGAAGAAAACGACACCTTCTTTGGATACGCTTATTGGTTTGAAGAAAAAAGTCACGGGCATATTTAGGGTGTCAGAAATCTTTTCGAGCATATCAAAACTCGGTTGAGAAAGGTTATTTTCGTATTTGGAAATTGCTTGATGAGAAATGCCAACAGCTTCTGATAACTGAGATAGCGTGTAACCCCTTGCTTCTCTAGCTTGAGTAAGACGCGCTGGCACGAATTTTGCAAAACGGTTAGTTTCCAAGGCCCTCAACCTCTGTTACAAAGTTTCTAAATTCAATGAGTTGCTCAGGCGTAATTACCTCTTCCTTCTCCAATTCATTACTGCTCTCAACAAGAGTTGGCTCATCCATTAAGTTAATGCGCTCACGCCAAAGGTTGGGGAACCCAATATTAATAAAATTTGGCGCATTGCCTCCTCTGCTGTACGTTAGTAAAAGGTATACTTCGTCTAATGATAAGAGCAGGTCGCCGTCGATGTCTGGAAAGTACATCGTGCCTTGGTTTACGGCCTGCAACTTATCTCTAAAGTATGCAGGTCTGGCTGTTTTGTATTTGGAGTCAACCTGGCTGAAGGTCATTTTAACGTTGTTGTGGGTCAGAACCAGATATTTATAAGTTTTGGTTCTATTGTGTTCAAATGTATACGACATCGAAAGGTTGCCCTGATTAATTTGGTGCTGGAATAAGTACCCAACAGCTAAGTTCCTTAAGTATCCTATATGTGCTTGACCTAATTCCCAATTCAACATAGGGGTATGCTTGATGGATTCATCTGTAAGTATGTAAGCCTGACCTACAATATTTCTAATTGTTGAACGGGTGCGCGGAGTTAAATGTGTCCTTATCACTTGCTTAGCATCGGAATGAAAAAAGGAGGCTTCCATATTCACCACTCCTATTGATGTCTGTTCTCTGCTACTATATTACTTGTAAAATGGAAATTTTGCAACCAATTCTGCGGTCGCGATAAGAGTATATGTTCGTATTCTTGTTTCTTGTATCCTGCTCGGGGTGTGATCCCGAGCATTTATTATTTGCCTGTGCTTTAGAATTTGGGCGACAATTGGGCGACAACCTTGGTTTTGATACGATTTTCTGTCATGTCATTCTGTGATAAGAATCCAGTAATATCAAGGATTTTCGGGGCTAATGAACAAAAAATCGGACCCCGCATCGCTGCGGAGTCCTTACATGGGAGAGGAGAAACCGGACGAAGAGCTTATGGGGAAACGTAAGTCTTCTCCGCGGTTGTCCCCGGCGTTTCTGAGGCGCCGGTACTATCAGTGTGACCCGATTGCGCAGAAATATACACCTCCGGAGGCAAAAAAATGCGGAACTTTCGCAACCGCTTCCGGAGTTTTTGCTTTTGAAGCCGCCGCGAATATGGTAACATAGCACCGAATGAAGCCGTGCAGGAGATGACAACTTGAGAGTCATATCGGGAGAAGCCAAGGGGCGGCCGCTTAAGGCCGTGCCCGGTCAGACGACGCGTCCGACGACGGACAAGGTGAAGGAAGCGCTGTTCAGCATGATCGGCCCGTACTTCGACGGAGAGACGGTGCTCGACTTGTTCGCCGGAACGGGCGGACTCGGCATCGAAGCGCTAAGCAGAGGTGCCGGCAAGGCGGTATTCGTCGATACGAACCCGCGCAGCGTGGAGATTGTCCGCACCAACCTGGACGCCGCGAAGCTGGCGGACCGGGCCGAGGTATACAAGAACGACGCGGGCAAGGCGATCCGGCTGCTCGAGCGGAAGGGAATCCGGTTCGACTTGATTTTCCTCGATCCGCCTTACGCGATGAAGACGTGCCGCGAACTGCTGGACGAGCTGGAGGCTCGGGGGTTGACGGCGAACGAGGCCGTTGCGGTTGTAGAGCACGAATCCGGCTTCGATTACGGGGAGCGCATCGGCCTCTTCGCGAGGCGTCGCCTTGCGACATACGGAGAGACGGCGATCTCGATCTACCACAAGACAGAGGGCGGGGGCGAAGCGGAATGATGACCAGCGGCAAAATTCGGCAAGAGGGGGAGCCGCGCATCGCGGTGTATCCCGGCAGCTTCGATCCGGCGACGTTCGGCCACTTGGACATTATCCGGAGGGCCGCGAAGCAGTTCGACAAGCTGATCGTCGCCGTCCTGAACAACACGTCCAAAAATCCGTTGTTCACCGTCGAAGAGAGGGTGGAACTGCTTCGGGAGGTCACGAAGGATCTTCCGAACGTCGAGATCGATTTTTTCCGGGATTTGCTCGTGCGCTACATGCGTTCGCGAGGCGCCCAAGTGAGTATCCGCGGCATTCGCTCGGTGACCGACTTCGAATACGAGCTGCAGATGGCTTCGACGAATCGTCAGTTGGATGAGGGCATCGAGACGATCTTCATGATGACGAATCCGAAGTATTCGTATTTAAGCTCGAGCATGGTCAAGGAGATCGCGAAGTTCAACGCACCGGTTCAGGACCTCGTCCCTCCGGCAGTGGAATCGGCTCTTCGCCGCAAGTTCGGCACGTCTCAAGGGTGAGCGAGAGATAGTAGGATAGGCGAGACAGCAGCGGAGCAGCCAAGACAAGTGAAGAGCAGGATGGCAGTGGGCAAAAGGGGCCGTAAGGCCTCTTTTTGGCATGAAAGAAAGCATGACCGCTCAGTCTATCGTCAAAGCTGTGATTCCCCCGAACCCCCGAACCTTCGACCCTCGGAACCTTCGACCCTCGGAACCTTCGACCCCCCGACCCTCTGAATCCCCGAACCCGGCAACTGCGAATTTTATGTAAAAAATCGCATTGGAGCGGCTCGATGGTAGGTCGTTTGGACGGTTCTATGTGAAAAATAGCATACATGGAGAAAATTGCGGCTCGAGTTGGCGTATGTATGTGAAAAATCACATAAAACGCCTCGATTCCCCCTCAATTTAGGTTGATGAATGTGCTGGACAGTGAAAAGTTCTCCAAAGAAAAATAACCCAATCTAGCGATTTTACGGTATCCTTAAGGTCTCACTCTAAAAGGATAAAATCGCTGAAAGGGTTATAGACTGTAGTCTACCCGATTTCCGA
>NZ_SSOB01000060.1 GCF_004801405.1 Cohnella fermenti
CGTCTGAAAATTTCGACAACATGGTGGGTCTCGCTTGGTGTTCGCTTTTTTCGGCACCGATGGCGTTTCGTCCTGACTTTTTTCCAATTTCACAGTTTCACCTACTTGACATTGCACCGCTGGGCTCATACAATGGATACCTCGCTAATTTTTTTAGAAATCCGATTAGCTGACAACACCAGAATTAATGAAATGACCCCATTAAACAAGCCTACAGCTGTCGACATGGAGTAGTTCGTATTCTCCATCCCCATCCTGTATACGAAAGATCCTATAACATCGGCTGTTTCATAAGTAATTGGCTGATACAACAGAATAATCATTTCATAACCAACATGCATAATGTTCCCGATACTGAGAATAAGCATAATGCCAATTGTCGAATACAACCCCGGCAACGAGACATGCAAAATCTGTTTGAACTTCCCTGCTCCATCGATGGTTGCGGCTTCATATTGAGACGAATCAATAGACATCAATGACGAATAGAAAATAATCGAAGAAAATCCTGCGGTGGCCCAAATGCTTTGAATAACATAAATGATGCGGAAATACTCTGGTTTCGTTAAAAAATAAATGCTTTCAAATCCCATCATATTGAGAAAAATATTGACGATCCCCGTAGATGGCGACAAAAAGTTAACGACTAAACCCGCAATGACAACCGTTGATATAAAATGCGGCATATAAGAGATTGTCTGCACGAGCGTTCGAAACCTTTTGCTTCGTAGCTCATTGAACAAAATAGCAAGAAGAATCGGAATCGGAAATGAAAAAATTAGCATCAGAATACTGATATAGATGGTGTTGCGAATAATCCTCCAAAAGAACGGTCCATTGAAAAATTCGATGAAATTGTCGAATCCGACCCACTGACTCCCACTCATCCCCAGAAAAGGCTTGTAATCCATAAATGCCATTCGCAATCCGCTAAAGGGTACATAATAAAAAATGATGTAATACAGAAGAAACGGGGCAATCATCATGTACAAATAACGATTTGCAAGGATAGAATCCAGTTTTCCTCTCCGGCGGGACCGACTGCTTATTGATGTGCGTAATTCCAATTTTTTCAAATCCGCCCCTCCTAATGCGCCTATCGCGTTCGCGACCGCTACAGGCTATGATGCCAAGGCAACGCTTTCAGTTCGCTGACGAACCTTCTGCCCTTGCAATGTAACACCTTCACTCATCTATGAAAACCCTTTCTTTTTCCGATCGTCTTAAAAATATCGAAACAGCCCTTATTTTTTACAAAACAAGCAACCGTAACTTTTAAGGGGCAGTCCAGCCTTCATTTATAGTCCTGGTTTCGTTAAAATAAAATTAGATACACAAGGGGGAATGTCATTGCATTATTACAGAAAAATGTTCCGTACCTTTGCCGGAATCGCCGTCATCTATACAATTCTGTTAGAAATCGGTTTCATCAGTTTCTACTGGGTATCCTTTCACAACAAATTTTCCGAATCATTAGAGACAACCATACAGCAGTTGATCGAGTATTCCGACAGCAGATTGCAATCGCCTCAATATATAGGTCATATGTTAAGCATATCGGATTACACGAAGAAGTATTTGGGGCAATATATGACCGATTTCGAGAGGCTGAAGTTTTATCAATACGTGAATGGCATATCTGGAATCACGCTGCCCCCCTATAACGATATTGCCGTCACAATGATTACAGACGATTACGTCACGATGAATAACATGACAGGAAGCATTGACTTCTTTCAATCTACATTTCATATCGACGATGATCGACTTGAAGAAGTCATTCAGGTTTTCTATGATGATCGCATCCTTCCGATGCAGATGTTCTCCGTGCGCGATGACCGAGATCGGGAATTGTATGTTATCGCCCGCAGAGAGTGGCTCGGCGCATTGCAGCCATTATATATTTTCTCAAGTTATTACGACTATCAATTGTTTAATTTGAATGCGCTTCCAACTGGTGGAGCCTTTGCTATTCTCTACAATAATAAGCTTGTAGCCTCCGTAGGAGAAATCGCTTCTGTAGAATTACAGGATATAGGGGCTGCCGGGCTAAAAAACTCGGAGAAGGAATATCGAATGGGATATTCCGCTGTCAGCGGATTCAGCTATGTATACCTGTATGAACCACAATCGATCATGTCGCCAACGCTAATGATGATTATCGGCATCAGCTTGCTTGCGCTTGCTGCAAGCATTGGTCTGATGGCCTATATTACAAACAGGATGTACACACCGATCGAGGGCGTTCTTCAATCGACTGGAGAGTCATTCACGAAAGGAGACGAATTCGCTCACATTCGCAATACAATTCAATCCTTACACCTTGATATGGAGACTATGTCCCATTCTCTTGGGGAGTATCAGATTTCGGTCGAGAACAAGCAATTCCGCGAGCTATTGCTCGGCCTTATTCCCCCGGAGCGTATAGATGAAGCGCTTGTCCCCTTTCCGCAGCTTCAGGTCGAGGGGCCCTTTATAGCAATTCTGCTCAAGTATGTTGACACCGGGCAATTCACAACAGAGTTTTTGCAGAACATCGTGCTCGATTCCAAACAAAGTCTGCAAACTTCGCTTGAAGCGCTCTTCGCGGCCAGACGATTACTTCGAATCGTAGACTTGAACTTTGAGACGCAGGTAATCATTGTCCATTCCGAAGAGGAACAGTTGGATCTTGAACGCCTTCGCAACTCGATCATCTCCGCCGAGCCCAAGCTCGGCTTGGAAATCTCGGCAATTGTCGGTTCTCCATGCTCCACATTGCATGCTATCCCGGCTTCCTATCGACAATTGGTCAATGCAGCCGATCAACAACTGTATTGGAACGTCAATTCCAAAGTCATTCGTGTGAAAGAGTTGAACGCCCATTGGACAAGCTCCGTCTATTATCCTATACGAGTGGAGCAATCGATTGTGAATGCCGTTGTCCATGGCAAGTCATCCGTATGGAAGGCTGCGCTTGAAGAATTGATTCACACCAACAGCATGGAACGCAAGACAAGCTTGCTTCCCTTAGCCCGAATGCTTGAAGCGACTATAACCCGGATTATGGATGGAGCCGGAGTAGAGAATCTGGAGCCAATTGGAGCCGAGGCCACCAATCCACGCTTCCGCAACTGTCAGACATTCGGGGAACTGCACCATAAGGTTGAAGATGTTCTCCGCTTGTTCGAGCGTTGGTTTGCGCACGAGCAAGACAAGTCAACCACGGGACTCGCATCCAAAATGCTGTCCTATATTCACGAACATTATCAAAGTGACATTGGTCTGTTCGATCTGGCGGATCACTTGAACTTATCCCGCAATTACGTGTCGACCTTGTTCAAAAATACCGTCGGGCGCAATTTCAAGGACTATATCGGAGAGTTTCGCTTTCAGAAGGCTTGTAAGATCATAAAAGCTGATCCAGATATGAAAATCAAGCAAATCTCTGAAATAACCGGCTGTAATACGGATATCCTGACCCGGCTTTTCATCAAACATGCTGGTATGCTCCCCACCGAATTTCAGCAATTGATGAAGAATGGGCAGCAAAAATCGTAATTGAAAATCGATAAAGATTCACAGAAAAAAGGTACTGCTCCTCCATTTGTTCAGGAACAGTACCTTCTATGCGGCGAAACTTTTTTGGAGAATCTCCCATGCGTCCGGCTTATTTTCCCATCTGCTTGTAAACCATCTCCATCACCTGTTGAGTGTACAGCGCCACCTTGCCGGACGTCAACGGCTGTGCGCGCGTACGCACACACTCCGCAAAGTGCTCCAGCTCCTGCTGAAAGCCAAAGGAATTGCTTCCCCCTCCCGGACCAGTTACTCCAAATACCGTCTCGGTAACTTGGCCGTTCTCCTTGACTTTGAAAACATTAGGCGCCTGTATCTCTATCGTCCTCGCATGCCCGAACATGCGCACCGTTTCCTCCCACAGACCGGCACAACAGCTCATCAGGAACTGCCCCTTTACTCCGTTATCAAAGCTTAATTGGACTTGAACAGAGGATTCCCTCCCGTCCGGCATTCGCGTATAATTGACAGTGCACGACGTAACTTTCCCATCGCAAAGCCACAGTAGTACATCCAAGGAATGGATACCGAAATCGAGCATAGGCTTATCGTGATAATAGGTCATATGCTTGACCTTCTCGACTGAGACCAGTTCCATCTTCGCAATTGGCATCAGTTGCTTCGCTCTTAGGAACGAATCTGCGAACCTTCGATTTAATCCGATCATATAGATCGCGTTCTTCTCCTCGGCTAACCGCACGAGATCCTCTGCCTGTTCCAACGTCTCCGCCATCGGTTTCTCGCTGAATACGTCGATTCCTCTTGCTAGCAGCTCCCGTACGATTCCGAAAGTTGCTTTATAGGGAGTCAGTACAAGTGCAGCGTCGATATCAACCTCCATCATCTCCTCGACGCTGGTGAACAACTTCGGAATATTGTACTTGCGTGCAGCGTCCTGCAAGCGTTCCTGATTCGGTTCAATCGCGCAAACAATTTCTATATCCTTCATCTTCATCAGCGCTGGCAGAAATTCTGATAACGAAATAAACCCAAGTCCGACAATTGCTATTTTCATAATCGCATCCTCCCGTGGCTCAAACAGACAAAGCATTCATGTAATTCACATAATCGGGAAAAATCACTTCTGGTTCCATACCGGTTATCTGAAGCTCTTTGCGCCATTTCGTTTCCCACTCTAGAGAATAATACCCTCTGTATCCTGCCTGATTTAGTAAGCTGATAATTTCTGCGATTGGAATCGCGCCTTCACCAACCTTCTTGTACTCCCAATCTATTTTCATCGGATCTTTGAAGGGCACGCCATCCTTCATATGAACAAGTGCGCATTCCTCTCCCAGGTGCGCAATCGTATCCGCCGGAGATTCATCTGCCTCAATGGGATGAATAATATCGTAGATTACCGCGCAGTTCGCCCGATTGACGTCATCAAGCAACTTGCGGAGTAGCTTGCCTGTTGCAAATTCATTATGTGTTTCTATCCATACTTGCACTTGCAAGAAAGCTGCATAATCACAGGCTTGCCTAATCGAAGCTATCATATATTCATAAGAGATTTCAGGAACTTCATTGTCTCTGCGATCATTAAAATTTCCGAGAAAAACTCGGACTCCGTGAGCCTTCAGATCATGAGCAAGCCGTGCAACCTTCTTAAAATGCTCCACCATGGAATAATCCGTATCTCTCCCCTTAAAACAGACGTTTGATCCGATATCCAAAATATCCAATCCCGCTAATTCGAATAGCTGACTGGCCTTCCATCGTTCTGCTGATGACATGTCGACAGTAACGGACCATTCTTTACCTTCGCGCAATTCAAGAGCTGAAAATCCGTTTCTCTGAGCGAACATGATCATTTCTGGAAGACTCCAACCTTCAAAAGGTAGCGTACTAAACGCTAATCTACTCAAGCAGTTCCCTCCTTCTTGTCACTTTATTTTTATGGCCTGCATTAGCCTTCCAATCGAAACCATATTGTACATTTTCACGCCCCCATGTAAAATCATAAATAAAAATGAAAGCGTGGCGCGTCACATGTTGGATTTCCCCGTCTATTCGTACATAGAAATGTTGGGCGATGATTTTCCATTTAAAGTTGAAGTGCGAACTCCAGTAGACATGAATAGAGTTAAGCATGCACATGAGCATTTGCAGCTTTGCTATATGATGTCAGGCAGTTGTCAGCATGTGACGAATAGCCGGTCTTACATTCTAACCAAGGGAGATTTATTTTCCATACCACCCTATCAAGAGCATCGACTTGAAGTGTATGAGTCAATGGATTTTGTGTTAATTCAGATCGATTTCATGCCGCATGTTATTAACGAGAATCTTCGAGACCTTACCCGCATGCAAACCTTCATGGATTTTGCGTATATCAGACCATTGATTTCTCAGGAAGATCTTATTCCAAAAATGACCCTTCCGCCGAGCAGCCAGATATCCGTTGAAAATTTGCTTGAGGTCATGATGACCGAATGGATGAAGAAGGAAGACGGGTATCAGTTGGCAATTAAAGCTGAACTCTTAAAGTTGCTTGTGATTACAGGTCGACAATATGCTCGTTATTCAGAAAATCAGGGTCAGCAAGAGCATAGAATCGTCTTATTGCATCGTGAAGCTTTGAATCAAGCAATTGCTTTTATGGAATCTCATTACCATGAAGACCTTCATCTTGAAGACATAGCCAACATCGCTTATATGTCTCCTTCTTATTTCAGCAGTATTCTGCGACTGATTAAAGGAAAATCGTATATCGAATACTTGTCCGCTATTCGTATGCAAGCGGCTATGGAACTCCTTCGCTGCACCGAACACAATATAACCGAGATTGCTTCCCGCGTGGGCTACAATCATATCAGCCATTTCACTCGCATGTTCAAAAAATATACGGGTGTGACTCCGAGTGATTTCCGAAAGTATCCTTCTTATTCAGGTTAGTAACACGCGAGTCACCTAAAATTCATCTTGGTGTCGATCTTCTATAATGCTCCAAAGAAACTTTGCCGAGCAGAGCCTCTCCTTTTACAAATCTATGTAACTCTTCCACGATAAAATCACATAACTCACGCTTATATAGTCCATGGTACCCGCCAATATGAGGGACACACAGAACATTAGGTAAGGTCAACAACACATGATTAATGGGAAGCGGTTCGTTTATGAACACATCAAGTGCCGCAAAAATACGTCCTGTCCGAAGCTCCTCCAGAAGCGCTTGTTCCTGCACAGTCGCCGCCCTTCCCGTATTAATGAAGAGCGCCCCGTCTCTCAGCCTTTTCAGTTGTTCCGCTCCAATCATTCCTTCTGTTTTGGGTGTCCATGTATTGTGCATAGAGACAATGTCGCTGCGTTCAAACAGTTCATTCAATTCACAGCGTTCAACACCAATCGCAATTGCCTCCTCCTCGCTGCAGTAGTTGGAGTGAAGGAGAATCTTCACATTAAAAGGTTGAAGCATACGGATCACATTCCGGGATATTTCTCCATATCCCACCAATCCCACCACTCTACGCGACAAACCAAGTACGGTTTCGCGGCTATTGTTGCTCCACTTCCCCTGCTTCAATCTTGAGGCGTACCCGCTCAAATCCCAAGCTCCCGCAAACATCAATGAGACTGCACACTCTGCGGTCGATAATCCCAGTACTTTGTTCGCAGAGGTTACGGTTATTGCGTTATAGAATACCTCTTCATTGACTATGGCAGCGACGCTTCCTGCACTATGACCAATAAACTTTAAATTTATGGCCCTTGCAAGCACTTCATTCGTAAACGAAGGGGAGCCCCAAGAAGTAATACAGGCATCATATTCTCCGATTACTTCAGCAAAATCATCACTGCTCAATTTAATTCCCCTTGGAATGAAATCGATTTGTGAGAAACTCGCCAGTTTATTCTCCGTAGCTTCTTGCCAAAACAATTCTCGCAGATCTTCATTTGAGATGGCGATTAATGTTTTCAACATCATTACCTCATTTCATTGAAGTTGTACGCTACTGGCAATATTACATGGATGCCATATGAGTACATGTCACCACTATGACACGCACTGATACGCGGCGCCTTACCTTTTCCACAAAACTTTTGCATATTTCCGCAAATCGTATAGCAAAATAAATGATTCCTGCGCAAACGTCAAATAGCCCCCACCTGGCGATAGAAGCGGATTATGAATATGCTGAACGGTTCGAATTTATTTTCGAGGCTTTGCTGTTGTAACACCCGTTTCGATCTCGCATTGAATGCGAATATGTTCATACGGAAGAGTTGGATTCGCCAACCGCCAAAGCATCCGGTCCGCAGCCCGATATCCAGCTTCCCATATGGGCAGAACCGGCCTTGTAAATTGCGGATACGACAAGACATTTTCATTTAAAAATCCGATTATCGATACATCTTCCGGTATCCCCCAGCCTAATTGTTTGCAAGCTTCATACACAAAATGAACTTCATCACTTATTCCGCATATGATCGCTGTCGGAGAAGAGCGCAAGAGCCGATCTTTCAAACACGCCAAGATATCACTTGTTGGCGGGCTGTTTGTGAAAAAGTACATTTCGGGATCAAAGATACGACCAATTTGGTCCATTGCGTGTTGAAAAGCTTGCCACCGCAAAATATAGCCTCTTTGACTTTGAATATCTCCTACATACATGATTTTTTGATGTCCAAGTTTGTGCAGGAAGTCAACCGCTTGATAAGTGGCTTCATATACATCCCAGATTACACTATCGATTTTTGTTCCAGGCTTCGGATAATTGAGCATAATCCTAGTGATCTTTATTTCCAAAAGTATCGTCTCCCACAAACCAGGAGTAATGCTCGGAGCAATGAACAAGCCATCCGCATATGTAATTTCGCGCTCTTCGATCCATGCTATCATCTGTTTTTCACTTAAATCCTTCGGTAACAATACCACCTCAATTTGATGTCCGAAAGCTCTGAATCGATCCCTCAGTCCTTTTAAAAGCAACCGGTTATATGCCACCGATTCCTCCGTCTGTGCGAGCAAAAAGTGCAAGCTTAAATTGGGGTACGGTGTAATTTGCTCTATCTTTAAACTTCGAATTTGTTCGGAAGTATAGTAGCCCAGCTCTTCAGCCGCCTGAACGACAAGTCGGCGAGTACCTTCTGACATTCCGGGTTTCCCTTTTAACGCTCTGGATACTGTCTGTATAGTCAGGCCTAAGTGCACAGCAATCGTTTTTAGTGTTACCGCTTTCCGAATCGGCATTTTTGTTCCCTCCATCCTTAACACAACAATACAACTCTTTTTATTGAAACAAAAGTTAAACTAGTGAATTGTAAATCGACTCCTATAATTAAGTTCAGTACAACTTATCACTAATGTCCAATGATTGGGGAGATTCGGTTTATGCAAACTGTTCTGGTTCCGGAACAAACCTTGAACGTAAGCCATTTGGCGGATGTCGTTGTCGTCGGAGGTGGTCCGGCAGGAATTGCTGCAGCAATTGCTGCAGCGCGCAATGGTTCAAGTACGCTCTTAATCGAACAGCGAGGCTACATGGGCGGAATGGGGACTGCCGCCTTGGTGCCTGCTTTTTGTCCATTTACGGACGGAGAAAAACCTGTTATTCGTGGTATCGGCTTAGAGCTTCTGGAAATAATGAAGCGCGAGGCAGGAGAGAGCTATTACGATCGCTTTAAACAACAGTTGGACTGGGTCCCCATAGATGTTGAGACGTTAAAAAGGATATACGATCGAGAGGTGCTGGGAAGCGGGGCTCACATCCTGTTCCATACGATGGTCGAACAAGTACTTCTCAAAGATGATGCAATCGAAGGCATAGTGATCGTAAATAAATCAGGTCGCACCGTTGTAAAAGCAAAACTTTATATCGACGCGACAGGAGACGCCGATCTGGCTGCATTAGCAGGCGTACCATTTCAACCGAAGGATGATAACGGAGAGCTTCAACCTGGAACAATGTGTTATGTTGTTGCAGGTGCAGATAAAGCTCGCTTTGAGAAATTTCTTGAGGAAACTGGCGAACAACGGCATTTAGAAAATATCGTATCTAAGGCCCAACAGCAAGGAGACCTACCTGCCGGACGCAAGCGCATATCCGGTATGGCTTGGATTACTGAAACCGTTGTCGGGTTTAACTTCGGTCATCTATTCGGCATCGATGGTACAAATACTTCGGATCTGACGCAAGCAGCCATTGAAGGCCGCCAATTGATCCAGACACAAATTCGTTTCCTGCGCAACTATATACCAGGGTTCGAAAACATTCACCTCGTTCACTCTGGGGACCAAGTAGGCATTCGAGAAACGAGAAGAATCCTCGGAGATTACACACTGGTAGTCGATGATTACATCTCGGCCAGAACATTCTCAGACGATGTAGCCCGCAACTCCTACTTTATCGATATTCATCTCGCAAATGCACAAAGTACAATGACAATTAAGCATTTGCCTAAAGGTTACTCCCATGGCGTACCTTATCGTTGTATGCTGCCGCAAGGTAAATCAAATTTAATTATTGCAGGACGGTCTGTCTCATCCGATCGCCCCGTACAAGGCTCTCTTCGGGTTATGCCAAATTGTTTCGCCATGGGGCAGGCTGCCGGCACCGCGGCATCAATAGCAGCCGAATTGGATATTGGATTTCGCGACGTTAAGATTCAAGAACTTCAGCACAAATTAATCCAACAAGGCGCCTATTTAGGAGATACACCTGGGGTTGAAAGTACAACCTTGCAAGGAGGAACTGTTGTCTTCGCTGAAGAATGTGAGGACTCTGATCATCAGTAATCTTTAAGAACCACTCTCGAAGTTCTTAACCCCCGCATCGTCATTAAAGCTGAGGAGTTCGAGAATCTTTTATAGATTCTCGAACATTGTTTACATCCATTCTCTTCCTGTTGGGAATCTTGCAAATGACTATTTTTTCCGCGCCTCGTACAGCAACCGCGCTTCGTTGTCTCATCTGGATTCAATCCTTGAACGCACTTCCGGCAACCATCATATATCCGGCCCCCCGAATCGTAACGATTCTCTCCGGGTTGGCAGGATCGGCCTCGATTTTTTTGCGTAAATTGCTGATGTGCACGGCGACCGTCCTCGTATCCTCCAGACTCTCCATTCCCCAGATAAGCTGGAACAACGTATCGACAGGGACGACACGATTGACATTCTGCGCCATATAGGACAATAGACTGAACTCTTTTTTCGATAAAAAGACGGTTTTACTATTCATGTTGACGGACTGTGCGTAGTAATCCAGCGTCAGCCCCGGCAGCTCCAGCAGTTGTTCTCTTCTGCCCGTCGACACCCTGCGAAGGTGAGCCTTGATCTTGGCCATGAGCACGCCCGGACTGAACGGCTTGGTCACATAATCGTCGCCGCCATCCGACAATGCGCTGATCTTCACCTCGTCCTCCCCGCGGCTGCTCAGAAACAAGATCGGCGCATTCGTGCAGTTGCGTGCGTTCCTGCACCAGTCAATGCCGTTCTCATTCGCCAGAAGGACATCCAGTACAATCAAATCCGGCTCGAGCGACACAAGCAGCTTCATGGCTTCTGTCCCGCTGTGGCTATACGAGGCTATAAAGCCCTCCCGCTCGCAATACGCCTGAACGATCTCGCATATATGGGGATCATCGTCGACGATCAGAATTTTGTACGCATCCATCACGCCGTCACCTTCCTTCTTGTCGGATACATAGGCAGCGTTACATGGAATATCGAGCCCGTCTTGCCGTCGCTCTCCGCTCGAATGGTCCCTCCATGCGCCTGTATGATTTCCCTGCAAATCGCCAGCCCGAGCCCGCTGCCTTCGATCTCTGCCTCCGCCTCCGCTTCTGGCGAAGCATACCGGTAATTACGATCGAAGATTTGCTCCAACTGATCCGGAGGAATCCCCATTCCGGAATCTTGTACGCTCATGATCGCATAACGGGTATGATTCACCTCGCACAGCGCTAGCGCAATACGCACCACTCCGCCTCTTGGGGTGAACTTTATCGCGTTCGACACGAGGTTAAACAACGCCTGCTCCAGTCTTGGCGCATCCATGTTGACAACCATTGGCACGTCGGGGCGTTGCTCTTCCACCTCTCCAAGGTCCAGTTGGAACTCCAGTCCCGCGTCGCGCACAACAAGCTCATACTGCTCATAGAACCGGCGAAGGAAGCGAACCGCATCCACCTGCTCCATTCGATACGACACTTGTCCCGTCTCCAGATGCGACAAGAAGCTCAGCTCCTCGATCATGCGGTTAATTCGGATCGTGTTATCCCGGATATACTTCAAATACTGTTCATTGCGCTCCGGCTTGACGCTGTCTCGCACAGCCTCGACATAACCAAGCATGCTGGACAGCGGCATACGCAGATCATGCGTAATATAAGCCAGGAGCTTCTTCCTCCCTTGCTCGGATTGAAGCAACCGATCATACGAGGTGCGAAGATCTTCATGCGCCGTGGACAACGCATAGGTGCGCTCCGCTACGAGCTGTTCCAAATTCGTATTCATCTCGATCAGCCTGCTGTTCGCGTCCTGCAGCTCCCGTGCAATCCGCTCTTCGTTCGTTGCCGTCCTCGTAAATCTGGAGAAGAGAAGCATCATCTGTGCGATTGTAAAGATTAACAGCCCAATCGGGGAGATATTCCCGATTCGCGACCATTCATTGTAATATAGAAAATCGTCGATGACCGTAACGAGAACAACGACCGACGCCAGCAGGAAGATCAGCGCTCCTTCCACACGCCTCGCAGCCGCATCGACCAGCCCAACCATCAGATACACCATATGCAGAACAACGATCACGCCGATCAACAGTAACATTTTCGAATAAATCAATGCAGGGGTTGCTACGACAACTAGACAGAGTGTGCCGGTTACGACCCGCGTGCCGAGACGGAACCATCGCGACACATAATTCGGGAAGACGCAATCAAAGTACATCGTGATGATATACCCGCTGCTGCACAGAATCAGGTATTCGAGCTTGAACTGCAATTCCCATGGAATAGCCGGCCACAATTGGGCAATCATGAGATCGCCGACCAGCAAGGAGCGAATTCCGAACAGCAAGGCGAACAGGCCGAAGTACAAGGGAGCCCTGTCCTTGCGCCGCAGGAGGAACAACAGCAGGTGATACACGCCGATGATCAGCAGGCTTGCGGTGACGAACATCTCGGCGGCAATGTCCACATTGGTCCTGACCGTTAACCCATCACTGCCCCCCAACTCAATAGGCTTGGTAATACCGCCTCGCTTATGGGTGAAGTTGGCGACTTGCATCACCAGCTCCAGCTTGTCATTCCCCGGCGGGATGAACACCAGCTTCGTTGCCAGATGCGGTGTCGCGCTGCTCTTGTCCTGACCAACCGTACCGACCTGTGCCAGCAGCTCGCCATTCACCCATAATTTATACGCGTGGAAAATCGTCGGCAGCCGCAGCGCAAGCCGCTCGTTCCGATCCTGCTCGCCAAGCTGGATGTTAAGCCGAAAGGTTGCATAGCCTGTACCGCTCAACCGCTGCCCCTCTAACCGATAGCCGAGCCAGGAGCCGGGGATGTTGATCCAGCGATCCGCATTGCCGTCCGTGGCCGAACGAAGCCGGATATCCTCCGGCGACAGCAGCTCTTGCCAGTAGAACTCCCACTCCCCTTGCAGCTTGAGCGGCTGCTCACTGACATGAATCTGCGTGACATCCAGAACGCCTTCTTCGCTTTGGTACTTAGGGGAGTCCGGTGCAGGGAGGATGGCATAGCTTACCATCATTCCGACAACAACCGCAGCAGCTATATATAGCAAGATCGAACGAGAACCGAAGCGGAGCATTCCCCTCATAATGAGACCGACCCCAATCTGCAGGATACGAGATACATTCGTTGATTATCTCAACAATAGCATCGTTAAGGAAAAATGTACCCTGCAAATATCTGTAAAGTGTGGATCGGCCTGCCCCCGGCGGGAGCAGGCCGATCTGTCTCTTATGTGCTAACGAAGAAAGTTAAAGACCGGAATCGTGCTTCATAACCATCAAGTGAGCTTTCCCTTGCGTATATATGGCGTCCAGATAGAACACATATAAGTTGTCATGGCTGTCTATAGCCATTCCGGTATCGTAAGCCGCAGTATCAGAGAATTCGGCATTGCCTACGGGGGTCCAGTTGCCATCGACGTATTTCACCACGGTCGCCTTGCTCCCGAATCCATAGATCATATAAGGAATACCGGAGCTATCGAACACAAGATTGTCACGGGCGCCGAACCAATTATCCCCTAATTCGATCGTGCCGATCGTTTCCCAATCAGAACCCATATATCGCATCACGGTCATGACTGAACCATCCCTGTAAACGATATAAGGCACGCTATTGGGATCCAGTGCAAATGAACTATATTGAGCCCCGTAAGGGGAACTGCTGACGACAGTGTTCCAACTGCCGCTCACGTACGTAGAAATAAATGCGCTTCTCTCTCCCGACACCAAATCCGATGTTTCTTGGAATACATACGGGATGTTGTTTTTGTCAAACTTGATGGTCGGAGGCATCCAACCGCTAACGAGAGCATCTCCGCCAACTAACTCCACCCACTGATTACTGCTACCGTCAAATTTGGCCACCTTCGTGCTGTAAGAACCTCCACTAGCAAACACATAAGCTAGATAAGGAATATCATTGTTGTCGAAGGCGAGGGACGGGGCGTTAAGGCCGCTGGAGAGGCTCTGGCCTACGTCTCCCCAAGTGCCAGCGTTATACTTGCGCACAACTAGCTGTCCACCTTCAGGTGCGTAAACAATGTAAGGAGTGTCATTGTGATCCAGGGCAATCGCTAGCAGGTCCCCTCCCGCGAACGAACCGATGTTTGCCCAAACGTCTCCTTCATATTTCATCACATTTATAGTTCCATTTAGCGATGTAATCACATAAGGAGTTCCCTGACTGTCAAGAGCAAATCTAAAGCTAAACGCTTCACCTGGCGAGTCCCCTACAGCTTGCCACGGCGACAAGGTCCACTTCGCATATATCGTCAGATTGCCGGTCACCGCCGCATTGAAGTCGTAGGCTTGCGTACCCGAGAGATCCATATACCAGCCCTCGAACGTATACCCCTTCCACGTCGGAACGTTAGGCGCCGTCGCCTTATTGCCCGGATCCACCGTTTGGCTATTCACGGCTGCCCCGCCGTTGCTGTTGAAGCTCACCGTGTAGCTGGTCTTCGTCCACTTCGCATATAACGAGAGATTAGCCGTCACCGGTGTCCCGAAGCTATAGTAGGCTTCATTCTGATCGGCGTCGATATACCACCAACCGCCGAACGTGTAACCGTCCTTCGTCGGTTCGTCAGGTTCCCTTGCCGTGCCGTTAAATTCCACCGTTTGGGCCTCAGCCGTCGGCAATCCTCCGTCGCTGTCGAAGCTCACCGTGTAGGTGGCCGTCCACTTCGCGTACAAGGTGAGATTAGCCGTTACAGGCGTCGTGAAGACGTAGGCATTCGTCCCCGCGAGTTCTCTGTACCAACCACTGAACGAGTAACCGGCCAGCGTCGGTGCAGCAGGCTCTGCAGCCGTGCCGTTATATTCCACCGTCTGATTCCCCACCGCAGAGCCGCCGTTGCTGTTGAAGCTCACCGTATAGCTGTTCGTCGTCCACTTCGCGTACAACGTGACGTCCGTCGTAATTGGTGTCGCCGTGAAGCTGAAGGATTGCGTCACGCCGCTGTCGCTGTACCAGCCGCCGAACGTGTGACCGGCCAGCGTCGGTGCAGCAGGTTGGGTAGCCTTGCCGTTATATTCCACCGTCTGGCTACCCACCGCAGAGCCGCCGTTGCTGTTGAAGCTCACCGTGTAGCTGTTCGTCGTCCACTTCGCGTACAACGTGACATCCGCCGTGATCGGTGTCGCCGCGAAGTTGAAGGACTGCGTCACGCCGCTGTCGCTGTACCAGCCGCCGAACGTGTGACCGGCCAGCGTCGGTGCAGCAGGTTGGGTAGCCTTGCCGTTGTAGTCCACCGTCTGGCTACCCACCGCAGAGCCGCCGTTACTGTTGAAGCTCACCGTGTAGCTGTTAAGCGTCCACTTCGCGTACAACACGAAGCTCCCCGTCACCGGCGTTGTGAAGCTGTACGCTTGCGTCAGAGTTCTGTCGCTGTACCAGCCGCCGAATGTATGGCCCTCCCGCGTCGGTGCATCAGGTTCCGAAGCAACGTCGCCTTCTACCACCGTCTGGTTGTCCACTGTTGTACCGCCATCACTGTCGAAGCTCATCGTGTAGCTAGCCGTCCACTTCGCGTACAACATGAGGTCAGTTGTTACTGATGTCGTGAAGTCATAACGGCTTGCCAAGTTACTGTTGCTGTACCAGCCGCTGAACACATAACCAGCCTTCGTCGGTTCCTCCGGTTCTCTTGCTTGGTAGCCTTCTCCAACCGTCTGGTCAGCCACTTCCGACCCGCCATCGCTGCTGAAGCTCACCGTGTAGCTATTAAGTGTCCACTTCGCGTACAACACGAAGTTGCCCGTCACCGGTGCCGTGAAGTTGTAAGCGTCAGTTAGACCTGCGCTGGTGTACCAACCAGCGAATACATAGCTTTCCCGCGTAGGAGCAACAGGCATCGCAACCTGCGCGCCTTCGTTCACCATCAGGCTGTCCACTGGCGTGCCCTCAGTGCTGTCAAAGCTCACCGTGTAGCGATGGATCCACTTCGCATACAAGAGAAGATCAGCCGTCACCGGTGTCGCGAAGCTGTAAGCTTGCGTCAGATTGCTGTCGCTGTACCAGCCAATGAACTCATAGCTTTCCCGTGTTGGTGCCGTTGGCTCTGCAGCCGTTCTGTTGTATTCCACCGTCAGATCGCCCACATCCGTACCGCCGTCACTGTCGAAGCTCACCGTGTAGCGATTAAGCGTCCACTTCGCGTACAACACGAAGCTACCCGTAACCGGTGTCGTGAAGTTGTAAGCATCAGTTAGACCTGCGTTGGTGTACCACCCGCCGAACGTATGACCCTCCCGCGTCGGTGAAGCAGGTTCTGCAGCCGTACCGTTGTATTCCACCGTCTGGCTAACCACCGCGGAGCCGCCATTGCTGTTATAGCTCACCGTATAGCTGTTAAGCGTCCACTTCGCGTACAACGTGAAGCTCCCCGTCACCGGCGTTGCGAAGCTGTAAGCGTGCGTCTTAGCGCTGTCGCTGTACCAGCCGCCGAAGGTGTGGCCGATCAGCGTCGGTGCGTCAGGCTCCGAAGCCACGCCGCCCTCTTCCACCGTCTGGTCACCCACTTCCGTGCCGCCGTTGCTGCTGAAGCTCACCGTGAATAGGGCCGTCCACTTCGCGTATAACGCGAGGTCGGTCGTCACTAAGGTTGCGAAGTCGTAGCGGCTCTCCAAGACGCTATCGCTGTACCAGCCGCCAAACACATAACCAGCCTTCGTCGGTTCAGCCGGCTCGCTTGCCGGATCACCATAATCCACCGCCTGGTCAGCTACCTCCGGACCGCCGTTGCTGTCGAAGCTCACCGTGTAGCGGTTCGTCGTCCACTGAGCGACTAGCTCGATATCATGCTCAGGCATCGTTGTCGGTGGAGCGGGCGACCATCCCGTGAATACATGTCCCTGCCAAGTTGGAGCTCCCAGGTATAACCCCGTCGTTGCCCCGAACGGGATGTTAACCTCCTTAGTCGCAATACCGGCGCCATTGTAGTTGATCGTCATCTTGTAGCTATTACGCTTATAGTACAGCTTCAGCACCGTTGTTCCGTTGCCCGCAATCGGGGCCGCCAGCACGGTCCCCGGAACGCTCTCGTCGAACGTAAAGCTCTCATAGGACCTGGTCGGATTCGTCAGGCTCGCCTCGGTGCCGGTGGCCCCATAATACGTTTCCGTATCCGCCACGGTGTAGGTGTTGTTGGCGATATTCTGCTTCAAATATACGACATTATAGGACGTGTTCTCCCGAGCGGTCCACAATGCGGTATAGGTGGTGTTCGAGGTCGGCATGATGCTCGGCGCCTCCGGCGACCACCCGGCGAACGTATAGCCCGGTCTTGTCGGCACCGGTACACGAGCGGAGATATTTTTACCGAACAGTGCCGTTATCGAACTTTGAGGAGCGCCCTCATAATTCAAGTCGAAGGTCATGGTTCGACTCGTCGGATAGTATTCCACTCGCACTACCGTCGAACCGTCGCCCCTGATGTACGCACCGCTTGCCGTTCCGTTCGCGTAGCCTTGATCTTGGAAGCGGGCAGAGTTGATCCGAATTTCCGTATCGGTGGTACCGGTCAATTCCTCCGTATATGCAGGTCCGGACGATGTTCTTGTGTCAGGATCCATCAAGTAGTGTTCCACCGTATACGGCGTATTCGTATTCGCGATCCAGTGTGCGTACAGATGGAGATCCACTGTGGACATTCGACTCGGAATCGTCACCTTCGTGCCGCCAGCAGCAGCCGTATACCAACCGTCAAACGTGTATCCCGGATAGTTCAGCGTCGTTACGCTGATCGCCGTGTTAGGGGGAGCAACGATAACCTCCGTCACTCCGCCGTTCTGCGGCTCCAACTGCAGGGTATATTCCCCCGACCTGATGCGCCAAGTCACCGGAATCGAGCGCTTGATCGGATCGGACGTGAACGACAGCGGCGCCCCTCTCCACGTGATGACCAGGTTGCCTTTGCTCAACGGACTGCTTGTATCCACCACCTCGACCTTCCCGGTAGTCGTGTTATACCTGAAGTTCGCATTGTCTACCTGAATATCGAATCTCGAACGATCATAGGCTTGGGTATCCGTGTTGCCGGTCGTCAAATCGAACGTACTCATCGTGAGCAAGGACTCAGGCACAGCAAGAGATGTCGCTGCACCCGCCAAGTTCAATTCGATCTTATTATCCTGAGGATAGGCGAAGTCGCTGACATTCCGCTTCTCACCTACCGTGTACAGCGGCCATGTGTTCTCGTAGATCGGCACGCTGGCCGAGAGCAAACCGTCGCCCAATTGGGCGCCAACCGCGCTCTGCAGATAAATGCCAATCTCGACATACAGAGCACCCAAAGACTGGGTAGACTGCACCCCGTTCAATCGCTTCAACTGATAGTAGAAGTATCCCCATAGATTCACATAGGCGCCGGGTTCTATAGACAGCCCGATGCTATTCAGCTCGACACTTCCAATCCCGGCTTTAAGCTCCATATGAATGCCCGCCCGCAAGCCGAGCGTTCCCATGACATAGAAGGTGAACTGATAATTGCCGTCTCCCGGCAAGCTTACGGTGCTGCTCGTACCTGTGAAGCTAAGCACGCGCAGGGTAGCCGAGTAACGCTTCGCAGTCGTATAGTTGAAGTCCGCCCCGACCGTCAGGTTCACATTGGCGGTGACAACGAACTCTGCGGTAAAGTTGACTTCAACGATATTGAGCGCCACGCGCACGCTCTTGCTCACGAGTTCCTTCTTGATTAACGTAACCCAATCCGTCTCGTTCTCCATCATCTCTTGATACTGAGCTTTCAAAGTCTCCGCGTCTACTGCGGTATCTTGCACCCCATCAATTAATGCTTGAATCTCTGTCGCGATGTCTCGAACCTTGCCCAGCACACCGCCATTATTCGCCTTATCCCAGTCCGTTAGCGCATCCTCCAGCTTATCATGTTCAACGGTGGCGATCTTCGCCGTAACGTTGATACCGGTGTAGCTATAAGCATCCAGATTCGCGGTGACCACATAATCGTCTATGCTGTACCAGTAAGGGATATCACCGAGCCATGTCTCGATATAATGCCAATGTCCTTGCATATCCCCGTTTACGCCCAGACCCAAGTTAATCTCCTCAAGGAAGGTACCGGTCATATGGATAACGAGGTCGCTCTCTTCATGAATCCGAATGACAATGTCGGCTCCCACCTGCAGCGTGGCGCTTACACCGGAGGTTCGGCCCTCAATATGCTTCAGAGTCGTGCCTAGCGAAGCGACGACGGTCAGATTCTCTACGCTGACCTTGTCTGCTGCCTTTGATGCCGACAGCATGTTCACTTCCGTCCGCGCCTTGAATTCATTCGTCTGCATGGCCAGGGTGGACAAATAGTCCGCGGCTTGATCGACGAAGCCGCTCGCTATCGCTTGCTGCTCCATTTGATCCTCGAGCCTTGCGATGTCCTCGTCAGACAATAGCTGATCGCCGTCAATCGCCTGCTGCTGGTAGATGTTGAAGGCATTCTCCATATCTTCCACAGTCGCATCGACATACGTAATGATATCCATCTCCGCCGCTGGCGTAATGGACGTAATGCGCCCATAACCGACGATCGTAGAATCCTTTTCCGCGAATTGCCCCTCATAGAATCCGATAAAATCGCCCACATCGACGGTAGTGAGCTCACTCAAGCCGAATGGAGCATACCGACTGTCGCTGTAGCTCATCGAAGTGTGCGCTACCGTGATGGAGTAATTGTCCGGATCTTCATCCGTGTCCGCCTCTACGCTCACAGGCAGAACATCCGGCCTGAACAACACTTGCTTGACATCCGCGTGATTATAAGCGTAGGTGCTGCCGTCAATCGCTGTAATCTGGACGTAGGCGACATCGCCATCGTCGGCGCCGGTTGTGTCTACCGTACGCAGATCCGGGCGAACCCCTTCATAGATGGCGACGGCATCGCCCACCTGAATCTCGGCGCTGCCTGTATACGCGAACGTTCCGCTACTCGCATTCGCTGCAGCGAGTCCGGCATCGCCGCCGCCCACCGTCGTCGAGATCACCGGAATGGCCGGCGAATCCACATCCGCGCCGTTCAGTCTCATATCCGTGATATCCGCGAAGCGCAGATAGATCATATCCGGATTCAGCGGAATATTCATAGCTTCTTGCTTGGCGATGCTGAACACGAAGTTCCTCGTCGTCGCATCTTGCCCTTGGAACGATAGTCTATCGTCCGTCAACGTCAGTTGATAGGTATTGCCTTCTGCGAACAGACCGCCTTCGGCTGCGGACGCTGCCGTGAAGAGACCGCTCCCGCCGGTGACGGTAATCCCCGCAGAATCCGGATTTGCGATGTCTTCTAACGTTATGCCCGCCTGTACCTCAGTTGCCGTCAGGGTACCGGTTACGTCGTTAATAGCGATGGTGTAGCCCGGCTCGACATCCAGCATAGAGTAGCTAGGAACGCTCTGTATCGCATTGCTCACGTTATCTATATACTTCGCATACAGCTTCGTATCCGCAGTAACCGTACTGCCCTCCACGAAGATAAGCGACAGCTCGCTGTCCCTAAACCATCCTTGGAAAATATACCCTTCCTTCGACGGAGCTGGCAACTTGCTCAGCTCTTCCCCTTGCCGTACCGTCTGAGCGGCTACCGCCGTGCCGCCGTTGCTCTCGAACGTAAGGGTATACGTAGGAGCGTCAGGGTTGGATCCGCCACCATTGTTGCCGCTGCCACCGTTGTTGCCGCCGGTTCCGGTGTCGCCGCCGCTATTATCGCCGCTGTCGTCGCCGGTTCCGGTGTTGTTCGTCGTGCCGTCATCCGTACCGGGTTCTGACCCTTGATTTCGCCACATCTCCACAACAATGCTATTGCGCATGAAGAGAACAGCCGCTTCCGCTCGAGACGCTTGGGTACGCGGGTTGAAGTTCCCACTTGCATCCCCGGCGAACAAGCCCGCTTGCCACAGCTTAATGACCGACTCAACTGCCCAAGGAGACACATCGACGAGATCGCCAGGCTCCGTCGTTACGCCATTGCTTGATTCATAGGGAATCTGATAGCTTTCCAAATACCGCAAAGTCTGCGTCGCCATCTGCTCTCTGGATATGGTTGCATCCGGAGCAAAGTTCCCGTCGCCCGTGCCGACGGTAATCCCTCTCTGAGTCGCCCACTCTACATATGGCGCATACCAAATGCCTGCCGGCACATCGGCAAAGCTCGAGGTTGAATATTCGCTTACATCCACTCCCGCCATTCGTCCAAGCGCCGTCACATACATGGCACGCGTCATCGTTCCCTTGGGTGAGAAGGTGTCCGCGCCCGTTCCGCTGAATATGCCATTCTTCTGGACGTAAACGACCGCATCATAGAACCAGTCCGTTGGACTAACATCCTGGAAGCCGCTTGATGGGGCCGCTGCCGCCTGCTGCACCGGGAACCCGCCTGGCTCTGCCGCCGCTGCCGCCTGCCGCACCGGAAGTCCGGTCACCACCAGGCTGATGACCAGCATCCACACCAGAATCCGCGACCTCGACTTCCACCCCCGTTTTATTGCCTTCCTCACACTCATCCATCCCTTCCGGTATCTCTAAGTAACAAGCGAATCCGCATCCTATGTACCAGCGAAAATAGTTTATCATGGCAGATTCACTCATCTATGAAACTTAAAGAAAACTTTAAACAGAGCTGGACCGTGCACAATTCTCATTCAAAATCGTCACATAGAAAAACAACCCTCTCGAACGAATCTGTGCTACCCTTATGGCTCCTGGGCCAGAAAGGAGAGCAGATCGTTAGAAAGGGTTGCCGGTTACATTGGATACCTGAATCTCTTATTATTGCTTGCTTCCAAACTCATCGAGCCATGCACGCACTTCACTCGTTGACTTCGTATTCATTAAGTTATTTCTTAATTCGCTTGCCCCGCGGAATCCACGGACATAAATCTTGAAGAAGCGAGTCATCGGCTTAAACAGCCGTGGTTCCAGTGTTGAATAGTGATCATGGAGATCCAGATGCAACCGAAGCAGGGCAAGCAATTCCTCGCTGCTATGATCCCTTGGCTCCTTCTCAAAGGCAAATGGATTATTAAAAATACCGCGTCCGATCATAATTCCATCTACGCCATACTGTTCTGCGAGCTTTAAGCCGACTTGGCGGTCAGGTATGTCTCCATTAATGGTCAAGAGCGTATCCGGCGCCACCTCGTCGCGAAGCTTCTTAATCTCCGGGATGAGCTCCCAGTGAGCGTCTGCTTTGCTCATCTCCTCCCTTGTCCGCAGATGAATGGATAGATTAACGATATCTTGTTGTAAAATGTGGGTTAGCCAATCGCGCCATTCGTCTATAGCACGGAACCCCAGCCTTGTTTTGACACTTACAGGCAGATCTCCGGCTTTGGCTGCTTGAATGATATCCGCTGCAACTTCGGGACGACAGATCAAGCCGCTTCCTTTTCCATTCTCCGCAACGTTATCTACAGGACAGCCCATATTGATATCGATCCCTCTAAACCCTTGTTCCGCCATGCCTATACTCATCTGACGGAAGTGTTCCGGCTTATCTCCCCATATGTGCGCTACGATGGGTTGTTCGTCTTCTGTGAAGGTCAAACGTCCGCGCACGCTATGGTGCCCATCCGGGTGGCAATAGCTCTCCGTGTTCGTAAACTCCGTAAAGAATACATCGGGTCTTGCCGCCTCGCTCACGACATGGCGAAACACAACGTCCGTCACGTCTTCCATGGGAGCCAATACAAAAAAAGGTCGGGGCAAATCACGCCAAAAATTATTGATCATGTCATAAACCTCTCTGTATCCCAATTTATCTCAATTATTAGCTATCCGTTCAATTGTCAACCTTGGGCAACGTGAAATAAAATTGGCTGCCTTCGCCGGGCTTGCTCTCCACCCATATCGCGCCACCGTGCCGCTCAACAATTTCTTTGGTAATCGCTAAGCCCAATCCGCTTCCCTGCGCTTCGCCGGCTTTATAATGCCGCTCGAATATGCGTATAAGATGCTCCTGTTCGATTCCTTCCCCCGTGTCCCCCACCATAATGATAACCGCGTCGGTTCTATGAAAGGTCTGGAGCGTTATCGTACCGTCGGGCGGAGTGAATTTGCAAGCATTATGGACCAGATTCGAGAGCACTCGCTTGATCAGGTGAGCGTCGATCCAAACCTCGGTATCCGCTTCGCTAGTTGACCTTCTCCGTGCGCATCGCCGCCCGGTATGTTCGATGTCCATAGCCAGTTCCTCAAAGATGCCTTCAATCCAGTCGTTGAAAACGACCTTCTCCAGCGCCACGGGCGTCTGCATGCCTTGCGCACGGCTAATCTCGAACAAATCGTCGATATAACGATTCACCACTAGCACCTTGTCGTACACTTTGCCGAGTAAATAATGCTGCTGGTCCGGCGCCACCGTCAACTTATTCACAAGCACTTGAATACCGCCTTGAACGTAAGTGAGCGGACCGCGGATATCATGGGAAATGTTCTGCAACAATTGGGTACGCGACGCTTGAATTTGCTCGAGTTCTTCATTGGCCCGCTGCAAGCTCGCGGTTTGCTCCGCTACCGTTCTCTCCAGATCCGTATTCCAGTCCTCCAGCGTATTCATTAGCTTGCGCTGCGCATTCTCCTCTTTTTTGCGCATCTGATCCATAAGTCCGTACAGGATAATAGCCATAAAAATCAGTTCGCCAATCGAAGAGAACTGCGAGGAGAAATGCGTATACGGATTGCTCGGTAAAAGGCCGAGAAGAAGCAACGCTTTGGGAACAACCGCCACTAGAACAGTCGGCACTTTAACCATGGCCAATTGCCTGGCTACGCGACTTCCTCTCCATGCACATATAATAATAACCCAAAGGATAAGCAGCAAGGTGACATACTTGAACCAGAACAGGAAAGATCCGATTCCGAGCGGATAGGCAAATACGATGCCTAAGCAAACGATCGGGCATGCGATGTTTACCAATCGGCAGATCCGATCAGCCATCGGCGCATAGGTTCTCGGAAGCAGCAGGTGCAATAAGAATAAGCTTCCCATCCAACGGCCAAGCACGTAAAAGAAATCATACAGAGCGGACGGACTATTCCAAACTGAAATCTCTGACGTCGATCCCGATAAATAGCCTGCTCCGATGAACGGCCGCACGAGTCCGTTCCATATAAACAAGCCGCCAGCGAAGGCGACCACACTAAGCGTATAGTAAAGATAAGCTCGATTGCGCGTATACCAATAGAGGGCCAATTGATAGGCCACAATGACGAAGTTCGCTCCGTAAAAAAATCCGAATAAAATCAGTTCGACGTTCGCATGGTTATAAACCGCCGATTGTTCGATTAATTGAATCGGGGCAACCATGGAGCCTAGTGTTTCGATGCGAATATAGACGGTTGCAGGTTGATCTTGCGGAAGATTTATCGCGAAGGTGGGATAATAGCGATTCAGGAAGACCGCCCCGCCTGGTGCATAAACTTCCATTTTATCCATAAGGGAATTGTTTAAGATCATCTCCCATTTGGCCTCGGAAGACTCGTTTAGAATCACTGCGCGAATCCAATAAGCAGACCGTGTATATCCGAATGAAGATTTGCCGCCCGCTGATTTAAACCGTCCCTGCACCTCTTGCGATTGGATGTCCTCATACGACCATTGCCGCGCAGCATCCTCCAGTATGTCCATCGTGGCGTTCAGCGAATAATCGGATTGGCCGTCGCTTAACGTAAGCACTGCAGTGTCATGAGCTTCCTCAGCCTCGGCAACAGAGGCGACAAAAAGCACGTGAAATAATCCAATCACAAATAAACAACGTATCATTCTCATAACAAATCTCCGAGTGAGCTTATCCCGATATTTTAGAACATTCGATATAAATAGTTCCACTCTGCGGGTGCAAAATCCTTTTTATCTTGTCTAAAAGCAAAAACCTCCAACCTACTGTAAAGTAGATGGAGGTTCTTGTATGTTAATAAAGGGAATTCACGAGCCACCCGCTTGCCTGTGTCGGCATAGCCAATTGCATCGATGACTGCGATCATGCATCGTATTGCAACTCGACACCAGATACCCACTTTCCGCATGAATAAATTGGTCATGGTCATGGCGTTACTCATATTTTACTTCAGCGAGGCATACTTGCTCGATCTCACGAACTCGCGATGGGCTTCCTGAATCGCGTTCGCCCGCATCTGCAGCTCCTCGGAACCGCCATGCTTCAGTTGCCCGGCAATCTGCATCAGTTTGAACGTATGGTAATAGTCCGCAGCCGCTTTGCTACGACTATGCTGCAAGGCGTCCTCATACGCTTGGCGTTCCTTTGAGATGCTCATTGCTTGATTGTGTAGATTGGGGTCATATCGTTGCAAGTAGTTCATTTCGCCGGAGCTTAGCTTCTTGCCCATCATGAGTACATTGCGAATAGATGCTAATCGCGACCCATCCTTGCCTTGCTGCATGGATTTGAGATAATTACTGACTGGCTGCACGGAATTTACGTTCATGCCATTCCCCCCTAATGACAAACATCGCCACATGCAACGATGCCTTGATCCAAGTAACCGAAAAAACCTACAAATATTACTTCCAAATTTATCATGAAAGATTGTGCTACTTATGAAACTTAAAGAAAACTTTGAGTTCTTGAAAAAACCTTGGCATGCTTGAAGGCTCGTGAACGGGCCGTTGATCTGTAGATGCCCGAGAATTGGCGGCAACCTCGCGGCTCGTTGCTGAATCATCTGCCTCGAATATAACCCGACTTGGAACCTCCCCCGTCAACTGCTGCACCGTGCCGAGAATCTGCTGGGTATACCGCGCTTCCAGCCAATCACACGCAAACCTCGTGGGCGAATACACGGTCAGACATCCATCTACCATCACTGCACGGCTGTTATGGAACCAAGTGTCATAGACCGGCTTAGACAACTGGCTGCGGATCACAGACAAGGCATTGCTCCACAAATCATCAGCATCCAACGCAGTCTGCTCTGGCGGTTCATGTTGGTCGGGCAAAATCATAGGTATGACGAGCCCCCACCGTATGTTCAATCGCCCATTCTCTATATCAGTACTCAGGTCATTAGGCGGTGCATCTGAGGCCATGACGACTTGCTTGAAGTCAGAGCACATTCGCCTTACGAGGACCAGTAAATGCTTCCGCTCCTTGGCGTCGGTAAGTTGTTCCACCTCATCCAGCAAGAGCACATCGCATGACTCCAATGCAGACTCCAACGACTCACGGGCATGGAAATAGGATTTAAGCTCATTGGCGGTGAGATAAAGCACTTGTCGCCCAGTATTGAGCTTACCGATCGTCCTGCCTATCGCTTGAAGCAAATGCGTCTTACCCACACCCACAGGACCATGGATAAAGAGAGGATTATAAGCTTGGGCAGGACTCTGTATAACTGCTTCAGTTGCTGCGTAAGCCAAGCGATTTCCAGCATGAAGAACAAAGCTTTCTAGCGTCATTGTATCATCCGTTGTACAAGGCAATGTCGAATCCCCCTAACGGCAATTAGTTAGATCATTATAACCAGGAGTTGGAAAGGAAGCGACCGTGAAAATCTGGCTAAAACGGGCAGATTCGTGAGGAAAGTTTTACAGGAGTCAGACGTATCGGGGTCCTTGCCCACCAAAGGATTGTTTTTCTTAGTGTTGCTGTATAAGTTCAACTGGGCCTACCGATTATCCAATAATACGGTGAAATATTAATAACTGGTGGATTTTCGACACATTTCAAACGACTGCCCGTTTGCCTGGGCAGGGCGCAATTGAAGTTGCTGATTTCATTGGATACCTGAACGCAAAACGAGAACGCGAAGCATTAAAAAATCTCGAATACGCCAGCCTGACCAGCATGGAATTCTGGAATAATTCAGTGGATGATGAGGTTTGGAACAATGTATAGACAAGGAGATATTGTACTGATCCCTTTTCCGTATAGTGACTTGTCTGCAACCAAACAGCGTCCCGTTCTTGTCTGGTCCAACGGCCGCTGATCTCGATGAAGGGCTATTGCGCGCTACGTCTGCTGTCCGTGCGGATAAAGTATATACGTTCTCGAATCAAATTGTTATTAAAAAATTCGGACACCTAAAGCCTTCGCTTTTCACAGAGGTTAAACAGCAATTTATGCATCTGCTCGACGAATGAATTAAGAAGCAACAACAGCCTTTCACCGCTCTACTCAGTGATGAAGGGCTGTTGTTGTGCATCGCGATAACTCGGGTGTTAGGCGCCCCCAATTATTGATCAGTCCGATACAACGAAGCTACCGCTTCTGTATGTGTCATCTGAGGAATAGGAACATGAATCACTCCTTTCACTTACTGCGGACTTTTTTTGATAATGCTTCCCCATCTTGCCTTACACGCCTATCAAGGATTTAGAGTCCTGTTTACGTTTTCAGAGAGCGGTTTATTGTTCCATGCGGCAAGTTCGGTTACCGTCGCCCTTTGACCTACTCCTCTTCGCCGGTTGGACGCTCCACATAGCTATGGACGATGCTGGCCTCCTGGATTTGGCCATACGCCCAGTAGCTTTCCGGCACGTCCGTCCATTTCGGCACCGTCCCGTACAGCGGCCCTCTGCCCAACAATCGATTAAGGATTGTCACCGCTTCGGCGCGGGTCAGCGTCCGGTCAGGGCGGAATGTTCCGTCCACATAGCCGTTCACAATACCCGACGCCGCTGCCCGCTTGATCGCCGCCTCCGCCCAATGGCCGTCAATGTCGACGAAGTCTTCCACGCTGCCGCGTACATTTGTCACAGGTAATCGCACCAGGATGGCTGCCATCTCCGCACGAGTAATCGGCGCTTCCGGCTTGAATCTGCCGTCGGGATAGCCCGACATCATTCCCGTTGCCGTCACTTTGTCGATCGCGTCTTTCGCCCAGTAACCGGACGCGATATCCGTGAAAGTTACGCTGGCTTGCCGGCCATTGACGACGAACAGCCGTGCCAGTATTGTCGCCATCTCTGCGCGGGTCATCGTTCGCTCCGGTCCAAATGTGCCGTTTGGAAAGCCGAAAATATAAGCGCCATGCTCCTCGTCGGTCGACTCGCTCTTCATCTGTATGACCGTAAACGTGCTGAATTTGCTGGTGGTGAACTCGATGCCGGACATGCCGGTTGCATCGTATGCGACAATGTCCCCTGCGACCAGTTCTTTGGTCCCATCGCTATGCTCGATGAAGACGCTCCATTCGCTCGCTTGCCCTTCGTTTAAGGACGCATTACTCAGCGGCAGTACCAGCGTAACAGGAAGGCTCGGCATGTTCGTCTCGATCGTCATCGGCCGGCCAATAACTTCGATGCCGCCGCTGACGGCCTCCTCAAGGACAAACTCATCCGTCTTCGCGCGTTGTTCAATTTCTTTTCGCTCGTCCTCTGCCTTGATAGGCACGACGCGGAAGAATAGATCGTCCGCTGTGCCTTGCAGGGAAGTAGATGGAATACGGATGAGCACGTTGTCCGTGTCGATCTCCATACCGATGCCTCCGCCTGCCAGCAGCCTCGCCGACTTGGCCGAAATCGAGAAGGTTAATTCCGCCACTTCGTCGTTCGGGTCTGGAATGACGATCCGAGCCAAGTCGGAGCCTTCCGCCGTCAACTGCTGGACCGCCTTCGACGCTAGCTCGACCGGAAGCGCAATTTGGTCCGTCTTGCGGCCGCTCGCATCTGTCATTCGGATAATGTTGACGATCGCGACTACCAAGCCGCCGACGCTTTCCACATTCGCCGGGATGATCTCATACTTCGAAGCACTTGCCGAATCCGTCGGAGTAGAGCCGTTCTTTTTGACCTCCCACTTAGCATACAGCGTCACGTCGGCCGTTCCCATGAGGAACGTCGCGCCTGCGGAATAACGGTGGTCGCTGTCGTCCGCCGCCGTGTTCCAGCCAGAGAAGATATACCCCGTTCTCATCAGGCTCCCTGTATTGTCAAGAACTGTTACCGTATCGCCTTCCTCATATTTGTCGTTGTCGACAGGAACGCTGCCGGAAGTAGCCCTGTTGCCGCTATAGGTTACGGTGTACGTCGTGGCCGTTACCGTTGACGTTGTCCATTTCGCATATAGCATCACATCGCCCGTAATCGCCGTGTCGAACGTATATGCAGCGGTCAGATCGCTGTCCGCGTACCAGCCGCCAAACGTATGGCCTGGCTTCGTCGGGGCCGGCATCGGCTCGCCTGCCGTGCCTCCATAGCTCACCGTCTGGTCAGCCACCGCCGTGCCGCCGTCCACGTTGAAGCTCACCGTGTAGCTGTTCGACGTCCACTTGGCGTAGACTGGCGTATCGCCGGTGATCGGCGCGGCAAAGTCAAACGACGTCGTCAGTTCCTCATCCGCGTACCAACCGCCAAACGTATGGCCCGGCTTCGTCGGATCCGGCGTCGGCTCGCTTGCCGTGCCGCCATAGCTCACCGTCTGGTTCGCCACCGCCGTGCCGCCGTCCACGTTGAAGCTCACGGTGTAGCTGTTCGGCGTCCACTTGGCGTAAACCGGCGTATCGTCGGTGATCGGCGCGGCAAAGTCAAACGACGTCGTCAGTTCCTCGTTCGCGTACCAGCCGCCAAACGTATGGCCCGGCTTCGTCGGGTCCGGCGTCGGCTCGCTTGCCATGCCGAGATAGCTCACCGTTTGGCTCGCCACCGCCGATCCGCCGTCCACGTTGAAGCTCACCGTGTAGTTGTTCGGCGTCCACTTGGCGTAAACCGGCGTATCGCCGGTGATCGGCGTGGCAAAGTCAAACGACGTCGTCAGTTCCTCGTTCGCGTACCAGCCGCCAAACGTATGGCCCGGCTTCGTCGGGTCCGGCGTCGGCTCGCTTGCCATGCCGAGATAGCTCACCGTCTGGTTCGCCACCGCCGTGCCGCCGTCCACGTTAAAGCTCACGGTGTAGCTGTTCGGCGTCCACTTGGCGTAAACCGGCGTATCGTCGGTGATCGGCGCGGCAAAGTCAAACGACGTCGTCAGTTCCTCGTTCACGTACCAGCCGCCAAACGTATGGCCCGGCTTCGTCGGGTCCGGCGTCGGCTCGCTTGCCATGCCGAGATAGCTCACCGTTTGGCTCGCCACCGCCGTGCCGCCGTCCACGTTGAAGCTCACCGTGTAGTTGTTCGGCGTCCACTTGGCGTAAACCGGCGTATCGCCGGTGATCGGCGTGGCAAAGTCAAACGACGTCGTCAGTTCCTCGTTCGCGTACCAGCCGCCAAACGTATGGCCCGGCTTCGTCGGGTCCGGCGTCGGCTCGCTTGCCATGCCGAGATAGCTCACCGTCTGGTTCGCCACCGCCGTGCCGCCGTCCACGTTAAAGCTCACGGTGTAGCTGTTCGGCGTCCACTTGGCGTAAACCGGCGTATCGTCGGTGATCGGCGCGGCAAAGTCAAACGACGTCGTCAGTTCCTCGTTCACGTACCAGCCGCCAAACGTATGGCCCGGCTTCGTCGGGTCCGGCGTCGGCTCGCTTGCCGTGCCGAGATAGCTCACCGTTTGGTTCGCCACCGCCGTGCCGCCGTCCACGTTGAAGCTCACGGTGTAGCTGTTCGGCGTCCACTTGGCGTAAACCGGCGTATCGCCCGTAATCGGCGCGGCAAAGTCAAACGACGTCGTCAGTTCCTCGTTCACGTACCAGCCGCCAAACGTATGGCCTGGCTTCGTTGGAGCCGTCGGCTCCGTCGCCGTGCCTCCATAGCTCACCGTCTGGTTCGCCACCGCCGTGCCGCCGTCCACGTTGAAGCTCACCGTGTAGCTGTTCGCCGTCCACTTGGCGTAGACTGGCGTATCGCCGGTGATCGGCGCGGCAAAGTCAAACGACGTCGTCAGTTCCTCGTTCGCGTACCAGCCGCCAAACGTATGGCCCGGCTTCGTTGGAGCCGTCGGCTCCGTCGCCGTGCCTCCATAGCTCACCGTCTGGTTCGCCACCGCCGTGCCGCCGTCCACGTTAAAGCTCACGGTGTAGCTGTTCGGCGTCCACTTGGCGTAAACCGGCGTATCGCCCGTAATCGGCGTGGCAAAGTCAAACGACGTCGTCAGTTCCTCGTTCGCGTACCAGCCGCCAAACGTATGGCCCGGCTTCGTCGGGGCCGGCATCGGCTCGCCTGCCGTGCCTCCATAGCTCACCGTCTGGTCAGCCACCGCCGTGCCGCCGTCCACGTTGAAGCTCACCGTATAGCTGTTCGGCGTCCACTTGGCGTAGACTGGCGTATCGCCGGTGATCGGCGCGGCAAAGTCAAACGACGTCGTCAGTTCCTCGTTCGCGTACCAGCCGCCAAACGTATGGCCCGGCTTCGTCGGGGCCGGCATCGGCTCGCCTGCCGTGCCTCCATAGCTCACCGTCTGGTCAGCCACCGCCGTGCCGCCGTCCACGTTGAAGCTCACCGTGTAGCTGTTCGCCGTCCACTTGGCGTAGACTGGCGTATCGCCGGTGATCGGCGCGGCAAAGTCAAACGCCGTCGTCAGTTCCTCATCCGCGTACCAGCCGCCAAACGTATGGCCCGGCTTCGTCGGGGCCGGCGTCGGCTCGCTTGCCATGCCGAGATAGCTCACCGTCTGGTTCGCCACCGCCGATCCGCCGTCCACGTTGAAGCTAACCGTATAGCTGTTCGGCGTCCACTTGGCGTAAAGCGTCGTATCGCCAGTGATCGCCGTAGCAAAGTTAAACGCCGTCGTCAAGCCGCTGTTCGCATACCAGCCGCCAAACGTATGGCCCGGCTTCGTCGGGGCCGGCGTCGGCTCACTTGCCGTGCTGCCATAGCTCACCGTCTGGCTCGCTACCGCCGTGCCGCCGTTACTCACGAAGGTGACAGTCGGCCTCGCTAATTTCATCACAGTGGCTTTGGCTTGAATATTATCCGAATAGGCGACATAGGGAGTGCCGCCTTCCACATAGAGCGATATGTAATTGGCAAGTCCTGCCGAAAATCCAGCGTTTCCCACCGTCTCCCAGCTCGCGTTCGTTTCGTTGTATTTCTTCACCGTCGCTGTGTTGGAATACCCTCCATCCCTATAGGCCAAATAAGGAGTGCCGTTATCTACAAACAACGACGTAAATAGGGCAGAGCCTGCCGAAAATCCGGCGTCCCCTACAGTCTCCCACCCCGTGCTCGCGCTTGTGCTCGTGTCGTCGTATTTCTCCACCGTCGCTTTGTTCGAATTCCACCCATCCTTATAGGCGAGATAGAGGATGCCGCCTTTCACATAAAGCGACGTGTATTGATGATTGGGGCCTGCCGCAGCCTGGGTGGTTCCAACCTCATTCCAGCTATCGCTCGTTTCGTTGTATTTCATCACGAACGGTTTTGCTAAACCACCCACATTCCCTACAAAGGCCACATAAGGGATGCCGCCATCTACTTGAAGCGATATGTAAGAGGCAGTTCCTGTCGAAAACCCGGCGTTCGCAAACCCGGCGTTCCCAACTGTCTCCCAATCCGTTCCGTTGTACTTCATAACCGTCACTTTAGAGGAATTCCCCGCATCCACATAGGCCACATAGGGGGTTCCGTTATCCACATAGAGCGACGTGTAGCTTGCCACGTATGCCGAAAATCCGGCATTTCCCACTGTCTCCCAGCTCGTTCCATTGAATGTCATGACCGTCGCTTTGTTGGAACTCCCATCCCCCATAAAGGCGATATAAAGGGTGCCATTATCCATATAGAGCGACGTGTAATCGGCATCGCCTGGCGAAAACCCGGCGTTTCCCACCGTCTCCCAGCTCGTTCCATCGTATTTCATGACGGTGGCTTTGTTGGAATTTTGAATATCCCGGTAAGCCACATAAACGATGCCATGATCCACAACCATCGAATTATATCGGACACTGCCTGCCGAGAATCCCGCGTTGCCTACTGTCATCCATCCTTCGCCTTCCGCATAAACATGACCTCCCCCCGACGTAAACCACTCGGAACTGCCACTAATCAGCATAAGCATTGCGAGAATCATCATTCCGGTTTTTTTCCACATGCGTATCATTTCTTGCCTCCCCGCTTCCGCTCCGTATTCCGTCCCTGTCCCAAAAGCTCCGATACTCTCTATTATAAAAAAATATCGAACCGCAAAAAAACTACCCCCCTGTATAGATTGGAGGGAAGCTTCGAATGAACGCTGAAGTCAGAGACCCAACGATTCGCCTTTTTGAATCGCTTCCGGGCGGGTTCTCACCTCGAGCTTGCTATAAATATGGTTGATATGCGATCTGACCGTGCCATAGCCGATCTGAAGCCTTGCCGCGATCTCCTTGTTCGTCAGCCGTTGCGCGATGAGTCTTAAAATTTCGATCTCTTTTCTGGTCAGAAGCAAGGGCACATCTGCCGACTCTCCTCCGTTCGTCCGATTTCTCCCGAAGGCAGCCAATATCCGGCGAGCATAATTCAGGGAAGGAGTGGCTCCTTCCTGCATCCGGGGCCACGCTTCGATCAGCTTCGCGAGCAGTTCGGCCATCGTCTCGCCCGCATCGACGTAGGCGCGAACAAAACCTTGCGCCTCGGTAGCGTGCAAATGCTGTTTCAGCCGGATTAGCGCTTCATCGGTTCGTCCCGTGAGATGCAGCAAAACGGTCTGCATCACGCCGACTTCGACCCGAATGTACCATCGATCCGCCGCTTCCGCGGCGGCTGCAAGCCTGTTCGCCAGCTCCCGGGCTGGCTCGTACCGCTCCTGATAAATAAGGAAGCGAACCAAATATTGATATTCAACAAGGCGCGATGCTGCAACGGGATCGTTCTCCGTGAGCCGATACATGCGCATCCACGCTTCGACGGAGCTTGAATCGCCTTCGCGCAAGGCCAGCCATGCCCGCTCCGCATCGCAATAGATGAGCGTTGTCGCCAGTCCCAGATCGATAAGTTCATGTCTGGCGCTCCGCAGCAGCTCCTTCGCTTCGTCGTATAAGCCCCGGGCCTGCTGAATTCGGGACAACAAGAGACGGGAAGGCAATACAAGCTCAAGCAGCATAGGATTGGATAGATCGGTCGATCGAATCGCTCTTCTGACGTTTTTCTCGGCTTCATCCAGTTCGTTGAATTCATAATAGCCTTCCGCCAGACAAACGAGCGACGAACCGGCCAGCCCCGCCTCATCAAAGGTTTCAATCATTTGATTAAGGAAGGAGACGAGAAATTCCTTGACGATCATTTTGCCTGGATGTTCCTTCGAAATGGAAGGCTTGCCGGCCAGCCTCGATTGTCGCGCGAAAACCAACCGGGGTCCCTTGGGCCTGTACTGCTTGGACAGGTTCATGTAATGGATCACCTGGTTCTGGTCACCGAGCACGAGAGCCGCATGAAGCATTTTGTTGAAATAATAGCTCGCCCAGAAGTCGTTCTTGCTCTCCTCCGTCCACCCTCTCGCCGTACCCTCGTAATGCTTCTCCGCGTAGCTCAGCAATCGATCCGCTTTGGCGGCCTGCTCTTCGCCGAGCAGCAATAAATGAATATACGAGAAATACAGAAAAGGATACTGCAGCAGGATCGGCTCGGGGATAAGCGCGAGCTGAGTGCATAGCCAATCGGTATTCATTCGCAGCAGCATCTTGGCCGTCGTCTCTTCGAGCAGGCCGACCGACCGTTCGTAAAGCTTGCCGGTCAGGTAATATTCAAGCGCTTCCTCCAGATACCCGTCCGCTTCGCACGACCGTCCCGCCGCTTCGAGCAAGTAGGGGATGCGATCGGGATTCGTTCGCAGAAGACGATTGTACAGAAACTCCGCAAAAAGATGATGGAACCGGTACCAGCCTCTACGGTCGTCAAGCGACACCATAAAAAGCTGGGCCCGCTCAAGCTGCTCAAGCATCTCTTGGCAGTCGTCGAAGCCGGTCAGGGCGCGGCACAGGGAGGCGTTCATCCGCTTCAGAATCGAGCAGTCCATCAGAAGCTGCTGAATCGGCTCGCTCTGCCTGTCAAAGACCTCCTCCATTAAATACTGCTCGATCAGAAGGGACGCCCCGGTAAATTTTCGCAGCAGCATGGAAGGGTTGTCCTCGACTCGAAGGGATAAAGCGGCCAGCTTCATGGCTGTAATCCACCCTTCGGTTCTCTCCAGCCATTCCTCCTCTTCCTCCTCCGGCAACGCAAGCGCCATGCAGGTCCGATAGAACTGTCTTCCCTCGCCAAGAGTGAAGCGCAGGTCCGGCGTATCCAGCCGGCTCATCAACTGGCGGCTTTGAAGTCTCGCCGTCGGGAAGGGAAGCTCTTCTCTGCTGACGATCGTCAGGTGAACGCTCTCCGGCATATATTCGATGAAGTAGGCTACGGAAGCAATCAGGTTGTCGTCGGTAAGGGTATGAAAATCGTCCAGAATGAGCGCAACCGGCTTGTCCAGCGAATGAAGCTCGTTCAGCAGCATCGTCAGCGCCAGCTCGTATTGCGCAGGCTGAACGAGCTTGAGAACGGCGTCCGTCCGCTCCCGGAAGCCGGGATGAAGCAAATCGATCGAGGCGATGACGTAGTGCCAGAACCGCTTCAGATCGTTGTCTCCCCGGTCGATCGAGAACCATGCGGGCCGTATGGCGGCCTGTCGCGCCCAATGCTCCAACAGAGTAGACTTGCCGAATCCCGCAGGCGCGCAGACTACCGTAACATTATTCCTTAGACCTTGATTCAATCGGTCGATCAGCCGCGAGCGTTGCACCGTCTCAGTCGTTTCCCGGGGGATATGGATCTTTGTTGTCAATATGGGCATTACGACGAGCGAATCGATCGGATCTTGTTCATCGTCTCTCATAGACCGCTCTTCTCCCTTTTCTTAACTGCAGGATTCGACAAAAGGATTCGACAAAAGCGGGTTAAATTCCTCCTTCGGCGAAAACAAAGAAGTTTGTTGATTAACGTCACCGCCTCCACTCGGGTTAGCGTCTGATTCGGACGAAATGTCCCGTCGGCATATCCTCTCATGATGCATTTGGCGGCGATGTTCACCATTTCCGCCCGCGTGATCTTGCTCCCGTTTAAAGCCGGAAATAATTTTTCACCAGCACTGTGACTAGTACCGATAGACTATCCGGTTCGTGGAATCCTAACGAGTCCGTCAGGTTGCCTTGCGCATCCGCATCTACCAGCAATACCTTTTTCCCATCGGCGGAAGCACTCGAAGAACGAAACGTATAACTTCCGCCTGACAAGCGCAGAAGTGCCTACGGGACCGCCGGGAACGGTCCAAAACGTTTTCCCAATCCGGAGAGAACGTCGCGGGAACCCGCCACGAGCTGGACATGTGTGGAGTGCTTAATATTGACGTAAATACAGGGGGCGAATTACGCCCCCGCAGACAACGGATTTCCAAAATTATAGTGGATAATAATTCTACCATCCAACTCAATCTCGATACGTTCGATTAAACGTTGAAGCACTTCGCGAAGGGCTTCCTCGTCATCCATCTGTAATTCCGCAAACCGCCTGACTTCTTCCCTGAATTTCTGCATAAGCCGCTCACTGGCTTCACCTTGATTCAGAACCGCCTCCAAGATTGCCGCTCTTGCTTTCAAAGCTTGTTGCTCGTCCTTTAAAGCAGTATTGCTCATCTGGAACGTATCATCGTTAATCATTTTCCGTGTCAAGGCGCGAACCAGTTCCAACTGCTCTTGTTGGAGCTGCTGCGACTTCTTCTGGATCGCATTCAGTTCAGACACGGCTTGGTTCGATTTTTCAATCGCCTTTTTGAGCGCCTTCTCCACCAAAGAGTCCCGATCCAGTGCGTTCACTGACAATTGACGCAAATCCGCTAAAACAGACTCCTTTAACTCATCATGCCGAATGAAATGGGAAGGGCATCCTTTTCTGCCGCGCTTCTGATAAGTAGCGCAAACATAGCCTTCGCGGTCATTCTTATAATTCATCCCTTTGCCGCAATGAGCGCAGTATGCAAGGTGGGCAAACAACGATTTTTTACCTCGACCACTAAACCCTGTTCTAGCTTTAACCGCCATCCGATCCTGCACAGCGGTAAACTCTTCGTGTGAAATAATCGGAGGATGCGCATTCTCTACGACAAACCACTTGCTTTCATCGACTTGCTGACGCAGTTTGTAGCCCTTCTCCTGATGGAACAGTTTATTGCTCCTGTCCACGCTCGAACGCCCTTGTACCAAGTCTCCAGTATAATGGCGATTTAGCAATATAAGCTTAACCGCTGTCTCATGCCAGACACTACCCGCATTCTTAGCTCCGGTAAGCCTCCTCGGAGAAGGAATCTTCTTGTCGGTTAGATAGTTAGCGATCTTTTGCCAACCCCAACCTTCATGCAAATACAGGCGATAAATCAGGCGCACCTCTTGTTTGAGACGGGCTTCAACTTTCTCTTGTCTTTTACATAAATCACCATTTCCCGATAAATCCGCAGCGGCTTTCGCATGCTCAATAAACCGCCCATCGAACGCAATATGTAGCCATTCTGGATAAGGCATTTTCTGCACCGCGATCCCTCCCTCGTAAGCGTTTGTTGCATGTTACCTTGGGTGCGTTTTTTGTGCAAGTAGGAGAAATGGGAGGATAAAGGTAAGCTGGCGACTTAGAATTTCGCTCCGCAATTCGCACTTAGAATTCGCGGATTTTTTTGTTTTAGCGGTGAAAACGCCATCCGCACCCCGGAATTTTATGAATAGAAAAACGAAAAGAATATTACAGTTAAAATCAGTAGCACACACTGTAGCCGCACCAAAACCCCGTTATAGGCATACCGTATCCGGCGATTTTGATAATTGCTTCTACTGCGTCATAATCACCCCGCCTACGCCCATAGTAGAGAAAAAAGGGCAGACAAACCGGGAAGAGCGAATCTATATCCGCACCCTCTCAATTTGCTGCCCGATTCCGGCACTTACTTCAACTTGTTCATAAACCGCTGAAAGTGAACCCATTGATAAAATTCCAACAGGGTCGTATTACCACTGCTCGTGTCGACTAATCCATCCAGCGAGATCAGAAACTTCCCTCCGGACGAGATCACTTCGCCCAGTTCATATCCGACCTCTACGTCACCAAAGAGTCGCCATATTTCGGTGACAAGAATGGCGTCAAATCTCTCGCACCGCATATCTGCTATGAGTGTACTAAGCCCCGGACGATCACGATATGACACTTTAGCCGAGCAAATGTCGAAGTATACGTCAGAGATAGTACCCCAACGCCCTACCTTTGTTTTTAACGTCTGAAGCTGCGACAGGAGCGAATCGCTTCGCTCTTCACCATTTCTGTCCTCTTGAATGTACAGTGCCACCCTATACGATGATGGGAGTTTTACGTTCATACGAATATCACCTTCCATGAGTAGGATTGCCGGACCTGTTCGTGACCGACAATTAGCATAAACCCTACTCACAACATCGCAACCGCCAAGAGCTGGAAATATCCCGGAACATCAAAAAAGCTCAAGCTATCTAACGGCTCAAGCTTGCACCTGATATTAGTTTTTTACGTCCTTACGCCATTCCGCGATTAGGTCATCGCGCATCGCCCTCAAACTCTGAATTTCTTCGATGATTTGCCGGCGTCGCTCCGGCATCGTGCCGACTTTGCCGTGTTCTATAGCAAGTTTACAGTGAAGTCTCGCGATGGACAAAAGCATCGCTGTTTTTAAGTAATCCAGTTTGAGCCCCCTCAGTGTACTATGTGGATAACAAGAACCAGAGAAAATAACGGTCATTTAGCCCCCCTCCAAGCAACAAGTTTGTTGCATGTTAACTTGGTCGGGAATAGTTCGCAAGCATTCCCTTTCGAACGCATTTACAAATTTAGTAAATTCTAAGTTGATGTTCAATAAGGACGACAACTTATGGTAAAATTGATCCATGTGGAGGGGCAGATTCCCCAACAGATCTGAACAGAATAAATTTTCATGATAATATAGCATGTTAGGGACTGGATGGTAGTCGAAATGGCATTTACTTGTATTGAAACATTTTGTGGTGCTGGTGGTCTTGGCGCAGGACTAAAAAAGTCCGGATTTAAACTACTATGGGCATTTGATAAGAATGAACAAGCAGTAACAACATATAAAAATAATATCTCAACAAAAGCTTCAGTCGAAGATGCTGCCAAGCTTAAACCTGAAATTTTATTAAAATTGGCTGGAATAAATAAACGAGAATTAGTTTTGCTTTCGGGAGGACCTCCCTGCCAAGGATTTTCCCGACAAAAGCGTGGCGGAGAGAACGGTGATAAAAGAAATCGCTTAGTCGTAAAATACATCAGGCTGGTTCAAGGAATTGAGCCTTTATTCTTTTTATTAGAGAATGTAGACACATTTAAGAAAAAAAGAGGAAAAGCGTATTTAGATTTATTGAAAACTGGGCTTGAAAACCTGTATGAGATTCATGTTAAGGAGATAAACTGTGCAGATTACGGCGTACCACAACTCCGAAAAAGAACAGTGGTTGTCGGCGTACGCAAAGATTTGGGGATCGAATATAAATTTCCTACTCCAACTCATACGAATAACTGGGTTACAGTTGGCCAAGCGCTAAAGGGGATTCCTGAGCCACCTGATGATGGAAGTGAGCACCCTAATCCTAATTATCCCAATCATTGCGTGCCTAAGGTAACGAATATCAACCTTGAACGAATCAGTTACGTCCCGCAAGGAAGCGGGAGAAAATGTTTGCCGCGAAGACTACAACTGCCATGCCATAAAAAGAAAACAGGATGGCCCGATGTTTATGGGAGAATGGCAACTGATAAACCAGCGCCCACAATTACCGGAGGATTTGATAATTTTACACGCGGAAGGTTCGCTCATCCATATCACAATAGACCTATAACCGCTAGAGAAGCCGCAATACTACAAAGTTTTGATAATAACTATAAATTTTTCGGAAACAAAGGTCAGGTAAGGCAACAAATTGGGAACGCTGTCCCCCCATTACTGGGAAGAGCATTAGGAAAATCTATTATTGATGCAATCCGATTAAAAATGAAACAGCAAGAGGAAATAGCTCCAGTAACATCATTTTTGGAAGTTGCGATTGGAGGATAAATGATGGCTAGATTCCGAACAAAAGCAAGAGCTGTAGACTTACTAGGCAAGCAACAAATCAGAGATGAAATTACCGCTGTATCCGAATTGCTGCGTAATTCATACGATGCCGATGCAATGGAAGGCCTGATCCATATTGATTCCGTTAATAATTATATTATTGTTTGGGATGACGGAGATGGGATGGACGAGAAAGATATAATTGAAAATTGGTTGACTATCGGCACTTACTCTAAAAAGACGAAAAATATAAAGCCTAGTCAGAAACAACGGATCAAAATAGGAGAAAAAGGGATAGGGAGACTGGCAATATCTTTGCTCGGCGATCAGTTATTACTTATCTCGAAAAAACGTGGCGTTCAAACCTGGGTCCTTCTGTATTTACATTGGGATCTATTTAGAAATGAACGTCTTTTTATGGAAGATATCGAATTGCCTCTCAGGACATTTCAATCTTTTGATCTAATGAAGGAATTCCTTGCAAACAATATCATCGATATAAAATTAGATCTACTAAAAAACTTATCCGACGAAGATAAGTGGGACTCTGAAACTGCTGCAAAAATTAGGCTTGAAATAAATGATTTTCGAGTAGATGATGCATCATTGAGTCGCTTGCGTTTAAATGAACGGCGCGGCGGCGGTACTTTATTTTATATCAGCAACTTAGAAAATGACTGGGATTGGAACGTTTATTTGACTCAAGTAGAAGATGAAAGTCGCAAAGAGAGAAGGTTACGATTACAAAATGTGCTGGTTTCTTTCCAGAACCTTATTGATCTCTTTGATCGCAAAGAAAACGAAGACGACGATAATAAGTTTCTACCGAAGTTGCACATAAACGGGCATAAATTGGAAAATGAATCTTGGTTTAATCCAGACGATATTCAGTTATTTGACTACGCTTTAAAAGGAACAATTGAGAATGGACATTTCTCCGGTCAAGCTGTAATAAAAAGCATAAAAAATGCTGAAACACATGAAATATTACATCAACAACTCTCCTCTGGTATTCACACAAGCAACATGGTGGATATTGGTCCGGTGCATATAAAATGGTTTTTTGTAGAGGGCACAAAAGATTTAACTGCTCTTACTCCAGAACAACACGATATGATGATGAAGAAATTATATGATTCCGGGGGAATTTACGTTTTTCGTGATGGGCTTCGAATACTTCCATATGGAGAAGCCGGTAATGACTTCCTTAAAATTGAAGAACGACGTTCAAGGGGTGCTGGTTACTATTTATTCAGCCACCGTCGCATGTATGGCTACATGGAAATTAGTAAATTAAAGAACCCAAAACTGATAGATAAATCAAGTAGAGAAGGTTTTGTCGAGAACAGCGCTTTTGAATATTTTCGCGCGCTTGCCATAAATCTCTTAAAATGGTGGGCTACAGAGTTTCTTGAAACCAAGCTAAAAGATCTAGGCAAGCGGGGAGTCAGAAACCAGAGATTAAAAAATGAAAGAGAACAAGCAGTAAAAGCACTCGAAAAGCAGCGGGAAGAAGAAAGACGAGAGCGTCAATATTTTAAAGATTTAGAGAATGAATTGTCAAGTTTTGATGATACCTTACTTAAAACATTCGGTAGCATTATAAATGAGATCAATGATCGAATACACAAAAAAGAAGCAGAAATTACATCTATTTCGAGCAATAAAATTTCTGTTACCGAAATTCTTGATAAGCTTAATTTTGAAGTATACCGCATCGCAGAAAAAATAGAAAATATTAGGATCTCTTATAATTTGAGGTACTATCATTCTCCAGAATGGACTGACAGAATTGATGGAGCTCATCTTCGCTTAGCGAAAACCAAAAGCGAAATACATAAGCATATCGATGTGGAAATTGAATCAATAAAACAGAAATTAAAAGACTTAGACGAACATGCAGATGATGAATCTACAGATGATACAGACTCCTTAGAGATACAAGCTAGATTAAATCACGCCCTTCAATGGATTAAGGAAGGAATCCCTTCTCTTATCAACCATTCCGTAGAGTTGCAAATGAAGGAGTTCGAAGAAGTGGTAGAAGCATTTGCTGAGGAATCGTTGGAAGCATGTCGCAAGCATATTCTCAAGGAATACTACCACCAACTCTCTCCCGTTCTGAGCAACTCCCAGATCAAATCTCACGATTTGGAAAATATGTTGAATACATTGACCTCTCTCGACTTTTTTTTCGATCCACATGGTAATCATTCTGAAGCATTACGTTTGGTAGAAGATTTTGAAAGACTGAAAGAATCGGCCCAACAAGAAATTTTAAGTATACTTAATGATAACGAAAGAATTGCTTTGGTTAAGGAAGCAGTATCGGCGGTTACGGGGTTGAAAAATAAAATTGCTCGTGGAGATAAGACATTCTCTGACGACGCATATATCGGTTTGTTAAAACAAGAAGTAAATATGTATCGTGAATTGTCTGCAGTCGGCTTAGCCGCAGAATTGACTAGTCATGAGTTCAATGCTCTATACAAAAGTATACGTGATCAGTTGGGATTGTTACAAAAATCTTTGGCAAATACGAGTATTTTACCTGTAGTCGAAAAAACAGGGGCCGCCTTCCGCTCTCTTGAGAGACTACACCAAAGGATGAATCCTCTGTATCGTCAAGTTAGAGCACGAAAACAGAGCATAAGCATCAAATCCTTTTTGGAAAACGTACTGGAGTATTTTGAATCCGATTTAGAACGCTATTCAATATCCACTGTCATAAAAGTAAGCGACGAGTTTTCAATAAGGGAAACAGACTCCATTTTGTTCACGCCACTTGTTAATTTGGTATCCAACTCCATTTACTGGATGCTAAATAGCGAAAAAAAACAGTTGCACTTTTATACTGATAAAGAAGAGCGCTGTCTTTATGTACATGATTCAGGCTCAGGAATTGAGCCACGTGACCAAGCGCATATATTTGATCCTTACTTCACCAGAAAAGCTGAAGGCAGAGGTTTAGGACTATTCTTGTCAAAAGATATCCTTGAATCACGGGGACATCAATTATATTTAGTTGAACCAGGGCATGAGATTTATCCTCTCGGTGGTGCATGCTTTTGCATCGAATTCAGTGAAGAGTCGAGAAAAGAGGGTCTGCTATGAGTATCCAAGAACAGATTGTAGGAATTGTGAAAAGGTATTTTGACAATGCCGTCATCATAGATGATGAACTTGAATTTGAACAACAAAGACTTCCAGAAATAAAGGATGAGGAATTAGGATTTATTCCTGATGATGTTGATATCATAGATGATGTTGCCCCCGCATCTATGAAGGGACAACTACCTGCAAATGAACAACCGGGTGAGTTATTTCATGAATTGACCAAAGAGGGAATTGTAACATTTCCATACAAATATCAAAGAACAGCCGATGAGCTTCAACTTAGATGGTTGTCCTCCATATTACGAAATGCAAAGCTCCTTTTTTTGGATTGGAATCTGGAAGAAGCTAAGGCCGGCTCCAGCTCCGTTGCTGGTACCGCGTCCTTGAAAATTATTGAAGAGTATTCCAAAGTTCGATCCGGATTAAAATGTGCTGTTATTTACACTCAGGCTGACTGTTCAGAAGTATTGGAGGAAATATCTTCTCATTTTGAAATAGTTGATAAAAATGCTTACTTTTTTCAAGAACGTAATGCCGAAGAAGGCAATTCTTTATTCGGATTTGTTATGAATAAAGAAATACAACCTTCGAATATTATGGAGATCATTGGATCAATTTTATTAAAGGATAAGAGCATATCATTGCATATTTTGGACAGTGTACATCGTTTGGAACAAAGCATTTCTAATGTTATGCATCGTTTTAATGCACCTTTCGAAAAAGTAATATTTACGCAGATGATCTCGTCTGAAATAGATAGCAATGATATCCCAGCGTTTTTGGACGACACTTTACTTTCCGATGTGTTAACTGAGCACTCGAAGATTTCTGCAACAAATTTTCTATTTCAATCGAAGAAAACAGAGATATTACAGACATTACTGCAAAGACCTATCGAACAGCAAGAAATCGAATCCTTCCATGCCCTCATCACTCTTAAAAAGAAGGACCTTATAGTAAGAAAACTTTTGGACTCTACTTTCATGAGCAATATTATCGAACTATTGCGCAATCACGAATTAGATTCTATAGCTACATTGAAGGACGAAATAATGAGGATTTCAGCCAATCAATTGAATGATGAACACATTCGAGATATCATTCTTGTCCTTATGCTGATAGATGGATTCAGGAAAAATTCTAGTGATTTCCAAAAAACATTTCAAAAACAGACTTATTATTTGACTAAATTGATGAAATATTGTAAGACGAATTCTGATCTAATCGACACAGGAAGTATATGGAGCATGGTTGATGAGAAAGGACAGTATATGCTTTGCATTACTCCTTTTTGCGATACCTACCGTCCTGAAAAAGTAAATCATATTTATAAATTTATTGTTGGAAGGGCAACCTCTCCAACAGAAAAGTTACTAAATAATAAAGACACCAACTTCGCATTTATTAGTGTACCCTTGGAGGAATCCAAATCTCTTGTTTTTGTCAAATGGGAGTTCTACAATGTTGTATCCATGGATGGAGCCAGTGCTCTACAAAAGATGCGAAAGATTACAACATTAAAAAAAGAATATGTGCAAAATATCATTAACAGATACATAGGTTATCAGGCACGAGCAGGCGTTAATGAGCTATTTTATAAGGAATCGTATCGTTCACATTTTGTCGATCTTCTATCCTAAGTAGAAAGGTCGGAGAGATTATCTTGCATATAGTTCTTTAAGTTGTACCTAAGTTAAGAGTATAATTTTCTAATCTTCAACCTCGATATTACATATGAATGTCATGCAATCTTGGCTTCCATATGTAATATCGACTTCATAAGCTAAGCAGGTTATTAATTTCAGATTGAGAAACTGACCAATTAATCTGAACAGATGTGAAAATATTCTTATTCGCACTAATTTTTCCACTTGGATTTTGAATAATATTAACTTCTGCCTCATCATTTACATTATGAACAATAACTAAGTAATATTTGTCTGTTTTCTCCTTAGCCACCTGCCACTCTTTATTAGTAAACATCACTCCCCCAGTATTTCCACCTAATCCCTTCACCTCTATGTATGATCTTAACTCCCCATTTAAAATCTCAAAGTCATAGCCACAACCCCTTTCTCTAGTATCAACAAGAATTCCGTCCATAGTGTCGCCGCTCACTTCCGTTGACGGAAGCAGAGCGGCGATTTTTCATATCCACTGACGGAGCGAGTTGGCTATAATTGGCGGAGGGGCAGCGTGAGATTACCGACAATCATAGGGGGTACGGCGGA
>NZ_SSOB01000061.1 GCF_004801405.1 Cohnella fermenti
ATTACAAAGGGGTACACGGTAATGAATACAGGATTGAGGATGTCCGTAGCACAACTGCAGAATAGTCTCATGGAACGCAAAACAAAGGACCGTCAGGGAATGAACTCATCCCTGACGGTTTTTCTTACCTGCGATATGCACGCGAGGCTGACGGCCTGCACGCGCCGCCGCACCTCGCGGGAGGAGCTGCAGCGGCGCGGCTTGCGGTGCGGCTTGCGGGGAGCTGCGATGAACCTCGATAGAAGTTGCGGTCACGTCGGGGGAGGTCGGCGGTGTGTCGCGAGTTGCCGGATTTTATGCGAATTTTATGCGAAATTTCACATTGGCGCGGCCCGATATCGGGCTGTTTGGGCGATTATATGCGAAAAACCACATACATGGACATATTTCCGTTCCGAGATGCGCCATATATGCTAAAAACCACATAAAACACCTCAATTCACCCGGAATCCGCGCCGACGAATGTGAAAAATCATATAAAATCCCCGCCTGCCGTCCCGCCGAGAGCGGCCGCCTCTTTTCGCGCTGCAGGACAAGGGTGCAGACGGGCCGCCCGTCCTCCTTCATAAACTATAGGACAACGGGTTCGGTCCGGCGGAGATGCTTCGCTGAAGCCGACACGTTCGGGGAGGAGGGGGAAAATGGCACAGGTTACTCGCGAACAAGTTGTGAGGCTGGTCGGCAAGACGGTCTATGCGAAGCGCAAGGACGGCAGCGTCGTTAGCGGGAAGCTCGTCCGCATCAGCGGCAACAAGCTGATTCTCGAGGCTTCCGGCGGCAAGAAAGCCCGCACGAAGGCGATCATACCGCTCGTGCTCTTCGATCTTCTCGCCATCGGAACGACTCCGTATGGCTGGGGAGGCGGGGGCTTCGGGGGCTTCGGAGGTTACGGAGGCTTCGGAGGCTGGGGAGGCGGCTGGTGGTAAGCGGGCAATCGGTCGTCACGACCGATGGCAAGCGGCGGGAGCGAGGCGGTCCTTGCTGGCGGCAGCGCAATAAATAGCCGGACAACCGGACGAGTGAAAGCCTCCGCGACTCTCGGGGCCGCCAGAGCGCGGCTTCGGAGGCGGAGGCTTGTTCGTGCGGCACGGGACCTAGAGCGGGTGGCCGAGCCAACCGTCGTTGCCTGCGGAGGCGCGCTCGCCCCGGGCGGCGGCAAGCTGCCAGTTCCACGCCGGCTCGCTGGCCAGATTCTTCTCCATGCGGTAGCAGACGAGGGCTTCCACGTACTGCTCGTTCGAGTAGCCCATTCGGGTATAGAAGCGAAGGGCTCTCGCGTTGTCCTTGTCGACGTAGAGCATGCTCGTGCGGCAGCCTCTTGCGCGGCCGATCTCCTCTGCGCGAAGCATCAGTTCCGTTCCCCATCTTCGGTTCTGGTAAGCGGGATCGACAGCGAGGAGGTCGACGAAGAGCACCTTGTTCTGGACGATCAGATGCAGGAACCCGAACAGCTCGCCTCCGCGGTTCTTCGCGGCGACCAGGGTCGAGCCTTGGCGCAGGCGCTGGACGATCTCCGAATAGAGACGTCCGTCGCGGGGATGCTGCCAAGGGGACTTGGGCACGAGCTGAGTGCGGACGAGCCTGACGATTCCTTTGGTATCCCGAGGCTGCTTCCAACGTATCATGCGGGTCACCTCCGTTAGCGCGGGCGGGATCGTGCGACCGACTGCTATGCGGCCGACTGCTATAAGGTATGATCGTACGGGAGGGGTTGTTCTCCGCGAATTTCATCCTTGTATTGACGAATGCATCGGGGAAGCATATAATTAGAACCATTCAACCGAACATCCAACAGCAATGATAAGGAAGAAGCGAGAGGGCTCTTGAGCTCAGAGAGCGTCGGATATGCTGCGACCGATGCCTTAATCCCTGCACGCTGGGTCTCCTTGGAGCTGTTCGCCTGAACCGCCGTCTTCGGCGTTGTAGGGTGAATCGGGATGGCGCACGTTAACGCGCCTAAAGTATGCGATTGCCGCTTGAGCGCTCAAGTCCGCAACCTTACTTTACGAGGCCGTCGCTGCGAAGCGAACGGTAAATCCGGGTGGTACCGCGGAAGGCATAGCCTTTCGTCCCTGAACATCAAGTTGATGTTCGGGACGAAGGGCTTTTTTTGATTGTTACGATCCGAGACACACGACAAACTTTACATTCCGGAAGGAGGATGACGGATGAGCGCACAAAGTGCCACGCTGAAATCCAAAGAAGAATTGATTGAGAAATGGAGCAAACCGGAAGTTATCTCGGGCTCCGATATGCTGCTGCGCAGCCTGTTGTTGGAGGGTGTGGATTGCGTCTTCGGTTATCCGGGCGGAGCGGTCCTCTATATCTACGATGCCATGTACGGCTTCAGCGACTTCAACCACTTGCTCACCAGACATGAGCAAGGAGCCATTCACGCCGCGGACGGTTACGCTCGCAGCACCGGCAAGGTCGGCGTCTGCATCGCCACCTCGGGTCCCGGCGCGACGAATCTCGTGACGGGAATCGCGACCGCCTACATGGATTCGGTGCCGCTCGTCGTCATCACCGGCAACGTCATCTCCTCGCTGATCGGCACGGACGCGTTCCAGGAAGCCGACATCGTCGGCATTACGATGCCGGTTACGAAGCACAGCTACATGGTTCGCGACGTCAAGGAGCTGCCTCGCATTATTCACGAAGCGTTCCATATCGCGAACACGGGACGCAAGGGACCGGTTCTGATCGACATCCCGAAGGACGTCTCCGCGGCGAAGGCGCTGTTCCAGCCGGTGACGGAAGTCAATCTTCGCGGCTATCATCCGACGGTCAACCCGAACCGCAACCAGGTCGACAAGATGGTTCGCGCCATCGAGAAGGCCGAACGTCCGATCCTGCTCGTCGGCGGCGGCGCGATCTACTCGGGCGCTCATGAAGAGCTGTACGAGTTCGTCACGAAGACGCAGATCCCGATCACGACGACGCTGCTCGGACTCGGCGCGTTCCCGACCGGCCACGAGCTGCACATGGGCTTCCCGGGCATGCACGGAACGTGGACCGCGAACACCGCGATCCAGAACGCGGACCTCCTGATCAATATCGGCGCGCGCTTCGACGACCGCGTAACGGGCAAGCTGTCCGGCTTCGCCCCGAAGGCGAAGATCGTTCACATCGACATCGATCCGGCCGAGATCGGCAAGAACGTGCCGACCGATATCCCGATCGTCGGCGATGTGAAGGCGGTGCTGCAACTGGCCAACACGCTGGCGAAGCGAGCGGACCAGGCGGACGCATGGCGCGCCCAGATCAAGCAGTGGAAGGCCGACAAGCCGTTCAAGTACATCGATTCCGATACGGAACTGAAGCCGCAATGGGTAGTCTCCCTTATCCACGACACGACGAACGGCGACGCGATCGTGACGACGGACGTCGGCCAGCATCAGATGTGGGCGGCGCAATATTATCCGTTCAACAAGCCGCGTTCGCTCGTGACATCGGGCGGCCTGGGCACGATGGGCTTCGGCTTCCCGTCCGCCATCGGGGCGCAGATGGGCAATCCGGACCGCACGGTCGTCTCGATCAACGGCGACGGCGGCATGCAGATGTGTGCGCAGGAGCTGGCCATCTGCGCGATCAACAACATTCCGGTCAAGGTCGCGATCTTGAACAACCAGGTGCTCGGCATGGTGCGCCAGTGGCAGGAACTGATCCACGAGAACCGCTTCAGCCATATCGACCTGGCCGGCAGCCCGGACTTCGTGAAGCTGGGCGAGGCGTACGGCGTCAAGTCGTTCCGCGCGACGAACAAGGAAGAAGCGAGAGCGGCATGGGACGAGGCGCTTCGCCATCCGGGACCGGCCCTCGTGGAGTTCGTCGTTCGCAAGGACGAGAACGTCTATCCGATGGTTACGCAAGGCAGCACCATCGATCAAATGCTTATGGGGGATTCCGAATGAACACCAAACATACCATTGCCATTCTCGTGAACGACCAGCCGGGCGTTCTGCAACGGGTGTCTGGGCTGTTCGGACGCAGAGGCTTCAACATCGAGAGCATTACGGTTGGAGCCTCCGAAGAGCCCGGCCTGTCCCGGATGGTCATCGTGACCACCGGCGACGACCACACGCTGGAGCAGATCCAGAAGCAGCTTTACAAGATCGTCGACGTTATCAAGGTTATCGACATCGGTTCGAGTCCGATGGTCGGAAGAGAGCTCGGCCTGATCAAGGTCAACGCCGAGCCTTCCTCCCGGCCGGAGATTCTCGGCGTCGTCGAGACGTTCCGCGCGGCGGTCGTCGACATCGGACCGAGCAGCTTGATCGTGCAAGTTGTCGGCGATTCGGATAAAATAGATGCGATGATCGAATTGTTGAAGCCGTACGGCATCCGCGAGCTGTCTCGCACGGGCGTCACCGCGATGATTCGCGGCGCGCGCTGATCGATATTTGAAGCTTCTATCCTGCAGCTATCGTCCGCTCCCCGTTGGAGCGGGTGTTCGAGGAGAGGAGCGGCAGGCCGCCGTCAGGGCTTGTCCGATTCTTCTCTCTTGGAACGCCCGTTCCATGAGGGTTGCCCATATTGTTTTATCCCCAAATCAAGCTTTATCCAATTAAGGAGGAACACATCCAATGGCAGTCAAGTTATTCCATGAGAAAGACGCCGACCTCGGCGCCCTGAAAGGCAAGACAATTGCGGTCATCGGCTACGGCAGCCAAGGCCATGCTCAAGCTCAGAACCTGCGCGACAGCGGCCTGTCCGTTATCATCGGTCTTCGCGAAGGCAAGTCTGCCGAAGCGGCTCGCAACGACGGCTTCGAAGTTCTGAACGTTGCCGACGCTACCCGCAAGGCGGATGTCGTTCAAATCCTGATGCCGGATGAGACTCAAGCGGCTGTCTATAAGAATGAGATCGAGCCTAACCTGAAGAAGGGCGCAGCTCTCATGTTCTCCCACGGCTTCAACGTTCACTTCGGCCAGATCGTCGCGCCAAGCGACGCCGACGTTCTGCTCGTCGCTCCGAAGTCCCCGGGCCACATGGTTCGCCGCACGTATGTCGAAGGCTTCGGCGTACCGGGACTGATTGCTGTTCACCAGAACGGAACGGGCAAGGCGTTCGAGATCGGCATGGCTTATGCGAAGGGCATCGGCTGTACCCGTGCAGGGGTTATCGAGACTTCCTTCCGCGAAGAGACCGAGACCGACCTGTTCGGCGAACAAGCGGTTCTGTGCGGCGGCGCAAGCGCGCTCGTCAAGGCTGGCTTCGAGACGCTGGTTGAAGCCGGCTACGCTCCGGAGATGGCTTACTTCGAGTGCTTGCACGAGCTGAAGCTGATCGTCGACCTGATGTACGAAGGCGGCCTTGCTTCCATGCGCAGCTCGATCTCCAACACGGCCGAATACGGCGACTATGTCACCGGTCCTCGCGTCGTAACGGATGAGACGAAGAAGGCGATGAAGGCTGTTCTGTCCGATATCCAACAAGGCAAGTTCGCTCGCGACTTCATCCTTGAGAACCAATCCGGACGCGCCTTCCTGACGGCTACCCGCCGCAACGAAGCCGAGCATCCGATCGAAGTGGTCGGCGCTCAGCTCCGCGGCCTGATGCACTGGATCAAGAAATAATCGACCGACTCGTTGGCACCGGCTGTCCCGGGGGCAGGCACTGCTCCCCGGGGCAGCCTTTTCTTATCCGACAGGGAATGGGGGATTCAGATGAACTATCGATTTTCCGAGCGGCTTGGGAGCTTCTCTTCTTCGGCCGTGCGCGAGATTCTGAAGCTGACGCAAGGCGATTCGATTCTCTCGTTCGCCGGGGGCTTGCCCGCGGAGGAGCACTTCCCGTCGCAGGCGATCTCGGAGGCGTTCGGGCGCGTTATGGAGCAAGGCAACAAGGCGCTCCAATACGGCTTGACCGAGGGCTACCTGCCGCTGCGCGAGGCGCTGTGCCGCCGCATGGAGAAGAAGCATGTCAAGGTGACTCCGGACGACATGCTCATCACGACGGGCTCGCAGCAAGCGATCGACCTGCTCACCCGCATCTATATCGATCCGGGCGACGTCATCCTCGTCGAGCGCCCGACTTACTTGTCGGCGCTGCAGGTGTTCCGCTCCTACGGCGCGACGCCGATCTCCGTGGACGGGGATTCGGACGGTCTGGACCTGGCGGATCTCGAGGCGAAGCTTAAGGAGCTGAAGCCGAAGATTCTGTATGTCATCCCGACGTTCTCGAATCCGGCCGGCACGGTGTGGAGCGAGGAGCGCCGCCGCGGCGTCCTGGAGCTGTGCCATCGCTGCGACACGCTTATCCTCGAGGACGACCCGTACGGCGAGCTCAAGTTCGGCGACGCTTCGGTGGAGTACCGTTCGCTGTTCTCCCTCGACAACCATCCGCACGGCTCCTGCGTCGTGTACACGAGCACGTTCTCCAAGACGGTCGCTCCGGGGCTGCGCACCGGCTGGGTGATCGCCGATCCGGAGGTCATCCGGAACATGGCCCGCGCGAAGCAGGCGTCCGACCTGCAGTCAAGCTCGCTTGACCAGCAGACATTGTACCAACTGCTCGAGCACTTCGACCTCGACGGCCACATCGAATTCGTTCGCACGGAGTATGAAGCGCGCAAGAAGCAGCTCGTCTCTCTGCTTGAGCAATACGCTTGGCCGGGCGTGACGTGGGAGGAGCCGAAGGGCGGCATGTTCATCTGGCTTCGCCTTCCGGAGGGCATCGATGCGGGGGCTCTGCTGAAGGTTGCGGTGGCGGAAGGCGCGGCGTTCGTGCCGGGCGTCTCCTTCTTCGCGGAAGAGCCGGAGCTGAACACGCTGCGCATGAACTTCACCTACAACGACACCGACGCGGCGATCGAAGGCATGAAGCGCCTCGACCGGGCGTTCCGGAGCGTTCTGGTGAAGGGATAACGCGGTGGATAGGGATGGAGGCTCCGCTATAGTCGGTGAAGCCGCCCATCTCGCCAGGGATCAGGATTTTATGTGAGAAATCACATTCGTGCGGCGCGATAACGGGCAGGTTGGGCGATTCTATGTGAAAAATAGCATACATGGAGAAAATTTCGCTTCGGGTTGCCGTATGTATGCTAAAAATCGCATAAAACGCCGCGATTCCGCGAAATCCGATCCAACGAATGTGAAAAGACGCATAAAATCGCCAATGGCAGACAGCAAATCGCCAAAGACAGCGGGCCAGAGGGGTGAAGGCCGGTGGTTATCTGGTCGATTCGGTGAATTCGGTGGATTCGGTCGACTTGATCAGCCCGAAACAGTCCGAACAGGCTCAATGGCGGAGGCAACGGGAGACCAAACAGCCCAAACGGCCCGTCCCCGCTTCTATAGGCCACAACTATGAAAACAATAGCTTTTATGTATTTTGCCTGCCGTGCCCAAGTATGCTACAACTGTAATAGTGCCTTCATAGGACAATCGTAAACGGGAGTGTGTCGAATCATGTCTGAAGTGAAGAAAATCGCCGTTATCGCCGGCGACGGGATCGGCCCGGAGGTCGTTGGCGAAGCGATTAAAGTGTTGAAGAAGACGGAAGAGCTGTTCGGCTACAAGTTCGAGCTCGAGCACGGCCTGTTCGGCGGGATCGCCATCGACGAGAAGGGAACTCCGCTTCCGCAAGAGACGCTGGACATCTGCAAGAACGCGGATGCCGTTCTGCTCGGCGCGGTAGGCGGACCGAAGTGGGACAACAACTCGAAGGAGCTTCGTCCGGAGACGGGCCTGCTCGGCATTCGCAAGGCGCTCGGCCTGTTCTCGAACATCCGCCCGGCCGTCGTGTTCGACTGCCTGAAGGATGCGTCCACGCTGAAGCCTGAAGTGCTCGAAGGCACCGACCTGATCGTCGTCCGCGAGCTGACGGGCGGCATCTACTTCGGCGAGAAGTTCCGCCGTGAAGGCGCGCAAGGCGAGGAAGCGGTCGATACTTGCGTGTACAACGTGACCGAAGTCGAGCGCATCGTGCGCCAGGCGTTCGAGATCGCCGGCACGCGCAGCAAGCGCCTCGCGTCCGTCGACAAGGCGAACGTGCTCGAGACGTCCCGCCTGTGGCGCGAGACGGTCAACCGCATCGCGCCGGAGTATCCGGACATCGAGCTTGAGCACGTGCTCGTCGACAACTGCGCGATGCAACTGCTCCGCCGTCCGTCGAGCTTCGACGTCATCGTGACGGAGAACATGTTCGGCGACATCCTGAGCGACGAAGCGGCCATGCTGACCGGATCGATCGGCATGCTGTCGTCCGCATCGCTCGGCGAAGGCAGCTTCGGCCTGTACGAGCCGGTCCACGGCTCGGCGCCGGACATCGCGGGCCAAGGCATCGCGAACCCGATCGCGACGGTCCTGTCGGTTGCGCTCATGTTCAAGCTGACGTTCGGCTACCAGGAAGCGGGCGACGTGATCGAGCGCGCCGTCAAGCAAGTTCTGGATGCCGGCCACCGCACGGGCGACATCGCCGTCGACAAGAGCAAGGCGATCGGAACGACGGCCATGGGCGATCTGATCGTTGCGGCAATGGCTCGCTAATTCCGGACTTCCTCTCGGTTCCGACCGAACCGATTGGCAGCAATAGGCGCATGCTTCCGCATGCGTCTTTGCTTTTTTCGCCAGAATGCGTCAAAATCAGTGTTGCAGGGTAATCGTCCTTGCGGCAGGAATTCGGAAGGATCGAAGAGAATATTATAAAGAGTGCATTATAGTGAATAAACGCATCTCGGATTGCGTGGTACGGTTCGGGGAGGGAAGACGATGAGTTTCTGCTGCGGAGCAAGCATGATCGGAACGAAGGGAACCTTGAAGCATTATCGGACGAGAATCCATAACGTGCCCATTCTGTTCTGTCCGGTGTGCCATCGGGTGGAAGTCCATTATCTGGTAGAGAACGAGTATGAGATTCTGGCGGAATATGCGCACGGAGACGGCGCTTCCGAGGTCGACTTCCACGACTACGTCGACGAATCGGACAAAGCCCTCCACGAGAATTGCGTGAACAACGAAGACGAAGACCCGATGCAGATCGTTCAGAGCCAGATCGACATGGCTCTCGATCTCCTGTCCTTCTCCAAGCAGATCGGCGATACGGAGTGGGAGCAGCAGCTCAAGCGCCGGCTCGGCGTGCTTGCGCAGCGCAAGCACAAGCTGAAGACGAAGCGGATGACGGGAGGAACGTTCTGATCAAGGTCTGCATGCATATGCGGAATACACGCCATCTCTGCGCGATTTTCTCGGGGGATGGTTTTTTTTGCTTGTACCCCCTAATCACAGGAATCAGACTTCGAATGATATGAACGTGGGGTGAGCGCTTGCTTCTCGTATTGTGGAGAAAATGGACAGGACGCGGCAGCGCGGCGGCCGCTCCCGAGCCGGAGGCATCGAATCCGGAAGAGACGGTTGAAGCGATTCAGCGAGGCAGCGAAGAGCTGCGCAACGATTTAATTAAACAATATCGGCCATTCATCGTTACGACGGCGAGCCGCTTCAGCAAGCGGTACATCGATCCGGATCGGGACGATGAGTTCAGTGTGGCCTTGTTGGCCTTTGACGAGGCGATTACGCGCTATTCCAGCGATGGGGGAAGCCGATTCGTCGGCTTCGCCGCCCAGGTCATGAACCGGCGGCTTATCGATCACGCTCGCAAGGAGAAGCGGCATCTGACGTCGGTGCCTTACAGCTCCCTGCAGGGAGAGGCCGGCGACGAGAGCTCCGTGCTCAGCCGCCTCGAGGCGAAGGAAGCGATCACGGTCTATTCCCGCGAGCAGCTCGCGCAGGACCGGAGGGACGAGATCGTCTCGCTCAGCGAAGAGCTGGCGGCGTACGGCGTCTCGTTCTTCGATCTGACCGAGCAATCGCCGAAGCATCAGGATTCCAGGGAAGCGCTGCTCGAGATCGGGCTGCGGCTTGCCCAGCGGGAATCGCTGCTTGCTGCGCTGAAGGATAAGAAGAAACTTCCCTTGAAGGAGCTGGGACAGTTGGAGAGCGTGTCGCGCAAGACGTTGGAGAGGCATCGCAAATATCTGATCACGGTCGCATTGATTGCGGCGGGCGAGTATCCGCTGCTGCAGCAATATATAACCGGCGCGAGCTCGGACGGGGAGGAGGGGCTTCAATGAGCAAGGCGATTGTCATGTCGTTAAAGGGCAGGCGGGCTGTCGTGCTTGCCAGAGGAGGCAACTTCGTCCTGGTTCCCCGGGAAAATCATTATCAGGTGGGGGACGAGATCGAGCTCGAGACGGAGGAGGTACGCTCTGTTCCCCGGACGGCGGCAAGAAGCCGGGCGCGGTGGGCAGCCGGAATCGGCGCAGTCGCCGTGCTGTTCCTGCTGCTGTTCGGGGGCTTGTTGGTGCGGCCCCCTTCGGTCGTCGCGTACGTGACGATGGACGTCAATCCGAGCGTGGAGCTCGGGATCGACGGGAAGGACCGCGTCCGGGAGCTTCGCGCCGTGAACGAGGACGCCCTTCCGATCATCGAGGGAATCGACTACAAGGGCCGGAACCTGGCGAGCGTGACGGAACAGATCGTCGATAAGCTTGCGTCGCTCCATCTGCTGGGCGGCGAGGACAGCGAGGTCGTGCTGACGACGGTTCCCGTCGGCAAGGTCAACGAGGGCTGGGAGAGCGACGTCTCCGCCATGATCCGGCAATCGATCGAGCAGTCGGCCAAGGGAATCGGCACGGCTTCTGGCGACGAGGAAGGAGCGGATGCCGGGACGGCGGCGGCTCCGGTCGTAACGACGGTCTCGGTGCCGAAGGAGGTTCGCGAGCAGGCGCTCGAGAAGGGCGTCTCCGCGGGGAAGATGGCATTCTGGCTGAAGGCCGAGAGCCAGGGGCACCGCGTGTCTCTCAAGAAGCTGAAGGAGCAGTCGCTGAAGGAGATCTCTTCGTCGTGGGGCGGAGTCGGCACCGTGCTGCAGGAGTCCGAGGAGAAGGACAAGGAAGCCTCCGAGGAGGAATGGAAGACGCTTGTCGCCAAGGCGAAGGAGCGGGAGCAGAAGCTCGCGGAAGCGCGGGCGAAGCGCGAAGCGGACGCGAAGTCCGGCAACGACAAGCCCGGGAACGACAAGCCCGGGAACCCGAGCTCGTCTTCCGCGTCGGCGAAGCCGCCCGAAGGCACGGCGCCGGCTTCGAACAAGCCGTCGTCTTCGGATAAGGCAAACTCATGGAGACAGCGAAGCGACGCGGACAAGAACAACTCCTCGAGCCAAGGGAATTGGACGGACAAGAAGAATTGGACGGGGCAAGGGAATTCGTCGGGCCAGGGAAATTCCACGGGTCAGGGGAATTCGACCGGCCAAGGGAATTCATCGGGTCAGGGGAATTCGTCGGGTCAAGGGAATTCATCGGGTCAAGGGAATTCAAGCGATAAGACAAATTCGTCGGACAAGACGAATTCATGGAACAATAGGAATTCGACGGACGGGAATCGTTCGACAGGCTGGGGGAACGCTTGGAACGACAAGTCGGGCGTTGCCGGCCAGGGGAGTCGGACGGAGACGTCCACCGGGAGCGGCAAGACCGGAAATTCGGGCAATATAGGGGACAACAAGTCTTCCAATTGGCGTGAAGGAGGATGGAGCAATTCAAGCGACCGTCAAGGCAGCAACCGACAGAACGGTCGAACGGACGGCAATTCAAGCAATCGGGGGAGATAACGAGCGGCAGCAGGGGTGTTTTCTCGACAAGATGCGGGACGAGTCTCGACAAGATCTCTCATTGACAGGTTGATCTTGTCGCGACTATGATAGATGTGAATTTTTGTATGAATGTCCTTCATCTAACATCGCAGGAGGCGTCCTTTTATGACAAGGTGGGAGACTCGTTATTTCTCTGCACTCGTTGTCTTCGTCATGGGCGGCGATGACACGATCGGCAAGAGCTTGACCGAGCTGCGCCCCTCCTTGCAGGACATTCCGACGGACGACATGCTGAAGTATCATGAAGAGAGCGTTCGAATGCTCCTCTCGAACGCCGAAGACGAAGACCGGATGTCCATCATGCACCGGTCTCTTTTGTTTCTAATGGAGGCGATCTCCGTGTTGAATGTATTCGAGACGGCCGCAACCGCAGAAGAGGGGCACCCGGATCGGCTCCGGGAAGCGGTTGTGGAAGCGATTCCCGTGGAGTCCGAGCGCGCCGGCAAGTTCGAGACGGTCCTCCAGCACATGGACACCGGAATCGCTCTGTTCGATTCTTACGGCCATCTTCGGTTCCTGAACCTGCAGATGGCCAGGTTCCTGCAAGTGCCGCGCCGCTCTCTTGTCGGCCAATCGGTTCGTCAGATTCTGTTCCACCCGACCCTCCGCCGGTCGGCCCGCAGAATCTTCTTGAGGATGCTGAAGGACTTCCTCTACTATCGCCGCTACCACGGCGAATTCGAGGACGAGAATGGCCGCATCCTGCTGATCGGCATCTCCCGGATCGAGGAACTGGACGGGGACTACCTCGTCAGTGTGAAGGATGTATCGGAATACAAGCAGATCGAGCAGACCGCCTTCCAGAACGATAAGCTGGCCATGCTGGGGAAGATAGCGGCCGCCATCGCCCATGAGATTCGCAACCCGTTGACGTCGATTCGCGGCTTCATCCAACTGCTGAAGCCTTACCTGGAATCGATAGGCAAACAGGAGTATGTGCGAATCATCCTCTCGGAGATCGATCGGGCGAACGACATCATCTTCGAATTCCTGAATTCCTCCAAGCCTTCGGCGCCGATGAAGCGGAAGCTGACGGTGGCCGAGCTGGTGAAGGAGACGATTCTGCTCACCGAGAGCGAAGCGCATATGAAGGGATGCGAGCTCAAGTTCGAGATCTACGATTCCGACATCTCCGTTGCGATCGACGTGAAGCAGATCAAGCAGGTTCTCCTCAACATCGTCAAGAATGCGATTGATGCCATTCAAGCCAGGGAGGACGGACGGCAAGGCTTGATCGAGCTCTCTGCCCGCAAGGATGGGAAGTACGCGCTTGTCCGCATCCGGGACAACGGTCAGGGCATGGATCGGGCGACGCTGACTCGGCTCTTCGACCCGTTCTTCACGACGAAGGAAGCGGGAACGGGACTGGGGCTTTCCGTCAGTTACCGCATTGTGCGCAACCATGGCGGCATGATCGAAGTGCAGAGCACACCCGGCGATGGCACCGAATTTATTATCTATTTGCCATTGGTGGAGGAGAGAGAGTAGAATCAGGGTGATGCGGGATCGGCGCGAGTCGACCCGCCCGGACTTGGCCTCCATGGGGGAACTCGACGATGATTCGCAGGTTTAACTCTTCTCTTAACAATGGGTTCTTCCGGACGGGACGCATAGCCGATTCCGAGACCCGGCGAGGGATGCGCACTTCGATTAGAGAAGGCATCCCGGCCACGATTATCAACAACCTGCTAGGCGGTCCGCTTCAGACCGCCTATCTGCTGTTCCTCGGCTTCCGCTCCGAGCAGATCGGGCTGATCACGGCGATTCCGTCGCTTACGCTCGTGATTCAGATCTTCATTGCCCTCGCCATGCAGCGATGGAGCAATCGCCGCTTGCTGCTCACTCTGTTCGCGACGTCCCATCGTATCCTCTGGGTGCTGACCGGGCTGATCCCGCTGCTTTTTCCCCATGAGGCTTGGTTCGGCACTTACGTCGTGCTCTACCTCTTCTCGTACATTCTCGCTCAATCCGGCGGCGTCATCTGGACCTCTCTGCTCGCGGATATGGTGCCTCCTTCGGTTCGGGGGCGGTACTTCGGCATTCGCAATACGATCCATTGGGCGGTCGCCAGCCTGACGCTGTTCCTCGGGGGACAATGGATGCAACGAATGGAGGATGGCTTCGGCTTCGCGGTGCTCTTCTCGCTGTGCGCCCTCTGCATGGTGTGGAACAGTTGGGAGCTGACGAGGCATCCGAACCCGGCATTCATCCGCTCGGGGGACACGAACAAGGGGAAGCAGTTGTCGGGTCCGCTCAAGGATCGCGCGTTCCGCTCCGCCACTCTGTTCGTCACCGTCTTCCTGCTCGCCCAGAACGTCGTCGTTCCGCTTTTCTCCTTCTCCATGCTGAATGTGCTTGAGCTGAGCTACAGCCAGGTGACGCTGATCACGATGCTTCAGAACATCGTCATGATGATCAGCTATCCGATCTGGGGCAGCTTGAACAGCCGTTATCCCGCGCAGACGCTGCTGCTGTGGGTGTTCCCGCTCATCTCGATCGCATGCGCCTCGTGGGCGGGGATGGAGCTGGTTCCGGCGCTGCTTGTCCTGTGTGTCTCGCACATTCTGCTCGGCTTGGGGCTCGGCGGCTACAACCTGCTGATCTTCAACTTCCTGATCGGAGACACGCCGAAGTCCGAACGCCCGATGTACGTCGCCGTCTTCTCGGCGTTGACCGGCCTTGCGGGCTTCCTCGGCCCGAACCTCGGCGGCTGGCTGTTCCAGCAGGCGGCAGGGGCAGGCGCTCCGGACTGGCTCCGGCAATACGGAATCGTCCTCTCGGTCGGAATCGCGTTGCTGGCGCTCTCGACGCTGGTCGCTCCAAGGCTGTTCCGGCGCGGGGGATGAGGAGGCTCTGACCGGCTGCGTGGTGCGGGCGGCTGCGGCTGAGTCGTAGTGACTCAACCTTTACCTTACGGCGGGGATTTTATACGAAATTTCACATTCGCACTCACCGATCACAAACCAATTGGACGATTTTATGCGAAAAACCACATACATCAACACTATTCCGCAACCAAAGTGTCGAATTTATGCGAAAAACCACATAAAACGCCTCGATTCACCCGAAATCCGAGCTGATGAATGTGAAAAATCACATAAAATCGTTACTTCGTCGGGGCGAGGGGGGGGAGGACGCTTGGAGAGATGGATCAGCGGGCGAACTGGGCGAGCTGGGAGCGGGGAGCGGCGAGAACTGGGCTTGTCGCCCGTCGCGGGGCGGCTGCTGCTGCGGTTGAGTCGTAGTGACTCAACCGGTACCTTACGGCCGGGATTTTATATGAAATTTCACATTCGCACTCACCGATCACAGACGAATTGGACGATTTTATGCGAAAAACCACATACATAAACACTATTCCGCAACCAAAGTGTCGAATTTATGCGAAAAACCACATAAAACGCCTCGATTCACCCGAAATCCGAGCCGGTGAATGTGAAAAATCACATAAAATCGTTGCTTCGTCGGGGCGAGGGGGGGAGGACGGATACAAGAGGGTGGGGAGCGGATACAAGGTTAACAGCAAAGCAACAAAAGAGTCGCCTCCGGTGGAAGGCGGCTTATTTTGTTTGCAGCAGGCGACATGGGGGAGAAGGTCGGGCATCGAAGAGGGAGATGTGCGGGAAACCCGTACAACGACGCACGAAATGGGGCATCGGAGAGGGAAATGTGCGGGAAACCCGTACAACGACGCACGAAATGGGGCATCGGAGAGGGAAATGTGCGGGAAACCCGTACAACGACGCACGAGGCGGGGGACCGGAGAGGAAGATGTGCGGGAAACCCGGACAACGACGCACGAAACGGGGCATCGGAGAGGAAGATATGCGGGAAAGCCGTACAACGACGCACGAAACGGAGCATCGGAGAGGAAGATGTGCGGGAAAGCCGTACAACGACGCACGAGGCGGGGGACCGGAGAGGGAGATGTGCGGGAAACCTGTACAACGGCGCACAAGGCGGGGCAACGGAGAGGGAGATGTGCGGGAAAGCCGTACAACGACGCACGAAACGGGGCAACGGAGAGGGAGATGTGCGGGAAAGCCGTACAACGACGCACGAAACGAGGCAACGGAGAGGGAGATGTGCGGGAAACCCGTACAACGACGCACGAAATGGGGCATCGGAGGGGGATCGAAACTTAGAAAAATAAAACAAAAAAACGACGTCAACAACGTCGTCAGCCTGTTTTAGATAGTTTTTAAGAAAATATAGATGTCCTCGCCATCTATAATATTAGTATAACTCGAAGAAAAACATAAGTCTATACTTTTCGGCGGGATTTGGATATATTTTTTGAGCGCGTTAAAACGAAACCAGAAGCGGCAAAAAGAGGATGCACAAGGGAGGGAAATACACTTGATCGAGCTGCAAGGAATCAGCAAATCATTCAAAGTGGCCAAGCGCTCGCCGGGGATCGGGCAGGCGTTCAAGGCGCTGTTCGCGCGGGAGCATACGATCGTTCATGCGCTGCGGGATGTCTCGTTCTCGATCGGCGAAGGCGAGATCGTCGGCTACATCGGGCCGAACGGTGCGGGCAAGTCGACGAGCATCAAGGTGATGAGCGGGATTCTTGTCCCCGACGAGGGGAGCTGCCGCATCATGGGGCACACGCCGTGGCGCGACCGCACGGAATACGTGCGCAGCATCGGCGTCGTGTTCGGACAGCGCTCCCAGCTATGGTGGGACGTGCCGGTGCTCGACTCCTTCGAGCTGCTGAAGGACATCTACCGGATTCGGGAGGCCGACTACCGGTCGAATCTCGCCATGCTGACGGAGACGCTCGATCTGGAGCCGATCCTGCAGGTGCCGGTCCGCCAGCTCAGCCTCGGCCAGCGGATGCGCTGCGAGATCGCTGCGTCGCTGCTGCACGGGCCGCGCATTCTGTTCCTGGACGAGCCGACGATCGGCCTCGACGCGGTCAGCAAGCTGGCGGTGCGCAAGTTCATTCGTACGCTCAACGAGGAGAAGGGCGTCACCGTCATTCTCACCACGCACGACATGAGCGACATCGAAGCGCTGGCCGGACGGATCTTGATGATCGGCAAGGGGACGCTGCTGTACGACGGGACGATCGAGAAGCTGCGAAGCCGATTCGGCACCGAGAGGAAAATCACCGTCGACCACGAGCCAAGCGAGAAGGCGCCGGAAGTGCCGGGCGCGACGCTGCTGTCGTGGACGGGGGAGCGGACGGTGCTGAGCGTGGATACGGAGCGGAATCGGATGGCCGACGTGCTCTCCCGGCTGACCGGGCAGATCGAGCTGATCGACGTCTCCGTCGAGGCCAAGCCGGTCGACGAGATGATCGTCGAGCTGTATCGGGAGCATCGGATATGAGAGCGTACGCATCGGTCTGGAGGCTCCGGTTCCAGCTCGGGATGCAGTACCGGACGGCGGCGTTCGCCGGCATTGCCACGCAGTTGTTCTTCGGCTTCGTGTTCATTATGGTCTATATGGCCTTCTATGCGAACGGCGCAAAATCCGCTACGATCGATCTGCCGGATCTGATTACGTACACGTGGCTTCAGCAGATTTTCCTCACCCTTATTATGCTCTGGTATCGGGACAACGAGATCTTCGGGCTTATCATGAGCGGCAATATCGCTTATGAGCTGTGCCGCCCGTGCGGCATCTACGGCTTCTGGTACGCCAAGCTGCTCGGCCAGCGCCTTGCCGGCGCGACGCTGCGCTACCTGCCGCTGCTGCCGATCGTCCTCGTGCTGCCGAAGCCGTACCGCCTCGGCTTCCCGCCTTCCGCGGCGAGCTTCGCCTTGTTCCTGCTCGCTCTGATTCTCGGGCTCTTCATCGTTGTCGGCGTCTCGATGCTTATCTACATCTCGGTGTTCTGGACGCTGTCGCCCGTCGGCTCGACGCTGATGATCGCCGTCGCAGGGGAGTTCTTCGCGGGGATGGTTATTCCCGTGCCGCTTATGCCGGGCTGGCTTCAGAACGCGGTCAACTTCCTGCCGTTCCGCTGGACCGCGGACTTCCCGTTCCGGGTGTACTCCGGGCATATTCCGGTTCGCGAGGCGGCGGCAGGCGTTGCCGTCCAGCTCGGCTGGGTCGCCATTCTCGTCGCGTTCGGCGCATGGCTGCTCTCCCGGGCGCTTCGCCGGACCGTCATTCAAGGGGGTTAGAAGCAGCTATGTCCGGATTCCGACTGTACTTCAGCTACTTGTCCATGCTGTTCCGGTCCCAGATGCAGTACCGGGCGTCGTTCCTGCTGCTGACGGCGGGTCAGTTCTTCATCCCGTTCGCCGTCTTCGCTTCGCTCTACTTCCTGTTCGAGCGATTCGGACAGTTGCAGGGATGGTCCTTCTATGAGGTGGCGCTCATCTTCGCCGTCATCCATCTGGCATTCTCGATTGCGGAATGCTTCGCGCGCGGCTTCGATATGTTCTCGTCGCTTGTCGTCTCCGGGGACTTCGATCGGCTGCTTGTGCGCCCGCGAAGCACGATCGTGCAGGTGCTCGGCTCGCAGTTCGAGTTCACGCGGTTCGGCCGCCTTCTTCAGGGGGCAATCGTGCTTGCGGTCGCATTGATCAACCTGCCGATCGCCTGGAACGCAGCCAAGATCGCAACGCTTGTTCTGATGATCGCGTGCGGCGTCTGTATCTTCGCCGGCATCTTCGTTCTGTTCGCGACGATGTGCTTCTGGACCGTCCAGGGGCTTGAGGTGGCCAATGTCTTCACCGACGGCGGCCGCGAGATGGCGCAATATCCGCTGGACATCTACAAGCGGTGGGTGACCGTCTTCTTCACGTTCGTGATCCCGTTCGGCTGCGTCAACTACTTGCCGATGCTGTTCCTGCTGGATCGGGCCGACGGCCCCGCTGCCGCCTACATGGCGATGCCTCTCGCGGGCGTCCTGTTCCTCGTTCCGTGTGTGCTGGTCTGGCGGCTTGGCGTGAGGCATTACCGGTCTACCGGATCTTGAGAGGGGAGCCGAGGATGAATTCATTTATTGCAGACACACGATTATGGGAGACGCTTCCGTGTCTGAAGGAAGTGTCCCCCGAGGATTGGGCGGAGGCTCGTCCGGAAGTGCGGACCTTCCCCGCCGCCTCGCGCCTCTTCCAACGGGAAGAAGCGATGTCCTACAGCATGTTGATGCTGAGCGGAATCGCCCGGATTTGCCAAGTCGGAGAAGACGGGAGCGAGCGCGTCGTCAACAAGCTTCATGCCGGCGAGATTTGCGCTCTGCTCGTGCTGAGCGGACTGAGCGGACGGGACTACCCGGCGATTGTCGAAGCCGAGACGGAGGTCGAAGCGCTGTTCGTCTCCAAGCTCAGCTTCCTCCGTTGGGTGACGAAGTACGAGGCGATCCGCCGAACCGTATTCGGCAACCTGCTCGACGGGCTGCTTCATATGGGCGAGCAGCTCCAAGCGCGGAAGACCAAGCCGCTGGACAGGCAACTGGCGGAAGCGCTGCTCGCTTCCACGTCGGAGGAGCGGCCGGAGCTGCGAATGACGCACGCCGGACTCGCTTCCGAGCTCGGCACCGCGCGTGAAGTCGTGAGCCGCACCTTGCTGCGTTGGCAGCGGCAGGGACTGGTGCAGCAAGGACGGGGCTGGGTGCGAATCGCTCGCCGCGCGGAGCTGGAGACGCTGTTCGGTGACTAAGTCACAGAAGCGGGCCGATGGCTCTGGTACATTGGATTGGACAATCTAATCCATCATCCATGTACAGGAGGCGTTTTTTATGACACAACAACAGCTTCAACCGGGCATGGCCGCCCCGGCATTCCGAACCGTCGACCAGCAGGGCAACTTCTTATCGCTTGAGCATTATCGCGGCCGCAAAGTGCTGCTCGCCTTCATGCGCTTCTCCGCTTGCGCCTTATGCAATCTGCGGGTGCATCGCCTGATCGGCCGCTATCCGGAGTGGCAGCGCCAAGGGCTGGACGTCATCGCCGTCTTCGAATCGCCGGAAGCGAATCTGAGGACGCACGTCGGAGCGCAGAACGCTCCGTTCCCGCTTGCAGCGGACCCTGCATCGCAATTGTACGATTTGTTCGGCGTCGAGACGTCCGAGGAGAAGGTGCGGTTGACCTTGGCGGATGCGAATACGAAGAATTGCGTCGAAGAAGCGGCTGCGGCCGGGTTCGCCCTTACTCCGGAGGAAGGCTCCAACTTCCATCGAATGCCCGCCGAATTCCTGATTGACGAGAACGGCATCATACGGCTTGCCCATTACAGCCGCCTGATTACGGACCAGCTTGCGCTGGAAGAGATCGACCGGTTCGCCGCCGGGCGGTAAGGCCGTTTGGAACGGAACAAGCCGGGATTTTGGTCACGGTGACAAAAACCTGCCGACAAGCTGGTCAACCGCGGAATCGGTGCTTATAATGGGGGAATCGCGGACGGGGCCGGCCGGATCGTTGTTGCGAACGTTATGCAGCAAGATGCGGAAGGCCCATCGGAAAGGAATCGCTCCCCATGACGAATCTCCCCCTTGCCGGCCCTCGCCTGTCCAGAGGGCTGCTGCTGACGATGGCCTTCTCGGCCGGCATGACCGTCGCCAATCTCTACTACAACCAGCCGCTGCTCGCGGACATCGCCCGCTCGTTCGGCATAACGGCGGATGCGGCGGGCCTCATCTCGACCTGCACGCAGCTCGGCTACGCGCTCGGCCTCTTCCTGTTCGTGCCGCTCGGCGACATCAAGGAGCGCCGCTCGCTGATCACGGCGCTGCTCGCGCTCGTCGCGCTCTCGCTTGTCGGCGTCGCGACCGCCCAGAGCCTCGCCTGGATGTACGCGGCGAGCTTCGCCGTCGGCATGACGACGATCGTGCCGCAGATCATGATTCCGCTTGCGGCCGAGCTGGCCGCGCCGGAGGAGCGGGGCCGCGCGATCGGCACGGTCGCGAGCGGCCTGCTCACGGGCATTCTGTCGGCCCGGGCCGTATCGGGCCTGATCGGCGGAACATGGGGCTGGCGCCTCATGTTCTGGATCGCGGCCGCCGCGATGGTCGGCCTGCTCCTGCTGCTGCGGGCGCTGCTGCCGACAAGCCGGCCCGTGTCGGCGCTTCGGTACGGCGAGCTGCTGCGCTCGCTCGGCACGCTTGTGCGCAAGCACTCCATCCTGAGGGAGTCCGCCCTGATCGGGGCGATGAACTTCGTCGGGTTCAGTGCGTTCTGGACCTCGCTCTCGTTCTATCTGGAAGGGGAGCCCTACGGCTACAGCAGCCGGATCGCCGGCTTGTTCGGCCTGATCGGCGTCGCCGGAGCCGCGGGAGCGCCGCTGGTCGGCCGGCTCGCGGACCGATTCTCCCCGAAGGCGATCATCGGCGGGCTGACCGTTCTGTCGCTCGTCTCCTATATTGGCTTCGGCCTTCTCGGAACCTCTCTATGGATTCTCATTCTCGGCATTATTCTGTTCGATCTCGGCGTTCAAGGAACCCAGGTGTCGAACCAGACGCGAATTTACGCGCTCGATCCATCCGCTCGCAGCCGCCTGAACACGGTGCAGATGGTGACGACCTTCCTCGGCGGGGCGATCGGCTCCTCGCTCGGAAGCTTCGCCTGGAAGATGTGGGGCTGGCCCGGAGTATGCCTGACCGGCGGCAGCGCCATCGCGCTGACCTTCCTGATCTGGCTTGCGCACCCGGCCCGCTTGTCGGGGCGGCGGCAGAACTGGTATGATGGAAGAATCGACGACTATCGTCAGGAGGCGGCAGCGCCGGCCTGCGATGGAGAGGAGATCACGCGATGACCGAACATCAACATCACCATAAGGCACAGGATATGCTCGCCGTCATGTCGAGGAATGGCTGGAGAATCACGGACCAACGCCGCACTCTCGCCAACATTTTCTCCACGACTGAGCAGTACCTGTCTCCGAAGGACGTCTACGACCAGTTGACGGGGAAGTACCCAAGCGTCAGCTTCGACACGGTGTACCGCAACCTGAGAATGCTGAGCGAGATGGGCGTGCTGGAGCAGTTCTACTTCATGGAGGGCGGGCTGAAGTTCAAGTCGTCCTGCCTGGATCACCACCACCATCATCTGATCTGCACCAACTGCGAGAAGACGCTGACGTTCGATTTCTGCCCGATGCAGGATACGCTCAAGCTGCCGGGGAACTATAAGATTGTGAGCCATCGCTTCGAGATCTACGGGATCTGCGAAGATTGTCAGAAGGAGACGGCGGTTCAGTCATGAACGGTGCGCTCCTTCGGAACTAATAGTAATAATTACATTCTGTATTGGGAAAAGAAAGACTTGCCCGCGTACCGCAAGCAAGTCTCTGTCGTCGTTCAGCGCAGCAGCGAGAGGTCGAACGAGGGAACGAGACCTTCCTGGGCCGCTCGGCCGAGCAGTGCTCGGGCGGCGGCATATCCGCTGTCTCCGAGATTCTCGGTGAACTCGTTCACGTAGAGCTCGATGTGCTGCTTCGTCACCTCGGGAGCCATCTCCTGCGCGTGGTCGGCCACGTAAGCCCGCGAAGCTTCCGGGTGAGCCCATGCATAGCGCACGGAAGCTCGCGTCCAATCCTCGATCTCCTTCCGGTCGAGGTGGCGGCGGGCGATGATCGCGCCGAGCGGGATCGGCAGGCCGGTATCTTCCTCCCACCAGCTGCCCATGTCGGCGACAAGGCTCAGGCCGTAATTCGGGTAGGTGAAGCGGGCTTCGTGAATGACGAGTCCCGCGTCGATCTTGCCGCTCCGGACGGCGGGCATGATCTCATGGAACGGCATGATGACGATCTCGCCGACGCCTCCCGGCACCTTCTGCGCCACCCAGAGGCGGAAAAGCAGGTAAGCGGTCGAACGGTCGCTCGGAACGGCGACGCGCTTGCCGGACAGGGAGGCGGGGGTCTGCACGTCGTCCTTCGTCAGAACAAGCGGGCCGCAGCCCCGGCCGAGCGCTCCGCCGCACGGAATGAGGGCGTAGTCGTTAAGCACCCACGGAAGCGCGGCGTAGGAGATCTTCATGACCTCCGGGCCTTGCACGTCGGCAGCCCAGTGATTCGTCTTGTCGATATCGGCATAAGTGACGTTAAGCTCGGGAGCTCCCGGCACAAGGCCGTGCACCCACGCGTGGAAAACAAACGTGTCGTTCGGACACGGGGAGAAGGCAATATTCATCGCAGAACCTCCGCTAGTATAGTTGATGCGCGCTCCAGCGAGCGGAGCGCATCCGGGATGCGCCAGGCGGCCCGGTCGCGGGGGCCGACCGCGTTCGAGATCGCGCGCAGCTCGAGCGCGGGGACGCCGAAGTGGCGGGCGGCGGCGGCGACGCCGAAGCCTTCCATCCCTTCGGACGCGGCGCCCGGTATGAGGGCGGCGAGCCGCTCGGCGGTGGCGGCCGTGCCGGTCACGGTCGAGAGCGTCAAGGCCGGCCCGAGCGCAGCCGGGAGCTCGGCAACGCACAGCGCCTCGGTCAAGCGTGCCGCCAGCTCGGCGTCGACTTCGATCCGGGCGGACCCGAAGCCGAGCTTGTCCACGCCGACGAAGCCGTCCGGCGTCTCCGCGCCGAGGTCCGCGGCGACGATCACGCTTGAGACGGCGAGCTCGCCGATCGCCGCCCGCCCGGGGTAGCCGCCGCCGATTCCGGCGCTGACGACAAGATCGAAGCCGCGCCCGGCGAGCAGCGCGGCGGTGCTGGCTGCGGCGGAGGCGGGGCCGACGCCGGCGACTTCGACGACGAACCCGTCCGCTTCCGCTCGCTGGAGTCCCCTTGCTACCGCATCCTTTTCCATCGGGACGGCTGTCATGATAAGAATGCGTTTGTAAATCTTGCGTTCTTGGTGCTGCATCGATTCATCTCCAATCCTGCCATAACTTAACTTTAACAAATGAGCCGCCGGATGACAAAAGGGTTTGCTTCGGGAGAGGTTTTAGGGTACAATCACTTTAGAATTATTCTAATTAAGTGAATCGCGAGACCGGGACGAGAATTCCGTATGCGGTCAGAGAGGTGAGGACCCATGTCGATAACGGAACAGATGGAGAAGATCAACCGGCAGATGATAGAGAAGGGCTATAAGCTGACGCCGCAGCGTGAAGCGACGGTTCGGGTGCTTCTGGAGAACGAGAAGGACCACCTGACGGCGGAAGACGTCTATATGCTGATCAAGCCGAACTACCCGAACATCGGGCTGGCGACCGTATACCGTTCGCTTGAACTGCTCGCCGAGCTTCATGTGGTCGAGAAGGTCAACTTCGGGGACGGAGGCGCGAGATTCGACCTGCGCAGCGACGATCAGCCGCACATGCACCATCATCTCATCTGCACGCGGTGCGGGACGGTGGAGGAGATCAAGGAAGACTGGCTGCTGCCGATGGAGAATCGGATCGAGAAGGAGCTCGGCTTCCGCGTGATGGACCATCGCCTCGACTTCCACGGCATCTGCCGTGACTGCAACGCGAAGGAGAAGGCGGCGAAGGACGGCAAGCCGGAAGGCGACTGCGGCAAGGCCGTGTCCTGAGCGGCAGGCGACCGTCGCACGGCGGTATCCGGGCAACAGGGACCGCGGCAAGGCGTGCGATGGACAGGAGAGCGACCCGAAGACCTCGCGGGAGGTTGACGGGGCGCTGTTTTGTTTTATTGACCAGACAAGGCTTCTTCGAGCGATCAGCCCCCAACACCCCCAAATTTATGCGAAAAACCACATACAATCGCCGCTGAACCGCCCCAGTTCCCCATTTTTATGCGAAAAACCGCATATAATCGCCGCCTCCCCGCCGCAACTGACCGTTTTTATGCGAAAAACCGCATACAATCACCAACCAGCGCCTCGTCAGACCACTTTTATGTGAAAAACCACATATAATCGCCGCCGAACCGAGGTAGCGGAGGAAGTCCGATCATTCGAGCGCGGAGAGGCGAAGTGAGAGGAGTGAGAGGAGTTAGTGGAGGAATCCGCACAACGGCGCTCCGAAGAGACGGTTGGAGAGGGTGATGAGCGGGAAACCCTACCGCGCCGGGCTATCGCTGATAAGTTGGCTCGCGCATGTCTGCTATGGTTCCGCAACGGATACGGGCGACCACAGCGAAGTACGCTGCGGCCGCCCGTATATTAGTTGCTGCCTATATCGATTGCGCTTTTGTTACGGTTCCACGCCCCAGACGAGCGAGCCGGACAAGTAGGCCGTCGTCTTCGTCCAGTCGGCATAAGCCGTGTGAGACGAGTCGAAGGAGTAGTCTCCCGTCTGGGTGTAGTTGGACCAGTCGGTCCGGGAGACGCGGATCTGAATCTCCGTGTTCGCTCCGGCCGCGAGGCTGCCGGCTCCGCTTGTGAAGCCGATCTCCAGGTAGGTATCGGCGCCGGTCTTCGGCGTTGCCATCGTGACGAATGTGCCGGTGATGTTCGTGTTGCCGGACGACGACCAGTCGCAGAAGAAGTTCTGGGCGATGTTCGCGTCGACCGTGTAGTAGTACCGGATCTTCACGCTGCTTAGCGTAACGGCGGTTGTACCCGTGTTGACAAGCTTGATTCGCGGGTTGATCGTGTTGGAGGAAGCGGTTGTCGTTCCATTGTACATCTGCACCTTCAGAGCCCCCGTTGAGGTCGAGGTCGTGTCGACGACGGAGACCGCAAGAGCGGCGTTTGCCCCGGCACTGAAGGCGAAGGTGAGCGTCGTCGTTCCGACGGCCTGAGCGGCGAGGTATGCTTTCTTGATGGTGACCGTCGAGCCGGAGACGGTGTAATCGGTGCCGGAGACGAGCGTCGCCGTGCCGTTCTTGATCGAGCTGAGCGTGTTGCCGTTCAGCGTCATCGTTACGGCGACATCGGCCTGGTTCGCCGTGTTCTTGTCGAAGGAGGCCGTCGTCGGGCTGATCGTCGAGTTGCTGGCGGTCGAGGTCGTGTCGACGACGGAGACGGCGAGAGCGGCGTTCGCCCCGGCACTGAAGGCGAAGGTGAGCGTCGTCGTTCCGACGGCCTGAGCGGCGAGGTATGCTTTCTTGATGGTGACCGTCGAGCCGGAGACGGTGTAATCGGTGCCGGAGACGAGTGTCGCGGTGCCGTTCTTGATCGAGCTGAGCGTGTTGCCGTTCAGCGTCATCGTTACGGCGACATCGGCCTGGTTCGCCGTCTTCTTGTCGAAGGTGGCGGTCGTCGGGCTGATCGTCGAGCTGACGACGGTGTTCACCGGATCGGCGACGAGAATGCCGCGGCCGTTCGTGCCGAGATAGACGCGGCCATACACGCGAGGATCGCCGGTGATCGCCATGTTAATGCGCGCATACTGGTGCTGGTCATCGTTGATGCGTACCCAACTGGCGCCGGCGTCGTCGGAACGGAACACTCCTCTTACGCCGTCGATTTTGGCAACGGTGTAGAGGGCCATGTAGGATTGGCCGGGAGCGGCCATGCCAAGCCCGATCAGGTCGGCTTCCTGCACGTTGCTCAGCTTCGTGAAGGAGGTGCCGGAGTTCGTCGAGTGCCATAAGCCGTAGATGCCCTCGGTAGCGTTCCCGCCGGCGAACCAGATGTCGCCTTCGATGCCGGGCACGGTCTTGATGCTGATCTGCGCCTCGTTCGGCAGCAGGCCGGATACGTTGTTGGTCGGCAGGCCGGTCGCGGCTGTCGCGGTGAACGTCGCTCCTCCGTCCGTGCTGATGTAGAATGTGCCCGAGTAGAAGGCGTAGAATTTGTTCTTGTTCACGCGGTCGGATGCAATCTTGGCCAGAGCCGGAACGCCCGTGCTCGCGGTCCAGGAGTTGCCGTTCGTCTTCGAGTAGTAGACGCCCTTGTCCGAGGTGCTCCAGACGAACGAGCTTCCGTCGGCGGCCACGGCGACAGTGCCGCCTCCGGCGGTGCCGGAAGGCTCGGAGTTCGCCTTGTACCAGGTTGTGCCGCCATCGTTCGAGATGCCGATCGACTTCGGATTGGACTCGGTCGTGTCATCGTAGTCCGCCATCCCGACCCGAACGACGAGACTCGGATTCGATTCCGCGAAGTCGATGCCGTACGTCGTCGCCCATCTCGGGTTCGTCTGATAGGCCGTCGGCGCTGTCGTCAGATCATCGTGGCGGAAGCCCGAGACGTCGCCGATTGCGCTGAGCAGATGCGCCCCGGAAGGCGGGCTGACGAGACCGAGAACGGCCATCTCCTCGATGCCTTTGGCCATGACGGAGATGTTGACCGTTCCTCCGGTATCCCAGGCGCCAAGGTTGTTCGTTCCGTAGATCGTTGCGCCGGTGCCGTACATCATCCGATTGGAGTTGAACGGATCGATCTCGAGGTCGCCGATCATCCAGCCGAGCTTAAGCCCCGGTTCCGGCGGGTTATCCGCCTTGCCGAACGTCAGCCACGGAGCGGCGGAGATGTCCTGCGAATAGCGCAGCGTCCGGCTCGGGTAGCCGTTCCAGTCCCAGATGCGGGTCCACGTCGCTCCCCCGTCCGTACTGCGGAAAATATTGGCATCCGGCCACCAGGAATTGAGAGTAGCAACCATGATCGTGTTCGGGTTCTGCTTATCGACGGCCAGGCCGCCGTAGCCGTAGTAATTATCCGTGCTCGAGCTCGGAACCGGGCTGATATTCGTCCAGACTCCGGTCGATGTGTTAAGCTTCCAGACATCGCCCTTGGCTCCGTCGTAAGGTCCGACGCCATCGCTGTAAGAGATGTACAGATTGCCGGTGGAGGCGAGCACGCCGTGATGCGGCAGGTAGCCGGTCGGCTGCCCCGGAACGGCTGCCCATGTCGCGCCGCCGTCGGTGCTCTTGAAGACGCTGTTGCCGGTATCGGCTACGCCGACATAGATCGTCTGCGTCGCATTGCCCGAGCTGCCGGTCGACTTATCGAAGGTGATCCAGGCCAGGCCGACCGGATCGTTGCCGTAATCCAGATCGGGATTCTGGATGTACGTGCCCGTATTGGTGAAGCTCGTTACCTTGTTCCAGGTGACTCCGTAATCGGTGCTCTTCCACAAGCCGTTGCCGCTGCGCGCTCCGAAGAACAGAATGCTGTTCTTGTTCGGGTCGATGACGAGCCGCTCGCCCATCGAGCGCCCAGGCATGTTGCCGCCGACCTTGAACGGAAGCGCCGTCGACTGCCAGGTGGCTCCTTGGTCGGTCGAGCGCATGATCTGGCCGTTCGTGTCCCAGTCGTTCGTATACGTGCCGGTCGCCATGTAGACGCGGTTCGGGTCGACGGGGTCCGTGGCGAGCGCGTCGACGCCGTTCTTGTTCCAATCGACCCAGCCGACGGAGTCGGAGATCGATACCCAACTGCTCGTCGATTGGTTCCAGCGATAAGCGCCGCCGATGTCCGTTCTTGCGTAAATCAGGTTCTGCTGCGACTCGTTAAAGATAATGCCCGGCACGAAGCCGCCGCCGGCTCCGGTGACGACATTACGCCAGTTGTACGCTTCGGTTCCCGCCGCTTCGGCCTTGGAGCCGCCGAATAGCGGTGCCGCGCCCAGAAGGAGTGCTGCCGCAAGACACAACGATAGAGCGCGATGCCAACGTTTGTTGTTCACGGTAAGACCTCCGAATTATAATATAATTGATTTTTAGTTATAAAAAGGAAATTCGAGCGTGCGAAAATCATACTGTCGAGCAAGAGAGCAAAGTTGAGCAAGAGAGCAAACAACTGCCACATTGCACAGCCCGACTCCACCATCAAACTCCGCATCAAGCTCCGCCATCAAACTCCGCATCAAACTCCGCATCAAACTCCGCATCAAACTCCGCATCAAACTCCGCATCAAACTCCGCATCAAACTCCGCATCAAACTCCGCATCAAGCTCCGCCATCAAGCTCCGCCATCAAGCTCCGCATCAAACTCCGCCATCAACCCCGTCGTCAAACCCCAATGTCCACCTGCGCAGCCTTCGCTGCCGACCGATCGTTTCGTCAATTCACCTCCTTTCGTCCCGTTCGGCTCTCCATCTCATCCCGTGCGCGGTCGTATCGCCGGACTTCCTCATCCGCCGCGTTGCCTCATCCGCCGATCCGATCCCGCTTCCTTCCCGATCGCTGCGGCTCGTTATCTGCTCGTCAGGTTCTGCACCTCTCGGGTGATCGCGCTTCCGCCCTTCGCCTTCCATTGCTGCACGAAGTCGTCGAACGCATCGATCGGCAGGTCGCCGACCACGATGCTCAGGAACGTCTCGTTCTCGAGCTTCTCCAGCTCCGCCCAGCGCTTCTCCATGGTAGGCGTCGTTCCGTAGAAGACGCTCTTGACCCGTTCCATCGGCCGGGAGACGAGCGCGAGGCCGCCGTATTCGTACGCCTTGGCCGCCTTCCAGCCGTCCATGTCCTTCTTCGGGCTTGCTTGCTCCGCGAGCCAGTAATCGTAAATCTTGCGCGAGTCCGGGTCGAGCTTGCCGGCGTCCCGCCTGCCGGCCAGGACGTCGGTGACGGAGTGGTACCGCTGTTCGATCGCATCCGTGTAGTCGAGCAGCAGGTCGAACGGGTAATACTGCCGCGGCTGAATGCCCGTCTTCGCCGCGAACTCGTCGATCTGTCGAACGGCCGCTTCGTTCGGGTCCTGCCGGCGCTCGAGCCGCGTGAACGCATTAAGCAGCTTGACGGCCGCTTCCGGATGCGCGTACCCCTTGCGGACGACGAGATAGCGGTCGGTCACGGGAGCCGAGTGCGTGACGTACTGCCCTTCGGCATCGAGCGGCACTGCGTACGCGCGCCATTCCGCCTTCGTGTCGGAGGCGACCGCCTCGGAGAGCGGGTAGTAGGGCATCCACCACGGGCCGAAGAACAGGCCGGTCCGATTGGAGGTAATCGGCTCCTGCGGTTCCTTGTACAGCGCGAATTGCGGGTCGATCAGGCCGAGGCGGTACCATTCCGCCAGCTTCTCGAGCGCGAGCTTGTTCTCCGGCGCGATGGAACCGTACACGACGCTGCCCGATGCGTCGCGAATCCAGTTCTTCGGGAACGCATGGTAGCTGCTGAACACGGCGTCGAAGCCGCTCATGTTCAGCTTCTGCCCGTACACGAGCCACTTGTAGCCGGCGAGGCCGACCGTGTCGCGTTTGCCGTTGCCGTCCGGGTCTTGGGCGACGAACGCTTGCGCGATCCGGGCGATGTCGTCCAGCGTCTGAGGCGGCTGCAGCCCGAGCCGGTCGAGCCAATCCTTGCGCACCCAGAGCAGCGACGTGGCATCGGCTTCGATCGCGATGTTCGGCAGGCCGTACAGCTTGCCGTCGAAGCGGGCTTCGTCCAGCGCGGCTCCGCCGGTGGCGTCGTACATCTCCTTCATAAGGGAGGAGCCGTACATCTCGTACGAGTCGGACAGGTCCTGAATCATGCCGTATTGGACAAGCTTGCGCAGTTGGTCGCGGTCCACGACCATCGCGTCCGGAATGTCGCTGCTCGCGATGGCGAGATCGGCCTTCTGGCTGAACGCTTCGTCTCCCTTCGCTTCCCAGGAATGAACGACCTTGATGTTCGTCAACTGCTCCAAGTAGCGCGACATCGGGTTGTTGTCGTTCGTATCGCCCGTAATGAGGCGGGCGTCGGGAATTTTGAAGCCGATCTGCAGCGTGACCGGAGTCTCGTAGGCGGCGTATGCGGGATCGTTCTCCGCCTTCAGGGAAGCGGCCGCTTCGCCCGAAGAGCGATCCCGATCTGCGCAGGAGACGAGAAGCAGCGCCGTCAGCGAGCAGGAAACTGCGAGTTTGACGATTTTCGCCGCACCGTTCACTGCACCGTTCACCGAATCGGTCTGCGAATTTGTCTCCGATTCGATCTGCGAATCGGTCGCAAGCTTAACCATGGACATGAGCAACCTCCGTCGTGCGGCGCCATCGGATGATCGCGCTTTCATTTTAATCGTTCCGGGCCTCCCGGGGGGAGGGAATTTCGCCTGATGTTCCGCGGTTCCTGCCTTCTGATTGCGGACCGATCTCCTACCGCGTCGGACCAAAATCGTCCCTGCCCGCACGGTATTCCGTCGGAAGCATGCCGACCCGCTCGCGGAACAGCTTGCTGAAGTACTTGTCGTCCTCGAAGCCGGCCGAAGCCGCGATCTCGTAGACGGGGGCGTTGGTCGCGACGAGCAGCCGCTTGGCGCGTTCGATCCGGATGTGCCGGAGCAGCTCGCCGAACGGCTGGCCGGCGAACCGGGCGAAGCATTGGCTGAAGTAGCTGCGGCTCATGCTGATATGGGCGGCGACGTCGTTCTGGTTGATCTTGCTCCCGGCGTTGTCGGTCATGTAACGCACGGCGCGGATCAGGCAGGCCATGACCTCGCGGGAGAGCGACAGGTCCAGCATGCGGTTGCGGACGCGGTCGGAGAAGCGGCGCAGCCAGCTCTCCCAATCCTTCCAAGCCGCCTGGTGCGCCGCTTCCTTCTCCAGCCGCTCGCCGTCCCGGGGGTCGAGCAGCAGCCCTTCCCAGCTCTCGCACAGCTCCTCCGCGAATTCGCGCAGCTTCTCCGGAGGGACCCGGCTATGGACGATTCCTTGAATGAATTCGTCAAAGTCCCGGCTGTAGAGCGTCCAGCGAAGCTCCCGACCGGCTTCCAGCCGCTCGTCCGCCTTGGCCGCCGAAGCGTGGGCATAGCTCTTCAGCGTGTCGTACGACAGACGGCTCCGATCCCGTTCCGTATCGGAATAGAATTGATAGAGCGCCGCTCCGGCTTGAAGCGCTTCGTGCAGCTTCGGCAGCGGTTCGCCTTGAATGCCGGACAGCAGGCAGCTTCGAACGCGGTCCGAGGGGGCGCCCGCCAGCTCCTTGGCAAGCTCCTCTCCCGAAGGAGGCGCGGCCAACGGAACGAGCCGGAATCGCCCCAGGCGAATCAATCGGCTCTTCGTGACGACGGGCAGCCGCAGCAGCTCGGCATCGGGAACGACTTCCGTTCGCGGAACGAACAGCAGGGCGGAATTCTCGGCGAGAGCCTGCGGCGTGTCCTCGGCGGCGAGGGAGGGGCGGTTCATGTTCTCCCAGCCGATTCTCTCGACGATTCGCCCCATCACTTCGTCCGCATTCTCCGCTTCGAGCAGCGTCTTCACGATGTAGTCGATCGCGCCCAGCCGCAGCGCCTCCTGAATAAAATCGAATTCGTGATGGCAGGTCAGAATGACGGAACGGATCTTCGGGTATTGCTGGCGCACGGCCTTGATGAGCTCGAAGCCGGACATGCCCGGCATCGTGATATCGGTGAACAGCAGGTCCGCTTCGGTCCGCCCGAGCAGTTCCAGCGCGGATCGGCCGTCGGCCGCTTCGCCGACGACCGCGATTCCGAACGAGGCCCAATCGAACATGGAGATGAAGCCTTTGCGCACCAGTTTCTCATCGTCCACCACGACCGCTCTCAACATCGTCATAATCTCCCCTTTGCGCCAATAATGAGGTCGATGCCGCTTCTGGAATTATAGCATATTAATTGGAAAATAGTTGCTAGAGAACTTCCGCATAGCCGAGCGAACCTCCCCGGCCGGCTCGGGGCGCGGCTGGGGAGGCTCGGATTCGGCGGCGATCAGGCCGGCGTTACTGCGTGACGCTCTTGCGGGCTTCGAACAGCTCTTCGGCCTTCTGGATCGAGAAGTCCATGATCTCGTCGTAGTAGCCGAGGCCGGTGACCTTCTTGATCATCTCGTCCTTGAGCTTGTTGTATTCCGTTTCGTTCTTCGCGAACACCATCTTCCAGGAATATTGCTGGATGATCGTGCCGATCTGCTTGTTCTTCTGCAGCAGCGATTGATCCATCTGCAGCGGCTCCTTGCCGGTGAAGCCTTGCGGCGCAACGGCCAGCGCATCGTTCTTGACGAAGTATTCCTTCGCGGTCAGCACGCCCATCTTTTCGCGCCAGTCGCTGACGAGCTTGGACGGGTTGCGCGTAAGCGACGTCTCCCACAGGTTGTGGTCGTAGGCTTCGCCGGTCTCCGGATTGACGTCGGCCGGAATAACGAAGCTGAAGTTGATCTGGTTCATGCCGTCCGCGAAGTTGCCGCCGCCGTATTCGTCCGGAATGGAGGTGCCCTTCTGATCCTGATAAGCCTGCCAGCCAAGGTCGGTGACGTACACCTTGCCGTCGCTGTTGATGTCCCAGAGCAGTCCCTTCGGACCGTTCGGCACGGCCGTTCCGCTGCCGGCGGAGATCATGGCGCCTTCCGGCGTGTACATCCAGTTGATGAATTCCATGATGCGTTCCGGTTCCTTCGCCTTGGAGCCGATCGAGATGATGCCGTTGCCGCCGTAGACGTTGAAGCCGGTCGAATACATGAGCTCGCCCTTGAACGGCACGAGTGCGAAGCCCTTGCCTTCGGCGGTCCGCTCCGGCGTGTTGTAGTTGGCGGCGCCGAGCCACGGGAACCAGGAGAACAGCAGGCGTCCGTCCTTGTACTTGCCGGCGACGTCGTCGAACTTCTGCGTCGGGGAGTCCGGATCGACGAGGCCCAACTGGTTGGCGTCGAAGTACAGCTTAAGCGACTTCATGTACCAGCTCTCGTCGGAGAGGAAGTCGTAGTACTTCGGCTCGTCGGCCTTCACGTAGAGCGCCGTGTCGACGATCTCGTCGTAGCCGAACATGTTGGCGAATTGCTTTGCCAGCGTCATCTTGTAGCCGCCGTCCCAGTCCGACCAGAGCGAGAACGCATACGTCTTCTTGCCCTGGTCGTTCGTCGGCTCGAGCTCCTGCATCTTCTTGAGCACGGGCAGGTAGTCCTCGACGGAATTGATCTCGGGAGCGCCGATCTGCTGGTACAGGTCCCAGCGCAGGTCAGGTCCCCACGTCATCTCCGTGCCTTCGGAAGGGCCGGTCGGGTTCGTCGCGACGTTGTTGCCGATGCCGTAGACGGCGTTGCCGTCCCCGAACGAGATCTTCGCCTTCTCGATCGCCTTCGGGTACCTCGCCACGAGGTCCTTGCCGTACTTGTTCAGCAGATCGTCCTTGGTCAGATCCCGGACCAGCCCGGCCTTGATGGCGTTGGGGTAGTTGCCCTTGTCGTCGCCCCAGACGATGATGTCGCCCATGTCGCCGGACGCCATCATGGCGGCGATCTTCGCGTCTCCGCCGTCCAGGTTGGAGGCGATGATATTCATCTTGATGTTGAACTTGTCCTTGATGAGCTTGGCGAACCAGCCGGTCTGCTCGCCCGCGTAGTTGGCCGTCGTCGAGAAGACGGTCAGCGTCAACTCCTTGGAGTGGTCGAGCCCGCTGTCATCGGGGGATGCGCTGGCCGACTCGCTCGGCGACACGGAAGCGGACGCGGATTCGCTCGGCGAAGCCGACGGGGACGGGCTCGGCGAGGACGTGTTGCCGTTGTTGCCGCTGCAGGCGGCCAGCACGACGAACATCGTCGACGCGAGGATGCCGGCCGTGAGACGTTTGACCTTCATTTCGAATTGCCTCCCTTTGATCTTCTAAGATATGGATTGTATAGTTTCGCTCCGCCTGTTAAACGGAGGTAAACCCGGCTGGATATCGGCTTCCCGCTTACCCCTTGACCGCGCCGATCAGGATGCCCTTGACGAAGTAGCGCTGGAAGAACGGGTAGATGAACAGAATCGGGAACACGACGATCATCGTGACGGTCATGCGCACCGAGGTCGGCGTCTGCATGTTCTGCAGGTTAAGCGAGTTGAAGTCCTGCGTGCTCTTGATCAGGTTCGCGAGCGAGTTCGCTTCGTTCAGGTAGCGGTACAGCAAATATTGCAGCGTGTAGTACTTCGTGTCGGTCATCAGGAAGGCCGTATCGATGAACGCATTCCACTGATACACCGCGGAGAAAATCGTAATGGTAGCAAGAATCGGAGCGCTGAGCGGAAGAACGATACTCCAGAACACCCTCGCATACCCGGCGCCGTCGATCGAAGCGGATTCCTCGAGCGCGGGCGGCAGCGACTCTATGAATGTTTTCACCAGGATGATATTGAACGGAGAGATGATCGACGGCAGCACATAGGCGAGATAGTTGTTCGTCAGGTGCAGGTTGTGCATCGTGATGTACCAGGGGATAAGCCCTGCGCTGAAGTAGAGCGTGACGATGACGAACCGGTACGAGGTCTGCCGCCCCCACATCTCCTTCTTCGTGAACAGGTAGCCCAGGAATGCGGACGCTCCCACGGTAAGCACGGTGCCGACGACGGTCCGATAGAGGCTGACGAACGCGGCCGTGCCGAGCCCCTTGATCTTGAGCACCTCGAGGTAGTTGTCGAAGTGGATGCCCCGGGGATAGAACGTGATGTAGCCGGTGGCGGACAGGTTGTTGTCGCTGATCGTGTTGATGAACAGGTAGTAGAAGGGGAACACGCAGCTGAGCGTGAACAGCCCGAAGAACGCATAATTGAGAAGCTGGAAAACCGTCGAGCCGGCGCTGCTCTTGCGAACGTTCATGGAAGCTCTCTTCCTCTCCGAATGTGAATTCTCAAGTCAGGGAATCTCAGATTATCGATTCGCCGCGGACCCGCTTGGACAGGCGGTTCGCCAGGAACAGGAGCGTGACGCTGATGATCGACTTGAGCATGCTGACGACGGTCGCGAACGGGAAGTTGTTGGCGAAGGCGATGTTGTAGACGTACAGGTCGAGCACTTCGATCGTGTCCTTGTTCATCGCATTCTGGAAGGCGAAGTATTGCTCGATGCCGTTGTTGACGAGATTGCCGATCGACAGCAGCAGCAGCACGAAGAACGTCGGGATCAGGCCCGGCACGGTAATGTGCCAAATCTTGCGGAAGCGGCTCGCGCCGTCGACCTCCGCGGCCTCGTACAGCTCCTGGTCGATGCCGGTAATCGCCGCCAGGTAGATGATTGCGCTCCAGCCGAGCGACTTCCACCAGTACCAGAGAATCATCGGCAACCAGACGTTGTTCCCGCTTGCGAGGAAGTTGATGCCCTGCTCGATGAAGCCCATCTTGACGAGCAGCGTATTGACGAGTCCGCCGTCGACCGAGAAGAGGACGAACGCGATGGCGTAGACGAGAATCCAGGAGATGAAGTTCGGAATGGTTGTGAGCGTCTGGACGATTCTCCGGTACCAGCCGGTTCGCACCTCGGTCAGCAGAATTGCGAATACGATCGGGAAGAAGGAGGTGACGATGCCCAGTCCGCTCATGGCGATCGTGTTCTTCATGACGCGGATGACCTCTTCGGTCTGGATCGGGTTGGAGGCGATCGACTTGAACCACTTGAAGCCGACGAATTCCGTCTGCGCGAGCGGGATGCCGGGGAAGTAGTCGTAGAAGGCGTAGATCCAACCGTAGATCGGAAGGTAGAAAAAAACAAACGTGACGACGAGGAACGGGAGAGCCATCAGGAACAGCTTGTACTTGTTCGCCAGTCCCCTGCGGCGGGGAGGCGGGGAGGCGGCAAGGGCGGCATTCGTGCCGGGATTCGTGCCGGATGCAGACGACATATCGGAGTCCCCAATCGCTTTGGAATCGGTTTCGCGTTCTCATTGTAAGCGATGGAAGGAGGCGGCCGAGAGCGAAAAAAGCCCTCCGTCAAAGGAGGGCCGTCTGGTCTTGTCGCACGATTTTCTCACCGGAGTGAACGGAATTCACCCTATATAAGCTGAACGAATGAATCTCGCCCAGTAAGTTACAACCGCATATCGTTGCGGACCGAAAGCTCTTGAGCTGCTGTCCAGGTCGAGCGAATAAGCAAGCAATTCCGACTACAATCCGTGGCCAACCGCGCGATTCCGCCGAATATATGCGAAATTTCACATTCGTAGTCCGAACCAGCCGCGATTCTGCCGAATGTATGTGAAATTTCACATTCGTAGCCCGAACCAGCCGCGATTCCGTCGAATATATGCGAAATTTCACATTCGTTGCCCGAACCAGCCACGATTCTACCGAATATATGCGAAATTTCACATTCGTAGCCCTCGTTTGCGACCCGAACGAATGAATAAACATGAAATTCCGACTATATTTCGTGACCTGCATCCACATTGCGTGGGGCATCGAAACTGGGAGTCCGTTAAGTTCGCTAGTTCAGCTTATATATCTGCTCTTCTATTCTCCTACACTCCTATTCTTCCAACTGCTCGGTCGTGAGTCTGGGGATGACGATGGACACCTTCGTTCCGATGCCCGGCTCGCTCTCGATGGAGAACGTCATGTCGTCTCCGAAGTAGCGGCGCAGCATCCGGTTGACGTAGGAGAGGCCGATGCCCATCCCCTTGCGCCGGGAATCGGCGTCTTCGTCCGAGAGCAGCCGCTCCATCTCCTTCGCGTCGAGCCCCGCGCCGTTGTCCTCCACCCGGAACAAGGCATGGGAGCTTCCGTACGAGGCGATCGCGACGTCGATCCGGCCGTTCCTCTCGCTCATGCCGTGGTAGATGGCGTTCTCGACGAGCGGCTGCAGCAGGAAGCGCGGCACCGCGACCGACAGAATCTCCTCCTCGGCGCTGACGTTGAATTCGAACTCGTAGTCGTACCGGATTCGCTGCAGCTCCATGTAGTTGCGCATCGCCTCCAGCTCGTCGCGGGCGGTCACGATCAGACTCTGCTTGCCGAGGTTGTAGTGGAGCACCTTGACGAGTAGCGTCACGAGCTTGTCGATCTCCTTCTGCCCGTTCGCGCGGGCGAGCCATTGGACGGTATTGAGCGTATTGTGCAGGAAGTGCGGGTTGATCTGGCTGAGCAGCTTCTCGATCTCGAACTTCCCCTTCTGCTTCTCCTTCTCCTCGACCTCGAGGATCAGCTCGTTGATCTTGATCTTCATCTCCTGGAAGTTGCTGAGCACGAAGTCGAACTCCTCGACCTGCGTGTAGGCGACGGGGGTCGTCCGGTTCTCGGCCATGCGGACGATCTCGACGTTGACCTTGCGCAGCGGCCGGTACACCTGCTTCCAGATGAGGAAGGCGAGCCCCCCGGCGAAGGCGAGGGTAGCCAGCGCGAGCGCGATCATCTTGAGCATCCAGGCGCGGATCTCGCTGTCGAAGTCGGACTTCTTCACGGCGGCGAGCAACTGCCAGCCCTGCGGGCTGGAATAGCGGAACAGGTGATAGCCGCCCGCCTCGAAGTGCGTCTGCCGATCGTCCGCGCCGGCTGCGGCAAGCACATTGCCCGGGATGGCGTCGTCCTCGATGAAGGAGATGCCGCCTTGCTCGTTCGCGAGCAGATGCGCCACCGGCATTCCGTACGTTTGCTGGCCGAGGATTTTGCGGAAGAGGTCGTAGTTGGATTCCAGGTAAATATACAGCACCTCGTCGCCTTGAACGTGTACGATGCGCTGCTCGGAGAATACCATGTTGCTGCTGTTCGTGTAGAGGGTGCGGTGAGGGCCGAAGTAGACGGCGCCGTTGTACTCGATGAAGCGGGGCAGCGCGGACGTGTCGAAGCGGCGATCCATCGTCAGATTCGAGAACAGAATCGGATCGTCGGCGCTCGGGAGAATGTAGGCGGTCAGCCCGAGGTACGGGTTCGTGAAGTTGACGAGATTGATCTTCTCGTTGATCGACTCCATAATCTGCGACTTCGTGTAGATCTTCGGCTCTTCGAGGAAGGCGGACACCTCGTCGACGATCTGCCCGTCGAGCGCGAACTGCTTGGACGCGAAGTCGAGGTTGTTGATCGTGTTCTCGAGGCTGCTGGCTTCCTGCGTCAGGCTGGAGAGAATGCCGCTCTGGATTTTGCCGAACAGGATCGAATAGATGGACGAATACGTAAGCGCGAACATGAAGACGAGAGGAAGCAGGCAGCCGATCATCACGTAGACAACGAGAACTCGGCGCAAGGAACGCTTCTCGAAGCGGCGGCGCAAGGCGGGAATCGCGGGCATGGCGATCGCATCTCCCTCGGGATGGAATAGAAGGCGGTCGAATGGACTGTGTGCTTTGGCGGGAAGCCCAGGCGAGAATCAACGAGCAGTTGGAAATCGACGAACCGTATTCGGTTTGCTGATCGTTGCGATATTGTCTACACAAGGGAAATAGACCGCCCCGATAGCAAGGAATGCGGTCTACTTCTGTGAACTTAGATATCGTATTCCCAAGCCGACCGCCTTTGAAGCGGCTACTATGCTAGGGAGGAGTCGTGTTGACGCACGGCTTCTTCTTTAAGTTTTATTATAACTTCGTCATTTTATCCATGCAATAGCATTCATTCGAACTCTACGTACATTGCGGGGCGACAGGGGATTCAAGGATGGGGAGGGCGAGCGTTCAGGGATGGGAGGATAGAGGATTCAAGCACCGCGGGCCTTCGTTTGGGCTTCATCCGACACTTGACGGCCCCGGAGAAGGAAGCCTATAATGGGAATAATTCCGAGTTTATGAATCGGATATATTCCGAGTGATTGGGTTGGACATGTGAAGCCCGTCAGCGATAGCAAAGGAACGTGATTCCATTGGCCAAAGTAGTCGTATTAATCGGCAATCCTTCCGCCAAGTCCAGGCTGAACGGCGTTGTCGACCGCGTCAAGAGTCGTCTTGGCGACACCGATCTGGACGTGTCGACCATCTCTGTTCGCGACCTTCCGGCGGAGGATCTGCTCTTCGCCAACTTCGGCAGCGAAGCGATCCAGGCGGCGAACAAGACGGTCGCCGAGGCGGACGCGGTTGTTATCGCGACGCCCGTCTACAAGGCGTCGTTCCCCGGCGCGCTGAAGGCGTACATCGACTTGCTCCCGCAGAAGGGGCTCGAGAATAAGATCGTCCTGCCGATCGCGATCGGCGGCACAATCGCGCATCTGCTCTCGATCGACTTCGCGATGAAGCCGGTGCTCTCGACGATGGCGCCGCGCAACATTCTCGGCGGCGTGTTCGTCATCGACAGCCAGGTCACGTGGAACGACGACGGCACCGCATCGCTTGCCGACGAGATCGCGGCCCGCGTGGACGGAGCGGTCGACCTGCTTGTGCAGGAAGTGCGCTGGCAGACAAGAGAGGCCCGCGCATAACACGCGCGATGGCGGCGCAGCAAAGCGGGGAGAGTGCTTGCGTGCTCCCCGCGCTTTGCTGCGTTCGCTCGCCAGGGCGAGGCCGCTCCGTGCGCCGGGCAGCGTTGGGCACCGATGTGCGGGAAATCCGCACAACGAAGCCGGCAAGCGGCCGCACTGGCCAGCGCTGTGCGCCGCCGCCGAACGGGCTTCCCCGCTAACCTTGCCTCCCCACCTCCTACGCTGCCGAGTGCGTCCGCCGCTCCCCATTTTGCCCACCCCTGCCGTGCTTCAACGCTTTGAAGCGTTCCCGCTTGATAAATCCCCCCGTTTCGTTATAAACTAAATAGCATGTTCCTCCCTATCGATGGAGAAGAGTAAAGGAGTTTGTCCCCAAGATGACCGTACATAGCAAAACGCGCCACACCCAGATCGTCGACTGCACGATCCGCGACGGCGGACTTGTCAACAATTGGGATTTTAGCGTAGAGTTCGTGCAGGACCTGTACGAGACGCTTAACGAAGCCGGCGTCGAATACATGGAAGTCGGCTACAAAAATTCCCCGCGCCTGCTGAAAGGCTCCGAAGATGCGGGCCCTTGGCGCTTCCTGAACGACGACTTCCTGCGCAAGGTGATCCCGGAGAAGAAGCGCACGAAGCTGTCCGCCCTCGTCGACGTCGGCCGCGTCGATCCGGACGACATTCTGCCGCGCAGCGAGTCGCCGCTTGACCTCATCCGCGTCGCCTGCTACGCCCGCGATACGGAGAAGGCGATCGAGCTGGCCACGATGTTCCACGAGCGCGGCTACGAGACGACGATCAACATCATGGCGCTGTCGAACGTCATGGACAACGAGCTGACCGAAGCGCTTGCGCTGATCAGCGAGAGCCCGATCGACGTCGTCTACATCGTCGACTCTTACGGCAGCCTGGACCCGGACGACTTCCGCTACCTGGTCGAGAAGTTCCGCCGCGCCCTTAAGCATAAGCGCCTCGGTGTTCATACCCATAACAACATGCAGCTCGCCCTCGCGAACACGCTTGTCGCCGCCGAGATGGGCGTCGAGCTGCTCGACGCTTCCGTATATGGCATGGGCCGCGCCGCCGGCAACTGCCACACCGAGCTGCTGCTCGCCAAGCTGGCGAAGCCGGAATACAACCTGCGCCCGCTGCTCGGCATGATCGAGAAGCATATGGTCAAGCTTCGCGAGAAGGAAGAGTGGGGCTATCTGATTCCCTACATGGTGACCGGCGTGCTGGACGAGCATCCCCGTTCGGCTATGGCATGGCGCGCTTCCGCAGAGAAGGACGAATACCTGAGATTTTACGACAAGCTGACGACCCCGGAGATTTTCCCCAAGGGCTGATGTCCGTTTGATCGTGTCGGAATGAGAACGGCTCCTATGGAGCCGTTTTTTCTCAAGGAGAGGGAGAAGAGACGCATGAACCGCGAGGATAAGAAAAACCTGACGAGAAAACGAATCATGGATTCCGCCGTCGAGCTGTTCGAGGAACGCGGCTACCTGTCGACGTCCGTCCAGATGATTACCGATCGCGCCGAAGTGGCCAAGGGGACGTTCTTCAACTACTTCGCTTCCAAGGAGGACATGATTCTTGCGCTCCAATCGGATATGCTGATCAGCGTCATCGGGGACAAGCTGGAGGGCGAAGGCCCCATTCTGGATCGCCTGTACGAGGGAATGATCGCCTATGTGAAGCAGTATCCGATGTTCAAGTCGACGACGCGGGCGGTTCTCCAGGGCATGTTCGGAAGCGCGAAGATCGGCGACGTCCAGAGGAAGAGAAGCGAGAAGTTCATCGAATTCCTGACGCCGCTGCTCGAGCGGGCGCAACAGAACGGGGAGATTGCCCCGGAGCGCCCGGCCAAGCAGATCGCAGGCGTTGCAGTGGAAGCCTACTACGGCGTTCTCATGCTGTGGTCGCTCGATCTCGACGAGGTGCCGCTTCTTGATAGGATGCAGGCGATTTTCTCGCTCTTCGTCGATGGGGCTCGCTCCGGAAGAGCGCCGGGCGAGGCCGCCGCGACAACTCCAATTCCGGATTAACGGGCCGCGCCGGGAGCGTAACCGACCAACTCGCCGTGTCCGCGAACGGCAGCCGTCTGATGCTTCGGGTTCGGATGGAAGAAGCCGCTTCCCTTCAGGGAACGTCCTCCGATCGTCACCGCTTCGACCGTCACGTCGATATCGGCCGTGTTCGCGAACCGGTCCAGCAGTTGGCTGTCCGGAATTCCGTTGACGTCGATGAACCAGGAACGCGTGCCGTATTCATCCATCACCATCAGCTTGGCGTTATCGAACAAGATCGTCCACGATTCGTCCTCCTGGTTCATTCTCAGCGTTGCCAGATCATAGGTTTCCATGGATGAGACCAACTCCTGTCGAAGGTACTTTGCGGGTCCGCGAGCGCGAGAAGGCCCCGAATGTGCAATAACACGATTGTAGCCGGAGCGCGCGGGAGATTGCAACCGGGACGGGAACTTGGAGAGCCGGGAGGAGTTGGGGTAAAAATGTTGTGGAGAGCAAAGCCGATGGGCGAGAGGATGGCGCTGCTCTACTTGACGGAGGACGTCCCTTGCCCGGGGAGCAGCCCGGACCCCGCGGCGCTGGCCAGGCGAATCGCCGCAGCCGGGCTGCCTTGGGTGATCGGGACGGTGCCGGCTTACGAGACGGTGGCGGTTAATCTCGACGCGGACCGTCTGCCGGCGGGGCGGCTCGGAGAGGAAGCCGAAGCGGCCTTCGAGGAAGCGATGGGGCGGCTGCTTCGGCTTGCGGAATTGGCGCCAGAGGAAGTGCCGGCGGGACCTTCGGCCATGCAAGAGGCCGATGGATCGGGGGGCGCGCGGACCGTATCGATTCCGGTCGAGTACGGAGGCGAGGCAGGCCCCGATCTGGCGGAAGCGGCCAGCCGGAGCGGCTTGTCGGAGGAAGAGTTCATCCGGCGGCATTCGTCTTCCGAGTATTCGGTGGCGATGATTGGGTTTACCCCCGGTTTTCCTTATTTGCGGGGGTTGCCGGGGGATCTGGCGCAGCCAAGGCGCGAGACGCCGCGCTTAAGCGTTCCGGCCGGTTCGGTCGGCATCGCGGGCCTGCAGACGGGCATCTACCCGGTCGCTTCGCCCGGCGGCTGGCAGCTTGTCGGCCGCACGCCGGAGCGGCTGTTCCGCCCCGAATCGGACGAGCCGTTCCCGATCCGGCCCGGGGATACGGTTCGGTTCGTCCCCGTCAAGGCGGGCGCGGAAGCGGCAGGGAGTCTCGAGGAGCGCGGAGGCGGGAGTTCGACAGAGAGTCTCGAGAAGAGTTCGAACGGGAGCTTGAGAGGACGGTTGAAGGAGAACGGAGGCGAAGCTTCGGGGGCGGGCCTGAGCGCCATCTTCGCGGAAGGCGCCTGGGAGGAGGGAGCCGAGACGGTTATGACCGTCTTGCGCCCCGGTCTTCAGACGACCATACAGGATCTCGGCAGAACGGGCGGCGGTTGGCAGGCGTTCGGCGTCTCCGCCGGCGGAGCGATGGACAAGGAAGCGCTGCGCGCGGCGAACCTTCTTGTCGGCAACGACGAAGGAGCGGCGGGCTTGGAGCTTACCTTGTCCGGCGGAGAGTACCGGGTGGAGCGCGACATGCTCGTCGCCTTGACCGGCGCGGACCTCGGAGCGACGGCGGGCGGCGAGCGCTTGCCGACGGGGCGCCCGACGCTGCTGCGTGCGGGAGCGGTTCTCCGGTTCCGCGGCGGGGCGAGCGGCTGCCGGGCCTATCTGGCGGCAGCCGGTGGGTTCGCGGCGAGGCCGATGCTCGGCAGCCGGAGCGCGGACCTTCGCGCCTCCATCGGCGGCGCCTATGGCAGGGCGCTTCGCCCCGGCGACGAGCTGCGGGCCGCGTCGCCTTCGGCGCAGGCGCAGCGGCTGCAGGGGCGGCTGCGCGAGTCGGCCCCTGCGGGCGCGGCCTGGCATGCGGGCCGCGAATACGCCCGGTGCGAGCGAGATTCCGCCGGAAGCGGCGTCGGCACCGGCAGCTCCGTCGTTCTGCGGGTGCTCGAAGGGACGGAATGGGATTGGTTCGCGGAGTCGGCGAGGCAAGATTTCTTCGCGGGAGAGTACCGGGTCGGAGCCGATTCGGACCGGATGGGCGTCCGGCTGAGCGGCGAGCCGTTGCGCCTTGAGCGGCAGGCGGAGCTGCTGTCGCACGGGGTTTGCGCCGGCGCCATTCAGGTGCCGGCGTCCGGTCAGCCGATCGCGCTCGGTCAAGGGTGCCAGCCGACCGGCGGCTATCCGATTATTGCGATCGTAGCCGCCGCCGACCTCGGCCTCCTGGCGCAGCTCCGACCGGGGGACCGCATCCGATTCGAAGCGATCGGCCTGCGGGACGCGCTGCGGGCGTACCGGGAGAAGCAAGAGGGGCTGGCGCAACTGGCGGCGGGTATCCGGCTGAAGTGGTACCGGTAGAAGCGGCATTAATCTTGAGGGTCGGTGAGAGGAGCGAGGTGGGAACGATGAGCAATTCCTTGGCGAATTCGTCTGCGCCGGCTTCGCGTTCGATCGATTTGAACGTGGATGCGGGCGAGCGGGAGGATGCGGCGCAGATGGAGGAAGACCGGCAACTGCTGGCCTCGGTCAGCTCCGCCAACATCGCTTGCGGGTATCACGCAGGCAATGCCCGGGTGATGCGCCGCACGGTCGAATGGTGCGCGGAGCTCGGCGTCGCCGTCGGCGCGCACCCCGGTCTGCCGGACCGGGAAGGATTCGGGCGGCGGGAGCTGGCGGTTGCGCCCGCCGAGGTCGAGGCGGACGTGCTCTATCAGCTCGGCGCCCTTCAGGCGATCGCGAAGGCGGCGGGCGTTCCGCTCGTCCACGTGAAGCCGCACGGCGCGCTGTACCATATGGCTTCCCGCCGCCGCGACCTGGCGGAAGCGATCGTACGCGCCGCCCGCGCGATCGATCCGGGCCTCGCGATCGTCGGCCCTGCCGCAAGCGAGCTGCTGCGGGCGGCGACGGCGGCCGGGCTGCGCCCGGTCGAAGAGGGCTTCGTCGACCGGGCCTATCTGGCCGACGGAAGCCTCGCGCCGCGCTCGTTGAGCGGTGCGGTGCACGCTGACGAGAGCGCGGCGATCGGGCAGGCGCTCTCCATCGCGGAGCGCGGCGAAGCGCGCGCGCTGGACGGCGGCGTCGCCATCGTCAAGGCGCGGACGCTGTGCCTTCACGGCGACACGCCGGGAGCGGCGGCGTTCGCAGCCTCCTTGCGGCGCAGCCTGCTGGAGCGGGGCTACGCCATCCGGCCGCCGCGCTGAGCAGAGGAGGCGCCGATGAAGCTGTTTGTCTACGGCACGCTGCTGCCGGAATTCGCGCAGCATCGCCTTATTGCGCCATATGTGGCTGGAACCGCGTTGCCGGGGAGCGTCAGGGGCAGGCTTGTCGACGCCGGCGGTTATCCGGCGCTGATTCCAGCCGTCCCTCCCTTTTCCTCCTCTCCCCCTGCTTCTCCTTGCGTTCGCGGCCTGTGGGTCGAGGTAAGCCGCGAAGGACTTGAAGCCGCCGACCGCTACGAGGAGTTCTACGGAATCGAGGAGAGCAACGACTACGAGCGAATCCGCCTCTCGGACGCCGACCGCCCCGAGCTGTTCGGCTGGGCCTACGTATGGCCGGACGATCGGGGCTGTCCCCCGGCCGGAACCGACTGGTGGCCGGAGGGGAAGAGGAGCTTTTGAATTAGATGTAAAGCAAAAGTACATCTCTTTGTGCTGTGCGGAGTCGATTTGGAGAGATGTGATGTAAAAGTGCATCTGATTCCGCCGATTTTCCGGAATTAAGGCCAATTGGCGAGAATGAAGTGTACTTTTGCAGCTCATGCGATCATTTCAGGATAAAACGACGGCAAGAGATGTATTTTTGCATCACATCCGCCATAGACATAAACGAAAGGGGCCGTCCCCAAGTCGATTCGACTTAGGGACGGCCCCTTTCTCTAAGTGCGCCCGGCATGGGCGGTAACTAGGCGGTGCAAGTCCGCTACAGGCTTGGCAGTAGGAACTGTTAGCTGAAGGCAAGGGTGTCGGTCGCGAGGCCGAATCTGAAGGAAGCCGGAGGCAAACC
>NZ_SSOB01000062.1 GCF_004801405.1 Cohnella fermenti
TCTTGTTCCTGCTGCTCGGTCAGTTTTTTGGGTCCGCCGGGAGAATGCCCCATATCGAGAGCGGACAACCCGTTTTCTTCGTAGCACTTGCAGTAGCTGCTAATCGATTGGTAGGTTCTTCCGAGAACCTCCGCGATCTCGGTGTAGGTTCGTCCCTCTAAACGAAGTCGAACGGCCAAGTACCGCTCGTACTGACGTTTGTTTTTCGTCTGCTTCATCGCTTCCGTTACTTGCTGAATTTGTTCTGCTGTCGTCATGTGCTTCCCGCCCTTCGGTCGTCTTTCTCTCTTTTACCCGAATTGGGGGGTCAGGCGATTTGTTGGAATCATGAGTTCAATTTATATAACAAGAAAAGGGCAAGCCCTCAAGGAGCTCGCCCTTTTCTGTTTATCAGATGGTTCCAATTAGAAAGTTGCAGTAACTTGACCGTCAGTAGCTGTGTTACCTACAGTGTCAGCGATCGCAGAACCAACAGCCTTAACAACGATCGTTTGGCTAGTAGCGAATACGCTCGAATCGTAGGTAATCGTCAGCGTCTTAGTGCCAGAGCCAGTAACGTTAGCGTTGGTCGATACCAGAGTACCGTTCACGTATACTTCCAGATCTGTGTCACCAGTAGCAGCAGTGACGATTTCGTTGAACGTTACCGTCAGAATCGTGTCGCTCGTTACCTTAGCGGATACAAGCTTCGGACCAGCCGTTTCCGTCAGGTACACGGATACGGACGGGCTGCTAACCAGCGAGTTACCGCTCGTATCAACCAGGTTGGCCAGCGAGATCGTACGAGTACCAGATGCCGTGATTGAACCAGCCGGCAGTTCAGCGATTACCGTCTTCGTGTTGCCGCTGAAGTAGAAGACTGTTCCAGACGGGAATGCGGATCCGTTGATCTTGAAGTTGGCCGCAACCAGTTGAGCTTGAGTAATCGAAGCATTCAGATAGATAGTCAAAACACTACCGCTTTGTACCACTTCAGCACCAGCGTGACCAACTACATCAAAGTTCAACGTGCCGCTCGTAGAACCGGATACCGTGAATGTCAAAGTCGTCTTAGCCGACTTATTCTCGTTAGCGGACGTATCCTGAGCGAAAGCAGTCGGCAGAACTACTCGGTAAGAGCTAGCAGACAGACCGCTCGTGTGCAGAACGATGTACTGATTCTCACCGGAATCATCGGTGTCGTCATCGTTATTTGCATCGTAACCATCGTCAGAGGTTGCAACCGTTACGTCGTTCCATACAATACCGTCGGAATCCGTACGGTAGATAGTAACATCGCTCAGAAGAACTGCAGTATTACGTTCAACAGCTTCGCTGAACTTCAGAACGATGTCATCGCCGTCAATAGTAACACTTTGGTATACCGGCGATGTAGAATCATTCGACAGAGTTACAGTCTTAGAAGTCGTAGAACCTGCATTGTTGCTGGTGTCGTAGTATCCAGAGATCGACAGGGTTTCCGTCAGGAAGCTAGCGCCAGTGGCAACAAGGTCAGCCTTGAGGTTTACAGTTACTTGATTGTTGTCGGAGTCGAAGCTGGTAACAGCAATCGCACCTGCACCACCTGCAGTCGGCGACGTAACCGTTACGTAAGTGCCGCTAACACTCTTCAGCGCTTCGCTGAACGTAATTGTCACGTTAGCGCCATTAACAGATGCAGAAGTAACCGTAGGAGCCGTCGTATCATTAGGAACCGTTACCGTCGTAGTGTAGTCCGGCAGGTAGTTACCCGCCAGGTCCTTCGCGCCGACGATTTCGATCGTGTGCGTGGAGCCCTTCGTCCATTCGGACGAATCAACATCACCTGCGATACTGATCGAAGCAACCGAAGTACCTTCGTCATCTCTATTCAGTTGGTAGTCAACGTCAGAGCTCAGTCCAGCAGAAGCAACCACATCAATCGTAGTTCCGTCAACCGTAACTTGAGCACCTGTGCCAGTTACACCAGTGAATGCAGTGTCATCCAGCGATTCGCTGAAGGAAACCTTAGCTACCGTTCCGCTGAAGCTAACACCAGATACCGACGGAGCCGTCGTGTCGTTGATGTACAGCGGTTCCTTGTAGTAGGCAACAGCCGTTCCGCCAGCAGACAGAAGTCCCGTTTGCACTTCAAATTGTGCATACACGTCAGCACTAATAGCTGGATCATACGTGAGAGTAACAACCGTCGCATCATCGCTGATGTCGATATCAGCAACAGGAACAACAACGCCAGATTTTGTCAACGTATAGTTAGCATCGTCGTTAGCCGTCGCAATGCGAACAGCCTTGCTGAACGTCACTGCAATTTCCTTAGCGTTCTTCAGAACTACGCTCGTCACTTTGAAAGTGTCGATAGTAGCGGACACTTCGGCGGAATCCACCTTAGCTTCGCCAGCGTAAGCCGTAACTGTCAGCGTGTAAGAACCAACAGCTTGCTTAGCCGTCGTGTACGTGAACGTACCGTCTTCCTTCAGCGAAGCGGAAGCAGCTTCAGCCGTGCCGATAGCAACCTTAACGCCATCAACAGAACCAGCCGTTACGCCAGTCACCGTGATCGTGTCGTCAGAGTTTACCGTAGCCTTAACATCAGACAACGGATCTACTTGCAGAGCTTGGAACACGGTGTAAGCCAGTTCTACCGTTTGACCGCGCGTAGCAGCATCCGTGTAGTTCGATGCGATCGGCAGACCAGCATCGATAGCTGCTTGGATGTAAGGACCAGCCCAGTCAGCTGCGCCTTCAACCGTTGCGCCTTCAACCGGAGTCAAGCCAGCGATCGTAACAGCGATCTTGATTACTTCTTGAACCGTTACGTCGGACTTCGGCGTGAACTTGCCGTTGCCAGTTCCGTTAACCAGACCAGCTTGAGCAGCAGCCTCGATCGCGCCGTACCACCATTCAGTGGACTTAACGTCAGAGAAAGAAGAAGTAGTGCCCGTTGCAGGAGTCAAACCAGCGATCGCAACAGCGATCGTAGCGAATTGAGCGCGAGTCAGGTTGTCTTCCAGTTGCGGAAGCCCGCTTGTCGTGCCCTTAAGTACACCAGAGTCGACCAACTGCTGATACTTTTGCTCAGTAGTCAGGTCGGAGTCAGCCGCAGAAGCCATGGAGGCAAACATGCCGAATACCATAGCCAGCGCCAGAAGAAGAGACAAACTTTTCTTCATAACCTTTTTTTCTCCTCCTTGAAAAGGAATCTGTAGTGTTGTTTGTTTAGAAGATTTGTAGCTCGAATCTCTCATCGGCGTTTCACCCCCTTTCCGGAGTTGAGCATTGTCTATAATTGATGTCTACGGTCATGTTCCATGGTAGAAGCATGTCGCAGAAACTAGTAAACGCGCGCAAATAAGCTAGGAAATGAATGCCACTTCACCTATTATACATTGACGATAATCGAGCGTAAAGAGATTTCTTGGCGCCAGAGCTAGAGTTTGAGTCTCAAGTCCCTCTGTTTACGCAGCATGTAATTAGACGCAGGTTCCTGTGAAAAGTTGCGGCTCCCGCCGATTTTTTCACATTTTTTTTCGCACTAACGCTTGCCGTTCCCCTCTTCTGTATATGTATCGTCTAACACTTCATCAGTATAGCCGATGGGACAAACTCCGTCATTGCCAAAGTTCTTCCATACTCTCCATTCTCGTCTAAAAAGAAAAAGACGAGGAGGAGCACCATTCGGCGTCCTCCTGCCTCATCGCAATCCCATTCCATCCTACAACTTCTTCATCTTCACCATGATCCGGTTGGCGATGAGCGCCGCATCGGCCCTGGACAGATTCGAGAGCGGCTCGAACCGATATGTCGCCTTGCTGCCCGCCGTTACCGTATTCGCAATCCCCGTGATATAACCGGCTTTGTTGATCGCGAGGATCGAGCTGATCGCGTAATAATCGACCGAGGAAGCATCCGTGAAGATCTTCTGCAGGGACACCAGATCCTTGTCCGTATCCGCATTGCTGCTCACCAGATTGAGCGCTCTGGCAATGATCACCGCCGCTTCCGCTCTCGTCAACGGATCGTTCGGGAAGAATAACCGTGGCGACTTCCCTCGGATATAGCCAACCTTCACGGCCGTCTCTACATATTTATAGTTCCAATACGGCTGATCCGGGAAGTCGTACGGCAACACATCGTCGAACGTCATGTTATTCGCGTCGTACTGGAGCGGCACCCCCATGATCTTCACAACCATCTGCGCGAATTCGCCTCGAGTGATGTTCTCGTAGACCCCGAATGAGTTTGCATCCTTGTTGTTCATGATGCCATGAGCGAACATCGACTCCAGTGCATTCTTCGCGTATGAGTGACCGATGATATCGCTCATGCTGTAGCGAAGACCCATAACCACGTAGTACCCGAAGCCATCGAACGGAGCCGTGACGGTCTTGCTGCTCGTATTAACGACACCGCCAACGTTTGTCCAGCCGGCATTCGTATATCTCCAGACGCTCAGATTCTTGGCGTAGACATCGGCTATGTTCGAATCGTATTTAATCGTAATCTCCCCGCGTTGCGAGGGCTCCAGCCACTTCTCCGGATAGTAAACGCGCGCATAGAACATGTCCGTACCGCTGGAATACGGCAGCATCGCATTCACCATCGTAAATTCTCCGGTCGTCGCGCTCGTCGTGCTGTCAAAGTAGCCCGCATCGATCCAGTACACACTGGAGGAGTAGCTGAAATTCGTTATCGGAACGAGACGGTCGGTTGCATAGGTGTCCGCCGCGACGTCCTTAATCGTTCCATCAAGATAATTGCCGTTCGAATCCGTCTCTCCAACCTGGTTATACTTCTTCACCGTGCGCCCGTCCGTGCGATCGGCTACACCGAAATACAAGGTCTGGCTGTTGAACAGATCCGTCGTCTTGATATCTTGCCCCGGAGTTCCATTCGCTTGGCGCAGATACGTATTCTTCGGGAACGACAGCGCCAGATCTCCCTTGAAGATCGAGATTTTGCCTGAGCTGGCCAAGGACGACTTATACTGTGCTCCGACAGAATTATCCGCCGCATAAGTCACGTCGAACGAGCCGTTCAGCTTTGTCGTTCCCGTTACGACAGTGAATTTAACCGTGTTCTTTCCCGACTTCAGTCCGCCGAGCTCATACCGAAAAATATCGCCCTCACCCTTCGTCATCGCGACCTTGCCGATCAGAACCTGATCGGCCCCCTCCGCCTTAATGCTCACCTTCAAGAAGTTGGCATTAATAACAGCCTCGTCCGGAAGCTTCGGCGACAAGACGATGTATGGCGAGAGATCGCGAATGACGGTAATCGTCTGGCTTACCGTCGACGTCCCCTTGTGCAGAATAATCGTGTAGGTCGTCGAGCCTGATGTCGGAAGCTCGGAACCTGACAGACGCAACAAATATTCCGTCTCTCCGGCGGCCAGCGTGTAAGTCTTGCCAATCGTGCCTTGGCTTGTATTCTCGATATAGAGATCATTGCTGCCCGTGACATCGAGATAGTTGACAGAAGCATTAGTCTGAATAGTGCCCTTGCCCGCCGAAACTCCGTTCACCTGCACCTCGAGATCGTCGAAGTCCATGACCTTGAACAGCAAGTCAAGCTTCTTCTCGGTTGTCGTATACGTGTTGGTGTCCGTAATCGCGAACTTAACTGCTGAATCCGAGAACTTGCGCTCCGTGCTCGACGGCTCAATGTACGGGACCGGGAATATGCTTGTTATGGCCGGCTGATCGCTCGAGAACAGATAGAGAGTCAATGTCGTCGTGATCGGAATGCCGCTGGCCGTTCCGGAGAACACGATCGTATTCGCGCCCGCGACGAGCGTTAATCCCGTTCCTGTCACGTCGAAGGAGAAGATTCCAGTCTCGCTGTTGATATTGGAAGTAGTCGTACTGCTTCCGGTTTGCTGCAGCGAGACGCTGACTCCATTCAGGCTTACCTTCAGCGAAGCCAACTCCGTAGCGCTCGTCAGATTGAAGTTGAGCAGCTTGCCCATGATGCTCATCGTAGCAAAATCGGAGACACTCGTGAATTGCTGGCCTGAATAGAGATTGTCGATCTGAATAGCCGGGGCCGGGTAATAGGTAATGTTGCGAACGACACTGTTCGAGTTGCCGCTATCGGTAATTGTAAACGTAAGCTTCAACTGCCCCGCAGGCAGATTGCTAATCAGGTAAGCCGGCTTGCCATCCGACGTCTTCGTCGCCGCAACGACAGCGCTGCTTGTCACGTCGGTTCCGTTCTGCATAATCGTCAGGCTGTTCGTACCGCCTGTGCTGAAGTTCTCCGCATCAAGCACGATCCAGATCGGAAGCTTGGTCAGAGTCGTGCCTTCCGCAAAGTTAGCGGATGATGTATAAGTGATATCCGTCGTTCCAGTAACATTATAAGCTTGTTTGACCCCTGTTATGTAAGGGGACCCGTCGGATAAGTAAGTAAAAGGAAGCGTGTCCGCAGACATTACGCTCGCATGCGCGATTCGCACAACGTAATCCCCGTTCGTGCTAACCGTGAACAAATTGCCCGTCGTAAAACTGTATACGCCGTAACTGGCAGCGCTGCTTGCCAACGTACCAGTAACGGTCGTCGTCGCTTCAGGACTTCCGCTGCCGGAGTTCAGTATTTCGCTCTCCCATAATTGAACGGTAAATGTCTCCGTCGAGGCGGGAGAGGCGCCAGGCAGAACGATGGAGCCGGATACGGCTGCGCCGGACAGCACAGCACTAATCGTCGGATCTCCGTCCAGAGAATAACCGCCCAGCTTCACGTCATAGGCTGTCAACGATCCATTGTAATAAATAAGGTAACGGGTCAGCTCATACGTCTTCGTCGCGTTGCGGGCGATGATCGTCAGCTTGTTGAGTCCATGCGACATTGCAATGCCAGACAAGACGAAGGAGGAACCGGAGCCGCCGAACATCTGGGTTCCGTTGATCGTCACCTCGGTGGCATTGGGAGCCTTGAGCGTAAGCGTCTCGGTCGGATTCGCAGTTACGACGGACTCGCCCTCAACCAAGGCCGTACCGTTAATAAGCTTAACCTCGGAGATTACGGGGACGTTGGTGAAATTTACGAATGCCTGAGCATTAACGATATTGCCCGAATTGTTCGTTCCGGAGATCGTGATTCGATTCAGACCGTCATAGATCGTGACGCCGGAGAACATAAATGAACTCGTTCCGGAGATAATAGGCCTAGAGGACCCGACGGTCGATTCCGCAGCTTTGTACTCGGATGTAGCAGAATCGTAGGCCAACTTCTCTATCTTATACGCGATGGAGGACGACGCCACGTTGCTGAACGTGCCCGCAACATCGATTATATTGCTGTTGACCTCGGTGGGAGATGAGATCTCGGTACTGAAGTCGTTAAATTGGAAGTAAGCGCTGGCCGCGGCATTGGATGAAGCCGGGATCTGCGGCAGCAGAGCGACCACGAGTGCGACAATGAGCATCCACGAGATAGAGTGTTGACGGTATCGTCTCAAGGGATAAATCCTCCTTATGCGGGTTCTTATTTATGTGAGGTCGCAGCTCCGGAACCTGAACTGCCGAACGACGAGAGGCATGTGCCGGCATCCGCTCTGAGGGGATAGCTCCCCCCTCCGGATCAATTTGCTCCGGCTCTCCTTTATATCGGATACCCACACGCAAATGTTTAGCCATTTCATGTTAAATCCGCCAGTCCGCCCAAAGTTTTCTCTGCGCTCCGATCGCAATCTCCCCCGCCGCCGCACGAAGAAACCCCGCAGCTTCTCGGTCTGCGGGGTGATGATTTTCCAACAAATTATTTCGATCTTGTGTTCGCCTGCTGCCTCAGAAACATCCCTCTCAGGAAGTTGATGACCGGGCGCCTCGTCTTGTCGACGATGCCGATAACCTCGGCTCCGATCTGCAATAGGAAGATCAGTACGCAGATGACGATAAACGTAACCCAGTTGCCCATTCCCGCACTCGTCGCGATCGAGAGAATGACGGCGCAAGCGCCGAAGAAGGCAGCGATGCCATAGATGATAAGGACAGTCTTGCGATGGCTGAAGCCAAGCTGCTGCAAGCGATGATGCAGATGGCCCTTGTCCGGGGCGAAAATCGGCTTCTTGTTAACGAGGCGACGGATGATGGCGAAGAACGTATCCGAAAGCGGAACTCCGATGATCAGGATCGGAACCACGAAGGAGACGATCGTAATCTGCTTGAATCCGAGCATGGACAGGTTCGCAAGCGCGAAGCCCAGGAACAGCGACCCGGAATCCCCCATGAAGATCTTCGCCGGGTGGAAGTTGTAATGCAGGAAGCCGACAATGCCGCCCAGCAGCACCGCCGAGAGCAGAATAACGGAGCCTTGCCCCATGATCGCGGCCATCACGAGAATCGTTGCGATCGCGATGCCGGACACCCCGGCAGCCAGCCCGTCCAGGCCGTCGATCAGATTGATTGCGTTCGTCACCCCGACGATCCAGAAGATCGTGAGCGGAATGCCGATCCAGTCGGCCATCGGCTGCATCGCCGAGCCGAACGGTATATTTACAAGGTTGATCTTGATGTCATATCCGAAAACAACGATGCAAGCCGCAGCGATCTGAACCAGGAACTTCAGCTTCGCGTTCAGTTGGAAGCGGTCGTCCATCGCCCCGAGGAGCACGATAACCGTTCCGCCGACGAGCATGCCCATGATCAGGTTCTTGTCATAGCTGCTCAGCATGCTGTCCGGAAGCCAGGGCAGGAACAACAGAATCGTCACGGTGAATGCGGCGTAAATCGCGAGCCCGCCCATGCGGGGCATAATTTGCGTGTGAACCTTGCGGTGGTCCGGCACGTCCATGGCGCCAACCTTAACGGCAAACTTCTTGACGAGCGGCGTCAGCGCCAGCGCAATACCCATCGCCAGTGCAAACCCTGCAGCTCCGATTCCAATCAACCAGCCTATCGGCATCTCTATAACTCCCCTTTGTGTGATCACCGGAATGAATTATACTCCGGCGCCACCGGATTCAACAAGGCAGTTTTTCGGCCATATTCCGGCGAATTTCCTCGTATCGTTCATTTTCATGATTTTTTCATCGTGATCATCTTGTTTTGAGAACCTTATCTCCGTCTCTTACGACCTTAAGCGCGAATTGAGGCAATACCAGCATTCTCTTGTAACGCTTCGGCTCCTGAAGCAGCCGGTAGAACCATTCCAGACCGGATTTGCGGAAAAACGCGGGAGCGCGTTTAAGCTTCCCCGAGATGACGTCGAAGCTCCCTCCGACACCCATCATGACCGGCACGCCGAGCTCCTTCTCATACTTCGCGATCCAGGGCTCCTGGTTCGCGACGGAGCGAGCCACGAACAGCAGGTCGGGCTGCGCGGCCCGGATCTGGGCGACTACCTCGGCGTCTTCTTCATCCTTGAAATAACCGTTCCGGGTTCCGACGAAACGAATTCCGGGATACTGACGCGCCAGATTGGCATGAGCCGCATCGAGAATGTCCTGCGACGTTCCGAGCAGGAAGACGCCCCAGCCGCGCTTGTCCCCTTCGCGCATGAGCTCGTGCAGCAGATCGAACCCGGCTACGCGTTCGGCAACCGGCTGCTTCACGTGCCTGGCCGCCCAGACAACGCCCGCGCCGTCGGGAACGACGAGATCCGCCGTCTCGAGAATCCGCTGATACTCTTCGCTCTCGGCGGCCGCCATCAACATAATGGGGTTGCCGGTCACGACTCGATGAGGCTTCCTCTCTTCGACAGCCTTCGTTAAATACTTCACGGTGTCGCCCATATCCATCTTGGAGAACGGCACGCCATATAATGTGACGAATGGATAGGGCCTTAGGTTGCTACTTCCTGTCAATTAACGTCACCTTCTATCTGGTTACTTCCAATTCCTTCGCACTGTCGACTTGAAGCAGAGTTTGGACAATTCGCTGCGCGGGCTTGGCCGCCTGCTCCCGGAGGCGCCAGATCGCGCCGTGCGCCTTCTGGCGCCAGCCCTGCGGGTCATCCAGCATGCGGGCGGCCGCTTCGGCGAACCGCCCGGCATCGAGCGATTCGGTCGTGCCGATCGCCTTCATCCCGAGACGTGCCAGGAACTGGTCGATCTTCGGATCGTAGGAGAGGCCGAGCAGCGGCACCTCCCGGTTCGCGGCATAGATCAGCGAATGCAGCCTCATGCCGACGAGCAGCGAGCAGCGATCCGCCTCACGCAGCATGTCCTGCGGCGCCTCGTGCGCCGGAGCGATCTCCGCCTCCTCCGCGAAGCGCCCGAGCCGTTCCATCACGTACAGCGACGCATCCTCGTCGGAGCCGCGATGGAACGGCAAGAAGCGCAGCCTCACGCTTCGCCGTTCGGCCAGCGCTTGCAGCGCTCCCGCCGCGCGGTCCAGGTCCGCGCGGTCGGAGCGCCAGAACCGCACGGACACGCCGACAACCGGCTTGTCCGCGCCTTCGCCGCCGCCGGCGGCCGCGCTCGCGCCGTTCCCGGCGCGCGAGGCCGCGCCCTCCGGCAGCGGCAACCCCATAACCGGATCGGGCACCACCTCGATCCGGTCCCTGGCGACGCCGAACTCGGCCAGCAAGCCGGCCGATTCGTCGTCGCGAACGCTCACGTACGCCGCCTTGCGGAACGCGCGCGCGATGAAGGGCCGGAACATCGGGCGGTTCACCGGCCCGATGCCTTGCGCGTACACGAATGTCGGCTTGCCGCACATTCGGGCGATCTCCATCACTCCGAGGTAATACGGAATGGAGCCAAGTCCCGTTGCATCCTGCAGCAAGCTGCCGCCGCCGCTGATAAGCCCATCGCTCGTCTTGAGCGCCTTGCGGACCTCTCCGAGCTTCATGCGCGGCACCGCCCGGACGCCGTATTGCTTCTCGGTCCATGCCGGATCGCCGGACAGCACGATCGGCTCGACCTCGACTCCCGCCGCCTTCGCTTCCTTCTCCAGCGCGGTGAGGATGCTCAGCAGCACAGCCTCATCCCCGCTGTTGCGGAATCCGTAGTACCCGGACAGGACGAGGCGGAGCTTGCCGCCATGGTTTGCCTTCATCAGTTCACGCACCGCCTGTTCTTACCTTAAATTTCCTCAACAAGCCCCATCGCAACCCGTTCAAACCAATAAACTCGAAATTTCAAGTTTATTTTCCTCGTTAGCCCCCATTTGGGCCAATGTACTCGAAATTCCGATCCTATTCGCCTCCGAATCGGCAAACTCGGTGAATAAGCTCGAAATTTCATGCTTATTTCGCTTTTTGGCCCGAATGGCCGAAATTCAACACTAAATTTCAAGTTTATTGCCTCAAAGTTACCCAACATCTGGCGGAATACAATACTTTTAAGTGTATTGTGGCGCCTACGCTGTCCCTAGTTCAATGCCGGCACACTCCAAGTTCCCTCATAGCTCACTCATAATTCGCTAATGAGCCATTGTCGAAGGTAGTTGGTCCGTTATCGTTCAAGCGGCGGCAGCAAGATTAGGTTTTCAGGTTTTCAGGTTTTCAGGTTTTCAGGTTTTCAGGTTTTCAGGTTTTCAGGTTTTCAGGTTTTCCGGTTTTCAGGTTTTCCGGTTTTCCGGTTTTCCGGTTTTCCGGTTTTCCGGTTTTCCCGTTTCCGGTTTTCCGGTTTTCCGGTTTCCCAGTATTCCAGTTCGCCGATTCCCTCGAGCCCTCGCCCCCGCATCGCCCTTAAGCCGTGTGCACCGCTACCTTACCCTACCTTCCCCTACCTTACCAGCCGCCCCCGGCTCCGCCACAGCTTCTCGAGCAGCTGCCACACCGCGATGGCGATCAGGCCGAGCACGAGGCCGAGGCCGAGACCGAGCAGATCGCGGGTTGCGGACAGGAAGATCGGCGTGTGCAGATGGGCGAACGTGTCCACCATCGACAATTGGCCGAGCGTCGCGGCGATGAGGAACACGATGCCCCAGCGGTAGCGCAGCGACAGGAACAGGCCGAGAATGAGCAGCGGATGGCCGAGCAGGAACTCCTTGGTCCGCGGACGAACGCCGAAGGTCCCTTCCAGGAAGGAGCGGAATTGCAGCTCCAGCCCCGAGGCTTGGCCGCTGTTGCCGGTCCGCGACAGGTAGTACATCCCCAGCGCCCCGACGATTGCGATCAGCACCACCCACAGCACCGTAATCGGCTGCTTCATTAAATGAAGGAAGTTGCTGCGCACTGTTCCGCCGTAGCCGTACAGCACCGCATAGAGAGCGACGAGCGCAATCGGCGCCAGATGAAGCAGGCTCACTCCGCGGAACTGCTCGAGCACAAGATTGTACGTAATGTTGTTCAGAATCGCGATAACGAACGGAACCGCCACAAGGGACAGCACCGCCGTCCGCACGAACAGCACAAGCGATGCGCCAACCCGGCCCCAAGCCGAGGAAGGCAAACCTCCAGCAAAACCGCTCTCGCTTTTGCTCCCAAGGCCGCTTGTCCGTCCGCTCTCGCCCTTGCCCCCAAGGCCGCTTGTCCGTCCGCTCTCGCTATCGCCTCCGCGGCCGCTTCCGCGACCGGTCTCGCGCCCTTCCTTCCGTTCGCTCGCCTTCCGATCGTGCTTGGCCCGCAGCCACTTGATCAACAGCACAAGCGAAGCCGTCGGCGCCGCAATCGCAGTCACCAGCGCAAGTGCCTGGTTAAGCAGCGACGAGTCCAGCACGAGCACGCCCGCTCCGCCGATCGCCCCGATAACCGTCACCAGCGCCAGCAGCGAAGGCAAGTACAAGCCGATGGCCGCCGCAATCAGCGCAACGGAGCCGAACACCGCGAATGCCTTCCACAGCACCGCCGCCGCCGGACGGTGAATGTCGAACGAATGAGCCTCGCCCACCTCGAAGCCGAAGTCCTCGATCAGCTCGATTGCGCCCTTGACATCCTCTTCTTCGTCCCCGGCGACCGTCTTCACGATCGTCTCAATCGAATTCGTAATCTGTCCCTTGGCCGCTTCCTTCGACGCGCTGGCGTTCAGGAAGATCAGGCGCAGATTGCGGTCCTTGACCGCGAGCAGAATCCGATCCGACAGCGTCTGCGGCTTGCCGACGTTCATCTCCCCTTCGGAGATCGAGTGCACCCGCATCACGTTGTAGTCGAGCAGCTTGGCCAGCGTTCCGAGACCGCTCTGAGGAATCTTGAGATTCTCGATCGCCCCGATGCCGATGCCCGCTTCGTTCAGACGGACCGCAAGCTTGTCCAGGCTCTCCTCGTCCTCTTGGTCGGCGAACCCCGTCACGGCATCCCCGTCGAAAATAATCGAGCTAACGCCCAGAGCCTTGAACTCGTCGATCAAGCCTCCCACATACTCGTCATCGTACGGCAGCCGGTCGGACAGCCGCGGCACGATCAGGAAGCCTTCGTCCTTCAGCTTCTGCAGCGTGATCGGATTCGGAGGCAGCGTGCGCATATATGCATCGTCCGGACCGATGCCGAGCAGCAGGCCTTCGCGCCCTCCCGCCGACCAGGACGACACCGACACGCCGATCTTCGCGAACGCCTGCTCGATGATCGGGCGAAGCACTGCGGCGTGCTCCGGATTCGCGAACAGAAGGTAGGTACGGTTGTCGCCGTATTCCGGCAGCTTGCCTTCGAGCAGCGCGGCATTCTGCGCATTGTAGAGCGTCACGTCCTTCTCCCAGCTAAGCTCCTCCAGACTGCTCTCGTAGACGGCCATCGCGTTCACACCGGCGTCCTTCAGCTCCTGCAGCTTCTCCTCGACGAACCGCTTCGGATCGGCCTGCGTCTGGGATACCTGAACGATGTCCCGGTAATCCATCACGAATTCCACTTTCTTCGAGGACGCTTCCGTCTGAATTCGCGTATAAGCGAACGGCAGCGACCCGAGCAGCCCGATCAGGACCGCCCACCACAACCCTTTCGCCAGGCGGCGATTGCTTTTCTCCAACCATTGGGGCACGTCGTCCACTCCTCTTGTCGATCCAACCCAATATTCGTTAGTGTGCCATTCTCATAAATTCCCATGTACAACACAATCAATCGTCAATTCCCGCGTGGAAAAAGACACGATTCGAGCTCAAACGAACGCGGCAAACCGTCAACCTGTTCGGGATGACGGTTTTGCTGCCGGGCTATAGTCAGCTTAAGGAGTCGACGCGAGCCATCACGGCCGCCGCCAGCTCGGCGATCGCGGCCGAGGCATCCGGCAGGCTGCCCTTCCGCACCGCGAAGTACACCTTGATCTTCGGCTCCGTGCCGGACGGCCGCAAGCAGAACCAGGAGCCGTCCTCCAGCAGGAACTTGAGCACATTCTCGGGAGGGAAGCCGTCCAGGCCGCCCGAATAGTCGAGCACCTTGGATACGCTCACTCCGGCGACCTCGGCCGGAGGATTCTCTCTCCAGTCGCTCATGATCGATACGATTTTCTCCACGCCGTCCTTGCCCTTCAGCGTCCGCGATTCGAGCTTCTCGAGGTAAGTGCCGTACTTCGCGTACAGCTCAAGCAGCACGTCGTACAGCGTCTTGCCCTGCGCCTTGTAGTAGGCGGCCGCCTCGCTGATGAGCAGGGAAGCGACGATTGCGTCCTTGTCCCGGGCGTACGTGCCCGTGAGATAGCCATAGCTCTCCTCGTAGCCGAAGAGGAAGCGGTGGCTGCCCGTCTTCTCGAACTCCGTCATCTTCTCGCCGATATACTTGAAGCCCGTCAGCGTGTTCATGACCTCGCAGCCGTAAGAACGGGCGATGTCCGCCCCCATCTCGCTCGTCACGATCGTCTTGACGACCGCGCCGTTCGCCGGCAGCTTGCCCTTCTCCTTCAAGCTCGACAGCAGGTAGTACACCATGATGGCGCCGGACTGGTTGCCCGACAGCACCACATACTTGCCTTCGTCGTTCTTCACCACGGCGCCCATCCGGTCGGCGTCCGGGTCGGTGCCGACAATAATGTCCGCGCCGACCTTGTCGGCGAGAGCCATCGCCAGCGTGAACGCCTCGTGCTCCTCCGGGTTCGGCGACTTCACCGTCGGGAACATGCCGTCCGGCTTCTCCTGCTCCGGAACGATGTGCACCTGCGTGAAGCCGGCCTTCTCCAGCACCCGGCGAACCGGCAGGTTGCCCGTGCCGTGCAGCGGCGTATAGACGATGCTGATCGCCTCGCCGGCCCCGGCGCGCAGCGCCTCCGGATTCACCGTCTGGGCGGCGACCGCGTCCACGAACTTCTCGTCGGCTTCCTCGTCCAGCCAGACGAGCAGCCCCTTCGCTTCCGCCTCCTCCGGCGTCAAGCGCTTCACGTCATCGAACGACGCCACCGCGCGGATCGACGCGATGACCTTCTCCGCATCGTCCGGAATCAGTTGGCCGCCGTCGGCTCCGTACACCTTGTACCCGTTGTATTCCGGCGGGTTGTGGCTCGCCGTAATGACGATGCCGCCGGCCGCCTTCAGGTCGCGAACGGCGAACGACAACTGCGGCGTCGGGCGCAGCGAACGGAACAGGTACGTCTTGATCCCGTTCGCCGCCAGCACGCAAGCCGACTCCAAGGCGAAGACGTCCGAATTGCGCCGCGAATCGTGCGCGATCACCGCGGCCGGAGCAGCGGAGCCGACGCGAAGCAGGAACTCCGCGAAGCCCTGCGTCGCCTTCCCGATCACGTAACGGTTCATCCGGTTCGTTCCTGCGCCCATAACGCCGCGCAAGCCCCCCGTGCCGAATTCAAGCTCCCGGTAGAAGCGATCCTCGATCTCCTTCGGCTGATCCGCAATTGCGCGAAGCTCGTCCTTCGTTCCTCCGTCAATATTGGGATCGTTCAGCCATGCTTGATACACCTCATAGGAAGTCTCGTTCGCCATTCGCTCTCATCCTCTCTCTTCTTATCCTTGGGTCCTTCCGGACGATATTCCTCAGTCTTTGGACGGGTCTGTCAGGGCGAACATCAACTGTCCTTCGGCCACGACCTTGTCCCCGACCTTCGCCGTGGCTTGTCCCTTGCCGACCGGTCCCTTCAAGCGGACGATCTCGACTTCAAGGGTAAGCGTGTCTCCCGGCACGACTTGTCCGCGCCAGCGGAACTCGTCCACGCCGGCGAACAGGCCGATCTTGCCCTTGTTCGCTTCAACCGCCAGAATGGCGGTCGCCCCGACCTGGGCCAGCGCTTCCAGAATAAGCACGCCCGGCATAACCGGGAAGCCCGGGAAGTGGCCGACGAAGTGCGGCTCGTTCATCGTTACATTCTTGAGGCCGACCGCCCGCTTGCCCGGCTCGAGCTCGAGAATCCGGTCGATCAGCAGGAATGGCGGACGGTGGGGAATAATTTGTTGAATTTGCTCTACGTTCAACATGGAAGATCTCCTCTCCAAATTAGGAAGACGGCGTCCGGATCGCATAATGACGCCGCAACGTGCCCATACTGATAATAGTCCTTAGGCGAAACTGCAGTCGCCGAGGTTAAGATAAGAAGGCCTGTCGCCGCGCCCTCGCCATGGCCGCGGCCGGCGGCGGGCTCTTACCTTCCTTGCCCGCACCCCCGCTCTCCTCAAGCTCCTCCTAGGATGCCCGATTAAGGCGACGGAATGTCATGAAGTACACGCCGGTCGTCACGAACGACAGCGCGACCGCGAGCCAGAGAATCTCGACTCCCCCCTCAATATCCAGGAACAGGAACAAGATAGCGACGTAATAGACGAAGGTCGTCAGCTTGCCGTATACGTTGGCCGGCACCGTCCTCTTGCCGCGGAAGTGGAAGATCGCCGAGCTGACGATCATCCCGACTTCGCGGAACGCCATGGCGGCTGCGGCCAACCAAGGAATCTCTCCGCCAATGAGCAAGGCGGCGATGACCGACATCATCATCAGCTTGTCCGCCAGCGGATCGAGCATCGTTCCCGTCAACGTGATCTGCCCGCTCCGGCGGGCAATATAGCCGTCGAGCAGATCGGTCAACCCCGCAAGCAGAACGACAAGCAAGGCGTACACTGCATGATCGTAGAAGTAAAGCGCCAGGAACAAAGGGATCATCGCGAACCGGGACATGGTCAACATATTAGGTACGTTCATTGCCCGACTCCCCCTCTTTCTCTCCACATCATTATACCGTTCGCGCCCTCCCCCGGCAAAAAGAAAGCTCCCCCATGATGCCGGAGAGCCCGAAGATTGCCAAGCTTAACGGCAACTAGGCGTGTGTGCGCTTCTTAGTTGCCGTCTGTGAAGACAAGGTCGTACATATGCTTCCACGTATTCATATCGAACACGTCGGCGAGTTCCCCGTCCCCGAGCACCACGTAGCCGATCGCAAGTCCGACGACAAGCGCGACGACGCAGAGGACGGGAATAATCAATATTTTAACGGTCGTCCCCACGATCTGTCCGAAGAGGCTCCATACCGATCTCCTCTTCTTGGCTGCGGGACGATTAGACGCCGTCACGGCGCTCCCCCCTGTCATCCGCGCAAGTCGGTCGCCATCTGCATCATCTGGTCGGCCGACGACAAGGCCCGCGCGTTCAATTGGTATGCCCTCTGAACCGTGATAAGGTCCGCCATCTCCTCCGACAGATTTACGTTCGATTGCTCGAGAGAGCCTTGGCGAATCGCAATGCCGTTCGTCTCGTCCGGAGAAGCCGCAACCTCCCGCACGACGTCGTCGACGTTCACGTCGATCGGCACGCCGTACATGTTGTCCGATACCGCCTGCAACAGCTCCGGCTTCAGCACTTCGACCAGCTTCAGAGAACCGAGCTGCTGCTGGTCCATATTGTCCGCGCTGACGGCCGTGATCGTGCCGTCGTCCGCGATCCGAAGGCTGTAGCCTTCCGGCACATTCACGAACGACTCCTCTCCGTCGTTCAGAGCGACGACGGGATAACCGGAATTCGTCACCAGAAGACGGCTGCCGTCTTCCTGCGGCGTCAATTGGAAGGCGCCCTGGCGGGTGAACGCCCGCGAGCTGTCCAGCGTCATGCCGGAACGCACCTCGAAGAGAGCGTTGCCCTCGATCGCCACATCGGTCTCCAGGCCCGTCGCCTTCAGCGGTCCCTGGGACAAGTCGAGCGTCTGGGCGGCGAGGCGCGCGCCCCACCCTTGCGTGAAGCCGAGCGGCGTGCGGCGGCCGTCGAGCTCGAAGCTGTCCTCTTGCGGCTGAATATTGGTCAGAATATCTTCGAAGATCGCGTTCTTGCGCTTATACCCGTCAGTATTGACATTGGCGATATTATCGGCCAGAATATCGAGCTTCTTCTGCATCGCGCCCATGGATGCCGCGGCGCTGATCATGGAGTTGTTCATGCTTCGCACTCCCTATTCGCTAAGATGAGGAACCTTCGCCTATACCTTGCCGACTTCGTTGACCGCCTTCTGCAAGCTGGAGTCGTAGTATTTGACGACCTGCTGGTTGGCCGCATAGGCGCGCAACGCCGCCATCAAGTCGACCGCGGATTGGGCCGAATCGACGTTGGAGCGTTCCAGGAAGCCTTGCTGAATCGACACGCGGTCTCCGGCCTGCACCTGCTCGATGCCGTTCGGCTGTCCTTCGTAACGGAACAAGCCGTCCCCTTCGCGGATGAGCTGGTTCGGATTGGCTACCTTCGTCAGGTAGAGCTGTTGGCCGAGCGGCTCGTTCGTGGAGCTATCGTACAGCGTGCCGTCCGATGCGACCGTCACATTGTCCCAGCTCCCCTGAACGTTGATCGGCTGCCCGTTCGTGCCGAGCACCGCCAGCCCTTCGGAAGAGACAAGCGTGCCGTCCGCCGTCGTCTGGAAGCTGCCGTTGCGGGTATAGCGAAGCTCCCCGTCCGCCGACTGCAGCGTGAAGAACGCCTGCGGCTGATAGGTCACATTGCCCTGAGCGTCGACGTACTTGCCCGAATCGTCGAAGGCGGCGCCGTCGACGAGAATGTCGGAGATCAGCGCCATGTCCTGGGAGCGGTCCGTCTCCATCATATCTCCCTGGAGCAATCCGATCAAACTCTCTTCGGCGAACACGCCCGTGTTCAGCTTGCCGATCGTCCCGGAAGCCGAGGAATCCTGCCCCCCCATTGCGGCGATAAGCATCTCGGGAAAAGCCCGGTTCACGGAGCTCGTCCCCTTGTAGCCCGGGGTATTGAGGTTGGCGATGTTATTCGTCACCGTATCGTGGCGGCGCTGCTGCGCAATCATTCCCGATGTGGCCGTATACAGTCCCCTTAGCATAATTCCCCTCCTAGCTCATTTTCCTCGTCATCTTGTCCAGGTGGTCGAGCATAATCCCGGTTCCCTTCACGACGCAATGCATCGGATCTTCCGCGATCAGCACCGGCACCTTCAGCTCGTCCGCCAGCAGCGCGTCCAGGCCGTCGAGCAGAGCTCCGCCCCCGGTCAAGATAACGCCTCTATCGATAATATCGGCAGAGAGCTCCGGAGGAGTTCGTTCCAACACGGACTTGGCCGAGGACACGATGGAAGACACCGGCTCCCACAACGCCTCCCGAATCTCGTCGGAATAGATCGTTACGGTAAGCGGCAACCCCGACACCATGTCTCGGCCGCGAATGTCCATCTCCTCGCGCCTTCCGCCATTGTAGACGGTTCCGATCTTGATCTTGATGTCCTCGCTCGTTCTCTCGCCGATAAGCAGCTTATACTTGTTCTTTATGTACTTCATGATCGCCGCGTCGAACTTGTCCCCCGCGACCTTAAGAGAAGAGGCGGTTACGACGTCGCCCATCGACAATACGGCAACATCCGTCGTACCTCCGCCAATATCGACAACCATATTCCCGCTGGGCTGGAAGATATCCATGCCCGCTCCGATCGCGGCCGCCTTCGGCTCCTCCTCAAGGAAAACTTCCTTGGCGCCGCTTCTCTCCGCCGCTTCGCGGATCGCCTTCTGCTCGACGGACGTAATATTGGTCGGCGCGCAGATCAGAATGCGCGGACGGCCGTACCACGTCCGGCCGCCAATTCGGCTGATGAACGCCTTAAGCATCATATCCGTCACTTCGAAATCAGCGATGACCCCGTCCCTCAGCGGACGAATCGCAACGATATTGCCCGGGGTACGCCCCACCATGCGGCGAGCTTCCTCGCCAACCGCCAGAACCCGACGAGCGTCGCTCTCGATCGCAACGACGGAAGGCTCGTCAAGCACGACTCCTTTGCCTTTCACATGAATGGACACATTGGCGGTGCCCAGATCGATTCCGATGTCTTTGCTGAACATGTTCGAAGAATCCTCCACGGCGCTGTAATATCGTAATAGTATCAGATTCGCCGCAAGAACAGAAAATCCTCTTTTTGTCGAATAGAAACTTGGGCACCTACGCCTTCCCCGCCGTCAACACTTCGCGTTTCTTGACGGTTGTCTTCTTGTACTTGATTTTGGTCGCTTCTCCTCCCCTCAGATGACGGATCGATTTATGGTACTCGAGAATGTGTTTGACCTGATCCGCCAGATCCGGATTGATCTCCGGCAATCTCTCTGTCAGGTCTTTATGCACCGTGCTCTTGGAGACGCCGAATTCCTTGGCGATCGTCCGAACCGTGTTGCGAGTCTCCACGATGCAACGGCCGATCTTGATGGTGCGTTCTTTGATGTAATCGTGCACGCTCCCGCCTCCCTGCTCGATTAGATTGGTACAGTATATGAGGGGCGCGGTCACTTATTCTTTGTTCCGCAGGCTGACAAGCCCGGAAAGTCCATATCTGTCGCGAACAGTGGGTCTTCCGGCCGGAGGGAGGTGCCGAAGGGCCCATGGCTAACGGCAAAAAGGGCCTTCCTGAAGTCCTCGGACTTCAGGATGGCCCTCTTCTTATTCCAGAACTCAGAGTCCCCGGATCAGGCGGCGAATCACCAATTGGCGGTTCTCGTTCAGGTCGACCGTGTACGTCTTGGCGATCGGTTCCCCGTTCGCCTCCTGGATAATTCGGATGACCGGCCGATGCGCAAGCCGATTGGCAGTCTGCTCGACGATTCCGACCTGCCCATTGCTGAGCTCGACGAGCGAGGACACCGGGTAGACGACGACATGCTTCAGGAACGACTGGACGACGTCCATCCCGAAGTCGTAATTGCCCGCCGCGAACAAGTATTCCATCGCCTCGTTGCTCGGATAAGAATCGCGGTAATGCCGCTGCGAGAGCAACGCGTCATAAATATCCGCGAGGCCGACCAACTGGGCCAGCTCCGGGATGTCCTTGCCCCGGAACGAGAACGGATACCCGTGCCCGTCGAACCTCTCGTGGTGCAGGAGCGCCGCCCGCGCCGCCTGCTGGGGAATCGACTTGATCTCGGACAGCACCTTGTAGCCGATGCGGGTATGCTGCCGAACCGTCTCCCGCTCCTCGTCGGTCAGCTTGCGGTTCGCCTTGACGATGTTCTCGGGAAGACGGGTCATGCCGACATCGAACAGGAGCGAGCCCAGTGTCAGTTCCTCCATTCGGGACTTGTCGAAGCCCCTGACATCGCCGAGCACGTTCGAGAGGAGCGACACGTGGAGCGAATGGCGGAACAGTTGCGGATCGCTCTGCAGCATGACGTTCATCTCGTCGGCGATCGGCTTCTCGGCAAGCGCCGAGAGCACCCGCTCCCGGAAGTCGCGGCGGAACTTGACCGTCTCAAGGAAGGGCAGCGACAGCCGCGAGAACGTATGCTCCGACTCGACGAAGAGGCGGATGCTCTCTTGGGTCTTGGCCAGCGACTCTGCGTTGCTCTTCATCCCCGCGACGGCTTCGGTGATGCCCTCGTCCCGGAACACTTCCGGCCCCCGCTTCTTCGCTTTGGCGGCAGAGTCCGCCATGATCGTCCGTTCGCCCGGTTCCTTCACGCTCACTCGCTTGAAGCCGAGCGTGCGCAGCCGATGGATATAATATTCCGTAAGCACCGTGCCCGCCTCAAGCATGACCATCCCCCCTTTGGAGAGAAGGGTCTTGTTCACGACGTCCCCCGGGCGCAAGTCTTCTACGTGCAGCTCTCTCATGCAAGAATCTCCCCTCTGTCAGACAACCCGCAACCAATCCATTCTAGTGGTTCTATCGTACCATAATCTCACAGATAATGGGTTAATTAAATATCAAACAGTATACCAAAACCCAATTTATTCTAAACCATATATCAACTCGGTAAAATAACGGTAAAATCGAGATTCGAAGCGACGCCCTCTCCCTCCCCTCTCTTCCCCGCTCCCTCTCTCTTCCTCCCAATCTCCTTCCTCTTGATCTCCTTCCTCTTTCCTTCGATCCTTCTCTCTCTTCCTCTCGCCCTCTTGTTCTCTTGAACTCTTGTTCCCTTGCGCTCTCCCTCTCGCTCCTGTCTTCCCGGTGCGCTCCCCCGCAAGCCCCCCACCTTGGTCCCGGACTTTTGCGATTTTATATGATTTTTCACATTCATCGGCTTCGATTCCGGCGGATCGAGGCGTTTTATGTGATTTTTGGCATACATCCAGCATTTCGGACCGGAATTGCCGCCACGAATGTGATTTTTCGCATATAATCGCCCAAACAGCCGGCCATCGAGCAGCACTAATGTGATTTTTCACATATAAATCGGCAATCGGCAGCATCGGACGCTTCACTCGCTTTATCGCAGTCCCGCATCCCCCTTTATCCATAGAAAAAAAGCCCTGGGCCGTTAGCCCGGGGCTTTCTCTCTTGCCGCCTCTTACTGTTCCTTGACGAGCGAATGGGGATCGACCGGCTGGCCGTTGTTCAGCACCTCGAAGTGCAGATGAATGCCTTCGCTCGCTTCCATCTCGCTCCGATCCGCCATCGCGATCGTGTCGCCTTGCTTCACTTCATCGCCGACTTGCACCTTCAGATCGGCCAGGCTCTGATAGACGGTCTTCAGTCCGCCGGCATGCTCGATCTGAATCTCGTAGCCGTTGATCGGGCTCTTCTCCGCCACCGTCACCTTGCCGCTGAGCGCCGCGAGAACCTCGAAGCTCTTGCCGTCTGCCTGCGCGAAGTCAATGCCCGTATGCGGGGTGAACTTGTTGTCGTACTCGACGAGCGCGGCTTCGCGCTCTTCGGCAGAGCCGCTGGCGTTGTAGTAAGGCAGCGACACGGCCATGTCGGCCTTCTCGTCGTACGGCATGCGCAGCGATTCTGCCGGTACGGCCGCTTCGAGCGCTTCCTGACTGCCGGATGGGGTTGCTGCCGCCTCTTCGCTCTCGACGCTCGCTGTGCCGGCTACCGGTTCATTCGGAGTTTTCTCTCCGCCGGAGCCATTCAGCCAGAGAATCGTTACGATAATTGCGGCGGCGGCCATGTAGACGGCTGGGAAAACCCAACGCTTGCTGAACAATCTCTTGAGCCCCGTCGGCTTGACTTGCGAAGCCCCTGCGATTGGCTTGGAGGCCTCTTCGATCTTGCGAGTGTTTTTGTTTTGGTCACTCATTAGTTTATCACCTCAGTAAGCAAGTGTTGCCAGGCGATAGACTTTTATACGTGCGAGTTGCAAGATTTCTATTCTTATAGCGGTAGTTTCGCCATCCAGTCGGCCGCCCCGGCGAGCCCGACTCCTTTATAGTAGTATTCGACGATCTGTTCCGCCTTCATTCCTTGCTCGGCCATGCCCTCGGCTCCCCACTGGCTCATGCCCACTCCGTGCCCGTTCCCGTACGTCGTGATGCGGACTCCCTTCTTGTCCAGCTTAAGCGAGAACGCCGCCGAACGCAGGCCCAGCTTCTCCCGCACTTCAGCTCCGGGAATCCGTTCGTCCCCGACGAGCAGCTCCTTCACCCGCCCGCCCGCTGTCAGATCCAGAATCCGAACCTGCGCTTTGTTCCCTCCCGCCGCCGCTCCTATGGATTCCACCCCGATTTTCCGATAGAATTCGGTCAGGCCGAACGCGCTCTCTTCCTTCCAATCCGTCGCCACGGTCCGATCCCACGGGCTGTCTACCGACCTGAGATAGGGAACCTTGGCGGGAAAAACATCCTCCGAGTTCTCCGTGCGACCGTTGCTGGAAGCGAAGTAGAGCGCCTGGATCGGTTCTCCCTCGTAGACGATCACCTCTCCCTTGGTTCGTTCGACTGCGCGATCGATCTTGCTCCAGCCCTCCGCATCGGACTCCTTCAGCTTCTGCATCGCCTTCAGCGATTTATACACCTGGTGGCTCACCGTATCGGTCACATCCGCTTCGCTCGCCGTCCCCGTCTCCGGCAGCCCGCTCCGGTCCTCGAGAAGCAGCCGCCGCACGATATACGTCCGCGCCGCAAGCGCCTGTGCCGCCATCGCCTCCGGCTCGAAGGCAAGCGGCAGCTCGGCCGCGACGACTCCGCGCACGTACTGCTCCAGGCTCACCGACTCGACCCGCTTCTCCTCGCTCAGATACACCTTGATCTTCAAGCGATCGAGCGCCTGGATCGCCTTCGCTTCGGCAGCCTCCTTCGCCGCCGTTGCCGCCTTGCCTTCCGCTGCGGCCCCGGTCTTCGTTCCGGCTTCGGCGTTGCCCGCATTCCCTTCGGACGCCGAAGCGCCGCCGCCCGTATTCTCCTTGGTCGCCGCAACGCTGCCGTTCACCGTCGACACGGCGCCAGGCGCGCCGTCGCTCACAACCGCTTCCGCCGCCATTCGGTAGCTATTCTCATGAACGAACAGCCAGACGACGAGCCCGACCGCGATCCCTATGACGCAACCAATCCAATCGATCCTCAGCTTCCCGTTCATAGACTCTCCCTTCTCTTTCTCCTTCGTTGCTCCAAGTCTATGTAAGTTGAACGGGTGCTAGAACGAACGAGAGCCAACTTCCGCCTATCGCCGCAGCCCCCTCGCCCAGGAAGATAGTCCGACAGCCGCGAAAACAACCCCCTCAGTCCGCCCGCTTGCGCTCCGCCCCCTCTCCGCCCGACGATTTTATGTGTTTTTTCACATTCGTTCGGCGTTTGGTGTTCAAAGAAAATAAACGCTCCTGGTGCTTCCGGAATCGGAATTATTCTATTGAATCATAATGTGTGGTAAGATGAAGTAAAGAATGTAAAGAATATAAGGAAGGTTGTGTGGAAACATGGAAGTTTCAAGAATCAGCTCCAAAGGACAAGTCACCATTCCGAAGAGCATCCGCGATGCATTGAATTTAAGCGAAGGAGACCGGGTGGCCTTTATTCAGGATGATGGAAAGGTTGTCATTACAAAGGCAAGCTTATTGGCCCTCCGAGAGCTTCAAGATGCATTAAGCAAAGATGCAAAAGAGCAAGGCGTTTCTGAACAGGATGTGTTTGATGAACTGAAGCAGGTCCGGGAGGAACTTTGGAATGAGCGACAAAGAAAATAAAGGGTTAAGAGTATTCATTGATACCAATATTCTCATTTCTGCCGTCCTGTCCGAAACTTCTCTAAGCGCCAAGCTTCTGCGATATGTTATTGAAGAACATGAACTGGTTATTTGTAGCTATACACTAACCGAGGCTTCGAAGGTAATTGAACGGAAATTCCCGCAGCGCCTTTCTCTGTGGGACAAGTTTCTTACTTCGTTGGAATTCGAACTGACCTATACGCCTTCAGACCTTTCTTTGGTGCATGCTCCACCTATACGCGACAAAGCCGATCTTCCAATCCTAATTTCCGCCATAGTTGCGCAGCCTGATTTTCTGGTCACCGGCGATTATGATTTTCATACTCCGGATATTCGAGAATACTTCACTATCCTTACGCCTGCTGACTTTTTAAGAAGTTTTGGTCAAGAAATGAATCACTAACTTTAAGGAATAAAAAGGATTTTCATTAAACGTCTCGAACTCCAGAATGTCCGCGGCGAAGCCGGGCTTCACGTTCGGCGTGCCGGCGTAACGCGGTTAGGCGCAAAGCTTCATCTCATGCGGAGATGTACGCAACGGCTTCCGGATCGAGTGGCGCCGCTGCCTGTGACGGATGCGTGCTCGAGCAGTTGCAGGGTGGGGCCGGCGGGCATTCGATACGATGCGAGCCGAGCCGTTCCGCCCGGCGCCACAAGCGCGAACAAAAAACGGCCCTCCCGAAGAAGAGCCGCTCAGCGGTGTTCCTTCCAGGGAGAACCGTTCCGTTATCGCTTAATGAGTCGAGATGAATAAGGTCGAAGCCAAATTCGCACGTGGCGCACGAGACGTTACGCGAGCGTCGGCTGGATGCGAATGCGGGCCAGATCGGCCGGAGCCGCGGCGTGGCCTTTGATCTCTTCCAGAATCTTGGACGGATGGCGCGAAGCGCGCTCGGCTTCCGCCAGCAGCTCCTCTTCGGATGGAGCGCGGTAGACGTCGGCGCCGAGGCCCGCCAGCTTGCCGACGATATCCATGTAGCCGCGGTCGATGTGGTGCACGCCGGATACCTCCGTCGTGCCGTCCGCCGCCAAGGCCGAGCAGATCAGCGCCGCCCCCGCGCGAAGATCGGTCGCGCATACCTGCGCGCCCACGAGCCGGGCGTTGCCGGTCACGATGGCGGTGCGTCCGTCCACCTTGATCTGGGCGCCCATCTTGATCAGTTCGTCAACATGCATGAAGCGGTTCTCGAACACCGTCTCCGTCACGATGCTCGTGCCTTCGGCACGCAGCAGCAGCGCCATCATCTGCGCCTGCATATCGGTCGGGAAGCCCGGATACGGCAGCGTCTTCAGGTCAACCGCGCGCAGCGGATACTGCGCTCTCACGCGGATGCCGTTCTCGTCGCTGTCCACGACGACGCCCATCTCTTCGAGCTTGGCGACGACCGGACCGAGATGGTCGCGGATCGCGCCTTCAATGTAGACATCGCCGCCGGTCATTGCCGCAGCGACCATGTACGTGCCGGCTTCCACCCGGTCGGGGATGACGACGTGCTCAACCCCCGAGAGGCGCTCGACGCCCTCGATGCGGATAATGCCCGTTCCGGCGCCGCGAACCCTCGCGCCCATGGCGTTCAGGAAGTTCGCCAGATCGACGATCTCCGGCTCCTTGGCGGCGTTCTCGATCGTCGTTGTTCCTTCGGCGGTAGCAGCCGCCATCATAATATTCTCGGTTGCGCCGACGCTCGCGATATCCAGATAGATCCGCGCGCCGCGCAGCTTGCCTTCTACCCGCGCTTCGATGGAGCCTTGGCCGAAGCCGATCTCGGCTCCCATCGCTTCGAATCCCTTCAGGTGCTGGTCGATCGGACGAGTGCCGATGGCGCAGCCGCCCGGAAGAGAGATGCGCACCTTGCCAAGGCGGGCCAAGAGCGGTCCCATAACCAGGAAGGACGCCCTCATCTTGCGGACAAGCTCGTATGGAGCGTCGAAGGAGGTCAATTCGGAAGCGTTGAGCCGAACGCGGCCCTCTTCCTGAATGGCTCCTACTCCCAATGCCGACAGCACCTGTATAATGTTATGAACATCGTCCAGGGCGGGAACGTCATGAATGACGCACGATCCCTGTTCCGCCAATAGAGCAGCGGCAAGGATGGGCAGGACTGAATTTTTGGCGCCGTGTACGCGGACAGTCCCTTTAAGGGGCCGGCCGCCGCGGACGATGATTTTGCTCATGGGTGGTTCCCTCCGCGGGTATATAATCATTCCGAAGCCGCTCGACGCGAGAGGAACTTCAGAAAACCCAAACTCCATCATATCACCGTCTCGGCATCGCGCACAAGTAGCAAAAAATGTCGTTTTCACAGGGTTTTCGGAAAGCGCCTTCGCCCGGCGGACGCAGCTACGCCATATTATCCAGTGTTATCTTTACGCACTTACGTTATGCGGCCGCCGCTCAATTCGAACCGAACAGCCACTTCAGGGACGAAGTCCAGTTCCAATAATCAAGCAGGAACGCCGCCAATTGATGGCCGATCGCAACGGCCAGCAGGAGCTTCAGGATCTGGGCGCCGGGACCGAGCGGATGCTTCACCAGCTTCTCCCAGCGAACCTCCCGCAGCGCGACCCACGCGACCACGACGAGTCCCAGCGTGACGAACATCGAGAACAGCCCGTTCCAGCCGACCGATTGATACAGTTGCTCTTCATTCATTGGACGAATTTATCTCCCATCGCTATCGCTATATCGTCACCATCGTCTGCATCGCCATTTTCGCCATATCGCCATATCGCCCAGCCTGTCAGCGCTGCTTCGCCAGCTTAGCCAGCACCGCGGCCCATTCCGCCCTCGTGATCCCTTGATCCGGTCGGAAGTTCCCGTTCCCGTAGCCGGACATCCAGCCCTTGCGCACCACCGCATCGATGGCGGCCGCCGCTTGATGGGACGTCGGAACGTCCAGGAAGCGCAGCTTCGGAAGTCCCGTCTGAACGAGTCCTGCCGCATTCGCCACGAGCTGCGCCGCCTCCCCTCTCGTAATCGGTTGATCGGGCATCAGGCTAAGACCGGCGAAGCCCGAGAGCCAGCCTTCCGCTTCCGCCCGCAGAATGGAATCGTACGCCCAACGCACCGAGGATGCGTCGCGGTAGCTCGAACGAACCGCCTTGCGGGCAGGCTCGAACACGCGAACCGCAATGACGATCGCCTCCGCGCGGGTCATCTGCTTGTCGGGCATGAACTTCCCTTCGCCGTAGCCGCTCATCCATCCCTCCTTGACGACGGCCGCAATCGCGCCTTCCGCCCAGTGGCCGGACACGTCCTTGAAGGATTGCACCGCAGGCACCCCGTCAACCGTCAGGCTGTAATAGGAGTCTTGAATCGGCCGGTCGGCCTGCACCGAGACGTAGTACGTCCCCGGCTGCAGCAGGCGGTCGACTCCGAGCTTGGAGCTTCCCGCCGCATTGCTCCATTCCCCGAGCTGGACAGCCCCCTTGTCGTAAAGCTTAAGCGAAGCCTGAGCCGGAACGGGCACGCCGCTCAGCCGGAAGCCGAGCTGCATCGGCTCGTCGATCGTGAAGCGGTAGTAGTCCTTGTCGGAGTCGGACGAGATCAAGCCTTGGATCGCCGCTGTCGAGTTCACCCGGATCGCAGTCGCTTGCAGCGGCGAGTCGTTGGGCTCGTGAGCATCCACGTATGGAGTAATATATTCGAGCAGCACGTTGTAGGTCCCGATGACCGGGTCCGGATCGTCCGATACGGCATTGCGCACTTGTATGTAGTATTTGCCTGGAGCTGCGCTCGTTAGCACAAGCTGCTCGCTGCGGCCGCTTCCGTAGGTATCCTTCGTCCAGGTCGACTCTCCGCCGGCGCGCTCCACATAGATAGCCGGGTCGATCCGGGTTGTGCTCGGCTCCACCGTGATTCGCAGCTTGCCGGTCTTCGGCAGCGTGATCTGCACCCAATCGAGATCGCCTTGACGATCGAAGTTGCCCGTCCAGCTCTGCGTTCGCGGCGACAGGGAGAACGCCTGCAGCGGCGTGCCGTTCGGCTCCATGGCGTCGGCCGCCATCTTGAAGCTCGACACAAGCCGGTAAGCGAGAGCGCGGTTCGCTTCCCCTTTGCCCTTGTTCGTCTTCAGGTAATAACGACCGGAACGGACCGCCCAGGTGCGAAGGTTATCCCCAACAAGAAGCGGGGCGATCTCCTCCGACGAATTCGACGACTGCAGCAGCAGATTCGGGGCGGAGTCTCCCCCTTCCGGCAGGTTCCATCGCACGCTCAGCTCGCCGTCATAGGGAACGTCAAGCTTATACGTATCCCAATCCGATTCCGTCGTCCAGGTCCCGAGAACCTCGGAGCCAAGCGGGAAGGCGGACGCCGTCCCGCGGCTGTCGTTCGGCTCCCGCCAATCGACGCTGCCCTCTTCGGCAACCGCCAGGTCGGCCCGTACGATCCCGTAGCCTGTCTGCGGGTCCCAGCCCGGAGATGCGGCGTCCTGGGCGGTCCGGCGCAGCATCTCGCGCACCTGCGCCGGCGAATAGTCCGGCTTCGCCGCCATGAGGAGTGCGGCCGCTCCGGCAACCTGAGGCGCGCCCATCGAGGTGCCCTCGACGGACACCGTCCCTCCGTCGAGCTTGTAGGTGCTCACGGTCCACGGAGCCGCCAGGTCGACTTCGCTGCCCGGCGTCGACTCCGCCCGCGGCGTTAATCCGTCGCTGCCGCCGACGGCCAGCACCGTCGGGTAGGCGGCCGGATACTGGATCGCCGCCTTCTTCCCGAACTCGGCCGCATCGTTGCCTCCCGCCGCAATCAGCAGCACGCCTGCCTGCTCCGCCTGCTCCACTACCTTCCGCATCTCCGGAGCGTCCCTCCGGAGCCCAAGCGACAGAACGACGATGTCCGCCCGCTTCTCGATCGCATACTGAATGCCGCGAACGAGGCTGGCCTCGCTGCCTTCTCCGTTGCTGTCCAGCGCCTTGATCGGCATGATTTTCATTTTCCAAGCTGCACCTGCCGTACCTGCCGCCTCCGCGATCTGCGCGATGACGCCGGCGACCGCCGTTCCGTGGCCGTTGTCGTCCTCGGGAGACTTCTTGCTGTCCAGGAGATTGGCCCCATCCGTTAAATACTTCGCAAGCCCGGGATAATTTAAGTCCACCCCCGTGTCAACAATCGCAATCGTCCCCGTCACGTCTTCCTTCAGGGAACGCCAGGCCGCCGGAATTCCGATCGCCTGGAGGAAGTCTGCCGGCTTCGCGGGCGAGCCGGCGCCGGCTTGCGCATACGTCCATTCCGCCGCCCGGACGGCCGCGTTCCCCCTCTCCGTCATATAAGCCTCGTTCGGACCGGCAGAAGCCGCAGGTTCCGCCCCCGCGCAAGGAACGGCTCCCAGAACCGCAGCCCATAGAAGGATATGCGCCGCCGAACGCTTCATGTCGATCACACCTTTGCACGAACTCTCTTCCTGTTGATTAAACGCCGTGTGGAATGTTGAATCGCACGCGGCCGATTCCGATCGATCGAATGGCCCCATTCGGCGAATCGCCAGGTTCTCCTTTTCTAATTCGATTTTCGACGCGTTCTTCCCTTCTACAGGTGGGAAAAAGAGGACTTTCGTCGCACAGACGATTACGGAGGAGGAAAAAGTAGAGCGATGGGAGCAGTTGCCCTGCTGCGGCGCGGGGACGCAGACACGGAACGGGCGGCATCGGGGCGATCCGGGCGGAGCCGCACGAGCAGGTGCTGCGATGCTCCTGAACGAAGGGGAGAAGAGGCATAAGGTTCGGTCTGCCGCTGCCGGCAAAGGACTGCAAAGAACAGCAGGCCCGACGGCAGAACTGCCGGATCGGGCCTGCGGGCAGGAGCAGAAGCGGTTATCTCGAGAAGAAATCCGTCGTTAAGGAGAAGAGGCCGTCCACCCATTCCAGGATCGGCTTCGGCAGGAACCCCATGGCGACGGTGGCCGCGGCACAGATCCAGATGACGAGTCCGGTCGGGACCGGCACCGTCACCGGCAGCTCGCTCTCTCCTCCGCGCAGATACATCTGGCGGATGAAGGAGAAGTAGACGTAGTAAGAGATGACCGTTGAAGCCAGCAGAACCGCCGCCAGCCAATACTCCTTCGTCTGGACCGTGCCGAACAGGATGAACAGCTTGCCGAAGAAGCCGCCCGTCACCGGCAGACCGGCCAGGGAGCAGACCAGGACGGTCATCGCGGCGGCTGTCCAAGGCGCCCGGTGGTACAAGCCCGCGAAGCCCGACAGCTCCTCGCTCTTCGCCCCGCGGGCGACCACCGCGACAACGGCGAACGCTCCCGCGTTCATAAGGACGTACGCCAGCAAGTAGTAGATGAACTCCGAGAACAACGACGCGTGGAAGTTCGTCACGTCCAGCGCCAGCGGGATCAGCAGAATGCCCGCGTTCGCCACCCCGGACAGCGCCAGCAGCCGCTTCGCGTTCTGCTGCCGCAGCGCCCCCGCGACGCCGACGAGCATCGCGGCCGCCGCCAGCACCTTCAGCGCCAGGTACAGATCGTCGCGCAGTTGCGTGTTGTCGGCATATGCGTACAAGGCGGTGTTCACGAAGATGCGATACAGCATCGCGAACGCCGCCCCCTTGGCGACAACGCCGAGGAACGAGGTGACCGGCGTCGGAGCTCCCTGGTAAACGTCGGGCGCCCAGGCATGGAAGGGAGCGAGCGCCAGCTTCAGCGCGAAGCCGACAATCAGCAGGAAGAAGGCGACGTACACCATCGCCGGGGATTCCGCAACGGCATTGCCGATCGCATCCCCGATCCCGCTAAGCCTCGTCGACCCGGTCATGCCGTACAGGAAGGACATCCCGTACAGCACGAACGCCGACGCCGTTCCGCCCGTGACCACGTACTTGAACGCGGCCTCGCCGGATATTCCCGCGCTCTTGCGGGCGGCGACGAGAACGTACGAGGTGATGCCGAGCAGCTCCATGCCGATGAACAGCGTGATCAAGTCGCCGGAGGACGCCATGACCATCGCCCCCAGGACGGCAGGAAGAACAAGGTAGTAGAACTCCCCCTTGATCGGAATCTCGTCCGTCCTCGTTGTTCCCAGCGAGGCCAGAACGATCAGCGCCGTCGCTCCGAGGAACACGAGCTTGAGCAGGTTGCCGAAGTCGTCTACCCGGTAGCTGCCGTCCAGCAGATTGCGGAACGGCTCCTTGCCCGCTTCCTCCCAGGTCGAGAGATCGTGAATATGCCAGCCGACGAAGACGCCGGCCGCAATAAGCCCAAGAAGCGCGCCCCAGCCGATAATATTCCTGCCGATTCGCTTCGGCAGCGCCAGATCCAGAATCGCCAGCACGATCGTGAACGCGGCGAGGACGATCTCCGGGGCCAGATACCATGTGTCGTGCCAAGTCAAGGTCTGCACCACTGTCTGCATCTTCTCACCTCCCGGCCGCAGACTGAAGGAGTTTAAGCGCGCCGTCGAAGCCGTGCGCCATCGCGTCCGTCAGGAGCGACGGATACACGCCGAGCAGCACGATCAGCGCCGTCAGCGCAATCATCGGCAGCGCCTCGACGAAGCGGACGTCCCGCAGACCCGCGAAGCGGTCCGGCAACGCCCCGTACGTCATGCCGAGCACGCCGCGAAGGACGTAGACCGCCGAGAACAGCAGCCCGAGAACGCCGACTGCGACCAGCCACGGATACGAGTCGAACAGCCCGAGGAAGCTCAGGAACTCTCCGACGAACCCGGACAGGCCCGGAAGCCCGAGCGAGGCGAGCCCCGCCGTCAGCAGAATGCCCGACGTGAACGGCAGCGCGCTCGCGAGCCCGCCGAGCTCGTCGATTCGGGTCGTCCCGGTTCGCTCGTACAAAGTCCCGACGATCAGGAACAGCAGCGCGGAGATCAGGCCGTGCGAGACGCTCTGGTAGATCGCCCCCTCGAAGCCCGTCTCGTTCAGCGCGGCGATCCCGAGCAGCACGATGCCCATATGGCTGATGCTCGAGTAGGCGAGCATCAGCTTGAATTCCTTCTGGACGCAGGCGAGCACGGCTCCGTACACGATATTGACGACGCCCAGCGCGGCCAGCGCCGGCGCCCATGCCCGAAGCTGGTCGGGCAGCAGGAACGCCCCGAAGCGGAGCAGCCCGTACGCCCCCATCTTGAGCAGGATGCCGGAATGGATCATAACGACCGGAGGCGCCGCCTCGGTGTGGACCTTCAGCATCCACGTGTGGAACGGGAAGAGCGGAAGCTTGATGCCGAAGGCGACGACAAGCAGAGCGAAGGCCGCCCCCTTCAGCGAATCCGACAGGAACATGGAGCCGTTCAGGTTCGCCGCCGCGTTCGGGTCCGCCAGATTCGCCGCCAGCACGTCATAGCTTCCGCTGAAGCTCAGCGCCGCGCCGGAAGCCGTCTGCTCGATGCTGAAGCCCGCCGTCGCGATCAGCATCAGGAACGCCAGCAGCATAACCGCCGAGCCGAGCCCGTTGTAGACAAGGAACCGCTTGGCGGCATTCTCCCGGCTGAAGTAGCCCCAGATTCCGATGAGGAAGAACATCGGAATCAGCGTCATCTCGAAGAAGATAAAGAATACGGTCAGGTCCCGCGCGAGGAACACCCCGTACATGCCCGTCTGCAGCAGCAGGAACAGGACGTAATACAGCTTCCATCGCTTGCGGATCTGAACGGAGGCGAGCGCAGCCATCGAAGCGACGACTCCCGTCAGCAGCACAAGCGGGAGCGAGATGCCGTCGACGCCCATCCGGTAATCGAAGAGCAGCCGGTAGGAGGTTGCCCCATTGGCGGAGAGCCCCGCTTCCATGTTCAGAGGAACGGACAGCCAGGTCAGCTTCTCCGCGAACGCTTCTCCGCCGAGCAGCGGCTCATAGGCGATGTACAGCGCCACTGCGGCGAGCAGCGGAGCGAAGGTGAACGCAAGCGCCATCCCGCGAATCAGCCGAGCCCGCCCCTGAGGGACAAGCAGCAGGACAAGCGCCCCGACGAGCGGCAGGAAAGCAATCATCGATAAGATCGGAAGATCGTCCAGCATCACCAGAACCTCCTTCCGGCGATGGCCACAATCAGAATGACGGCGCCTGCCAGCGCGGCCAGGCCATAGGTTTGCAATTGACCGCTCAGCAGCCTCGTGTTCAGCTTGCCCGCTGCCTGAACGGAGCGGCCGACAAGGCGCACGGCCCCGTCCACGACCACCTCGTCGAAGACGTGAAGAGCGCGGCCCAGCACGGCAAGCGGACGTACGAACGCGATGTCGTACAGCTCGTCGATATAGAACTTGCGCTCAAGGATTCGGACCAGCCCCGGCGCCTTCGCCGCGGCCGCCGACACAGCCGCTCCCTTCCTGCCGTAGACCAGCCAGCCCAGCAGCAGACCCAGCAGCGAAGCGGCCACCGAAGCGGCGACGACAACGCCGTTCCAGCCTCCCGCCCCCGCTTCCTCCTCACCCGCTCCCGAACCTGCAAGCCAGCCCGGCAGCCATTCGTTCCACGGCGTCCAGACGAAGCCGGCGGCGACGGTCAGGACGGCCAGAATAACGAGCGGCACGGTCATCGCCGCCGGCGACTCCTTCGCGTGGACATAGACGACCGCCTCGCCCCGCGACGAGCCCGTGAAGACGAGGAAGAACAGCCTCGCCATGTAGAGCGCCGTGAACAAAGCCGTGACGACCGCGACGGCGAACAGCCATGGGCTCTTCTCCAGCGCGGCGGCGAGCACCGCGTCCTTCGACCAGAAGCCGGACAGCGGCGGCACGCCCGAGAGCGCAAGCGCCCCGATGCCGAACGTCCAGGCCGTCAGCTTCATTCGACGGCCGAGGCCGCCCATCTCGCGGATGTCTTGCGTATGTACGGCATGAATGACGCTGCCCGCCGCCAGGAACAGGAGCGCCTTGAAGAACGCGTGCGTGAACAGGTGGAACATCGCCGCAGCCGCCGCTCCGGAGCCGAGCGCCAGCATCATGTAGCCGAGCTGGCTGACCGTCGAGTACGCCAGCACCCGCTTGATGTCGTTCTGCGCGAGGCCGATCGCTGCGGCGAAGATCGCCGTGAACGCCCCGACGAGCGCGACGACCGTCAGCGCATTCGGCGAAGCCTCGAAGACGTCGAACGTCCGCGCCACCAGATAGACGCCGGCCGCCACCATCGTCGCCGCGTGGATCAGGGCGCTGATCGGCGTCGGCCCCTCCATCGCGTCTGGCAGCCAGACGTGCAGCGGGAATTGGCCCGACTTGCCGACGGCGCCGAGGAAGATAAGCAGCGCGATCAGCGTCGTAAGCGAGTCCGAGAGCGCTTCGCTCTGCGAGTGGAAGACATTGTACAAGCTCGTATAATCGAGCGCGTGGTTCGGCATGTTCCAGTAGAGCAGCAGAATCGCGATAAGCAGGCCGAGGTCGCCGATCCGCGTCACGACGAACGCCTTCTTCGCGGCCGCCCGCGCCTCCGGCTTGCGGAACCAGAAGCCGATAAGCAGGAACGAGCACACCCCGACGAGCTCCCAGCAGACGTACAGCGTGAGCAGGTTGTCGGCCAGCACCAGCCCGAGCATCGAGGCGGTGAACAGCGCGACGTAGGCGAAGAAGACGGAGATTCTCTCGTCGTCCTTCATGTAGGAGAGCGAATAGACGTTCACGAGCAGCGCAACGAGCGTGACGATCACGAGCATAAGCGCCGTCAGGTTCGTCACCTCGTACCCCGCGTGCAGCACGACGCCTCCCGCTCTGAGCCACTCGATCCTTCCGGTGTAATCCTCCGCCGAATCTCCGAGTCTCTCGGCGGCGATCAATAGAGCGAGCACGAACGAGAGCAGCGATGCCGCCGTCGCGACGATTGCGCCGGCCTTGCCGAGTCCCCGGCCCATCGCGGTCAGGACGGCGAACGCCGTGAGCGGGAACAGCGGGGCAAGCCAGGCAACCTGCGAGAAAACAATGTCCATACCGCTACCTCCTCAGCTCGTTGAACTCGTCGACATTCACCGTCGCCCGGCGGCGGTACAGAGAGATAAGCACGGCGATGCCGACGGCGGCTTCCGCGGCCGCGACCGTCATCGTGAAGAGCGAGAACACCTGGCCGCGCAACGACGCATTGATCCCGTACTTGGCGAAGGCGACCAGGTTCAGGTTGACGGCGCTGAGCATCAGCTCGATGGAGAGCAGCACGATAATCGCGTTCCGCTTCGTGAGCACACCGTACAAGCCAAGGCAGAAGAGCACGGCGGCCAGCGTCAGATACGACCCAAGCATCGTCATGGCGTCTTCCCCTCCTCTCCGGACAGGGGTGCAGGTTTATTTTCCGCAGCAGGTTCGGCCCCTTCGCCATTCCCGCCTTCCGGCTCCCGCTTCGCCAGCGCCACCGCGCCGATGAAGGCGACGGTCAGCAGCACGGACACCAGCTCGAACGGGATCGCGTACGACGAGTAGAGAAGCTTGCCGATCGCCATCGTGTTGTCCGCCGGAAGCTCGCCCGTCGGCACGGGGAACGAGGCGCTGCGGATCGCGTAGAACAGAATGCCGAACAGGCACAGGCAGCCGATGGCGGCCAGCGTCTCGAGCAGCGGTCTTCCCGTCTCGCTCCCTTCGCTCTGATGCTTCGTCATCATGATGCCGAAGATCATCAGAATCGTGACCGCCCCGACGTAGAGCAGCACCTGCACGAATGCGACGAACTCGGCCTGCAGCAGCACGTACAAGCCGGCCAGCGAGACGAACGTGAACGCCAGCGAGACCGCCATATGGACAACCTTCGCGAAGTTGATCGCCAGCACGGCGCCGACGATCGCGCACACGGCCAGCAGGAAGAAGGCGAAGAATTCCCCGGTGAACTCGATGTTAACGTTGTTGAACACGGCTTATTTGGCGCCCCCTCTCTGGGGAGCTCCGATGTTGTTGTTGTCCTCGCGAATATTCCGGTTGTTCTCGTACAGCCAGTCGCGGTCCTTGAACAGATCGTCCCGGCTGTAGGCGGCCAGCTCGAAGTTGTTCGTCATGACGATCGCCTCGGTCGGGCACACCTCCGTGCACAGGTCGCACAGGATGCAGATCTCGAAGTTCAGGTCGAACGTGTCGATGACCTTGCCCTTCTTCTCCGGGTCCGGATTCGGCTTGCCCGTCAGCGTGATGCAGTCGGTCGGGCAGATGCGGGCGCACTGGTTGCACACGATGCACTTGTCCGGCTCGAAGTATTGCACCCCGCGGAACCGGTCCGGCATCGTTATCGGCACGTCGGGATACTTCATCGTGACCTTCTTCGCCCCGAGCGTCCGCAGCGTCACCTTCAGCCCCTTGACAATCCCCGTTCCTCTTATCGCCATACGCTCATCCGCCTCCTTTGCCCCACCATTCAATGCCAACCGCCGTCAGGAAAATATTCAGGATCGCCAGAGGAAGAAGCACCTTCCACGCCAGCCCCATCAGTTGGTCGATGCGGAGACGGGGGAGGGTTGCGCGAATCCAGAACAGGAAGAACACGATACAGGCGAACTTGAGCGCGAACCAGACAAGGCCGGGAATGAAGTCGAGCTGCGGTGCCGGAGCATTCCACCCGCCGAGGAACAGAATCGTCGCCAGGCAGGCGATCGCGTACACGTAGATGTATTCGGTCAGCATGAAGAACGCGAAGCGGAAGCCGCTGTACTCGACGTGGTAGCCCGCGACCAGTTCCGATTCCGCTTCCGGCAGGTCGAACGGGGTCCGGTTCAGCTCGGAGATCGCGGCCACGACGAACACGGCGAAGCCGACGATCTGCGGCAGGAAGTTCCAATGCCAGAACCAGCCTTCCTGATAGATGACAATCTCCCTCAGATTCAGGCTCTCCGTCATCATCGCGATGCCGACGACCGACATGACGAGCGGCACCTCGTAGCTGATCATCTGCGCAGCCGACCTCATGCCCCCGAGAAGCGCGTATTTGTTGTTGGAGGACCATCCCCCGAGCACGATCGCAATCGTCGTAATTCCGGACAGCGCCACGTAATAGAGGAAGCCGACGTTCAGGTCGGCGAATTGCAGGTTAAGCCCGTAAGGGATAATGGCCAGCACGAGAAAAGACGGCACAAACGCAAGCACGGGAGCGAGAATAAACAGCGCCTTGTCCGCCTTGGCCGGAATCGTGTCCTCCTTCATCAGCAGCTTCGCGACGTCCGCTACCGTCTGCAGCAGGCCGAGCGGCCCGGTCCGGTTCGGCCCCCGGCGGTATTGCATCCAGCCGATGACCTTGCGCTCGAAGTAGATCGCGTAGGTAACGAAGACGATGACGACCGCGAGCACGGCGATCGCGCCGAGCAGATAGAGGCCGGCATGGCCCCAGGTGACGGGATCGTTCCAGAACTTCTGCATCAGCAGTCCACCTCCCCGAGCACGATGTCGATGCCCCCGAGAATGGTGACGAGGTTCGTCATGCTCTCCCCGACGAGCAGCTTCGGAAGAATCTGCAGGTTCACGAAGCTCGGCCGGCGGAACTTCAGGCGGAACGGCTCGGCCTTGCCCTTGGACACGATGTAGCAGCCGATCTCGCCCCGCGGGGACTCGATCCGCACGTAGATCTCGCCGACCGGAGGCCGGATGACGCGCGGCACCTTGCCCATCGTCTCGCCGCCTTCCGGGAACTGCTCCAGCGCTTGCTCCAGAATGCGCAGGCTCTGCCTCATCTCCTCCATCCGGACGAGATAGCGGTCGTAGCAGTCGCCGTTCTTGCCGACCGGCACGTCGAACTCGAAGCGGCTGTACAGGCTGTACGGCTCGTTCTTGCGCAGGTCCCACTTCACGCCCGTCGAGCGCAGGTTCGCCCCGGACAAGCCGTAGTCGATCGCCGTCTGCGCATCGTACGTGCCGACTCCCTTAATCCGCGACAGGAGGATCTCGTTGCCGCTCGCCAGATCGTCGTACTCCAGCAGCTTCGTCTTCATGTCGCGAACGAATTGCTTCACGCGGTCGATCCAGCCCTCCGGCGCGTCCCACTTCACGCCGCCGACGCGCATGTAGTTGTACGTGAGGCGCGCGCCGCACAGCTCGTTGAACAACTGGAGAATCCGCTCCCGGTCGCTGAAGGCGTAGAGGAACGGGCTGAGCGCCCCGATGTCGAGCAGGTACGTCCCCCACCACACCATATGGCTCGCCACCCGCTGCAGCTCCATCACGATCAGGCGGAGGAATTCGGCCCTCTCGGGCACCTCCAGCCCCATCATTTTCTCGACGGCATGTACGAGCACGTAATTGTTCGTCATCGCGGACACGTAGTCCATGCGATCGGTGTAAGGAATAATCTGGGTGAAGTTCAGGTTCTCGGCGAGCTTCTCGGTGCCGCGGTGCAGATACCCCATGACCGGGGTTGCCTCGGTGATGATCTCTCCGTCCAGCTTGACGATGATGCGGAAGACGCCATGGGTGCTCGGATGCTGGGGGCCTACGTTCAGAAGCAGTTCCTCGGTCCGAATCACGGATTGCTACACCTCCGAATCCAAGGGCGCGTAATCTTTGCGAAGCGGGTGTCCGACCCAGTCGTCCGGCATCATGATGCGTCTCAAGTCGGGGTGCCCGGGAAAATCAATCCCAAGAAGATCGTAAATCTCGCGCTCATTCCAGTTGGCGGTCTGCCAGACGGGAGTGGCGGAAGCGACTTGCGGCGTGTCCCGGTCGGTTCGCACCTTGAGCGCATAGCCGTGGCCGCTGTCCAGGCTCAGCAGGTGGTAGACCACCTCCATATGCGTCTCGTGGTCGACGCCGGACACATTGCGCAGGTAGTTCGTGTTCAGCTCCGGGTGGCTGCGGAACAGCCGCGCCGCCTCCGACCACCGCTCGTTCTTCACGACGATCGTCGGCAGATGGTCGTTCGGCTCGTTGATCTCCGCCTCCTCGACGGCGTCCTCCGCGACCAGCTCGCGCAGCAGTTGGACGGCGCGGTCGAGCCGCGGCCGGTTCGGCGACGGCGGAGGAGGCGGGGGCGCGGCATCGGCGGCGACGCCGGGGCGCGAAGAGCCGGGGGCGGCGCCTGCGGCAGCGCCGGGCGATGCGGCGCCGGGCGCACCGGGCGGTGCTTGGCCGTCCGCGGAGGCGGCGCCGGGGGCGGCCGAATGGGCGGCGGCAGGCGCCGATGCCGCGGCATTGGCTGCCTCTTTAGCCGCCTGGGCGGCGGCCATCGCTGCCGCGGCCTTCGCCGCTTCCCGCGCCTCGAACGCGGCCTTGCGGCGCGCCGCCTTCTCCTCGTCCGTCTCCTTGCGGCGGACGGGGGCCTCGGCTTCCGCCGGGCTCCCCTCCGTCTGCTTCTTCTCCTCCGCCTTCGGCCGCGCTCCCTCCGCTCTCACACCTTCCGGTTGCGCTCCCTCCGCTCTCACACCTTCCGGCTGCGCTCCCTCTGCTCTCGCACCTTCCGGCCGCGCTCCTTCTTGCTTCTCTTCCTCGCTCATCAGCCCGTCACCCGCTTCCCGGTCTTCGCCTCATAGCGGATTTTCTCCTGGAGCTTGTTGATGCCATAGATCAGCGCCGCCGGGTTCGGCGGGCAGCCGGGAATATACACGTCGACGGGAACGACCTGGTCGACTCCCTTGACGACGGAGTACGACTTCACATACGGCCCGCCGGCCGTCGCGCAGGAGCCCATCGCAATCACCCACTTCGGCTCCGGCATCTGGTCATACAGCCGCCGCAGCAGCGGCGCCATCTTCTTCGTGACCGTGCCGGACACGATCATGACGTCGGCCTGGCGCGGCGACGTGCGGAACATGACCCCGAACCGGTCGAGATCGTAATGCGGCGCTCCCGCCGCCATCATCTCAATCGCGCAGCAGGCCAGCCCGAACGTAAGCGGCCACAGCGAATTGCTGCGCACCCACCCCTTCAGCGTCTCGATGCTGCCGACGAACACATTCCGCTCCAGCTCCTGCACGTCCTCCGGCGAGATTCTCGCTAGATCGAATTCCATTGGAACACCTTCTTCCTCCAGGCGTAGAGAAGACCGACAAGAAGCAAGCCGACGAACACAACCATCTCGAACAACGCAAATAGGCCGAGTTGCTTATACGCAACGGCCCAGGGATACAGGAACACAGTCTCCACATCGAACACGACGAACATCAATGCATACAGGTAGTATCTGACGTTAAAACGAATCTGGCTGTCTCCGACCGGCTCGTTGCCGCTCTCATAGGTGGTTTCCTTCTCGGCGTTCGGCTTGCTCGGCCTGAGCAGCTTGCCAATCTGCAGCACGACAATCGGGAACGCGATGCCGAGCACCAGGAAGACGGTGACAATCACATACTGATTCGCATACTTCTCCACATCATCGCCTCCGGCGAATTGGAATGAAGAGACTGCAGATACGGGTGCTTTTGCCTCCACAAATTATACCAAACGGTCCAAGTGCCGTCCACGAAAAATAAAGCGTTTACAAACTTCGACAATATGCGTGCAGATAAGACAACCTCTCCATTCTCCGATGACGCGTTCTCCGCTTCTCGGCGATGAGACGGCCTCTCCGTTTCCATTCGGGACTCCTTTCTTCTCAACCAGGCTACTTGTCTCTCCCGACTCGACGACTCGTGCGATTTTATGTGGTTTTTCACATTCGCAGGCTTTAATTCGGAAGAATCGAGGCGTTTTATATGATTTTTCGCATACATACGGATCGTTCGAGGCAGAACGGCCCCTATGAATGTGATTTTTCGCATAAAATCGTTCAATCCCCCCGTTATCGCGCCGCTCCAATATGAATTTTCACATAAAACCCGGTAGTCATCGGCTTTAACGTCACCACCGGCTTCACATGGAGAAAAACCGCTTGTCAACCAGGAGAATCCCGGTATGACAAGCGGCTGCTCAAATCGTTAGGCAGTAGCGCTGAAATTCAGCGTAATGTAGTATTCCTCAAGAGGACTATACGCATAAGAGAATTGGACCTTTAGGGTAATGGAGTCGCCGCTCCCGAACGAGCTGAGGTCCAGCGTGTACGTACCGCCCGATTCGTCGGTAATTACATTCGAATCGCTTGCGTCGACAAGAGTGGCATAGACCGTATAATAGCTGACGTCCGTTGCATTAAGACTAAGATGGTATTCACCCTGTACGTTGGACGGATCGAGCGTAGCTGTCCAGGAACGGGTACCCGGATCGTACGACGACAGTTGAATGCCTTCACCTTGACCGAATTGCGGACTCACCAGTTGATACATCTTATAGAAAAACGTAATGAACGGAGACATGTATCTTCCGGCTGCATCGGACATGTACAAAGTGTACCTGTTAATGTTGCGATCAAGCTGGAGCGAATATGAGTTCTCGCTGGCAGGAGTTACCGTCTGATAGTCAAAATCGTCATACAGTTCTTCCAAGTACACCCGGCCCGTGTCGAAGTTCGTTGCTGTGAGAACGATGGTATCGTCCGTTGCGTCCGGCAGTGCTCTCCAATACATATACGTGTTGGTGTCAATGTCCGACGAATCCGGTCCCTCGTCTGTGCTGTAGCTGGCCACCAGATCGGGAACGGTGCTGCCGACGATGGCATACAGATAATACTCTTCCGTGTACTCGCTTGGTGCGGTTACGTACAGAATATACTCGTTGTATCCGGGCTGCAGTCCCAGCGTGTAGCTGCCATCTTGGTTCGCATCCAGATAACCGGCTGTCTCCGAAGCGAGCGATACCGTGTAGCCTTCTTCCAGGTCCAATGCGAAGGTCAAGGAAGTCGTATCCGAACTAAGCTCGGAATAGTAGGCTCCGTTCCAGGACTGTGCCCACGAAGCGATCAATTCGTCATCCCCCGTCAACGACCACGACGAGATTCCGTCCGGAAGCCCGTTATAGGGCTCCTCGGACTGCGAATAGGAGAAGTTGACGTAGATCGGATAAACGTATTGATTGCCTTGCGAATCCTGAGTTACCAGATTGAAAATTTGTTGAATATTTTCGCTCATCGGCTCGGAGTCTAGAGTCAGCACATAGCTGTCGATGCCCTCTGCAACAAGCTTGCCATTGTTATCGTACAGCTTGGAGGTCGAACCGCTGCTCAGGTTAAATGTCAACGTTGCTTGATCCGTACCCTGAGGCACATTGTAGAAGTACCAAGATTCTCCCCAATAATAGCTCGTTCCGTAGCTGCCGCTAGCAACTTGACCGTTTCCATAGCTTAGAGTCAGATCAGTTGCCTCCACATTGGCGAACCACTGGCCTTTACGGATAAGGTGGAACGTATACGTAGCCGAATGCGCGCCATCCGAGACGGTGACCGTATATTGATTGTCTCCGACAGGCACCTCGCCTTCCGCAGCGAAGTTGTATGGCTCCCCGGGCAGGCTCCCATTGACCGACACTTCATAGCCGTCCCACGGGTACATCAGATTGACGTTCGATGCGGATGAACCATCTATCCACACATCGAAGAAATTAGCTCCCACTTGATAAGGATATGTTCCGGTGTAGGATCCTTCGTCTCCATAGCGAAGCGTCAAATAAGCGTACTGCTGTTGAAGACTCATTTGATACGATACGGAATGCCCGCTCGAATCTTTTACCACGACGTAGAAAGTTACATAATACGCATCAAGCGGAATCCGGTAGGTTCCATCTCCTGCAGCCTCCGCCGCAAGAAGCTCTCCATTCCCGCTCTCGTACAGCACCTCGACCGTCGATTGCTCGTCTTCGAGCTGAGGAGCAAATGTCAGTTCATCCGCCGCATATGCCGCAATCCATCCGGTCCAATTCAGCGGATACCCTTGTTCATTGACGAACGAAACGTCAATTGTTCCTTCGTTCGTCGTGTACGAAGCCTGAATTCCGCTTAAGCTCAGACTTTCCGGAATGCCAAGGCCGACATACACCTGAAGCTCGACCGTCCGGATCACATTCCCGGTGATCGGATTCAGCAGCTCGAACTCAATCGTGTTCCACTCGGCTTCGAGTGGAACGAGATAGGCGCTTCCCGGACGCTCAACCTGAACTCCGTTGGCAAACACGTTTAAGTAAGTGTTGTCGCTATCTCCGAAGGACGACTCTGCATTTACCGCAAGGTAGTCGCCGGCGACGGTGTATGCAATTGCGGTATAGACATCCTCCGACACCTTGGCCGGCCCTGCAACAGTTCCCTGGCCGTCTAACATGAGGTTATTGAACTCAATACTCGGTGGGCCGATGTAGATGGTCAAGTACACATCGACATAATAACCGTCCGAGAGCTCGTAGTAGACATAGGCCTCATTAGTCCCTACATGAAGTTCCTCGCTTGTGAAGATAGTTGGCTCCCCGTCCAGAATATCCAATTCATAATTCAATTCTGCCGATTCAACAAGGGAAGTGTCGAAGTCCAGATCGATCTCCAATTCGGCTGGCAACGACTCCAAGTACAAGGAATAATACTTCTCCTCATAATACCCGCCCGAGTAGCTATTGCTTAGAGCCCAACTCTGCACAATTCCGTCCGCCTTCGTCGTCCATCCAAGAACTCCTGTAGGCAATTTGGAGACAGCGATCGTGTAAACGGTCGGTTCTCCTCCGCTCTGCGCCGCAACCTCGATCTGGATTACGGTGTCCCCTTCCGCGTTAAGAGGAACCTCGTTGCCCTGAACAGTATCGCCGCCTGCGAACATGCTCACACTTGCAGTCGCTGCCGCCGCATAAATGACGGTTACGGATTCCTCATTGCTCGGGACGTGTAGCACATATTCCGTGATGGATGGGCTGAACGCCGGGCTCAGAGTATAACCATCGACACTTAGCTCGTGCAAAGTCGAATCCTGGTCCGCCGCTTGCCTCGTTACCGTAATTCGATAAGTTGCTTGAGTAGTTCCGTTAGCAGCCGTGACCAAGATCTCGACTACATTATCGTCGCCAACGTGGAATCCTGACGCTCCCGATACATAGACGGATGCAGAGGGGTCCTCCTTAATCCCGAGAACCTCGAGCCCACTCGTTGTGTACGGCACCGTGAGGTAATATTGATTCTCATCGGTATCGAACCCTTCCAGGCTGACCCCATTAATCTGAATATCGCTCAATGCCGTGTTGCTGGACAGAGTAATTTGAATGCTCACTGTGACCGTATCCGAATAATCAATTCCGTCGAATACTCGGAATGTGAAGCTATCCCAGCCAGAGATTCCATCAGCCGCCGTGTATAAATAAGAAGCTGCTTCTCCCTGTATCGGAACCAGAGTTCCACTTCCCGGTTCTTCAACGATCTCATAGGCGAGCTCGTCACCGTCCTCGTCCGAAGCCGTCAAGTTGATGATGATGCTCTCGCCCTCAACCGCATTCACTTCAGCCCCAACCGCTACCGGTGCGTTGTTGGCCGGCGGCGCAATCTGAATGCTCACCGTCGCCTCGTTCGAATAGTCCGTTCCATCGAACGCCGTGAACGTGAAGCTATCCGTTC
>NZ_SSOB01000063.1 GCF_004801405.1 Cohnella fermenti
ACAAATAACCATTCTGTGAAAGATGCGTCGAAGAGCCGTATGCGGGAATTCCGCACGTACGGATCTGTGAGGGGGACGGGCACAATCCTCGAAAGGAGAGGCCCTACCTACTCGACCATAAAATCGCTGGGGGAGGCGAATCGGCATATGCTTCGGATCAGCGTGAGGAGGATCAGCGTATGCCCCGATCAGCATGAGGCGAATCAGCAAGCGCCGAATCGGCATATGCCCCGATCAGCACCAGCATCACATCAGCATAAACCGCCGGAGGTTTGGGTGGAGATATGGATTGGTTCAGATTGGAGCTTCGGATAGAAATGTAGATTCGAGGTGTGAATTGGTTCAGATTGGAGCTTCGGATAGAAATGTAGATTCGAGGTGTGAATTGGTTCGAATTGGAGCTCCGGAGGAGATAGGGATTAGAGGTTCGAATTGGTTGGTCATTCTGGCGGGGATTGCTTGGGAGGGGAAGGATACGCGCCGTAGCCGAGGGGAAACCGGTTGATGTCGATTTATAAAATATACCATATCGCCGCGCCGATCGTATATCCTTTTTTCGGTCACCATATAGTGTAGCTAAGGAGAAGTCGGAGGTGATCAGGTGAAGAGGGACGAATGGACGATCGACGCGGGGACGGAGCGCGAGGCGGCTATGCGGCTTGCCGTCATGCTGAATCAGTCATTCGCCGGGCTCACGGGCGGCAGCGGGGAAGGGCCTTGGGAATATTCGCGCGAGGACGGTCGGATACGGTGTTGCCTGGCCATCGAGAAGGGGCGGGAGGAATTCTGCGGGAAGACGGGGGCCGTGCTGGCCGACTTCATCGTGTCGGAGCGGGAACCGTCGCTGCTGCGCCGGCTCATAAGCAAGCGGCAGGGTGCGCGCGCGGATGCGGTCGAGACGGACGTGATGATCTCCGAGGCGATCGGGATGCTCGACGGGGAGACGGAGTACGAGGGGACCGCCGCTCAGCAAGGCCGGGCAAGAAGAATCAAGCGCTGGGGGCAGCCGCTTGGCGCGTTCCTGATGGAGAACAGCTTCCTGCATCTCGACGGCTTCCTGCGATTCCGGCTTAGGGATTATCAGGAGGAAGTGAAGGAGGCGGCGGAGGCGGCGGCTCTGGAGCGGATGATGGAATGGCAGTATCAGGAGTTCATGTCGCTCCTGCAATCCATGGTCGAATGGCAAGAGGTACGGGTTCAGGCCGTTCATGTCCTGCACTCCGAGGGACATGCCTGCAAGCTGCTCGATGAGAAAATGAAGCCGCTCGAGAAGGAGAGCTGGCCTGCGGAGCCGATATCGGATGAACGAAGCAGCGAGCCCGACGAGCAGGAGGAGGAGAGTTTGCTTGTGAGCCGCCTGCTTGCTGCGTCTCCGCGGCGTCTGTATATTCATACCCGGGAGCCGGAGGCGCAGGTGATTCGCACTTTGCTGGGAATTTTCGGCGAGCGTGCCGCTATCTGTCCGGATATGCCGACTTGACGCGGCTAGTCTGCTGGCGTTATAATTCCGGTAATTAGCCTTGCGTGAACGGGAGCGAAGCTTCCGAGATACGCCCAACAGCGATGAGAAAGACAACGACGTCTGCAACGGACGGCCCAGAGAGAGGAACCTTGGCTGCAAGTTCCTTCCGGTACCGACAGGCGTATACCCCTTTCAAGCTGCACGGTTGAACGCGGGCCGCATTCCGGAGCTTACGGTTCGGATGCCGCCGCCTGTAAGCCATGCCGGGTCATGACCGTTACTCATGCCTGAGAATCGAAGCTTCGTCCGGCATTCCGTGCCTCGGTCGAATGGGCTTCGGTTGAATAAGGGTGGAACCACGAGATGCGAACGATCGAGCGCTCGTCCCTGCTGGGACGGGCGTTTTTTTTGTCGTTATGGAACCTGCGCGCGTCCCTTGCCGACTTATCTTCACGAACAAGGCAATGACATAAAGGAGGCCAATCAGCATGGCACTGCAAATTAAATTCCCCGATGGAGCGATTCGCGAATTCCCGCAGGGGTCGACGGTCGAGGACATCGCCGGCTCCATCAGCAGCGGGCTCAGGAAGAACGCCGTCGCCGGCAAGGTGAACGGCAAGGTCGTCGATCTGAATACGGTGATCGAAGAGGACAGCGCGCTCGAGATTGTTACGCTGGACACGCCGGAAGGGCTCGAAGTGATGCGTCACAGCTCCGCCCACTTGATGGCGCAGGCGATCAAGCGTCTGTTCGGCGGCGATAAGGTCAAGCTGGGCATCGGGCCGGTTATCGAAGACGGCTTCTATTACGATATCGACCTGGAGCAGTCGATTACGCCGGACGATCTGACGAACATCGAACGCGAGATGGAGAAGATCGTCAAGGAAGATCTGCCGATCGTTCGCCGCGTCGTCAGCCGGGAGGAAGCGCTGAACACGTACCGCGAGATCGGCGATCCGCTCAAGATCGAGCTGATCGAAGGCTTGCCGGAAGGGTCGACGATCACGATCTACGACCAAGGCGAATTCTTCGACCTGTGCCGCGGGCCGCATCTTCCGTCCACGGGCCGCATCAAGGCGTTTAAGCTGCTCAGCATCGCCGGAGCGTACTGGCGCGGCGACAGCAAGAACAAGATGCTGCAGCGCATCTACGGAACGGCGTTCGCGAAGAAAGCCCAGCTTGACGAGCATCTTCACTTCCTCGAAGAAGCGAAGAAGCGCGACCACCGCAAGCTCGGCAAGGAGCTCAACATGTTTACGTTCTCGCGCGAAGTCGGCCAAGGCCTTCCGCTCTGGCTGCCGAACGGCGCCAAGGTGCGCCGCACGCTCGAGCGCTATATCGTCGATCTCGAGGAGAAGCTGGGTTATCTGCACGTCTACACGCCGGTGCTCGCGAACGTCGATCTGTACAAGACGTCCGGCCACTGGGAGCATTACCAGGAAGACATGTTCCCGCCGATGCAGATGGACAACGAAGAGTTGGTGCTTCGTCCGATGAACTGCCCGCACCACATGATGGTGTACAAGAGCGAGATGCGCAGCTACCGCGATCTGCCGATCCGGATCGCCGAGCTCGGCATGATGCACCGTTACGAGATGTCCGGCGCCCTGACGGGGCTGCACCGCGTCCGCGCGATGACGCTGAACGATTCCCATATCTTCTGCCGTCTCGACCAGATCAAGGAAGAGTTCAAACGGGTTGTGCAGCTTATCCAACGGGTGTACGAGGACTTCGGCATCAAGGAATACCGCTTCCGCCTGTCCTACCGCGACCCGCAGGACAAGGAGAAGTACTGGCCGGACGACAATATGTGGGAGACGTCGCAGCGCATGCTGCGCGAGGTCGTCGAGGAGCTCGGCCTGCCGTTCTTCGAAGCCGAAGGCGAAGCGGCCTTCTACGGTCCGAAGCTTGACGTGCAAGTCAAGACGGCGCTCGGCAAGGAAGAGACGCTGTCCACGGCGCAGATCGACGTGCTTCTTCCGGAGCGGTTCGAGCTCGAATACGTCGGCGACGACGGCAAGAAGCATCGCCCGGTCGTCATCCACCGCGGCATCATCAGCACGATGGAGCGGTTCACGGCATTCCTGCTGGAGAACTTCGCCGGAGCGCTCCCGATCTGGCTGACGCCGCTGCAGGCGAAGATCATTCCGGTCAGCCTCGCGTACGAGGAATATGCCCGCGAGCTTACCGACAAGCTGCTCGAAGCCGGCGTTCGCGCCGAGGCCGACCTGCGCAACGAGAAGATGGGCTACAAGATCCGCGAAGCCCAGCTTGAGAAGATTCCGTACATGCTGGTCGTCGGCGAGAGCGAAGCGGCGAACGGAACCGTCTCCGTCCGCAGGCGCGGAGAGGGAGACCTCGGAGCGCAGCCGGTATCGGACTTTATCGCCCGCATCTCCGAAGAGATCGCCTCGAAGCGCACCGACTAAGATGCGTCGAGCAAGACAATAAGCAGATCGCATAAAGCTTGCCGGCCAAGGGTACCCTTCCTCACAGGGGAGTGTGCTAAGATGCCAGCAAGCTTTATGTTCATCTCGGGCCGATTCGCGCGAAGCGCCCTGGCGGTAACCGTCGCGCTTGCGTTATCGGGACGGGCGGAGCCGAAGGCGGAAGCTGCCGACGGACCGGGTCCGGAAGAGCAAGGGGAGATCGTTCGGGTCGTCGCGACCGGCTATACCGCCGGGGTGGAGTCGACAGGCAAACGGCCGGGGCATCCGCAGTACGGGATCACCTACTCCGGAGTAAAGGTCCGTCGAGGCAAGCTGTCGACGATCGCGGCGGACCCGAAGTATTTTCCCATTGGGACGATCCTGTTCATTCCGGGGTACGGGTACGGAATCGTAGCGGATACGGGCTCCAAGATCAAGGGGAAGAAGATCGACCTCTACTTCCCTTCGAAGAGGCAAGTGTTCCAGGAATGGGGCAAGAAAACCGTCGATGTTCGGGTGATCCGCAAGGGGAACGGGAAGATAACCGAATCGATGCTCGATGACATGAGCGAGGTCATTGCGCCGAGCGAAGACGACCCGACCTCGGGCTAGGACCAATTCCCTAAACAGCTCTGGTTCCTGTCAAATATTCTCTTTTGCCGGAGTCTATGCTACAATTGGGGAGATGATTACGCTTCGCCGAGGAGTGACCTCTCCCAATGAAGATCTCCCTTCGAGAATCGAACGTTGCCTTCCGCAACGACGTGGATTCTGAAGAGCTTATGCATGAGCTTTATCGGCAAATGCTGCAGGTCGCCAGACACAAGCTGATTCGCAAGATGGACGCGGTGGACATCGTTCAAGAGGCTTGGGTGCGCATTCTCGAGAAGAGGGACAGCTTGCGGGACGAAGACAAGCTTATCCCTTGGGCGAAGACGATCGTATATAATCTCGCTTCCAACGCGAATCGGGCACGGAGAAGCCGTTCGAGCAGACAAGCCTTCTACGACGACGACATTCCGGAATATGTCGCACAGGCCGGCGCGGGCGTCGATCCCGAGCTGTTGACGGAACTGTCCGACATGCTTGGAAGATTGGACCCGACCGCCCGTACGCTGCTCCTCTACAAGTTCTATTACGGCTTCCGGGACGATGAGATCGCCGCTGCGCTGGAGATGCCCGTCGGAACGATCAAGTCGAGAATCCATCGGGAGAGAGAACGAATCCATAAGGAGCAGATCAAGAACGAACGGAGCCCGGCGCCCATACATAATCACTCCTCTATCGGCGAATGATACGTGCTGAGGAGGTGAGTGATCTTGGGCAAGAACAAGGGACAGCGGAATCAGAACCAACACAATCAGCAGCCGCAAGATACCGAGTTCGCGAGCGAGTCGATAGACGGCGCGAATTCCTATTCGAATAACAAGAAGAACGCACAGAATCGGAATAAGCGTTGATCGGCTGCGGAGGCGAAGGAAGCCGCCCGCATGGTGATTGCGACCAGGAGGAACCAGGCGGTTCCTCTTTATTTTTGTCGATTTTGTAGGAATAATGACGTATACTATAGAAAATTATGGATCAGAATTAAAGCTCGCAGGATAGATATGGAGTTCGCAGCATATTCAAGCGGAGGTGTCTCATGGCGCAGTGGCAACGATGGATTCGAGAACGAGGGAACGTCATTCGGATCGGACAGGCCGGAACGGCGGGGGAGAAGCCGGCTGCTTCCGGCTCCGCGGGTTCGCCTCTCTCCGCGCCTGAAGACGACAGCGCTCTCAAGCATATGGTGGAGGAAGCGCTTGTGATCTCCGACCGGCTCCAGGCGGCGGTGGCCGAGGTGGATCTGAGCATGGGGCAGCTTGAGGAGATCGCGGCTCGTTCCGCCGAGGAGGAAGAGCGGCTTCGCGTCAAGAGCCGGGAGGCTTCCGGCCAGTTGGAGGAAGCGTTCTCGGCGCTTCAAGAGGTGGCGGCTTCGTCCGAGCAGATTCGTGCCGTCTCGGAGCAGATGAGCGCCCAGAGCCGGGAAGCGAAGGATGTCGTCATCGAAGTGGCGCGTTCCTTGACGCATACCGACGAGGTGATGAACGATCTGTCCGTTCATCACGGCTCGATGGAGGAGACGGTTCGCAGCCTGATCGAGCAAGCCTCCAGGATCAACGAGATCAACGCCTTGATTCAGGAGATTGTCTCCCAGACTTCGCTGCTGGCGCTGAACGCGGCCATCGAGGCGGCTCATGCGGGCGAGTACGGGCTCGGCTTCTCCGTTGTCGCTCAGGAGATCCGCAAGCTTGCGGAGCAGAGCGGCCATGCGGTCAAGCGCTCGACGACAATCGTCAAGGACATCGAGAACGGGATTCGCCAGGTGGTCGATTCGGTCGATCAAGAGAAGCATTCGGTCGCCCGGGGCTTGGACGAGATGCGCCAGACGAGAGACCGCATGGACTCGATCTTCAACCATATCGTGAAGGTCGACTCCCAGGTCGGGAAGACGCTGGAGGCGGCGGTGGAGCAGGCGGGGCGGACAAGCTCGGCGAACGGCATGCTGAAGGAAGTCGTCGATTCCGTCGGCCTTATGGTGCGCGGGGTGGATGATACGCTGCTTCGGAACGAGAAGCAGCGCAAGGCCATCGCGAAGCTGGGGAAGGTATCCGTCGCCGTCAAGGCCTCGGCCGACGAGCTGGCCGCTTCGGTGCAGCAGACGGGCGGGAAGGTGCTGTCGGGTGTTAAGGAGATCGACGCCACCCGCTGGACGGAGCTGCTCGCCGCCGCGCTCGGCCGCAACCCGGGATTGGCGGAGCTTGGCGAGGACGAGCACCGCCTCGCGCTGAGCTCGCTGCTGAAGAAGACGGGCGGAATGGAAGCGATCTGGTCGAACCGGGCGGACGGCACATTCGTGTTCTCCGAGCCGGAAGCGGGCTTGCTCAACGCGCAAGGGCGGGAGTGGTGGAAGCGGGCCATGAACGGGGAGATGTTCGTATCCGATGTGTACTTATCTGCCATCACGAAGCGGCCATGTCTGACTGTTTCCATGCCAATTCGCGATGGAGACGGCCGAATTGCCGGGGTCATCGGAATTGATATCGCAGTTTCTGCGAAATAACCTGACATAAGCATTCTCAAGCCTATCTTTTTCTTGTACAATATGTGTAGTTGTCACAAATGTTAACAAGGATAGATGGGTGATACTCCATGAACGGTCCGTTAAGTTCCGCCATGCCGTCCTCTTCCGCCCGGAAGAATGCCGAAGTGTACTCGTTCCTCGAATCGTTGATCGAGAAGCGGGAGTCGGAGATCCGGGAGATCGAGGAGATGGTTCTTCGTTACGAACGCCGCGTCCAGAAGGAAGAGCAAGCTTACCGGGCGATGTCAACGCTTCGCCGCATGCTGACCGGACGGAAGCCCGATCATCACATCGCTGTCGAGTACATCCACTATGTCAAGAAGCCGAAGGAGAAGGCTCGCTTGCTCCGCGAGGAGATCGAACGGTATCGGGCGATGCTCGAAGGGACGCTTCCCGTGGAGCTGACGGAATAGAAGCCGGTATATCCGCTCGAACGTGCGAGCCGAACTGACGAACGAAGGCCTGCGCTCGGACTCTGAAGAAGAGTTCCGGCGCAGGCCTTTGTTGTTGATGCTGTTGTTGCCGGGAGCGGCGAAGGCCGGATTTACGTGGAAGGCTTGCGCAGCTCGTCCACGTCGATGAAGTCCTTGTCCTTGCTGTAGGCAGGCACCCCGTGGAGGGAGACGTCGAGACCGATTCTCTCCTCGTCTTCGCTTACGCGGACGGGGCGCCAGGCCTGGATCAGACGCAAGGCAAGCCAGGTGAGGACGAAGCCCCACACCGCGACGACGGCAAGGCCGAGCGCTTGGGCTCCGAGCAGGTGCCAGCCGCCGCCGTGGAACAGGCCGGCATGGGCAGCCGTTCCCGGCAAGGCGAACAAGCCGACGGCCAGCGTGCCGATGCTGCCGCTGACGCCGTGAACGGCGAAGGCTCCGACCGGGTCGTCGACCTTCCGGCGCTCCAGCCATTCCGAAGCGAGCACCATGGCGATGCCCGATACCGCTCCGATTCCGATCGCGGCGACGTCAGAGACGAAGGCGCAGCCAGCCGTAATGCCGACGAGGCCGGCCAGCGCCCCGTTGATGACCATCGGCGGATCGGCCTTCTGGTAACGCAGCATCGTGAACAGGATGCAGGCGGCGCAGCCCGCCGCCGAGGCGAGCATCGTCGTGACCGCGATATGACCGATGCCCGGATTCGTTGCGCTCAGCGTGCTGCCCGAATTGAAGCCGAACCAGCCGAACCACAGGACGAAGGCGCCGACGGAAGCGAGCGGCAGATTCGACGGGGGGACGATGTTGGTCTTCCCCTCCGGGCCGAAGCGGCCGAGGCGCGGCCCGAGGAACAGGGCTGCGGCGAGCGCGGCGAAGCCGCCGAGGGCATGGATGGCCGCCGAGCCGGCGAAGTCGATCATGCCGAGCTTGGCCAGCCAGCCGTTCGCGGACCAGATCCAGTGGCCGGAGATCGGATAGATGAGTCCGGTCATGACGATGGTGTACAGGATGTAGGCTCGGAAGTGGATGCGCTCGGCCGCCGCCCCGGAGACGATGGAGATGACGGCGATGACGAACGCGCATTGGAACAGCCAGAACGTATCGCTCGTAATATTCGTCGGCAGATGCGACAGGTCTCCCTTCATCAGGAAGCCGCTGGTGCCAATGAAGCTCCCGAGATCGCGCCCGTGCATCAGGCCGAAGCCGACCAGATAGAACACAAGCGCTCCGAACGCGATGTCGACGAACACCTTCATAATAATGCTGACGGCGTTCTTCTGCCGGACGAAGCCGGCTTCCAGCAGAGCGAATCCTCCTTCCATCAGGAGAATCATCGCGGCTGTGAGAATAACCCACACGGTATCCAGGCCATTGGAGACGTCTAGTAGCTGCATATCGTCAACTCCGGTATAAAATTGTGAAAACCTAACATGAACAATGGCAAATCGGACTCATTATATAGGGAGGAATTGATGATGTCAACGAAGTTTGTGAGTAAATATCACATTGTCTTTCTCGGTGTCTCTCTGTCTATCTCGGTCTCGGGACGGAGAAGAGAATCCATCCCCCGCCGCTTCATGAAGCGGCGCATTGCCGCTATAATAGGAATTGTCAAAGCCGATCTCCCTCGGATTATCCAAGGAAACAAGGAAGCAAGGGATAGCGCCTATCACAGTCAATTTTAATGGAGGAATCGTTATGCAATCCTTCTTGCATCGGTTATTCTGGGGAGCCGTCCTGATCGGTGTCGGCGCGCTCTTCCTGTTTAACCAAGCGGGTGTCATCTCTATTGATATAGGAGAGATGTTCTCCTCTTACTGGCCGGTTATTCTCATCTTGATCGGAATCCAAGGAATGCTGCTTCAGCGCAACGGAGGCTTCTATTGGAATCCGCTGCTGGTGCTGCTGGGGATGTTCTTCCTGGCGCGCAATCTGGAATGGATCGACTGGGAGCTGCATGATCTGATCCGGTTCATCGGCCCTGTTGCGCTGATTCTGGTCGGCTTGAATCTGATCGCTCGAGGCGGAAGACCGAAGAAGCAGCCGGGAGAGGACTCGGGCTGGAATTCCGTGCCCAAGGCGCCCCCGGTTCCGCCGCCGGCGCCGTCGATGCCGGAATATCGCGATGTCGAGCCGGAGCCTCCGATCGATCGCGGGCCGCCTCCCGCACCGGACTCTCTCGGCTGGGACGATGCCGCTCCGGGGCCGAAGGGAGAGCAGCCGCAAGGCGGATTTTCCCACGAGCCTTCCCATGAGCCTTCCCACGAGCCTTCTCACGAGCAGTTCCATGAGTCTTCGCACGAACGGCACGATCGCACCCGCGACTTCCGGGGCCGGGGAGAGGCGTGGAAGCACCACCACAAGTCGTGGAAGGAACGCGCGGAAGCGCACGGACACGGCTATGGATACTGGGATCATTCGTCCCAGCGCGAGAGCCACACGAGGTTCATCGGCGACTTCGATATCGGAAGCGACTACTTCGAGCTTCGTCCGATGAACATCTCGCACTTCATCGGCGACACGAGAATGGATCTGACGCGGGCGCAGATTCCGATCGGAGAGACGCGGATCTATGTGTCCTCGTTCATCGGCGATGTGAAGGTGTTCGTGCCGAACGACTTCTCGATCGGGGTTCGCGTCGTCTCGAGCAGCTTGATCGGCGATGTCTCGATTCTTGAGCAGAAGCGCGGCGGCGTCTTCAATCAGATGAACCTGCAATCGCCGGGCTTCGACGACGCGCCGAAGCGGATCGTCTTCATCGTAAGCACGTTTATCGGCGACGTCCGCATCAAGAAGGTGGGATAAGCGGATGCTGCGAATCGTGCGCAACAGCAAATGGGAAGGGGCTGTCTATGCAGGGGCGTCGACGGCGTTCCTGCTTGGCCTCGTCTATGCGGCATGGACAACCATTCGCGGAGAGGTGCCCTACATGGATTGGTGGGGCGGCTGGGCGGTCGTAATCTGGATCGCCGACGTCGCGATCGCTTACCTGCTCGGCAGGCGGATTCACCGCAGGCTGGATCAGCTTCAACTGGCGATGAAGGAAGCGGCGATGGGCAATTGGAGCGAACGGTTGCCGGAGCTGTCGCGGGATGCGTTCGGGGAGACGTTCAAGGAATTCAACTTTATGGTTGAGAAGCTGGAGACGCGCATGAAGCGGCTTCAGGAGCTGGGGGAGAAGGACGTGCTCGAGGAAGCGCCGGCGCTGGAGGCGGCGGTGCTGGAGGAGCGCAGGCGTCTGGCGAGAGATCTGCACGATTCGGTCAGCCAGCAGTTGTTCGCGCTTCATATGGCGGCTTCCGCGTTGCCCAAGCTTATGGAGAAGAATCCGCAGCAGGGCGGGAAGGTGATGGAGCAGCTCATCGAGATGTCCTCGTCCGCGCAGAAGCAGATGAGAGGACTGATTGCGCAACTCCGTCCGATGGAGCTTCAGGGGCGCTCGCTCGCCGAAGCGCTCGATCGCTGGTTCCCGGACTTCTGTCGGCAGAACGGGCTTCAAGGCACGCTAGATATTCAGGCGGAACGGCCGATCTCCGAAGCGAAGGAGCATCAGTTGTTCCTCATCGCGCAGGAGGCCATGGCGAACGTCGTCAAGCACGCGCGCGCGAGCGAAGTCCGCCTGGCCCTGGGAGAGACCGGCAAACAGATTATTTTGCAGATTGAGGACGATGGGGAAGGGTTCCAGGCGGATCAGATTCGGGCAGGCTCGTACGGCCTGACGAGCATGAGGGAACGGGCGGAGAAGCTCGGAGGGGAAGCCGAGATCGTCACGAAGCCGGGGACGGGAACAAGGGTGTTCGTTCGCTTCCCGAACTTCTAAACCATGGATGGTGTAAAAAAAGGAGCTTGAGGCGATGAGCACGGATACGGCGGTATGCAAGGTGTTGCTGGTGGACGATCACGAGATGGTGAGAACCGGATTGCGCACCTATCTTATGCTGGACTCCAGATTCGAGGTTATCGGCGAAGCGTCCGGCGGCCTTGAGGCGATCCGGATGCTGGAGGACCGGCAGGGGAAGGAGGACTTCCCCGAGCTTGTCCTGATGGATCTGATGATGCCGGGCATGAACGGAGTAGAGGCGACACGGGAGCTTATCGGCCGTTACCCGAGTCTGAAGATCATCATCCTGACAAGCTTCCTGGAAGACGATAAAGTCATCGAGGCGATGGAGGCCGGCGCGGTCAGCTACGTGCTTAAGACGGTATCGGCGGAAGAGCTGATCTATGCGATGCAGGGGGCGCTCCGCAGCATGCCCGTCATGAGCTCGGAGGTGTCCCAGGCGCTGACGAGAGGACTTCGGCAGCGCTCCGTCAAGAGCGACGAGGAAGGGCTGACCGAGCGGGAACGCGAAGTGCTGCTGCTGATTGCCGAAGGCAAGTCGAACAAGGAGATCGGGGACGAGCTTCACATCAGCATCAAGACCGTCAAGACCCATGTCAGCAATCTGCTCATGAAGTGCGGAGCGGAGGATCGCACCCAATTGGCGATCTATGCCCACCGGAAGGGCTGGGCCGAATAGCGAGTCGATAACGCGGTCGGCAGCGGGACGGATAAAATCGGTGCGGATCGGCAACGATAAGGAATAAAAGGGGGATTCCCCATGATTCCATTGACTTCCCGAATCGATTCCAAGGAAGGGGACTTCGTTCCCGTGCAGACCGCTCTCGAGCGCAGAGGGTTCACGCTCGCAGGAGGCTGGGATTACGAGCGCGGCTCGTTCGATTGCGCCTTGGACGACGAACGCAAGGTATGGCTTCGTCTTCCGTTCGAAGTGACAAGCGGGAGCCTCGACAGCGAGACGAAGGACAGCGATGCCAAGATTCGCTTCGGTCAGCCTTATGTGCTCAAGCACTTGTATAATGAAGGACTCGATCCGGAAGCCCGGGCTCGGACGATCGGCGCGATGTTCGATCAGTTCCAGGACCCGGTCGACCCGGACGCCCGCGTCGAACCGGAATGGATCGAAGCGGCGACGCGGCGTCTGAACGAGGCGGAAGAGATCTATCCGGCGTGAAGATAACGAGGATTGGGAGCGCCCTCCGGACCATCCGGGGGGCATCTCTCTTTTATTTGTTCATCTTCCGTTCATCTTTTAGATTTTGTTCACTTTGAATTAATCTTGCTTTAAGGTTGGGGAGCGAATATAGGAGCAAGACGAAGTTGACGCACGGCCGGCCGACCAAGACAAGGGCGATAACAAGCCGGGTGCATAACGAGGAGGACTGGACATGGACGATAACAATGAGAAGAAGCCGGAAGATTTATTCGGATTCCGATATGCCGGAGACGGCCAAGAGAGCGAGCCGCGCAAGGTGGAACCCGAGAGAGGGGAAGCCGCCGAGCCGGAGACGGAGACGATCTACAGCCCTTATTCGTCCCATTCAGACGAGCCGCCTAGAACATCGACATACGGATCTGCGAGCAGCACCTACACATACGGTCCTTATTCCGGAGGGGGAGGCTCGTCCATTAGCTCGGAGGCTGGCGATTCCGACGCCAAGGCCGATATGGTTCCGACGGTCCGCGAGTCGCGGCCGTTCACCGTATCCGGCAATGGCCGCAACTGGGAGAGTCCGCCCCGTCGGAAGGGAACCTCGCTGCGAGCGGTGTTCGCCTCCTTCATGGTAGGCGTCGTCGCGGTCGGCGGTCTCATGTTCGCGGCGGATCGCGGCAACTGGTTCTCGGATACCTCGCTTAAGAGCGTTGTCGCTTCCTCGGGCTCCTCCTCGTCGGCCAAGGCGAACACGGTTGTCAGCAACACGACCGACACGGTTCGGCCGAACAACATCTCGAAGATCTTCGAGCAGGCCAGCCCGGCAGTCGTGAAGATCGAGACGTACACAACGGTTCAATCGCGCTCCTCGGGCGGAGGAAGCTGGCTGGACGATCCGTTCTTCCGTCAGTTCTTCGGCGACGAGCAGAACGGCCAAGGCGGCAGCGGCAGCGACGGCTCCACCGGGAACGGAAGTGACGACAACCTGCAAGAATCGGGCATGGGCTCCGGCTTTATTTTCGACTCCACGGGCTATATCCTGACCAACGAGCACGTCATCGACGGCGCGAAGAAGGTTGAAGTTACGGTCAACGGCTACGATCAACCGTTCACTGCCGAAGTGCTCGGCTCCAGCTACGATCTCGACCTTGCGGTGCTGAAGATCGAAGGCAGCAACTTTCCGACTCTGAAGCTGGGCGATTCCAGCGCATCGAACATGGGCGACTGGGTTGTGGCGATCGGCAACCCTTACGGCTTCGACCATACGGTCACCGTCGGCGTTCTGAGCTCGAACGAGCGCGAGATCAGCATCCAGGATACGAACGGAACGCGCAACTACGAGCATCTGCTGCAGACGGACGCTTCGATCAACCCGGGCAACTCCGGCGGTCCGCTGCTTAACCTGAACGGCGAAGTTATCGGCATCAATACGGCGGTCAGCTCCGAGGCGCAAGGCATCGGCTTCGCGATTCCGACGAGCACGATCAGCGAGGTTCTCGACAACCTGAAGACGAACACGAAGATTCCGTCCAAGCCGTCTCCGTTCATCGGCGCAACGCTGCAGGATATGACCGAATCGATCGCCAGACAGCTCGGCCTCAGCTCCGCGAGCGGCGCGGTTGTCAACAGCGTGCTGTACAACTCCCCGGCGTATAACGGCGACCTTCGTCAGTACGATGTCATTACGGGAATCGACGGAACGAGCTACAACAATTCCGAAGAGATCATCGCGGCCATCCAGAAGAAGAGCGTCGGCGACAAGGCAACCTTGAACGTCACCCGCGCCGGCAAGAATATCGAGATCACCGTGACGATCGGCGACAAGAACGAATTCGAGGAACAGCAGCAGACTCAGACGCAGCAATAAGGCAAGTGTTTGCGCCAATCGGAAGGGCAGTCTTTCAAGGCTGTCCTTCTTTGTATACAATAGGACATATAACTTATCCATATTAAGGAGCGAACCATGAGATCTCACATAGTTGTTATCGATGACGATGAGAAAATCACTTCCATGCTGCGACGGAGCCTGGCCTTCGAAGGCTACGAGGTAACGACGGCGCCGAACGGTGTGGAGGGACTGCGAATTCTGCAAGGCAGACACGCCGATCTCGTTGTGCTGGACGTCATGATGCCGCAGATCGACGGCTGGGAAGTATGCCGGCGCTTGCGCGCCGCAGGCATTCATTCCCCCGTGCTGATGCTGACGGCGAAGGACGATGTTCAAGATCGGGTGAAGGGGCTCGACATCGGAGCGGACGATTATCTCGTGAAGCCGTTCGCCCTCGAAGAGCTGATGGCGCGCATTCGCGCGCTGCTCCGCCGGCGTCCCGAGCAAGCGGAGGACAACAACCAGCTTCGGTTCGAGGACTTGCTGCTCGATGTCGACGGACGCGAGACGATCCGCGGCGACAAGCGGGTCGAACTGACGGCCAAGGAATTCGATCTGCTTCATCTATTCATGCAGAATCCGAAGCGTGTGCTCTCGCGCGACCAGATCATGGAGCGCATCTGGGGCTACGATTACAGCGGCGAATCGAACGTGCTCGAGGTTTACGTCGCGATGCTGCGGCAGAAGCTGGAGGAGCACGGCGGCAAGCGCCTGATCCAGACTGTGAGAGGGGCAGGCTACGTTCTGAAAGGGGACAGTTGATTCATCATGTCGATACGTCTGCGCCTAACGTTGTGGTATTCTGGACTGTTGGCCGTCACGTTGGTGGCGTTCAGCGTCCTTGTCTACACCATCGTCTCGCATAATGCGTTCTCCGATCTCAAGTCGAAGCTTATCGCGGAATCCAGAGAATTCCAGGTGGTGACCTCCAGGCTGATCATTCAGCCGACGACGCGCCTGGATCGATCGACGATCTTCGTTCAAGTTAACAGCTACCAGGATAGCAATCAAGGGGTCAAAGCTGACGGAACGACCAACCTGCTTAACTGGGCGTTCGACTTCCCGTCGCTCGACAAGGTCGACTTCGACAGGCGCTTCGTGGAGCGGACGTTAAGCAATGTTCCGTTCTATGTGATGGAGCAGCCGCTGTTGCTCGCAGGCACGAACACGATCGTCGGGCTGGTGCAGATCGCGACCCCGATGAACAAGGAACAAGCGATGCTGGCGCAGTTGAATCGGGTTCTGATCATCGCTTCGTTCGCCGGGCTGATCATCGCCTTCCTGCTCGGCATGTTCCTCTCGCGCAAGGCGCTTCGTCCAATCGAGCAAGTGACCGAGGCGGCGGAGCGGATTCAGAGCGGTTCGGATCTGAGCACCCGGATTCCCGGCGAGAGCCAGGACGAGATCGGCCGGCTGCGGCAGACGCTGAACCATATGCTGCAGCGAATCGAGGGAGCGTATCGCGGCCTTGAGGAGACCAATATCGCGCAGAGACGCTTCGTGTCCGATGCCTCCCACGAGCTGCGGACGCCGCTGACGACGATTCGCGGGAATGTCGACTTCCTGGAGAAAATCTGGGACAGCCCAGTTGTGGAGGACAACGAGGATCGACTCGGCGCCGGAGACGGGTACGATGTTCGCATGGTCAGCTCTCCCAAGCTCACCGCGCAGGAGAAGGAGCAGTTGTCCAAGGAGGCGATCAAGGATATCGCCGACGAGTCGCGGCGCATGAGCCGCCTTGTGAACGATATGCTGTCGCTTGCCCGCGCCGATGCCGGTTACGTGATGGACAAAGAGCGGATCGAGTTGAAGCCCCTGGCGGAGGAAGCCGCGAGAAGGGCCGTGTTCCTGCCGCGCAAGGCGGACTGGAAGGTCGGCTCGCTCGATGCGCTCGACGGCGCTTGGGTGCAGGGCAATCGGGATTACCTCATCCAGCTCCTGTTTATTTTCATCGAGAACGGGTTCAAGTACACGCCTTCGGGTGAGGTGCGGCTTGAGGCGCTCCGTTCGGGCGACAAGGTGGGGCTTGTCGTGGCGGATACGGGCATCGGCATCTCCAAGGAAGAGGTTCCGCACATCTTCGACCGCTTCTACCGGGTCGACGTGTCCCGCGGAGAGACGCCCGGCACCGGACTCGGCCTCTCCATCGCGAAGTGGATCGCCGACATGCACCACGCAACGCTCGAAGTCCGCACCAAAGTGGGAGAAGGCACCAAGTTTATCGTTTGGCTTCCGGTCGACTTTGCCGAACCTGTCGAATACGATATAATAGAGATATCATCACGCCCCGGGGAGATGGGATGAGAATGTCTCGGCTGCCTCCCAATGGGCGGGAAAGCAGGCATCAATCGTATGGAAGTCGTGAAAATCTCGCCAAGAGGGTACTGTTACGGCGTGGTGGATGCCATGGTCTTGGCGCTTCAGACGGCGCGCAACCTGGACCTGCCGCGCCCCATCTATATTCTCGGCATGATCGTGCACAATAGCCATGTCACGGATTCGTTCAAGGACGAGGGCATCGTTACGCTGGACGGACCGAACCGTCTGGAGATTCTCGACCAGGTCGAGAGCGGAACGGTGATCTTCACCGCTCACGGCGTCTCTCCCGAGGTGCGCAAGCGCGCGAAGGAGAAGGGGCTGACGGTCGTCGACGCGACCTGTCCGGACGTGACGAAGACGCACGACCTGATTCGCGAGAAGGTGGCAGACGGATATGACGTCATCTATATCGGCAAGAAGGGGCATCCCGAGCCGGAAGGCGCGATCGGCATCGCGCCGGAGCGGGTGCATCTGATCGAACGCGAGGAAGAGATCGAAGCGCTGAACATCGATTCGGATAAGATCATCATCACGAATCAGACGACGATGTCGCAATGGGACATCCGGAACCTGATGGCGCGTCTGCTTGAAGCGTATCCGAGCGCGGAGATCCACAATGAGATCTGCCTGGCTACGCAGGTGAGGCAGGAGGCCGTCGCCGGGCAAGCCGGCGAAGCGCAGCTCTGCATCGTGGTAGGCGACCCCCGAAGCAACAATTCGAACCGCCTGGCGCAGGTGTCGTCGGAGATTGCGGGCGTTCCCGCTTATCGCGTGTCGGACGTGTCGGAGATCAAGAAAGAGTGGCTGCAAGGCGTCGAACGGGTTGCCGTGACCTCCGGCGCCTCGACGCCGACGCCGCTGACGAAGGAAGTCATCCAATACCTCGAGCAATACGACTCCAATCTTCCCGACACGTGGGAGATTCGCAGGACGGTCAACATGAACAAGTTGCTGCCTACCGTAAGGGAGAAAACCGTAAAATAGCAGGTTATGGATGGCGATCCGGATGCTATCAGAGAAGGGATATGCCCCATGAACCCATTATTACGATGGCTGCGCAAGCTGCCGCGCCTCATGAAGTACCAGTATTACAAGCTGCTCCGCGCCAAGGGCGGAGCGGCCGTCATCGCGATGGGCTTCGCCGTCGGGCTGTTCGTCGAGATGTTTAACCTGCCGACTTACGGCACGTCCTTCTTGCTTATTTTTCCCTTGAACTTCGTGCTGAGGGGAAGTCTGGCTGCGGCGCTGGTCGGCTTCGTCTTCGGGAAGATCATCTATGTGCCGATGTCCTTCCTGAACACGTATGTGGCGACCCATGTGCTGCCCAATGACTTCTCGGTGCAATTATCGTTCCTTCCCGGGTGGATCAATCGCGCGCTGCTGCTTAATCTCAAGCTGATCGTCGGCGGCGTCATCGACGGGGCTGCGCTCGCCCTCCTGCTCTACTTCCCGATTCGTTACAGCGTCAACGCCTTCAAGCGGAAGCGCAAGGAGACTCGGAAGCTGCGGCGGGCGACGGTCGGGCATTGAGAGGCGAGAAGGGAAGAAGAGAACGGAATGGATGAGGAGAAGCGGGCATTGACAGCCTGCTTTTTTTCGGATATAGTTACTTTAACGCGTAACAGCGTATAAGCGTCGAAGCGTATAAGTGCTAAAACGTGTTAATTCATTGTTAATCCATGTTAATCATTGAATCGCAATATACAGGAGGCTGCAATCATGATTGTCATCACATCCCCGCAGATTACGGAAGAGCGCATCGAAGAGATCGTGCGCCAGATTGAAGCCGGCGGCGTGCAGGCGCACGTCTCCCGCGGCACGGACCGCACGGTCATCGGCATTATCGGCAAGGCCGATCCTCATCTCGCGGAGCATATCCGCTCGATGAAGGGCGTGGAGAACGTCATCAAGATCTCCAAGTCCTACAAGCTGGCAAGCCGCGACTTCCACCCGGACGACACGATCATCGAAGTCAAGGGCGTGAAGATCGGCGGAGACAACCTCGTCGTTATGGGCGGACCTTGCGCGGTGGAGACGCCGGAGCAGATCGACGAGATCGCTCGCCTGGTCAAGGCAGCCGGCGGCCAGGTGCTTCGCGGCGGCGCGTTCAAGCCGCGGACGGGCCCGTACAGCTTCCAGGGGATCGGCATCGAAGGCTTGAAGTGGATGAAGGAAGCGGGCGACAAGTACGGCCTCATCACCATTACGGAAGTTATGGCGCCGGAGTTCGTCGACGTCTGTGCGGAATACGCGGACATCATGCAGGTCGGCACCCGCAACATGCAGAACTTCGATCTGCTTCGCAAGCTCGGCACGATCAAGAATCCGGTGCTCCTGAAGCGGGGCTTCAGCGCCACGTACGACGAATGGCTTAATGCGGCGGAATACATTCTGGCCGGCGGCAACCCGAACGTCATGCTGTGCGAACGCGGCATCCGCACGTTCGAGACGTACACCCGCAACACGTTCGACCTGACCGCGATTCCGGTTATCCAGCAACTGTCCCACTTGCCGGTCATCGCCGACCCGAGCCATGCGACCGGCCGTCGCGAGCTCGTCGAGACGATGACGAAGGCTTCCGTCGCCGCGGGAGCGAACGGTCTCATCATCGAGATGCACACGGACCCGGACAACTCGGCGACAGGCGACGGCGTGCAATCGCTGTTCCCGGATCAATTCGCGAACCTGCTGAAGGAGCTTGAAGCGCTGGCTCCGCTGCTCGGCAAGAAGTTCGACACGGCGAAGGAGCCGGCCGAAGCGTTCGCGACCTGGAAGGTGTAAGCGAATCGAATCGGCATCAGGCTTCGAATATAAGCACACAAGGCTGCCCCCGGCGATCCGATGGATCGACGGCGGGCGGTTTTTTTTGACATAGCGCGCCTAGCCAAGCTAGGCACAACTAGCCGGTGGAAGTCCGGTCGAGGTAAGAGCCAAGTCGCTACGCAGCTGACGGGCAACTGGTGGAGAGATCCTAAGGTTGAAGCCCCGTGACAAAGCAACAACTGCGGGAAAACGGCAGGAGTGCGAGCAAATCTGGAAGTGGAGATGAACAGGGAGAAGTCCAAACTCGTCAGCCTGTGGGACGGTAAAGAAAGAAGGATTCGATTTTCTGGGGATGCATCACCGGAAAATACCGAAGAAGCAGAACATCGGAAAGCCGGATGAGGGAAAACCTCAATTCCGGATTGATGCAGGGGGATCTGAACAGTAAAAAGGATCTATAAGTTTTGGGGTAGCCCGTTTGGAATCGTGCGGGAGGGGGAACCGGACAAGCCGGACATCTCGCCGGATAGGAGGAATTGATGAATTTATGTGAAAAATCACATTCGAGCGTCGCGATAACGGGCAGGTTGGACGATTCTATGTGAAAAATAGCCTATATAGAGAAAATTCCGGCTCCCGTTGCCGCATGTATGCTAAAAATCACATAAAACGCCGAGATTGCGGCTCATTCAAACCGATGAATGTGAAAAACCGCATAAAATCGCAAAAGCCGGCGGATCAGAGGGCAAATACCGACGGGTCAGCGGGCAAATACCGACGGGTCAGCGGGTAAAAGGCGGCGGATCAGAGGACAAAAGCCTGCGGGCCGGAGGTGCGAGCAGCGTTGCGGGGAACGGTCAGGGCGCGATGTCTCGACCGTTATCCTTATGCGAAAAACCGCCATGACAACCCGAACGGTTGTCCCCCCTACCATACGGACTCACGGAGCGGGAGAGGAGCGCCGCGCACAACGCACAGAGATCAGCTTGCCATGCATGCATCCGGTACGCGGCAACTCCTTTCCCTCCGCGCCTTCTCCCCTCTGGCGGCATTAGGTCTCCTCTCCCGCTCGTTCAGGATCCACCTCTCCCGCTCGTTCAGGATGGGAATGAGGGGGATCACCCGGCTGCGGTCGGGGTGCGGCGATGGTCCAAGAGGTTCCTGAGCCGCGGGGAGAAGAAACATAAGCGTGCAGAAGGGGGATAGCGCCCCTGTTTTCACCATAATATGGTAATTGTCTTGCGAGGGGGCGGTGAGCAGGAGAGAAGGACGCGGTTAGGCGTTTTTCTTGTATGTGTCAGATAATGAATGTGAAAATTCACATTGGTGCAGCCCGATAACAGCCGGTTTGGGCGAACCTATGTGAAAAATCATATTCATCGAGGAATTTTCGGCTCGAGTCGCCGCATATATGCTAAAAACCGCATAAAACGTCGCGATTCCCGCCCAACCAAGCCGACGAATGTGAAAATCCATATAAAATCGCGCTGGAGGGGGAGGATGCGGGAGAGGTTGCATAAGCGATTGGGAGGGAGGAGCAAGCCGTCCCGCAAGAAGTGTGATGGGAGCGCGCGGGAAGGGTTCATGGATCGGCCGGACACGGAGTAAGCTTAGGGTAGCGGCCAGAAGGAACGGCGCGGAAGGAGCGGGTGTCTATGCCGAATATGCCGGATATGTCGGATATGCCGGATATGCTGGAGCTGGGAGTGCTGGATCAGTCCGTGATCGGACCGGGGGAGAGTGCGACGACGGCCTTGTGGCAGACGGTCGAGCTTGCCCGGAGAACGGAGAAGCTCGGCTACAGCCGATTCTGGGTATCGGAGCATCACGATTCCGGGAGCTTGGCCGGCTCTTCGCCGGAGGTGCTGCTGGCGGCGATCGGCGCGCATACGTCCCGCATCCGAATCGGATCGGGAGGCGTGCTGCTGCCGCATTACAGTCCATATAAGGTAGCGGAGAACTTCCGCGTCCTCGAAGCACTGTTCCCGGGGCGAGTCGATCTCGGGATCGGCCGGGCGCCGGGAGGCTTCCCGTTGTCATCTCTTGCTCTGCGCGGTCCGGCAGCCCCTGTGCAGGATGACGGAATGCCGGATAAGCTGCGGGAGCTCGGGGCATACTTGGAGACCGGACAGGCGCTTCCGGCCGAGCATCCCTTGCACGGCCTGATTGCCTCCCCGCGCGTGGCGTCGGCCCCGGAGATCTGGCTTCTCGGGTCGAGCGATGTCAGTGCGGCGCTGGCTTCGCGCCTCGGCGCGCGCTTCTCGTTCGCGCACTTCATCAACGGCGAGGGCGGGCAGCGGGCGGTCGCGCAATATGCGGCGAGCTTCCGGCCGGGGATGCTGGGGACGAGGGCGCAGGCGAGCATATGCGTCTTCGTCGTGTGCGCGGAGACGGACGAACGGGCGGAACGGGAAGCGAAGGCGGCGGACTTGCGGCTGCTGTATCAGGAGAAGGGGGAGCGGCATCGGCCTTATCCAAGTGTGGAGGAAGCGGAGGCTTACCCTTATACGGAATGGGAGCGGGCGAGAACGGCGATCAATCGAAGGCGGATGGTTGTCGGAGGTCCGGAGCGGGTGCGCGATTCGTTGCAGGAGCTTGCGGACAGCTACCGGGCAAGCGAGCTGCTCGTTGTGTGCCCGATCGCGGACTTCCGGGCGAGGGTGCGCTGCTACGAGCTTCTGGCGGCTCTGTTCCTGCGGCGAAGCTTCGGTTGACGGCCTCACTCGGCAGGGCAAGGGGGCATCAAGGAAAAACCGAAAGACGAAAATAAGTCGAAAATGGGGATTACGATTGGCTTTGGCTATAACGTTCGTGTTTGGGTTGGTCATGTAAGCCTTTTCTTTGCCGCGACAAACCTGACATGAGATGGCGAAAAATCGCGCCAATACAAGGCTTCCCGCAGCTATCGGCCGTCGTTAACGGCTAAAAACCCATGCGGAGAGAAAGTGTGAGAATAGCTTACACTTCCACAAAAAATACCTGACATAACTATTGACGCTCCATATATCGAGAATTATAATAACTTCAGTGAGTTGGGGGAAAGTTGAACGTTCTTCATGATTGAGACTCTTAATGTTCGGGAATGGGGAGGAAATTCGAAATGTCCGTACAAAAAGTATTGGAACTGATCAAGGAAAAAAACATCGAGTTCGTAGATTTCCGTTTCGTTGACTTGGCTGGCCGCGCCCACCATATCACGTTGCCTGCAACTGAGGTGGATGCTGATACGTTCGTTAACGGCGTAGCATTCGACGGTTCCTCGATCGCGGGCTTCCGCGGCATCGAAGAATCCGACATGGTCATGATGCCGGACACGGAATCCGTCTACGTGGATCCGTTCACCGCGCATTCGACCTTGATCGTTATGAGCAATATCCATACTCCGGACGGTGCTCGTTATGAGCGCGACCCTCGTTCGATCGCCCACAAGGCGGAAGAATTCCTGCAAGCCTCCGGCGTAGGTACGACTGCGTTCTTCGCTCCGGAATCCGAATTCTTCATCTTCGACGACGTTCGTTACGAGACGACGATGAACTCCTCTTCCTTCTTCGTAGATTCCGAAGAAGCTGCTTGGAACACCAACCGCAAGGAAGAAGGCGGCAACCTGGCGTTCAAGGTAGGCGTCAAGGGCGGTTATGTTCCGGTAGCCCCGGTTGACTCCCAACAAGACATCCGCAGCGAGATGGTTCGCCTGATGCAGGAATCCGGACTTCGCGTTGAGCGTCATCACCACGAAGTGGCAACGGCCGGCCAAGCGGAGATCAACTTCCGCTTCGATACGCTGACGAAGACGGCTGACAACCTGCTGAAGTACAAGTACATCGTGCATAACGTCGCTCGCCAATACGGCAAAGTAGCTACGTTCATGCCGAAGCCGATGTTCGGCGACAACGGCAGCGGCATGCACGTTCACCAATCCATCTTCAACGGCGGCGACCCGCTGTTCTATGAAGAAGGCGCTTATGCGAACCTGAGCCAACTGGCTCTGAACTATATCGGGGGCATCCTGTACCACGCTCCTGCCCTGATCGCGATCACGAACCCGTCCACGAACTCGTTCAAGCGTCTGGTTCCCGGCTACGAAGCTCCGGTCAACCTCGTGTACTCCAAGGGCAACCGTTCCGCAGCCGTTCGTATCCCGGTTGCTGCGGTTACTCCGAAGGGCTGCCGCATCGAGTTCCGTACTCCGGACTCCACGGCTAACCCGTACCTGGCGTTCGCTGCCATGCTGATGGCCGGTCTGGACGGCATCAAGCGCAAGATCGATCCTTCCGCACTCGGCTATGGCCCGTATGATAAGAACATCTACGAGCTGTCCGACGAAGAGAAGAAGGAGATCCGCAGCGTACCGGGGAACCTGGACGAAGCGCTGGACGCTCTGGAAGCCGACTACGAGTTCCTCACGGAAGGCGGCGTCTTCACGAAGGAATTCATCGACAACTACGTTTCCTTCAAGCGCGGCGAAGCGAAGGCAGTCTCGATTCGCGTCCATCCTTACGAATACGGTCTGTACTTCGATTGCTAAGATCGAAGCGCCAATAAGTTAACGGGGCTGCTCCGAGAGTCTTCACGGACTCGAGGGGCAGCCTTGTTCGTAATTGGGCGAAGCTTGTCGAGCCAAAGCCGAAGGATATTCGAATATTCCCTCGAATTTGTTCGGATATTCATTCGATCGCCATCAATTCAATCGGAATAACGGTTGCTACGTTAGCCTGGGCTTTGATATGATAAGCCTATCCTGATTTCTAACAAGGTGGGTATGAGATGACGAACCGAGCTTACAACTTCAACGCGGGGCCGGCAGCGCTGCCGCTTGAGGTTCTTCAGCAAGCGCAGGAACAATTCGTGAATTATGAGGGATCGGGCATGTCCTTGATGGAGATGTCCCACCGCGGAGCGATCTACGAAGGGGTGCATCAACAGGCGGAAGCGCTGCTTCGCGAGCTGTTCGGCATTCCGGAAGGCTACAAGGTTCTGTTCGTGCAAGGCGGAGCGAGCACCCAGTTCGCCATGGTTCCGATGAACCTGCTGCAGCCGGGCAAGGCGGCAAGCTTCGTGGCGACGGGAAGCTGGGCGACCAAGGCGATTCAGGAAGCGAAGCTGTTCGGAGAGACGGTAGTTGCGGCTTCCTCCGAAGCGGACAAGTACAACCGCATTCCTTCGCTCGCGGAGATCGCGATTCCGGATAACGCCGCTTACCTGCACGTGACCTCGAACGAGACGATTGAAGGCACCCAGTGGGCCGAATATCCGGATACGGGCTCCGTTCCGCTCGTCGCCGACATGTCCAGCGACATCCTGTGCCGTCCGCTCGACATCTCCAAGTTCGGCCTGATCTACGCGGGCGCGCAGAAGAACCTCGGCCCTTCGGGCGTCACGATCGTTATTGTGCGCGAAGACCTGATCGGAACTCCGTCGCTGACCGTTCCGACGATGCTCCGGTACAGCACCCACGCCAAGAACGATTCGCTCTACAACACGCCGCCTACATTCGCCATCTACATGACGAACCTCGTTCTGCAATGGGTGAAGGCCCAAGGCGGAGCGGCGGCCATCGAGCAGGCGAATCGCGAGAAGGCCGAGCTTCTGTATCGGACGATCGATGAGAGCGGCGACTTCTATCGCGGCTTCGCGCAGAAGGATAGCCGGTCGCTCATGAACGTTACCTTCCGTCTCGGCAGCGAGGAGTTGGAGAAGAAGTTCGCCAAGGAATCTGAAGCCGAAGGCTTCGTCGGCTTGAAGGGACATCGCAGCGTCGGCGGCCTCCGCGCTTCGATCTACAATGCCGTCCCGCTCTCCAGTGTCCGTGCGCTTGTGGACTTTATGGCGGAATTCCAACGCCGCAACGGGTAACGCTCGGCTTTGCTTCGAAGAGAAAGCGGCATTCGCCGCTTTTTTTTCTTGACGGCAAGGAGGAACGCAACGGGGATATCGCTTTATGCAACGAACGGAGGAGACCAGGTGGCTTTTCACATCGTATTGGTTGAACCGGAGATTCCCGCGAATACGGGCAATATCGCCCGGACGTGCGCGGCAACCGCAACGCATCTCCATCTCGTGCGCCCGCTGGGCTTCTCGACGAGCGACAGCCAGTTGAAGCGCGCTGGGCTCGATTATTGGCATTCGGTCCGGATCTCGTACCACGATTCGTTCGCCGAGTTGCAGGAGCAATACCCGGAGGGTCGCTTCTTCTTCGCAAGCACGAAGGTGAGCAAGCGGTATTGCGACTACGAATTCCGCGACGGCGACTTCTTCGTGTTCGGCAAGGAGACGAAGGGGCTTCCGCAGGAGCTGCTTGACGCGAATCCGGATACCGGCATGAGAATGCCGATGACCGACAAGGTTCGTTCGCTCAACCTGGCGAATTCGGCGGCTATCGTCATCTACGAAGCGCTGCGTCAGACCGGATTCCCGGGACTTGAAGGATAATTCCGGGTAATCCCTGTTTATATCCATGGATATTAGCAGAAAAATCGACTAATTTCCGCATGATTTGTCGAACATTTGTACAATTTTAAGCAAATTGACCATTGGTAGAGGATTCGTCCATCCGATAGAGAAGTGCTATATAAGGTACAACGGTTTCTATTTGGATACTACCTAGATGATCGCTACAGAAATGAGGAGGAACTGTTTTGAAACCCGCTGGCGTCGTTCGTAAAGTGGACCAACTCGGTCGTATCGTATTGCCCAAGTCTCTTCGCAAGAGATATCAAATGAATGAAGGAGATCCTGTCGAGATTCTCGTACAGGGCGACCATATCATCTTGGAGCGTTACCGTCCGCGCTGCGTGTTCTGCACGTCGATGGATAATGTCGAAGAGTTCAAGGACCGTTACGTATGCGGCACTTGCCTTGGCGAGATGCAGGGCATGCTGTAAGCGGCAAGGCAACACGGCTGTAATGGGGAAAAAAGAAACACCGCATCTTCCGCGACTTCGGCGGGGGGAGCGGTGTTTCTCTTGTGTTCGAGGGAGCCTGAGGCGCTCGTTACATTCCGGCAGTCTTGTCCTCGTTGTAAGCTGCGGTCAAGACGGCGGTCAGGAGAATCGCTAACACGAGGATAACGATCCAGAAGTTATGTGTCAGTCCCAGAAACATTTGCCACACCTCCACTAAACTTCCTTTATTATACCCAAGACAGGCCAAAAAGAAAACGCAAAATGTTGCTCCGTCCGCGCATAGACTAAGATTGTAGCCGAATGTCGCTGCCACTTGGAAGACGAGGAGGGCATGACGATGGGCGAGATGATCAACTGGATGGGCGGATGGCCGAAGGAAGGCGTCTTGTCGGCCGCGGAATGGGAGGAGCGGACGGAGCGTTGCTCGGCGCTCGGCGGCGCTTGGCGCGAACGGGACGCCGAGCGGCTTAAGGAGGTCTTGGCGCAGACCGAGCTGCTTCCGACCTTCGGGGCGGCTCCGTCGCGCATCCGTATTGCCGCAGGAGCGGATGCGGCGATCGAGTGGACGATCGGGCGCTTGCTGCAGCCGGGAGACGCGGTGCTCGTGGAGCGGCCGACCAGCCGGTTCGCGCTTCAGTCGTTCCGCCGGGCGGGTGTCGTTCCTCACGATACGCCAAGCGATGCTTCCGGGATCGAGCCGGACGCGCTGGCGGACTCGATCCGCAAGCTTCACCCGCGCCTTGTGTATGCGGCGCCGGATTGCACGGACCCCGAAGGGAGAAGATGGACCCGGGAGCGGAAGGACGCGCTTCTGCGCATCTGCGGCGAGACGGGCACCGCCGTTCTGCTGGATGAGCGCCAGGCGATCCTGTGCGAGCCGAGGGAAGCGGAGGATGCGCTTCGGCCGCTCGGAGACGGCATGGGGGCGGTCGTGATCCGAGCCGGGGAGCTGCCGCCGGGAATGGTCGCCGGCCTGCGGTGGGGATGGCTGTGCGTGGAAGGGGACGAGGGAGACGAGCGGATCAAGGAGCTCCTGCCCCGGCACTCGCCGTCATCGCAGCCGCTCCCGTTCCCGGGCGAGGGCGTCTCGCCTGCGGAACAGCTTGCGGTGCTTGGCTTGCTGGAGGAGGGCATCGAGCCGCTGGTGAATACGCTGAACTTCATCTGCCGCTCGCGCAACGGCGTGCTGATCGAGCAGCTCAAGAAGCAGCGGCTGGAAGGGCTGAGCTGGCAGGAGCCGCAGCGGGGGATGCACATGTGGCTGGGGCTCCCGGAGGGCTTGGACGGCGACGCCCTGCTTCGGGCTTCATGGCTCGGCGGCGTGCTGTTCCAGCCGGGAGGCGCGTTCTACGCCTCCAACCCGGATCGCTTCAAGCTGCGGATAACCGTCGCCCATACCGAGGATAGATGGATTCGAATCGGAGTTCAGAGGCTGGGCGAGGCGATGTCGGAATTCCTCGGGAGATGGGTGTAGAGCGGGGAGGAAGGGAATTGGGCGGAGGTAAGGCGGGATGGGCGAAGGCAGGATGGGCGAAGGCAGGGTGATGGGGCAAGGGGCTAATAGTTGTCTCCGACCGCATAGAGGATGCCGTCCTTCAGCTCGACATCGCGGCGAACAAGGCGCTCGTCCCTCACGTTCAGGCAGCCTCCATGTTCGTCGAACGTCCAGAAGTGCAGGGGGCAGAGGAACTGTTCGCCCGTCCAACGGATCTCTCCGCCTGCATGCGGGCATAGCGCAAGCAGCAGTCGGTAGCCTCCCTCTCCTTCACGGACAAGCCAATAGGGCACGCAGTCCACATTCACCTCGGTCGGGAAGCTTGTGTAGAGAGCGACCGGACCGAGCGGGAATTTAGTCATTCCCGGCACCGCCTCCCGTCTCTATAGGCTCGGCGCGGTTTGCCGCCCAGGCGAATCGTTCCGTCCAGGTGCGCGTCACTTCGGGGAATTGCGCCAGCCCCGCGCTGCCGGCCGGAGTCAGCTCGTAGACGCCGCGCTCGACGCGGCGGAACCATCCGTAATAGTTGTCGCGCAGCATCGACGCGGCGTTCGGGCAGCCGGTCAGCTCGCGCACTCGTTTAGGCGACGCAGGGCCTCCGCATTCCAGCGCGAGGGCGCATTGAATGGACCGTTCGCGGTACGCCGTGACGAGCTTGCGCTTGGAGCTGCCGCCGACGTTGTAGTCGCCGCTGCGGGCTTCGAACTCCTGCAGCAGCTTCTTCGCTCCGCGCTTCGCGCGCCCGCCTTCCTTCAGCCGGTATTCGCCGGCGGAAGCCGCTTCGGCGGCCGCGAGGCCGTCTGTGAGATGGTCCGCGAGCATCGGCATGGCGAGCGCCGGCGCTGCGGAGCCGCCGCCGCCCTGCGGCTGCCGCCAGATCTCGATCACAGGCGATTTGGTCTTGTAGAAGGTGACGGTCATGAAGCCCAGCTTCAGTCTTCCGCATAAGGAGGAGAGCTCGTGGAATCTCTGGTTGTGAGCGCCCTTCTTCGTCCGGTTCCGTTCGACGGCGAGCCATACCTCGGCTCCCGTGCGCTGCCTCTCCAAGCCCTGGAGCAGGAGCGGAAGCGTAAACGTCTTCTTCATCTCCACGATAACGAGCCGGGAATCGGCGGGGCGCACGGCGACAAGGTCGCAGCCGCGCACCTCCGCCTTCACCTCGTATCCGAGCCGCGCGAAGTGAGCCTTGATCGGAGCGTACAACTCGGTTTCGCGCTCGATGGCCAACGGCGTCCGCCTCCTTCTCCGTTTTCATTTTACCCATAGCTTGAATTATAACATGGAAGCCGCCAATCGTAAGCGCGGCGCGGATTCGAAGCTAACATGGCTGCGGGCATGGGACGGCCTATCTTGTTTTCATGGTCGGTAAGGGGCAATTTCGTCCTTCTCTTCGCATAGTTATAAGTACGTTTCTCAAGGGGAAGGGACTAGGTAGAGGAGGTAGCGGCATGGATCTATTCAGACGTCTCGCGGAGTACCGGACCGAGAGCGAGAAGCTTGCGTGGTCCGGAACTTTCAGGGATTATATCGACTTGCTGCGCCGCGATCCGGCTCCGGCGATGACCGCGCATGCCCGGGTATACGACATGATCGTGTCGCATGGCGTGGAGGAGGTCGGCGGTCACAAGCGATACAAGTTTTTCGAACGGGATATTTACGGCCTGGATCGAACGATGGAGAAGCTGGTGGAGGAGTACTTCCACTCGGCGGCCCGCCGGCTTGATGTGCGCAAGCGGATCTTGCTCCTCATGGGACCGGTAAGCGGAGGCAAGTCGACGATCGTCACGATCCTGAAGCGAGGACTCGAGCAATTCGCCCGCACCGATCGAGGAGCGGTCTACGCGATTCAAGGCTGCCCGATGCACGAGGACCCGCTGCACTTGATCCCTCACGGGCTGCGCCCCGAGTTCGAGAAGGAGCTGGGGGTTCGAATCGAAGGGAATCTGTGCCCGTCCTGCCAGATGAGGCTGCGCACCGAGTTCGACGACGACGCGGAGAAGGTTCCGGTTGTGCGTGTCCTGCTCTCCGAGGAGGACCGGGTCGGCATCGGCACGTTCAGCCCCTCCGATCCGAAGTCGCAGGATATCGCCGACCTGACGGGGAGCATCGACTTCTCGACGATTACGGAATACGGCTCCGAGTCCGATCCGAGAGCGTACCGGTTCGACGGCGAGCTGAACAAGGCGAATCGGGGGCTTATGGAATTCCAGGAGATGCTGAAGTGCGACGAGAAGTTCCTCTGGAACTTGCTCTCCTTGACGCAGGAAGGCAACTTCAAGGCCGGCCGGTTCGCGCTTATCTCCGCCGACGAGCTGATCATCGCCCACACGAACGAATCCGAGTACAAGGCGTTCATCTCCAACAAGAAGAATGAGGCGCTGCAATCGCGGATGATCGTCATGCCGGTTCCTTATAACTTGAAGGTGACGGACGAGGAGAAAATCTATTCCAAGCTGATCGGCCAATCCGACATGAGCCACGTCCATATCGCTCCGCATGCCCTTCGTTCCGCCGCTATTTTCTCCATCCTCACCCGTCTGAGAGACTCCAAGAAGCAAGGCATGGATCTCGTCAAGAAGATGCGGCTGTACGACGGGGAAGAGGTGGAGGGCTTCAAGGAAGCCGATCTGAAGGAGCTGCAGAACGAGCACACGGACGAAGGGATGTCGGGCATCGACCCCCGTTATGTCATCAATCGCATCTCCAGCGCCTTGATCAAGCACGATCTGCCGTGCATCAATGCCCTCGACGTGCTCCGCGCGCTTAAGGACGGCCTCGACCAGCATCCTTCGATCACGAAGGAGGAGCGGGAGAAGTACTTAAACTTCATCTCCGTGGCCCGGAAGGAGTACGACGGCCTGGCCAAGAAGGAGGTTCAGAAGGCGTTCGTCTACTCGTTCGAGGAGTCGGCGCGCACGCTGTTCGAGAACTACCTGGACAACATAGAGGCCTACTGCAACTGGTCGAAAATGAAAGATCCGCTCACGGGGGAGGAGATGGACCCGGACGAGAGGCTGATGCGCTCCATCGAGGAGCAGATCGGCGTCTCCGAGAATGCGAAGAAGGCGTTCCGCGAGGAGATTCTGATCCGCATCTCGGCCTATTCCCGCAAGGGCAAGAAGTTCGACTACAGCACGCACGAGCGGCTGCGCGAGGCGATCGAGAAGAAGCTGTTCACCGACCTGAAGGACATCGTGAAGATCACGACCTCGACGAAGACGCCGGACGAGAGTCAGCTCAAGAGGATCAACGAGGTGACGAAGCGGCTGATCGACGAGCACGGCTACTGCCCGGTATGCGCCAACGAGCTGATGCGGTATGTGGGGAGCTTGCTGAATCGGTGAGCAGGGAATGGCCCTCGTGCCGGGAAAAAAATAAAGTTCGCCCTGACGCTGTGTCGGGGCGAACTTGTTATTGGGCGCAAGGAGTGGCGAGATGACGGTTGGACGGAGGGTTAGGTGTGGCGGCCGGCTTGGAGCAGCTCGACTTCTTCCGATAAACGGGCTCCATTATGGCTGCGACTTGAAGGAACGTCAACATGAATTCGCGTCTGCGAATTTTCTTCGGGAGAAAGAAGGGGCGTTATATGAGTCCGCGCAAAGATACGATAGCCACGACGGATCGACTCGGCGCTCGCAATTATCACCCTCTGCCGATCGTCATCGCCAGGGCGGAAGGGGCATGGGTGGAAGATCCGGACGGCCAGCGATACCTGGATATGCTCAGCGGCTATTCGGCGCTTAACCAGGGGCATCGGCATCCGCGCATTATTCAAGCGCTCAAGGAGCAGGCGGACAAGGTGACCTTGACTTCGCGAGCCTTCTACAACGAACCGTTCGCAGAGCTGCTGAAGCGAATCGTCCGATACACCGGCAAAAACATGATGCTCCCAATGAACACCGGAGCGGAAGCGGTCGAGACGGCGGTGAAGACGGCCCGGCGGTGGGGATATCGGAACAAAGGGATTCCGGACGGGAAGGCGGAGGTTGTTGTCTGCGAAGGGAACTTCCACGGACGAACGCTGCTTGCTACCTCCTTCTCGTCGGAGCCTGCTTACCGAGAACAGTTCGGCCCGTTCGTTCCCGGCATTCGGCTTGTGCCGTTCGGCAATCTGCAGGCGTTGGAGCGGGCCATTACGCCGAATACGGCTGCGGTGCTGCTCGAGCCCATTCAGGGAGAAGCCGGCATTGTCATACCGTCGGACGGTTATCTGCGCGGTGTGTCCGAGCTGTGCAAGCGCGAACGAGTGCTGCTGATGGCCGACGAGATCCAGACGGGATTCGGGCGCACGGGCAAGCGATTCGCCTGCGATTGGGAAGGCGTCGTCCCCGACGTCTACATTCTGGGCAAGGCGCTCGGAGGAGGAGTGCTTCCGGTATCGGCGGTTGTTGCCGACAGGGAGATTCTCGGCGTGTTCGAGCCCGGCTCCCACGGCTCGACATTCGGAGGCAACCCGCTGGCCAGCGCGGTAGCCGTCGCCGCGATCAAGGTAATTGAGGAGGAGCGGCTGGCCGAGCGTTCGCTCTCCTTGGGGGAGCGGTTCCTGGGGAGCCTGCGCAGTCTCTCGCATCCGGACATCAAGGAAGTCCGTGGCAGGGGGCTGCTCGTCGGCGTGGAGCTGTCGTGCCCGGCGCGGCCGTATTGCGAGATGCTGAAGCAGATCGGCTTGCTCTGCAAGGAGACGCACGAGCGGGTTATCCGTCTCGCACCGCCTCTTGTCGTAGCCGAAGCGGATCTGAACTGGGCTGTCGAACGAATTCGGGACGTGTTCGCTTAACCGGGCAATAGGATCAATGCTGCGTTGACACTATGCAACTTGGAAGGGGCGGGCGGCTTGGGCGGCCTGGACTCCTTGCTTTGTGGGCGACCGCTTTTTATGCTAAAAACCACACACAATCGCCCCTTGCCCCCTCCTCACGGCCATTTTATGCTAAAAACCACATACAATCGCTTCCCCACTGCCTCCGACGACCATTTTTATACTAAAAACCATATTCATTCCGAAAAAAGCGGCCTTTAGCGTCGATTGAATATGAAAAACCGCATAGAATGAACGGGACCGCAGCCTCTCGACGTGATCGGGAGAGTGCGGTTTATTCGTATTTTCTCGGAGAGGCCCTCCTTCTTCCTTGAACGTATACTTTTTTATCCTAGGTCTGAAGTCGTATTTTGTTGAAAAATGGTATGAGCTGTTACATAATTGTATATTAAAGGGATGAAAATGGTGAAAATGAAACGCGATCGAAAGAAATAAAGATATGAAAAGTGTAGCTTCATTGGTAAAATGGTACTATAAATAGTGAGGTGCGGGGGATCGTATGGCGTTCATCATGTTTATTGCTTCCTCAATGCTTGAGTATGTTTCCTTCTTTATTTTTATCATGGTTCTATTCCGCTTCTCGATTAAAGAGAATATTTTAAAATTTATTCTGGGAGCTTTAATACTGGCATTTGTGTCGAATACGCTTCAGACGGAATCCTTGCAGGATATATCGCCTCTTGTAAATGTTTTAATTTTATTTTTCCTTACGACAATTATACTGAAAGTAAGGCTCTTTCATTCCTTTATTATGGTAGTCATTGGATATGTTGTCCAAGCTCTAGTCCAATTCATATTGATTGCCATTCTAGTTTATTACAAGGTTTTCGAAGAATTCATTACCTACACGGAATCGGGCTACACTCTGCAGATATTGACTTTCACTTCGGTATGTCTTATCTCTGCCTTTATCTATCTAAGCAAAGGCGGATTTAGCTACATCGAGTCTAGTAGTCGTTTTTACAAGGATTCTATAAAAGGTAATAAGCTTTTTCTTATATTTTTGGTGGTGGGAATTCTCATTATTTTCGTGGCTAATCTTCTTTATATTGCTTCAAACGCTCCCGATCAGTTGTTAGAAACGATTATCAGCGTGTCGATTTTCTTCGTGGTTGTACTTCTAATTCTTATTTACTTTTCCATCAGGAAGGAACGATAAGATGATTGAGAAGCTAGCTCTTTCTATTGCGACATCCATTAAAAATGTGGATAAAGATCAGACGCCCAGCATCGAGGTCATGAAATTCTCGCTGATTACTATTTTGCACACATTATTCACGATGATTGTCATTACGGTTATCGGTTTTATATTTGGGGAGCCATGGATCACTTTTTACGGGTTGCTGTACTTTATGTTTCTGAGATTCTTCTCGGGGGGATATCATCTTCATTCCTCGAATCTCTGTACATTGCTTTCAATAACCCTTATGTGCTCTGCTCCTTTTATTCCTATCACAAAAGAAATGATTATTTATGGAAATTGTGTTAATTTAATTATGGTAGCGATTTTTGCGCCGTCGAATATTAAAGGTTTTGCTCAGATTCCGGAGAAATACTTTCCCATCCTTAAGTTGGTGTCGATTGTAATTGTAGGAGCTAACTTCCTGATTCAGGACCCTGCACTTACGATTGTTGCCATATTTCAGTCCATTTTGCTGTTATTTAAAAATGGAAAGGAGGTCAAACCTTCATGAAGAAACAATTGGCCCTTGGTCTGGCTAAGGCACTTGGTGTATTTGCAGTCGTATTCGTCAGCACAGCATGCTTCTTTGTCGTACATCGTCCTGAAATCCCTGCTGAACTGAAACGCGCATAAGAAGTGGGGGGAGCATGATGTCTATCTTTCACCTACTGGATGCCAACGGCACTCCGGTCGAAGTGAATGTCGACGAAGTGCTCGCGATTCGTCCGACTTCCAACGGCCCAGAATTTCACACAAAGCAAGGGGTATTTTATTATCCTACGACGCTTGAGGAATTTCAGGCTTTGCTAGGTGAGACAGGCTTTGAGCGTTTGGATCGGGGCAACTTGGTCAACATGGCTCACGCTAAGTCGTTCGACAAGAAATCGCGGAAAGTGTACTTCGAAGACCCGTGGACTTCTGGCAGCTTCTTCGCAACGGTATCCGAAGCCAACACCCATAAGGTGATGCACCTGGTGCAAGAGGACAAGTCCTCGTATCAGACGTCGCCGAAGGGATTGTTCTGGTCCAGGAACCGAACATAAATTTACGGATGTCCCGCAAGGAAGTTGGAAGATGTGTACTTATTATGGAACGAGCCCTCCACGGCCTGACGCCGAGAGGGCTCGTTCCATTTCTGTGACTGGTATGTATGTCGCTGATTGCGTGCAAGAAGCAGCGGCTGTTTGGGCTGGCCGGCCGCGTGGGCGCCGGGGGGCCAACCCGAATGGCCCCGGCGCTTGTCGCGTCTGTCGCTGCTCAGCCGTTCACGATGGTTCCGCCGTTGACGTGGATGACTTGCCCGCTGACGTAGGAGGAGTCCTCGCTGGCGAGGTACACGTAGGCGGGGGCCAGCTCGTCCGGCTGACCGGCGCGCTTCATCGGAGAGTCGGAGCCGAACTTCGCCACCTCCGTCGCGTTGAATGTCGACGGGATGAGCGGCGTCCAGATGGGGCCCGGCGCGACGGCGTTGACGCGGATGCCTTGTCCGACAACGCTGAGCGACAGCGACCGCGTGAAGGAGACGATGGCTCCCTTGGTTGCGGAATAATCGAGCAGAATCGGATTGCCCTTGTAGGCGGTGATCGAGGCGGTGTTGATGATCGTCGCCCCGGCGGCAAGGTGCGGAAGCGCGGCTTGGGTCAGGTAGAACATGCCGAAAACATTCGTAGCGAACGTACGTTGAAGCTGCTCCGGCGAGATTTTGTCCAGCGAGTCGACGGGATGCTGTTCGGCGGCATTGTTCACGACGGTGTCCAGGCGGGCGAACGTCCCGATTGTTCGCGCGACCGCGTCCTTGCAGAAGGCGGGATCGCCGATGTCGCCGGAGAGAAGCAGGCACTCCCGGCCCTCCTGCACGATCTGGCGCTGCGTCTCCTTGGCGTCCGTATATTCGTTCAGGTACACGATCGAGACGTTCGCGCCCTCCTTGGCGAAGGCGATCGCGACGGCGCGGCCGATGCCGCTGTCGCCGCCTGTGATGACGGCGACCTTGCCGGTTAATTTGCCGGCCGGCCGATAGATCGGCGACTCCGCTTCCGGGGGCGGGAGCATGTCGCTCTCGATCCCCGGTTGATGGTCCTGATGCTGCGGCGGGAAGTGGTCCGGGCGGCTTGGAGACGCTCCGCCGCCGGAGGTGTTCGAATCGGCTATCCACATGGAAGAATCCACTCCTTTCCTTAGGAGTAGATTACGACCAATCGCCGATTTTTAAACATTTTTGCGTGTTGTCTTCTTGCCGTCGCAACTGAAGAGCACCGGCTTGCCTTCCACGGTCGTCTCCAGATGCACCGGCTTCCCCCAGAGCTGCACGACGAACGGTATCGTGCGTTCGATGTACTTCAGATCCAGCTCCGCGCCCTCGAACCGATGGGACAGATACAGCTCGCCATTGCGCTGATAATCGCCGTCGGTCACGACGAGGTACGGGAAGCCGCCGTTCACCCGCGAATAGACAAGTTGATCCCGCACCGCTTCCCACGCTTTGTCCGTGATCGTCCACTCCGGCCCCTTTTTCTCGAAAATATACAGATCCAGCTCATCCGTCAGTTCCTTGGTCAAGTAATTGCGCAGGAAGGACGGGTCCGAATCGAGCTCGCGCACCTCAAAAATCTTCTCGCGGCCCCAACGCTTCTCGATGTCTTCGAAGATCTTGACGCCCAGATAGTAGGGGTTCAGGGAGCTGCGCGAGGGCTGGACGACGGCGGAGTTGAGCTTCGCGTATTCGATCGTCTCCTCGCTCGTCAGGTGAAGCTCGCGGATGATCCGCTGGTGCCAGAAGGTCGCCCAGCCTTCGTTCATGATCTTCGTCTCGATCTGCGGCCAGAAGTAGAGCATCTCCTCGCGCAGCATGGACATGATGTCGCGCTGCCAATCGGTCATGTGCGGCGAATATTCCTGGACGAACCAGATGAGGTCCTTCTCCGGCTCGGGAGGGAAGCGGCGGGGCTCGGCGGCTGTGTTCGCAGGGCTCAGGGAGGACTCTTCGAGCGACCACAGGTCGTCGTACGGAGTCGGGTTCGCCGTCTTGCCCCTTCGCTCCAGCTCGGCGCGCCGCTGCATCTCCATATACCGTCTCTTGTCCAGCCCCTGCGGCCGAACGATGCCGGGATCGACGTGCTCCTGGATCGCCATGACGGCATCGAGGAACTTCTCCACCTCGTCGCTCCCGTATTCGATCTCGTATTGCCGGATTCGCTCGGCGGTTGCGGACATGCTCTCGACCATGTTGCGGTTCGAGGCGGAGAAGCGGGCGTTGTTCTTGAAGAAGTCGCAATGGGCGAGCACGTGGGCGACGATCAGCTTGTTCTGAACGAGCGAGTTGCCGTCGAGCAGGAAGGCGTAGCAAGGGTTGGAGTTGATGACGAGTTCGTAGATCTTGCTCAGGCCGAGGTCGTATTGCATCTTCATTCTATTGAATGTTTTGCCGAAGCTCCAATGGCTGTAGCGGGTCGGCATTCCGTAGGCACCGAACGTGTAGATGATATCCGACGGACAGATCTCGTACCTCATCGGGTAGAAATCAAGCCCGAAGCCCTGGGCGATCTCGGTAATCTCTCCAATTGCCGCTTCCAGTTCTCGGTGCTCGTCTTGCTGCGACATGTACATGGCCGTTCCCCCTCGCTAAATGGCAATAGGTCCACCACGATATGTATATGCGGGAAGCGGGCGGGACGTGACTGGGGACGAGCGGGGGGCGCGGTTGCGAATCGACTTGGCTGGCGGGAGTGGGAGGGGGAGGCTGACGATGGCCGGTTCGGATTTTATGTGAAAATTCACATTGGCGCAGCTCGGGGGACGGTAGATTGGAGGATTATATGTGAAAAAGCGCATTCGTGGAGAAATTTCCGGCTCGCGGTCCCCTATAGATGTGAAAAACCACATAAAACGCCGCGATTGCCTCCAATTCAAGCCAACGAATGTGAAAAATCACATAAAATCGCAAAAGTCATCAGGCAAAGGGGCAGAGTATCTTAATGGAGCGGCACAGATCGCATCGTATCGCATCGCATCGTATCGCATGAGCCGCCCACACGTTTACCTTCCACAAACCAATTTATACCAACACATCCCGCCCCTATCGAGGGGGAATTCCCACATTATGGTTATGACAAGGGGCTATCCCCCCTTCTGGACGCTTATGCTTCTTCTCCCCGCGACTCAGGAACCTTCCCCTTACCGATCATGGCCTTCGGCATCAAGTTGGCTTGTTCCGTACAGGATGGCAAGCTGACTCTGTGCGTTGTTCGCTGTGCTCCTCTCTCCATACAAATTGTAATGATCTCTCCCCGAAACTTTTATTTTGTTATAACCAATGGATAACAAACTGTCGAATCAGCGTTAACAGTCGGCATCTATACTCTCTTATTGTGAGCGTTCGCGTACTTTAAGAGAGAGAGGATGTGCCTTCCCTTGAGAAAAAGCCATACCCCATTAGCCAAACTCGTTGTCGGATCGATGGCCGTGCTCGTTGCGGTCCCTTGGGCCGGCCAATTGCCGCTCGTTCAAACGTCCCACGCTTCGGCGGCGGGAACGATCGAGAACGGAATTCTGATGCTCGAGAACTTCGAAGCCGGTTCCGCAGGCGTCGTTCGATTAAATCCGAAGCGCGTTGTGTCGGCCTCCGCGTCCATCGAGACCGATCCCCAGCACGTCCGCAACGGAACCTACTCGCTGAGAATCGATTACGACATGATCGACGTCGTCGACAATCCTTCCCAGTTGGAGCTGTATCCGGCGTCCGGCAACATCGCCATCGCGGGCAAGCCGATCAAGGTCGGCATGTGGGTATACGGCAACAACGACGGTCACCTGCTGACGACGAAGTTCCGCGACAGCGGCGGCTCCTCGTTCACGCCCGAATATTATGAAGACGAGACGATCGGTGTGAACTGGACAGGCTGGAAGTACATCGAAGTAGAAGTTCCGCAGAACAAGATTGAAGGCAGCAGTCTCGAATTGCTTTTCCAATTGAAGCAATCGGATATGGCCAAGAAGAACAAAGGCTCGATCTGGATCGACGACGTGCAGCTCATCTACGAGGATACGGGAGCGGATCACGAGGTTCCGGCCATCGAGGCCGTCTCTCCTGCGCCGAACGATGTCGTGCCGAGCGATGTGACCTCCTTCGAGGTGCGAATCCGGGACGTGCAGTCCGGTACGGATACGGTATCCGGAATCGATCCGGCTTCGATTCGACTGATCGCGGACGGACAAGACCTGACCTCCCATGCGACCTACTCCGAAGAGACCGAGCTGCTGAGCCTGCCGTCCGAATTCGTGACGAGCGGTTATCACGAGGTCGTCGTTAACGCCAAGGACCGCGCGGGCAACCCGGCCCGGCTCGGCTACTCCTTCACGGAAGCGGCCGGAGAGCGCCTAACCATGTCGGCCCCGGCGGAAGCGGTGAGCAACGAGCTTTACGAAGTGACGGTATCGCTGGCAGGAGATCGCACGAGCGCTTCTTCCCAGGTGACTCTGCAATACGACCCGAGCACGTTGACGGTCGAACAGATCGTTCCGAAGAACGGGACAAGCATCTCTTCCCGGACGGATGCGGCGGGACAATTGCAATTCGGCATCGACGGCATCGCGTCCTCCGGCGAACTCGCCACGGTTCAATTCCGGGTAAGCTCCGACGCCGTGCTCGCCCGCGGGGAGAGCTTCAAGCAGGTGAAGATGACCGCGGGGACGCTCGCTTCCGAAGCCGGAAGCATCTCTTCGCTGGCCGTGCCGGTCCATTACACAATCGCTTTCCCGTATCTTATGGACATCGAGGGCGTCGGCTTGAAGACGACCACGACGTTTAAGGTAACGACGCACGATGGCGTCCCTGCGGCCGGAGCCGATGTTTACCTGAGAGGGCTGCTCGGAGAGATGGCCGTTGCGACGATTACAGCCGATACGCCCGTCTACGAGGACGACGACACGTCCGAACCCGTTCTGACGACGCTTCATGCCGGAGATCGCATCTATTCCGCTCCGGAATCCGATGACGGCTGGTACGAGGTGCTTCTCGCCGACGGCGCGACGACGGGCTACATCGAAGAAGCGAACGTCGATGCGGCATCGCTTATCCCCTTGAACCGGTCGCTCGGTCAGACGGACGAGAACGGGATTCTCAAGACGGATCTGACGACTCTTGCGCTCGGAACGTACAAGGCCCAGGCCGTCGTCGGCAGCAAGAACAGCGCGGCCGTCAGCTTCGAAGTCGTCGAGCCTTACGGCAACGAGTATCCGGAGTACGTTCAGACGTACATCACCGAAGATTTGTCTTCCCAGATGAGCATCGGCTGGATGACCAGCCCGCATGTGAGCAGCAATTACGTCCAGTATGTCAAAGCGGAAGACTGGGGCTCGGACGAGGCGGCTCCGGACGAATCGAAGGTGACGACGACCCGGGCGCAGGGCGAGAACCAGGTGCTGAGCGAACTGGAGAACGGTACGAAGGGCGAGATTCGTTTCCATACGGCGCTGATCGGCGGGCTTGACGAATCGACCGCTTACAAGTACCGCGTCGGCGATGCCGGGGCATGGAGCGAGTGGTACGACTATTCGACGACCGACGCTTCGCTGGAGACGCCCGTATCCTTCGTGTTCGTGACCGACTCCCACGTGAAGGCCGACAACGGGATGGAGACTTATCAAGCCCTGATCGACAACGCTTTGGCCAATTACCCGGATACGCAATTTCTCATGCATGGTGGAGACGCGGTGGATGCCGGCGGCGCATTCGCGGAGTGGAAACGGTTCTGGCAGGCGACGTCCAGCTACTCGAATTTCCTTCCGTCGGCGACGACTCTCGGCAACCACGACGTCAAGGCGGAGGGCAAGGAGGTCTATGCCAAGGGAGCGATCCTGCCGGACAACGGCCCGGCCGCGTACAAGGAATACGCCTACTCCTACGACCTGGACGACACGCACTTCGTCGTGCTGAATTCCGAAGGAACGACGGAGCAGATGGCCATGCAGGCGCAGTGGCTGGAGCAGGATCTGAATTCGAACGACAAGAAGTGGACGATCGCCATGTTCCACCGTCCCGTGTACCACACGGAAGCCGGGCGCGGGGATCTGGCCGAAGATGTGAAAATTTATTTCTCAAGCATTCTGGAGAACCACAACGTCGATCTGGTTCTCGTCGGACACGACCACGTGTATGCGAGGACGTACCGGATGGCCGGCGGAGTGCCGTCTTCCGACGGCAAGGGATCGATCTACCTGGATGGCGGCTCGTCCGGCTGGAAGTTCTACGACGGCGAGAAGTACAGTTATCTGGAGTTCATGTACGATGACGACGTGCCTGTCTATTCTCACGTCACCGTATCGGACAGCGAGATCAAGGTTGACGCGCGGACGCTGGAGGGAGAATTGATCGATACGTTCTCCATTGCCAAGCAAGAGACGTCCGGCGGCAGCAACGGCGGGAATAACGGCGGCAACAATGGCAGCGACAACGGCAGCAACGGCGGCGACAACAGCGGCAACAGCGATTCGTCCGGCACGACCGAGCCTGCCGATACGGTTCACGAATTGACGGCCAAGGAGCTGGAAGCCGCGGGCGCGAACGGGGAACTGACGCTGGCCGTCTCCGGCCAAGTCAATCAGTTGAAGATCGGCGCCGACGTGCTGAAGCAATTGCAGAGCGGCGGTTCGATCGCGACGCTTGTCGTCAAGGCGGACGGCTTGCCTGCAATTCGGATCGCGGCCGGTCAACTGACCGCGCCTGCCGACGGGTCCGATCTCGTTCTCGGGTGGAAGACGGAGGACTTCGGCAATTCCTCCGCCTTAAGCTCCCTCGCCTCGGGCCCGAACGCCCAGGCGACAAGCCGCCTGGCCTTTAACGTCAGCTCGAACGTCGGCGGGATCGTCTATGCGCTCGATTGGTCCGGCCTTGCGCTCACGCCGTATACTCACCTGTACCGCGTGACGGAATCCGGCAAGCCGGAGCTTGTCTCCTTCAGCATCGTCAACCAGAAGCAGCAGGCGCAGCTTGTTCCGAACGCGACCTATGTTGCGGTCGAAGTCCAATCCGGCTACGCGGATCTGTCCGCTTCCCATTGGAGCTATTCGTATCTCCAGATGCTGTCCGGCATCGGGGTGATCCAAGGGACGGGAGACAACAAGGTAAGCGCGGAGAAGCAAGTCACGCGGGCGGAATTCACCGCGATGCTGGCCAGGGCTCTCGGCCTTAACGCATTAAGCTCCTCCGGCTTCGCGGACGTGGTCTCCAATGCTTGGTACGCCGACTCGGTCAGCGCCGCGGCGGCGGCCGGTATCGTGCTCGGGGATCGCGACGGGCGCTTCCAGCCGAATGCGGAGATCTCGCGGCAAGAGATGGCCGTCATGCTCCTGCGCGCTCTGGAGTACCGGGGCGCAGCGGCGGCCGGAAGCGGCTCCGGCAGCGCAGGCGGTTCCGACGGTTCCGGCTTCGGCGACGAAGCCGCCATCGCGGCTTGGGCGCGGGATGCGGCCCGGCAATTGAAGCAGCTCGGCCTGATGGAAGGCAACGAGGCGGGAGACTTCAGCCCGCTGGCTTCGGCAACACGCGCAGAGACCGCCAAGGTCGTTGCGATGCTGCTTTGCCAATGACGGGTTAATCGCCGGCAAACCAAATAAAGACGACAGGCTTCTCCGATCCGGGGAGGCCTGTCGTCTATTCGGCAGATCGGAGCCTCCCGGGGTTTTTTATGCGAGAAACCACATTCACACAGCTCGATAACGGGCAGTTTGCCCGATGATATGCGAAAAATCACATTCATGGAGGAATTTCCGGCTCGAGACGCTGGATGTATGCTAAAAACCGCATAAAACGCCCCGATCCATCCGGAATCCGGGTCAACGAATGTGAAAAAACGCATAAAATCGCATGGCTCTTCGGATGAGGAGGATCAAGAGGGCGATCGCATGGACGAGGAGGGGGAGAATGTGCCGTACCGCCGCCTGATTCCGTATGCGAGCCTTGCCGAGGAGAGCGGTATTCCGAATAGGACCGTCAGGGCGAATTCCCCCGGCGGTCCTTCTTCTGCGTCATGCGCCGATTACTGGGGACGAATGCGAACGACGCCGATGTCCGAGGCGTTGATGGAGATCGCGTTGCCGCCTTGGTTGATCGAAGCGCTGGCGGATTGGCCGACCTTGACGTTGGTGCGGGGATCGCTCCACTTCTGCGTGCGGGCAGACTTCTTCTTCAAGACGAATCACCTCCTCTCGTCGATGAGGAGGGGGCCGGACGGCTGGGGCGATGTCGGATCAGCGTCGGATCAGCGTCGGATCAGCGTCTGCGGCTCGCTGTTCTCTCGATTTTGATGTTCAGGGCATTGCTCGCCAGAGCGTTGCCGGAATCGGAGCTGGCCGACGCCGACTGGTAGATGTGGATGACGATGTAGCGGTTCTTGCCTACTTGATGACGGAACGTCTTGACTCTTGTCCGGTTCATGGAACTCCTCCTCGCGGAATTCGTCTGCAGAATTCGTCTTGCCTACAGATTATGCGGGGGCTGGCCGAGCCGAAGCGGCGAGTATACGGGGCGATTCCGAACCGGCGGGGAAAATGGCGATACCGCCCAGAGGCGCGCAACAAAAGGAGGCGGCGAGGCAAACGGCGGGCGCGAGGCAACGAGGAGAGGCAATGGGGAAGCGGGCGGCGAATAGGATAGCCCAGCGGTGCAATGTCAAGTAGGTGAAACTGTGAAATTGGAAAAAAGTCAGGACGAAACGCCATCGGTGCCGAAAAAAGCGAACACCAAGCGAGACCCACCATGTTGTCGAAATTTTCAGAC
>NZ_SSOB01000064.1 GCF_004801405.1 Cohnella fermenti
CCCAGTGGCCTCTTTCATCGAACAAAATTCGCTTGAGAATATTCGGCTCCATGTTTCAAATGTACCAAACAACAAAGAGAACGTGAAGACCCACTCCACACCCGAAAAGTTATAAATTCTATTATGTGAACAAAAAACCGCCCCTCCCGGCAAGCGGGCGAAGGCGGTTCTTTATCGCAGACGCGAATTACGCGTTGATCTTCTCTTTGGCAGTTCCTGCCAGGCTGTTGAACGCAGCGATGTCGTTCACGGCCAGGTCGGCCAGGATCTTGCGGTTCACTTCGATGCCGGCCAGCTTCAGGCCGTGCATCAGCTTGCTGTAGGACAAGCCGTTCAGACGAGCGGCTGCGTTGATGCGCACGATCCACAGCTTGCGGAAGTTGCGCTTCGTTTGGCGACGGTCGCGGTATGCGTACGTCAGGGACTTCAGGACTTGCTCGTTAGCTTTCTTGAACAGGCGGTGTTTCGCGCCCCAGTAACCTTTAGCCAGCTTAAGAACACGGTTGCGACGGCGGCGTGTGACGAATCCGCCCTTGACTCTTGCCATTGCTCATTACCTCCCGAATATGAATATCGCTCGCGCGATCTGGTAGTCGATTACTTCAGGTTGCCGATTTGTTGTTGCAGACGACGGTAGTCGCCTTGAGCCAGCAGCGGCTGCGAGCTCAGAACGCGCTTCTGGCGTCCGGACTTGTGAGACAACAAGTGGTTCTTGTAAGCCTTGAAGCGCTTCACTTTACCGGTTCCGGTAACTTTGAAACGATCCTTCAGGCTGCTGTGCGTCTTCATCTTAGGCATCTGTATTGTCCTCCTGTCATTAGTGGCTCTTCGGAGCCAGAATCATGATCATGCTGCGGCCTTCCAACTTCGGAACTCGCTCAACGGTGCAGATGTCTGCCACTTCGTTAGCGACGCGTTCCAAGATCTTGAGGCCGATGTTCGAGTGGGCAATCTCACGACCGCGGAAGCGCACGGAACATTTGACTTTATCGCCTTCTCCGAGAAACTTCACGACATTGCGAAATTTCGTCTGGTAGTCGTGCTCCTCGATATTCGAACGGAACCAAACTTCCTTCAGGTCGACGATCTTCTGATTCTTCCGGGCTTCCTTTTCCTTCTTCTGCGATTCGTAGCGGAATTTGCCGTAGTCCATGATGCGGCATACCGGCGGCTTCGCCTGCGGCGCCACGTTCACCAGATCCATGTTCGCATCGATAGCCATCTGCATAGCTTCGCGGAACGGCTTGATGCCGAGTTGTTCGCCTTCCGATCCGACGAGACGGACTTCCTTGGCCCGGATTTCCTCATTGATTTGATGATCCTTGCTGATAATGTTCCACCTCCATATGGGACTGAGTTGCCATGTTCTTCTCTGCTTATACACAAACAAAAAAATGCGAGTCGCGAAGACCCGCATTCCGTCGCAAACGTTAATGGGCTCGCGAGGATCGCTCCTTCGCCGCCGGGACGTCGGCTACGCAAACCAGCCGACCGTTGCCGGGCAGGTGAGAAGCGGGTGCTTCTGCTTGTGCGTGCTGATGATTAGAACAGTCACTCAAGCAATATATCACGCGGGCGATACCGTGTCAAGCCGAATTCGTCCCCTCCGCCCCCATCCGCTTGCTCTGCACCTCTTCCAGCCGCAGCACCCGCGAGTGCTGCGTGTGACTCCACGTCTTGTTGTTCTGAGTGAAGAACGCCCAGAAGGTGATCGGCCACCAGGAGAGGAAGAACAGCGGGAACGTGAGCAGCCTCGCATAGCTTCTCCAGTTCACCCTCTCCAGCAGCATCGCGAGCGGACATTGCAGGTAGATGTAGAGGGACACCGGAACGGCGAACCAGGCCGGAAGCAGCGAATAGACGGAGTCGAGCCGCGGCGCCCCGGGCAGCAGTCGATCGAGCCACAGCGTAACCGTCAGCAGCGAGCCGATCAAGAAATTATACGCGTTGAAAATATACAGAGAAGCGTCCAGCTTGATCCAGCTCCGCTCGCGGATTCCCTGCCACAGCATCGGCAGCATGTATCTCCGGGCGACATCGAAGTGTCCCTGCATCCACCGGAGGCGCTGGCGCGACGAAGCCCGGAACGTGATCGGCTTCTCGTCGTACACCCGGGCATCGAAGTTGAACTTCGGGTAGACGTCCTTCCGGATGCAGCGGACCGTGAACTCCAGGTCCTCCACGAGGCTGGTCGCTCCCCAGCCCATCTCCCGCAGCAGGGAGGCGTCGAAGCACATCCCCGTCCCGCCGAGGTAATTCGCGAGGCCGACGTTGTGCCTCGGCAGTTGCCAGAGCCGATTGCAGAACCAATAGTTGATCCCGTTCGCGGCGCTCACCCAGGAATCGTGCGGGTTCTTCGTGTCCAGATACCCCTGGATGACGCGATAGCCGTTCAGCAGGTCCTCGTTCATGTAAGACAGGAAGTCCGTCGCCACGAGGTTGTCGGCGTCGAACATGACGACGGCGTCATAGCTGCGCGGACGCTTCCACAGCTCCTTCAGCATCCATTCGATGGCGAAGCCCTTGCCGCGCTTGTTCGGCATCGTCCGCTCATAGGCGTAGACGCCGGGATACCGGCGGACGACTTCCGCCGTCCCGTCGGTGCAATTGTCGCAGATAACGAACAGATCGTACAGCTCACGCGGATACCTCAGCTTCAGCAGATTCTCGACGAGCGCGCCGACGACGGCCTCCTCGTTGTGGGCGGCCACGATCAGGGCGAACGACTTCGTCGGCTTGTGCGTAATCTGCTCCTTCTTGCGATGCCACCCGAACAGGGACAGAACGACCTGGTAGGTGCCGATCAGCACGAAGATCAGTTGGAGAGCCATAAACGCTTTATTCCACATATTCAGTTGTATTACCCCCTGAACCCCTTTTTCGCGACGGCTGTCTGCCGGTTCCTTCGGTTTATGTGTGGGAAGGCTCCCGGCGCCGTTCTCTTTGTGTGTTGTTGTTCCTTGCCGATCCGTTCGCCCGCTTCAGACGGAGATGACGTCCCGCTCGCGGCTCTTCCCGGAGGAGACTTCGACTGCGCAGGCGAGCAGCCCGCCGAACACCTCGTCCCAGGACTTCGACCGGGCCGTCCGCAGCGCCTCGTGCGAGAGCCGTTCCCGGAGCGCCTTGTCCCCGTGAAGCTCGGCGAGCGCGTCTGCGAATTCGTCCGGCTGTCCCGGTGCGCACAGAAGGCCGCTGACCCGATGCTTCAGCGTGTCCGGCACGGCTCCCGCGTTCGCGCCGATGACGGGCAAGCCGCAGGCCATTGCCTCCAAGACGACGTTGCCGAACGTCTCGGTCGGCGAGGGGAAGAGCATCGCGTCCGCCGACGCCATCCAGCTCTGCAGCTCCGCCTGAGCAACGGAGCCGAGGAAGACGGCGCGGACACCGAGCTTCGCGGCCAATGCCCGCAGCTCGGCATCCGCCGGACCTTCTCCGGCCAGAACGAGCCAAGGCTCGACTCCGGCGCGTTCCGCGAAGCGGGCGACCGCTTCGACGGCGACCTCCGTCTGCTTCTCCGGCGCCAGCCTGCCTGCGCTGAGCGCAACGAAGCGGTCGGCGGGAATGCCCGCCCGCTCCAGCACCGCGGCCCGATCGGCCCCCGGATGGAAGACGGACGTGTCGATTGCCCGGCTCCATACGTCAAGGCCGCTCCAGCCCTTCTTGCTGCATTCCTCCAGAACCGAAGGCGAAGGCACGAGAATGCGATCGCACGGGCGGTGGAACCAATACAAATATCTCCATAACAGTCTGCCCATCCATTGGAGGTTGTAATACGGAAGGTAGCGAACAAAGTGGGTGTGGTGGGAAGCGATCAGCGGAATGTCGTGCTTCAGCGCCAGACGTCTGCCGGTCATGCCGGTGCCGAATGGGGTGGCGACATGAATGAGCGTCGGTCGGAAGTCGAGCAGCTTGCGCTCGGCCGCGGGCGACACGGGCACGGACAGCCGCAATTCGGGATAGAGGAAGAAGGGAACGCTCGCGAGCCTCTCCGCGGCCCCCTGCGGCGCCGATTCTCCTCTCGGGCGCGACGGGGCGAATACCTGAACGGCAATTCCTTGCCTGCGCAGATAGGCAGTCCATCTCTCCAGCGTCTTCGCAACGCCGTTTACTTCCGGAGAGTAAGTATCGGTGAACAACGCGATTCGTAGCTCCTCCATGCGTTCATCGCCTCCTCGTCATTGCTTCCATCGTAAGAGAGCGACGTTATCGGCGTGTCAGGAGAATGTCAAATCCCTGCCGGAGAACGATTTACAATGCCCTGCAATTGCGTTGATACTTTCGCAACACTGGCCATATACGATAGAATGGCAATAACAGCTCAGAGGAAAAGGAGAGGAACGGCATGACCCAACTGTACCGCCTGCTCGACGAGATAGAGGGACCTCTCTTCCTGCACGTGAACAAACGTTGGAACCGCGAGGCGCTGAACCGTCTGTTCGCCTTGCTTACCTTGATGGGCGGAGCGACGTTCGCGCTGCTCTCTTCGGCCGCCGCCGGCATCTTCGCCAGAGGGGCGTGGAGCCTCGCGGGCTGGCAGGCGCTGGCCGCCGTGGCGATCAGCCACGTGCCCGTCTTCCTTGCGAAGCGGAGCGTTCCCCGCAAGCGTCCGTACCAAGTGTATCCGCAAGCCATGACGGGCCGCCGCCCGCTGAAGGACCCGTCCTTCCCTTCCGGTCATACGACGGCGGGCTTCGCCATGCTCACGCCCTGGATGCTCGCCCAACCGCTGCTCATTCCGCTTCTGCTTCCGCTCGCGATCGGCATCGGTCTCTCCCGCGTCTATTTCGGCCTTCATTTTCCAAGCGATACGTTGGCGGGGGCACTTCTTGGCGGTTCTACGGCACTGCTCGTCTCTCTCTGGATTGTCTAACGACCCGATCGGAAAATCGAGTAAAGAAGCCAAAGAAGCATCGAACCCGCGACGGCGAAGCCGATCTCAATCGCGGGAATGCGGCCGATCGTGATGCTGCTCTCGCTGTTGATCGAGGAGCCGATGATCAGGCCGACCATCAGGATGCTGAACGACAGCAGCACAATGCTGATCGAGAGCCGGTTCCCGATGCGGTCCAGCTTCTTCATGAGCGCCTCCGTCTCCGGCATGGACAGCTCGAGCTTGATCTTGCCCTGCTGCGCCAGCGTCAGCAGCTCCTTCAGCTTGCCCGGCGCGTCCCACAGCCAATCGATCGCCCCCGGAAGCCTCTCTCCCGCCTGTCTCAGCGCCCGAATCGGATTGATCTTGTGCCGCAGCAGCCTTCGCCCGAACGGTTCGGCGACCTTCAGGATGCTGAATGTCGGGTCGAGCCCGGATGCGACTCCCTCCGTCGTCAGAAGCGTCTTGCCAAGCAGCGTCATCTCGGACGGAATCCGAATATCGTGCTTGCGCGCCACCTCCATCAGCCTGCGAATCGCGTCTCCCAAGCTGACCTCGCTGAGCGGAACCCCGTAGTACCGCTCCCGAAGCTCATCCACGTCGGCATACAGCTTCTCCCGATCGGCGCCGTCCGGAATCAAGCCGAGCCTGGCGATCGCGCGAAGAACGCCTTCCGTGCTCTGCCCGCGAAGCGCGATAACGAGGGAGGAGAAATAGAGCTTCGTCGTCGTACTCAGCTTCCCGACCATCCCGAAGTCAAGCAGCGCGATGCGGCCGTCCTCCAGAACGAGGGCATTGCCCGGATGCGGGTCCCCGTGGAAAAATCCGTCGAACAGCACCTGGTGGAGGATAATCGAGACGAAGCGCTCGGCGATCTCCGCGGGCGAATGGCCGGCGGCGGCAAGCATATCCTTATCCGACAGCCGGATGCCGCCCACCCGCTCCATCGTCAGAATTCGGCTGCCGCTCCGTTCGGGATAGACGGCCGGAATGTGCAGATAAGGAATCGACGAGCCGAGAACGGCGAACTTCTCCGCGTTGCGCCGCTCCTTGTCGTAATCAAGCTCCGCGAGCAGCGCCCTGCCCAGTTCGTCCGCCATCTCGCGGATTCGGTATCGCCTCGCCCAATCAAGCCGCTTCTCCGCCAGCCCGGCCAGCTCGGCCAGAATATCCAGGTCGGTCTCCACGATCGCCCGGATATTCGGCCGCTGAACCTTGACCGCCACCGATTCCCCCGAGCTCAGCGTCGCCAGATACACCTGGCCGATGGAGGCCGCCGCCACCGGGCGCTCCTCGAACTCGGAGAACAGGATGTCCAGCTTCTCCCCGAGCTCCGACTCGATAATCGCCACCGCCTCCTCGAACGGGAAGATGGGCACGTCGTCCTGCAGCTTCCTCAGCTCCGCCACGATGTGCTCGGGCAGCAGATCGCTCCGCGAGCCGGCCAGTTGGCCCAGCTTCACGAACGTAGGCCCGAGCTCCTCGAGGAACATCCGGACCCGAATGCCGAGCGTCCTCTTGTCCGCGCTATCCTCGTCCACATGCCGCTTTTTCCAGAGTGCCCGGTACGGTACAAGCTCGGACAGCCCCAGGTCCTTGACGAGGTAGCCGAAGCCGTAGCGAAGCAACGCCGACGCAATCTCGCGAACCCGCTGAAGATGACGGATTCTCCTCCCCACTCTCTCCTCCCCCCTTCTATCCCGCCTCGCGCGCTATTCGCTCTTCTCGAGCCGGTCGAGCAGTTGGTCGAGACGGCGTTCGAGCCGCTCGATGTCCTCCCGGGTCGCCCACTTCCGGTCGCCGACGACCTTCTGCACCTTCTCTTGCACGAGCGCCTCCACCTTGCTCTGCGTCTCCTCGCCCTTCTTCAGCAGCTCATCGACGAAGGCGAACGATTCCGCGCGGCTCATCTCGCCCTTCTTGACCAATTCGTCCACCAGCTTCTCCGCCTGCTCCTTGGTCGCTACCGCGATCCCGAGCCCAAGCGATACGGCCTTGCTAATCAGATCTCTCATTGCGAACCTTCTCCTTCCGGCTGCTCGCCTCGGCCTTGGCATCGTTGTTCTCGCTTAGTTTGCATGATCCAGTGGAGGGTCATTCAGGAACCGGGTCATTCAAGATCGGGGCGTCTATACATGTCTATGCGGGAAACTTCGGACGCCAGTCTAACCAACCCAAACTAATCCTGCGTTCCATTATGTCGCTTCTCCCGTTCGCTCAGGCTCCCTGCGTTCCATTACGCCAACTCTCCCGTTCGCTCAGGCTCCCGTCCCCCTCTTCTCCTTCGGCTGATACGCGGCATCGGCGGGACGGAGCGACGAATGGAGGATGAGAGTAACCAGACTGCTCTCATGAGCGAAACGGAGCGGTGATGGGGGGAAGAAGGTAGTTTAACTGCGCACATTGGCGGGACGGAGCGACGAATGGAGGATGAGAGTAACCAAATTGTGCTCATGAGCGACAGAGATCAGCGAACGAGAGACGAATTCGCTCATCTGGTCCGATGACTCTTGCGATTTATGTGATTTTTCACATTCGTTGGCTTGGTTCGGAAGGAATCGCGGCGTTTTATGTGGTTTTTAGCATATATGCGGCAACTCGGGCTGGAATTTTTTCTATATATGCTATTTTTCACATAAAATCGTCCAAACTGCCTGTTGGCGAGCTTCACGAATGTGAAATTTCACATAAATTTCCGGCGGGTTCGGGGATTTCAAGGGGGTTTGAGAGGTTGGGAGGTTTGGGGGGTTTGGGAGGTTTGGGAGGTTTGGGAGGTTTGGGAGGTTTGGGAGGTTTGGGAGGTTTGGGAGGTTTGAGAGGCTTGAGAAGTTTGCGAGGTTTGCGAGGTTTGCGAGGTTTGCGAGGTTTGCGAGGTTTGCGAGGTTTGCGAGGTTTGCGAGGTTTGCGAGGTTTGCGAGGTTTGCGAGGTTTGAAGGGTTCGACGATTTCGGGAGTCTAGGAAGTTTCGACGGTTTCGAATGGGGCGTTACGTCACGGCTCGGCCTATGACTTTAAAGGGGCAGTGGCGGTTCTCAATCGGCAATAATCGCCCATCCCCGGCCGCAGCCTGCGGGAAAGGCGATTATTCCCCTGCACATATCCGGGTTGTGAGTCCCAATCGGGCCTCTGCTCCCCCGCTAATTCGGCCAATCCCGCCAACCCGGCTAGTCTAGCCAATCCACTTAATCCAGCTAATCCGGCTAATCCGGCTAATCCGCTAACCCGACTTCCCCGGCTGTACCGACGAATCCGGCACCCCTGGCAAAGCCCGCTATTCCTCCTGCCGCTTCAGCGCGGCGAGCAGCTTCTCCGCGAGCGGGTTCGTCGGCTCCGGAGCGTCGCTGTACTTCTCGATCAGGGCGCGCTGCTCCTGCTTGCCGGCGCGGCCGCGCGGCTTGTCGCCCACCATCTCGACCACGTTGCACGGGCGGCACTGGAAGTACTTGCCCGCCTTGCCGTCGCGAATCTCCATCTTCTTGTGGCATTGCGGGCAGCGATGGTTCGTCAACGCCGGCTCCGCCGAGCGGCGATACTCGCATTCGCGGTCGGAGCAGACGTAGGAGCGCCCCCGCTTGGTTTTCACTTCCTTAAGCGGCTTGCCGCATTCCGGGCAACGGTAGGAGGTCAGGTTGTGCGGCTTGTATTCGCGCGTCTCCCGCTTGATCTCCTCGACCCACCGGCGCGCGCGCTCCCGGATGCCGGTCATGAACGCGTCCGGATTGCCGCTCCCCTTCGCAATCCGTTCGAGCTCGGCCTCCCACTTCGCGGTCATGTCGGGACTGCGAAGCTCGTCCACGACGAGCTCGTACAGTTGGCTCCCCTTGCCGGTCGGAGAGAGGCGATTCTGTCTCCGTTCGATCGTATCGGTGGAGAGAAGCTTCTCGATGATGTCCGCGCGGGTCGCCGGCGTGCCGAGCCCGTGCTTCTCCATCTTGGCCAGCAATCCCGCTTCGGTATAGCGTCCGGGCGGCTGCGTCTTCAGCTCCTTCGAGCGGCATGCCTTAAGCGGAAGCGACGAACCGAAGCTGAGCGGCGGAAGCTGCTGTGCGCCTTGCCGCGCTTCGGACCGCTCCGCATTCTCCTCGTCTTCTCCGTCGTCCTCCCAATCGTCTCCCGCGAAGCCGGCCGATCCGGAGGCGTACACTTCTCTCCAGCCGGCATCCTTCTCGATCCGGCCCTTCGCGTAGAATCGATCTCCTCCGACCGCCAGCACGACCGATGTCTCGTCATAGCGATACGGCGGATAGAAAATCGCGATAAAACGGCGGACGATCAGATCGTACAGCTTCCGCTCGTCGGGCGAGAGCGCCGACAGATTGACGTACTGCTCGGTCGGGATGATCGCGTGGTGGTCGCTTACCTTCGAGTCGTCGACGAAGCGCTTCGACGTCGGCAGCGCCCCGCGCAGCAGCCTGCGGACGAGCGTTGCGTAAGGGCCGACCGCGATGCTGTCCAGACGAGCCTTCAGCGTCGGCACGATATCGCCGGAGATATACCGGGAATCGGTGCGCGGATACGTGACCAGCTTATGCTGCTCGTACAGCTTCTGCAGGACGTTCGACGTCGTCTTCGCCGAGAAGCCGAGCCGCTTGTTCGCGTCCCGCTGCAGCTCGGTCAGGTCGTACGCTTGCGGGAACGGCTCGCTTCGCTCCGAGGTGCTCAGCTTCTCGACCTTGGCCGAGCCGCCGCGGCCGGCCCGATCCGCAATCGCCTTGGCCCGGTCCTCTTCCCAGATCCGGCCGTCGTGTCCGTCCTTCTCGCGCCACTGCGCCAAGAAGGTGCCGAAGTCGGCCGTCACCGTCCAGTAAGGCTTCGACTCGAACTCGCGGATATCCCTCTCCCGATCGATCAGGGTCGCCAGCGTCGGTGTCTGCACACGCCCGGCCGCGAGCTGCGCGTCGTACTTCGTCGTCAACGCGCGCGTCACGTTCAGCCCGATGAGCCAATCCGCTTCCGCGCGGCACACCGCCGATCGGTACAGCGGGTCGTATTGGCGGCCCGGCTTCAGATTCCGGAAGCCTTCGCGAATCGCCTGATCGGTCTGCGAGGAGATCCACAGCCGCTTAAACGGCTTGCGCCAGCCGACCTGCTCCATGATCCAGCGCGCGACAAGCTCTCCTTCCCGGCCCGCGTCCGTCGCGATAATGAGCTCGCCCAGGTCGGAGCGCTTGCACAATTCGTTCACGGCGCGGAACTGGCCCGCCGTCTCCTTCATCACCTTCCGCTTCATCCGCTCCGGAAGGATCGGCAGCTCCTCGAGGTTCCACGTCCGATACTTCGGATCGTAATCCTCCGGCTCCGACAGCGTAACGAGATGGCCGAGCGCCCACGTCACCACGTAGTTCGGCCCCTCCATATAGCTTCGGCTCGTCTGCCCGCAGCCGAGCACCCTCGCAATCTCCTTGGCAACGCTCGGCTTCTCCGCCAGAACAAGCGACTTCATCCCCGCGTCCCCTCCTCTCCCCGAATCCCGAATCAAGTCTCCGAAAGCTCTCCTGCAGCCTTTTCGCCCGATGTCCCTTCCTCGTTCGCCCCGCCTGCGTCGGCGTTCTCCTCTTCCGCGGCGCGCCGCTGCGCACGCTTCATCTCCTCGGCCACGCGGGCGCGGTGCGTCTCGACCGCCGCGCTGCCGACGACCGCTTCCAGACGATAGATCGGCATCCCCTGGCCGGAGAACTTCGTCTCGTATTCGGTCAGAACAAGATCCTCGCGGAGGCCGTTCCGGTGAAGATCCAGCGAGATATTCTTCATCTGAAGTTGCGAATCCGAGAAGCTGTTAAGCGAGAATTCGAACAGGCTCAGCGAGTCGGTCTTGAAGTGAATCTCCCCCTTCTCGTTAAGCGCCTTCTTGTACATGTCGAGGAAGCGATGATACGTCAGCCGACGCTTCGCATGCTTCGACTTCGGCCACGGATCGCTGAAGTTGAGATAAATTCGCTCAAGCTCGCCCGGCTCGAACATCTCCTCCAGATGCTCGACATTGCCTCGAACGAGGAAGAGGTTCGGCACTTCTTCGGAGTTTTTCTCCTCCTTCCATAGAGTACGCGCCTTCCGGCTGCCGATCCGCAGCAGTTCGTCGAACATGTCCATTCCAAGATAATTGATAGCCGGGTTGTTCGCGCTCATCCTGCTGATGAACTGCCCCTTGCCCATGCCGAGCTCGATATGAATCGGATGATCGTTGCCGAACAGCTCCCGCCACTTGCCCTTCCACAGCTTCGGCTCCAGCACGACCAGATCCGTCTGGCTCTCCAAGCTAACCTTGTTCTTCTTGCCCCGCAACCGCATCGCCATTGCCCCTTCCGTACATTTAAACCGACAACTTATTGTGCCGAATCTCTTCGCAAAAGTAAAGAGAAGCCGCCGGCCGCTCCCGAAGGAGACAACCGACGGCTTGTCGGAGCATATGGGGACAGGACCTTAGTTGAGCGGACGGGGTTCTTCGATATGGTACTGCGCGTCCAAGGCGTCCTGCAGCTTGCGCTTCGCCGACACCTCGACGGTATGGTTGCTGTGGAACTTGATGCCCGCGAGCGCCATCGCTTCCTTGATGGTCAGCTCGATCTTCATCGTATCGTCTCCTTGAGGGATCTTCACCGAGTTCATCATGATCCTCACCTCTCGCTTCCTCTTGATTAAATGGTTGTGGGAACGAATTCCCGGGAATTGGCGACTGGAAAAAAATTCAGCGGCGTATATAGGTTCATGTCAGCTATGTTTGTTGATTTGGCGCACTTTTAATATAACAGTTCATGTTAGGTTTTGCAAGATGTAAGCGCTATTTTCCGCGCCTCCCCAGCCAAAAACATCTTTATCGGAAACCGCCCGGGCACCAAAAAGCTTTTATCGGGACAGGTCTCTCGTTCTCGCCAATGGCGGTTTTTTTCGGTACAATACGGTTAGGGTATGCACAGCAAGGAGCGGTTATGAAGACAATGGAGACCACGTCCGCATTCACGGCCCTCGAGCCCCGCGTCTGGAGCGACAACAAGCGGTTCCGCACGTGGAATCACGAGATGCGCGAGCAGTTCGGCACGAAGGTGATGAAGGTTATGCTCGACGCCGGCTTCACCTGCCCCAATCGGGACGGGACGATAGCCGCCGGAGGTTGCACGTTCTGCAGCGCCCGCGGCTCGGGCGACTTCGCCGGCAGCCGTCGCGACGACCTGATCGCGCAATTCAACCAGATTCGCGACCGCCAGCACAAGAAGTGGCCGAATGCGAAGTACATCGGCTACTTCCAGGCCTATACGAATACATACGCCCCGCTGGCGAAGCTGCGAGAGTACTACGAGACGATTCTAGCCCGGCCGGGCGTTGTCGGCCTGTCGATCGCAACCCGGCCGGACTGCCTGCCGGACGATGTTGTCGAGTACCTGGCCGAGCTTAACGAACGAACGTACCTGTGGCTCGAGATGGGCTTGCAGACGGTTCACGAGTCGACCTCGAAGCTGATCAACCGCGCCCACGATACCGCCTGCTTCGAGGACGCGGTCGCCCGGCTGCGCGCCCGTGGCATCCGCGTCTGCGCCCACATCATCTACGGCCTCCCCGGCGAGGATCGGGAGATGATGCTGGAGACGGGCCGCCGGGTCGCCCGGATGGACGTGCAGGGGATCAAGATCCACCTGCTTCATCTCATGCGCAAGACGCCGATGGTCCGCCAATGGAAGGAAGGACTGCTGCGCTTCCTCGAGCGGGACGAATACATCGGTCTCGTCGCCGATACGCTGGAGCTGCTGCCGCCGGAGATGATCGTTCACCGGCTGACGGGAGATGCGCCGCGCGATCTGCTCATCGGCCCGATGTGGAGTCTCGACAAGTGGCCGGTGCTGAACGGGATCGACGCCGAGCTGATCCGCCGCGGCACGTGGCAGGGCAAATTGTACCGGAAGGAGAGATAAGATGGGCTTCCTCTCGGTATTGACGATGGCGCAGCGATGGGCAAGCGAGCATGCGCCGCCGGGTTCGGTCGTCGTCGACGCGACGGCGGGCGGCGGCGTGGACACGCTGTTCCTCGCCCGGACGGTCGGCCCCCGCGGCCGGGTATACGCGTTCGACGTGCAGCGGGAGGCGCTCGAGGCGACGCGCTCGAGGCTGCGGGAAGCGGCGGCAGGCGGCAGCGGGAATGCCGCAGGCGGCGGGCAGCAAGACGGCCGGAAGGCGGAATTCCGCAGCAAGCCGCGCCGCCCGAGCCTGGCTCCGGTGGAGCTGCTGCACGCCGGGCACGAGCGGATGGCCGAGTTGGTTGCCCCCGAGCATAGGGGAACGGTTCGGGCCGTCATGTTCAACCTCGGCTACTTCCCCGCCGCCGGCGATGAGGGGCGCAAGCTGATTACGCAGACGGAGACGACGCTGGCCGCGCTCGAGGCGGCGCTCGGGCTGCTCGCTCCCGGCGGGATAACGACGATCGTCGTCTATCCCGGCCACGAGGGCGGCGGCGAGGAAGCAGCGGCCGTGGAGGCGTGGAGCGCGTCGCTGCCGGGCGATGTCGCCCAGGCTGCCCTCTACCGCTTCCTGCAGAAGCCGAGCGCGCCGTATCTGATCGCCGTCCGCAAGAGATAAGCAGAAGAGATATAACGAAGGAGTGGAACAACCATGGCTGTACGCAAAATCGAGCATGTCGGCATCCATTCGGGCAATCTGGAGACGTCCATCGAATTCTACACGAAGGTGATCGGACTCGAGCACCTGGAGACGATCACTCACACGAACGGGATCATCCGGCTCGCGTTCCTGTCGTTCCCCGGCTCGCGGGCTACCGAGATCGAGCTGATCGAGGGGTATGACGGCGACGTTCACCCCGAAGGCCTCGTTCATCACGTCGCCTTCGCCGTCGACGATATCGAGGAGGAATACGAACGGCTCGCCGGACTCGGCGTTGCCGCGCTGGACTCCGAGATTACCCGCCTGCCGAACGGAAGCCGCTACTTCTTTTTCCACGGTCCCGACGGAGAATCGATCGAATTTTTCCAATCCACCCGAGGAGGACAAACACAATGACAATCAAACCTTATCCGCTTCACTTCAAGCCGGAGTTCAAAGAGAGAGTGTGGGGAGGCCGCGCGCTCGAGCAGTTCGGGTACGACGTTCCGGAAGGCCATATCGGCGAGGGCTGGGTGATCGCCGACCATGAGAACGGCGTCTCCCACGTGCTGAACGGCGAACTCGCCGGCCAAGGCCTGGACGAGATCCGCGAGAAGCTCGGCGCCGAATGGTTCGGCTCCGCCGGCAGCCGTTCCGGCAACGGGCGCTTCCCGCTGCTGATCAAGCTGCTCGATTGCAACGACGACCTGTCCGTTCAGGTTCACCCGACCGACACGTACGAGCGGTTGCCGAAGGGCGAGCTCGGCAAGACCGAGATGTGGTACGTGCTGGACGCGAAGCCGGGCGCCAAAATCATCTACGGCCTGCAGCCGGGCGTGACGCGCGACTCGTTCGCCGCCGCGATCGCGGACAACCGCATCATGGACACGCTGCAGGAGGTGCCCGTGCAGGCGGGCGATACGTTCTACATCCCGGCGGGCACCGTGCATGCGCTGTGCGCGGGCGTGCTCGTCGCGGAGATTCAGCAGAACTCCGATACGACCTATCGCCTGTACGACTACGATCGTCCGGGGCTGGACGGCAAGCCGCGCGAGCTTCACGTCGAAGACTCGCTGAACGTTACCGCCTACGAGGGCGCCGGGGCAACCCGCATGAAGACGGACGGAGCGAAGCCGAACGAATGGCTGACGCTGGCCGAGTCCCCGTACTTCGTCACCGCCAAGGGAGTCGTCAGCGGCTCCTGGAGCCAAGAGACGTCGCCCGCCAGCTTCGACATTCTGATCGTGGCGGAAGGCGCAGGGGCCATCGGCTGGGGCTCGGAGTCGATCGCGGCGAAGGCGGGCGACTGCTTCCTGCTGCCGGCGACGCTCGGCGCTTATTCGCTGGACGGCAGCTTCACCGTGCTTCGCAGCCGGGTTCCGGCAGACAACTGACAACTAACCAACCAACACCGAACCAACTGACAACTATCAAGCCAATGGGAGAGGAAGTCGAGCGATGCTGCGTCAAACGTTGATCCTAACCGGACTGGGACTTGCCATGTGGGCGGTCTCCCTGCTGTTCTTCCTGCTGTTCGGAGACTGGCTGCTCGTCAGCACCGAGGACGCCGGGTTCGGGGCTTCCTTATTCCTGCTCGAAGCGTTGACCGTGCTTGTGCTGATCGGCATCTCGCTCGTCGTGCGTCTGCGCTTGTTCCGCCAGCCCGGTTCGGCAACCCGGCTCGGCTATCTCAGCACGGCGATCGGCCTGCTGCTGAACACGTTCGTGCTCTGGAACCGCGACAGCGTGTTCAGCAAGTTCGACGCAGGGCAGCATCAGGCGTTCTCCGTCTGGATGACGCTCGCCTATGCGTTCTTCTTGATTGTGCCGGCGATCACGGACCGGCTCATCCGGTCGAAGCCGGAGCCGGCTGTGTCCGCCGAAGCCGCACTCGAAGGCTACGACGAAGCCGCCGAGCCGGCGGAATGAGGCTGCGCAGCAGGGCGAGGCGAGGCAAGGCCAGGCGCGTTCGCGGCAAGCCGTCAGGGGAATCCCCTGGCGGCTTTTTAATATTCGCGTCGTCCGCTCCACCCGGCGCCGCTCGCATTATCCAATCGGCACCAACGCTGCAGACGATTTTATGTGATTTTTAGCATTCGACGGCTCGGATTGCGGGTAGATCGCGGCATTTTATGCGATTTTTAGCATATATCCGGCACCTCGGCCCGGAATTTTCTCTATGTATGCTATTTTTCACATATAATCGTCCCAAACCCCCGTTACCGAGCTGCGCGAATGTGAAATTTCACATAAATTCCGGCAGCACCTTGTCTCCACCGACTACCTCGACTTCGACTTGATCCGCAGCCTCCCCCTGCCTCGTTTATCTTCCGATACTCCGAACAATCCCCCTGCTGCGAGCGGCAAGGGGATTGTTTCGCGGCGATGCAACCCAGCGGGCCCGCGCGGGAGGCGGGAGTGAGTCGGCGGCGAGTTGGCGAGTTGCGGTCAGCGAGTTGGCGGTCAGCGAGTTGGCGGTCAGCGAGTTGGCGAGTTAGTGGTCAGCGAGTTGGCGGTTGGCGAGTTGGCGGTTGGCGGTCAGCGAGTTGGCGGTTGGCGAGTTAGTGGCTGGTAAGTTGGCAAGTTGCGGTTGGTAAGTTGGCGATTCGCGAGTTGATGGTTGATGGTTGGTGACTGGCGAGCCGATTGTTGATTAGTTGGCAGTTAGCGGCAGCCAGCGGTTGGCAAGTTAATGAACGTCGAATTGGCGGTACGCAAGTCAGTGAGCAGGATAGCGAGTCAATAGGGAAGCGAGTCCGCGGTTAGTTCGGCGAATTGACGGCTGGCGGTCAGCAAGTCGAAGAGTCGGGACCGACGGGAAGGAGGGAGGAGGGAGTGGCTCACTCCTCTTGAGCGGGCCGCTCGAAGATGATCTCGTAATGGGTCGGCTTGCCGTGGCCGTTGTAATTGGTCGGGAGCACTTGGACAAGCCGCCACCCTTGCTTCGCATACTCGCGGATCGTCTCCTGGTGGGTCGCCTCCGAGAAGAACCCGCCAAGCGACGTCTCTACGAAAATATATTCGAACATAAGTCACTGCCCCTCTTCTCCAAATTGTCCGGAATCCGCTTGATCGTATATCAGCTCCATCAGCTTCCTGCTCGTCGTCTCGTCGATGCGATACCCCTGCTCCGTGTTCGGAAGCTTGAGGAGCAAGCCGTTCTGCGGGCTGTCGGTGTTCGCGATGTTCAGGTGGTACGACGATTCCGCACCGTCCTGCCCTCGAACGATCATCCGGAAGATCGCTCCGTAATCCAAGACCCTCTCCATGGGGCCCGCGCGGTCAATCGCCTCCCGGAAAAGCGAGAGCGCCTTCCCATCCTCGTAGGTGCGGGAAACGAAGGGCGGGGCCGCCATTGTCAGGCATACCTGGATGCATTCCAAGGTGACGCTCGCCCCCTTCTGTCCGTCCGCCTTCGAGCACCCGGCCAGGAGCGCCGGCAAAATCAGGACAAGAGCTACCATCCCGAGACAACGCACTTCGAAACGACACACTCCGAGACAACGCACTCCGAAACGACGCACCGAAGCATCCCCCCCTTCTCTCTTAAGCTTCCAGCGAGCGCTCGAAGCCCTTGAACCTTGTGCCTTGGTGCGTCAGCACGCCCCGATCCCCTATCGCGATCAAGCCGTATTGATTCGCTCTCACCGGCAGTTCGACCCGTTCGCGGTCCTCGAATTCGAATGTGATGTAGTAGTTCGTGCTCGCGCCGGAATCGCCGGAGCCTCCCCACACCTGCGTGCGCTTGTCGACGACTCGACAGGGGCGGGACAGCACCTCGGACGCATTGTTCTCCGCCCAGACGGTCACTCCCTTGCCTACGCTCAGCACAATGCCCCCTACGACAACAAGTCCTACGATCACGATAAAGAACGTAACGAGCCCCGGCATCCCCGAAGAACCCCCGAAGTCGCTCGGGTCGCCGAATAATGCAGACAAATACATGTACGAATATCCTCCTCTATTCCCGCTTCCATTCGTAGGTCAGCGTCGACTTCTCCGAACCCGCAAGGGCCGTATGCTCGAATGTGAAAATATTCCCCTCCCGCTTGACCAGCGAAAGCCGGTCGGTCGGATAATCAAATTCCAGCTTCCCCCAACTGTCCAGCAGCTCACCTTCTTCCGCAGGCAGCAGCTCCCGATAGAGCGCAATCCTTGTCCCTCGCTCCAGATCGACCAGTTGCAGCAAGCCGGACGTATAAGGGCGAACGAGAGCGATGCCATCCTCCAACGAGATATATTCCAGCGTATAGGAATCTTGCTCCTCGCCCATCAGCAGCGCCGCATCGAGCTTCTTCGCAACTTCTCCCGCTTCGTCGAGAAGCAGAACGGAGCCGCTGCCCATCAGAACATGGTAGCCTTCCTCCGACGTCTCCACGCTGGTTGTGGAATGGAAGCCGTAATAGGAGATTTTGGTCTGCAGGTCCAGCTTCCCGTCGCGGATAACGAGCTGATAGAGCTCGGTTCCGAGCATCGGTTCCCCGTATACGTGGTACACGGCAAGCAGCACTGTGTCGCCTTCCTCAAGCTTCGTCGCCGTCATTCCGTAGTATTGGTAAGCCCGAACGTTCGACCAGCCGATCGTATGAGGCAGCTCGCCCCCGACCGCCGCGTAGACGATGCCGTTGTCCCTTCGCACCCAGTACCAGCCTTGCGGATCGCCGGCCAGAATGCTCTTCGGCGTGTAATCCACGAACAGCTCGCCGCCGTTGGACAGCTTGACTTCCCCTCCCGCCCAGGCAGCCAGCGACTTCAACGGGTAGTACCATTGCCCGTTCGAACGAATCGGGGCCGCCGCCATCGTCGTCTTGCCGAAGTTCGTATAGGCGATCTTGGAGCCCGCTCCCCACGTCAGCTTGCGATTCGGCCCGGTGGCGGTCAGAACGCCGCGGGAGTCCGCCGACCAGACAATATCGCGGAACGCGAGCGACAGCTCCTTCAGGCTCAAATAAGTGACGCCGTTCTTGACGAGCAGTTGGTCCCCGGGGTGGCGAATATCGTAGCTCATCCCGCCCGGATAGAGGCTATAGATCGTGCTCTCGGGCAGCGGCGCCGCCGCGATTGCCGATAGCGCCTCGGCCGCGATTGCCGAGTGAGTCCCGTTCGCCTGCGCCAGAGCGAACGGGCCGCCTGCGACCGCAGCCCCGAGCAGAAGAGCCATTGCGGCCAACGCCGCCTTGCGATAATGCATTCTCATGAACTTTCCTCCAGAACTAGTCGACTGATTCCATTTTCATCCTTCTATAGTAAACGTGGCTAACCGTCGATTAGTTGCGTTTTTCCCCCCGGTGCGTTCTTGCCCCTTGTCTGCTACACTAATCTTATCCATAAAAAAAAGGACTTCAGATGAAGAAGTCCCGAGGGGAGAACGCTATGTCCAGCCTATCTTCAACCGAGCAGCACCGGCGCGAGGCGCCTTCCAGCGTTGCCTGCCTCATCATTACCGTGTCGGATACGCGCACGCTCGAGACCGACAAGAGCGGCCGGCTCGCCGAAGCGCTGCTGCTTGAGAACGGGTATGCCGTCGCGGGCCGCCGAATCGTGCCCGACGAGTACGCGGGCATTCGCAAGCTGATTGCCGAAGCCGCCGCCGATCCCGCCATCGAGGCGGTTCTGCTGAACGGCGGCACCGGAATCGCCGGCAGGGACACGACCTATGAAGCCGTGCGCGACGTTCTCGAGAAGGAGATGCCGGGGTTTGGGGAGATTTTCCGCATGCTTAGCTTCACGGAAGACATCGGCTCCGCCGCCATTCTGTCCCGCGCAGTCGCGGGAACGGTCGGCACGACGGCCGTGTTCTCGATGCCCGGCTCGACGGGAGCCGTGAAGCTGGCGATGACGAGGCTGATCGTTCCCGAGCTGCGCCACGTCATGCGCGAGCTGTACAAGGACGCTCCCCGCGGCGGGAGCTAGAGCCCTTGCGTCAATGCGGAGCGATTCTCGCGTAATCGTCCGGCGTGTTGATATTCGTCACGAAGCTTGTGTCGATGCCGGCCCGCCTCAGCTCCTCCTCTTCCGCTACACACGGCTTGACGGCCTCCAGCAGCGCCATCATTCTCCGTTCCTCCTGCGCGAGGCAGCTCTGCGAATGAAGGACGCACTCGGGGCGATAAATCGCCTGCAGCGGGTGCAGCCGCCCGGACACGCGGGGCACGATCGCGTTCGCCCCGCTCGCTTCAAGCCGCTCCGCCATCCAATCCGCCGCGTGCGGGCTGACGAAGGGCATGTCGCAGGCCGATACCCACACGAGCGGCTCCTGCGCCTCCAGCAAAGCGATATGAAGCGCCGAGAGCGGGCCGCTGCCCGGCAGCCAGTCGAGGCGGGTCGGCAGGCCGAGCCCGCCGAGCTCCTGCGCTTGCCGCTGCGTTGCGACGACCAAGGCTACCGTCTTGCAGCGGGACGCCATCCGCTCCGAGATCGTGCGGATCAGGGGAGCGCCCGCGAATGGCAGCAGCCCCTTCGCAACGCCGCCCATCCGCCTTCCCGCGCCTCCGGCCAAGATGACTCCTTCCAAGCTCCCCATCCCCTTCTCCCCCATGACAGTCAAGCCGCTCAATCCACTCAGGACCACGGTTCGATCGCAACGGCGCTCACCTTGAAGTCGGGCATCCGGCAGAACGGGTCGAGCAGCGGATTCGTCAGCAGGTTCACGTTCTGGATGCCGCCCCAATGCATCGGGATAAACAGCGTGTCCTCGCGAATGCCGATCGTCACCTTGCTGCGCACAATCGCCGTCCCCCGGCGCGAGCGGACCCGCACAAGTGTCCCGTCCTCGATCCGATACTTCCTAGCGGTGGACGGGTGCAGCTCGACGACGTTCTCGACCGCCCGTGCGGCGAGCGCGGCGCTTCGTCTCGTCTGCACGCCCGTCAGGTAATGCGGCAGCAGCCGTCCATTGGTCATGAGCAGCGGGTAATCGCGGTCCGTCTCCTCGCCCGGAGGCAGGTTATCGACCGGAACGAGCCGGGCCAAGCCGTCCGCATGGGCGAAGCCCGCTTCGAACAAGCGCTTCGTTCCCGGGTGGTCCGGCGACGGGCACGGCCAGTAGACGCCCTCCTCCCGCCTCAGCCGGTCGTAAGTGATGCCGTAATAATCCGCGATTCCGCCTCTGCTCGCGATGCGCAGCTCCTCGAAGATCGCTTCCGCCTCGGCAAAATCGAACTTGTCCCCACGCCCCCACCGAGCTGCGAGATCGCACAGCCATTGCCAATCGTGACGCGCCTCGCCCGGTGCCGGCCGCGCCGCTTCGCGCAGCAGTACCCGGCCTTCCAGGTTCGTGAGCGTGCCCGTATTCTCCATGTAAGAGGTCACCGGCAGCACGATGTCGGCCAGCTCGGCCGTCTCGGAGAGGAACATGTCGGCGACGACCAGGAACTCGAGGCTCTTCAGCCCCTCCTCGACCAATCCAACGTTCGGGTTGGAGACGATCGGATTGGAGCCCATGACGAGCAGGCCGCGAATGTCGCCGCTGACCGTCAGCTCCATCATCTCGTAGGCCGACACCCCCTTGCCGGGAAGCTCCGCGGCATCGATTCCCCATACGCCCGCGATATATTCCCGGTCCTCCGGGTTCTCGATCAGGCGATAGCCCGGAAGCTGGTCGGCCTTCTGGCCGTGCTCGCGCCCGCCTTGGCCGTTCCCCTGACCTGTGACCGCTCCGTAGCCGCAGCCGCGTCGTCCGATCTTCCCCGCGGCCAGCATCAGGTTCAGGTAGGCGCGAACCGCCATGTGGCCGTCGCGGTGCTGCTCGATTCCGCGCGCCGTGAACACCATCCCCGTCCCCGCGCGCCCGTAGGCAATCGCCGCCTTCCGGATGGCCGCTTCGGGAACCCCCGTCAGATTGGAGATATCTTCAAGCCGCATCTCCTTCACCTGCCGCTCGACCTCCGCGAAGCCAGTCGTTCGTTCGCTCAAGAAGCGGCGGTTCTCCAGCCGCTCCTCGAGCAGCACCTTCAGCAGCCCGTTCGCAAGCGCCGCATCGGTTCCCGGACGAACCTTCAGATGCAGATCGGCAATCGCGGACGTGCCCGTCTCTCTCGGGTCGACGACGATAATAAAGGTGCCGTTCTCCTTGGCTTTGTTGAAGTAAGGCATCAGCGTCGGCTGGCATTCCGCGATGTTCGTCCCGACGAGGAGCAGGCAATCCGTCTCGGGAATGTCCGACAGCTTGTTCGTGAGCCCCCGATCGATGCCGAACGCCTTGACGCCGGCCGAGGCGGCGGCCGACATGCAGAAGCGGCCGTTGTAGTCGATATGCTTCGTCCCGAGAGCGATGCGCGCGAACTTCCCGAGCAGATAAGCCGACTCGTTCGTCAAGGAGCCGCCGCCGTAGACGCCGACGGCATCGCGGCCGCGCTCCCGCTGGATGGCGCTCATCCGCTCCGCGATGGCGGCGACGGCTTCCTCCCAGCCGATCCGGACGAACGCTCCGTTCTTCTTCGCGAGCGGATACAGCACCCTCTCGCGCGACATGGCGTGCTGGTGGGCGTTCTGCCCCTTGACGCACAGACGCCCCTCCGAAGCGGCATTCATCTTCCCCTCGGCGCGGTAGCGAACCCTTCCCGACGGCAGCGGCTCCTCCGCGACGTTCATCTTGCATTGCACGCTGCAGAACGGGCACTGTGTGCTCATGACGGGCAGGGCCGCTCCCGCTCCTACTCCCCGTTCGCGCTCATTCCTCGACATATCCATCCCCCGATCCCGCTCCAATGGCGATTCTGCTCTGCGGATGACCTGCGGGCTGCTCCAGCAGCAAGTCGACCCGGGCTTCGGGGTCCAGCAGTCTCTCTCGAACCTCGATCAGCCCGATCCTCTCAAGCCAGCGCCACAGCGGCTCGCCGTAATAAGCGCTGCTCGCGTACCAGACGACGCAGGCATGAATCGCGTCGATCGCCGAGCCGAGCGACGGCTCGAGCGCGAGCAGTTGCGCCTGCTTAACCGGAATCGTCTCGTTGCCTCCCGCATAGATCTCCCAGCCCGCAGGAGCACGCGAGAGGCCGAGCTCCTTGACATAGAGGCCTCCGCGGCCCTGCGCCCCGGTGTCGACGGCGATCGCGACCGGGCCCGGAAGCCGCAGGCCGCGCATCGAATGCTCCAGCGCAAGGCCGATGCCGGCCGCTTGTTCGACGTCTCCTCCGACTCCGTAGGCGATGACGGCTTCGTGGCCGTCTTCCCTCAAGTAATACCGCAGCGCCGGCCGGCAGGTCGGGCAGCCGTCCCGCGTCCGCCAGCCAAGCGCTTCCATCGCCTGCCCCCGGCTCGCGAACGCCGCTTCTTCCATGGCCGCCTTCAGCCGGGACGGCCCAAGCTCCGTGCAGCCGCAGGCCGCAGGCTCCGTCTCGGCCGCGACCTCCACCGCGCCGCTGGCCGCAAGCCTCAGCATCGCCTCCACCATCGGGCGGCAGCCGCCGCAGGAGCCGGACGCCTTCGTGCGTGCCTTCACCGCTTCGACCGTCTTCAACCCTTCCGCCTGGACGGCCCGCACAATCGCCGCCTTGCTGACTCCGTTGCAGTTGCAGACGATCTCCGCGTCCGGCATCGAAGCCGCCGCCTCCTCGCCGCGATCCCCGCCTCCGGCCGAGATGGACCGGACGGCGGAAGCGATGCCCGCTCCCCGCTTCAACTGCTGCAGCAGCTTGCTCCCGTCGGAGGTATCCCCGTACAGAATCGCTCCGGAGATTCGGTCTCCTTCTGCCAGAATTTTGGCGTAGGTGCGTTGAACGCCGTCGTAGACCTGGTAGGCGATATCCTCTTCGCCGTCCGCAATCTGCCCGGCGGAGAAGACGTCGACGCCGGAAATCTTGAGCTGCGCATACGGGATCGAGCCGCGGTAAGGCTCCGTCTCGACGCCGCACAGCCGTCTCGCGAGCACTTTGCCTTGCTCGTACAGAGGAGCCACGAGGCCGTATACGATGCCGTCATGCTCCGCGCATTCCCCGATGGCATACACGTCCGGCTCGCTCGTCTGCATATAATCGTCGACGACGAACGCCCGATTCACCCGAATGCCCCCGCTCTCTCCCAGCTCGACATTCGGGCGAATGCCGACCGCCATCACGATCAGATCCGCACGCTGCCTGCTTCCGTCCGCGAATTGCACTCCTTCCGCCCGTTTGCGGCCGAGGACCCGCTCTGTTTTCCTCCCGAAGAGGAACTTCATGCCTTGGCCTTCAAGCTCCTTGCGCAGCATATCCGCAGCTATCCGATCAAGCTGGCGGTTCATCAGGTAGGAGGCGTTATGGACGACATGGACCTCCATTCCGAGATTAAGCAGCCCCCTCGCCGCCTCGAGGCCAAGCAGCCCTCCCCCGATGACGATCGCCTGCCGATAGTTCGCCGCCGTCTCGGTCATCTTCCGGCAGTCCTCCATCGTGCGGAAGGCGATCACGCCAGGCTTGCCGATGCCCGGAAGCTGCGGGATGAACGGCGTGGAGCCGGTCGCCAGAATAAGCCGATCGTAGCCGATCGACCGGCCGGAGCCCGTCGCGACGGTCTTCCTCTCGCTGTCGAGCCGCACGACCTTCTGGCCGGTGATCAGCCGAATGCCCTTCTCTTCGTACCACTGCCAGGAATTCAGAATAATATCGTCCATCGAAGCGTCTCCCTGAAGCACCTTCGACAGCAGAATTCGATTGTAATTCGGATGCGGCTCGCTGCCGATGATCGTGATCTCGAACTTCTCGGGAGCGAGCGCGCAGATCTCCTCCACGCACCGGACGCCCGCCATCCCGTTGCCGACGACAACCAGCTTCTCTCTGCCCATTCGCCTGATTCCCCTCTCTGCACCCGCCCGCGGTCAAGGCGGAAGCCTAAAGCCTAAGCCAGCGAACGCGTTGCCCCGCTCCGGCTCCTTGCCCTCCGGCCGGCACGATCGCCAGCGCCCCCGCTCCGGCGAACGCCGCGACATTGCCCGACCGGTCGTTCGGCAGCGGCTCGATTCTCCAGCCGTCCGCCGATGCGCGAACGCGGGAACGAATAAATCTCGGATACGGACAAGGCTTCGCCACTCCCGCGCTTAACGTCCCTTCCTCCCACTCGTTCCGGAACTGCTCCCGTCCGAGCGCCCGGCGCAGATACGGCTTCACAAGCAGCTCCAGCCCGGCGAAGCACGCCGACGGATTGCCCGACAGCGCGATAAGCGTCTTGTTCCCCCGGACAAAAGCCGAAGTGGGCGTTCCCGGCCTCATCAGCACCTTCGTGAACAGCGGCACGGCGCCTGTCAGCTCCGCCGCGGACTTGGCGCAGTCGTACCTCCCGACACTCGCTCCTCCCGACGTCACGACGAGGTCCGCCGCATCCCACGCTTGATCGATGCGCGCCGCGATCTCCTCCGCGTTGTCGGCGCACGGCGGGAGCCGATGGACGACGGCCCCCATCTCCCGCAGGCTCGCTTCCAGCATGAAGCTGTTCGAATCGTAGATTCGTCCGGGCAGCAGAGGCTGCCCCGGCAGCGTCAGCTCGTCCCCGATCGGCAGGACGACGACGGAAGGCTTCTTATATACGGCGATCCGCTCGAAGCCGAAGGAGGCGAGAATCGCCAGCTCCTTCGCCCCGATTCTCGTTCCCTGCTTCACAAGCAGACTGCATTCCGGAAGATCCTCGCCGGGCTCGGCGATATGCTGCCCCAGTTCGGCCGGCCTGTCGATCTGGACGACGCCGATTCCGTCCTCCCCGGCCACGCGGCGCACCCGCTCCTGGATGATGACCGAATCGCAGGAGGCGGGCACGGGGGAACCGGTGAACACGCGGACGGCCGAGCGTTCGGAGGCGTCTGCGCGAACGCCTTCCGCGCTCTGGCCCGCCTTCAGCTCCGATTCCACGAACAGCAGAAGCGGATGGTCCGGGGACGCTCCTTCCGTATCGGCCGTACACACGGCATAGCCGTCCATTGCCGCCCTGCGGAACGGAGGCAGCGGGAACGGGCTTACGTAGGTCTCGGCCGCCGCGCGTCCCAGCGCCGAAGCCAGCTCCGCCTCTTCCTTCCCGGGGAGGACGGCCCGCAAGCCGAGCCATTCCTCCGCCTCTTCCACCGTTGCGACGCCCTCTCTCTTCCTGGCTCTCGTCTCGATCATCGAATCTCCCCCTTGGGCCGAATAAATGCATAAAAGCCCGTCCCTTGCTGCAAGGGTACGGGCTTCGTCGCCATTGTCGCGCACATCGTTGTGCGTCGATTATTTTCTTTCTTCCAGATTAACCGTCGAACCCGAACCTGTCAACATAAATGTCATAATACATTACACAATAGCGCGTAGAAGACGGGAAGAAAGAACGAAACCTACCGAAAACGAATCAAAATCCCACATTTTCAGAAAATTAACGTAATGTATATTGACATAAAAAACTTGATTTTCTATAATTCAGCTTGGGTTCACAATGACGTGACCGAAATAATGACCGGTGTGCACAAGGTCGTGCCGCCGTTGGCAATGGGGCCGCAATTCTTCCTATAGGGAGGACTGCGGCCTCTTCATGTTCGATTCAGGAAAGGGGAGTTCAATCGATGAATAACGTTAATCAAATGAATAACGGCAATCAAAGCTTCTGGAAAAGCGGGCATAAGCCGACTCTGTTCAGCGCCTTCCTCTACTTCGATATGAGCTTTATGATCTGGGTTCTGATCGGTCCTCTGAGCGTCGTCATCATGCAGGATTATCCGATGGACCCCGTGCAGAAAGCGAACCTGGTCGCCCTCCCCGTGCTTGGCGGCTCCATTCTCCGGCTTGTGCTCGGCTTCCTGACCGATTATATCGGCGCGAAGCGCACCGGGCAGCTCGGCATGCTGCTGACGACGATCCCGCTCATCTGGGGATGGCAGTTCGTCAGCTCGCTGGATCAACTGTACATCGTCGCCCTCCTGCTCGGCATTGCGGGCGCCTCGTTCGCCGCCGCGCTCCCGCTCGCCAGCCAATGGTACCCGAAGCAGCATCAGGGCCTCGCGATGGGCATCGCCGGAGCCGGCAACAGCGGCACCGTCTTCTCGACCTTGTTCGCGAACCGGATCGCGCAGCACTTCGGCAGTTGGGAGGTTGTGTTCGGCCTCGCTCTCATCCCGATTCTGACGGTGTTCGTGCTGTTTACGATTCTCGCCAAGATCAGCCCCAACCGTCCCGCGCCGAAGAAGCTGTCCCACTACGGCAAGGTGCTGAGCCAGAAGGACGCTTGGCTGTTCTGCCTTCTGTACAGCGTCACCTTCGGCGGATTCGTCGGGCTGTCCAACTACCTGACGATTTTCTTCAACACCCAATACGGTCTGTCCGCCGTTCGCGCAGCCGACTTCACGACGCTCTGCGTCATCGCCGGGAGCTTCTTCCGCCCGATCGGCGGCGTGCTGTCCGACAAGCTCGGCGGCGTCAAGATGCTAACCCTGCTCTATGCCGGAGCGGCGGTCATGCTCGCTTGCGTCTCGTCGCTTCCGCCGCTGCCGCTCGTCATCGTCCTGCTCTTCATCGGCATGATGTGCCTCGGCTCCGGCAACGGCGCGGTATTCCAGCTCGTTCCGCAGCGGTTCGCGGGCGAGATCGGCATCGTGACCGGCATCGTCGGCGCCGCCGGCGGTCTCGGCGGCTACGCGCTCCCGCTTATCCTCGGAAGCCTGTACAAGTCGACCCATTCGTATACGCCCGGCTTCCTGATCCTGAGCGGCATCGTCGTCTGCAGCCTCATCCTGCTGACAGTTGTGCAGAGCGGCTGGAAGAAAACATGGAGCGGCCAAGGCGGCACCGCGAAGGTCGACACGATCGGCCAAGCGGGCTAACCTGCCAAGACACTTGGCCAAGATGCCGCGTGCAAGAAGGGCTGTCCCGGGAGCGATGCCTGCTCTCCGCGGGCGGCCCTTCTCCGTTCCAGTCGCCGCCCGTGATTCGGGGGCGATGCGATGTATGCGCGGGCGACTTTTGCGATTTTATGTGAAATTTCACATTCGTCGGCATGGATTCCGCCCGATTTGAGGCGTTTTATATGATTTTTAGCATATAATCGGCCCACTCGAGGCGGAATCCCCTTTATGTATGTGGTTTTTCGCATATAATTGGCCAAATCTCCCCTTATCGGCCAGCACCAATGCGAAATTTCACATAAATTCCGGCAGACAACGACCGCACCGAGTGCAGCGTCACCGAACTCCCTTAGCACACTCGATACACTTACCGCCCCGTCGCTCTCGCCGCATCGACTGCCCCCGTCATACTCGCCTCCCCACCACACTCGCCGCACTGGCCCACCTCACCCACCGCACTGCATCTGCCTATCATACTCGCACCCGCACCCGTCGCTCCCGCCGCATCGACTGCCCCCCGTCATACTCGCCACACCTCCCGAGCCCTCCCATCACGCTAAAAAAAACGGGAGGCAAAAGCCTTCCCGTTTTACTATACCGCTAGCTATTAACCACCAATTCGTTCCAATTGATCACTAGCGATCTGCTTGTAAAGTTTCACCCCAGTTTCCGCGTCAAAAACTAAGGTTACTTGAGCATTTTTAACCAATCCAAGCCTAATATCTTGATATTCTGAAAAGGAACCTTTTAGTACCCAAACTTGTCGATCAGCCGATATTTGTGAATGAGAGCCGTCCCCTTTCGCTTTTTCGAATTCCCCCCATGTAGTTAACTCTGCCGCTTTCGAATCTTCCGTGGATTTTGAATCGTTAGCGGACTTGAGTTTCGAATCATCTGTGAAGACAGATAAAATATTATCTTTAGTAATAAGTGCCGATTGAGGCAAGTCAGTATTTCCCACAAATTCCGGAGCGGGATCTTCTTTGTAAAGAGACGGATCGATTCCGATTGGTCTCGGAATAGCGGTTTTCGCTTGATCAGAAGGATTTGCAGCACTAGCAATACTTAAAAAAACAACAGCACTAACTATGACCACTAAACTTGCGAGTAAAGTAATTTTCTTTTTCATAATATCTCTCCTTATCGAGTGTACGTGGCTGTACTATAATTAGTTGTTCCACCAGAGGTTCCAAAATTAGCGTACCACAGAAGGCTGTTGTACCCTGTAGAATAATCTTCCCTGGTTCCAGTTGTCCAATTACTCCACGAACCACCTGTACCAAGGGTTTGTATAGCTGTTGACGTATTTCCACTCGTCCAAGTTGCACTCGTATTATTCGTTTCGAAGCCCACACGATGTCTTGTGGCTGTAGTTTCAGTCCGGCTGTAAGTATGAACCGAAGTATAGTCTACGTAAGCAACCCAATTCGTTCCTGATGTATACTGAATTTGATAGTTGTGCGTACCACTTGTACTGAACCCTGTAACCAAATATTCTTCGTAAACACCTGCTGAGGATTGCGCAGCTGTGTAGTATCCATCAGCATTACTTACTTTAGTAGTTCCACATGTATAAGCCCCACTTGGATTTTCGGTAGCTCCATTAACACGACCTACTTCAATCCATCCTGCACTTGTGGAACCACTCCCGAACCCAAGCCATTGCGTTTTAACTACAAAGTTGCAAGTATTAGTGCTGCTGAATCCACCACTAAGAGTTGTATTTGCAGCTGAGAAATAACCGCCTTGTATAGACACCCCTAAATTAGCTACTCGTGCATAATCATTTGCATACGCTGGAATTGCAAAGCTAAATAGCAAAACAATGAAGATAAGTAGTGAAGGTACTTTTCTACGCATTCAATTTCCTCCTATATTTTGGTTTTGATCTAGGCTAAGAATGCTCTTGACAGGATTGCATTGATCGGAAATACCCATTCAACATTTAAACTGAACTAAAAGCAAAAATATGTGCCCCCTTTCTTTAATGAGTCGCCCATACTCTTGCTTTTTATAAATCTAAGTTGTCTGGTTGGGATAGCAAGCAATAGGCGCAAGCAATCGACTTCCCGGTTCGTACACAACCACTTTCGAAGTCAAATGGTGAAGACATTCACAACAAAACCGCAGGCAAAACACATGGCAATTTTGTCGCAAATAGCATTCAATATATATATAACTCGCAATCGCTGTAAAAAGTTGCATAGTTAAGGAAATTTTTATTAAGTCTTGTCACGCACGGTTGACTACTACCACCCGAAATAACAAAAAAGACCGCCCGCTAAGCCGATGGCTTAGGGGCGGCCCCTTCTTGCGCTTATGGTGTCGCTGCTCAGTGGCCCATGCCGCGAGTTTCGCCTTCCGGCGCCTTCGTTCTGCGGATGAACAGACCGAGCACGACGGCGATGATCGCGATGATAAAGCCGAGCCAGAACGCGCTGTTCAGTCCCTCGATCAGGCCCTTGGCCATCTCAAGCGGATTCTGCGGGTCGCTGGACGTCGCCAGGTAATCCTTCTGCCCGTTCGACATGATGCTGATGAACAGTGCCGTGCCGATCGCGCCGGACACTTGCTGCAGCGTGTTCAGAATCGCCGTGCCGTGCGGATACAGGTGGCGCGGCAACTGGTTCAGCCCTGTCGTCTGCGCCGGCATCATGACCATCGAGAGGCCGATCAGCAGAATAATGTGAATCGTGATCACATAGCCGCTGCTCGTCGACTCGTCGAAGCCGGTGAACAGGAAGATCGACAGCGCCACGATGATCAGGCCCGGGATGACGAGCACACGCGGTCCGAACTTGTCGAACAGCTTGCCCGACACCGGCGCCATGATCCCGTTCACGATGCCGCCCGGCAGCAGCGTCAGGCCGGACTTGAACGCCGTCATGAACAACACGCCTTGGAGGAACATCGGAAGCAGCGTCATCGTCGAGAACAGCGTCATCATGATGACGAACAGCAGAACGGTCACGAGCGCGAACATCGGATACTTGAAGGCGCGCAAGTCCATGACCGGCTCCTTCAGCTTAAGCTGGCGAAGCACGAAGACGAGCAGCGCAACGGCTCCGACCGCAATCGGCCAGATAACCTCGTTGTGCCCCCAGCCGACGGCGCCCGCCTTGCTGAAGCCGTACACGACGCCGCCGAACCCGATTGTCGAGAGGATGATCGACAGCACGTCTACCTTCGGCTTCGTCACCTCGGACACATTCCTCATATAAACCGCGGCGAAAATCACCGAGAAAACAGCGATCGGAATGACGAGAATAAACAGGTAGCGCCAGGACAGCGAGTCCATAATGAGGCCGGACACCGTCGGCCCGATCGCGGGTGCGAACATGATGACGAGGCCGATAAGCCCCATCGCTCCGCCCCGATTCTCCGGAGGATAGATCGCCAGAATCGTATTCATCATAACCGGAAGCATCAGCCCTGTGCCGAGAGCCTGAATGACCCGTCCGGTCAGCAGCACCTCGAAGCCCGGAGCGACGGCGGCGATAATCGTTCCGGCAAGGAACAGGAGCATCGCCGACAGGAACATCTGCCGGGTGGTGAACCATTGTTGGAGCACGGCCGTCACCGGCACGAGTACGCCGATCACGAGCATGTAAGCCGTGGACAGCCACTGGATGGTCGAATAAGGAACGTTCAGGGCGGTGACAAGCTCGGGAAGCGCGTTGCCGAGCAGCGTCTCGTTCAGGATCGCGACGAATGCGCCGATAATGAGCGCGAAGACGATCGGCCCTCTGCGGATGCGGCTCGGATCGAAGCCGCCGCCCTTGCTGTTGCTTGCTGCGTTCATGGGTAAGGTGATCTCTCCCTTATTTCTATTTTTCTACACTTGTATGGCTATGCGAACAAATGTATAGTTTCCAATATACAAGTTTTATTGCCTTATTCTCAAGATTCAATATCGCTCAACATGTAGAATAATCTACAGAATGGAGTCCTATGTCGAACAAAATACCCATCTCCGACAAGCCGGACCTGAGAGTCAGACGCACCCATAAGCTGCTGTGGGAAGCGCTGTTGAAGCTCCTCGAGACTTACCCTTACGATTCGCTTACCGTTCAGCAGATTTGCGAAGAAGCCATGGTGCACCGGACGACGTTCTACAACCACTTCGAGGACAAGGACCATCTGCTGAAGTATGGCTTGCGCCAGATCGACGACCTCTTCGGCAAGCGGTCGATTCGCGAGCGTCTGCTGCACCCGGTCCGAACCGCGGAAGAGATTATCGAGAAGAACAAGCTGGCCCCGCTCATGGCGAGCCCGACGGACGGCACCCTCTCCCGCATTCTGTACAAGCAAGGAATGGAAGGCCTCAAGAAGGACCTGCGCGAGCTGGAGGAGTCGGGAGTGAAGTTCCCGCTTCCGCTGGACGTCATCGCTTCGTTCTATTCCGGTGCCCGCCTCTCTCTCTGCGCGTGGTGGATGGAGAACGGCCGGAAGGAATCCGCCGATCAGATGGACGAATATTTGCGGCAATTGATCAATCCGAAGCTGTTCATGGAAGAGGAGTAAGCGCAGGCCTTCCCTGCGGAGCTGCCGCCGCGGGGAGTACGATCGGAATCAGCTTCGCCTGCGCCTCTTCCCCTCGATAGAGGATGGCCAGCAGCGTCGCGGCGTCCGACCGGTATTCCCCGCTCTCCATCCATGCCGCATAATCGAAGGGGACTCTCTCGAGCGCGAGCCGCTTCGCCCCTTCTCTCTCGTCCAGCCCCGCTTCTCTCGATGCACGCTTGAGGTCGTCGGCCCAGTCTTTTTTGCCCAACCGTTCACCGTCCCACCAAACCTTGCGAGGCTTGTACTTGTGCTGGAGGAAGTAGTCGATCTTAAGCAAGCCGAGCGCCAGCTCCATGTTCAGGGCCGGATTCGCGTCGCTCTGCAGGAACGACCACAAGCGGACGAACAGGTCCTCGAGCTGATGACCGATTCTCTGCCAGCCCTTCTCCTCCCAATAGTCCCCGAACCGCTGGAAAAAATCGAACGGAGACGGATAAGCCCCGTTCACCAAATATTCGATCGTCCGATCCATTCGGTGCGCATTCCAATACTTCTCCAGCACGTCCTCCACCCGCTTGATTCTCGCCAGGTCGGCGAAGGGCAGCACGTCGTTGCCCAGCATCTCGTAGGGTGCCCGATCCATGTAAACATAGCCGTGCTTGTCCGCGTCCCTGCGCAAGCCCGTCCCTCTCAGCATCTTCAGGAAGCCGAGCTGAAGCTCCTCCGGACGCAGCGCGAACACGTCGTTGAACGTCTCGCGGAACGTATCGTAATCCTCGTGCGGCAGGCCGGCGATCAGGTCCAGATGCTGGTCGATCTTGCCGCTTGCCTTCACCTTGCTCACCGTGCGCGTCAGCTTGCTCCAGTTCTGCCGCCGCTTGACCGCGAGATTCGTCTCGTCGTTCGTCGATTGGACGCCGATCTCGAACCGGAGAATGCCGGGCGGAGCATGTTCCGCCAGGAAGTCCAGCACCTCCGGACGCATGATGTCCGCGGTGATCTCGAACTGGAAGACGCAGCCCCGGTGGTTCTCGATCAGGAAGCGGAACATCTCGAGCGCGTAGTCCCGCTTGATGTTGAACGTGCGGTCGACGAACTTGATGAGCTTGGCCCCGCTGTCGATCAAGTACGTCAGGTCCGCCTTCACCCGCTCCATGTCGAAGTACCGGACCCCGACCTCGATGCTCGACAGACAGAACTGGCAACTGAACGGGCAGCCGCGGCTCGTCTCGAAGTACACGACCCGATTCGCCAGCGTCGGCACATCCTCCTCGAAGCGATAAGGGGAAGGAAGCTCGCTCAGGTTCAGCTTCGGCCGTCCGGGGGTCACAATAATCTCGCCGTTCTTGCGGTAGGCAAGCCCGAACACGAAGTGGAATTTGCGCTCGTCCCTGAGCTCGCGAAGCAGGTCGCGGAACGTCTCCTCGCCTTCTCCGATCACGATATGATCGACCGCAGGCAGCCGCTGCATCCAGTACTCGGTATCGTAGCTCACCTCCGGACCGCCCAACACGATCGTCGTGTTCGGCAGCACCTTGCGAAGCATGTCAATGACGGTGATCGTCTCTTCGATATTCCATATGTAGCAGGAGAAGCCGACAACGTCCGGCTTGCGGCCGTACAGATCCGAGACGATGCCCATCGCCGGGTCCTTGATCGTATATTCCGCCATGTCCACCCGGAACTCCGGCTCGGCGAATGCCTTAAGGCAGCGCAGGGCGAGCGAAGTATGGATGAACTTGGCATTCAGCGTCGCAACAACGACGTTCATGGTCGATTCCTGCCTTCCCGAGCGGAAGCGCTCCTCCTTATTCTAACGGATATCGGGGAGTACAGCACCATATCTTCTCTGACGGCATTATGCCTCTTCTTCCATTCGATCACGAAAGGGAACATTTGTTCTCCTTCATTGTAGCGTTTTCTCGAATTAATGCAAGGGGTTCTGTAAAAAATGTTGCCGTGCGAAGGCCATGATCCGGGAGGTGGAGGTTCCTGATCCAAGGGGAGAAGAGGCATAACCTGCAAAAAGGGGATGATGTTTGCGGCATATGTAACAACATGGGAATTATTTTGCGAGGGGGGAAGGGCGGAGAGGAGAGATTGTGTTCGGCAGAATGAGAAAAATGAAGGGATAGCCGAGAATGCCTGCCAACAGGCAATAAAAATTAGCGACTCGATAAAGTGCAACCTTGATCTTATAGGCTTTCGAAATTTAGGATGAATCCAAATTTTATTTTCTTTTAAGGCTGCGTTTACGGGATGTTCAAATTCATGTGGCTAATATGGAAAAGGCTGCTGAGGCTGAATATGGATAGCTAGGGGGAATCAGGAATGATGAGATGGGGGGCCGCGCTGCTTGCGGCGTCGCTTCTGGCCGCGACGCTCGCGGGATGTACGGGAGGCGGCAGCGGGGAAGACGGCAACGCTTCGCCGGAAGCAACGGTTCTGGCCGCAGAAGGAATCGCGTATACCGGCAAAATCAAAAGCGTAGACGGCGAGACGATTACGGTGTACAAGCCGTTGGAGGAGACGGGCGCGGCCGGGACGGAGGAAGCTTCGGACGTGACGGGGAGTTCGGAGAGTTCGGAAGCAGACGAAAGCGCGAATGTCGATGAGACCGCGGGGGCGGATGCGGCTTCGGATGCGACGGCTTCGGAGACTCCGGCTTCAGACGGCTTCTCCGAGGAGACGCGTGTCCTCTTGATTACGGAGGCTACGGAATTGACTCGGGACAGCAGACAGGACGAGGTTGACGGGCAGGACGCGGCCGACGGACAGGAAGACGCGGAGTTCGCCGCTTCCGCCGAGCCGATCTCGCTGTCGGAGCTGCAGGCCGGGCAATTCGTCGCTTATACGCTCGTCGAAGGGACGGACGAAGCGGCGACGGTGCGCGTGCTCGCGGCGAACCCGCTTCAGCCTGCGGCGGCGACGGACGCGCAGGAGCGCATGGGCGGCGGCGGTGCGCCGGAAGCCGGGGCGGAGCCCGGCGAAGAAGGGGCGGTACCGCCGGACGGAGCGGCGCCCGAAGGCAGCGCGCCTCCTTCGGGAGAGCGGCCGGACGGGAAGCCTGACGCGCAGGGCCAGGGACAAGCTCCGGCAGGCGGCGGCTCTTCGGGCGGCAGTTCCTCTGCGCCAGGCTCGTCCGCCGCTCCTTCGGGTTCGCCGGAGGCCAAGTCGAGCACGGCGCCTTCCGCTTCCGCCGGCACGACGGGCAGCGGCACTACGAACGGCAGCACAACGGCGGCCGCTCCGACAGGCTCGATGACGATCGGCAAGATCAAGAGCATCAGCGGCAGCACGATCGTCGTCTACACGTCGACGATGTCGTTCGGCCAAGGTGGCCAAGGCCGGGGACCGGGCGGCGACGGAGCAAGCGGCGATGGAGGAACGCCGCCGAGCGGCGACCCTCCCGCAGACGCGTCCGCTCGGCCGGAAGGCGCTGCGGGCGGCACTGGCACCGGTGGAGCCGGTCCCGGCGGCGGACAGCGCGAGATGACGTTCAGCGACGAGACGCTGACGATTACCGTCACGAGCAGCACGAAGCTCACCTCCCAGACGATGGCGGATGGCAAGATGACGGAGACCGCGATCGAGCTTAGCTCGCTCAAGGCCGGCGACATCCTGATGATTACGCTGAAGGACGGCACCCAGGAGGCGGAGACGATTCGCCTGAACGTTCAATCGAAGTAACGGCGGCAAGCGCAACGAAGAGCCCTCGGGTTCCGGGAATATCCCGGTCTCCGAGGGCTCTTCGCCTAACTTGCGACGCCGCTTACGCGTCGAACCCGCCGTCCGCGATGACCTTCTGAATGAAGTAGAAGCTATCCTTCGGATGGCGCTCTTGCGTCTCGTAATTCGTATAGACGATGCCGAAGCGCTTCTTGTAGCCTTCCGCCCACTCGAAGTTGTCGAGCAGCGACCAGGCGAAGTAGCCCTTCAGCGGCACGCCGGATTCGATCAAGCGGTGGCACTGGATGAAGTGCTTCTTGTAATAATCGGCGCGCAGTTCGTCGTGAACGCGGCCTTCCGCCGTCAGCTCGTCCTCGTAGCAGGCTCCGTTCTCCGTGATGTAGATCGGAACGTCGCCGTACTCGTCCTTCACCCACGACAGCACCTTGTACAGGCCGTCCGGATACACGTTCCAGTCCATGAACGTCTTGGCGAAGCCGACCTGAACTTCCTCGCAGTCGAACAGGCCTTCATCCTTCTTGCAGCGTCCGAAGCCGCCGCTGTAGAAGTTGACGCCGATGAAGTCGATCGGCTGCGCGATCGTCTCCATGTCGCCTTCCCGAATCGGAACCTCGACGCCCTTCTCGCGGAACCAGTCGACCATGAACTCAGGGTACGTTCCCTTGAACGTCGGGTCCATGAACCATTCGTTGTTGTACGCGCGGTTGCGATGGGCGGCGGCGACATCCTCCGGCTTCGTCGTATACGGCTCGAACCAGTACAGATTGTGCGTCGTGCCAATGGTGCCTTCCGTGCCGAGCGCGCGGAACCTCTTCACCGCTTCCCCGTGAGCGACCATGCAGTTGTGGGCGACGGTCACGGCGAGCTGCAGATCCTTGTTGCCCGGGGCATGGGCGCCGATGTAGTTGGACAGGAACGACACGCACCAGGTCTCGTTAAACGTGATCCACTGCTTGATTTTCCCATCGAACGCTTGGAAAATCACCTCCGCATACTTCACGAACGCATCGATCGTCTCGCGGTTCGCCCAGCCGCCCTTGTCCTGCAGCGCTTGCGGGAGATCCCAGTGGTACAGCGTGACCGCAGGCTGAATGCCCGCTTCGAGCAGCGCGTCGACCACGCGGCGGTAATAGTCCAGCCCCTTCTCGTTCACCTCGCCCGTCCCTTGCGGGAAGATGCGCGGCCATGCGATCGAGAAGCGGTAAGCCTTGACGCCCAGCTTCTTCAGAAGCGCGACATCCTCCTCGTAGCGGTGGTAGCTGTCACAAGCGACATCGCCGTTGTCGTTGTTCGCGACCTTGCCCGGCGTATGCGAGAACGTATCCCAGATGGACAGGCCGCGGCCGTCCTCTTGATAAGCGCCTTCGATCTGGTAAGAAGCCGTTGCCGTGCCCCATAGAAAGTCCGACGGGAATTGGATCTTCGCCAACTCGTATCCCTCCGTATTGATGAATGGTTTCATGGATTCGTAAAACGTTTTCCTTCTCTCATTGTAAACCATTCCTGCGGAAAAGGCATACGGTTAATCTGTGCGATGTTGGCGAGTTCTTATTCGATCTGGCCGCGTTCTAGCTGCCGAGCAGCGAGCGGGCCTGCGCCTCCAGCCCGTCCCGGAACTGCTGCACCTCCGGAAGGTTCGTCTGGCCGCCGTCGTCTCCCTTGCGGAACACGTACCCGTCCGTCTTGTCCAGCACATCCAGGAACTGCTGCGCCAGCTTGGCCGTCGCCGTGTCCGGATGCTCGCTCGCGATCTTCTTGTAGAGGTCGGTAATCTCCGGCAGAATCTTGTAGGTGTTGTAGTCGAAAATCGGCGTGTTGTCGAGACCGTACAGCAGATTCGTCAGGTAGCGGAGGTAAAGCGTCGTCGCCGCTTCCTTCTCCGGCGAATCCGGATAATTCGTCACATATTGCTCCGCCGCCAGCGTGCGGCTTGCCAGTTCGTCCCACGAGATAACGAGCCCGCCGTCGGCGGCCGTCTTGTTATCCGACTCGGCGGCCAGCAGCGCGATGTAATCCTTCATGGCGGGGCTGACGTTCGCGTCGAACCGCTTCAGCTTGCCGTAATCGACCACGGGGAACACGAAGCCTTCCGCCGTCTCCAGCTTGTAGCCTCCGGCCAGCGCATCCAGCGCCATCTTGCGGGAGGCTTCGTCCTCGATCTTATTGAGCTGTTCCTCGGTGAACGTCCAATCCAGCTTCTGAAGCTGCTGCTGGAGCGCGTCCGCCTCGAAGGCGGTCTGCTGCTTCGGCAGATCGGTCTCGTACACCGCGAGAAGCTGGCGCAGCAGCTCGTCCGCCGTCTCCGCGGACACCTTGGCGATATCGGCATCCAGCGCGGCGTTCAAGTCGGCGAGAGTGGCCTGCGCTTCGATTTTTTTCTTGAAGGCGGCCGCAATCTCGGCGTCTTGGGAATCCTGGGAAGGAGCCGGCGTCGTGGCCTCCGGAGCGGATGCGGATGCGGACGGCGAGCTTGGCGCGGAAGATCCGGCTCCGTTATTATCGTTGTTGGCGCAGGCGGTCAGGCTGCCCAGAGCGAGCGCGGAAGCCATCGCGACGAGCAGAAGCTTGCGGTTTGAGCCTAACGTCTTGCCTATCATTGTATTCATGTGCATAACCTCCTCTATATAGAGAGACGGAAGGGAATCCCGGAAGGTTGCTTCCGCGGGATTGCAATTATTGGGTATTTGGGCTACAAAAGAATAGAGAAACACGGATGCGGCGAAGAGAGGAGCAAGCAAGAATGGACTATCGAGAGACGGAATGGCGAATGAGGGACGATACGCTCATGTTCGCCTGCGAGTGGCTGCCGGAGGACCCTGCGAATGCGAGGGCATTCGTCGGACTTGTCCACGGCATGGGAGAGCATTCCGGGCGCTACAGCCATGTCGCCGAGATGCTCGTACGGGAAGGCTGCATCGTCTGGGCGTTCGATCAATACGGCCACGGAAGAACGCCGGGCAAGCGGGGCCACACGCCGGACTACGACGCCCTGCTCCAAGGTCCCGAGTATCTGCTCGCCGAAACCGCGCGCCGCTATCCCGGCTTGCCGGCATTCCTCTACGGGCACAGCATGGGCGGCAACGTAACGCTGAACTACTTGCTGCGCCGGAAGCCGGCCATCGTCGGGGCGATCGTCACCGGCCCTTGGCTGAAGCTGGCCTTCAATCCGCCGCCTCTGCAAGCGATTATCGGCCGGGTTGTCGAGCGAATCTATCCACAGTATACCAACCACCGCCCGCTCGTCGCCGAACGCCTGACCTCGGACCCCGAGATGATTCGCCGCATCGCCGAAGATCCGGCCGGGCACGGCTATATTACGGCCCGCTTCTTCTTCAGCGTCAGCCGGGCCGGCCACTGGGCGATCGCGAACGCGAACAGGCTCGAGGTGCCGGTGCTGCTTATGCACGGGGATGACGACAAGGTCACCTCCCTCGAAGCCAGCCGCCAATTCGCCGAGAAGGCGGGCCGCCTCTGCAAGCTGGTCGAATGGCCCGGCTATCGCCACGAGCTGCACAACGAGTCCGAGCGCGGCGCCGTGTTCGCCGTCATCCGCCAGTGGCTGAACGAGAAGATCGAGGAATTCCACCGCAGGTAACTCGGCGACGTCGATGTTGATTCCGGTGCTGCCGCCGATGCCGGGTCCGCCGGGGCCGGGAATGGAATCCGGATGAGTTGTCGGCTCGCTCGCATATGCTTTACAATTCGGAAGGATAGAGAGGAACCGAATCGATCGACGATCGACTCGGATAAGGAGAGGAAGCTGACTTATGACGAAGTACCGCTTGATCGCGATGGACCTGGACGACACGCTGCTGACGGATGACCTCACCGTATCGGAGAAAACCCGCGAGGCGATGGCCGAAGCCATTCGGCAAGGCGTTCACCTGACAATCGCCACCGGCCGCATGTTCGCTTCCGCCAAGAGAGTGGCCGCCCAGGTCGGCCTGAACGTGCCGATCATCACCTACCAGGGCTCGCTGATCCGCAATCTGCTGGACGAAGAGGTGCTCTACGAGCGCTCCGTTCCCTATGAGAAGGTGCGCTTCCTGTACGACTACACCCGCGAGCACAAGCTGCACCTCCAGACCTACATCAACGACCAGCTCTACTCCTTCGACGACGGGGACAAGCTCGCCGCCTACGCGAAGCAATCGAGCATCCCCTACATCGTGGAGCCCGAGCTGGATCGCCTGCCGGAAGGCAATCACACGAAGCTGATCATCATCGACGACCCGGCCAAGCTGGACGCCCTGATCCCGGTCCTGAAGCCGCTGCTCGGCGACGGCGTGCACGTGACGAAGTCCAAGGCCAACTACCTGGAGTTCCTGCATCCGGAAGGAACGAAGGGGCACGCGCTCCGCTTCCTCGCCGCCCATTACGGCTTCCCGATCGAGGAGACCATCGCCGTCGGCGACGCCTGGAACGATCACGAGATGATCGAAGCCGCCGGCCTCGGCGTCGCGATGGCCAACGCCATCCCGGAGCTGAAGGCGATCGCGGACTACGTGACGCTCAGCAACAATGACGACGGCATCGCCCATGTGCTGGAGAAGTTTGTGCTGTGAATAGACGCTGATTGTCGCCATCATTGCAGCGATTAACCAAAAGAAATAGACCGCCCCTTTGCCGGGAATGCGGTCTATTTCTGATCTCATATCCGAAGCCGACCGCCACCTCTATCCCCTCTCGCCGTCGGAATGTCCTTCCGCAGGGTCATTGGGGGACGCCCCGTCTCCTTCGTTCTTCCGTTGATCCCGTCCGCGCTTCGCCTGGAGCAGACGATACATCTCCAGGCTATCGAGCAGATACTTCGCTTCCTCGTCGGTGAGCAGCTCCGCCCCGCCGTTGACGAACAGCCGATTGGTGTCTTCCTCCTCCGGCTTCGGTTCCCCGGTCAACAGCCAATCGATCGAGACCTCGTAGATGCCCGCCAGCTCCCGCAGAACTTCGTTGTCCGGTTGGGACTTGTCGTTCTCGTACTTGGAGATCGTCGTGAAGTCGATGCCCAGCTTGTTCGCGACTTGGTTCTGGGTCCATTGCTTGCCGTTGCGAGCCTGCCTCAGGCGCGATCCGAACGACATCTTCATCACCTCTTCTGCTCCCAGTATAAGAGAATCGACGAAGCTCCAACATATTCTTGAAGAAAATTCAATTTTTCGATTGAAAAAGGAATTATTTTCAATATAAAATAGAAGGACTTGAAGAATCTTCAATATCAAACATTAAAGGAGCTTTCCCATGCCCTATTGGATCTTCATGTACACCGTTCTGTTCATCCCCTGCGTTATCATCTCTATCGTTCTGGAGCTCCGGCACCGGAGACGGAATGCCGACAAGAAGGAGGAACGGCCATGATCGTTCGCTGGCTAAGACCCGATCTGCCGCCGGACGAATGGGATTGCCCCGATGTCGAGCAGTTGCTGTTCCTGCTTCGTCTCGTGCCGACGCTCTACCTGGATGGCAAACGTTACCGCTTCGCCCATGCATCGCTCCTGATCGAGCAAGGCTCGATCCGAATCGCCATCCAGGTCTCCGAGCTGCCGCCGGAAGAGAGGCTCGTTCCGAAGCTGGAGTGACCGCCGCTATGGCGGTCCGACAATTCGGCTGATTCGCAACCGCAAGAAGATCGTCCTCCGCCGGGCCCGCAGGCCCAATCGAGGGACGATCTTCTTCGCTTGACGCCGACGCTTCGGACGACCGGTTATATTCCGATTTTTTTCTCCAGCTTAAGCGCCTTAACCGTTCCTTGAGGACGAACGAACAGCTCGTTGCCGACGACTTCGTAGCCCATGTTCTCGTACAGCACAAGGTTGCGATGCACCGATTGCCGAACCATGCACGTGCTCCGGTTCATCCCCTTGGTCACGCCCATCCGCTCGATCCATTCCACAAGCATGCGGGCAAGGCCCCGCTTACGACGGCTCGGAACGACGGACAAGCGGAAGAAGGAGATGGCATCCCCATCGAACCGGTAACGAACCATCGCGGAAGGAATGTTGTCCTCGTAGACGATTGCCGCGAACTCGCTTCCGGAGGCAAGGCCTTCACGGATGCCTTCCTCGGTCTCCTCCAGAGCGCTGGACGGAGGCACCGCGGCGCGGAATTCCTCGAACGCTTCCAGCATAACCTGATGAATCGTCCCGGCGTCGTCCGGCGTCGCTTCGCGAATCTCGACGGTCGGCGCGGCGCTCGGCTTCGCCTTCGTCCGGACCGGAGCGGCTGCGGACTGTTTAACCTCCCGCTGCTGCGGCTGCGTCTCGCCGTCCGGCAGAGCCTCAGCATCGGCCGAGCGCCTTTGCTCCGCCTCCGCCCCATCCTCCGCGCCGGCCTCGTCCGGGTCGACTTCGGCTTCGACCTCGATCGGGCCTTGCTCCGCTCCGAGCTTGTCCCCTTCGCCTCTCAGGTAGTTCCGGCTCTTCCGGTTAAACAGGAACAGCAGCGTAGCGAAGGAGAGAACGAGTTGAATCATATCGATGGAGCTCAGCCACAGAATAAAGAAACACATAATAATCGTCGGCCAATACATCCGCTTCTTGATAAAGAACAAGGCCAGCGCCACCGGCAGCACGGCCATCCCGAAGTTCATGAGAACGACCGCCATGTTGGCGTCTTCGAGCTTCTCCTTGTCCATCGTGAACACTTGTCCGAATACGGCGATCATGAACGCCAGTTTGATGATGAGCAGGTATTGGGCGGTTTTGATGCTGGTTGGCTTGGTTGAGTCGAGACTGCGTGGTTTCAGCAAAGGGGAACCTCCTGGCGGTGAATGAGTTGACTTTATTATAACGTAACTCTCCGGGAAAAATCGACCATCGATCCTATAAGGCCAAAGACCCTGTTAGGGTACTACGGGCTTACGCCCGTTTGGTTGCATAACAAGCCTATTCGCGAACCCGATAACCGCTCACGAACCGCTGAATGCTGATTTATTGGCTATTCGCAATCAAGCAGCCGCTCCGGTTTCTCGCACTCCTTGTTCCGGAAGCCTTCGACTGCCCCGAACGCGGACTTTTCCTCCTGTCCGGAGACGCGCTCCTCTTCTCTCCTCTTCTCTCCTCTTCTCTCCTCTTCTCTCCTCTTCTCCGCCCATTCGGCCCCTGTTGCTCCGACACTTCAGCGATTTTATGCGGTTTTTCACATTCGTCGGCTTGATTTGGAGGGAATCGAGGCGTTTTATGTGATTTTTCGCATACATTGTGCAATTCGTGCCGGAATTGTCGCCATGGATGTGATTTTTCACATTCGCTGCCTCTCGAAGCCGTTTCTCCTCAGAATGAATGTGATTTTTCGCATAAAATCACATGAATCCCCCGCCATCAAGCTAAGCCAATGTGATTCCTCGCATAAATTCCCGGCCGCCCCCCGGCCGCGCGGCATTCAAACCGGACTTTAAGAAAAACCGTCAGGGATGAGTTCATTCCCTGACGGTCCTTTGTTTTGCGTTCCATGAGACTATTCTGCAGTTGTGCTACGGACATCCTCAATCCTGTATTCATTACCGTGTACCCCTTTGTAAT
>NZ_SSOB01000065.1 GCF_004801405.1 Cohnella fermenti
TCCCAAGCCCGAGATGCCCCAGGCTTGCGTATCCGGTCTTAGCATTCGTTTCCGAATGTTATCCCGGTCTTGAGGGCAGGTTGCCTACGTGTTACTCACCCGTCCGCCGCTAAGCCATCCCCGAAGGGACAACTCCGCTCGACTTGCATGTATTAGGCACGCCGCCAGCGTTCGTCCTGAGCCAGGATCAAACTCTCCATAAAGGTCAAACCTTTAGAAGAACCTTGAAGGCTCGTTCTGTACTGCTGGTTTGTCTCGCAGAACCGAAGTTCCGCTCGACGATTTCATTACGCTCGATGTTCAGTTTTCAAGGAACAAGTCATTGCTTTGGATCTTGTTGTTTCGTCAATCTTTGCCATCCGCTTTTCAGCGGCGACCTTTATAAGATACCACAGTTCGTTAGGCGTTTGCAACAGGTAATTTCTTCCTTGTCGCTTCGCCATATTGGCGAACTGTTTCTCGTTTGCCATCCGCGCCCTGCTCTTGCGGCGGCGAGAATTAATTTAACACAGATACAATAGCCCCGTCAACGCTGTCCGCTAAAGAAGTAATTTTCAGTTTTCTTCCTTTTAGTTTTCAGTTTTTTTCCTTTTGGTTTTCAGCTTTCTCCGTTTCAGCTTTCTCCGATCTCCCGCCCCAATTCGATCGTCTGGACTCCTTCGCTTAAGGTAGCCGCGTATAAGTTGGGACCTTGCACCGCGACATCCGTGACCGGCGAGCCGAGACTGACCGAGACGACAAGCCACTGGCGGCGAAGCTCGTTTAACCGATACAATCCCCGATCCGTGCACAAATATACGCTCTTCTGCGCTTGAATGATTTTGAAAATAAACATGCCGTCGAACCGGATCTTCTCAAATCCGCCTCTGCCGTTCCCTGCGATCAGTTCGCCGTTCTCCGTCACCCCAAGCAAACGCCCATTGGCAGAACCCAGACTGACGATCCGGGAACGAAGGGCGAACTGCTCCCACGAGCACGTCAGCCGATCATACATCGCGATTCCCCAATCCATGGCCAGATAAACGTAGCTCGGCGTATAGAGGAAGTCGTAGATCGCATTCCCGGAGAACGCCGTGTTCTTCCACCCCCGGGACGTTCGGCACCACAGGCCGTGCTCGGTAGCGGCGAACGCAAGACCTCCCGTCTCTTTATATTGATAGCAGTTGATCGGCATCTCCTCCAGAATCCAACCTTGGTCGTCCGATAAGCGGTAGAGCCCGCGATCCGTGCAGGCGAACAAGAAGTCGGAATACCGTTGCAGCCGATTGACATGCACATTCTTGGGAAGCCCCTCCGCGCAGTTGTCCCATCCGCCGTTCCCGTTAGCCCTCCATACGTTGCGCCCTGCCGGAGCCGTAATAATCGTATCGTCGTTCAGAACCGCGATGGAAGAATAGTGGAAGAGCACCCGTCCCCCTTGCGGCATCGGTCCTTTGGCCATGCTTGTCGTCATCTCCTCGAAAATATCGTGAATCCCTCGCGCAACAAACGTGATAATGAGAATCGTTATCATGATTATACGTTCTTCCTGTTCATCTTTCAATCCTTCGCCGCAAAGACAAAGAACCCGCGAGCCGTATGCTCGCAGGTTGTCTTCCTGGCTTTATGGTTGCAGCTTGGCTCGACGCCGCGCCGATGTCTTCGACTTCGTCCTTTATTCTCCGTGCGCGGGAGCGTAGCGGATCTCCATGGCGCCAAGCCCGGCTTCCCGCTGCGATCTCGTCGATTCGCGAAGAAGCCCCTTCATGACGAGCTTCTGGAGCACAAGCGACAGATCGACCTGGAGGCCGTCCAGCTCCGGATGGCGCTGAAGCTCCGGCACGCTCCACGGCTCCGGCCTGCTGGAGACGATCCGCAGAAGCAGCGCGCAGCACGATCTGAGCTTCGTCAGCACCGAGAATTCGCAAGCGAGCAGAACGAGCTGAATTCGTTGCTCGAGCGTCTCGGAGCTCGTCGTCAGCTCCTCGTACAGCTTATAGATCCCCGGATTGACCCGCCTCATCTGAACCCAGACGGTCAGCTCCGGATGCATCCCTTCTTCGATCAACGAGATGTCGGCCCAATGATGAAGAGCGGACAGAATGTTGCTGTAGGCGTCCAGAAGCTGCCCGTTCTTCAAATCTTCCTTGGCCTGCAGATAAGTTCTCGTCAGCTTCGTGAATTCGCACAGAATCTTGCGTTCCTTCAATTCAGCCGGCCACTCGGCAAGCCTTCGGCGAAGATCCGACAGATAGCCGTTGCGATCCAGAAGGACGTCGCCTTCCAGAATCCACTGCACGACTCCCTTATGCTCGCCGCTGGTGATCCACTTCTCGACCCCGTCCATCGTGATCCGGTTCACCTGGATTCGCGTCTCTCCCCACATCCAATGCTCCACGTCGCGCAGGGGCGGCTTGTTGAATACGGCGACGACAAGACGGTCCATCCCGTCGTTTAATCCGCCGTACGAATAGGGATCGATGACGAGAAGAAGGCTCTCCAGTCCGTCCTCCCGACCAAACAGATCCATATAGAACAATCCGCTGGTATCCAACCTGCTCACGAGTGTCGCCTCCCCGCCCGCTTGTTTCCTTTTCCCCGCGATATCCCGCGATATAGAGGAGAAAGTGGTCTGTTCGTCCTTTGTAGGATATAATGGAGTTTGCTAAATGAGTTATTCTACAGAGCGACTCCGGTTTCCTGCCGGATGCCCAATTATGAAGACGGGAGCCATCACGATATGAAGTTCAAAGCGAGCAAAATATCAACAATGCGGACATGGGGACTGTTGCTCGTGTTCGGCGGCATGGGGCTTATGGTGTTCGGCACAAGCGGAATCCTGCTGTTCGGCGAGATCGGCAAGATCATCGCAGGAATCTTTATGGTGTTCGGCTTGATCTCCTGCGCGGCGAGCATGGTCATCTATTTCTGGGTAGGCATGCTCTCCACAAGCGCTCCGGTCATCGATTGTCCGGAATGCGGCAAGCGGACGAAGATGCTCGGCAAGACGGACCGGTGCATGTATTGCCACACGATTCTGACCTGGGACCCGGCCGCAGCGACGACCGGAGCTCCTTCCGAAGAACAGACGCTGTCGCATTCCTGAGTGCACGTCCAACTCGTGAAAGGGGGTCGGTAGGGGATGGCAAATCACTTTGCCGGGACTGGCAACGACTCGTGCGAAGCCTGATAAGGGCGATTCGACGCACGGGGCGGACGATCCTGAAGCAATAGAACGAATCGCCCGAGCATTAGGCTTTGCACCTTATTTGTCCGCTTCAGTCCAATACAAATAAGAGAGGTAAAGCCATGAACCAGCCTTTTATTCTTAATCACCAATATAACCTGATCCGGAAGCAGATTCGCCAGTTGAAGACAGCCTGCCAGACGGCCTCCGATCCCAAAGTGGTCAAGTCGGTCCGCGAAGGAACCCAGCTCGCGATCGCCGAGGCGTTCCCGGACGCTTCGCCCGAGCAGTCGGCCCTTCTGGAGAGCTTCCTCCCTTGCGAATCGGAGGAGCAGTTCAGCCGTTATCTTCTCGCGCTTGAGCCTTATCGCGCCGCGTTCCCCGGGACGACGGACGGGCAGCTCAGGAAGCTGTTCCCGAAGATCAAGAAGCTGAAGCTGCCCGAGCTGAGCGGCGTCGACCTCCGCAGCGTCACGTATCTGGGCTGGCTCGACATCGCGGCGAACAAGCAGTTTCTCGTTTATCCGCTTCGCGGCAAGCTCATCGGCGTAGAAGGGCGATTCAATCCCGCTCCGAAGAAGGGCATCTGCTTCGTCTGCAAGAAGCAGGGAGACGTCTCGCTGTTCACCGCAATCGCGAAGTCGAAGCCGGCGAATGCGTCGCCCGACTATTACAAGGCGATCGGCAACTACCTGTGTGCAGACAGCGATGCCTGCAACCGCAATCTGACCGAGCTCGACGCGCTGGAGACGTTCCTCTCCGGCATTATCGGCTAGAACAAAAAGGCGACGCCGGGGAGAAGCCCCCTGCGTCGCCTTTTTCCTCATCCGGGCATATGCCCTACGGCCGAGACTGCAGCGCCTGGTCGAGCGCCGCCCATATATCCGTGCTCTCGAAGCCTCTCCGCCAAGTGGCCGCCCCCGCCAGATCGTACTTCTTGACAAGCTCCGCCCTCTTCGCAATGGACGTGGCGTCTTCGATCCAGATTTTCTTCGTGGCGCCGTCTTCCTTGAATTCCACATAGTTCTGTCCGGTATCCGACAACTGCGGAACAAGCTTCTTCGAGGCAAGCAACTCCTGGACCGAATTCATGCTCATGGTCTTCGAGGTTACCTTCGTCGCCCCGTTCTCCGTCGTCTCCGTCCACATTCTCGTGTAGAGCGGCATGCCGAGAATGAGCTTGCTCGCCGGAACGCCGTCCTCCTTCAGCAAGCGAACGATCGACTGCTCCGTCCACGAGAGGGAGGCGACGGAACCCGCGACGGGACTGGACGCCCAATGCTCGTCATAAGCCATGAGAATCAAGTAATCCGCCGCTTCCGCCAGCCGCGGCCGATCGAGGAAGAGCGACCAGTATTCGCTGCTTGACTTCGGCGTCACATCGACGGACAACGCCAGGTTCTGCTCGTGCGCAAGCGGCGCCAGCTCCCGAACAAACTGGACGAAGTTGTCCTTGTCCGACGTCTCGACGTTCTCGAAGTCCAGGTTGATGCCGTTCAGCTTGAACGTCTTCGCGTAGGCGAGAAGCTGCTGAATCATGTTGATGCGCCGCTCGTAGGTGGCGAGCGCTTCCGTCGTCGGCTCCGGCTCGAAGTTGTTGCTGAAGAGCCCCCATACCTGGATTCCCTTCTTCCTGGCCCATTCCGAATAGCCGGCGTCCGCCTTGCTGATAATCTGGCCCGAGCCGTCCTTGAGTGCGAACCAGGTCGGGCTGACGACGTTGACGCCGGTCAGCTCCCCGATCTTGCTCGTGTCGGGATTCGCCGAGTAGACCGGCTCCCAGGTCAGATTGATCCGCTCTCCCGTCACCTTCCACGCCACGAACGGCTCCTCGCCCTCGGCACCCGCGGCCGGCGTTCGCTCGATCTCTCCGAGCACGACGTCGGACTTGGCCGCATAGCCCAGATAGCCTTCCGCGGATTGAAGCTTGTACCAGCCTTCTTCTTCTCCCCATATCGTCACGTCCGTGCCGGGCGCAAGATCCTCGACGATCGGGAAGCTCTTGTTCGGCCCGCTGCGCAGCTTGACGGCCTTCTTCGCGCTTGCCGGAACCTTGGCCGTCTGGATCGATTGGTCCGGCAGGCGAAGGGATACGATTCCGGAGGAGGCCCCCGTCACCGCTTGAATGCCGAACAACTGCTCCAGCGGGGCGAAGGGCAGGTACAGCTTCCCGTCCTGCTCCTTCGCCGCGAAGCTGAGCGTGAACGGCTTGCGGTTCATCGTTGCGTCGAGTTCTCCCGTCTTGAAGTGAAGCACGGCCTTCTCGGTCGTCAGAATAATCGACTGCGAATCTTCCTCGTACCTCACTCCGTCGCCGAGCAGCGTCTTCGCGATCTCCAGCGGGACGAGAAGCCCTTCCCCTTCGCCAAGCGCCCCTTCCCCGCTCCATTCGCCGTCCACCATGACGGGATGGGCAAGAACTCGATACTCCGGCGTCTCGCGGGCGGTGTTCGGAAGCTCCGTGAGACGCCAGTATAGAACGGCCGCCGCAACAGCGGCAAGTACAACAAGAATTGTCAGAATCGGGCCGAGCCGTCTGCGCGGACGGCGTCTGCCGGTCATCGCCATCGTGTTCAACCGTACACTCTCCTTCTCTCTTGACTCATAAGAATAACGAATGCGAGACTCGCAAAGTTACAAATAAAAACGCGAGAAGGCTTCAAACCTCTCTCGCGTCTATTCCGAATGTATCCGATTGAACCTCTGATGGAATGAAGCCGTTTAGGCCTGCAACGAAGCGCAGGTCGGGCAGAGCCCGTAAACCTCCATCCGATGGCCATGCACAACGAACCCGGTCAACTGCCGGGCGGCTTCCTCCACTTCCCGCACGGGCTCGTGCTCGAAGTCGACCATCGCTCCGCACCTGGTGCAGATCGCATGATAATGATCGGACAGGTCCGCGTCGAAGCGGCTCGAGTTGTCCCCATACGTCAATTCCCTTACAAGACCGGCATCTACGAACAGCTTCAGGTTGTTGTAGACGGTCGCCACGCTCAAGCTCGGATATTGGGGGGACAGCGCCCGATAAATGTCATCCGCCTTCGGATGAGCTTGAGATTCCATCAGAAATTGCAGTATGGCATACCTCTGCGGCGTCATCCGGACCCCTCCGGATTTGAGCTGGTCCACGGCATGATGAACCCTGGAATCCATGCTCTTCACAGCCTTTCCTACTTGTTTAGACTAATTTTAATTGTTTATTTTCAGAATTGTCAATGGAAGAGAGTCGCCAACGCGCCAAATTTGTTGCGAAACAGCCGAATTCGTGCCGTTACTCCTTCTTCTGCGACTGTCCCCGGCGATCCCAGAGCCATACGAGAACGCCGATTCCGATCAACAGAACTGCCCCCGGCAACGAACCGAACAGATGCGGCACGCGGTGGCCCCAATCGGAACGGGAGAGGACGAACAGGAACAGCGCCGCGAACAGAAGCACGATGATGCCCCCTACGGGCACTTGGCGAATCTCTCCGTCCCAGCGGCCCGCTCCGTCCTGCGACGGCCCGGTTCCCGAAGCTCCGAGCGGGTCCGCAGGCGGACGCAAGCCCGCAGCCCGCCGGTCATTGACCAATTCCGCGCATTGCAGAACGCTGAACAGGTTGTAGAAGTATTGGATCGGAACCATCAGGCTGAGAAGAACGATCAACAGCACTTTATTATCGTATTCATTCTCGATGCCGAAATAGACGATTCCGACAATATTCAAGGCCAGCATCAGCATGATGAGAATGCCTCTGGACATGAGCCCCAAGTACATATGCCCCGTTCCCGGAAAAAAAGCAGCGAGCATGGCGGCCAGCCATTTTTTCTTCGGTGGATAAGATACTGGATAATAGCCCTCGTTCTGCTCCGGACCGTTCATGTCGGAAGCCTCCCATTCCTATTCGTTGATGCCGGCTATTCGACGGATACGCTCGTCACGCCGGCCATTCGCCTCAATTCCTCCGCAATCGGAAGAGCCAGCTCGGTTCGCGGCAATCTGGCGCTGAATCTTATTCGAATGCTGGCGACCGAATGAATTCCGTCGACCAGCTCGTCGAAGTGGATGCGAAGCAGCTTCGCTTCCCTCTGCCGGAAGATCGTCTCGATCTGCTCCGTCGACAGCAGGTCCGAATCGACGGTTAATGTGAATTGATGCTCCTTCATCTGGTTCAAGAATCGTTTCTCTATGATGTTAAGCCCCCAGAGCACAAGCAGCACCAGGAGAACCGAGATTCCGGAGGGGAAGTAGAAGCCTGCTCCGACGGCGAGCCCGATCGCCATGACGACCCAGAGCGATGCGGCCGTCGTCAGTCCCGTGATCGACTTGCCGGTGAACATGATCGTTCCCGCACCCAGGAAGCCGATGCCCGTAATCGCTTGGGCGGCAAGCCGCGCCGGATCGCGATTCACGTTCGGCTGGCCGATAAAATCCGTAAAACCATATATGGACAAAACCATGATCAGACAAGAACCGAGGCAGACCAGAATGTGTGTCCTGAGGCCGGCCGCATGATTCTTGCGTTCCCGCTCGAAGCCGATCAATCCTCCGAGCACGACGGACAGGATCAACCGAAGTGCGATGTGCCAATTGTCGATCTGCCAGGGATCAACCATTTCCCGCTTCAACTCCAGTATGAATTTTATCACGCAATTGGACCAGGCAACAATGGCTCAGCGGCGGGGAGGCGACCTGGACGGAAGGCCAGGCCGTTCTTCCCGGCGCATGAGCTGCATGGTAATGTCTTCGCGGGGCTGGAACGTATAGTCCGCCCGGAAGCCCGCCTTCTCGTACAAGGCGATCGCCGGCTTGTTGCGAACCTCCGCCGTTACGAGCCACGCCTTCCCTACAGGATACGCGGCAAGTGCGTGATTCAGCAGCGCCGATCCGATTCCTCTCCGGAAGAACGCCGGATGGACCATCAGCTTGGCGATCGTCAGCTCCCGCGCACCCTCTTCGATCTCGATCGCGCCGGCGAGCTCGCCATCCTCATCCCTGGCTCCCCAGACGATTCCTCTTGAGACTCCTATCGTCTCGATCGTATCGCGAAGAGGCGGCAGGTCCGCCACTCCGATAAGCGCGGCTTCGACCCGGTAGGCGGCGTGCTGCAGGCTCCACAGCTCCTCCGCCGCGAAGCGGTCTTCCGTTCGAAGAAGCTCGATCCTCATTGCGCATCCTTCTCTCTTGCGAATATAGACGGAAGCGGCCTCCCCTATGCGGGGCTGCCGCTTCCTGGCGAATCAGGATCTCAGGCGATCCATCAGCATCTTGTTGACGAGTCCCGGGTTCGCTTTGCCCTTGGTCTCCTTCATGATCTGGCCGACCAGGAATCCGATCGCCTTGTCCTTGCCTCCGCGGAAGTCCTCGACCGATTGCGGGTTGGCGGCAATGACCTTGTCGACAATCGCGAGAATCGCCCCTTCGTCGCTGATCTGCACAAGGCCTTGCTCCTCGACGATCGCTTGCGGCGCCTTGCCCGTCTCGATCATCGTCTTGAACACCGCCTTGGCGATCTTCGAGCTGATCGTGCCCTTCTCGATCAGGCCGATCATCTCGCCGAGCCCTTGGCCGGTTACCTTCGCCTGATCCAGCTCCAGGCCGTTCGCGTTCAGGTAGCCGAGCAGATCGCCCATGATCCAGTTCGCGGAAGCTTTCGCGTCGCTCGTATACTTAAGGCTCTCTTCGAAGAAATCCGCGAGCTTCATCGAGGAAGTCAGAACGCCGGCGTCGTAGGACGGCAGGCCGTACTGCTCGGCGTAGCGGGCCTGGCGGGCATCCGGCAGCTCCGGGATGGTGGCGCGGACCCGTTCCTGCCACTCCTTGTCGATGTGCAGGCGAACGAGGTCCGGGTCCGGGAAGTAGCGGTAGTCATGCGCCTCTTCCTTGCCGCGCATGCTGAACGTCTTCGCCTGGGCTTCGTCCCATCGTCTCGTCTCCTGAACGACTTCTCCGCCGCCGTCAAGAATCTCCGCTTGGCGGATCTGCTCGTATTCCAGGCCGCGCTGAACGCCGCGGAACGAGTTCATGTTCTTCAGCTCGGCGCGGATGCCGAACTTCTCCTGCCCGTGCGGGCGCAAGCTGATGTTCGCGTCGCAGCGCATCGAGCCCTCTTCCATCTTCACGTCGGAGACGTCGCAGTAGAGCATGATGGCCCGCAGCTTCTCGAGGTAAGCCTTCGCCTCCTCGGGAGAGCGGATATCCGGCTCGGAGACGATCTCGACAAGCGGCGTGCCGACGCGGTTGAAGTCGACCAGGGAGCCGAGGCCGCCGCCCGTATGGGTCAGCTTGCCGGCATCCTCCTCCAGGTGAAGCCGCGTGATGCCGATGCGCTTCGTCTTGCCGTTCACTTCGATATCGATCCAGCCGTTGCTTCCGATCGGCTGGTCGTATTGCGAGATCTGGTACGCCTTCGGCGAGTCCGGATAGAAGTAGTTCTTGCGGTCGAACTTGCACCATTCGGCGATCTCGCAGTTGATGGCCATCGCGGCCTTCATCGCGTATTCGACCGCTTGGCGGTTCAGCACCGGCAGGACGCCGGGATGTCCCAGACAGACGGGACAGGTATGGGTATTCGGCGGCGCTCCGAAGGACGTCGAGCAGCCGCAGAAGATCTTCGACTTCGTGTGCAGCTCGACGTGAACCTCCAGACCGACTACCGTTTCATATGGGGCCAGGATGGACATGCGTACTCCTCCTCGATTGTATTGCAGTATTGCAGCGCGTGTTGCGTAACGCGAATTGCTCAAGGCATATTGCTCAGTGCGATTCCCTTCGCGGTTACAGCTCGGCGCGAGCCTTGTGATGCTCGGTCGATCCTTCGTAGGCGTGGGCCGCTCTCAGCACGGTCGCCTCGTCGAACGGCTTGCCGATAATCTGCAGGCCGACCGGCATTCCGTCCGCGAATCCGCACGGCACGCTGATCGCCGGCACGCCGGCCAGGCTGACCGGAATGGTGCAGATATCGTTCAGGTACATCGTCAGCGGATCGCCGACCTGCTCGCCGATCGGGAACGCCGTCGTCGGAGCCGTCGGACCGACGAGGATGTCATACTTCTCGAACGCCTGGTCGAAGTCCTGCTTGATAAGCGTGCGGACCTGCTGCGCCTTCTTGTAGTAGGCGTCGTAATAACCGGAGCTCAGCGCATACGTGCCGAGCATGATCCGGCGCTTCACCTCCGCCCCGAAGCCTTCGCTGCGGGAGCGGCGATACAGATCGATCAGGTTGTCCGGATCGCTCGCGCGAACGCCGTAGCGAACGCCGTCGAAGCGTGCCAGATTGGACGATGCTTCCGAAGACGCGAGCAAATAATACGTCGCGATGGCGTAGTCCGTGTGCGGAAGGGATACTTCCTCCCAGACGGCGCCGAGCGCTTCGAATTGCTTCAGCGCCTCCATGACGCGGCTCTTCACTTCGGGATCGATGCCTGCCCCGAGGTATTCCTTCGGAACGCCGATCCGCAATCCCTTCACGTCGCCGGTCAGTGCGGACGCGTAATCCGGAATGTCGACGTTCGCGGACGTCGAATCGCGCGAGTCGTGCCCGGCGATCGCCTGCAGCGCGAACGCCGCATCCTCGACGTTCTTCGTGATCGGGCCGATCTGGTCGAGCGAGGACGCGAAGGCGACCAGGCCGAACCGGGAGACAAGCCCGTAGGTCGGCTTAAGGCCGACGACGCCGCAATAGGCGGCCGGCTGGCGAATCGAGCCGCCCGTATCGGAGCCGAGCGCGTAATACACCTGGCCTGCCGCGACAGCCGCCGCGGAGCCGCCGCTCGAGCCGCCGGGAACGCGCGTCAGGTCCCACGGATTGCGCGTTACCTTAAACGCGGAGTTCTCGTTCGAGCCGCCCATCGCGAATTCGTCCATGTTCAGCTTGCCGATGATGACCGACTCGGCTTCGCGCAGCTTCGCAACCGCCGTTCCGTCGTAGATCGGGTTGTAGTTGGCCAGGAACTTGCTGGCGCATGTCGTCCGCAGCCCTTCCGTCACCATGTTGTCCTTGACGCCGACGGGAAGCCCGTGGAGCAGACCGCGCTCGGCGGAGCCGCTCTCGTCGAGCTTGCGCGCTTCCGCGCGAGCCGCTTCCTCATTCAAGGTCAGGAACGCCCCGATCCGATCGTCCGTCCCCTCGATCCGGCGGAACGAGGCGTCGACCAGCTCCGACACGGACAAGTCTTTATGTTGAAGGCGGTTATGGACTTCCGATAACCGCAGATCGAACAACGACAAAATAATTCCTCCTTCTTATGTAGGCCTGCATTCGAATCAGACCTGTCAGCGTGCATGGCTATCTGCAATGGCTATCTGCACGGCTATGCGCTCCGGCGCCTTGAACTCGGCGTTATTCCAGAACGGCCGGCACCTTGATCTGCCCGTCCTCTTCGTCCGGCGCGTTCAGCAGCACCTTCTCGATCGACAGCGATTCGGCCACCTTGTCTTCGCGCATGACGTTCACCATCGGACGCACGTGGCTCGTCGGCTCGATGCCGTCCGTATTCAGCTCGTTAAGCTTGTCCGCGTATTTAAGAATCGCGTTCAATTGGCCCGTGAATTGTTCCTTCTCGGCTTCCGTAAGGGCGAGTCGGGCCAGATTCGCAACGTGTTCCACGTCCTTGACCGTAATGCTCATGCTAAGTACTTCCTCCCCGTCTTCATGTGTCCAATCATTCTAATTATTATATCGGACAAGCGGATTTAACTCAATGAGGGCCGGTTGCCGCTCTCATCTCCCCCCTTGTTCAAGCCCATCGCCGCAACGAATATGATTTTTCACATTCATTTCGGCTGCGAGCGCCGGTTTTTGCGATTTCATATCATTTTTCACATATATCCGCCGCTAAACGGAGGTCCCCCCCTCTACGAATGCGATTTTTAGCATAAAATCGCGATTTCGCCGCCGTTCAATAAGATTTTATGTGAAATTTCGCATTGATGTTCGTTCAGGATAGGGATGAGCAGGGAACATAACACCCAGCGGCGGTCGGAGTACGGTGTGGTCGAGGGTCGGCGTTGAGTTAATCGGTCGGCGTTGGTCGGGACGGCTTCTGCGCTGCGTGCAGGGTCAACAGGCCGAGCGGAGGCCGGAGAGCAATCGCGGTACACGAAGAGGGATGGCAGGGGAGGGCTGAAGTTCGCCTAGCCGGCTTCCAGGTGCCCGCTCCGTCGACCCGCGCCGCCAAGCAGCATGAGGTTCCTGAGCCCGAGGCGACCCCTTCCTGATTCATTCTCGCCGCTGCGGGGAATAATACAGATACTGCCTTGCGCGTCTGTGCTTTGTTGTGCGTCAGTCCTTACATCCAAGGAGGAGATCGCCATGCCCCGTTACCACGTATGCAACCGACACCTGCCGCTGCGAGACGAAGGGCTGCTCGAGCTGGCTTCCGACGACTTCGGCGCGCAAGCGCTGCTGGACGAGCTGGTCGGCCCTTCATCGTCCGCGCGAGACGGCGAGCATCCGGTCTGGTCCGTCCCCTTCGCGCGGAACGAAGAGTTCCTGCGCCTCGTTAATGAGCTCGGACGGCGGACGGGCGACGCGGCGCGCGGCGCGCTGAGGTGCCGGATCACCTACGAGGAGGATGCGTCGCCGATCGCCGCCGCGCACACAGCCGAAGCGCCCGCTTACCCGGAAGCCGCCGAGACGGAAGAAGCCGAGCACGACGGCTGGCTGCCGATCGGCTTCCTGCTGGCCAGCGTCGGCAGCCATTCGGTCGTCGATCTGATCGTCAATCGCAGGTTCGCCAGCCATATGCAGCCCATCGTCCAGCCGAACGGCTCGCCCATCGGCTACGAATTCCTGCTGCGCCCGCTGCCCGAGCAGTCGCCGTTCCGGCCCGCAGAGCTGTTCGATGCCGCGCGCGAGGCCGGGCTGCACTCGTATCTGGACCGGGAAGCCCGGCTGTCCGCCATTCGACTCGCCGCAAGCCACCTGCCGGAGGGAGTCAAGAAGTTCATCAACTTTCTTCCCTCGTCGCTGTACCGGCCGTCCGCTTGTCTGGAGGATACGTTCCGGGCGATCAAGGACAGCGGGATGGACCCCGCCGACTTCGTCTTCGAAGTCGTGGAGACGGAGCGGCTGGACAACAAGCGGCATCTGCTGGACGTCTTCGATGCCTACCGCAGCGAAGGGGTCCGGCTCGCGATGGACGACGTCGGGGAGCAGTTCGCCACCGTGGACGCGATGGAGGTGCTGCAGCCCGATTACGTCAAGCTCGACCGCAAGTGGATCGCAGACTGTCACCGCACCCCGGACAAAATGAGGCATATCGACGATATCCTCGACCGGGTCTCCCGCTTCCACGGCGTTGTCTTGGCCGAAGGAGTCGAGAACGAGGGGGAGTGGCACTACTTGCGCCGGGCGGGGGTCCCGCTTCTGCAAGGGTATCTGTTCGGCCGTCCATCTCCGGTTCCCGTGCCAAGCGCTGCCGGGGTGGGAGTCCACTAATCGCCGCATGACCGCAAACAGCCAAAATAAAACACCCGTCAGGTCCGCATGGCCGCGCCCTTCTCGGGTGTTTTATTTTCCCCAACGTTGCCTTAGATCCACGCCTTCAGGTTAACCTGCCGGATAAAATCCTCGCGGGACTGCACGTCCTTCTCGCTCTCCGGGGTCGCCTCTTCGCCGCCGTTCATGATTCGCCGGAACAGCTCCTCGTTGTGCGTCGCCAGAGCGAAGTCGATCAGCGCCTCTCGCTCGATTCGGTCGGCCTCCAGGCTCAGCAGCGTCTCCTCGAGCTCGATGTCCTCGGCGGACACGTAGAACTGGCGATTCGCCTTGGGGATTCGCACGATATATTCAAATACGCTGTCCGCATTGCGATCGTACGCGATCACATACCCGTAGTCGCCGACGGGAAGATTCTGTTCGTAGCGGTCGCCGACAACGACGATCTTCTCTCCCAGCTTAAACATGGGGATTCACCTTCCCTTGGTAGCCGTGTGCTTCGATTGTACTATGCTTCTACTGTTGCTAATGCTTCGATTCTACTAATGCTTCGATTCTACTAGAGAATGGGATGGATTTCAAATAGGGAGAATAGAATCGATAGAAGGACCGCAAGAAGCAGGGGGCGTCAAGCGGTGAAGTGGCTGGCGTAAGAGATTTCCTTCTCCTGCTGCAGTCGATGGAACCGATCGATCTCCTCCCGGCGCTGGCGCTCGAACTCCTGCAGCCGCTCGGCCGGCACCGGCTCGCCCAGGTCGAGACGAAGCAGCAGCTCGGCCAGCACGTCCGCGTCCTTCAGCGCACAATTGATGCCGAACGCTCCGGTCGGACTCATCGTGTGGGCGGCGTCGCCCATAATGACGATGCCGTCCCGCGCCCACGTCTCGCTGTAGCTGCTGTACACCTTAAGCAGAATAAAATCGTCCCACGAGACGATATGCTGCCGCACGGCCGCTTCCAGATCGGGGTATTCGTCGATCAGTCTGCGAAGGAACGACTCGATCGGCCCCTTCCGCAGCGAAGAATACGAGTCCTCCGGAATGTTCCATCCAATCTGGATGTGCCCGCCCGCTTGCGTGAACAGGGAGATCGGCTGGTCCCCTGACAGAGCGTTGCGGATGACCGGCTCCCAAGCGTTTGGCTGCGGGATTTTGGCCCAGAGGAGGTCGAAGCCGTGCTTCGAGGCAACCGTGGGGATGCCGGCCCACTTGCGGATGAGCGAATGACGGCCGTCGGCCCCCACAACGACGGAGCTCTCAATCGCGATCTCTTCCCCGTTCTTAAGCGCTGCGATTCCGTTCGTCCGGCCTGCCGAATCGCGCCGAAGTCCCTTCGCCGCCGTGCCCATCAGAAGGCGGAACGAAGGGAGCCGCTTCGCCTGCTGCATAATCGCGCCAAGCAGGCTGCGCTGCGGAACGTGAATGCTCATATGAGCTTCCCCGGCCTCCTGATTCGGCAGCAGCACCTCCTTCGCCGCCCCCTTCTGCCAATACTCCACCCGCTTCATCGGGAGCAAGCCTTCCCGAACGACCTGGTCGAACAGCCCGTGCCGGACCAGAATGTCCTCTCCGTCCGCCGTCAGGTGCTCGCCCCGGAACTCCTTGTCGATGCGGACATGGCGTTCGACCAGTACGACGGAGACGTTCCGCTTGGCCAGCAGATAGCCGAGCAGCGCTCCGCCCGGGCCGCCCCCGACGATGCAGACGTCCGCCCGAATCAGCATTCGATTCTCCTGCCTTTCTTGTACGCTAAGGATGATTGGGTGATTGGATGATTGGGTGATTGGATTCCATGTGCAGGCTTTACGCCATCGCCCGCGATTCCTGCGGAATGTGCCCCGACTTCGCCACCTTCGTCGCCAAGTAGAAGCGGTTGTAGTCCGAGATGTCTCCCCACAGCGGAAGATGCCCGGCCGCGGCGAGCCCGCTTTGCCTCAAGGAGGCCAGCTTGCGCGGATTGTTCGTGATCAGCGTCACCGGACGGGAGCGGAGCGACTTCAGCACGCGAATCGGCTGCTCGTAGGAGCGGATATCGTCCTGGAAGCCGAGCGCCTCGTTCGCCTCAACCGTATCCAGCCCTTCCTGCTGCAGGATGTACGCCAGCGACTTGGAGAACAGCCCGATGCCGCGGCCCTCGTGATGAGCAAGGTAGAAAAGCGCGCCGCTGCCGTGCTCGACGATCATTCGCAGCGACTGGCGGAGCTGATACCCGCAATCGCAGCGTTTGCTGCCGAAGATGTCGCCGGTGTGGCAGATGCTATGCATCCGGACAAGCGCCTCGCGGGAGTTCGCGAAGTCCCCGTAGACGAGAACGGACGACTGCTGCAGGTCCGCCAGGTTCATCGCGGGAAGCGAGTCCAGGACGGATTCCTTCGTCGCATCGCCGTCCTTCAGCTCCAGCCACGTGTACCACTGGAATTCCGCCACCCGGTCCTCCATCTGAATCGGAAGCTTGACCGGGCCGACCAGAACGAGCTTGCGGTGGCCGGGATTGTCGAGCAGCGTCATTTTGTCCAGAAGGAGTTGCTTAATATCGTTAGAGATCATGCTGGATCACCTGCGTTCATTGGTCTGGAAGTTCATGCGAAGCTCTTGCGCCTTCATTCGGACGCAGCCTGGGACAATTGAGGACGATTATCACTTACATAATGTAAGTTAGTGTATATTAATTATGAACCACTGTCAAGCACCGGGGAAAATACACCAGAGAAGCTCGCGCGAACCAGAGAGGAGTGTGGATGGGGGAGGAGAAGCCCGGCCGGCTAGCGGGCCGGGCTTCTTGGGAGGCTTGGCGAGCCGCCGCAGCAAGAGGGCTTGGCGTCAGGGGCGCCCGCCCGCCTCACTTGCCTCGCATTCGTACACGCGCTCCGGGCTGACCGTCAGCGTCTCGAAGCCGTCCGCCGTAATGAGGTACGTGTTCTCGATGCCGACCACCCCGACTCCGGGCCAAGTAAACTTCGGCTCAATCGCCAGCACCATCCCCGCTTCCAGCGGCTCCGCGAAGCCTCGGGCCAGCACCGGCCATTCGTCGATCTCGAGGCCGATGCCGTGCCCGAGGAACTTCACCTGGTCGGCCCCGAAGCCCATGAAGTGCCCGGCGAGGCCGGCGGCCCGCGCTTCCTCGAGCGCGGCGAGGTACAACTGCTCCGGAATCTCCCCGGGGCGCAGCATGCCCTCGATCTTCCGCAGCATCGCCTCGGCCGTGTCGTACGCCCGGCGCTGCTCCTCCGGCAGCCGACCGATGACGGCCGTCCGGGTCTGGTCGATCGTGTAGCCGTCCACGCAGCAGCCGATGTCCAGCAGAATCGGCTCTCCCCGCCCGATCGGCCGCGTCGACGAGCTCTGCGGAGCCGCCGGTCCGAGCCCGAGTCCTCCCGCCGGCCCGTCGAAGTACGTCGGCGTCGCAGCCGCCTCGCCCGCCGCGACGACCCCGGTCATGATCTCCTGATTGTAGCCTCTCATCCGCATCAGCCCGATGTGCCCTTTGCGGCGCATGACGCCCTCGATGATCGCCATCAGCTCCAGCTCGGTCATCCCTTCGCGCAGCCTCGCGAGCCCCTCGGCCAGCGCTTCGGCGGCGACACCTGCGGCGCGGCGGATGGCGGCGACCTCCGCCTCCGACTTCACGCTGCGCGTCTTGCGCATGATGGCGGAAGCATCCGCCCACTTCGCGCGCGGAATCGCCTCCTGCAGCCGCAGATACAACTGCGCGGGCAGAACGTCCAGGTCCGCGCCGATCGCGGCCGGGGTCTCCCCTGCGAACGTCTCCGGGTAGTCCGCGGCCAGCTTGTCGCCGAACTGCCGGAAGCTGCCCAGTTCCACTGTTCTCACTTCGGCTTCGTTCTGCGCTCGGGCCAGGCTTTTCCTGACATAGTATGTGGCCTCTCCGCTCCGCGGAATGAACAAATAGCCGCTTTGCATCGAGCCCGTCCAGTAGAACAGGCCCACGTTCTGCGTCACAAGGCAGCCATCCAGCCGCTCGCGCTCCATGTACCGCTGCAGGCGGATGCGGCGATCCGTCAACTCGGATCGGTCAGCCGGGCGGACGGGAGCCGGGGCTGTCAGGTCGGATCGGTCAGCCGGGCGGACGGGAGCCGGGGCTGTCAGGTCGGATCGATCAGCCGGGCGGACGGGAGCCGGGGCTGTTAGGTCGGATCGGCCAGCCTGGCGGACGGGAGCCGGGGCTGTCAGGTCGGATCGGTCAGCCTGGCGGACGGGAGCCGAGGCTGTCAGGTCGGATCGGTCAGCCTGGTCGAAGGACTCTGCCGGTTCGGACTGGCCCGTAAGTTCGCTTGGCTGCTGCATATGCTTCTTGTCCATGCTTGGTTCCATCTCCCTCGTCTGCCAGAACTCTGTCCCTTGATTACAGCAGAGTTGGGAGGGGGAGTCAACTGGGGCAGAGGTAGCGGGGAGGAGGATGTTGGGAGGAGGATGTTGGGAGGAGGATGTTGGGAAAGACAGGCATGTTGCCGGAGGAACGGAGGTTCGGTGGGGGTGGAGCGGCTGGCGAAGGAGGAGCTGACTTAGCAAAAAAACAAGAAAAAAAACACGCATGTTTTATGCGTGTTAAAACTTCCGTATTGATTCCTTTCTCAGGACCGCTCACCGCACGCTTTTTATGTGAATTTTCACATTCATTCCGCCCCAGAACCGCCCTACGCACGTTTTTATGTGATTTTTCACATTTATCCCGCCTCAGGACCGCTCACCGCGCGTTTTTTATGTGATTTTTCACATTCATCCCGCTCCAGGGCCGTCCTACGCATGTTTTTATGTGATTTTTCACATTCATTTCGTCATCAGTACACCAACTCCGCCGCCCCCTTCAGCTCCCATTCGATCGGAGGCAGTGCGGCGAACACACGCGGATAGACGATATGGGCGATCAGCACGACGCCGGGACGGCGGAACGTGACCTCGTAATCGTATTCGTCGTTCCGGTACCGATAAGGGAACGCCTGCGTCTCGTCGACGATGTCGAGCACCTTCACCTCGACCGGCTCCCGGAGATATCCATCCTCGCTCGGCGACAGATCGGCCTCCAGCCGCAGGTTCTCCTTGAGGTACAACGCCGCGGAGGCGATCGCCTTGTCGCGGTCGATCGCCGGCACGCCAGCCTCCAGCTTCGCTTCGTCGATCTGCTGCGCGGCGGCATGGGCGGCCCGGTCGACCGCCCGCTTGCCTTCGTGCACAACGGACAAAGCCAGTTCTTCGTCCACCTGGATCGCGTGCAGCGTCCACCAGACAATCAGCATCAGAACGACAAATACGAGCTTGTGCACAGTCCCGCCCCCTTCCAACGACTACACAACGAGACGTCTCTCCCGATAACCTCCGCTCACGGAGCGACCTCCCCGGCAACCGACTACGCGCACTCTCAGAACTGCCTCACCGATAACCGACTGCTCGCACCGCAGAACTGCCTCACCGATAACCGACCGGCAGCAGCCCCTCCCCATCAGAGGAGGGATGAGGAGAGAAGGAGCTACGGCACGTATTCGCTCATCTTCATTCCGCCGGCCGACAGCATCGCTCCCGCTTCCGGCTCCAACCCGATCAGCCGGTCGATGTTCAGCAGTCCGTCGTACGGATACCGGATGGTCAGCTTAAGCCCCTCTCCCCGGGCAAGGGGAGCCGAGGCGTCCCCGGCTTCCGCCCCGCTGCTCGCCCCTACGGCATACACCAGCTTCTCCGGCTCGAAGCCGCTCTCGGCGAGCCTGGTCTTGGACGCCTCGATCAACGTCTCGTCGATATATCCGTAGCGTCCGCTCGCTCCGACCTCCAGCAGATAGTCGGCTTCTTGTTGAAGCAGCGCCTGCCGGAGGACGAGAACGTGCTTGTACACGGGGGAGAACATCAGCCAACAGAACATTCCGGCGAACAACAGGAAGACGAGGAGCTGCTTCACGGGCTGATCCGGGAGATCGCGCCGGCCGTTCTCTCCGCGGAGCCGCTTAGCCGGGCTTCCGCCCCCTCGTCTCCCGAGTTGAAGCCGAGATAGATCGTCACGACCGTCGCGATCAGCAGAACGGTCATCAAAATTTGCCTCACGTCAGACGCCTCCTTTAAGGCTCCAGGTTGCCCAGCGTCGTATTCGTCGTCGTCCCTTGGGTCGTAATTCGCGCGCTCGTGCCGGTGCCGTCCTGTGCGATAATGTTGGTGAACAGCAGCGCGACGACGATCAGCATCATAACTGTGATCAGAATGTTCCTCATGCTCCCTCACCTCCCTTCAAACGCCCTCATTTTATCCCAGCTTGTCGAACAGCTTCTGGGACTCCTGCACCCACGGATAGATAAAAATCTGAAAGCTGTACAAAATCGGGATGCCCGCAAGCACGAACAGGACGTACGAAGCCGTCTCCTTGCGTCCGGCTTTGGACAGCTCGATCTTCGCCTTGTACTCGCGGATGGTGTCGCGGAGCATCTCGTAGATCGCCCCTTCTTCGTTCATGCGAAGCGCCCGCAGCGTCTCGGCGAATCCGTATGCCTCGCCGGTTCCGGCCCTTGCCTTGAACCGATTCAGCGCCAGGTCCGCATCGTGATACCATTCGTTAAGCAGAAGCTGAAGCTCGTCTCGCAGCACCCGCGTATACGGCAGGCAGCGCAGCAGCTTCCCGTGGAGATGGAGCCGCGAACCCTCGTAATACAGAAGCTGGCTGCCGACGACGACCAGTTCCTTGCGAATGCGATCGGTCCGGTGGCGCGTGTAGGATTCCAGGGCGGCGCGGTCGAACAGGACGAACGTCCACAAGCCGGAAGCGGCAAGGAACGCGTACCAGCTATAGGCGCCCGGAAGCAGCGTGTCGCCGCGCCACTGGACAAGCAGAGCGAACGGCGGGAGCAGCCCAAGCAGGCTCCGTCTAACCGCAAGATAGAGCGCCGGGTCGACACGAATTCCGCAGCCGGAGAGCAGCGTCCGCCTGTCCGCCAGCGCGGCGCTCTCTTCCAGCACCCCCGTCAGCCGAAGCCACCACCTCGGCGCTTCTCTCGAGCGCATATCCCGCCAGGACGTTCTCCATCGCGGCCGCCGTCCGAACGCCAGCTTCAAAACCAATCCGATGCCGAATGTCCCTACCGCGAATTGCACCATCCGGCCGATCAAGCCGAACATTCCAAGGTCATATGCAGCCAACGGGCATTCCCCCTTCCCTCCCTATATCTCCTTATCTCTCTATCCTTCTTATTTCTCTATCTCCTTATCTCCCTATCTCCTTATCTCCCTATCTCTCTACGACCTCACCTACGACCTCCCTACAACCGCCGCCTGGACAAGTAGATTCCGACGAGCAGAGAGGCGAACAGCATGACGACCGCGTTCAACAGCATTCCCCGACCGTCTGCGCTGGCTAAATAATATCGGTAGCTGGCTTCCGGATTCATGCGGATGTTGATGCCGATGAAGAGAGCGAAGAACAGCGCCGGCGAGAAGTTCGCGATGCGAATCTCAAGCAGCCGATGGCGTTCCTTCTGGTCCTCCAGCCGCGAATTTCTCATGTCCCCGATCAGCTCCTGCAGGTTATCCGCAATATCGTTGCCTTCCGTCAGCGCGACCCGCAGCATGTTGCAGAAGTAATCCGCCCAGACGCTGCCGATTGCGAGCGCGAACCTGCGCAAGGTCGCCTCGTCGTCCTCGTGAACGCAGAGCTGAAGGTACAGTTGCTCGAACACGAGCTGAGCTTCCCCCGTCAGCCGCCTCTCCTCGACGGCCCGCTGCAGCGCGATTCTGGCGTGCCTCCTTCCCGTCACGAGGTAGCATTGATAGAACAGCTCAAGCGCCGGCAGAAAATCAAGCCGAACAGCCAACTGACGCTTGATCAGCCTCATCCGGAGCAGGCAGTAGGGAACGAGCGCGAGCATCGCGGCCAGCATCGCCGTCCCCCGAGCCGAGTGGAGCAGCAGCGTCCCCGACGCCGACCCGGCAAGGCCGAGCCCGACGGACAGCAGAGCGAAGCTCTCGGCGCGGAGCTTCCAGCCGGAAGCCGCCAGCAGATCGGCCAGATGCTCCTGGAGCCTGCCGAATCGGGAGAGAAAGCTTACCGCGTAACGGCTCCATGTCGGCTCCCGGTTCCAATGCAGCCTGCGGTGCCTGGCCGCACGGTCCGAGAAGCCCGCCAGCCCGGCGCGCAGCGCGAGGAACAGCAGAAGGAACAGGACGAACAGGACCGCCGCCAGCTTCGGGTCCGGCAGCCCCGCATCCTTCAGCCGTTGCAAGCTCGTGAGTCGGACTGTCGACAGATCACTCGTCATGCTCCCCGTCAGCCCCATTGTCATCCTCCTCCCTTCTCCGCCTCGCAAGCTCCCGCCAACACCCGCTCCCACTCGTCCGGGGCGAATCGGCCTAGCCGCTCCAGCGCCTTCCGCGAGCAATCGAGCGGCAAGCTCCAATCTCCCGCCTGCTCGTCGTAGCGCACCCAGTCGCGGACGGCAGCCTCGCCGCCGCGCCACTCGAACTCCCCGATCCGGACCAACTTGCGCGTCTGGCCGACCATTCGCATCTCGAAGCCGATCTGCGTCACGTATTCGGTAATCCGCTTCGTCAGCCGCACCGGGTTCATCCCGCGCCCATCGAGCATACACATATCGGTCAGCGCCTCCGGCACGTCCTCCAGCGCGCTGGCGTGGACCGAAGTGACGCTCCCTTCATGGCCGCGCGTGCATGCCCTCACATAGATGTTGGCGTCCTCGTCCCGGATCTCGGCATGGCAGATCCGCTGCGGCGACTGCCGAAGGGCCAGCTTAAACGCCTGTTTCGCTCCGTGCGCCGGGTCCTCCTCGTCCGCTTCGTATTCGATGACGTTTTTCTCCGGAAAATCCCGCAGAAGAGCAAGCTCGTACCGGCCCTCGATCGTCACCAGCCGTTCCTCGTCCGGCATGGCCGCGATGAGCGCCTTGATCAGATGCGTCTTGCCGGTGTTCGTCGCGCCGATGACGACCATGTTGAAGCGCGACCGGACAATCGCCCGAAGCAGGTCGCGCATGGGTTCGCTGATCGTCCGGTATTCGGGGCGGCACAGCGTGTCCAGCTCGAAGCGGCGGACCGTGTAGAAGCGGATCGTCAGCGTCGGCCGGGAGGTGAAGCCGAAGCCGGTCATCGTCACCCGGGAGCCGTCGAGCAGTTGAACCTCCGCCCATCGCTTCCGCGGGTTGATGCGGTCGTTATTGAATAGCACCAGGTTCTGCTGAATTCGTTCGACCAGCTCCGCGCTCTCGAACCGGTACGCGGACGGCACCGCCCGCCCGTCCCTCACCTCGAAGATGCGCGTGCCGACGACCTGAACCTCCTCCAGCCCGCTCCGGTTCCGCAGCACCAGCTCAAGAACGTTCAGCCCGATCACCTCGGCGAACAGCGCTTCCGCAAGCGTTCCGTACGGCATCGTGCCGGCCTTCAGATGCTGCAGCCGCTTCTTGATGATCCAGTCGGACAGAATCGCAAGCAGCTCCGCCCGCTCCTGCGGGAAGCCGATGACAGCGCGATTGAGCTTCTCGGCGTAGCGCCGCTGCTCCTCCTCGTTCCAGCCCCGCGGCGCCGCGAGCATGTGTCTCGCCTCTTCGGTCAGCGCCTTCAGATCGACCCCGGCACCGCCGAGGCCGCGTCCCGACTCGCCCTCCGCAGTCGCAGCCGTCCCCGCCGTCACGCCCGCATTCTCCGCCTGCAGACGAGCCGCATAAGCGGTCGGCGAGAACCTTCGCCTCTCCTCCGGCCCGCTCGCTCCCTGTCCGCACTCCTCTCCCGGCCGCCTCGGTTCCTCCGCCCGAGCCGCTGCCCCGGCCCTCATAGCTCCCTCCGGCTCCGATGCATCAGCAGCCTGCGGCGCCAAGGCCGATCCGTCTTCTGCAGCCTCTCCGCCCAATTCAGCGTGCGCAGCAGCGGATCGGCGACGGCATCGAAGGCGGCCGCATTGCGCTCGTCGGCGGCCAGCCATTCGTCCAATCTTCCGCTGTCCAATTGCAGGTGCAAGCTCTCCTTCAGCCGAAGCTCGGACAGCGAGACGGCCCCCGTCTCCTTCCGAATCTCATTCATGCCGAATCCCCCTCCCCAGTACGGATACTTTCCGTTCAGAAGCACGAGCTGATAATGCTGCCTCTCCACCCCGAACTGGGCCCCGACCTGCCCGGTCCAGCGGTGGACGTCCTCCTGGAAGTGGGAGAGGCTCCCCGTCGTCACCAGGCAGCGATGATCGGCTTCCCTCATCGCGCACACCGTTGCGGCATTGTCCCAATAAGCGCTCACATCTGCCACCGTCAGCGCAAAAGCCTCCCGAGCCGCCCGGAGCAAGCCGGTAATCTGCTCCGGCTCGTAATATTCCGCCTGATCGCGGGCCATGTTGCCGAACAGCACGTGCAGGCCGCCGAGCCGCGACGGCGCGAATGCGTACTGCCGCAGCTTCTCGCCGCTAAGCGTCCCCGCCTTGAGCTCCGGGCGGAGACCGTCCAGCGTCACCTCCGGCTTGTCGATGCCAAGGTACAGGTGCGTCTTCGCGCTCTTCAGGTTAAGGCACAAGAACCCTACCTTCTTCCCCGTCGTGGACGCGATTCGATAGGCCGTTCCGAACGCCGCTAGCGACGTCCCGATGTTCGGCGTGGAGCCTCCGAAGGTGACCAGCTTGCCAAGCGCCGCGCTCATGAACCTCCCTCCTTCTCCTTGTTCTCCTCGTCGATTGCCGAAGCCTCATAGGCGATGACGACCTTCGCGCCTCCGTCCTTGCACGCCGCATCCAGCTCCAGCCATTGCTCCTCCGTCAGATTCAGGTTGATCGAATCGATGCTTCCGTTCGCGTCTCTTCGCGATGCATACAGCTTCTCCTTATCCCCGCTCGTCAGAGAGCGAAGGCTGTCGCTCTCGGGGCTCTCGATCTCGACGTTGGCCGACGTCTTCACGGCCGCGACGACAACCGCCTCCGCGAACAGCCGCCGGGATGCGAGCCGCTCCGAGGACAGGTACACGCCGACCCGGTCGCCCGCCCGGATGCCGTTCGACACCGACTTCACATATTCGCGCGGAATCTGGAACGTCGCTTCCCCCGGGCGGGGAAGCAGCGGGAAGCGCTCCACCTTCCAGTCCAGCAGCGGCTCCCCCGTTCCGAGCGGAGCCAGCGCCTGCAGACCCGAAGCCTCGCTCGGCCGAAGCAGCATTCCGTCCCGCAGCGCCGACTTCGGAATCGGCAGCTCGGCCAGCATCCCTTCCTCCAGAATGGCGCCTTCCGGGATAAACTGCTTCGGAACGACCACGCGAACCATCTCGTCCTCCCGAAGCTGCCGAAGCTGCAGCCAGTACATGCCGTAGACGAGCACACCGGACAGCAGTGCCGCCGCCAGGCCGATCGTCATCTGTCGCCTGCGATTCACCGTCGTTCTCCCTCCTGTCTCCCATATCCCCCACGGCTCAGAAACACGACCGCAAAAAAACAAAAAAAGAACGCAGGCAAAAGAGGTTAAACCTCTAACGCCTGCGTTCTTCGCAGCCGATCCCAATATGAACCTTAGTAACGCCAATATATCAGATGCTCGGCTCGTAGTCAAGGACGAACGTATGGATTCGCCTGCTTCTCCTCGCCGATCGTCGTCTCCGGACCGTGCCCGGGCAGCACAAGCGTCTCGTCCGGGAGAACGTACAGCTTCTCGCGAATCGCCTTCTCCAGCGCGGCCGGATTGCCGCCCGGAAGGTCCGTCCGGCCGACGGAGCGGCGGAAAAGCGCGTCTCCCGCGAACAGCAGGTCGCCGCAGAGCAGGCTGACGCTTCCCGGCGAATGCCCCGGCGTATGGAGCACCCGGAACGTCTCTCCGAGCCACGCGAGCTCCTGGCCGTCCGCAAGCGCGAACTCGGCAGGCTCCGTCGTTACCGGGGCCGTGACGTCGGTCCAGCGCAGAGAGCCGTTCTTCGCCGGATCGACGAGCCAGTCCTTCTCCGCCGCGTGAAGATAGACGGGAGCGCCGAACCGCTTGCGCAGCTCGTCCACGCCGCCGATATGGTCGAAGTGGGCGTGCGTGAGGACAATCGCCTCCACCTGCAGCCCTTCGAGCTTGCGAATAAGCGCCGCGTCCGGCGTCCCCGGATCGATGACGATCGCGCGCTTGCGGTCATCTCCCGTCACCACGTAAGCGTTCGTCTGCAGCGCCCCGAGCGTATACCGTTGAAAAGAAAGCATCTTACTCTTCCCTTCCTTCCGCTTAGACGCCGGACAGCAGATCGCCGATCTCGCGGAGGATAACCGGAGCGTAGTCCGACTGCTCGCCGTAGCGGCGGCCGATCTCCTCGCGCGCCACCTTCAGGTTGTCCTGATAATCGGGCGCCTCGCGATCCGGATTGGCCGCCTTGAAGTCGATCATGGCCTGCTGCACGTGGGCCGGGCGAGGGCCCCACTTGCCGAGCTGGTAGCCGCCGGTGTCGGAGAACAGCACGATCGGGATCGAGCGTCCGCCGAGCACGAGATGCTGGTCGATGAAGTCGTAGTTCTGCTCGATGATGAACACTTCCGTCGGAATGCCGGCCGTCTCCATCGCGCGGAAAACAATCGGAACGCTGCGGAGAGCATCGCCGCACCAATCCGCGCTGATGATGAGGCAGCGCAGATCGTCGCGATTGTTCAGCGATTCGTAGAATTCCTTCGTCTCTTCGTCCGGCCATGCGAAGCTCTCGTAGTTCGCGGCGAACGCTTCCTTGTTCTTCGTCATCCCTTCCATGAATTGTTGCGGGGAGATGCCTTGGTTCAGCTTGTCGGCGAGCGATTTGCTCATGAGAATCCCTCTTTCCTTTTATTTGGTGTTGTTTGCCTTGTTCCGCTTGCGCAAGAACTGGAACAGGAAGTACACGATCAGCAACGCAATGGCGATAAGGATGGTTGGCTGCACGTAGGGTGCCGCTTTCTCGTCGATATTTTCCCATTGGTCCCCGAGCTTCCAGCCCAGCCATATAAACAGAATCGACCACGGCAACGACGCGATCAGCGTCAGAAGGGAGAACTTGGTCAGGTTCATCTTCGACATGCCGGCGGGCAGCGAGACGACCTGCCTCATGACCGGCACGAACCGCCCCGTGAACACGATGATCGGCCCGTACTTCTCGAACCATCGCTCGGCCAGCTCGATATGCTTCTCCTTGATATGCAGGTACTTGCCGAACTTGTAGACGACGGGACGGCCGCCGAATCGGCCGATGGCGTACAGAATCCATTGCTGCAGCAGCGCTCCGACCGTTCCGCACAGCACCGCAACCCAGAAGACGATATCCCCCTTCGAGACGAGGTAACCGCCATAGGCGAGAACGATCTCGCTGGGAATAACCTCCAGGGCAAGTCCGATAATGATGCCGAAGTAGCCGAGGCTCTCGATCCAGACCAACAGTTGATCCAGCCACCCATGAATCGTATCCATCATGTAGCGCGCTCCACTCTCCCTTGCGAGAATCAATCTTCTCTATCATAGGGCATGGCTTTCTCTTACGCAAACGACCGCGGACTCAAATAGCTTGTCATGCAAGGACGGGCCCGCGCATACACTCAGGATAGAAGTGGGACAAAGATGAAGAGGAGCGAACGGCGATGAACAAGGTCGTTTTTATCAGCAAAAAAAAGGTGCAGTGGTATCTTATCCTCGCAGTGGTCGTCGTTGTGGCAGGTGTTTACTTCGGTTGGCAGCAGAACAAGCCTGCGACGGCTACGCTAACGGACTCGAGCACACAGGTGTTTAGCCTCGTCACCGGGGAATTCACGTCCACCACTTCCGACAATAAGCAGTTGGAAGCTTACGTCTGGGCGCCGAGCACGATCATCGTGAAGAAGGGCGTTCCCGTCGAGCTCCGCATCACCGGCGTGAGCGGCCAATCCCACCCCTTCGTCATCGAAGGCTTGGGCAGCGACGGACAAGGCATCAAGGGCAACGTCCAGAAGGGGAAAACAACGGTTGTCAGCTTTACGCCGACGGAAGCGGGCACCTACCCTATCGTGTGCACCACGCACAGCGATCCGGCAACGAGCATTCCGATGGTCGGCTATCTGATTGTCCAGTAACGCGATTGTCCTGATGCGATTGTTCAATGACGGAACGATCGAACAGCTCGAACGCGAACGCAGGCCGCCCCCTCCTTCCAGGAGCAGGGCGGCCTGCGCCTGTGTCCGAACCTCCTCCCTGCGCATAGGTTAATGTCGGGAGAGGATGACCGATGAACATGAATCATCAGCCGAAGCACGCAGCCCCGCTGCCCTCCGCCAGGACGATTCGCCGGGCGTGCGGCAACGAGCTGTACCGGACGGTCAAGCGGCTGCGCCTCTACGTTCCGGACGAGAAGCTTCGGCAAGCCGAAGAGCTGTATGTGAAGCGGGTGATCGGCAACCTGATCTGGATTCACGAGAACCGCAGCGACCGGCGCAAGCTGGCGGACTGGTGGAACGCCGAGGTGAGCGAATCCGTCGCCGAGCTGTGGGACGTGGAGCCGGAACGTCTCCGGCGCGCTTTCCGCGACGCATTCGGGGGCTGACGGCGCAGGCCGCTCCTGCCCCTGCGTTCCCCGGAACGCAGGGGCGGCCAACGCGCCTGTCGCCGCTTCGGTTGAGTCGTGGTTACTCAACTGCACCCAACATGCCTGCGACAAAAGAACGTCCCGAGCCGCTCACCGCGCGGTTGGGACGTTCTTCCGTGCATTCTCCGAGCGCCTACTCGCCCGTCATTCGGTTAGCCGATGACGGCATAGGCTTGTACGCCGGCCGGAATGCTTCTCGTACGGTAGAGGATACCGTCGCTGTCGAACGTGCGAAGCGTGTACGCGCGACTGGTCAGAACGCGCACGTTGCTGAACCGGGCGACTCCGTTCTCATCGAACGCGGCTGTGGCGACGACGGAATTGTTCCGGGTCAACGTGGCGATGAAGCCGGTCGTATCGTACGGAACTCCATTCTGCTGCACCCACACGATCGAGAGCCGCGTGAATGTCGTCTCGCGCTTGGCAGAGGCGTCTTTCTTCGCGTACTTGATGATTTTGAACTTCTTCGAATCGACGCGGCCGGGTTTAGGACGTTTGTTAGCCATTGGATCACACCTCCTCTATGAGTCTGATCCAATCTATGAAGCTATCGCTATCACGCACCCGGCGTCTCTCCCAATCGATCGTCCATTTCTCGAAAAAGCCGCTGCAGTCGGAAGAACACGAGTCTCGCCGGGCGAAGCTCGTCCGTCAAGCGCCAGGCGGCATTCGGCGGAGGAGCGGCACAGCGTGCGAGGGCGAAGCTATTCCGCGGATGCCGCGGTCAGGACAGGGAAGCCAGCTTCTCCTTCGCCAGCCGGCTCCATTCCTCGGACTGCTCCTCCGCCACCTCCCGGAGGAGCGCCGCCGCCTCTTCCTGCCGGCCGAGCAGCAGCATGGCCGTCGCCCCGTTGAACTTGGCCGCGGCGAACAGCGCAAGCTCCTTGTCGTCCCACGGATTGGCCTTGCCCGCGTACGTCGCGCGATACAGCTCGCGGTACGCCTCGAACATGGCCGCGGCGGCCTCTGCGGCGGCCTGGGCCCGATCGTCCCGGCCGGCGGCGGCATAGCGCTCGGCCATGGACGTCATCGTCGCGATGGCGGCGTTCTGCGCCTCGCGGTCGAAGCGGTCGAGCCGCAGCGCCTCGCGCAAGTGCGCGGCCGCGGGCTCGGGCTGCGCCATCTCGGCGTAGGCCATGCCGAGCTGGAACTCGAGCGCCGGGTATTGCGGGTCATACCGCAATCCCTGCGCGAGCAGCTCTGCCCTCTCTTGCGGCTGCAAGAGAGGGGCGAGCTCGAGCCGAACCCGGCTCCACGCCGGGTTCGCAGCCAGCGCCGCGCGCAGCCCTTCCGCGCGCGCGGAAGGCGCCGCCGCGAGCGCAGCCTCGCGCTCGCTCGCGGCGACAGAGCTGCGCCACGCCGCAGGCAGCGTCGCGGCGGCGAAGCCGATCAGGAGCGCGGCAACGAGCGCCGCAGCGCTCCTTCCCTGCCGCCCCCTCGCGTTCGCCTGCTCCGCTTCGCCCTCGCGAAGCTGCAGCGCCAGCCAGAACAGGAGCAGCAGCCAGACATAGCCGTACGACCAATCGAAGTCGATGGCGGCATGAGCAAGCAGCAGCGCGGCCGGGGGCCAGGCGACGGCTGCCCTGCTGCGCAGCTTGCCGAGCGGGACAAGCAGCAGCGCGGCGAGCAGGACGATGCCGAGCAGACCCGTATCGATCAGAATCTCAAGGTAGCCGCTATGCACCTCGTTCCCGATATACGGAACGGTTTTGTACTCCCCCATCAGCATGCGCCAGCTCTCCCCGCCCGCCCCAAGCCAAGGCCGGTCGTGGAACATCCGCAGCGCGTCCGCGTAGTAGAGTCCCCTCGCCGCCGCCGTCTCGTAATGGCCGTCCAGCCGGGCTCCTCCCGAGTCTCCTCCGGCCAGAAGCGCATAAGCGACCGCGCACCCGCACAGGAACAAGACGACTCCCCCGCCGGGAGAGACAAAGGAGAAGCGCCTCCCCCTCGCTATGCCCCGGACCACTCTGAACGCACGCTTGCCCTCCCGTTCGCTCTTCCGTTCGCTCTCCCATTCGCCCTTCCGCCCGCTCTTCAGTCCGTCCTCTTGCTCGTCCTCCCATTCACCCTCCCGCTCGCTCTCCCATTCGTCCTCCCATTCGCCCTTCCGCCCGCGCTTCCGTCCGTCCTGCTGTTCACCCTGCCGTTCGTCCTTCCGCGCATACCTCTCCGCCTCGCGCCGAAGCGCAAGCAGCAGGAGCGCTCCGACGATCGTCGCTGCGGCGAGCGCCCAGGCGCCGCTTGCCGGCTGTCCGCTCTTCATCGCCCCGAAGGCCGCATTCGCCGCCGCCGAAGCGCAGGCCAGCGCGACTCCCGCCGTCGCCAGCGAATACCCCCAGCGGTTCCTGCCGCCTAGGACAAGCGACAGCGCGCCCGCCCCGGCAAGAGCCAGCGCGGCTCCCCGCGACTCCGCAAGCATAAGCGCCCCGAGCGCCGGCACCGCCATAAGCGCCGCGCACCCGAACGCCGGCCGGCTCTTCGACGCGAGCAGCCGCCACTCGATCAGCACGAAGAACGCCGCCGCCGCCCCGAAAGCGTTCGGATACTGCAGCAGGCCCGCCAGCCGGGCGCCCGTCGCCGCAAGCTCCGCTTGCCCGGACCGGTAAACGATCGCCTCCGGACCGATCCACCCGAACCAGCCGCACCAGGAGGCTAGAATGAGGACCATCGCAGCCAACTGCAGCGCGGCCCAGCCTGCCTTGCGATTCGCCGCCGGTCCGGCCAGATAGGCCGAGGCGAGAACGAACCAGCAGCCGTAGGCCGTCCAGCGCAGGAACGAATCCATGGTCCCCTTGAGACTCGCCGGCTCCAGCAGCAAGTGAAGCCCGTACGCGGTCGCAAGCCCGAACGGGAGCAGCGCCCAGCCCGGCAGCGGGATGGGCGCCGCCTTCCCGCGTCGGCGGCCAATGGCCGCCATCGCCCCGACGACCGCTGCCAGGGCAATCACGAAGATCTCGAACGGATACAAGTCGATATCGAAGAACAGCCCCTCGCGCCAGCCTCCCCAGGCCAGCGCGAACGCGATGCCGGCCGCCCCGGTCCACGTTGTCGCAGTTGTCCACACTTTTGCTCTCATCGTCGCCTCACTATTCTCCGCCAAGTGTCGTTCCTGTTCCTTCCATTACAACTAGCTTAGAAGGATCGCAGCCAAGAAGCAAGCGACCGGCGCCGCCAACAAAAAAACAGGTTCCTCTTCAATGCGAAGAGAACACCTGTCGCGCGAATTCGATGGAATAGCCCGAGTGGAACAGCACGGTCGCCGCAGCAGCCCTCGCCGCTTCAGCGAAGCTGGCGCTTGCGGGACTCCTCCGAACGGGATTGAATGTTCTGCTCGACCTGATGCCTGAGCACGAATGCCCGAAGCGGCCGCAGCATCTCCGTATCCAGCACCTTCATGCGGAAGCCGTAATGCATCTCGTCCAGCCGGCGCTCCCGGTGCACGGCCTCAAGCTCGCATGCGAACGCGAAGCCTACCTGGACGATGGCGCCGATGCGGGACACCTGGGACAGCTCCTCGTGAGGAGGCATAATCAGCCCAACCCCGCCGATGCTGATGTCGCGCAGACGGGCTTCGAGCGGATCGCTCAGCAGCTTGATCTCGCCGTTCTCCTTGACGAGCCGGATGATCTGGACCGAACCGGTCGCCTCCACCCGATAGAACTCCCGCTTCTCCTGGAATCTCTGATTGACGATCGGAGGCTGAATAATCGCGATGGCTCCGTCGTACTTGGCGAAGACGATCGACTGGAACGATTGAATGCCGACAGGGGAATAGATCGTCAGCTTGACCGTCTCGCCGAGCTCGAACAGCTCGAATTCGCTCAACTCGATCTCGAACAGCTCGCCTTCCGCCCGGGTCATGATCCCCGTAGAGACGAAGTTGGCCTTCTCGACGACCGTCCGACAGTGAACCAACGACTTAAGCGAGATGATCTCCTTATCCGATCCTCCCATTGTCTTCCGATAAGCAGCGCCTTCTTGGCTCATTCCGACCTCCACCTTTCCTCCGTCAACCCGACAACCCTTCGACCTGCCGCCAACACCACAAAAAAAGCCGCATCCATAAAGGACGCTGCCCTGGAACCGACCCTATAGCTTCGATCCGAACATCTTGCGATGCGAATAACACTCGAAGCGACATCTCCGGCGGCCAGGCTGTCATTGTTCTCGCGAACGGCAGACCCTGTGGCTTTGCGTCCTTGTCTTTCGACAAGTTTGCCTTAACGACTTGCTCTAACTATATCATCGAATGGACAAGCACGATAGCGGGTTGGTGAAAATAGTGCACTCGACCTAAGGCATTTATCCTTCTGTTTATCCCGGGCCGAGCGCAGCTTCTTGTCGTGCTGTCATACAGTCGAGCATCGCATTCGGAACGAAGCGGAATTCAGGAGGCGACGACAACGCAATTGCGCCCCTGCTTCTTGGCCTGATAGAGAGCGGAGTCGATCTGGGCGAACCGCTCGCGCAAATATTCCTTCACGTCGCCGATCGGCGCAAGGAAGTCCTCCTCCGTCATCGTTCCCATGCTGACGGTGACGCCGACCTTCTCCTTGCCGACGGCGATGACGTTCTCCTCGACCGCCCGAATCACCCGTTCGGCCAGCTTATCCGCCTGCTCCCGGTTCGTATGCGGAAGGTAGATCGTGAATTCCTCGCCGCCGTAGCGGGCCAGAATATCCGTTCTGCGCAAGGCGCCGCGAACCGCCTCCGCGGTTCGGCAGAGCACTTCGTCCCCGACGAGATGGCCGTAGCGGTCGTTGAACACCTTGAAGTGATCGATGTCGAACAGGAAGATCGAGAACGGCGTCCCGTAGCGATAGTTGAGCAGCACCTCATGCTCCAACTGCTGCATCAGGTACCTTCGGTTGAAGCAGCCGGTCAGCCCGTCCGTGACCGCCATCTGCTCCAGCTTCTGATTAAGCTGGAACAGCTCCTCCTGGATAAGAATCAGCTCCAGGTTCCTCTCGTGCAGCGCTTCGTTCTTGCGGTTCATCTCTTCCACGTGATTGCGCTGCTCGGTGACGTCCTGGAACGTAATCACCTTCGCGAGCACATTGTTCGCATCGTCCAGCACGGGCGACATCTGAATCGACAAGTATCGGCCGTCGCGCCAGCAGATCTCCGTCTGCTGCCTCGATTGCGGGTAATTCCGGTAGCGGTACAGGAACTCCCGGACCTCCTCCTGCTGCTCGACCGGGGAGAGGAACTTGTCCATCTCGAAGATGTCGTCCTTGGATACAAGAATGAACGGCTCGGTGCCGCGATTCACTTCGATGACCGCATTGCTGTCGTCCACGACGATGATGCCCATGCTCATGTGGTCCATGATGTCCCGCTGCGCCATGCTCAGCACGTCGAACATGCCGTACCTGGAGATCGCGACGACGAAGCAGAGATCGGAGAGCAGAATTCCGACGGACAGGAGGCCCGGAACGATCGGCAGATAGTCGCGCAGCATGACGTTGACGAACAGATCCAGCACGGCGAAGCCGGTGAGCACGAACATGCCGGTCAGCGTGATCGTAATCTGCTTCCTCCGCTGCGGCGAGCTGTCGTTCTTCATCGCGTAGTACATGCTTATGAGCGTCACGAACAGATAACCGAATTGCGTGAGCGACAGCAGCCAGAACATCGGTCCGTACAGCCGATCGGTCAGATGGTCCGTCACCGCGCGGAAGAACAAGCCGTTCGGGTTCCAGATCGCGGCAACGACGCCGATCAGCGAAGGCGACACAATCGCCGCGACCTTCGAGAGCTTCACGTTGCGCCGGGTCAAGAACTGAACGAAGAGCAGCCAACCGGGGCCGATGAGCCCGATCGACACGAAGCTGATCTTCAGGAACAACACTTGAATATCCGGCCGGACCGCGATGGACACGGCATACTGCCCGAGCGGCCATCCCATCATGATGCAGTGAAAAGCCAAATACACTTTATGAGTTCGAGTGATTTGGCTTATGGACACGACAATGATGAGCAGAACGAACAGTCCAAGAAGGATAACCAAATCTGGCCGGAGTAGTCCCAAGGCATTCACCTTTCCACATATCTTTTCCCGGAAATTTATGGGACTTAATTCCCTTTATATTATCATGATGTCGATATTCTAGCATAGAGTCGATTTTTCTGACAATATTCATTTCTCCTTGGACCGCCCCGGGAGAGGCGTTTGATGTGGTTCTGCGCATTCATCGGCTTGACTCGGAGGGAATTGCGAGGGGTTATATCATTTATACTCAGGGTTGATGAACCTTCCGGTAATCGCCCGGCGTCACGCCGACCATCTTCTTGAACGTGCGGATAAACGACATCGGGTGCTGGTAGCCGACCCGGCCCGCAATCTCGTTGATCGGCAGGCTGCCGTTGCGGAGCATGTCCTTGGCGTGCTCCATTCTCACCTGACAGAGATATGCGACGAATTTCTCTCCGAATTCTTCCTTGAACAGCGTGCTGAGGCTTGACGTGTTCATCTGGAACTTCTCGCCGAGCAGCGTCAAGGAGAGATCGGGATTGTGAAAATTCCGTTCGATGTACTCCCTCACCCTGCGGACGGCGGCATGGTTGCCCCGCTCTTCCCGCAGGCTCTTCATCCGGGAGAAGCACGCGGTCAGCCGATCCGAATAGAAGGCTTCCAGTTCGTCCAGCGTCTCGAGAGAATCCATGCGCTCCTCCCACCTCTCGCGGAATTCGCGGTTCCAGATCTCCTGATATTCCGGCGGAAGCTCCGTCATCTCCCGGAGGAAGAAGTAGTTCATGTAGATCAGCACGCCGTCGATCTCTTCCCTCGGCAGCAGCAGCGACCGGAGTCCGGCGAACAGCAGCCCGAGCTGCTCCTTCCAGTCCTCGCTGCCGACGCGGAACGCCTGGGCGATCGTCCGCACGTATTGCAAGTAGACGAACAAATCTCCGCTGGCCAGATCCTCGATCTCCCAATGCCCGATCACCCGGTTGCTGCCGAGCGCCGACTTGTAGTCCAGCGCCCGAACGGCGGATTCGCAGGATTTGGAGATGTCGCCGACCTCGGTTACGGACGAGCCGATGCCCCATGTGATCGTCAGCTTCAGATGGTTCTGCAGCCATTCCCGGACCTCCTCGGCGTGAGCGAGAATGCGTCGGCTCGCCTGCACCCGCTCCTCCTCGGATTCGCTTAGCACGATAACGCACAGCCGGTGGTTCGTCGCCCATTCCTGCCAGATCCGCAAGGAATGCGTCCTCGCCGTCTCCTCCACGACCTTGGTCAGAATGTACTTGAACAACCCCTGATCCTCATGCGAATAGCCGCCGATAAAAGCCGAATATTGGTCGATCTCGATCAGGCTGACCGCAGCGCCAGCGAACGTCCCGCCGCCCCCGAGCCCGCTCATCGCCTCGGACCATTCCGCTTCTCCGACCGTCCCGCCGCCCTCCAGCAGCTCCCGGAACAGCCGCAAGCGGCGAAGCCTCGCGTGCTCGCGGTCCCGATGCTCGTAGTCCTGCGTCGCTTCGATCATATTGGACAGCGTGTAGTCGATGTAGCGAAGCTCGTCGCCGATCGGCTCGCGCAGGAAGGAGTTCCGGTGCTGCTCGTTGTAGGTTTGAATCCGCGACAGAATGGATTCGATCGGCTTGTAATTGCGGCGCGAGATATAGACGACCCACCAGATGCCGATCAGCAGCCCGAGCAAGCCGAACATCACCCAACCGCTCGTAATATATTCGTATAGGTTGCCGGAGACGGACGTCTTCAGCTCGCTTCGGTAGGTGAGTCCCGAATAGGCCGAAGTCAGCGAGACGGGAGCCTTCCCGGTCAGCGCCGCGGATTGGCCGAACACGGCTTCCCCGTTGCGGTCCGCGACCGACAACTCGCTTACCCCCGACTGGCCGAAGCTGTCGAAGTAATCGCGAATCCCGCCCATGCTCACGTTGACGACGAGAATCGCGATGCCGCGGCTGCCGAGCGGAATGCTCTGGGTCATCGAGACGACCGTCTCCTTGCGCTCTCCGCCTGCGAAGACGCGGAACGTCCGCGGGTCGCTCCACACGGACGATTGGGCGTTCAGGCCGGCTTCGGCATACGCGCGGTCGGCGAATTGATCGACGCTCAGCTTCGTCTGATCGCTGACAATCGTCCCATCGCCCGCCCGGTACACGTAGATCGAATCGATCAAGGAGTTCGTGCTGACCATCGACTGCAGCAATTGGGACAGGTCGATAATGAATTCGGGCGAGCTCTCCATGCCGGCGAACGAGGTCAGCGTCGAGTTGCGGGTGATCGTCCCGATCATCATCATCTCGATCGAACGCAGCGACATATCGAGATTGTTCTGCAGATTCTCGGCGAAGGCGCGGCTGGATTTGACCGCGTCCTGCCGGGACAGCGAGTTCAATTGAATAATGCCGATGAACATGAACAGGCATACGAACAGGATGAACACCGGCAGGTAGGACAGGAGCAGTCGATGAAGCCAGATTTTCCGCATAGGGCTCTCCTTCGCACACAAAAGTTAGGACTATCTTATCACGCCGGAATCTCATGCCGGAATCGAGCCTCGCCCGTTCGCCGCTGCCGCGAATGAAAACGCCAAGGACAAGACGGGCCCCGCCCGTCTTGTCCCTTCGCTGCTGCTTCCTTCCGCCGCCAACTACTTCTTCGCGTCGGGGTACATATCCTCGGTGTAGATCACGTTCGCTTCGTTCTCCTTGTAGGCTTGCGCCAGGAACGCGTCGACCTTGTCGCCGCCGGCTTTGGTCCAGGCGGCCTTCGCGTCGGCAATCGCCTGCTCCGCACTGTATTTGGCGCCGCTGACGATCGCCTTCGTATACAGGTTCGCGATCGTATTGATCGCCGTGCTGTTGGTGACCGACAGATCGTCGGGCAGTCCGACCGGCAGCAGAATCGCCGGCGTGGTCGGACGCTCGGCCGTGATGTAGGCGGCTCTGCCTTGATCGATCAAGTCGATATAGGCTTTATCAAGCGGCTTGCTGGCGTCGAGCTGCTTCGAGAACAGCCCGCAATCCCCCATCTTGCCGGTCTGGGCGAGCATCTGGAAGTCCGCGTTCCAATTAAGCTCCTTGTTGTTCTTGTCCGCATCGATCGGCGCCGGACAGCCGCTGGCAGCGTCTATCTGATAATGCTCCCCTTCGAAGCCGTACTTTAACGTCGCCGCGACATCGTCGGTCATCATCCAATCGACGAACTGCATGATCGCCTCCACGTTCTTGGCCGAGGCGTTGATCGCCGCGGTGATCTGGATGTTCGGCACGCCGCCGGCCGGCGAGAATTGACCGAATTCGGACGCCGGAAGCGGCAGAATCTCCACCTCGGCATCGGGGTTGTTCTGGACGAACGAGGCATACGTATTGTAGGCGCCCGCGCTCTCGAGCCCGCCGCCGACGAAGATGCCGAGCTTGCCGTTGATCCAGTCCTGCTGCGCCTTCGAGCCGTCCTTGTCGGCGAAGATGTCCGGATCGACCGTCCCCGCGTCGTACAGGTCCTTCTTGAACTGGATGGCCGCCTGCGGCTGATCCCAACTGCGCAGATACTGGTCGTCGGCCGTCAGGAAGTAGGAGGTGACCGAGATGTTCTTCTCCGCGATGTTGGTCGATTGGCCGAGGCCGAAGAAGTAATCGACGTCGGTGAACGTCGTGCCGAACGTGTCCTTCTTGCCGTTCCCGTCGGGGTCCTGCTCCGCGAACGCCTTGGCCACCTGCAGATACTCCTCCGTCGTCGTCGGCATCGACAGTTGCAGCTTATCCAGCCAATCCTTGCGAATCAGCAGGTAGTGGTTCGTCGTGTAGCCGATGTTCCGCCCGATGAAGTACGTCTTGCCGTTGAAGTTGGTCAGCTTCTGCAGGTTCGGATCGCCGGCCAGAATGTCCTTGTACGTCGTCGAATACTTGGCGATGGCGTCGTCGAGCGGCAGCAATTGGCCTTGGCTTGCCAGCGTTTTCATATATGGATTCGAATATTCCATGATCAGATCGGGCGCTTGCCCGGAAGCGAACAGCACGTTGAACTTGTCCTGGGACGTGCTGCGCGGAACCGGGACGAACTTGACCTTGACCGGCGCATTGTCGTTGATCCACTTCGTCCAGCGGTTGTCGGTAATCGTTCCTTCGCCGTCCGGCACGTTGTTGCGGTCGTACACCGAGACGGTAATCTCCGGCCGGTCTTCCTTCGCTTTGGCGCTTCCGCTTGCGCTTGTACTTGTGCTTGCGCTCGCATCGGAATCGGCCCCGCCGGACGCCGCCGGCTCGTTGTTGTTGCCGCCGGAGCAGGCCGTCAGCAGCGCGCTTGCCGCCAGCAGCGTCGCCATCGCGACGGCAGCCGTCTTCTTCTTGTTCTTGTTCGCTTGCATGTTGCGTCACCCCTTATCGTTATAATAGATTACCTCGTTCCGGAATGCCCGACTTTCCTTGCGCTCGGCCCCACCTCCTCTCCTGTCGGCGCAGCGCTGCGATTACCCCTTCACGGCGCCGATCATGACTCCCTTGACGAAGAATCGCTGGAGGAACGGATAAACGATGAGCATCGGAAGCGTCATGACGACGACTCCGGCCGCCTTCACGCCTTCCGGCGTCAATATGACCGCCAGATCCGGCCGCGTATTGGCCATCTCGTCGAAGAACTCGCGGTTCTGGAACAACTGCTGCACGAGCACGGACAGGTTCCACTTCGCCGAGCTGTTCATGTAGAGCAGCACGTTCATGAACGAGTTCCATTGCCCGACCCCGTAGAAGAGCGACAGCGCGGCCAGCACCGGCAGCGACAGCGGCAGCACAATGCGGGCGAGCAGCCGCCATTCCGAGCAGCCGTCGATTCTCGCGGCTTCCTCCAGCTCCTCCGGCAGGCTCTCGAAGAAGCTGCGGAGCACCATCAGATTCCAGACGCTGACAAGCCCCGGCAGCCAGAGCGCCCCGTACGTGTCGATGAGCCCCAGGCTCTTGACCAGCAAGTAATTCGGAATCATGCCCGCGCCGAACAGCATCGTGAAGATCACCCCGAACGAATACACTTTTCTGCCGAGAAAATACCGTTTGGACAGCGGATACGCAGCCATAATCGTAAACAGCATGTTGAGCGTTGTCCCGACCAGCGTAATGACGACGCTGTTGCGGAACGATTGGAGCATCGGCATCTCCAGGAACAGTCCCCGATACGCCGCCGTGTCGAAGTCCCGGGGCCAGAAGCCGACCGAGCCTGCCGCCAGCGCGAACTTGCCGCTGAGCGACAGCGCGGCAATATGCACAAGCGGAAGCACGCAGCTAAGCCCGACAAGCGTCAGAATGAGGCCGTTCGCCCGATAAAACCATTTCTCGCCCTTCGTTCCGGTCATTGTTCCGCCTCCTTCGTTACCATAAGCCTTGACCGAATCGGCGCGCGAGGCGGTTCGCCCCGACGACCAGCACGAGGCCGACCAGCGATTCGAACAGGCCGATGGCCGTCGCGAGGCTGAATTGGGCCTGCTGGATGCCGATCTTGTACATGAACGTGCTGATGACCTCCGAGATGTCGGCCACCGCCTGATTCTGAAGCACGTAAATCTGGTCGAAGCCGACCTCCATGAGATGGCCGATCTTCAGAACAAGCATGATAATGACGGTCGGCATGATGCCCGGCAGCGTGATCCTCCGGATCTGTTGCCACTTGCTCGCCCCGTCGATGCTCGCCGCCTCGTACAAGCTTTGATCGATGGAGGTCAGCGCGGCCAGGTAGATGATCATCCCCCATCCGGCTTCCTTCCACACCGTTGCGCCCAGGTAGATCGCCAGCCACGACCAAGGCTGGTACAGGAACGGGAAGGTCGTTCCGAACCATGCGTCCAGCAGATGATTGATCGCTCCGGTGCTCTGTGAGAAGACGGTCAGAACGATCCCGCCGACGATTACCCAATTCAGGAAGTGCGGCAGGAAGACCATCGTCTGCACCGCGCGCTTGAAGCTGCTCCTGCGAACCTCGTTGACGAGAATGGCCAGCAGGATCGGCATCGGGAAGCCGACGACAATGCTCAGGCCGCTCAGCTTCAACGTGTTCCAGATGATGCCCGAGATCTGGTCGTTGCCGAAGATAAGCCGGAAGTTGTCCAGGCCGTTCCAAGAGCTGCCCCAGATGCCGTCGATAAACCGATAGTTCTTGAAGGCGATAATCAGCCCCGTCATCGGATAGTATTTAAAGATGATGAAGTAAGCCATGATCGGGATAAACATCGCGTACAGAGGAATGTTCTGCCGCAGCAGCCGCTTGGATATTTTGCGCTTCGTGCGGACGGCCGAGGCGGACGTCGGCAGCGGCGAGCCTGTATGTTCCATGTTGTCACTTCCTTGCGTTGTAGGAATGCGCCCATCATAGGCCGATCGGGCGCGGCGGTTCAATATACATGTTTTTGCGCGGTTAACCGTTCCCGGTTCGACGGCCGCCGCTGCCGCTCCACGGCCCCCATAACCCAGGATTGCCCTTGCACTTGGCCAGCGCCTCCATGTAATAGTAGTCGCCGTAAATGAGCGGCCGGTCCACGTTCTGGTTCATCGGCCAATTGCCGGTGCCGTGCAAGAGAATCGCCTCCTCCGTCTCGTCCGCGCGATAGCGCTCGCTCAGGCTGCGAAGGATGGACAGCGCGTGCTGCCGGTACAGCTCGCCCGCCTCGCCTTCGACCGCGTCGGCCAGGTCCAGCAGCCCGCCGGCCGCGATTGCGGCCGCGCTCGAATCCCGCGGCGCGCCTGCGCAATCGGGCAGGCGGAAGTCCCAGTACGGCACCTTGTCCTCGGGCAGGTGCGCCAGGAAGAAGTCCGCCGTCCGCCGGGCCGCCTCGCGGAATTCGGCCGCGCCCGTATGCCGGAAGGCGAGCGTCCAGCCGTAGATGCCCCACGCCGCTCCGCGCGCCCATGCGGAATGCTCGGAATACCCCTGCCCGCCCAATGCGCCGACCCGTCGGCCCGTCTCCGGATCGAAGCAGACAACATGCCGCACCGAGCCGTCTTCGCGCAGGAAGTGCTCGACCGCCGTCCGCGAATGGGCCTGCGCAATGTGCCGGAAGCGCGGATCGTTCGTCTGCTCCGACGCCCAATACAGCAGCGGCATGTTCATCAAGCAGTCGATGATCGCCCATCCCGTCCGCTCCGGCTGGTTCCAGGCCCGGATGAACCGGCCGACCGGATTATACCGCCCCGCCAGGTGACTGGCCGCGATCAGCCCTCTTCGCCGCGACGCTTCCTGTCCGGTAAGCCGGTCGTTCGCGAGCGAGCTTAATGTCCACATGAAGCCGACGTCATGGCTTAAGCAAGCGTAGTCCATAAGCAGCGGATCAAGCTGCGTCTCGCACTGCTCGGCAATGCTCCGCAGCTCCTCCTCGGCTCCGTCCCGATACACCAGCCACAGCAGGCCGGTCCAGAATCCGGCCGTCCAGTAGGACGGCGGCATCAACTCGTAATGGCCGTCGTGCGACCCGTGCGGGAATCGGGCGCCGATTCTCCGGCTCGCGCGGCGGACCTTATCCGCTCCGAGCTCCCATGCTTCTTCGATCCATCCTCTCGTCTCCATCGCAACTCCGCTCCCTTTGTCTTGCTTGCGTGATTCGGCTGTCTTGTTTGCGTGATCTTGCCTGCGTCCGGGCCGTTCGCCCCGCTTCCCCGGCAGCGTCCCGTTCCGGAGCACGCCAAGCTTACAACGCCGGATTCCCGCCGCTCAATATACATGTTTTCGCCGGATAAACACTGCGGACAAAAGCAAGGATCGGCCCGGGCTCCTCCAGCCCGTGAGGATGATGGCCGACGCCCGGCTTCACAATTGTCTCGATCCTTCCTCCAAGACCCCGGTAGCGCTCCTCCAGAATCGCCCCGTTCTCCGAATAAGGAACGACGCTGTCCGCATCTCCGGCGATCATAAGAATGGGAATTCGCGCATTCGCGATCGGCCCGATTCGATCCAACGGGGAGACGCCTGCCGTCTCGCTCGCTTCTTCCGTCAATCCGTAAGCGGCCAGGCACTCCTGCCACTCGCGCGCCGCCCCGATGCCTGTGCCCTTGCCTCCCGGCCAGCTTCGGATATCAAGCACGGGAGCGTCGAGGTATAGCAGCGCCACACGCTCCGGGCACGCCGCCGCGAACTGGCAGGCATAGAGACCGCCGCGGCTCAGCCCGACAAGGGCCGCCTTCCCGGCAAGCCCGAACACGCGGGTGACGAATTCGTGGAACCTCCTCATCCCTTCCACCGCTTCGGGACAGCCGTACAGATCGCTCTGCCGATAGTAGGCGCGGCAATAGCCTGCTTCCAGCAGCGCCGTATCCGCATTGTCGTAATGATCGAAGAACTCCGTCCGCCACACCCAGGGCCTCCCCTCGGCGAACCGCTGCGGCAACACGACAAAACCTTCCTTGCCATCGAGCATAAACCCCACCTTGTCATACCCCATCCATTCCGTTATTCGCACAGAACCGTCTCCTTTCTCCCACCAAACTTACGGCCTGCGCTTGCGCGCTTCAATATACATTCCTTCGCGGAATAAACAGGCAAGGGCTGCCCGCTGCCGGACAGCCCTCTTGCTTTTCCCGCTCATCTCCTCCTCCAACCGCCACGGAGGGCATCCACAGGACGATTTGTGCATAAGAAAAACCGTCAGGGATGAGTTCATTCCCTGACGGTCCTTTGTTTTGCGTTCCATGAGACTATTCTGCAGTTGTGCTACGGACATCCTCAATCCTGTATTCATTACCGTGTACCCCTTTGTAA
>NZ_SSOB01000066.1 GCF_004801405.1 Cohnella fermenti
GCCGCCAGCGTTCGTCCTGAGCCAGGATCAAACTCTCCATAAAGGGACTTTCGACGGCAGGGTTTCCGTGAGGAAATCCCGAGAGTCGAAATGTCCAACTGTGAAGAACCTTGAAGGCTCGTTCTGTCCTGCTGGTTTGTCTCGCGGAACCGAAGTTCTACTCGACTATTTCATTACGCTCGATGTTCAGTTTTCAAGGAACAAGGGTTCTAGCAGATCGCTCTCGCGAATCTGAGTTGCGACCGCCGTTTCAGCGGCGCGAGAAATAATGTACCACGAACCGCAAGGCGATTGCAACAGGTATTTTCTCCCATCTGCAAACTTTGTTCCCCGCCGCTCGGATGATTATGAAATTTCACATTCGCACCCGCTCGCAACGGGCTATTTGAGCGGTTTTATGTGGTTTTTGATATAAAAACGGCGCACCACGAGGCCTCCCCCCGCCATAAATGCGAAAAATCACATAAAACCCGCGATAACAGGGGTTTCGAGCAAATTGTATGTGAAAAATCACATTCGTGCGGGCAACAGGGGCTGTTCCGGACAGGCTGCGGCAGTCGGTGATCGGGATCGGTTAGCGGGCAGTTGGCGGACAGTTAGTGCGGCGGCCGATGGGTCGTCAGTGAGCAGTCAGTGCGTAGTTAGTAGGTAGGTAGTTAGTAGGCAGTCAGTGGGTTGGCAGTCAGTGGGTTGGCAGTCAGTGGGTTGGCAGTCAGTGGGTTGGCAGTCAGTGGGTAGCTGGTGAGCGGTTGCTGGGCAGTTAATGGTCAGTCAGTGAGTAATTGGTGAGCGGTTGGCAGGAGCTAGGCGATCAGAATGTGCTTGGTAAGCGGCAGGTCAACGATCGCTGCCCCGCCGCCATAGTCTCCCCGCCGCCCCTCCGCCCCCGCCTACTCCGCGGGGTCGCGTGCTTCGACCGTCACTCGCGCGATTGCCGTGCGGCCTCCCGTCTCGAGCGTCCAGCCCGGCGTGCCGAAGAACGGCGTGCCGTCCGGGAGCCAGACGAATCGCTGAACGCGGGCGTGGCGGTTCGGGTCGTACAGCGCCTCTCCCTGCAGCTCCTTATAGGGGCGGGCGTGATAAACGATCAGCTCGGCGGCGCCGTCCTCGGACACGGTGAAGCTGTTGTGACCCGGCCCGTACTGCTCCGAGGACGGGTCGCTGACGAAGACGGGCTCGGGCGACTTGCGCCACGAAGCCGGCTCGAGCAAGTCGCTGTCCATGCTCGCCGTCAGCAGGCCCATGCAATAGCGATCGTCCGTCGCGCTGGCCGAATAAGCGACGAACACCCGGCCGTTCCGCTGCAGAACCGCCGGTCCCTCGTTCACCCGATGGCCTTGAATCTCCCACTCATGCTCCGGCTGCGAGATTCGCACCGGCTCGCCGGCGATCGACCACGGCGTATCCATGCGGGCGATATAAAGGCTGGAATCCCCGATAATCTGAGCCCACAGCAGATAGCGGATGCCGCGAAGCTCGAACGTCGTCGCGTCCAGCGAGAAGCTCTCGTCCGGCAGCTCGATCTTGCCCTTCTCCACCCAATGGCCCGACAGCGGATCGTCGTTCGCATTCTCCAGCACATAGGGGCGGATCGCCCACTTGTCTTCCGCCGCGCCGGCGGCGAAGTAGATGTACCACTTGCCGTCGATCCGATGAAGCTCCGGCGCCCAGATATGGTTGCCCATCTCCCCTCTCTCGTGCTTCCGCCAGATGACCTTCTCCTCCGCGGTCGACAATCCCGCCACCGTCCGCGAGCGCCTGAGCACGAGACGGTCGTATTCCGGAACGGAGCCGGTGAAGTAATAGTATCCGTCCGTATGCTTCAGAACGTGCGGATCGGCGCGATTCGGCACAAGCGGATTCGGATAACGATCCTCAAGCAGCTTCCCTCTCACCTCAAAGCTCCCGGGCTGTTCCGCGGCGGATGCGTCCACCCGCTCCCACTCGACGGGGAATGTCGCGATCGCGCCTCCCTCCAGCAGCACTTCTGCCGCAGCGGGCAGAATAGGCGCAGCTCCGACATTCGTGCGAATCTCAATCGTTCTTACGTTGACAACCTTCATGTTCGTTTCTCCTTCTGCAAGCCCGACGACTCTCGCCTTACCTTTTTCCCCCATTATGCCATGAGATTACCGCCCGCTCAAACCAACCTCCGACAGCCGCACTTATTCCCAATACGCGTTCGTTCCTGCTATCATAAGCATAATTGCAACTTACTCACTTGGAGGTAACGCACATGTCCACGCCATCATCGCCAACCGCTCCGTATGCCGCTTATTTGTTCGTTTATTTTATCGGGGAGTCGGAGGACGGCGAGCAAGTCTACTTCTCTCTCAGCCGGGACGGCCTGCACTGGAGCGACTTGAACAACGGGCAACCCGTTCTGAGATCCCGCCTCGGGGAAAAAGGAGTGCGAGATCCGTTCATTCTGCGTGCGGAGGAGGAGTCGAAGTTCTATATCGTGGCGACGGACCTGAGAATCGCCAGCGGCAAGGGCTGGGACGTCGCGCAATATGAAGGAAGCCGCTCGGTCATCGTGTGGGAATCGGAAGACCTCGTGAACTGGTCCGCCGAGCGCAGCGCAGAGATGGACGTCCCGGGCGCCGGCTGCGTATGGGCTCCCGAGACCTGTTACGATGAGGCGACGCAGTCTCATTGGATTTTCTGGGCGTCGATGGTGGAGGACGGCCAGGGCGGACGCAAGCAGATCATCTATGGCTCGCACACGAAGGACTTCCGCGGGTTCTCGAAGCCCGAGCGCTTCATCGAGCGCGGGAACCACGTCATCGACACGACGATCATCCGGGAGGGCGGCTGGTACTATCGCTACTCCAAGGACGAGACGAAGAAGTGCATTGTGCTCGAACGCAGCCGCTCGTTGACCGATCCGTCCCCCGAGGAGCTAAGCTCCCCGGATCTGGACAGCCTGTTCGGCGTCGAAGGGCCGGCGATCTTCAAGTTCAACGACCGCAACGAATGGTGCCTGCTCGTTGACCAGTATGCGACGGGCAAGGGCTACCTGCCGCTCGTGACGGACGATCTGGCCGGCGGACGCTTCCGGATTCTCGGCCCCGACGAATACGACCTGGGCGAGACGAAGAAACGCCACGGCTCGATCCTTAATCTGACGCAGGCCGAGTATGACGCTCTGATGAAGGCTTGGGGCTGATTGTGCAACAACAACAGGCTGGGGGGGCTAGGAAGATGGAGTGGTTGGCGGGGGCGGTTGGAAGCAGCGTCATTGCGGGGGCGGCGTATATCCGCAAGTCATTGTCCGTCTCCGGGCTTGCGGCTGCCATTGTGCTCGGGACAACGATGTATGCGCTTGGGAGCGCGATCTGGTACGGGACGCTTATCGCTTTCTTCGTATCGTCGACCTTGTGGTCCAAGTGGGGGAAGAGCGCCAAGAAGCACGTCGAGAGCGGCTACGAGAAGTCCGGTCGGCGCGACCATGGTCAGGTGCTGGCCAACGGCGGCCTGGGGCTTCTGCTCTGCTTGGCGAATGCGGCTTGGCCGCATCCGCAGTGGCTGTACGCGTTCTTCGGCGTCATGGCTTCGGTCACGGCCGACACGTGGGCGACGGAGATCGGGGCCCTAAGCCGGAAGCCGCCGAGATCGATCAAGACGGGCCGACTGGTCGCAGCCGGAACGTCCGGCGGCGTCTCCGGGCTCGGCCTCGGCGCTTCGCTCGCCGGCGGCCTGTTTATCGGCTTCGCCGCGTGGCTCTTGTCGGTGGCCCTGCCCGCCGATTCGCTTGCCGTCTCCTCCGGTTCGCTGGCCGTGTCCGCCGGCTCGGAAGCGGCCGCGCCGCTGCGGCTCCTTGCCTGGGGCGGGATAGCCGGACTCGCCGGGCTGGTCGGGTCGCTGGCCGATTCCTGGATCGGCGCTACCATGCAATTGATGTACCGCTGCGATAGCTGCGGCCGCGAGCTCGAGCAGCCTCAGCACTGCGGCGCGCCCGCGGTGCGAATCCGCGGGCGCGCCGGCTGGAACAACGATGCCGTCAACTTCGCAAGCTCGCTTGTCGGCGGCATCGTCGCTGTTCTATCGGCTCTGACGGTCGGCTTGGCCTAGATCTGCCATTATAGTTGACGAGCACTTTCGATAAAACTATAATCTGTAGTGTAAAGGAAGTGCGAGCTGTGAGAATGAACTCGTTCAAGTTCCAGGGCAACGGGCTGGAGCGCTTCTTCGGTCCATTGGAGGCCAGGGTGATGGAAGCGATATGGAGCCGGACGGAGCCGCCAACGATCAAGGAAGTCAACGCCGTCGTCAGCGAGGACAAGCGGATGAGCTTCAACACGATCATGACCGTCATGAACCGACTCGTCGATAAGGGAGTGCTGCAGAAGAAGCTGCAGACCAAATCGTATGTTTACACCGCCGTCCTCTCGAAGGAGCAGTTCCTGGAGGAGCAGTCGAAGGAATTGTCCTACGACCTGGTGAAGGAATTCGGCTCCTTGGCCGTTACGCATATGCTCGACGCCATGGAGCAGGTCGACCCGGATTTGCTCACGCAGTTGGAGCGCCAAATCGAACAATTGAAGAAGGATCGATAACCGATGAGGCTGAACCGTTCCGGTTGGATGCTTGCCGTTGTTCTCCTGTCCGCGGGCTTCGTCTATGCGCATATGTCGCTTTTTCTAATCCAGTTCGTGTTCCATGTGCGTGTGCCTGTCAATCTGTTTAATCAATGCGCCGAGCTGCTTCGCTTCATCGGGTTCCCGGTGCGAATCAACCTGATGCTCCTCCTTGTCGGTTCGACGCTGCTCTGCTCGCTCGCCGTCGCCGTCCGCGAAGGAATCGCCGCGTATCGCTGGAACCGGACGGAACGAAGCCGCCTCGACGAGGAGCTGACGCTCGCTGTCGGAGAAGAGCACGGACTGGCCCGCGCCTCCCTCTCGATCCTCGATCATAAGGACCCCGTAGCGATGACAATCGGGCTGCTCCGTCCCCGCGTTGTCCTGTCGACAGGGCTGATCGACGCGCTGAGCGAGACCGAGCTTCACGCCGTGATCGCTCACGAGAAGTTCCACTTGACGAGGCGGCATCCGCTGGCGATATTCCTCTTGTCGCTAATTGGAATCGCCCTCTGGTACATTCCGATCTATCGCTGGTTCATCCGGAAGTATAAGGTGCTGATCGAGTTGATGGCCGACCGTTACGCCATACATGCGACGGGAGGCGCGGCTCCCCTGAGCAGCGCGCTCCTCGTTCTGCTGAAGCGCGGACAAGCGTCGGCGTCGGCGGTCGTTCTCGGCAGCGCATCGTTCGCCGACAATGCGATCAACCTGCGACTGAAGCAGTTGATCGATCCGCAATTCAAGCCTTCGCTTACGCCGCCGCTTTTGCCGTGCGCCGTATCCGCGCTCGCATTCGCTTTTATCGCCTTCGGCGTTTAATACGACAACGAGAGAACGTCATGCCGTTTCCCGGACTATGGCGTTTTCCTTTGAATATATAAACTACAATGAGTAGTGTAACTAAGGAGGAACAGCAATGAGTTATTTATGGGACAACAAGCACTTTATTATTACGCATTTTCCGATCGTCCTGCTTCTCGTAAGCTTCCTGTTCGACCTGGCCGCCCTGATCTGGAAGAAAAAAGATTGGCACACGGCCGCGCTGGTCTGCCTCGTTGTCGGAACGCTGTGCACCATTGCCGCGGTGCTGACGGGACCGAGAATGATGCGCAATGAAGGCGTCGAAACCCACGAGCTCTATGGAACAATGACGATGTACCTCGCCATCGCGCTCAGCGTCGTTCGGCTCGGCATTGTGCTGTGGAAGAAGCGGGACATCGGCCGCAACCCGATTTACTTGATCGTGGCGCTCGTCGCCGTCGTGCTCGTCATGTATACGGCTCATCTGGGCGGCAAGATGGTGCATCGCTCGTTCGAGCCCGGCCAGTTCCCGCAGGGAATGACCGGCGGCGGACAGGGACAGGGGCAGATGCCGGGGCAAGGCGACGGCCAAGGGCAGGGCTTCCCTGCACCGTCGGCTTCGAGCGCCACCCCATGATACGAAGCGAGCGGCGCCGGGATCTCTCCCGAGCGCCGCTCGTCTTTGATGCGTATTTCGCGTTAGAAACGGACTGCTAACTGTATACCCGAAAGTCACACCAACGGAATCACACGCAAGCCTCGAGCGTCTCGCGAATAACCGCAGGGATGTCCGCCTCTTTAAACTTCAATATCGGCATTGTGTCTTCCGGATTCAAGTAAGCGTCCCGATCCTGAATGACGGCAATGTTATCCAAGTGGATTCCATGCTCCTTGCCCAACGCGGTGGAGTGGGAATCCGCTTGCTCCATTGCGGGCTTTATCTGTTCTAACGGCAGTACGGCGATCTGCGTCTCCGTCTGGCCCAGAACATCGGCTATCATCTGGTAGAAATCCTTGAATTTCATGTTCATTCCGCTGATGGCGTAGCTGCTGCGATGCGTTCCGTATTCGATCGCGCCGACGGTTGCTTCGGCAACCTGCTGTGCAGTGACCATCGCCGTTCCTCCGGAGAGCACCGGTACGAAGCTCTTGCCGCGAACCTGCTCCACAAACATGCTCCAGAGCGGAGTTCTGCCCGGCATAAGGCCAAAGATGTAGGGCAATCGAAGGACCATCACATCCATTGATCCCTCGCCTTCCATGTAGGCAACCTCCTCTTGAAGGAGTCTTGTTCTCGGATAGGCGTTCTTGGCCTTAAGATTCAGATCTGTCCAAACTTCCGTAAAGTAAGCGAAATAAGAGCCGAACAGAACAAACTTGCGAACTCCGGCTTGTTTGGCCAACCGTGCCAGCCTCTGGGTCGGGAGTACATTCGCTTCGTAGAAAAATTTAAGCGCCGGAGCGTCAGGCACCACCCGCTCGTCCGCACCTGCCGCATACACAAAGGCGTAACACCCTTCCAACAAAGCAAGCACTTCGTCATCGCTCATCGCCGTGATGTCGCCAAGCCTGCACTCGACCTCCTTCGGAAGCAAATCCTCTGCCGGCAAGGGCGGCAAAGCTACGGTAGAAACCGAATAACCTCGTTTTAACAATTCTTTTGTCGCGTAATAGCCAAGAAACCCCGTACCGCCCAGAACAAATACTTTGCTCATACCATCCCACTCCCCGTCAATCTATTGGTGTCTCACAACCCGATGTCTCGCAATCATTATATAATTTCAAACGGGTTAGAAATGTGATTAATTTCACATGTATTGGGAATATATTTATCGTTGAACTTATTGTAAAAAAACGATGTTAATTGTACGATCTTGTCGAGGTGATTCGATGTTGACCAAAGAGTGTACATTTATAATCGATTCCTTTTACAACCTCACCGGCTTGCCTGTTCGCTATTATAACGGAGCCGAGTTTGTGCGAATGCTTCCGCCAATTCCCGGTTATCTGGACCCGTTGGGGCATACCCTCCAATTCCTGTTTGACGACGAGCGCACGGTGAGCTACCGGGTGACAGATGAGATCCTCTACTATGGCAAAGTCAACTCCCTAACAAATGACGGCGTATTCATTGTCGGGCCCGGCTATTTTATTCCTCCCTCCAGCGATCGCCTGACCGACATTATGATCGGCGCTGCCCTTTCTCATTCAAACCGGGTAGAGTTTACCGATTTCCTTACCCGTATTCCGACGACCTCCTTCGAGAACTTTTTGAACGGTCTCTGTTTTCTCAACTTTGCGCTGAATCGGCGAATGTTGACCGTCGAAGCTCTGCTGCTGCAAGGAAATTCCTTGCCGGGTGTCGGTTCCGGCATCAGGTCCGATCTGGAGGATGCTTTGTTCAACTCGGAAGAATCGAATGACTTCCATGATACTCATCAGCTCGAGCAGCGCATCTTGGCAGGAGTTCGCGAAGGGAACATCGAGGAGCTTGCCGACTTGTTCGAGAATTCCGTCAGAGGCAAAGCCGGCCCGTTAGCGAAGGATGCTCTCCGACAAGAGAAAAACATCATGATCATCAGCACTACCTTGGTCACCCGCGCAGCCATTGAGGGAGGGATGGACATAGAGACAGCTTACCATCTCAGCGATCTTTATATTCAACAAGCCGAGCCTTTATCGCGACTCGATTCCGTATCGTTGTTAAGGCAACGAATGGTTATGGACTTTGCGGAGAGAGTGTCGCTGCAGAAGTACCCGCCCGGCATATCGCCTGCAACCGCCAAGTGCATCCGGTATATCAGGAAACGAATAAACTCCCCCATCCTTGTTCGCGAGCTTGCCAATGACATCGGAATAAACCCGTCTTACCTGTCGAGAAAATTTTATAGCGATATGGGCAACCATCTGAATGATTATATCAATCGGCAGAAAATTAATGAGGCGAAGAAGCTCCTGGTTCTGACGGATAAGACGTTGGGTGAGATAAGCAGTTATTTAAGCTTCTCTTCTCAAAGTTATTTTCAGAATCTATTCCGCAAATTTGAAGATACCACTCCGATAAAATATAGAAATTCCTTTCGTGTTCCAAGCTAAGTAAATCATTTTTTCGATATACAGGTAGATTTTTTACAATACATCGCTTTCAAATTATTTTAAACTCAAGCCATGAGGGGACTGTCGTCTTATAAGGAGGACCAAATGACCAGCATCGACAAGCTTACGCCTGACCAACTTACAATCGAAGAGAAAGCCGCTCTGCTTGAAGGGCACGATTCCTGGAATTCCAATGCCGTTCCGCGTTTGGGCATTCCGAAGCTGTTCCTGACGGACGGTCCGCACGGACTTCGCAAGGTACGGGAAGCGACCGGCGGGTTCGGCGTATCCGACAACGAGCATTCGACGGCTTTCCCGACATCGGCAACGTTGGCTTCCTCCTGGGAGCCGGAGCTTGCCTTCCGGATGGGAGAAGCCATTGCCGAAGAGTGCATCGAAGCGAAGGTCGATGTGCTCCTCGCGCCGGGTATAAACATCAAGCGAAGCCCCCTATGCGGGAGAAACTTCGAATATTTCTCGGAAGATCCGCGCGTCTCCGGCAAGTTCGGATCGGCCTTCGTTCGCGGAGTCCAGAGCAATGGAATCGGATGCAGCGTTAAACACTATGCTGCCAATTCCAACGAGAATTATCGCTTTATCGGAGATAGCGTCGTCGATGAGCGAGCCCTGCGGGAAATTTATTTGCGCGCGTTTGAAACCGTGGTCAGAGAAGCCAAGCCCTACACAGTGATGTGCTCATACAATCGTCTTAATGGGACATTCGCCTCGCAGAACAAACGGCTGCTAACCGACATCCTTCGCGAGGAATGGGGCTTTGACGGCGTCGTTATGACCGATTGGGGAGCTACCAGCGATCGCATCGAAGGCGTGCTGGCTGGCTGCGACCTTGATATGCCCGGTGATGTATGGCACAATCGCCAGTCCATTATCGAAGGCGCCCGCAGCGGCAAGCTCCCGCTTCCAACTCTTGACAAATCCGTTCATCGCATGATCCGGCTTACGGCCCGTTGCTCGGCCAAAGGAACGACGGGGCGATTGGACCCGGAGCGGAATGCCGCTCTGTCTTGCGAGATAGCCAAAAGAAGCGCCGTGCTTCTTAAGAATGACGGGACACTTCCATTGAACGGCGGGGAAAAGCTGCTCGTCGTCGGCGAAATGTTCGAAAAGATGAGGTACCAGGGGGCCGGCTCTTCTCTGATCAATCCCCCTAAGGTCATCACCCCCAAGGATGCGTTCGATCGACGCGGAATCTCGTATTCCTACGAGAAAGGCTTCCGCTGTTTCTACACAGAACGGGATTCGTCCCTGGAGCAAGCCGCGCTTAACGCGGCAGCCGATGCCGATACGATCCTATTCTTTGGAGGATTGAACGACTTCGAAGAGAGCGAAGGATTCGATCGCGAGCATATGCGGATGGGCGACAATCAGACGAGATTACTGCAGGATTTGATCGCCACCGGCAAAAAAATCGTGGTCGTGCTGTTTGCCGGAGCTCCTGTGGAGCTGCCCTTCCTTGACGGCCTGGCCGCGCTTCTCGACATGTATCTGCCCGGCATGTACGGAGGAGAAGCAGCGGCAGCATTGCTCTACGGAGAAGAGAATCCGTCCGGCAAGCTTGCGGAGAGCTGGCCTGCACGAGCGGAAGACAGCTCCTGCCATGCCGACTATAACCGCGGTCCCGTCTCTCGATATTATGAAAGCCTTTACGTCGGGTACCGCTATTACGACAAAGCCCAGACGAACTTGCTCTTCCCGTTCGGGTTCGGCCTATCCTATACCTCGTTTCGCTATGATGAGCTTGCTGTCGCCGACGGCAATGGCAAGCTCACGATCGAATTTAATCTTACGAATGCAGGAGACCGCGACGGCTCCGAAGTCGTGCAGCTTTATGTTCGCAACAACCAGAGCACTGTCTTCAAAGCGGAGAAAGAACTTATGGCCTTTGCCAAAGTGTTCCTGCGGCCCGGCGAGACACGTCGTGTAAGTGTCCAATTTGACCGATCGGAGTTATCGTACTGGAACGTTAACCTGCATCGTTGGGTTCTGGAGAACGGCCGCTACGAGATTAGTGTTGCCGCTTCCTCAGCAGATATCAGGTTGACGGCTCCACTCCTTATTGACAACGGCGAGAACGTTCCGACGCCTTACTCCGATAGCGTGGCAGCCGCGTATGCAACGCCGCCGCCGAGCATCCCCGACTGCTTCCCGGAGCTTGTCGGATATCCGATTCAAGAGCAGCAAACGAAGGGACCTTTGACGCTCGAGTCCTCTCTGCTCGAATTCAGAAGATCCTGGATGGGACGAATCCTGTATGCAGCCGTCATGAACACCGTACAGAAGGATTACAGGAAGGCATTGCGAATGCCGGATTCGTTGGAACGCGATACTCGCCTTAAGAATTCCCACTTTGTCGTCCGGCTGATGCCTTCGAACTCCATCCGTTCCATGTGCATGTCTTCTAGCGGCAAGTTTACCTATCGAACAGCGCTCGGCTTGGTCGAGCTGGCGAACGGCCGAATGCTCAAGGGATTAAAAATTTTGTTAAGCAAGGACAAACCGATTCCGCTGCCAAGCGAACCTCATGGGGGGCCTGTTTCGTGAATATAATGAAACCGCTTCTTCGCAAGAAAGCCATGGACTCCCGGATTGCTTCTTCCGATACGACCGCCAAGGAGAGTTGGCTTGGTTATTTGATCGGACCGACCGGTGCGCTGCTGCTTAACGCGGTGTTGGCCTCCTATTTGAACGTCTACTATACGGATGTGCTGGGGCTGACTTCGCTTGGCGGCGGAGCCTTTCTTATCATCTTCCCCATCCTCTCGAAAATAGTAAGCGCCATAGCCAATTTTATCATGGGATATATCATCGACCGAACCCGATCAAAGCAAGGCAAAGCGCGGCCATGGCTGTTGATCGCCGCGCCTCTCATGACTCTGTCCGGCATTCTCCTGTTCCTGATCCCGAACGCCGAGCCGAAGGTGCAGGCTATCTGGATTGTGTTCTCCTATAACCTGTACTATGCATTTGCATTTACGATTTACAACCTGAGCCATAACTTGATGGTGCCGCTCTCCACGCGCGACAGCCTTCAGCGCGGCAAGCTGTCCGTATTCAGCCAGGTCTCGACCATTATGATGAGCGGAATTATCGTCGCCCTTATTTTCCCAATGGCCATTCTTCCGGTCATCGGGGTGGACAAGCAATTGTGGAGCGTCGTCATGAGCGTGATTTCCATTGCAGCTCTTCCACTTACCCTTCTCGAATATTACTATACCAAAGAGCGGGTTACCGCCGAGGCGGCGGAAGACGAAGCGAAGCCGTCCATTCCCTTCGGCAAGCAATTGAAGGCGATCCTGAAGGACAAATATATGATGATCATCCTGAGTTATTTCCTGATTTACACCTTCGCGACAAGTCTCAAAAACCTGAGTTTGATCTATTACTGCAATTACGTGCTGGGCACCTATAATGACGGAATCACGCAGACCTTAATCTCCGCAATCGGCGGCATTCCGATGGGCATCGGCATCTTGGTTGTCTGGCCGCTCGCCAAGAGGTTCGGCAAGCGGAACGTCACGTTGGCGGGATTCGTGCTTGTCGCTGTCGGAAGCGTTGTCTGCTGGGTATTCCCGACCAGCTTGACCATCGTTCTTGTCGGTCAATTTATCAAGAACATGGGCTTGCTCCCCAGCGCTTATATCTTCATGGCCTTATTCGCGGATACGCTGGATCATCTCGAATGGAAGGAGCGGTTCCGCTCCGACGGCATCGCGATGTCGATTTATACGACAATAGCGGTATCCATGATCGGCATTTGCACCGGCGTCTTCAACGGAATGCTCTCATCCGCAGGTTATGTCGCCCCCTATTACGGCTCCTCGGGAGAGCTTGTTACTGCCCAATCGAACGCGGTACAGCAGATGATCACGTTCTCGTTTACCGGGTTCGAGACGATTACGAGCATCGTCCTCCTTGTCCTGCTCGCTTTTCTGAATGTGGAGCGCCATCTGGATCGCAAACAACAGGAGATCAAATCCCGCCGGGAGGAAACCCTTCATGCTTAAAATTGCAGAACTGAAAATTGGCGGTCTTGCACGGGGCTGCATCACGGACAAACGACCGAACATCTCGTTCTCGCTGGAATCCGACGCGGATGGCGAAGCGCTCCGGGACGCGGTTATTACGGTCGGCGACTGGACCGCGACCACGAGCGATCAGATCAACAATCTTTACGGGGGAGAGATGAAGCCCTTTACGTCTTATCCCGTCCATGTCGTCGCTACAGGCAAGAACGGACAAGTCGCCGAAGCCGCAGCTTCCTTCGAAACCGGAAGATTGGATACGCCCTGGACAGCCCAATGGATAACGGACGCAAGCTACGATTATCCGAAGAAGCAATCTCCCGTTCCGATGGTGTTTCGCCATTCCTTCGCCGTCTCGAAGCGGGTTCGCCGGGCGTGGATAAATGCGACCGCTCTGGGCGTTTACGAATTGACTCTGAACGGCCGGAAGGTCGGCGACGATTACTTCGCCCCCGGCTTCACTTCCTACGAGCATCAAATCCAGTATCAGACCTATGACGTCACCGATCGTATCGGCACCTCCAACGCGCTGATGGCCGTCGTTGCGGGCGGCTGGGCAGCCGGTTCCTTCAACTACATCCGCAAGAGCAAAATCTATGCGGATCGTCAAGCGTTCCTCTGCGAGCTGCATCTGGCATACGAAGACGGAACAAGCGAAGTCGTGCATACGGACGAAGCGTGGCAGGTGTCGGAGGAAGGCCCGTACCGCATGGCCGAATGGTACGATGGAGAAACGTATGACGCCACGGTCGATCCGGAAGCGGTTCCATGGAAGCAGGCGACCCTTACCCGCCCCCGTCAATCTCCGGCTCTCTTGGCGCAATACGGCGATCCCGTCCGCATCCAGCAGATTCTGAAGCCGATCTCGTTCGTTAAGGCTCCCGGCGGAGAGGTCATCTATGACTTCGGCCAGAACTTCGCCGGGGTCATCTCGGCGAAGCTGCAGGGGCGACGCGGCCAGGAGGTCGTCTTCCGCCATGCGGAGGTGTTGGTCGACGGAGAGCTATTCGTTCAATCGCTGCGGACCGCCAAGGCGACGGCGACGTATATTTGCGTCGATGGCGAACAAAGCTACTCCCCCCGTCTCACCTATATGGGCTTCCGTTACGTCGGCGTGCGCGGCATCGCCTCCGAAGACCTTGAATTGACGGCGCTCGTTCTTCATTCCGACTTCGAGGAGATCGGCGACTTCGAATGCTCGAATGAGCTTATCAACAAACTGCACAGCAACATTCGTTGGGGCGGCAAATCCAACTTCGTCGATATTCCGACCGATTGTCCGCAGCGGGACGAGCGCCAGGGATGGACCGGAGACGTCGCGGTCTTCGCCCGAACGGCCTGTTACCACTTCGATCTGGGCCGCTTCTTCGACAAGTGGCTGACGGATATGCGCGCCGAGCAAGGACGCGGCGGCGGACTTCCGATGGTCATCCCCAAAGCGGGCGACAATTGGCCGACGATGGCGACTTCGGCATGGGGAGACAGCTGCGTACTCGTCCCCTGGGCCGAATACCTCGCTCGAGGAGACAAGACAATTCTGGAGCTTCAATACCCGACGATCAAGAAGTTTCTCAAGGCCGCCAAGTGGTGGTCCTCTCTTCTCTCCGTTACTCCCAATGGCAGGCACGTCTGGAGATTCCCCTTCCACTTCGGAGATTGGTGCGCGCCGGACGAGACTGTTCGCCAATGGCTTAAGAAGGGGAAATGGGTCGGCACCGCCTACTTCGCCAATTCCTGCGGACTTGCCGCCGAGATTGCGGATCTGCTCGGGTACGCTCAAGATGCTGCGCATTACCGCAAGCTGCGCAAGAAGATTATCCGCGCCTACCGTCAAGTATTTACCGACGGCCAGGGCAATCTGAAGAAGGAGTTCCAGACCGCTTACGTGCTTCCCCTTCACTTCGGGATGACCGAAGGCAGGGAAACGACCGCCATGGCCGACAATCTCGTTCGTCTGGTGCGGGAGGCGGGCGATCGATTAACGACGGGCTTCACGGGAACGCCTTATCTTCTGTTCGCTTTGTCGGATAACGGTCATGCCGATACCGCCTACAACCTGCTGCTTCAGGAAGAATGTCCATCATGGCTCTACGAGGTCAAGGCAGGCGGAACGACGATCTGGGAGCGCTGGGATGCGCTCCGGCCCGACGGCACTGTGAATATCGGTGATCTGACCGGCAAGAAGCCCGATGAGCAATCGAACGGAGGGATGGTATCCTTCAATCATTATGCCAACGGAGCTGTCGGCGATTGGCTCTATCGCCGCATGGCGGGCATCGAACCGACCAGCGGAGGATACAGAACGTTCCGAATCGCTCCGGTCGTCGGCGGAGGCATCACTTCAACCAAGGGAAGTATCAAGACGCCGTTCGGGCGCGTTGCTTCGGAGTGGACTCTTGCAGGGGATAATTTCCATATTGATATTAAAGTTCCGGTATCGACGGAGTGTGAGCTCATTCTGCCAAACAACGAGCGTCATCTGCTCAAGAGCGGTCATCATCAATATGCGTGCAAACTAAAGAGGCAATGAACAACGAGTTCCATAATGACACTCAATAATGTCATTATGGAACTCGTTTCTTGATTAACCTTTGACGGCTCCACCGGCTATCCCTTTTATGAAATATTTCTGCAGGAGCAGGAACAAAAGGATGAGAGGCAGCGAGGAGATCGCAATGGAGGCAAAAATCAATGACCAATTGTTGTTGTACTGTCCGACAAACGTGAAAATCGCCATTGGGATCGTTCGCGAAGCTTTCTCTTGGAGGAATAATAGAGGGACGAGAAAGTCATTCCAAATATTCAGGCTGTTCGTAATGACGACCGTTGCGGTAACCGGCTTAAGCAGGGGGAAAATAATGGAGACGAACGTTCGAATAGGACCGCAGCCGTCGATCGTGGCCGCTTCCTCCAACTCTCTAGGCACAGATTTAAGGAATCCGGTATAAAGAAAGATGACAAACGGAAGCGTGGAGGCCACATAGATCATGATCGCCCCGAAATAGGTGTTTGTCAGATGAAGGCCGCCCATTAGCTTATACAGTGGAATCATAGCCAATTGGAAGGGCAGCATAATGCCCGAGATGAAGAAGATATAGAGAATAGAGGACAGCTTCGAGGCTCTTCTTGCTAGCGGGTAAGCACCGGCGCTTCCTAAGACTGCCAGGCTCAGAATAGAGCAACCGGTAACAAGTACACTATTAAGGAGCGCTCTCGCAAGGTCTGCCTGATTCCAGGCGTCAGAGAAGTTCGTGAGAACAAGCTTATCCGGCCAACTGTATGGATCCATCATGAACGCAGAGGAAGACTTAACAGCCCCAAACAACAACAACATAAGAGGAATGATAAGGATAACACTCCATAGTAGAAGGAGACCACTCCTTGCTAATGTACCCATCGAAATTTTATTTCTCATGCTTGCACCTCCCGGCGTCGCAGAAATGCGATTTGGATAAGGGAGAAGATAAAGATAATGACGAATAGAACAACAGCTATGGCAGTACCATAACCCATCTGATTAAAATTGAACGCCTTTTTGTAGAGCAAGATAGCGATCGATGTTGTTGTGTCGCCCGGCCCGCCTTTGGTCATCACATAAATGATGTCAAACACTTTCAGGCTTCCGATCATCGTCAGGATCATATTAATAGTGAACGCCGGGGCAATCAGAGGGAACGTAATATTACGGAACTTCCTCCATGCACCTGCTCCGTCAATCTCCGCAGCTTCCTTCATCTCTTGCGGCACTCCTTGCAAGCCTGCCAGATAAATAATCATGCTAAATCCGGCCCAATGCCAAACGTTAGTAAATGTCACACTTAGCATCGACCATTTCGGATCGCCCAGCCAATCCTGGGTCAAGGAAGACAGACCGACAGACTCCAACAGCATATTGATTACTCCAGTGACCGGAGAATAGATATAGCTCCACATAAAACCGATCGCCAAGGCGCTGATAAGCGTAGGAATAAGAAAATACACTCTAAGCATACGATAGATTCTTCCGGCTCTGTCAACCAAGACTGCGAGCAATAACGACAGGCAATTTTGCAAAATGGTAACGGCTGCTGCGAACTTAAGTGTATTCCATAGTGCATGCCACACTTCGGAGTCGCGGAAGAGTTGATCGTAATTATCAAATCCGACAAACGACGTACTCCGGCTAAGGCCGTTCCAATCCGTCATGCTATAATAAAAGCTGCTAAGTACGGGATAGACAAAAAACATACAAAATACTAGCAATGCCGGGGCAACGAACAGAAAGTCTGATTTTCTCCAACCTATCATTCTTTATCTCTCCTTGCATCTGAAAATCGAGGAGCCGGGATCCTCATCCCGACTCCATTAACCAATTGGGCAAGCGTTAATTGTTCACGGCGCTCTTGTAGGCTTCATCCATCTTCTTCAACATTTCATCTATTTTATTGGATGTGTTCCCGCCGCTGACAAGCACATTCTGGATCTGGTTCATCATGACGTCCTGGACACCTGCTGGCCACTTTTGGTCCAGGAAATTATACGACCCTTTGACAAGGTACGATTCCATTTCCTTGGCCGTTGTATCCATGTCAACCGACACGTCGCTAAACGTCGAGAACGCCCTCTTTTCTTTAAGATAGAACTGAGCAATCTCAGGACTTGCCCAGAAATCCAGGTACAGCTTCGCTTCTTCGGGATGAGCCGTAGTTGCCGAGATCGCAGTCATTGATCCAACCGAAGCGGATACCCAAGCATCCTCGCCGGCCTCGTTGTACGGCAACGGGAACATGCCAAGATCCAGATCAGGATTAGCTTGCTTGATTGGGGCAAGCATCCAATTCCCATTGATTGTCATGGCTGCTTTCTCAGTTGCCATCAATTGTGTCGATTGATCGTAAGTCGTGCCCAGAATGCCTTTATTAAAGTAGCCTTTCTCGTTAAGCAATACATAATCGGACATCATCTGATTCCAGGCCGATCCAACGAATGTAGCCTTGCCTTCGCTCATTTGAGCATCAAAGTCCGGGGTGTTTTGATAAATCGCTGTCGGCGCCATTGCGTATGGAACGAGTTGCGTGATCCACAGATCTTTGTTCCCGAGTGCAATCGGAGTCACGTTAGCCGCCTTGAGTTTCTCGCTGACATCGAGAAATTCCTGCCAATCTGTTGGAATCGACAATCCATGGTCTGCGAAGATCTTCTTGTTGTAGATAACGCCAATAACATTCGAGTCTAACGGAAGCGCATACACTTTATTGTCGGTGCTGGCTACATCCTTTGCGCTCTCTATCAGTCTGCTTACCCACGCTTGATCGCTGAGATCCATGAGGTAACCCGCTTCCACGAACGCATCCTTCTTCATACCCGGATAGACGCCCAACAAGTCAGGTGCGTCGCCGCTTGCCAATCTTGTTTTAATGACCGTCTCATATTGGTCCGTCGGCGCCGTTTCGAACTCGACTGTAATGTTCGGGTATTTGTCATGGAACCTATCATTGATCTCCTTAATGGTCGGCCCGACGTCTCCGCCAATCCAGCTGTAGAACCTAAGCTTTACCTGTTCTCCGCCGGATTGCGAGGTGGACGAGGCGGACGGTTGCGCCGAATGGGTTGCATTCAAGGTCGAGTTGTTCCCGCAGGCAGTAAGAGCCAGCATTGCCGCAAGCGCTGCCATGGTTGGAGCTGCAGCTTTCTTTCTGATTGATTTCATGAGTAAGTTCCCCCTTTTAATCGCTTACATCCTCATGATAGCCTATCTGATCTTCCGGATTGGTGGAGACGTTTTCGAATTTGGGCAGGTTCATTTTCCTAATTAAACGAATATAAGCCGCCGGGGTCAACCCGTATTTCTTCTTAAAGGTTTGGCTGAAAAATTTGGAATCCTCATAGCCCACCATTCGACCGATCTCCGCAATCCTTCCGATTCCTCTATCCATAAATTCCTTGGCCTTCTCGAGCCGGTAATCGATCAGGTATTCGGAGAAATTCTGTCCCAATTCCGACTTGATCAATTTAGAAAGATGCCCCAAGCTGACGTGATGCCGATTGGCAAATTGTTGAAGCGAAGGATTGCTATGATATTCCTCCCTTACAAAGTTAAGGACAAGCGGAACCAATGCACGCGGCTTGATCCCCTCAACTTCTTCCGGAGCCGCCCAATTCATCAACTTGGCGACTAGCGCCTCAATCAGCTTGCTTGAAGTGGAATATTGAAGAGCCGCATTGGCAACATCAACGGTGTCCCATTTGCCATCATCCCTTATTTGGCCTTCGGATAATTTAAATTTAATTGCATACAACATATCAACGAGAATGGTTGACATCACCTTCGTTGATATTCGACTATTCGCCAGATAGGAGACGAGCGCGCTGCTAGTCACTCGAATTTGGTGCAAATCGCGTTGTCGAACCGCTCGTTCGATCAAGCGCACCTGATCCCAGGCTTTTGGCATGTCGCTCGTTAGGCATTGTTCTCCCGGGCCAACGAAGGAGCTTCGGTCATAGGTTACACAACGTTCCAGCCTCCCGATTATTTCCTGATATGCAGTCTCCAACGATTGGGACTCTTGCTTGAAATGAATGGCCGTATGAATATTCACTCCACTTTGCTGCAGATAACCATGAAACTCATAGAGTGTGGAGAGCAACGACGAGTGAAGCGTCAGGTCGTTCATGGGCAGAACGAACACACGCATGTGCGGCTCTGTCTCCAAACAAAAAATTCGGGTTAATCTACGGTCTGTCAACCACTCTCTGGCATCATCCAGCGATGGACCGCGATCATCCCAATTGCCAGCGAACCTCCAATTTCCAAGCAGGGAGACAACCAGGCAAGCTGAAGAAAGCAACTCTGCGGAGGCGTTGCCGAAGCCTGACAGGCTTCGCGATATCGTCCACTGCGTCAATATCCTTCTATCCTGTTCAGAGCGTCGCGCATCTTCAACCAATTGATCAACAGCACGGCATAGCTGCGCATCAGATACAGGTTTAAGCAGATAATCTTTAATTCCCAATTGCATTCCTTTGCGCGCATAATCGAATTCGCTATAGCCGCTGAGCACAATAGCGGACAGGTTAGGGTTAATTGATTTAAGCTTGCTGATTGTCTGAAGTCCGTCAAGTTCCGGCATTCGTATATCGGTTACAACAAGATCCGGCACATCACCCGATAGCGCAGCGACAACGGCATCATTGCCCGTCTCAAAGGTGAAGACACGATGCTCTTTACGGTATTGTGCGGTCATCTCAGCTAATTCTTCAAGAGCATAAGGTTCGTCTTCAATGAGAAACAGATTCATTATTCTTCCGCTCCCTCCAGGTATTCGTCCGTTATTGGAAGATGAAGCACGAATTTTGTCTCATGCTTCGGTTTGCTCTTTAATTCAATGGAGGCCGAGTCTCCAAAGCATAATTTTATCCTCCGCGCCAGATTAACGAGGCCTATGCCGTCTTGCTCGTTCCTGTGCAGCGTAGGGGGCGGATCATTCAACAATCGCCGCAGAAATTCCGCCCTTTGCGGGTCGATTCCCTTCCCATTATCGGATACGGACAAGAGAACCTTGTCCTGCCCTTTGTGTGCTTCAATGCGAATGAATCCCCCGGAACGAAGCTTTTCAATGCCATGCACGATAGCATTCTCCACCAGAGGCTGAATGAGCAATTTAGGAATAGGCTTCTCCAACAAATCATCCGGCACATCAAGTTCATAAGTAAATCTCCCGCCAAATCGGACCAACTGAATGTCGAGCACATTCTTGACATGATGAAGCTCCATCCGAAGCGTCGCCGGCCTTGACCAATTCGACAAGCTATAACGGAACATATCTGCAAGCGCTTCAGCTAGTTTGCCGGCCTCCGGCGCCCCTTTTCGTTTAGCCATGGCTTTGATTGTATTTAAGGTATTGTACAAAAAGTGGGGGTTGATTTGGGTCTGGAGTGCGAGCAATTGCGCATTTTTTGTTTGAAGCTGAGATTCATATGCCTGCTTTATTAACCGGTCAATGCTGTCTAACATCTTGTTAAATACAATGCCGAGTTGCCCAATTTCATTGCTGGGTTCACCTAGAGGGATTCGCTCCTTGAAGTTTCCTCTCTCGACCCTGTGCATTAATCCCACCATTTTACGCAACGGTCGGGTAATTCCGGCGGAAATGAAGTAGGAGACGAACACAACAAGCAGACCGGCCGAACAAATCAGACCGAGGATATACAATCCGCTGTGTCTCGCTTGCTCAAGTATAGTCCCCAATGGAATTAATACGATCGTACTCCAGTTGGTCTCATTCGATTTTTTATAGGCATACAAATATCGAATCCCTTCAACGGTAACCTCTCCGGAGCCCCCTGCGCCGTAAAATTGGTTTGATAGACCTGCTTCAGCAAGAGTACTGCCCGTAAGCCCTCCTCCGTTATCGTAAATCACGTTCTTGCTGTCATCCGCAATGTAAAGAAGCGGTGCCGCTTCAGTCCTGGAAAGTGGAGTGATGGGTTCCTCAAACACAAGAAGCTTCTCCATTACCCGGACATCGATGTCGATCTTTAGGTAACCCGTCTTGCTTCCGGTTGGAATGTCGTAAATGTTACGGATCAAGGAGAACACCCATTTCTTGTCCTGCGAGAGCGAAGGGGCAATACAAGTCGGCCACAAAAAATAGCTACGGCTGTCGTAATTTCGTATCTTGCCGTACCAAGGCTCCTCGGCAAGCTTCTGTTCCTTACCCGAGCTGGTCATTGCAAAATTATATAAGGTTCCATCAAGAGCATAAATATCTATGCTGCGAACCACTGACCAAGTCGTGGATAGATTGAGCAGCTGTGAACGAATCCGATTGGGGGCAAGCGGGTCGTTTGCTCCATCGGAGTTTCGAAGGACGCTCTGAACCGTTGGATCTGTGAAGATCGAGATCGAGAACCTCTCTAGATCCTCAATATAAAGATTAACGGTCCGAGACATTTGGTTCACATTCGAATCCATAAGCTGCAACGTTTGCTGCTTCAATTGGTGGACAGTCTGGGAATAATAGACGACGCCGCTTGCCATAATTGCCAGTGTCATCAGAACGGAGAAGCTGATACTAAGCCTTGAATGCAGACGCATTCGATTCCAGAATTTGATTGCGTTCAATTGTGCCCCATTCCCATCGCTTAAAGTCGCATTATTTTAGCACAACTCATTCAAGTCTGTTTACCGTTTGAATTGCATCTATACGGGGAGAATTTTGCGAATCTGGACTTTAGCTCTTCAAGCAGTAACACTCATAACAGTTGAAATACAAAACAGCGGGTTCCATCGCGGCATTCTAAATGCCTTGACAGGAACCCGTCAGCTTATTGCCATTCTGCAATTATACATCCAACTCCGACACCGCTTTGCGATATTCCCGTTCCGGCTCGTCCGCATCATGAAGCGGCTCCCACACTTGAGCGAAGAACGGATCGACCTTGGCCCTGGCCGCATAGTTCCAGCTGTTGCGCTCGCACTCCGGACACCAGTGGCCTCCTTCCAGAACAAGACGGGGACTGGCTTCGAATTCATGGCCGAAGGCGCAGGAGAACGTCAATTTGCCTCTCCAGTCCCCTTTGCTCATGGTGCCCGAACGGCATTCGCCCCCTCTGAACCTTGCGGCTCCCTTCATATCCTCAAGCTCCAATTCGCTCTCCGGCTTGGATTCGTCGTACCCATGATCGATATGCACGACTTTGTCCCATTCCTGATAATGCTGGAAATCATTAATATTGTCGGGGATCGCTTCCCAAGCTTTTCTGCTGCCCCAATAAGCGTCGATTTGCTCCTGCTGGTTCTCCTCGATAAACCGCACCGTACCGTGCTCCGTTCTCGCCTCCTTCAAGAAAATACGCTTCATCAGGCTTCCCATCAGCTTCTGTCCTCCGGGCAGACGACAGATCATTCGGGACAGCGTCGCGGTCGCTCCCAAGTTCTCGAGATAAGCATCGTAGAAATACTGCATGGAATCCTGTCTGAATTGGAGATGCTCCTCCAGCTTGTCCGAATCGAGGTAATATTGGCCGTGGAAGTTGCGTGTGGCATACCATTTGGGGTCGATGACATGGCTTAGATCCTTGAAGCCAATCGCTCCGTAAAGCTTCTTGTACATGGCGTAAGTGTCGACCCGGCAGCTCTCTCCTCCGCCAATATTGTAAATATGTCCCCAGAACTGGTCCGACAGCTCGCCGCTATGCTCTCGACGGCATAGATTCCCTAACAGTCTGCCCGAATCCCTGTCGGAGACATACTCCAGAACATTGTCCAGGCAGTTATGGAACATGATGGCGTCCTTGATCTTGCTCATGGCCGGTCCCATGATGCCGGTCTGCCTAAGGCTGACCCAATAGGTCAATCCGGATTCGATCAAGAGACGCTCCGCGGCAATCTTGGATACCGCATAATAGTCGTATACGCTGGGCTTAATGGGATCGCCGACACGCCCCCAATGAATCGGAGGCATGCGATCTCCCGTCTCGGCAATCGTTCCGATCGATACGACCTTGACTTCGTTCATGCGGTTCTGTTCCTCGATGGCACGAACGATATTCCTCATCGAGCCGTAATTTACCTTCATCGCCAGCTTGGGGTTGTAATCGGCGGCCGGGGATACCAAGGCCGCAACATGCAGCACAATATCCGCGTTAAGCACACATTCGTAAACGTCTTGATAATCCGTTACATCTCCCCAATGAACGGCAAGACCGCTCCGATTCTCGAAGCTTGTCAGCTTCTGTCTGTCCGTCTTCGTATCCAGGACCAGGATCGTTATCTCTTGCTTGTCCGTATCCTTCAATAATTCCTGCAGAACCCAGAAGCCCATTCCTCCCGTTGCACCGGTCAGCAGCACTCTTTGCTTGCGCATAATCGTTCACCCTTTCGTTCTTGATCTTGACAACAATAATCGTCCATAGTTTCATATATACTAACACTGTGTCTTTTTCACAACCATCAGTTGTCTGCCGAATGTCGTGTCAAAGACACTTTGGAATGAAGTGTCGCAGAACCATCAAATAAATCGAATTAGATGGAAGGAGAACGCAAACAATGAACGGGAAAGAAAATCAACGAATCCGTTTGACCAGAACGTTATTAAAAAGCAGCCTCATGGAGCGAATGGCTTCCAAGCCCGTCTCCAAGATCACCATCAAAGAAATATGCGAGAATGCCGGCATCAACCGCTCGACCTTCTACCTCTACTACAAGGACCAATTCGAGCTGTTGAACGAAGTCGAATCGGAATTGTTGGACTTGGCGGAGCAGCACTTGAAGAAGCTTGATTCCAACGAGGATAACGTCCATTATTTAAAGAAGCTGCTCGGGTATATGAAGGACAATTCCGCCCACTTCCGAATTCTGTTGTGTCACCCGGAGAGCTTGTCCTTCCAAACCCGATTCGTCGATATCTCGATCCGAAATCTGAAGCACAATATTTCCTTGAACTGCCCGGAGCCGATCTCCGATTACGTATTCCGTTATTTGACCATTGGCTGCTTAAGCATGATAACGAAGTGGATTGAATCAGACTTTGAGTTGCCTGTTGAAGAGCTTTCCCATCTGATTTTCGGATTGTCAGACAGTGCCCTGGGCTTATTCGGCCCGAAGAACGCAGGGGGCTGACCTTATGAGCTCAAACCGGAATAGGTCCATCGTTTCTGCCAGATCAGCAATATTGTTGATGAGTCGCGGACCTTTAATAGTCTGGATTTCGATAACTTTCGGCGGCTGCCTTATCCTTCAATCATTGACTAACCTCCAACTCATCCCGCTGCTGTTTTTCATCGGCTTGATTATGTTGCACGCGTCCTTGACATGGCACTCCGCATCACTGACACAGAATCGTCCCTGGATATATCTGGATGTCCAGGCACTGCTTATCAACGGGGCCGCCTTGCTGATGCCGGATGGCGCACCTATTCTTATCGCTGCCCTGAATCCGATAATGATTAGCCAGAGCTATGTCATTTATCCGAATAAACGGTTATTCGCCACGGCTCTGTTCAAAAATATCCTTTTATTCTGCATCACCACGAGTTACTTAAGCGATCCGCTTCATTGGGCTTTATATTTTGTCTGGTTTATCCCTATGTGCGTCGTGATGCTGACCGTAACCAATCTTGCCGTCAGGCAGCTTCAGAACCAGTACCGTACTCAATCCTTCTTGACGGAGCTTGAGATTGCCCATCAGCAGGTAGAAGAACTGTCAATCGCGAACGAGCGACAGAGAATGGCCCGGGACTTGCATGATACACTTGCTCAAGGTCTTGCCGGGATTGTCATGCAGCTCGAAGCCATCGATGCCAATCTTGCGAACGATCGTCCGCAACGCGCCCAGGATATCGTACATCAGGCAATGAACCGCGCAAGAAGCACTTTGGCTGAAGCCAGGGGGGTTATTGATAACCTTCGAATGGCTTCGAATTCGAATACGGACTTTGGGCAAGCTATCGCCAAGGAAATGGAACGGTTCAAGCATGAAACCAAGCTTCTCGTTCACCTGGAATTGGATATTCCAAACTCCTTATCCAAGCTCTTGTGCGAGCACACTCTTTACATAATAAGGGAGAGTCTTGCGAATATAGCCAAGCACTCGAAAGCGAGTCAGGCTTGGGTCGCCATTCATAACATCCGTTCAACGTTGAATATCCATATTCGAGATGATGGGATTGGCTTTAATCCGGCAACGATTGGCCAAAGTTTAGGCCATTACGGACTGGTTGGCATGCAGGAGAGAGTGCGCATCATCGGAGGTTCATTCGAGATTGAGAGCAGTTCGGAGGGGACGCTGATCCGTATACAAGTTCCGTTGCCGGAAGGAGAGGACAGACAATGATGTACAAAGTGATGATTGTGGATGATCATTTCTATATTCGTGAAGGAATAAAGCTAATCCTCGAAACAAACGAGTCATTTCGAGTCGAAGCCGAGGCAAACGACGGAGTGGAAGCTCTCGAGCTTCTACAATCGGAGAAACCCGATGTCATTCTAATGGATCTCAACATGCCCCGTATGGGCGGCTTGGTCACCATGCAAGAATTAAAGAAAAGACAAATAGACATCCCGGTCATCATTCTTACTACGTATAATGAAGACGATTTAATGCTGCAGGGACTCGAATTGGGAGCCAAAGGCTATCTCCTGAAGGACACGGGAAGGGAACAATTATTCCGAACGCTGGAATCCGCGATTAGAGGCGAAGCACTGCTTCAACCCGAAGTCCTGGCCAAGGTGTTTGAGGCTAAGCAGAAGGAAACGAATCCCGTCATTGCCAAGGAGTCCTCGCCGCTATCCGCGAAGGAGAGCTTGGTCCTGCAAGCGATCGTCCAAGGCTTGCGGAACAAAGAAATTGCCGCGGAGCTCGGAATTTCGGAGAGAACGGTAAAGGCATACCTTACCGGCTTGTACAACAAGCTAGGTGTGGACAGTCGCACCCAGGCGGTTGTCGCCGCAACGGAACGCGGGCTTGTTTAGCGTCGAGGATAGTCGAGCTACGAGAAGGATGTCCCGCAACGGAAGCCGCTATCCCGGTCTGCTGCCCTCTTCTGCCCGAAAGGGCATGCCCTTTCGGACGATTTCAAATCCTTGTTGATAAGGTACCATTATGTCATGTCGTTACGGAGCAGACAAAACGGAGGGAACGATTATGGCAAAATGGTTGTACAATCTTGGGAAATGGTCATTTCGCAGGAAAAAAACGGCACTAACGATTACCATTGCCGCGCTGGTTATTGCAATAGCAGCCGGAATCGGAATGGGCTCCAAATTCAGCGGCGATATGAGTATCCCCGGCACCAAATCGGAACAGGCTCAGAACGTATTGGCTGAAGCCTTCGGAACCTCATCCGACGGAGGCGGCACCATTACTTTGATTTACAAGGCTCCGGACGGGGAGACGCTGGAGTCGGAAGCCGTCAAAGAGATTGTTCAAGCAACGGAGCAAGAAGTCGCCAAGGATGAGGAAGTCGCCTCCATTACGACCGTTTACGATGCCAACTCGATCAGTCCGGATAAACGAATCGGTTATTCCACTGTTACTTATAAAGTTGCGGCGGATGAGGTTGCGCAGGACTCGATCGAGCATGTTGAGGCAGCCATAAAGACAGCTAACGATAAAGGAGTACAGACCGAGCTCGGAGGTACGGTAGCCTTGTCAGAGCTGGAAATCGGAGGAATCTCCGAAGTTGTCGGGGTTGCCGTAGCCTTCTTGATCCTTGTTCTAACTTTCGGTTCGTTCGTGGCGGCCGGGCTGCCCATTCTAACAGCGGTTATTGGTCTTGCGATCGGCATGATGCTGATCTTCGTCGGTTCGCACTATACGTCGATCCCTTCCTTCTCTTTGTCGCTTGCCTCCATGCTGGGGTTGGCCGTCGGAATCGACTACGGTCTGTTCATTATTTCCCGATTCAGACACAATCTGAGTGACGGAATGGAGCGTGCGGAAGCCGCAGCCATGTCCAATGCAACAGCGGGAAGCGCGGTCATCTTCGCAGGACTTACCGTCATCATCGCTTTGCTCGGCTTGACCGTGACCGGAATCCCATTCTTGGGAGCAATGGGCATCTCCGCAGCCGTTACCGTGTTCGCAGCCGTCATTGTCTCTCTGGTAAGTATTCCTGCACTTCTGGGTGCAACGACGAAAGTATTCGCCCCAAAAACAGGAAAGTCCAAAAACGATACTCGTTCCGTGAGCCCTCAAGACGGAGAATCGAATCGATGGGGACGCTTCGTTACCAAGTATCCTTTGCCTGTCCTGATTGCTTGCGTGCTTCTATTGGGCTTGGTTAGCTTGCCCGCCCTTCACCTTCACACCGGACTTCCGAACAATGGGACCAAGTCGACCGACACAACGGAACGTCGAGGGTATGATCTTCTGTCGGAAGGCTTCGGCGCCGGCTTCAACGGCCCCCTTATCCTCGTAGCCAAAGCGGATTCGAGTGTAGCTGATCCGGCTGCAGCCATTGACATTGCAACAAGCGGCTTATCCGAATTATCCAATGTTGCCAGCGTTACGCCTCCACAGTTGAATGCATCCGGAGACACGGCTATTTTAACTCTGCTGCCAGGCACAGACCCTTTGGATACCCAAACGAGTGATTTGGTCAAAGAAATTCGTCAACAAGCTGCAAGCATACAAGAAGAGACTCATGTCGAGCTGATGGTCACCGGCGCTACGGCGGTCGACATCGACATCTCTGACATGCTGAACCAAGCTTTGCCCAAATTCGCCGGATTGATCGCAGGGCTTGCCTTCATTCTGCTCGCCATCGTCTTCCGCTCGATTCTGATTCCGATCAAGGCGGTGGTTGGATACTTGTTGACGTTGACAGCCACGCTTGGGTTCATTGTATTCGTCATCCAGGACGGGAACATGGCGAGCTTCTTCGGAATACCGGAACCTGCTCCGGTCTTGAACTTCCTCCCGGTCCTGGTTGCAGGCATTCTGTTCGGCTTGGCGATGGACTACGAAGTATTCCTGGTAAGTGCGATGCGCGAGAAGTACTCCCATAGCAAGCAACCCAAGAAGTCGATTCTGTATGGGTTGAGAACAAACGGGAAAGTGGTATTTGCGGCCGGCCTCATTATGGTTTCCGTGTTCGCCAGCTTTATTTTCGCGGAGGATTCGATCATCAAATCGATGGGACTTGCTCTGGCCGTCGGCATTCTCTTCGATGCCTTTATTGTCCGCCTGACGCTCGTTCCGGCTATTATGACCCTTCTGGGCAAGTCGGCATGGTATTTCCCTCGATGGCTTGATCGCATCCTGCCGAAGATCGATATCGAAGGTGAAGCGTTTCAGCATGACAAGCGAACACATCTTCATTAATGTCCTGAAACTTCTCCCATATAAGTAGGAGGACTGCATCGTGCAATCCTCCTCGTGTGTCCAATATCAATTGTTCAGTGATCTTGCCGATCCGGCTCTTCCCCCTTCATCATCTCTTGCCTATACTTTTTTTACGAATTCGGATTTTAATTTCATGGCTCCAAAACCATCGATCTTGCAATCAATATCATGATCACCCTCGACAAGGCGAATATTCTTTACTTTTGTGCCTATTTTTAAAACAGATGAGCTTCCTTTAACTTTAAGATCTTTGATTATGGACACGGTATCTCCGTCGCTTAATACATTCCCATTAGAATCCTTGATAATCTTATTTGCTTCATTCTTCTCGGCTTCCGATTCTGTCGACCACTCATGACTGCATTCCGGGCAAATAAATAATTTTCTGTCTTCATACGTATACTCCGAGTTGCATTGAGGGCAATTGGGAAAATGCACGGTCATTTATTCTCTCCTTCGATTCGATTGAGATGATAGTCACGCAGCGCTTTTTGAAAATTATGAAAACGACTGGACAAAACTTGGAGTTCTCTTTCGATTTTAATTTGCTTTTTAGGATCATTTTTGCAATGATTCAATCGATCAATGTTTTTATCTATTTTCTCTCGGAGTGTTAAGATGAATCCTATTGCAATTTGTTCTGATGCCAGTTCTCGCAGGTCGGTCGCAAGGGCTTCACTTAGATTCCGAATTCTGTTCATTTGCAACGGCTTCTCCACGAAAAAAACCTCCGGCGTGAAATCTTCGCGGAAGTCTTGACCTGGAACTTGTCTCCAGAAATCGTCCCATTCCTTCAGCAGTCTTGTTGCATATAGCAGGTATTTTAGAAATCCGCACAACCATGCCGTACAACTTGTATTGCGGTTTGCACATCCAATTCCATCCACAAGGTGGCGACAACCACTACAACAGGAACCCCCATTTAGGATACATACCTTGCAAATTAAATCGGAGCCGACCTCATTCAAAGCATCGACCCCAATCTTGATAACCGTTTGTCTGCTCATATTCGTTATTCGGGAGGTTGATTCGTAAATGGACTGTGAAATGGGCTGTGATTGGTCGTTAGAATTAAAGCTTGGCATTCACCCTCCACCTTTAACGTATAAAAATCAAATATTCAAATGTTTGAATATAAAAGCATTATAATGCAGATGCATCCAAATAACAATCAATGGATAGATCCCCCCCCCCCCCGGCTTATTCCTCTATCCACAAGCATTTAATTGTCCGTTCATAATTGCCAATCGGGTAGTCGGCTACTCATTAGTTGAGTAGCCGACTCCGGGTAGAAGGGCCACCCAACTGGTGGCCCGAACCCCCACAGAACCCGGCGTGCGGATTTCCCGAGCCAGGCTCTTCAGAAATAGATTCACGTAAGCGCTTCTTGGCTCCCCGACTCCTGTCTGGCACATGGATTCCTTCTCGGCACTTCTCTTACACCAGTTCCGGGCTTCGCGCACAGTCCCTGCCTTTTGAGTCAGGGCTTGCATCGACAACTTCGTGCCGATTCACTCGCCTTTGCGGCTTTTCCTGCGAGCTTATTCACTAATATCCCTTCTTCTGACTTCTCACCATCCATAGCTGCGACTTGGCCGTCACGGCCTTGTTCGCAGGTTACCGCTATGCGGGAACGATGAGATCTCCTTGGGGCACGTCACCGGCTTTCCCCCGAATCCAATCCTCCTAACCTACAAGATCAGTGGTGGTATTGGACATCCCCTTTTTGTGCAGGGTTATCCGATCTCGTTGACCAACTTGGTTTAGCCGCCTGCTCCGGGGTTTGCCTTCAAGCCCTCCGCACGCATCCTCGCGGACTACGCACTGCCTGTCAGCTATGCACTCCGCCACCTCGCGGTATGCTCGAGACTTCCACTCCTTAGTCGGCGCGCTGCCAAACGCACGCAAAAGCAGCCCCAACTTAGAGGGCTGCTTCTTAACCTAGGTCCGATATTAATAACCCTTTACGGCTTGATCGACATTGCGTTAATTTATCGTAATGTTGTCAAGCTCGGCGAACCCGATGCTTCCTTTGGCCAGCCGGATAATGTTGTCTCCTGCCGTCAGACCCACGCTTACGTTCACGGATCCGAATTGCCCCCAGCCCGCCGTAGGCGTGTAGGTTACCGTAGTCGTCGACCCGCCGTTAACATTCAGCGAGTGCGTCGAATTGGCGCCTGTGCCGTTCGCGTAGCGGATCGTCATCGTGTAGGTCTTTGTCGTCGGTACTTTTACATAAAAATCAACGTAACTGTCGGAGAAATCAATCTGCGCAACGTATTTGCCGCCGGATGCGCTAGCACTAGACGAGATGTTGGAATGGCTGACAGCCGCGTATTCCGCTTCGTATACGTTTGTTGCCTGACCGAACGGCGTGATATAAATCCGGTAGCCGTCATTGCTATTCACTCCGGTTATCGGCACTGTGATCTGATTGCCCGCGATCGTGTAATCGGCTTCGAACAACGTGTTCGTCGTGTTGACGGCCATGCTTCGATTGACGAACGGCGTCGATTCCACTCGCACATGCACTTTGCTGCCGTTCGTTCCGAAGAAGGACGGGAAGTTCTGGATGACCGCGTTGACGGTGCCGTCCGTTACGCCGCCGAACAGAACGCTGGCGTATTGTCTCAACGAGTCCACGTTGGCGAAGCCATCAAGCCCGGTCATATCGTACACGTTTGGCGGCGTAACGGAGACCATATTGCCCGTCATGTCTCCGTACCACTTGTAGAACCACCAACCGCCGTTTCGCTGCGCGGAGCTGGACAACAAGCTCCCCAACCTGCCGGGGTTTGGCACGTCCCAATAGCTTTGCATGGCGGTGTCGATCTGCAGCCTTTCGAACTTTGCGATCAGAGGAGCCACCTTGCCAGGCTTGCCTTCGTCGCTGAGCCAGCCCGCTCCGCTGTATTCGTTGATCGATATCGGCTCGGGCGTAATGCCGAGAGACGATTCGATCGCCCGGTAATCTTCGAATGTCGACGTAATATTCTCGCCGCTGAGAATATGCCAGCCGCCGATATCCGGAAGCGTGTTATGCACTTTCTGATACGTCAAGAATTCCACCATGAAATTGTGGCTGTATCCGGCCAGCGAAGGACCGATCACTTTAGCCGTCGAGTCGAGCTGCTTCAGCTTGGTGTATGATTGGCTGAAAAACTCCGAAAAGGTCAGGTTGCCCGACGTATTCGAAGATGCATAACCGCTGCTGTAAGTGGTCGAATGGTTGACGGTGCCGTTTTCCGCCTCGTATCTGGCCGGATTGCCGCCCGCAATATCGATCAAATCGAGCTCGGCGTATCCGGTCGAGCCTTTGGCGAGTCTGATCGTGTTGCTGCCTGCATTCAAGTTGACGTTTACGGTCACCGTACTCGCGCTTCCCGTATTCAGCCAACCGTCGGTTCTCGGATACGCAACCGTCGTCGCGCCGCCACCGTTAACGGTCAAGTTCTGCGTCGAGGAAGCGCTCGTGCCGTTGGCGTAACGGATCGTCATGGCATAAGCTTTGGTCGTCGGCACACTGACGGTAAACTGCACATAGCTGTCGCTGTAATCGATGCCCCCCACATATTGGCCTTTCCACGTGCCGTTCGGCTCGTTCCATACCTCGTAGCCGTAGATGTTCGTCAGACCGGCCGACTTCACCGCATTGACTGTCGTCGTCAGCTTGTTGAACCAATCATTCAGATTCGAATAATTGTACCAGCCGGTAAACCAGTCCGCCAACCGAATGGACACCTGGCTGCCCGTTCCCGCCAGCTTCTGAGCAACCGGAACCGCGGCTCCCCATGGCTGCTGATAGCCGGCGACCGCCGGATTGTTGAACGCTTTGGCATGAAGCGGAATGATCAGGCTGTTATCCGGCTGGTTCTCGATGACGCCGTATAACGAGCCGCCCGCCGCATGCGTTACAGGCCTGATTACGCTGGACAAATCGACCGTCAGGCTGGTCGCCGCATAAGCCGGAGTAACCGATACCGTACTGCTCAACAGCGCAATGAGACCGGCAAACAGCATCGCTTTCTTGCCTTTCTTCACGTTCTTTCCTCCCATATTAGTAGATTAAAATCAAAAAAATCCGTTCTTTGTGTCAAACGTTAAGCATCACCCCCTTTTTCGTGTCATCCTTTGACCGCCCCGTTGGTCAAACCGCTCACGATATACCGCTGAACAAAAATAAAAATCAGCACAACAGGAATGATGCTGACGGTTCCGAACGCCATCGTATTATTCCACGAAGTGCTCTGAAAGCCGAGAAACGTATAGATGCCCGAAGTGATAGGGCGCATGCTTTCCTTGCTGATGAACGTCATCCCATAGATGAGATCGCCCCATGCGAACAAGAAGGAGAACACCATTGCGACGGCAACACCGGGCAGGGCAAGCGGCAGCATGATGCGCAGGAAGGTCCGGATCGCGCCGCAGCCATCGATTGTCGCGGACTCTTCCAGCTCTTTGGGCAATCCGGCAAAATACGTGCGCAGCGTAACGACAGAGAACGGAATCCCGATTGTCGCATTCGCGAGAATGGTGCTCCAATAATTCGGCCCGATCAATCCCATATGTTTGAATTGAATGAACAGAGGCGTAAGAATCAACGACGAAGGCAGCATTTGCGTTACAAGAAACAGAAGCAGAAGCATGCTCTTACCCGGAATCCTGAATCGACCGAGTCCGTAAGAGGCCGGGATCGCCAGAAGCGTTGCGATCGCAAGCGAACCGAACGCAATGATAGCGCTATTGCGAAATCCGTTCAGGATGTTGTAGGAAGAACCCGTCAATTGCTCGGTATAGGATTCAAAATAAAAGGAGTGGGGAACCCAAGTGACAGGCGATCGGAATATTTCCCCTTCGGGCTTGAGCGAAGTAATAATCATCCAATAGAGTGGAAACAGGAAAGCCGCCGTTACGACGATTCCAATCAAGGAGAGCAGCCAAGACGGACAGCGGCGTCTCATAACCCGCTCCTCTCTTCTTTCCTGACCATGCGCAAATAGATAACGCCCACGAATAGAAGAATCAGGAACATAATATTGGCGGCTGCGGCGCCATGACTGAATTTGAACAATTCGAAAGATAATTTGTAAGCGTAAGTGGACATCATTTGCGTGGCGTTTACCGGACCTCCGTGCGTTGCGATGAGCACAAGCTCGAACACTTTGAAGGTATAGATGAAGCCTAAAACAAGCAGCGAATAGATTGCGGGCCTAAGCAAAGGCAATGTGATCCGAAAAAAACGATTGCAGGCGTTGGCTCCGTCTATCGACGCGCTCTCGTAAATGTCCTTGGGAATGGTCATGAGACCGGTCGTCAGCAGCATCATATTGAAGGGAATCCCGATCCAGGTGTTCGCGATAATCAACGTGATCATGGCCGGAATCGGCGCAATGAGCCAATCGATCTGGTCCCTTATTAAGTGCAGGCGGGAAAGCACGTCATTGACGATATTTCCGGCGCCGAACATGAATTTGTACATCATAGCCGTTATGGTAGCCGGCAGCAGCCAACTGATCATGACCAAGCCGCGAAGACGCTGCGCGAGCCGGAACGGCCTGTTGAACAACATGGCGAACGCCAGTCCGATGATGAATTGCAGAACGATACAGGCTACGGTGTAAATCAAGGTATTAAAGATCGAAGTGACAAGAACGCTTTCTGCGAACAGATCTTTGTAATTGACGAAGCCGACGAACGGCTGCTCTCCATGCGATACATTCATGACACTCACATCGAGAAATCCGAGACGAAGGTTATCAATGATGGGATAGGCGACGAAAAACAACATATAAAGCAGAGCGGGCAGAACAAGCAAATAACCCGTCATTTTTTGGCGTCTGTTCAGCAAGGGTCCACCACCTGTCGATTCTTGATCCATTGCTTCGTATAAGGGGCCGGATGCTTCCCGGCCTTCTTATACGAAGCCTTGCAACAAAACATGGCGAAGTTCATTATTTGCCCAGAATTTTATCGATCTTGGTTTGCGCTTCTTTGGCGTTATCCTCCGCCGCGCTGCTTCCCAGAATGGACTTCACGAGCGCTTCTGACAGCGCGTTGGAGATTTCCGGCCATTTGGGATGAGGACCGCGAGGCAACGCGTAATTCATGTTGTCCGCGAATACTTTGAGCTGCGGGTTATCGGACCAATAAGGGTCCGCCGCGACGTCTTTACGGGCTGGGAAATAGCCGAAGCCTTGTGCGAACGATTTGAGCACTTCCGGCGATTCAACGTACATGGCGAACGAAACGGCTTCGTCCACGTTTCTGCCGTTTACAATACTCAGGTTCTCACCGCCGAGAACGGAGGCGAATGTTTGATCCTTCGGCACAAGCGCAATGCCGTATTTCAAGTCGGGAGCGTTCGTCGCGAGCTCCGGCAATTGCCACGGACCGTTGATCATCATCGCGATTTTGCCCGCGGCGAATTGCTTCATGACGTCCGCTTGCGTCCAGTTGATTACATCTTTGCTCATTGAGCCGTCTTTGGCCAGGTCGGCCAGATAGCCGTACGCTTTAATTCCTTCCGGTCCTCCGACCTTGTCGAAGGCGGCTCCGGCGGAGAGCAGCCAGGGAAGGAACTGGAAGGTCCCTTCTTCGTTGCCGGGCGCGGCGATACCGATGCCGGTTACTCCATCTTTCGTTAGCGCTTTCGCGGCTGCACGCAACTCGTCCCACGTCGTCGGAGGCTGCACATTGGCATCCGCAAGCATCTTCTCGTTGTAGAACAAAGCGAGGTTGTTGCTGCCCAGAGGGATGGCATATTGCTTGCCGTCCAGAATCGTCGACGACCAAGGACCGGGGAAGAACTGGTCTTTATCGGGCCATGCGGCGATTTTGTCGGTAATGTCCGCGAACAATCCCATGGCGGCATAAGCTGCGGTATCCGGATTGTCGATAACGACGATGTCCGGCAGATCCTCGGCGGCAAGTCCAACGGAAAGGCGTTTCTTGAAGTCCGCGAACGGGATGAATACCGGTTCGATCTCCACGTTCGGATGCAGCTTCGTATAACCGTCCGTCAAAACTTTGATTTTGTCGAAACGTTCTTTGCCTTCGAAATAAAACCACATTGTCAGCTTTTTCTTGTCCGCTTCCGTCTCCGAGGACGCCGATTCGGACGGAGATGACGATTCCGGGGCGACCGCCGATGGAGAAGCGGGCGGAGAAGCGTTCTCTTTATTCTCGCCGGAACCGCATCCGACAAGGCTAAGGATCATAAATACCGCAAGCATCAGGCCGACTACAGACTTCTTCATTCGTTTACCCCCAAAAGATGGATTGTCGTTGCATCTTAAGATTACACAAATGAAAACGCTTCGAAAATTGCAATATCCTCTGAAAAGTGGAGATTCTTCATGTGACTTCCACCGTTCATCGGTCGTTTAATTTCTGGAATTCTCCCGGCGTCATGCCGGTTGCTTCCTTGAATACGCGAGAGAAGTATTTGGGATCCGGATAGCCGGCCTTCTGCGCGATTTCAAATGTTCTGAGTTCGCTGCCGAGCAGCAGCTCCTTTGCCTTTCTCAGCCTAATATCTCTGATGTACTCGGAGAACCGCCGACCCACATCTCTTGTGAATTGCCCGCTTAAATAAGCCGTCGTTACGCGAAGATGGTCCGCGATTTCATCCAAAGTAATGCCTTCCGCATAGCGTTCCTGGATCATTCGAACCGCTTTCTGAATGAGCAGACTGTAGACAGGTTGGCCTTCCGGGCTATTCATACTTGCCAAAGCCGAAGCAATCTCATCCATCGCTCTCCCGAATTGCCGGATCGTTCGAATCTCGCGGAGGGAGCGCTGCCATTCGCTCTGCAACGGCTCCGGCAGCATGTAGCCGTGAATGTCTCCAGCCAGCCTGAGCATGTAGGAAACAAATCGGATGCTATATTCGATCGTCAGAACGGGACCGTACTTCATATCCTTGAAGGCATGCACCCAGTTTTGAAACTGCCTTTCGATTTCCTGCTTGTTCGCGTTCACGATCGCCCTTAAACAGTTGCTCTCCAGCAGAGCGGGATAAGGAAGCTCTCTCTTCGTCAATCGCTCGGGATCCTCGCGCCGGATTGCCCTCCTGTTCCCCAGGATCATCGACCATTTAGCCAACTCAAGCAGTTCCTCGATTGCCTTCTTCAGCTCGGACAGTCGGGATACATCGCCAAGGCAGCACTCGACGACGAACCCGGCTTTGGCAATCTCGGGAAGGAGACGCTCATCCGCGAACTTCGCCGGATCGAAGTCCGCATCCGCCGCTTGAACGATGGAGACTACGATGCTGCGGGATGCCATATCATAAACAAGGCCGATCCCGACGGACCTCCAACTCGATTTCAGCAGCTCTCTCAAGATAGACGGCTGTTTGTCGTTGCTACCGTCGTAGCAGCAAATTGCAATGCAGAACGGAATCTCGTCTCTGAAGCCGAACTTGGCCCTTATAAGGGCCTCCTGACGCTCGGCCTCTTCCCTCGAACAATCCATTAATCTCAGGAAAAGCGAATCAAGGCTGCCCGGTTCATCCGATCCTTCCGGAACGAGAGGGAGCTGCCTCAATTCTTGCTCCACCTTGTCCAGCGCTTCTTGCAGATCGGGCACGGTAATCGGCTTCTCCAAATAATCGCTGACACTCATCTTCAACGCTTTGTGAGCGTATTCGAACTCGGAATAGCCGGTAAGAATAATCATCTTGTGCCGGAGTCCTTTATTCTTCAGAGTGCCGAGCATCTCCAGTCCGGACATTCCGGGCATCTTGATATCGGTAATAACCAGATCCGGCTTGGTTCGATCGATGACATCGATCCCGTCCAGCCCATTATCCGCTTCTCCGACGACTTCGTACCTTGAGCCTAATTTACCGATGATTCGGACCAATCCTTCTCTTGCATTGTGCTCGTCTTCCACCACGACGATCCTCATCACGCCTGTTCCCCCTCGTCAATAGGCAGGACGATCGTAACGACCGTTCCTTGGCCCGGTCCGCTTTGAATATCAAGCTCTCCCCTGTTTCCGTAATAGCTATGAAGCCGGTCGGCAACAATGCGGATGCCAAGACCGCTTCCGGCAGCTTCCGCCCCCTTCGGGCGTCCGGAGAGAAGCTCCTGCCTCCTCTCCTCCGACATCCCAGCACCGTTGTCTTCGATGCGCACCATCAGCAGTTGATTATCCCGTTTCCTCGCGGAGATACGGAGCACCCCTCCGCTTTTCACCCCGTTGAATCCATGAATGATCGCATTCTCGATGAAAGGCTGCAGCATCAGCTTATACACCTGGCAATGATAAAGCTGCTCCGGGCACTCCACCTCGCAACGGAAGGAAGAACGAAACCGGTGCTGCTGCAAAAAGACGTAAGAATTCATCCAGCGGAGCTCTTCCCGGAGCGAGACGCGTTTGTTGCTATTCTTGACACTGTACCGAAGAATCTGCGCCAGTTCCTTCAGCATTTGACTGATCTGATAGTCTTCCTTCTCGATGGCCATCCAGTTGATGGAGTCCAGCGTATTGTAAAGAAAATGCGGGTTGAATTGCGCCTCCAAAGCCCGAATTTCGGCTTCGTTTTGCTTTTCTCCAGCACGCTTGGTTTCAACCATAAGCTCATTGACTTTTTGCATCATTTTGTTAAACCCAAGCGCAATGATCGACAAATCGTCGTGCGTTCGGGCTTCCACTTGCACGTCGAGCGTCCCGAGTTGCGCAGTCCTCATCGCTTTCAGAATTCTGCGGATAGAACGGGTTAGCCTTCCGGAGAAATAATAGATCAGAATAAATGACAGAATCGCCGCCGACAAACCGGAATACAGATTGAGACGCTGCATCGCATAGATTTCTTTGAACAGTTGGTTCTGGTCGATCATATTGTTGATTCTCAGATTGCTAGCCGAGTTGAAATACGTATTGCGGATGGTCGAGCGACCCATGACAGCGGTTACATTTAATCCGATTTGACTTTTGTCCGGCGAGGAGACAATGGTGTCGCTTGCGTCCGTCAAGAAATTGCGATTGTTCAGACGGGACGTGTCCGAAGCGCCTCCCGCGTCCAAGTTGATCGCTTGAGCAAGAACAGATTCATAGACCGTAATAATCGCGACTCCGATCCCGTCCAGACTGGCTCCGTTCAAATCGCTTAACTTGATAGCCATATGGAACACGTATTTCTCCTTATTGTTGATCGTATCGATTTTCATCGGCGGCGTCAGGACAGCTCCTCCTTTTTTGGCAATCGATTCCCTATAAATAGGAAGCTGATTCAGATCCTTGACATTAGACCACAAATTGTCATAGGGAGACCCCGTTTGTTGGTCATATGCAATAAGCGTATTGTTCGAAGTAAATATGGCTATGCTCCGTATACCGACTTTGGCGTAGGAGTACCGCGACAAAATGTTGATCAGCTTGCGCCGGCTGAATTCCAGACTGCCCGTCTGCGGATCATTGATTTCTTTTACAAGATTCATCACGTTGTCGTCGGTGAAAATTTGGAAAAGCAAATCTTCATATGCATGCAGGGAAGTGTCCAGGTTTTTGGACGTTTGCAGCAAGTTCACACGAACCAGATCGTTCATATTGGTCTTCATAGCCACTGTCGATACGTAATAGGACAGCATCTGAACGGCCAACATCGGAAGCAAGCCGACAAGCAAGAAAGAGACGATTAATTTATTTCGCAAGCTGATTCCTCTTTTGGGCGGCATGTCCATGGGAAATTCTCCTTCTTCTTTGGCATCTTAGCTTAATAATAATACTTAAGCACGACCTTGAAAGCGCTCATAAGGTGGATTTTTATAATAAAAGTGGAAAATCATCATGCGGTAAAATAAAACAAGAGGCACCTGTCAGGGCAGCCTCTTGCTTCAACCTTTCATTATTTGCAATTACAGGGTCAAACCGCCATCTCCGCCAGTTCGGTCGGATCGGCGAAGCGCCCTATCCGCATGTTCGGGAACTCCTCCGGAACATAACCGGACTCCTGCATCATGGCGGGAACCTCCTGCGTAAGCGCCGTATCGACGCCGCCCGGACAGATCGCGTTCACACGCACGCCTTTCTTGACGTATTCGATCGCCGCCGCTTTCGTGACGTTCAGGATGCGATCGAATTCGGAGATGTCCAGGTTCTCCAACAGCGTGAACTTCTGCAGCACGCCGGCATTGTTGAAGAAAGCATCAATTCGACCATAGGTGTCCATGGCCGCTTTGACGTAACGTTCGACACCCGCTTCCTTCGAGACGTCGGCTTGCACGAAGAGACCTTCGCCGCCTTGCTCGCGGATGAGGCGGAGCGTTTCTTCACCCGTCGCCGCGTTGAAGTCGACGGCCACAACCTTGAAGCCGGTTTCGGACAGCCTGAGGGAAGCTGCGCGGCCAATGGCGCTTCCGGCTCCCGTGACGACAGCAACCTGCACACCGACGCCGGCAGTCGATATCGGGCTCTCCGATGCCGGGCTTGCTTAAGTCGGGATTACTTCGCTTCCAGCGCCTCCCCAATCCGCGAGCAGCGCTGCCAGCGTGTCCGCCGGGATGCCTGCTTGCGGAAGAGCGCCCAGTTGAGTCAGCGTGAAGCCCTTCGCCATCTCGATCATCGGGTTGGTCGAGATGCCCGGCAGATTCTTCTCCAGCATGGCCTTCGTCATTTCGTTGGCGAGCAGGTCGCCGATTTTGGACTCTCCGTTAAATGTCATGCTTGTTCCCTCCGTTAGTTTGGAATTCGCCTGAACGGCAGCATTCAATTGCTGCAACAGCCCGGTGAGATGCTCTTCGGTCAGTACACCTCCCGTGAATGGAAGCAGCGCGCGAAGCGGCATGTAGCGCATCATCGCCATCATCATGTCCGCGCTCACGGCATCCGATTCGGGTGCGGACGAAGGCGCCATGCTCTGAAGCTGCGCAAGAATCGGCACGGTGGCCGGGTTGCTCATGAGCTCTCCCAGCGTCGTGTTGCGATGGTAACATGGCACGATCTCGGTCGTCGAGGTCACTTTAAGCGACGTTGTCAACCGGATATCGCGAGACGAGCTGCCGATGCCGATCTCGAACTCCCCGGTCTCGACGCGCCAATCCTTGAGCTCGACATCGTAGAACGCGAAGCTTCGTTCATTCAGCTCGAAGCGGACGGTCTTCGTCTCGCCGGGCTGAAGCTCGACCTTGGCAAAGCCTTTTAGCTCCTTCTCCGGACGAATGACGGACGACTCGACATCCTTCACATAGAGCTGCACAACCTCTTGCCCGACACGCCCTCCCGTATTGGTTACCTGGACACTTGCAAGACCCGTATGGAACGAGCGGCTCATCTTCTTAGAGATACAGAGCTTAAGATCGCGGAGATCAGCGGTCAGCTCGGCTTCCTGGCTCCGCCGCACTTCATCAAAATCTTCAAAAGCATCATGGGTGTACTCCTCAGGAGTTTCGTAATAAGTAATGAACAGGACCAGGCTCATTCGCGCGATGGTCTGATCCTGATGTTGGGTTAATAACCTTCTCGTTATTGATCAACTCACTGTCACGAACATTTATTAATACGTGTTCGAAATGTGTATATACATGTAAATTATCGATTAAAATAAAGACTTTCTCCTGATTCTCCAGAATATACACATGTATATAAATCCTATTCTAATAAATTATTTATCAGTCCCTTTATTTTAGTGATTCTATTTAACGCTAAGTCACCAAGTGTTGCAGCCCATATATAACCGGACTCATTTGGACTGTTTTCTTTAAATTGTTCAGTCCTATTACGCATTGATAAAATAACATTTTCAAAAGAATCCAACTCATTAATTAATTCAGTCGGTATGAGATTATTTCTGCTAATTCCAGTTATTAACCTATCGATATTAAACTCATCAAGGTCTATTAATTCGGTATTTATATCTTCACTGGACAGTGAAAAGTTCTCCAAAGAAAAATAACCCAATCTAGCGATTTTACGGTATCCTTAAGGTCTCACTCTAAAAGGATAAAATCGCTGAAAGGGTTATAGACTGTAGTCTACCCGATTTCCG
>NZ_SSOB01000067.1 GCF_004801405.1 Cohnella fermenti
ACAAATAACCATTCTGTGAAAGATGCGTCGAAGAGCCGTATGCGGGAATTCCGCACGTACGGATCTGTGAGGGGGACGGGCACAATCCTCGAAAGGAGAGGCCCTACCTACTCGACCATAAAATCGCAAAAGCCGGCGGACTAGGGGGCAAGAGCAGGCAGATCAGAGGACAAGAGCAGGCGGATCAGAGGACAAAAGCAGGCAGATCAGAGGGCAAAAGCAGGCGGATCAGAGGACAAAAGCAGGCAGATCAGAGGACAAAAGACGTCGGACCGGAGGTGCGAACAGCGTTGGGTGGAACGGTCAGGGCGCGATGTCTCGACCGTCTTCGCTCTCCCGCTCGTTCAGGATGGGAAGGAGTGGGGATCACCCGGCGGCGGTCGGGGTGCGGCGAAGATCCAAGAGGTTCCTGAGCTGCGGGGAGAAGAGGCATAAGCGCGCAGAAGGGGGATAGCGGCCTTGCTGCATGACGCTGGAGTCGATGGAAGCCACGGGGTGGATTCCCCGTGACTGGTGACCAGGCTCGCACAAACGGATACGCTCGCACTCAAAGGACGCCGTTAGGCGTTCTTCTTGATGAGTTATTGCAAGAGAGGTTCATATCGAAGATTCTTCCGTTTATATCGAAGGCGGCGGCTCGGCGGTCACCCTATAATGAGAACAAGCAACAGAGCGAGCATGAGCGGAAGGGGCGCCTGAGGGATGACCGCAACGGATACGGCTGGACGACGGGAAGCGAGCGAAGGAGAAGCGCCGAAGAGGCAGGGCAGAGCCGGGCGAACGGCCGGGCGGCGGAGATGGAAGGCCAATCTCCCATTGCTGCTGATGTTCCTGCCCGGCGCCGCATATTACGTCCTGTTCAAGTACATCCCGATGGGCGGCTTGATTATGGCGTTCAAGGACTACAACTTCGCGGACGGGGTGTTCGGCAGTCCTTGGGTCGGCTTCGACAACTTCGAGACGATTTTCCGCCAGCCGCAGACGCTGAACGTCATTCGCAACACGTTCGTCCTGTCCGTTCTGAACGTGTTCGTCAGCTTCCCGTTCCCGATTCTGCTCGCAATCATGCTGAACGAGGTGCGGAGAAGCTGGTTCAAGCGAACGATTCAGACGATCGTCTACCTGCCGCACTTCTTCTCCTGGGTCATCATCGGCGGCTTCGTCGTCACGCTGTTCTCCGTCGAGTCCGGCACGATCAACCGCTGGATCGAGGCCCTGACGGGAGAGCCTTATCCGTTCCTGTTCAGTCCGACCTCGTGGATCACGATCTACGTCAGCTCGGGGATATGGAAGGAGATGGGCTTCAGCGCCATCATCTACCTGGCGGCGCTTACCTCGATCGATCCGAGCCTGTACGAATCGGCCAGCCTGGACGGGGCGGGCAAGCTCAGGCAGATCCGGCATATCACACTGCCCGGCATCGCTACAACGATCGTCATCATGTTCATTCTGGCAATGGGCAAGCTCATGGAGGTCGGCTTCGACCATGTGTATGTACTCCAGAACGACATCGTTCTCGAGGTCGCGGACGTGATCAGCACCTTCATGTATCGGATCGGCCTGCAGGGAGCGCAATTCAGCCTGACGACGGCGATGGGCATGTTCGAGTCGCTGATCGGCCTGATGCTGGTGCTGACCGCCAACGCCATCGCGCGTCGCTTCGATAAAGGACTGTGGTAAAGGAGGGACACCATGAGAAGCACCGCCTCTGAGAAATGGTTCTACGTTATCAACGCGTGTCTGCTCACGCTGCTTGGGGCGAGCTGCCTGTTCCCCCTCTTGAATACGATCGCGCTGTCGCTCAGCGATCTTCAGGCGATCGCATCGGGCAAGGTAAGCTTCTATCCCGTCGGCTGGAACACGGATGCCTTCACCTCGCTGTTCGAAGGCACGCGCATCGTGCCCTCCTTCTGGAACAGCGTCGTCATTACCGTTGTCGGCGTCGTTCTGTCGATGACGGCAACGATCCTGACCGCGTATCCGCTCTCGCGGCGGATCTTTATCGGCCGGCGATTCTTCACGCTGGCGATGATCTTCACGATGCTGTTCAGCGGCGGGCTGATCCCGACGTATCTCGTCGTCAAGACGTACGGGATTCTGAATTCCTATATGGCGTTGTGGCTTCCGGCTCTGATCAGCACCTATAATCTGCTTGTCATGCGCACCTTCTTCGAGAACATCCCGGACGAGATCGACGATGCCGCGCGCATCGACGGCTGCAGCGAGATGGTGTACCTGTTCCGAATCGTGCTGCCGCTCTCCTTGCCCGTCCTGGCGACGCTGACCTTGTTCTACGGGGTCGGCTACTGGAACACCTTCATGAACGTGCTTATCTACATCAATGAGACGAGCAAGTACAATCTCACGGTACTGGTTCAGAACATGATCAAGAGCCAGAGCCTGCTGCAGGAGATCGTCGCCGCGAGCGGCAATGCCGAGGAGCAGGTCCAGGTGGTGCCGGAATCGCTGAAGGCGGCGGGCGTTCTCGTTATGGTCGTGCCGATGCTGGTCGTTTACCCGTTTATGCAGAAGTACTTCGTCAAAGGCGTGATGCTCGGTTCCGTCAAGGGGTGAGCTTATGCATAGCATGCTGCTTCAAGTTATTCGACAAGGGGGATTATCCATGGCAAGTTCAATGACAAGTTCGTCAGCCTCGGGGAGAAAATGGTTGTCGGTATCGCTTACTGTGGCATTGGCGGGAGGCGCTCTTCTGTCCGGCTGCAGCAACAACAACGGGGAAGCGGGCCAGACGGCGGAGCAGGCGTCCTCGCAGCCTCCGTCATCGTCGGGAGAAGCCTCGAAGGAGGCAACGCCTTCTCCCGAGGTCAAGAAGGACATTACCGTCTCCGTCTATGATCGGGGGAACGTCGCACAGGACGAAGGCACCATCGAGAACAACCGCTGGACGAAGTGGATCAACGAGAACGGGCCGGCGAACGTCAAGTTCATCGCCATTCCGCGGACGAATCCGGAGGAGAAGATCAATGTGCTGTACGCGTCCGGCAGCGGGCCCGACCTGCTGTTCGAGTACGCTCCGAACAACCGCAATATGCTGTACGACCAGAAGCAGCTCATGCCGATCGACGACCTGATCGAGCAGTACAGCGTGAATTACAAGAAGCTGATGGAAGACAATCCGATTCTGAAGAAGCTCGGAACGAAGTCCGACGGCAAGCTGTACGAGTTCGGCCGGTTCAACTGGGTGAACCCGCAGCGGGGCATCCTGATCCGCACCGACTGGCTGGAGAAGCTGAACCTGAAGATGCCCACGACGACGGAGGAGCTGTTCGAGGTGGCGAAGGCGTTCACGGAGCAGGACCCCGACGGCAACGGCCAGAAGGACACGTTCGGCCTCTCGATCAGCGGTCCGTCCGAGCTGACGCTGAAGCAGATCTTCGGCAGCAGCAACAAGTGGGTCGTGAAGGACGATCAGCTCGTCATCGATTGGGAGCGGAGAACCGAATACAACAATTATGCGAAGAGGCTGTACGACGCAGGCATCGTCGATCGGGATTTCGCTGCGGACAAGAACGGCGCCAAGGCCCAGCAGGACTTCATTAACGGCAAGCTTGGCATGTATCTGTTCCAGAACAACAATGCGATGAGCATCCTTCAGACGCTCGTCGATCCGCTGAAGAAGAACGTGGCGACCGCCGAGGTTACCTTCCTGGCTTATCCGGAGAGCGAGGCGGGGGCGTTCCTTCCGACGCTCGGCAACCCCGTGCAGATGACCGCGGTCGTCAGCGCGACGGCGAAGAACCCGGATGCCGTCATCAAGTACGTCGACTTCCTCATCGAAGACAGCACTTCCCGGACGTTGTCGTACGGGATCGAAGGAACTCATTATACGATGGCCAACGGCTTCCCGGAGATTCTGGACGCGGATAAGCACTCGAAGGAAGTGTCGACCATCACGGCGGATATGCGCATGCTGCAGAACGGCGGCCTGTCGTTCAGCAAGTATGATCTTCCTGCACTCAAGTACCAGAGCGATCCTCGACATGATGAATACCAGGCATTTTACGATCTTTTCCGCGATACGTACCTGACCCTCGACAAGCCGTATCCGGAGCTGACGATGTCCGAGCACATGCCTTCGCTGCCGAAGGGGCTTCTCACCACCGATACGAATGTCGAGAAGTCGATCGACGCCATCTGGCTGAAGGCGGTCGTCAGCGGCACCAAGTATACCGTGGAGCAGGCGCTTAAGGACGCGCAGGACATGTGGAAGAAGAACGACGGGCAGGCCATCGAGGATTGGTATAAGCAATGGTATATCGACAACAAGGACACCGCGATGCTGGAGAAGGACATCAAGGAGATCGTCAAGCAGCAGATGGAGACGTATGCGGCGGCCAAGCAGGAGCTGAACTAGGATGAACGGGAGGACGGGAGAGGCCATAGAGACCGTAGAGACGGGCGTCGGGCGAACCTGGCATCCGATCCGGGATTGGCTGTACGCAGGCCCCTTCGACAAGGATGTCTCCGCGCTTTACCACGATAACTACAAGGTTCCGGTCGAGCCGTATTTGCCCTTGATCGAGGAGGCGGCTTCCCTGCTGCCGAGCCTGAGTCCGCGGGAAGGCGAGGAGCTGTCCCTGTTCGGGCAGGCGAGCCGGTGGAGTCTGCTGAGGACGGACCCATCGGAGCACAAAATGACATGGGCCCGCTTCGGAGTCCAAGCCAGGATGCTCGCTACTTTCGCTTATACGCGAATTGCGGCGCCTGCGGACGGCCTCTATCGCTTCCGGCTGTGGCTTGGCGGTTCCTCCCGGATTTTCCTTGGCGGCGCGGAGGTGTTCTCCCACCTCCGCGTCGGGCGGGTGGAGTCCGAGTTCGAGCTGCTTCTGCCGCTGAAGGCGGGGGAGAACGATCTCGTTCTCCTTCTGGTCAACGTGCACCTGCATTGCATGAACACGTTTACGCTTGCCGCGGAGGAGGGGAGGCTGTCGGCGGCTCCTCCGCTGCGGCTTGGCGGCGAAGCGCGGGAGAGATTGGAGCGGGATCTGTCACGCTTCTATCTGGCGAAGCACGCGATCTCCGGACAAGAAACGCTGGAGCTGCACTGGGATTCGCCTCCGGAGAGCGAGGGGGCCTTCGTCATCGAGATCTGCCGGAGTGCGCGCGGGGCTCGCGGGCCAACGGTGTTCCGCTCGGAGCATCGGCTCGGCGGCTCCGCCGGTCCGCTTGCTCTGCTGACAGCGGATCGGCTTCCGGAGGCGGGGGAGTACATCGCGGCGATCGATTACGCGGCGGAAGGAGGGGCGACGATCGGCGGCATCGCGCTGCGCTTCACGCGCATCGACTGGTTCGCCGGGCTCCCGCAGGATGCGGACTTCGCGAGGCGCAAGAGATATATGCTGGAGAGGCTCGCCGAGGAGCCGGGCAACCCGCGGACTGTGCTCTATGCCGAGCTCGCGAAGATGGAGCTCGGCGAATGGGCCGCGGTGAAGGAAGCGTCGATAGCCAGCGCGCTCGACTATATCGATGCCCGCTGCGATTGCGCGGACTTCGCGATGCACGGCCTGCTGCGCATGTACGCGAGATTCGCGGACAGCGGACGCCTGGACGAAGAGCTGCTGCGGCGCATGAAGGCGACCATCCTCGGCTTCAAGTACGCCGCCGACGAGCCGGGCCGCTCGATGATGTTCTCCCGGACCGAGAATCACGAGATTCTGTTCTGCAGCGCGGAGTACGTGGCCGGTTTGCTTTGCCCGGGGGAGGTGTTCGCGAACAGCGGCCAGAACGGTCTGTTCCATGCGCTCAAGGGACGGCTGTTGGCCGAACGCTGGATCAAGCAGAAGGGCACCTACGGCTTCATGGAATGGCACTCCAACGCGTATTACGAGGAGGATATGCTGGCGCTGCTGAGCATCGTCGACTTCGGCGAGGAGTACGGGCTGACCCGTATCCTGGCCCGGCAACTGCTGGATCTGGTCTGCGCGATGCTGGCTTCCCACGCCAGCAAGGGGGTCATGGGCACGACGCACGGCCGCAGCTACGAAGACACGATCATCCACCCGGAGCTTGAGGCGATGAGCTGTCTGAACTGGCTGCTGTTCGGGCGGCAGACGCGGCTCGTCCGCAAGCTGTCGATCGGTTGCGCCGCGCTGGCAAGCAGCTCGTACGTCCCCGATCCCGAATGGGAGACGCTTGCCGCCGATGAAGGGGAATGGTTCACTCGCACGCGGATGGGGCTGTTCCCGAGCGAGGGGATGGACGGCGTGAACTGCGCGACCTACCGGACAAGGGATTATATGGTATCCGGCATGGTCGAGTCGAAGACGGGCGAACCGGGCGCCCAGGTGCATGTCGGCCAGGTGCTGCTGGACGGCGAGGTTCCGATCTTCGTCACGTGCTTCGACAATAAATCGGAGATGACGCGGCCTTCCTATTGGGGAGGGCAGTATCGGAATCCGAAGAGCTTCGCGCACCGCGGCGTGTTGGCCTACATCTATCGGTTGGAGGAGGGGCCCGGCCGTACCCACGCGTACTTCCCGTTCCGGCAGTTCGACGAGACGAGGCACTCCGGCGACTGGCTGTTCGGCCGCAAGCGGGACGCTTATGTAGCGGTGTTCTCGCAGAAGCCCTATGCGGAGACCGATACCGGCACCTATAAGGAGCGGGAGCTGCTGTGCTTGGAGCCGTCGAACATCTGGCTGCTGGAGGCCGGCAGCAAGGAGCAATGGGGCGGCTTCGAGCGCTTCGTCGAAGCGGTGGCTGCGGCATCGCTCTCGTGCTCCGCGGAGGGGAGCTTCGTCTACGACTCGCCATCCATCGGCCTTGTCGAGATGGCTTACGAGCGGCCTTGCCGGGTCGGCGGGAAGGAGCTTCTCGGCGACGGGGGCTATCCGCTCATCGATAACCCCCATGCTTACGGGGAATACGGCTCGGGACTCGTTCGGCTGCGCTTCCCGAACCGGACGAAGCTGCTTAACTTCCGAATCTGAAGTGTCCGATTCCGACGTGTCCGCAGCGGATTCGCCGGGTTCCGGGCCATTCTATCAATCGTTAGGAGATGGCGTCATGCCTCATAAGATCGATGCCGAGATGAGCATCGCCTTCCGTCTCGGCTCGGAACCGGAGCGGGTGGCGGAGACGATCGCGTTGCGGTATATCGGCAATCACCCGAAAGTGCCCTTCACCTTCAGGGCGTTCAGCCGCCGGGGCTTCCGGCAGTTGTCCGACGGCCGGTTCGACTTGAATCTGGACGAGAAGCATCCCGAGGCCGCTATCGGGCAATGGGCTTATGTACTTGGCAGGATATGGAGCGACCAGGAGAGCCATTGGGAGACCGCGATCAGTTGCTATGGGCCGACAAGGCTCCATGTGAACGACAGGCCGGTCTACCGGTCGGAAGCGGCGGAGGAGGTGAACTCGCAAGTGCGCAGGGCCGTGCGGATTCCGCTTCAGCCGGGCTGGAACTCTCTTCTGTTCGCCTTCTGCAAGACGGCTTCCGGCTTCGGCGGCGCGGTAGGCACGGTCCGCAGCAAGTGGGGAACGCCGACGGTGCAGGCTCCGTTCGCCGAGCGCTTCGGGGAGGCGGGCTGGGCGTATTCCGAGCTGGCGAATGCCGAATGGGCCAATTCCGAATTGCCCTATTCGGAATTGGCCTGTTCGGAGTCGGCGCTTGCCTGGTTCCCCGAACGGCAGTGGAGCGAGGAGGAACGGGAGCGGGGAGTCGGAAGCCGGCTGTTCGGCGACGGGAATCCGGGGCGGTATGCCTACGGCTGGAGCCGGGTTCGCTGCGCGGGTCATGGCCGGGTCCGTTACCGGCTGCGCTTGGTCGCGCATGGGCCGGCAGCCGTATGGGTCGACGGGGAGGAGCTGTTGTCCGCCAGCGAGGCGGGGATCACGGAACGGGACGTTGAGCTGGCCTTCGGTTCCCGCGATGTGCTGGTGAGATTTGCTCCCGGGGCGGACGACTGGGGGTACACCCTTGAGCTGGCGCACGTCTCGGCCGGGGGCGAAGCCTTGTGCGAGTTCGAGCTGCCGCAGCCGATTCGCGGGACGGACGAGTGCTGGCTGTACCTGGGGCCGTTCGCGGAGGGCAGCCGGTATTCCCGCAAGGAGGTGCAGACGCTGTACGGCTTATGGGAGGAGAAGGAGGGAGGGATCTATTGGCGGCTGGATGAGCCGGATGTTTGGGTCAGACCATATGCGGAAAACACCAATTTTGCCCGGTGGAGTTACCCGCTCGGAGTGACGCTGTACGGACTGCTGAGGACGGGGCGCGCGCTGAAGCGGCCGGATATGGAACGATACGCCTTCGACCATATCGGGTTCTGCACGCGAATGTATGCCTATTCCCTGTGGGAGAAGCGGCAGTACGGCTATCCCTCCGTCAACCATCAGCTTGCGGAGCTGGATATGCTGGACGACTGCGGGTCCTTCGCTTCGGCCATGCTGGAGGCTTATCGCGATTGCCCGGAGCCGTCCTCGCTTCGGGTGGCGGAGGCCGTGGCCGACTTCATGATGAACCGGCAAGAGCGCAAGGAGGACGGCGTCTTCTATCGGGCTTGCCCCGGCTACTACATGGAGAACACGCTGTGGGGCGACGACCTGTACATGAGCGTGCCGTTCCTGATCCGGTATGCCCGCTTGACCGGAGAGGACGTCTATCTGGACGAAGCCGCCAAGCAGGCGCTCTTGTTCCGCGAGTATCTGTATATGCCGGAGCTCCGCATTCTCTCGCACGTCTACGACTTCAAGTACGGCACCGCGACGAAGGTTCCTTGGGGGCGAGGCAACGGCTGGCCGGTCTTCACGTTGTCGGAGCTGCTGGAGGCGCTGCCGACGGCACATCCGGATCGGGAGCGGCTGCTGCTCTTTTTCCGCGAGCTGTGCGGCGGCTTGCTCAAGCTGCAGGGCAAGAACGGGCTGTGGCATCAAGTGTTGAACGACCCGGATTCGTACGAGGAGACCTCGTGCACCGCCATGTTCGTCTACGCCTTCTGCCGGGGGCTGCGGCTGGGCTTCCTGGACGACTTGGACGACTCGGAAGCTTATGTGCAGGCGGTCCGGCGAGGCTGGGAGGGGCTGACCTGCCATGCCGTCGATCAATGGGGCAACGTGCATGGCGTCTGCGTCGGCTCCCGCTATTCGTTCAGCCCCTCGTATTACAAGGACGACTTGCCATGGACGGTCAACGACACTCATGGAATCGGCATCGTTATGCTGGCCGGGATGGAATACGCGGCTCTGCTGGAACGGCTGGAATCGAGCCGACTGTGAACCAGAATAGCAACTATATAAAGGAGGGAATTAGCGAGATGAACGTTGGGAGAAAAATCGGGTTAAACAAGCTGCTCAGGGTGTTGCTCGCGGTATGCCTGCTGGTCGGTTCGTTCGAGGTGTTCGGTCCGGCGCCGCAGGCTTCGGCTGCGGACGAAGGGGCGTTCGTCGAAGCCGGAGGCGCGGTAACCATCGAAGCGGAGACGGCCGCGGAGAATTCCGAATACGCTTACACGAACGCGAGAGGCGGAGCGGAGTGGGCGATTGCCGCCGGCTCTTCCGGCAGCTCCATGTGGGCATCCCCGGATGTGGGAGGCTTCTTCAACGCACCCCAGAACGAGAATGCGCCGGAGTTGACGTACAAGGTGAACTTCTCGACGGCAGGGAGCTACAATGTGTGGATCTTGTACAAAGCGCCGAATACCGGCGCCGACTCCGTGTATGCGGGATTCGGAGATGAGCTCAAGATCACGAATACAAGCCTGTCAACCGGCAGCTCATTCGGGTGGAGGAAGATAGGGACGTTCGCCGGGATCGGCTCGGGCTACGTCGATATCAACTTCTGGGCCCGGGAGGACGGCCTGTACATCGACAAGATCTACCTGACGACCGGCACCGACACGCCGACGGGGACGGGAGCTGCGGAATCGGACCGCGAACCGATAGCGCCTCCCGAGCCGGGAGCCTGGCTGGAAGCCGGCGGACAGCTCAGCATAGAGGCGGAAGCCGCTGCGGAGAACTCGGATTACGCTTACGTCGATGCCAGGGGAGGCGCCGATTGGACGGTCGTTGCCGGCAGCTCGGGCGATGCGATGTGGGCGTCTCCGGACAGCGGCGCGTTCTTCAACCCGCCCCAGAACGAGAATGCGCCGGAGCTGACCTATAAGGCCAAGTTCTCGACGGCGGGCAACTACAAGGTATGGCTGCTGTACAAGGCGCCGAATACCGGGGCCGACTCGGTCTATGTCGGCTTGAACGACACGGTTCTTTTCACCAATACGAGCCTGTCGACCGGCAGCACATACAAGTGGAAGAACGTCGGGACGATAACCGGAATCGCCGCAGGGTATGCGGACCTGAACTTCTGGGCCCGAGAGGATGGCCTGTATCTCGACAAAATTTACTTGACGACCGACACCGATACGCCGACAGGGACCGGCCCGGCTTCAAGCGAGCGGGAAGACGCGAACGGGAACCCGACCAACCCGACCGATCCTACCGATCCTACTGATCCTACGAACCCGACCAATCCGACGAGCCCGTGCGATTCGCAGACAACGGAGACTTCCCCCGTATCGGGAACCGTGCTGATCGATTCCTGCGATTCCTCTATCGTCTATCAAGGGGCATGGTCGTATTCGGGCACGACGGTGAGCAATTACGGCGAAGACCAATATTACAGCAATTCGACCAACAACTACGCCGAACTGCAGTTCACCGGCACGCAGGTGTATTGGTTCGCTCCGCAATCGAGCAATAAGGGCAAGGCGGAGATCTATATCGACGGAACGCTCGACCAGGTGGTCGACCTGTATTCGAGCGCCGAGACGTCTAAGCAGACGGTGTACTCCCGAACGGATCTGTCGCCGGGCACCCATACGATCCGGGTCGCTGTCGCTGCGACGAAGAACGCCGCTTCAACCGACTATTACGTATCGATAGACGCCTTCGCGGTCGAAGCCGCAGTGACGCCGACTCCGCCGCCGGCCGGATCGGGGGACCGTTACGTGACGCCGGGTGGCGCGGGAACCAAGGATGGCAGCAGTTGGGCGAACGCCATGGCCGGCAATCGGATCGACGGGCTGCAGGCAGCGTGGGATGCTGCCGGGGACACGGGCACCGTATACGTCGGCGGCGGCACGTACGACGTTCCGCAGTTTGTGAACCTTCGTGCGGGCGACGCGAGCGCAAGCGCTCCGAAGACGCTGCTGGGCGTGGACCGGGGGGACGGACTTCCGGAATTCATCGGCGACTTCTCGCATACGAGCCAGCGGAGAGGGACCTTGATCGAGATCGCTTCCGGGGTGAGCTATTGGGTGCTCGAGGACATCCGGATCAGCCATTATTATTATGGGATTGAGACGAAGGGACGGAACATCGGCTACCGGATCTCCAATGTCGACGTCTCCTATATGAGCGACGGCTTCTACCTTAGAGGCGGCGCGACGGCGGCGGACGGCACGATCGGCTCCCACGGCATTCTGATCGAGGACAGCGACTTCAAGTATTACACGAAGCGGGGCATCCGGTTCCTGGGCGGCAATTACGACGCGACGGTCAATCGCTGTACGGCGGATGCCGGCGGCGAGGCGTATTGGGTAACCGGCAATTATCCGTTCAGCTTCCAAGTGGCGGATTCCGAGCAAGCCGCAGGCATTATCGATCACGATATCACGTTCAACGACTGCGAAGGGCGCAACAACTACCAGAACAACGGCACCGGATACTGGAACGGCGATTCCTTCGTCTCCGAGTGGAACTCGGACAACATTACGTACAACCGCTGCAAGGCGTTCGACAACACGGACGGAGGCTGGGACGTCAAGGCGGCGCATACGTATCTCAACGATTGCATCGCGGTGGGGAACAAGCGCGGCTTCCGAATCTGGTCGACGGGCGAAGCCGTTCTGACGAATTGCGTCGCCGCCTACAGCGACAGCTACGGCGCATGGATCGGAGCGACCAGCGATCTCAGCAAGAGAGCGAACGTCATCTTGCATAACACGACCTTCGTCAACAACGGCTATGAGGAGTTCCGCTGCGAGGGAGGCATCGTGACCGCGTACGATTCCGTCTTCGCCGATACGATCAGCACGGTCAGGCTGTATGACAAGATCGACGGCGGCAACTATACGTTCGTGGATTCGGTTGCCTACGGCTACGTCAACGGGACAACGCTCTCCGGAACGGACCCGCAGTTCGTCAATCCGACGAACGAATCGTGGACCGGAGTGGGCACCGACTTCAACAATCAGTTATACGGCTCGAGCAAAGGCTACTATCAGCCGACACCGTCCAACATCCTGCCTTCGGCTCCACGGACACTGCCGATCAGCGCGCCCGACCGCTACATGACGCCGACCGGAGCGGGAACGATGGACGGCAGCAGTTGGGCGAACGCCTTGTCGGCGGATGCGCCGAATGCGCTGCAGTCGGCCTGGAACCAGACGGCGGCGACAGGCACGCTGTATATCGGAAGCGGCTCCTATACGGGCCAGAAGATTACCATCGCGAGCGGGGGCACGAGCACGTCGTCGCCGAAGCGGATCGCGGGAGTCGATACGGGGAGCGGCCTTCCGGTGTTTACGGGCAGCTTCACGCGGTATAATCAGGCAACCGGCAACTTCATCGACGTCTCTGCCGGGGCCAGCTATTGGGTCGTTCAGGACCTGAAGATCAACAATTACTTCAATGGCATCTACACACGGGGCAGGAACGTCGGCATCCGAATCTACAACGTGGACATCTCCGAGATGAGCGACGGCATCTACTTGAACGGAGGGGCGACGGCTGCGGACGGGTCGATCGCTTCCCATGACATCGTTATTGAAGACAGCGACTTCACGTATTATACGAAGCGCGGCATTCGCTTCCGGGGCGGCAACTACGATGCCGTTGTGAACCGTTGCACCGCCGACGCCGGAGGGGCCGCCTATTGGATAACCGGCAACTTCCCGTTCGGCTTCCAGGTAGCCGACTCCAGCCAGGACCCGGCCATCGTCGATCATGACATTACCTTCAACGACAGCGTATCGAGCAACAACTATCAGGATGCGGGACCGAGCGAATATTGGAACGCGGACGGCTTCGTTGCGGAAGCGGCTTCCGACTACATCACGTTCAACCGCAGCGTCGCCTTCGGCAACACGGACGGCGGCTGGGATCTCAAGGCGGCTCATGCCTATGTGAACGACAGCGTCTCCTACGGCAACAAGAGAGCCTATCGCTTCTGGGGCGGCGAGTCGGAACTGCGCAACAGCATCGCCTACGGTTCCGTCGAGCCCGGCGGAATGCCGACGGCGGCCGGCGTATGGGCCGGGTCGCTCAACAGCGTGGCGGCCAACGTCTACATTTACAATAGCGAGATTTATAATAACACCGGCCCGGAGCTGCTTGTCGAGGGCGGCAATATCACATGCTACGAGTGCATCGTCTCCGAGGGGAGAGCGGTGACAGAGGACTTCACGGCCGTCGATCCGGTGAAGCTCGGCACGATCAGCTTCGTGGATTCGGCTCAATACTATCCGGGCGCGACGGGAACGAATCCTCAATACGTGCTGAAGAGCCTCGAGGTCGACCCGGGAGCGCTGAGCTTCGATCCCGAGACGACAAGCTACAGCCTGACCGTCCCCGGCACAGCGGCATCCATCTTGATTACGCCGACCGCCGCATCAAGGGTGTACCAGAGCTTGACGGTCAACGGGAATCCGGCCGTGTCCGGTTCGGCGATCAGCGTCCCGCTCGACGCGGGCTTAAACGAGATCGTGATCGAGCTGACGGCCCATGACGATAACGTGCGAAGCTATGTGCTGCAAGTGAACAGAATGTAAGCGGCGGCAGCTCGCGCAGAGTACGCAGAGAAGTCCGGAGGGTGCCCTCTCTGGGCTTCTCTTTTTTGACGGGCGATAATTTATGGAACGAATCGATAATGGTATACTGAGTAGAAAAGGAGGGGTTTCCCGATGTATCCTTCTGAACCCCTATACGGAGCCGGACAGCCCGGACGACAAACAATCGATTATGGACATTAAAGCCCGCACGGCCAAGGGCGAGCTGCTGAATATCGAGATGCAACTGTTTAATCCTTATCATATGGAGAAGCGCACCTTATTCTACTGGTCGGAGATGTACTATCATCAGATCCCAAGGGGCGGCAATTACAATACGCTGCAGAAGTGCGTGACAATTAACATCCTGAATTACTCCTGCCTGCCGAACGAACGCTATCACAGGGGAGGCGATGACGATGAAGGAGCCGATGCTGAAGAAGGCGATGGACACGTTGGAGTTCTTAAGTCAAGACCCTGCAGCGCGGATGGCATACGATGCGCGGATGAAGGCACTCAGCGACGAGAAGTCCCGGATCGAGAGCGCGCGGCAGGTGGGAATGGCCGAGGGAATGGCTCGGGGCGAGGCTCGGGGGAGGGCCGAAGCTGCAGTCAAAATGCTCGAAATGGGAATGGAGTTGGAGCTGATCGAGAAGATCGCCGGCATGACGATCAAGGAGATTAAGGCGTTAAGACCCTTGCCTCAGGAGTGAAGATAGGATATATTCGCATGGCGACAGTCGCTCTTTGAGAGCCGGCTGTTTTTTTTCATAAGCGGTTGGAAGCAAGAGGGGGTTCAGATGTGGTCGGAGTGGCGGACGATGTGCGTGAAATCCGCACATCGATGGCGAATGGAGGCAGTCCCTTTGAAGGGCTGCCTCCTCATCATGGGACAAAAAGCGTCCCGTTCTGCTCCTCAGCCTTGCGCAAGAATCTCGTTCTCGTATCGTCGCATGGCTTCGATCTCCCGGGGAAGATGCGTCTCCGCCGGCTCCCAGTCGAGCCACTCCCCGCTCACGAATCCTTCGTAACCATGATCGAGCAAGATGCGAACAACCGGGCGATGATCGATGTCCCCTTCCCCGATCGGGAGGAAAGTCAGGCGGGAGAGATCCAGCAGTCCGTCGTGAATATGGACGTGGCGAATCCACGGTTCGAGAATGCGGTAGGCTGCCTCCATCGCTGTTCCGCCGCCCCGCAGCGTGTGCATCACGTCCCAGACGACGCCGACAGAGGGATGGTTCACCTCGCGCATGACGGCTGCCATCTCCTTCGGGTCAGACCAGTCGTCGTGAGTCTCGGCAAGGAGATGAACTCCCGCTTGCTCCGCAACGGGCGCCAGTTCGCGCAGCGATTGCGCGACTTGCCGTCTCGCTTCCTCACGGTCGAGGGAGGACGGGATGACTCCGCAGAAGACGCGCAGAAACGGAACGTCCAGCTTCTGTGCGAGCCGGATATAGGCCTTGGTCTCGTCGATATTGAGATCTACGGTCAGCGGATTCGAATAATGGCAGGAGACGCTCAGGCATGCCAGCGAGATGCCGCCGACCGCGAAGTCGCGGCGGATATCGGCGATTTGTTCGTCCGTCAGGTCGAGGCCGATCCCGTGCGCGTGGCCGAAGCCGCAGCGAGCCTCGAACCCGGCGTACCCATATTCTTGAGCCATGCGCAGGATCGAAGCGAGAGGGGCGTTCGGGCAGGAGAAGGAGACGAAGGCATACTTCATGACAGGTCCCCTCCCTCGCTCGTTCCGCTGGAACTGCTCGAACTTGCGGGACCCATCTCCGCCATCACTCCCGTTCCCTCCGCCGCGCCGGACATTCGTACCGGCGCTCCGGAGCGGGCCGAAGCGTACAGCGCGTCCATGACGGCCTGCAGCTTCAAGGCTTCGGGCAGGCCCGTTGCCGGCTGCCGGTTGTCGAGAATCGATTGGGTAAAGTCGATCAACGCTCCCTTGTCCACCCAGGATGAATCTTCCGTCCCTTCCCACACGGTCACCTGCTCGATCCCGGTCTCCGGGTGGAGGAGGGAGGCGACGATCCGCTTCTCCGAAGGCCAGGTCATATGAAGCGTCAGGCTGCCTTCGCTGCCGATGATCTGCCAGGAGCGCTCCTGCTCGGCGCCCATGAACTCCCCTCGCTCGTATGTCAAGGCGACGTTGTCCGCGCATTGGATGTAGGCGGTTCCGTATGTCTCCGTGTTGGCATCCGGAGGGAAGTAGCTGCGAATCGAGTCCCCGAGTCCCCACGTGCGGGCGATGGCCCATTCGGGCCGAAGCGTCCAGCCGGTAAGCCCCAGCAAGTAATCGAAGTCGTAAATGCCCCAGTTCGCGACGATGCCTCCGCCGTTGATCTCCGAATGCACGCGCCATACCGGCTGGGGAGTCGACGGCCGTCCGGGCGAGGGCTCGTTCACTCGGCATCGGATCAAGCGAATGTCTCCAAGGCGCCCCTCGGCGATCCAATCCCGCGCGGCCTTGGCATGCTCCAGGAACCGGAAGCGGGAGGAGCAGAAGGCTATCGTCAAGGGAGCCCCTCCCGCTCGGGCGTGTTCCGCCGCCGCTTCCTGCAGCCGTTCGATCTCCTTGACGCTCATGGCCAGCGGCTTCTCGAGCAGGACGTGCTTGCCTGCGGCGATCGCCTTCAGCGCGAGCCCGGTGCGGACGTTCGTGGGCACGGCCAGCACGACGGCTTCGATCTCGGGGTCCGCGATCAGGGAGAGCGCATCGTCATACGCGCGCTTCGCCTCGAATTGCCGGGCGACGAGGCGGGCCGCCTCCGGATTCAGGTCCGTTACCCCGGCGAGTTCAATCCATTCCGATTCGTGTGCGGCTCGAATATGCTGCTTGCCGATGACGCCGCAGCCGACGATTCCTACTTTAATGGAAGGGGAATTCATTTGTTGTTGTCCTCCTGTTTAATAAGGGTTGGGGTTGCAAGGTCAACCGATGGTTCCAGATCAGCCCGCCGAGAATGGCGGCCATTCCAATTGCTGCTTTAATGGTAAGCGCCTCGCCGAGCCACACCGCGGCCAGCACCACGCCGACGACGGGCTGGAGGAAAATAAACGGAACGACCCGTCCCATCGGCAGCCGAGCGAGGGCCAAGGAATACAGCAAGTAAGCGAGCCCCGTGGATGCGATTCCGAGATAACCGATGGCGAGCCCTTGTTCGGGAGTCTGAATGACGGCAAGCAGATTCTCAAGAAGCCCTCCATTGAACCCTCCGCCAAGTCCTCCGCGAAGCTCTCCACCGAGCCCTTCACCGATCTTTCCACTGGTCCCTCCCAGAATCCCTCCAAAGCCCCCGCCATCCCCGACAATGCCATAAGCGGCCAGCAGGCTGACAAGCCCGGCGGCCATGGCATGCAGATTGAGGTTCAGCGACGCCGTCCTCGCGCCGAGGCGCCCGGTCATGACGGTGTAAGCGGAGAAGGCGATCATGGCCAGCAGCGCGAGCAGGTCTCCCTCCAGGCTGACCGTCGCATCCGGCACGGAAGGCGACGCGATGACGGCGACGCCGACCAACGACACGGCGGCCGCACCGTATTGACCGGATCGCAGCGGGGCTCCGGCCAGTCGGCTCATCAGCATCGTGCAGATGGGAGCCATGGACATGATCAGAACGAGGTGGCTGGCGAGAGTCGTTCGGGCCGCGGCGAAGAATAGCCAGAGCATCGCTCCGTACCCTACGATTCCCGCGACCCAGATCGGCATGCAGTCTCGTGTCCATTTTCCAACCGGTCCCCGGTTCTTCGCAGGTTCCTGATTCGCGCTCCCTTGGCGGCCGCGCTTCGAGATCCGATTCTTTAGGGCGATGCCCGCCCGGATTGCAAGCAGCAAGCCGAAGCCGAGGGCAAGCCGCCACACCGCAAGCGTCAGAGGCGTCCCCGTATCCCCCAGGTAACGTCCGACCGCCGCCGCCGATCCCCACAGGAACACGACCGCCAAGATGCAGGCATATGCCGCGTAATTCCATTGTCTTATGATGGTTCTCCTCCCTTCGCGGCCCGCATGGCCTCTGTCCCAAAGCATATCAAATCCGAATTCGCCTCCCTTACGCAAAAATAACGTTCCGTTGCGCTTATCCAGAACAGGATTCCGATACGATCGCAATTGTTTGGTATTCCATTCCGTCTCCGCCCGTTCTTATAATTCGGTGACATCATCAAACGAAGGGGGCAGACCATGTACAGCTTCAGCGAAATACACAGCGCCATCGTCTCGGCTCTTCCGCGCGCTCCCCTGTTCCCATACGGCTTGCCGCCGGATGGGCGAGCTCCGTGGGAGGAGGCGGCAAGCCGCTCCATCGCAGAACCGCTGCTTGACGAGATTCGCGCTTACGCCCGATACGCCAGAGAGACACCGATCCCGCCGCTTCCGTTCTCCCGGTTCGTCGAGTTCGAGAAGGAGGGGACGCGGCAATCGTACGAAATCCCTTACTTCGAACGAAGGGGAAGATTGCTCGCCTTGACGGTCGATCTGCTGCAGGATTCCGAGAATTCCTCCTCCAGAGAGGCGCTTGAGAATCTCGTCTGGGACATCTGCAACGAATATACGTGGTGCTTGCCCGCCTGTTTGCCCTTGGGCCACGAAGCGGCGGCAAGCGCCCGCGTGCCCCCGGAAGGCCAGGTGGATCTGTTCGCCGCGGAGACGGCCCACGCGCTTGCGGAGACGCTGCATCTCGTCGGGGATCGGTTAAACGGATGGGCGAGCTATCGAATCCGCTGCGAGATCGAGCGCCGCATCTGGCAGCCGCTGTTCAACACTCCGGTTCACTTCGGCTGGGAGTCGCGTCGGGACAACTGGTCGGCCGTATGCGGAGGAGCGATCGGCATGGCGGCGCTATTGCTCGTGGATGACCGCGAGCGGCTCGCGGGCATGATTGAACGGCTGCTTCGGAGCCTGGAGTGCTTCCTGGAGAGCTACGGGGAGGACGGCGGGTGCCAGGAGGGCATCGGGTACTGGTACTACGGCTTCGGCTATTACGCGTACTTCGCCGATATGCTCTTCCACTGCACCGAGGGGAAGCTGGACCTGCTGGCCGGGGGGAAAATCAAACCGATCGCCGAGTATCCTGCGGCGTTCGCGCTGTCCGGAGGAGCTGCGATCAATTATTCGGATGTCGGAGCGGTTGTCTGGCATACGGGGCTGCTAAGCAAGCTGGCTTCGAGGCTGGGCACGGCTATCCCCGAGCTGAAGGAGATTCCGCCCTTCGGCGCCGATTCGGCGTTCCGATGGCCGCATGTGATCCGGAATCTGCTGTGGACCGATCCGGCCCATCTGAAGAAGCCGCTTCCGGAAGGCGGCAAGCTGTTGCCCGACATGGCCGTCGCGGTCGACCGAAGGTATTCGGAAGGGGAGATGTTCGCCTTCTCCGCGAAGGGCGGCCATAACGACGAGCCGCACAACCATAACGACCTGGGGCACTTCCTGCTGCATGCGGCGGGGGAGAACCTGCTTGCCGATCCTGGAGCCGGGCTGTACACGCGCGAATCCTTCGGGCCGGACCGATACCGGCTGATCCACAATTCGTCGGAAGGGCATTCCGTGCCGATCGTCGGCGGCGCGGTGCAGCAGGCCGGCCGGGCGTATGCCGCCGAGCTGCTTGGCTGCCGGTGGGAAGGCAGCGAGCTGCGCCTGGAGCTGGAGCTTGCCGGAGCATACGGGCTTGCGGGCTTGACGAGCCTGCGCAGGGAGTTCGTCTGGAATTGGCAGCCGAACGAACCGGAGACGCAAGCGACGCTGCGGCTGGTCGATCGGTTCGCGTTCGAGCCCGAGGTCGAGGTCCAGTCCGGGTCCGAGGTCGTCTCCGCGAGTGTGATCGAACAATTCGTCAGCCTGCACCCTCCTACCCTGGACAATGGACGATGCGTGTGGAGAGGAGAGCGGGGGGAGGTTGCCCTCGAATTCGATCCGGGGATCGGCGAGCCGGAGATCGTGGAGACAACGGCTCCGGATCATACGGGGAAGGAGGCGACTCTGTACCGTGTACGCTTCCATATCGTTCCTGTCGATCCGGGCTTTGAACTCCACTTTCTCTTCCGATGCCGGATAAACGCGATAAAATAAGGGGTTTTCCGTCGTCGTTCATAAGAAAGCGGTATCATAACAAGTTTTTGTCGGTTGTTCATTCGGCTCCTCGCCCTTACAGTGAGGTCATCGGAAAAACGGAATGGAGGGAAGACACAGCGTGAAACCGAACGCCTTGTTCCAAAGCTATCTGTCGCATAAGTACTTCTTCATCATGTTGCTTCCCGTGCTCGTTTATTATGGGATTTTCCACTACGGGCCGATGTACGGCGTGCTGATCGCCTTCCAGGATTATCAGTTCCTGAAGGGAGTCGGCGGCAGCCCGTGGGTCGGTCTTGATAACTTCCGCGAATTGTTCGGGGGGCTCTACTTCGGCCAGGTTCTGCGCAATACGCTCATCATCAACTTCTTTAAGCTGATCTTCGGATTCATCGCGCCGATTCTGCTGGCGGTCATGATCAACGAAGTGTCTTCGAGATGGTTCAAGAAGTCGGTTCAGACGATCAGCTACCTGCCTCACTTCCTGTCCTGGGTCGTGCTGGCCGGGATGGTCATCGAGTTCCTGTCCCCGAGCCGCGGCCCGGTCAACATGCTTCTGACGGAGCTGGGCTTCGACCCCGTCTTCTTCATCACCGAACCCGGATGGTTCCGCAGCATTCTCGTCAGCACGGATATATGGCGGAATGTCGGCTTCTCCTCGATCATTTACCTGGCCGCCATCGCCGGGATCAATCCCGAGATGTACGAAGCGTCCGAGGTGGACGGCATCAGCCGGATTCAGAAGATTTGGTACATCACGATTCCTTCGATCGCGCCGGTCATCGTCATCATGCTCATTCTCAATTCCGGCACCATCATCAACGACGACTTCGAGCAAGTATTTAATCTGCTTAACGCCAAAGTGATGGAAGTCGGGGACGTGCTGTCGACTTACACCTACTCGGAGGGCTTGCTCAAGATGAATTACAGCTACGCCGCGGCGGTCGGCCTGTTCAAGAACGTCGTTGCGCTCGTCCTCGTCCTGTCCGCGAATTACATTGCGAGCAAGGTGTCGGACGACACTATTTTCTAGAGAGAAGAGGAGAACGCCATGACAAGCAATCGAACTTTATCGGACACCCTCTTCATGGGCTTCGTCTACATCGGCCTGGGGGCGCTGTCGATTACGACGCTGCTGCCGCTGCTGCAGGCGATCACGATCTCGCTCAGCCCTCCCGACGTGGTGAACAGCTACGGATTCCATCTGCTCCCGACCAAGCTCGACTTCTCCGGGTACGAGCGGGTGTTCCAATATGACATTATCTGGACCGCTTACGGCAATACCATTATGCGCACCCTGCTCGGGACCGCGATCACGCTTGTGCTGACGTTCCTTGGAGCCTACCCGCTGTCCAAGCGCACGCTGCCGAACCGCAAGCTGTGGACGGGAGTGGTTGTCCTTACCATGTTCTTCTCCGGCGGGATGATTCCGTCGTACCTGTTGATTCGCAACATCGGCATTATGAACTCGATCTGGGCGCTCGTGCTTCCGGGGGCGGTAAGCGCCTTCATGCTGCTGATCGTCCGCAACTTCATCGCGGCCCTTCCCGAGAGCCTTGAGGAATCGGCGAAGATCGACGGGGCCAACGACATCGTTGTGCTGTTCCGTATCGTGCTCCCGCTGTCGCTGCCGATTATCGCCACGGTCGGGCTGTATTCCGGCGTCTCGCATTGGAACGCTTGGTTCGACAGCATGATCTACATCCAGGATGAGCACAAGCAGGTGCTGCAGATGATCCTGCGCCGGATTCTGCTGGAGGGCCAGGACGTATCGGCCGAATCCGGTTCCGGGGTGCATGCGCAGGCCGTCAACACGGAGACGGTCAAGATGGCGGCGCTCGTCGTATCCGTCCTGCCGATTCTGTGCGTGTATCCGTTCCTGCAGAAGTACTTCGTCAAGGGAACCCTGATGGGTTCGATCAAGGGCTGATCCAGGCCAGGGTTAACGCTTGACCTTCGGGTCAGGTTAACATACATTCAAACAAATGGAGGTCTTGTGCATGACAAAAGCCGGGAAACTAACGGGGGTATCGCTGGCGGTTGCGCTCTCTATGGGACTCGTGGCGGGCTGCGGCGGAAATGGCGGGAACAACGAAGCGGGAGGGCAGCAGACTCCGACCAGCTCGGGCACAGCGTCGCAACAGGCGCAGCAGACGGAGCAGGCGAAGCCGATCTCGCTGGAATGGCTCGGTTACGATTCGTACGGGCAGCCGAACCCGAATTCGAGCGTCATCAAGATGGTCGAAGAGAAGTTCAACGCCAAGTTCGACTTCTGGTATGTCGATTCGCAGAAGTGGGAAGACAATCTCAATGTACGGCTGGCGTCGGGCGAGATGCCGGACGTGCTGAAGATCACGAACCGGCAGAACATCCCCAAGTATATCTCGCAAGGAATCATCTCTCCGATTCCGATGGAGACGCTGGAGAAGTTCGCTCCGACCTATGTCAAGTTCCTCAACGAGAATTATCCCGAGCTGTGGGACGGCGTGATGTACGAAGGCCAAATCTATGCCATCCCGATGACGAACCTCAACGGAACGTACCCGACGGTCGTCATCTGGCGGAAGGATTGGCTGGACAACGTCGGGATCTCGAAGATTCCGGAGACGATTGCCGAGTATGAAGAAGCGTTCACGAAGTTCCGGAACGAGGACCCGGATAAGGACGGCAAGAAGGATACGTACGGCTTGTCGGACTTCGCCCTGCCGAACATTCTGGGCGCATACGGGTATCCGGGAATCAGCGACTTCAAGGGAGCAAGCAAGGGAGACGCGAGCAAGTCGGTCCAATTCACGATGAAGGACGGCAACGTCGTTCTGACGTCCATTCAGCCCGAGATGAAGGAAGCGCTTACGCTTCTGCAGAAGTGGTATAAGGCCGGGCTGATCGATCCGGAGTTCCTGACCTCGGAGAACACGACGGGGTATTGGGCGGATTCCCAGGCGTTCTACAACAGCAAGATCGGCATTACGGGCATGTCGATGTTCTATCACTGGCGCAACGAGCTGAATCCGGACATTCCCGACGATGCCGGAGGCGGCCAGTACAAGGCGTTCAAGGAGTCCGTTCCGGACGGCGAAGCGGTCTTCGGCGTTCCGGCCGTCGGGCCGAACGGGGCATCGGGCACTCCGATGTGGGATACGGCCAGCCATCCGATCGCGATTACGTCCAAGGCGATGGAGAATCCGGAGAAGCTGGAGCTGCTGCTGAAGATGATCGAAGCGGCATGTACCGATTACGAATATTACTTGACCCTCACCAACGGCGAGAAGGGCGTCGACTGGACGCTCGACGGGGACAAATTCGTGAACCTGACGGCCACCGACACGCTTGCCGAAGCCAATGTGAAGGGCAAGAATGTCCTGAACGCCAAGGTCTCTTACGATCCGTTCATCAAGCAGCGGGATAAGTTCGATTACGAATTCGCAGACAAGTACGGCAAGATCAGCGGCTACAGCGCGGTATTCGTTCCGACGCTCGAAGAGTTCAGCAAGTATTCGAATACGTTAAATAAGCTGACGGTAGACGCTTACTTCAAGATCATTACGAGCGATGTCGACCCGAGCGCCTACTTCGACGAGTATGTCGCGAACTTCCGGGCCAACGGCGGCGACGAGCTGGAGAAGGCAGCGGATAAGGCATACAAAGAGATGGTTGGCCAATAAATAATCGCCGGGCGGGTCGGCGGCGTTAGCTGCCGACCCGCCCTCTTCATCGCAAGAGGGGGGTACGGAATGAGTGGGGCCGTTCGCAAGAAAAACCGGATTTTCCAGCGGCTGCTGGTCTTTAACTTGATTGCCGTGCTTATTATCTCCATCTTCCCCCAGGTTGTGTTCTACCAATACTTCACCAACATATACAACGAGGAAGTCGAGAGCCTGAACCGGCAAGTCGTCCGTCAGTTCCAGGATGCGATCGACGAGCCCATCGTCAAGGCCATCGTTACGTTCCCCAATATTTATCTGTCCGAGATAGAGAGCAACGAAGCGCTCGTCTATCCGTTAAACCATGACATCAGCCGCGATTCCTCGGCCATTCTGAAGGTCGCGAGGCGCATCGCCGACATCCAGGACAACACTTCTTATATCCACTCGATCGATGTGTACTACAGAGCGGGCAATCTGCTCTTCATCGGCGATCGCGTATGCATGCTGAACGAATCCTCCTGCGACCTTGGCGGAAGCGCCGACTGGTTCCCGTCCTATCGGCAATCCGACCGAATTATCGAGTGGATTCCCGCGAGGCCGGCGGGGAGCTACGACCCTTCCCCGATTGTGACGTACGTAAGAAGCATCCCCTTCTTCGGCGATAAGGAATCGAGGCAGGGGATCGTCGCGGTGAATGTGGACGTGACCGAACTGAACAAGCAACTGCTGGGCTTGAAGCCGACGCTCGAAGGCGGACTGCTGATCGTGGACAAGGAGGGAAGAGTGGTCGCTCACAACTACGGCGATCAGCCGCTTCCCGCCTTCCTGTCCGAGCCGTCCGACTTGACGAACGAAGAAGGGACCGGCAGATTCAATACGAAGATCGAGGGGCACGAGAGCGTCGTCTCCTTCGTTGCCTCCGAATACAACGATTGGCGCTACGTCTCGATTGCGTCCGTGGAGAGTGTCTACCGCAAGACCAATCAGCTCCGGAGCTGGATGCTGGCGGTCGGAGGCGCCTTCCTCGCCGTCAACGGCTTGATCTCGGTGCTGCTCACCTCTCGGGCTCACAAGCCGATCTCGAGCCGCATGCAGACGCTGCAGACGAGTCTGGCCCGGCATATGCCGATCGTCCGGCATAACTTCATCCGCGGGCTGCTGTTCGGACTGCCGCAAGCGTCCGGCCAGGGGATGGACCCGGAATCGATTCTCGGAATTCCCCATGAGGGACGATGGACGGCCAGCTTCGTGATGCGCACCGGGCCGCGCCCGGATCTCGAGCCGCAGGAAGCGATGGCAAGCGACTTCCATCTGATCGAGAGCCTGGAGGCGGAGGACGGCGAAGCGGATATTCGCGCCATTCGCAACGAGCAATCGCAGATTCTCGGATTCGTCAGCATGACGGAGGAGCTTGCGCCGTCTGCGATCGGGGAGCTGCTGCAGCGGCGAATCGGGCTTGGAGGAGAACGCTGTCTGATCTGTATCGGCGGCTGTTATCCAGCGGCGGACTCGGCGATCGCCCGGTCATTCGCAGAGGCGGACGAGGCGCTGGAATATGCCTTCTTCTACCCGGACACTTCCATCCTGATCCACGGCGACATGCGGATCGGCGAGGCGAAGGAGCCGGCCGGCATGCCGAAGGCGCTGGACGAATTGCCTGCGGCCATCCGCGCGGGGGACCGCAAGCGGGTTCAGCAGCTCCTTGACGAGCTGCTGGAGACGATCCGCTGCGGCAGCTACACGATCCGCTACTGCCGCAACGTGATGCTGGACCTGGCGCTCACCTTCGAGAGAACGATGCAGCAGATGGGCTTCCAAGCCGCGGAGGTGTTCGGCGAAGACCTGCGGGAGAAGTACCATGGGCTGAAGAATGCGAACGCCTTCGAAGCCTGGATTCGCAGCGTCGCCGAGGCGGCCGTCACTGGCGTCAGCGAGAGGAAGCAGCACTTCGACCAGGAGTTCGCCGACAGGATCGTCACATTCGTGAACCAGAACATCTCCCATCAGCTCTCGCTCGCTTACGTGGCCGAGCATGTCGGGGTCAGCCCGACGTACTTGAGCAAGATTTTCAAAGCGATTACGGGGAGCAACTTCAATGAATACGTCACCGCGCTCCGCCTGGAGCGGGCGGTCGAGCTGCTGCGCGAGAAGAAGCTGTCGGTGCAGGAGATCTCCTATCATATCGGGTACCAGTCCACCCATCATTTTATTCGACTGTTTAAGGAAGCGCACGGAATGACGCCCAAGCAATATCAGAAGATGATTTCGGATGAGCCGGAATCGCCATGACCCTAGGAGGAGTATAGATGCGTATTCTGACCGGAACCTTGATGCACGAGACCAATACGTTTAACGACCGTCCGACGACGCTCGAAGACTTCCATCCGCTAAGCGGATACGAGCTGTTCGCGCACGACTTCTGGAGAGGCAATGCCGAATCGACCGGCGGCATCATCGAGACGCTGCAGGCGGAAGGGGCGGAGGTCGTTCCTTCCGTCCACGCGGTCGCGATGGTGTCGGGCACCGTCGAGGATGAAGCCTATGCGGCCATCCGGCGTTCGGTGCTGCAGGCGATCCGCGAAGCCGGGCCGCTGGACGGCATCTGCTTCTGCCTGCACGGCTCCATGTACGTCCGCTCGGTCGAGGACCCGGAAGGGGACTTGATGAGCGCCATCCGGGAGCTCGTCGGGCCGCGCTTGCCGATCGTGGTCACTCTGGATATGCACGCCACCGTGACGGACGAATTGGTGCGCAGCGTGAACGGGTTCGCCGTGTTCCGCACGGCGCCGCATACCGACCGCTACGACACGGGGGTTCGCGCGGCGGAGCTGCTGCTTCGCATCATCCGGCGCAAGCTGCAGGCGGTGACCGTATCGGTCAGGCTGCCGCTGCTCTTGTGCGGGGAGAACTCGATGACGGACGTGTCCCCGATGAAGGATCTCATCGCCGAAGTGTACGAGGCGTCCCGGCACAAGCACGTCATGAATGCCGATTACGTGCTGGGGTTCCCTTGGGCGGACACGCCGCATCACGGCATAAGGGTTCTGGTGACCGGGGAAGCGGCTCACCTGGAATCGCTGCTCGATCATGCGACGCTGCTTGCGCGGTCGATGTGGGAGCGGCGCGAACAGTTCCTGTTCTCGGAAGAAGCTTACCCGCTGGAGGAAGCTCTTGATGTCGCGCTCGGAGAGAGCGCGGGCTCGGTTAGTGCGGGTCCGATTGTCGTATCGGACACGGGCGACAACCCGACGGCCGGTGCCGCCTGCCATGTGACGCTCGTTCTCGAGAGGCTTCTGGAGCGGGGCGCCGACAGAACGCTTGTGGCCGTCATTGCGGATGCGGCGTCGTACCGGGCGTGCCTGGAAGCCGGCGCCGGCGCGAAGGTCGAGCTCGCGCTCGGAAGCCGCAGGCCCGATGCCGCCGATCACTTGCCCGTCAGCGCGGAAGTGCTCTCGCTTCATCCGGGCATCGATCCGGACGGCAGGGACAAGCAGCGCAGCAACGCGGCGGTCGTGCGCATCGGCGGCATCGACGTCATTGTCGCCGAGCGGCGCATGGCGGTGTACGATCCCGGGTATCTGGAGCGGCTCGGTCTCGATGCCCGCAGCTATCGGCTTATCGTCGTCAAGAGCGGCTACCTGAGTCCGGAGTACAGGCAGTTGTCCAGCCGCGCGCTGTTCGCCCTGACGCCGGGCCATACGTCGATCGACTTGAAGAATATTGAATATGCGAAGTCGGGAGGGGACCTCTATCCCCAAGATTCTGCGGCCACCTGGGATGCCGAGGAAGAGCGCGAACGGGCGAGACGGGAAGCGTTGCGGCTCCCGGCGCTGGAGAATGCCGACAATCGGCATGAGCCGGTGTTCGCGATTCCCTTCGATCCGGCCGGCTACGCGAGGAACGGGGCCAAGGTCATCAAGCGGAGGCTGTCGCAGTTGCGCCACTTGTACAGCGATAAGGCGGCCGTCGACCTGCTGCTGGGGAACGAAGATCCGGTTGTCTACGAGGTGTACGAGATGCCCCACCCGTATGCGCCGACGGACCTGCTGATCAACCTGACCGTCCTGTTCCCGGGGCAGGCGGGCGGCGAGCCGTACATGACGAAGGGACACTTCCACGCCGAGCCCGACACGGCGGAAGCGGTGATCGGCCTGGAGGGAGAAGGGGAGATGCTGCTGCAGCGCCGGGACGGCGAGCTGCGCAAGGTGCCGGTTCGCCAGGGCTGGATCAGCTATGCCGGCGGAGGCTGGGCGCACCGCGTCGTCAATACGGGGAACAAGCCCCTCGTCTTCTTCGCGGTGAGCGGGGCGAATATCGTTCACGACTACGAGACGGCGGAGCGGCTGAACTTCCGCTGACGGGGAGGCGGGGGCGACGGGAGCGGACGTGGCTGCGGCGGTGACATCGAATGCGGGGAAAGTGGCTGCGGCGGCGGGTGTGACAACGAATGCGGGGGAAAGTGGCGGCAGCGTCGGAGCGATAGAAGTTGAACGAATGAATTTAACTTAGCAAGTTACAATCGCGCAGAACTGCGAGCCGGAAACTCCTGACCCGCAGCCGGAACGAGCGAATAAGCCTGAAATTTCGACTATAATTCGTGGTCCGCGGCCGGAACGAGCGAATAAGCTTGAAATTTCGACTATAATTCGTGGTCCACAGCCGGATTGAGCGAATAAGCCTGAAATTTCGACTATATTTCGCAGTCCGCAGCCGGAACGAGCGAATAAGCTTGAAATTTCGACTATATTTCGCAGTTCGCGGTCGGAACGAGGGAATAAGCTTGAAATTTCGACTATATTTCGCAGTCCGCAGCCGGAACGAGGGAATAAGCTTGAAATTTCGACTATATTTCGCAGTCCGCAGCCGGAACGAGGGAATAAGCCGGTCTGCGGCAAGAACGGCCAGCTTCCAACTTCACCGCAATAGAACCTTATACCATGCGCGCAGTATCGAAAACGAGTGTGCTCGTTATAATCTTTGGTTCAATGTGTATAGCTGCGCTTGTCCTTGCGGTACTTGGCCGGCGTGACGCCGAAGTGCTTCTTGAACAGCTTGCCGAAGTACGGAAAGTTCGTCAGGCCGATTCGCCTGCCGATATCGCGGACCGGCAGATTGGTTGCCGCGAGCAGCAGGCTGGCTTCCCGCAATCTTCTGGCGGTCAAGTATTCGCTGAGCGTCGTTCCCGTCTCCTGATGGAACAACCGGGAGAGGTGGGAAGGGGACACGAACAGCTCCTCGGCCATGCGATTCAACTGGAATTCCTCCTGGTAGTGCCGCTCGATCCATTGCATCGCTTTCTCCGCATAACGCAAGGGGCGCGGGCGAGCGTCGAGCTCGGAGAGCCGTTCTCCGTCCGCCGAGTACGCCCTCCGAATGAGCTGCAGCAGGCCGATGGACAGCAACGCCCATTCCTCCTGTCTGCGCTCCAGGGAGTCGGCCGTTCGCACGGCTTCGGCTCCGCTCCGCAGCAAGGGCGCAGCTTCCGCGGCAAGCGGCCCCAGCTCCAGATGCTGGAGGGGCAGCTCGCTCTGCCACAGGAAGCGCAGGAAGCGGCGCAGGGCCGGGAAGCCGTCCAGCCGGGCGTCGAGCACAACCGGATCGAAGACGAACACGCTGCGGACGTATTCGGTGTCCGGGCTCATATGAATCCGGTGCAGTTGGTAGGGCTGGAACATCAGCAGCGAGCCGCTCTCCACTTGAACGAGCTGGTCGCCCGCGATCGCCTGGCCGGAGCCGCCGTGCACGAATAGCCATTCGATGCCTTGATGGGCATGGAAGAAGTGATATTCGGCCTCCCGAATTCGATAATTCAGGAAGAAGTGATCGGTCAGGTCCAGCCGTTCGATCAAGGCGAAGGTTCGTTGCGGCACGGGGACGACTCCTTTGCAGACGATAGGTTACCCGTATCATACCACAGGATGACAAGAAGGAAGACAAGGGGGATCCGCATGTTTAACAAGAGACCGATTAACCGAGTCGATACGTTGCGAATAGAGCTGGCAAGCGAATACAAGGAGGTGCTTCCGCTTGTTGCGAAGCTGGCGGACTCCGACGAGCCGGTGAACACTCTCCTCATCGACGGGACGCACGGGGCCGACTTCGAAGGCTTCGCCGCGAAGCTGGCGGCGAGCCTTGAGGAGCGCTCGATCCGCACGGCGATCATTCGAACCCGCGACTACCTGAGAAGCGGCGAGGAGCTCAGACAACAGTTTGCCGAAAATATTACCGACAACAGAGCCTTCGGCCGGGTCACCGCTTCCGGGACAATCGCGGACTACTTCCGACCGACGGCTCCGGACGAGTGGCGGGAGGAGAAGTTGAAGCAGGGGCGTCTGGCCTCCGGCGCAGGCGGGCCCTTGCGGATCATCCTTCTGGGGCCGGGAGCCCGCTGGCTAGAGGGAGGCAGGAGGCCGGGCGTGTTCCTGGACGTATCCCGGGAGCGCCAGCAGCGGCTGTACGAGGGCGAGCTGCTTAACTTCGGCCTGGACGAGAACGAGGATGCGCTGGAGAAGTACAAAATCGCCTTCTTCGTGGAATGGCCGATTGTGGAACGCTACCGCAAGGAGCACCTGGAGCGGTTCGACTTCTATGTGGATATGAACGATCCCGAATCGCCTGTCGCGACAGGGACGGGAGAGCTGCTGCGGCTGATCGCGGAAGCGGCGTCCGCCCCGATGCGGGTGAAGCCGTTCTTCGCCCCGGGCGTCTGGGGAGGCCAATACCTGAAGCGCCTTGCCGGGCTGCCGGAGCAATGGGACAATTGCGCATGGTGCTTCGAGCCGATCGCGCCGGAGAATTCCATTCTGCTCGGAAGCGGAGAGAAGACGATCGAAATCCCGTTTACCCTCGTCATGAACTCGGCGTACCGGACGGTGCTGGGCGACCGGGTGAGCGGACTGTTCGGCGATTTTTTCCCAATTCGTATGAATTACCTGGACACGATGGGCGGCTCGAACTTGTCCGTCCAGGTGCATCCGAAGCAGGAGTACATCCGGGAGCGCTTCAACTATATTCTCGAGCAGCAAGAGTCCTACTATATGATGGAGCAAAAACCGGGCTCGAAGGTTTACCTGGGGCTGACCGAGTCCTGCACGGAGGAGCGCTTCCTGGCGGCGGTTGCCGATGCGCAGATGACGGGCACGCCGTTCGACTTCACCGAGTATGTGCAGGAATGGGAGTGCGAGAAGGGGGATCTGTTCCTCATTCCGACCGGTACGGTTCATTGCTCGGGGAGCGACAACTTCGTCCTGGAGATCTCGGCGACGACCTGGTGGTTCACCTTCAAGCTGTACGATTACGTCCGGCCGGGCCTCGACGGCAAGCCGCGCCCGATCGACATCGGCCATGCGGCTCCGAACATCGATTGGCACAAGCAGACCGATTGGGTCGGACGCGAGCTGATCGCCAGGCCCGCCCTTCTGTCGCGGCAAGGCGCGAACGAGGAATATGCGCTGGGGCGGAGGGAGGACCTGCTCTTCTACGTCAACCGCATTCACCTGGCGGAGCAGTGGACGGACGATACCCGCGGCGAGGTGCTGCTGCTTAACCTGGTCGAAGGGCAGCGCGTGCGGCTCGAGCCGATTGCGGCCCCGGACAAAGCCGTCGAGCTCGATTATGCGGAGTCCTACATCGTCCCGGCGGCTGTCGGCGCTTACCGGCTGATCAACCTCGGCTCCGCTCCGGCCAAGCTGATCAAAGCCGGCGTGTCTCCGCAATGGGAGCGAGCTGTCGCTTATGAGTGATTACATCCTCGCCTTCGACGTGGGCGGAACCTTCATCAAGTCGGCCGCGCTGCTCGCTTCGGGCGAGCTCGTCCCCGAATCGGTCGCGTCCTACCCGGCGAAGGCGTCGCTGGGCCGGGAGGAGCTGCTGGGCCATCTCACGGAGCTTATATGGAGGCAGATGGGCACCATTCTGACCGGCGATCCGTTGGCGAGGCTGCACGGAATCGGCTATGCGTTCCCGGGAGAGTTCGATTACCCGAACGGGATCAGCTACATTGCCGGACTGGGCAAGTTCGAGAGCTTGTACGGAGTGAACCTGAAGCAAGAGGTGACGGCGCGGGTGCTGGCGGATGCGGCGGGGCTGGGCAAGCGGCTGTCCCCGCGCTTCCGGATCGCCTTCGAGAACGATGCGAGCCTGTTCGCGCTCGGCGAATGGAAGCTCGGCAAGGCGCGCCCCTATCGCCGTTCGGTCTGCCTGACGATTGGAACAGGCGCAGGCTCGGCCTTCCTGGACGGCGGTCGGCTGGTGAGCTCGGGGGCGGAGGTGCCTCCCCGGGGCTGGATATGCTTCTTGCCGTTCGGCGACGGGATCGTCGACCAATATGTGTCGGAGCGGGGATTCCTGAAGCTGGCTGCGGACTTGGCGGGGCCGGCGGGTGCCGCGGAGGGATTCGGCATCAAGGGGCTCGGCGTCAGGGAGTTCGGCGTCAAGGAGTTCGCGGCGATGGCTCGGGAAGGGAACGAAGCTGCCAGGAGGGCGTTCGACCAATTCGGCAGGAACATCGGCGAGGTGATCAACCGCCATCTGTCCGCTTTCCGGCCGGAAGCGATCATCCTGGGCGGCCAGATCTCCAAGAGCAGCGACCTCTTCCTGGGCGGCATACTGGACGTTCTGCACGACAAGGCCATGGCCATCGAGACGACCGACGACACCTCGCTCAGTACGTTCGCGGGCGCGGCGGAACTGCTGCGGCTGGAATGAGCCCGGTGAAGGCGGCATACGGACTGATCGGCCGCAATAGCCTCGTTTATGGAACGAATCGATAATGGTATACTGAGTAGATCTTGAATAGCACGTTCCGCGAGGCAGGCGAGCCGTCGCTGAAGGAGATTATCCTTCTGAACCCCTATACGGAGCCGGACAGCCCGGACGACAAACAATCGATTATGGACATTAAAGCCCGTACGGCCAAGGGCGAGATCCTGAACGTGGAGATGCAATTGTTCAATCCGTATCACATGGAGAAGCGCACCTTATTCTACTGGTCGGAGATGTACTATCATCAGATACCGCGAGGCGGCAACTACAATACGCTGCAGAAGTGCGTGACGATTAACATCCTGAATTATTCGTGCCTGCCGAATGAACGCTACCACAGCGTGTTTCACCTGCGGGAGGATCATACGGGGATTGCGTGCGCGAATGGCGTACGATGCTCGGATGAAGGCGCTCAGCGATGAGAAGTCCCGGATCGAGAGCGCGAGGCAGGCGGGTAAAGCTGAGGGTAAAGCTGAAACTGCTGTAAAAATGCTCGAGATGGGCATTGAGTTGGAGATGATTGAGAAGATCACCGGTATGACGGCGGAAGAGATTCGGGCGCTAAGGCCGTTGCAGTAGGCGAGAGATAGAATCCTTTGATTGGAAGATTGGCAGCGGCCGCTCCCTTCTTGGAGCAGGCCGCTTTTTCTGCATAACAAGCGAGGACGAGAATTTATGCGAAAAATCACATTGGCGCTCCCTGCTAACGGGCGATTTGGACGATTATATGCGAAAAATCACATTCATAGGGGCTGTTCCGACCCGAACGGCCCCTATATATGTGAAAAATCACATAAAACCCCTCGATTGGCGCGGTATCCGACCCGGAGAATGTGAAAAATCGCATAAAATCGGCTCAATCGGTACCGGATCAAGCGGAGGTAGGCGCCTAGAAGGGGACTTCGACCGAACGAGCGCATTAAAACAGTCAAGATATTGTCCGAATATAACTTTATGTGTTATAAACGAAAGTAATATTACTCTCTGGGAAAAGCCGGCGGGAAGAAGGGGGACTATCGGTTATGCGATTGTACGGAAGGAATTGGACACGCCGGGAGCTGGAGGCGCGCATCGGGCAGATTGGGCAGATCGGCGGCATTCGGCGGATGACGCTGACGGAAGGGAAGGAAGCGGGAACGGAGCTTGTCCGGGTGCGCACGGGAGCCGGGCTCGCCTTCGACATCGTTCCTTCCAAGGGGATGGATGTCTCTCTTGCGGAAGCATGGGGCTCGCCGATCTCCTGGCAATCCCCGAACGGAGACGTTCATCCGATGCATTACGAGCCGGAAGGAGCAGGGTGGCTTCGCACCGCGTCCGGCGGGCTGCTGATGACCTGCGGCCTTGCTCATGTCGGCGCTGCTTCCGATGATGCTTCGGGCAGCTACGGCTTGCACGGAAGGGCTCATCATACGCCGGCCAGGCATATTTGTCTGCGCGAGGAATGGGTCGGCGACGAGCTGGAGTGGAGCGTATCCGGGACGGTGGAGGAGTCGTCGCTGTTCGGAAGCCGGCTTAAGCTGACGCGCGAGTACTCCGGGCGACTGGGCGACAACCGGATCGCGATCCGAGACAGGGTGGAGAATGTCGGCTTCCGCCCCGCCCCACATATGATGCTCTATCACTTCAACTTCGGGTTCCCGCTGCTGGACGAGCAGACGGCAATCCGATTCCCTTCCGCCAGGTGCGAAGCGCGCGACGCTCAAGCTCCGCTGGACCGCCACTCGACATGGGAATCCCCGGCGGCCGAAGCCTCCGAAGCCGTCTACTATCACCATCTCCGCGAAGAAGCCGCGGACACGGACGGAATGGCGGAGGCGAGCCTGCACCAGCCTTCTTTTCCAATGGGCGATGCGGCTCGGCCGGTGACGGTCAGGCTGCGTTGGTCGGCGGATACGCTGCCTATGCTCGTCCAGTGGCGAATGCCCGGAGCAGGAGAGCATGTGCTTGGCCTGGAGCCCTCCAATTGTAAAGTGGAGGGGCGCGCGGCGGAGGCGGACCGGGGCGGACCGCTCTTGCTCCCGCCGGGCTCGTCCGTCATCTATAAGCTGGAACTGATCGTCACCTGAAGGTCATACGCGAGGAAGAGGGGAGCACAAGCTTCGGAAGGATGCATGTTGACCGAATGCCAGGATTTTTCTACCATGAAGATAGAGGCGGGAACCGTGTGCCGTTATCCAAGGGAGGACCACACGTTGCGATGGGTCATGACACCGAAAACTGTTGCGCTTTTTGCTCTCGGACTTTTGCTCCTTTCTGCGACGATATGGCTCGCACGTTCGAAGCCGTCTTCGCTTCCGACATGGAGGCAGGCCCCTGTGGCGGTCGACGGCGTACTTGATTTGACAGGCTGGGATTTCGAACGGGACGGCGAGGTGAGGCTCGGAGGTGAATGGGAGTTCTACTGGAATGAACTGTTGGCCGCTGATGATTTTGCCGATCCGGCGGTAATATCCCGCCGCACCGTGGGGAACGTTCCGAATATATGGTCCGATTATGCCATCGAGGGACAGAAGCTCCCCGGATTTGGCTACGCCACGTATCGATTGAACATCAAGCTGAACGACGCCGAACAGGAGCTTGCTCTCAAAATACCAATGCTGTCCACCTCTTGCGCCGTCATGGTGAACGGTATCCTGGTTGCTCGCTGCGGTCAGGTCTCCGAACAGCCGGAGGACGCCATCGCCCAATATAATCCGCAGATTGTCCGCTTTCATGCAGATCACGAGCAGCTTGAAATTATCGTGCAGATATCCAATTATTTATATAATAGCGGCGGAATGTGGTACGCGCTCGATTTGGGAACGGAGCGTCAGGTAGAGGCATTGCACGATATCGGTCTCGGCTTCGACATGATTATGTTTGGCACGTTTTTATTCATGGGACTGCACCATATCTTTATATATATTCAAAGAAGAAAAGGAAAGACGGCCCTTCTGTTCGGCATTGGATGCTTGATCGGAGCGACCCGCCTTTTGTTCGTCGGAGAATTGTTTATTCTCAAGCTGTTTCCGAACACGGGCATTCCCGTTATTGCCGCAGCGGGGTACATAACATACTGCGGCGGCGTTCTCATATTCGTATTGTACTTGCGCAGGTTGTATCCGAACGAGTTCTCGCAGCGGGTCGCACAGGCGGTAACCATTGTGTCGGGACTGTTTGTGCTGTTGGAGTTGTTCACGCCTTTGCATTTTTATTCGGACATTATTATCTATTTCCACTTGTTTATGCTTCTGGTCTGTCTGTTGTTGTTGCGGTCTGCCTGGCTGGCTGTTCAACGGGGGCGGGACGGTGCGCGATGGCAGGTGTTCGGCATTGCTTTTTTTATTGCGATGTTCGTGCTGGATATCGGGGTAACCACATTCTATATTTCGACGAATGTTCAGTATACGTTGGTTTCGTACATTTTAAATCGGCAACTTGTCTTGCTCGGTTTGTTCGTGCTCGTGTTCGTCCAGACTATCGTTCTGTCGCAGCGATATTCCTCCGCTTTCCGCACAATCGAGAATATGTCCGAGAAGCTGATTGCGCAAAATAAAATGAAGGACGAGTTTCTGACCAATACGTCGCACGAATTGATCACGCCGCTGCATGGTGTGATGAATATGTCCCAGTCGATGCTTGAAGGAGCGAGAGGGCACCTGAACGCCGAGCAACGGCATGATTTGTCCGTCATTGTATCGGTATCCCGTCGATTGACCAATTTGATTCACGATATTCTGGATTTCTCCAAATTAAAAAACAATGAAATAGTGCTCCATAAGCGCGAAGTGTCGCTGCAAGCGATGATGCGAATCAATCTGGAGGTGTTCCAGCATCTGATCGGGGACAAGCCGCTCCGTATTGAATTGCGGTTGCCAGACGAATTGCCAATGGTCTATGCCGACGAGAACCGACTGCAGCAAATCTTGTACAATTTGCTTGGCAATGCGATCAAGTTTACGGAAGCCGGCTCGATTGTCGTTGCCGCTGCATCTGTCGGGAACATGTTGGAGGTGCGGGTGACCGATACCGGCATCGGCATTCCGGCGGATAAGCAGCAACTCATTTTTCAATCGTTCGAGCAGGTCGGGGCCCCGGTGTCTCAAGAATACGGAGGAGCGGGACTGGGACTGTCAATTGCAAGGAGGTTGGTTGAATTGAACGGCGGCCAATTGACCGTCGCTTCGGAGGCGGGCAAGGGCTCGACGTTTACGTTCACGGTGCCGATAAGCAAAGGGACAACAGGGGAGTATGCCGCAGACGCTTTGCCGCTGGAAAGAGAGCAGTTGGCGTTGCACAGCGTACCGCTGCCAACGGGAGCCAAGGAGGCTGATTGCACAAATACAATACTGGCAGTCGATGACGATCCGACCAACCAGCAGGTGATGCTTAACATTTTGGCGGGCGAGCCGTACCGTATCGTGACGGCCCGCAGCGGCGAAGAAGCGCTGAGGCTGTTGGACGGGCCGGATTCGTTCGACTTGCTGATACTCGATGTGATGATGCCGGGAATGACCGGTTACGAGACGGCGCGGGAAGTCAGGGAGCGCCTGAGTCTGACGGAGCTTCCGATTTTGCTCGTTACCGTCAAAAATAATCCGGAGGATTTGCTGGGCGGATTTTCAGCAGGAGCGAACGATTTTTTGAATAAGCCATTTCATGCCTATGAACTGAGAGCAAGGGTAAGGACGCTGCTGGAGATGAAGAACGCGGCAGAGATAGCCGTTCAATCGGAGCTGGATTTTTTGCGAGCGCAAATCAAGCCTCATTTTTTATATAACGCATTGAGTACGATCATCGGAATATGCCCGCGCGATCCGAAAGAAGCCAGCCGCTTGCTGAAGCAGCTCAGTTTTTATTTGCGTGGCAGTTTTGACTTCCGAAATTACGAAAAATTCGTGTCCATTCGGAAAGAGCTTGAGTTGGTAGAAGCATATTGCTCTATTGAGAAGGCGCGTTTCAAAGAGAGATTGCGTATTATCTATGCAGTAGACGGTGCGATTCATACATTGATTCCTCCAATGACTGTGCAGCCGCTGGTAGAGAACGCGATCCGGCATGGTGTCACCAAGCGGATGGATGGAGGAACAGTAACTGTAACGGTAAGACGAAGACAGGATGCAGTCGAAATTATCGTGGAGGACGACGGAGTCGGCATAACGCAGGAGCGGTTGCCGGAATTGCTGGCAGAGTATCGGGAACAAAGCGGTGTGGGCTTGTATAACATTCATCAGCGATTAAAAAAAATGTACGGCGTCGGCTTGCGCATTGACAGCGCAGCAGGGCGAGGAACGAAAGTATCGTTGCGCATTCCACTGGATAGCGAGGTGACATCGGACCATGCTGAAGGCTCTGTTGATTGACGACGAGGGCAGCGCTCTTGATGCGCTGTTGGATGAGATGAACGAATTTGACGAAATTGAGGTTGTCGGAACGTTTACAAATATAAATCAAGCGTTGCAGTGGATCGAGGAAGCGCAGACGCGTGTGAATGTCGTATTTCTGGATATCGAGATGCCCGGCATGAACGGGTTGGAGGCGGCGGAGCGCATCATGGAGCTCGACGCTTCGATTGACATCGTGTTTATTACCGCATACGACCAATATGCGATAGAGGCGTTCGAGGTGAACGCAGTCGATTATTTGCTCAAGCCGGTAATGACCGAACGATTGGCCAAGACGATCCGTGGAAGACTGTCGTCGGGTCGTCGGGCGGCAGGGGAGCGCGAGTGCCCGTGCAGATTGACGTGCTTCGGGACGTTCCAGCTTCATATTGCCAAGCCGGCAGCGCAAATTGTAAAATGGCGCACGAACAAAACGAAGGAATTATTCGCCTATTTTGTTCATTTCAAGGGAGAAGAGCTTCCCAAAACGCATATTATCCGGGACGTATTCGCCGAGTTGGATGAACGTCGCGCGGTTGCGGCCCTTCATACAAGCGTTTATTTTATTCGGAAAATGATCCGTTTTCACGCGCTGGACCCATACATGCAACTGCACTACACGAACGATTGTTATCGGTTTGCGCTGAGCGGCGTTGATCTCGATGTGGATGAATTTCGGGTAGCCGCTGATCGGGACAAGACCGTGACCAAAGAAAATCTCCGGCTATGGGAGCGCGCCGTCGCCTTGTACCGGGGCGATTATTTGAATGCGCACGATTATGTATGGGCAGTGCATGAGCAACATAAGCTTCGTCTTTCCTTCTTGGGAATATTGGAAATTTTATACGAGAAATACATAGGGGAAGGTATGCCCGATAAAGCAGTTGAACTGCTCAAAGAGGCGGAGAATTGCAGTCCCCTGCTGGAAAAACTCCATGAGATGTTGTTGACGGCTTATGGATTAACCGGAGACCTGGATGCGCTAAGAAGTCATTATGACCGGATGAGGAACTTGTTTCGGGAGGAGCTGGGCGTTGCGCCAAGCCCGTCCGCAGAGGAAATTTATCGAAGGTGGTTGCAATAACATCATTTGGCTCCTTTCCTGTAGCACCGCTGAGACAGACAGACGGGTACGCACGGAGCGCTTGTCGAGAATTTGACAAGAGTCGACATGCTACAATTTCTGCAGGTCTGGAAGAGCGGACAATACAGAAGATATTACCGCTTCGATTGAAACGGTAATCATTTTTTTGTGAAGGGAAGGGTTAATGGTGAAGCTGATGATTTCATTTGCCTATTGGAAAAAGATGCTGGTTGCTGTTTGTGCGGTGATTATTGGAACGATGCTGTATTCGCTGGTGCCGGCTCATTTGCAGTTGCCGGGAACCGGCTCTGCGGCATGGGCAGCGGATAGTGGTCCTGTTGTGACAAATCTATCGTATAGCCTTGGCGAAAAGAATTTAACACCGACCAAAAGGTTGCATTGCTATTCGCTCAAAACGGACTGCCCGGTCGTAGAGTGGGGTGGATTCACGTATTGGGTTTACGGAGAAACCAATAACAGCTTATATTTGACGGTTGCCGCCTTTGACGATAACAAAAATCTGATCGCCTATCGGACTTATGGAAAGGATTCTGCTTCAGATCCCGGAGAAGGGGCGAGATATCATTATCTGACCACGGTGGATGCTGAGGCGCAAACCATCATCCTGTGGGGGCAAGGCGACAATACGATTACAGTTCCATGGTCGGATCTGACGGCCTTGCAAGTGCCGATGACTGAGACAGTGTTGACTATATCACCGAATCCTGTAGTACATGGAGACGCGGCATTGTTGACAGCCAGGGTTTCCAGCTTGGACGGAACTCCCGTCAGTACGGGGGTGGTAACGTTCAAGATGGGCTCTGCGGACGTGGGATCCATGCCATTGGATGCAGAGGGGCAAGCCTCTTGGGTTCTGACAGATACCTCTGTCGGCTCGTATTCGTTTATCGCCGAATATTCCGGGGGTGGTTCCATATACGGAACCAGTTCAGGCAGCGCTGTGCTCACCGTGAATGACTCCAAACGGACGATAAGCTTTGACACTAACGGAGGAGATCCGATCGCTTCAATTGAAGTTAGCGACGGTTCTGTGATAAACGACGCTTACACAACGACACGTGTCGGATACCAATTTAACGGATGGTTCAGCGATGCCGAACTAGATCATGCCATTGTCTTTCCTTTAACTGTGGTATCGGATATGACATGGTATGCCGATTGGATTGATGTGACGCCTCCGGCAGCCGCGACGCTGACGGCTGACCCGACCGCGCCGACGAACGGGAACGTGACGGTGACGATCACTTACCCGGAGGATGCGGCCGTGCGGGAGTACAAGGTTGGCGCCGGCGCATGGCAATCGTACACGGGGCCGGTGGAAGTAACGGATAACGGGACGATTATTTACGCGAGCTCGGCAGATGCGGCGGGGAACGAGTCGGAGGAGAGCAGCTACGCCGTGAGCAACATCGACCGTGAGGCGCCGGCAGCCGCGACGCTGACGGCTGACCCGACCGCGCCGACGAACGGGAACGTGACGGTGACGATCACTTACCCGGAGGATGCGGCCGTGCGGGAGTACAAGGTTGGCGCCGGCGCATGGCAATCGTACACGGGGCCGGTGGAAGTAACGGATAACGGGACGATTATTTACGCGAGCTCGACAGATGCGGCAGGGAACGAGTCGGAGCAGAGCAGCTACGTCGTGAGCAACATCGACCGTGAGGCGCCGACTGCCGCGACGCTGACGGCCGACCCGACCGCGCCGACGAGCGGGAACGTAACGGTGACGATTGTCTATCCGGAGGATGCGGCCGTGCGGGAGTACAAGGTTGGCGCCGGCGCATGGCAATCGTACACGGGGCCGGTGGAAGTAACGGATAACGGGACGATTATTTACGCGAGCTCGACAGATGCGGCGGGGAACGAGTCGGAGCAGAGCAGCTACGTCGTGAGCAACATCGACCGTGAGGCGCCGGCAGCCGCGACGCTGACGGCCGACCCGACCGCGCCGACGAACGGGAACGTAACGGTGACGATTGTCTACCCGGAGGATGCGGCCGTGCGGGAGTACAAGGTTGGCGCCGGCGCATGGCAATTGTATACGGAGCCGGTGGAGGTAACGGATAACGGGACAGTACATGCCCGTTCGACAGATGCGGCAGGGAACGAGTCGGAGGAGAGCAGCTACGTCGTGAGCAACATTGACCGTGAGGCGCCGACTGCCGCGACGCTGACGGCCGACCCGACCGCGCCGACGAGCGGGAACGTAACGGTGACGATTGTCTATCCGGAGGATGCGTCCGTGCGGGAGTACAAGGTTGGCGCCGGCGCATGGCAATTGTATACGGAGCCGGTGGAGGTAACGGATAACGGGACAGTACATGCCCGTTCGACAGATGCGGCGGGGAACGAGT
>NZ_SSOB01000068.1 GCF_004801405.1 Cohnella fermenti
CGTGAAGGTGACAAATTACCCTGAGCCTGAACAACCTTGTTGTCAGGCTGGCGTCTTTAGGCGCAGTTTGGCAACAAGGGGTTATACCCCAAGAGCAAACCACCCGTTGGACGGGTGGTTATGATTGCGGTTGGGCAGCGTGCGGGGGAGTTGTGCGGCAAATCCGCACAGCGGAGCCCACAGCCGGAGCGAGGCGCAAATTGTAGTTGGAATTTCGATCTTATTCGCTCGGGGCGCCCCAGCCGGACTCTTACAAGCGGCCTGGAACCCTCCGAAAAAGTCGATGAAGCGCCATACCGCCGCCGTATGCCAGGAATTTATGTGAAATTTCACATTCGTGCACCTCGATAACGGGTCGTTTGGGCGATTATATGTGAAAAATAGCATACATAGAGAAAAGGCACGCTCGAATTGCCGGATGTATGCGAAAAATCACATAAAACGCGGCGATTGCCTTCGATTCGAGCCGATGAATGTGAAAATTCGCATAAAATCGTAAAAGACACAAACGTCAACGGGCCAGGGGAGCGAACCGCATCGCGGGGGAGTGGGCAGTTTGTTAACGGCTGCTTGCGAGAATGACGGGAAAACCGTCATTCTGCTCCGTCAGGGGGCGACGGGGGACGGGCAACTCGGGCAACGAACTGGCAAATGCCTAAAAAATAAGCATTCAGAGGCGGAGGTGAGGCTATCGGCGGCTGAATGCCTAAAAAATAAGCATTCAAGGACGCGGAAGGAGCCGGCAACGAATGAATGCTTAAAAATTAGTCATTCATCGGCCTCTGGAGCTTTGATTATCGTTGAATGCTGAAAAATCAGTCATTCATCGGCCTCTGGAGTTTCGCGTATCGTTGAATGCTTAAAAATTAGCCATTCCGAACGCCCCGCCCCTGGCACCTCGAGAGTACCCTTGAATGAGCACCAGCTCCCGCCGCCACCCCCAATTATGGCTAAATCGCGTCTTTTCCTCCAACACTAAGCGAAAAACGCTTGCAAAAGTTGTCTGACAACCTGATAATGTGATTAGATGTTTACGATATTATGCGATCGAGGTGCCAAACAGCATGAAAGTCTCCTTGTTTATTACATGCTTGAGCGACGCGATTTTCCCGCGGGTGGGGGAAGCGATGGTTCGCGTGCTGGCGAAGTACGGAGTCCGGCTCGAATTCCCGAAGGTGCAGACGTGCTGCGGTCAGCCGGCGTTCAACAGCGGGTATTGGGACGATGCGCGCGAGACGGCGAAGACGATTCTGAACGCATTCGAGGACAGCGACTTCGTCATCTCGCCGTCGGGCTCGTGCACGGGGATGATTCATCATTACCCGAAGCTGTTCGAGAACGACCCGGCGAACAAGGCGCGGGCACTGAAGCTTCAGGAGAAGGCGTTCGAGTTCACGCAATTCCTCGTGCAGGTGCTTGGCGTGACCGACGTCGGGGCGGTGTTCCCGCATAAGGTGACGTATCATCCGTCCTGCCACGGCAGCCGCCTGCTCGGCATCAAGGACGAGCCGATGGCGCTGCTCAGCCATGTGCAGGGGCTCGAGTTCGTGCCGCTTCCGTTCGCGGAGGATTGCTGCGGGTTCGGGGGCACGTTCGCGGTGAAGATGGCGGACATCTCGGGTGCGATGGTGTCGGAGAAGGTCGATCATATCAAGGAGACCGAAGCCGAGGTGCTTGTCGGGCTCGACATGGCGTGCCTGATGAACATTGCGGGCAATCTCAGGTATCGGAACGAGCCGGTTAGGGTTATGCATCTGGCCGAGCTGCTTGCGGAAGGGGCGAAGCTGGCATGAGCGCGAAGGGAGCACTCGGAACGGTCAAGGGACGGGCGGAGCTGGCGCTGAACGACGAGTTCCTGCGGAAGGCGGTCAAGTTCACGACTGAACGTCTCCGGAATGGGAAGAAGAACGCAGCGAGCGAGCACGGCAACTGGGAGCTGTGGCGGGAGCGCGGTCGGGCGATTCGCCTGCACACGATCGCTCACCTGGACTATTATCTTAATCTGTTCGTGAACAACGCGAGGGCGAATGGCGTTCACGTTCACTTCGCGGATACGGGCGCGGACGCGGTGCGGATCGCGATGGCGATCGCCGAGCGCAAGAGCGCGAAGACCGTCGTGAAGTCGAAGTCGATGGTGTCCGAGGAGCTGCACCTGAATGCGGCCTTGGAGAAAATCGGGGTCGAGGCGATCGAGACGGACCTTGGCGAATACATCATCCAGCTCGCGGGCGAGACTCCGTCGCACATCGTCATTCCGGCGATCCACAAGAACCGGTATCAGATCGCCGATCTGCTGTCCGAAGTAGCGGGGGAGAAGCTGGAGGCGGATACGACGGTGCTGGCCGGGTTCGTGCGCAAGAAGCTGCGGGAGAGCTTCCTGGAGGCGGATATCGGCATGACCGGCTGCAACTTCGCCATCGCCGAGACGGGCTCGATGGTTCTCTTCGAGAACGAGGGCAATGCGCGGATGGTCACCACGCTGCCGAAGACGCAGATCACGCTGATGGGGATGGAGCGCATCATCCCGTCGTTCCAGGATCTCGAGGTCATGGCGACGCTGCTGCCCCGCTCGGCGACCGGCCAGAAGCTGACGATGTACATGTCCGCCATCTCGGGACCGCGGCGCGGCGAAGACGCGGACGGCCCGGACGAGATGCACATCATCATCGTCGACAACGGACGTTCCTTGCAGCTCGGCGATCCGGAATTCCAGGAGCTGCTCAACTGCATTCGCTGCGGCGCGTGCCTGAACGCCTGCCCGGTGTACCGCCACATCGGCGGCCACGCCTACGGCGGCACGTACAGCGGCCCGATCGGCGCGGTGCTCACGCCGGCGCTGAACAAGAACATCGCCGAGTGGGACGACATCGCCAACACGTCCAGCCTGTGCGGCGCCTGCTACGAGGCGTGCCCGGTCAAGATCCCGCTGCACGACATGCTCGTCTACCTTCGCCGCCGCAAGGTCGAGAAGGGGCACGGCAACAAGATCGAGAGCGCGGGCATGAAGGGCTTCTCGACGCTGCTCGGCAACGCGAAGCGGTTCCGCACGGTCGTGAAGCTCGGCCAGATCGGCCAGAAGCTTGTCGTTCGCGACGGCGGCATCCGCACGAAGCTCGGGCCGCTGAAGGGCTGGAACTCCTATCGGGTAACGCCGAGCCTGCCGAAGAAGTCGTTCCGCGAGAACTGGGCGACGCTCGACCAGCAGATCCGCGCGGATCTGAAGGAGATGAGCCCGGAGATGAAGCAGCGGGTCGAAGACGCCGTTAAGCGGAGAGGGCAAGGGGGAGGTCATCATCATGGCTGATTCGCACCAAGAGTGGCTGAAGCAGATGGAGGAGCAGTCCAAGGCCAAGCAGACGTCCTTTATGGCGGGAATCGCGCAGCGACTCGGCCATCCTGCGATGACGAAGGCGCCGGAGCATCCGTTCCGCGGCGCTCCGGACTTCTGGAAGGAATTCGAATGGGATCGCGAGGAGAAGATCGAGCGATTCTCCGCCAACTGGCAGAGCGTCGGCGGCCATGTGGCGAGATTGGCCGATATGAACGCGGCGCGCGACTTCATCGCGGACAAGGCGCGCGAGATGGGCGCGAGGTACATCGTCCGCCAGAACGAGCCGGAGCTGGAAGCGCTCGGGCTGGAGGCGGCGATTCCGGACGCGAGCATCTCCGTCTGGAACACCGATCCGGACGTCTACTGGAAGGCGCGCTCCGCCGAAGCCGACTTCGGCATCGTCATCGCCGACCATTCCGTCGCCTACACCGGATCGGTCGTCGTGAAGTCGTCGAAGGACAAGGGACGCTCGGTGTCGCTGCTGCCGACCGTCATGATGATTATCATCCCCGTCGATCAGATGAAGACGCGGCTCGGCGAAGTGCTGTCGGCGTTCGACCAGGGCGGCCGCGAGAGCTTGCCGGCGGGCATTCACTTCATCACCGGACCGAGCCGTTCGTCGGACATCGAGAACGATCTGACGATCGGCGTACACGGGCCTGGCGTCGTTTACGCTCTTCTAGTAGGATAGAGAGAAGAACGGAAGGAGATGTCTGGCGTGGAAGTCACCCCGCTTACGAAACGGAACCATTACGAAGAGATCACGGAGCAACTGAAGCGCCAGATTCTGGAGGGCAAGCTGAAGGTCGGGGATAAGCTCCCCTCGACGAAGGCGATGTCGGAGCGCTTCGGCGTCGGGCGCTCGACGACCCGCGAGGCGCTCAGCGCGCTGAAGGCGATGGGGTTGATCGAGATTCGGCAGGGGGGCGGCTGCACAGTTATTCGCTCCGAGCCGGAAGCCGAGATCAAGCTGCCGGAGCTTGAGGCGCTGCGCCTGAACCGGAAGACGCTGCTGGAGCTCATCGAGGTGCGGCAATCGCTCGAATCGTCCATCGCCTCGCTCGCCGCGGAGAAGCGCACGGACGAAGACGTCCGGGCGCTGAAGCGAATCGTGAAGGAGATGGCGCTCGCCGTCGGGGACGATCTCGAGGGCGAACGGACGGACATCGAGTTCCATCTTGCGCTCGTCAAGGCGACGCACAATTCGATGCTCTCCAAGGTGCTCGATTCGATCATGACGCCGATGGAGCTGGCGATCCGCGAGGTGCGCCGCGTCGAGCTGTATGCGAACCGGACCGTCGCGGAGAGGCTGCTGGAGGAGCATTCCGACATCGCGGCCGCGGTCGTCTCGCGCAATCCGGAAGCGGCGGCGGAGGGCATGAAGCGGCATCTGCGCAACATCGAGAGGATTCTGCTCAAGTACTTATAGGAGGAAAGTCCCAGCTCTGTCAGGCTAAGTCTTGTCAGTCTCGGCGGTATCCCCTATAATTCGCCTATAGGACTAATCGGAGTTGTATGCAACCGGATAGCCGGCAATCCGGTCCAGTCGTTATAGGAGGGCGTTACTCTTGCCAATCGTCGTGTTGCAGATTCTGCTTGTCGCCGCGTTCCTGGTCGGCGGACTCTCGAAGCTGGCTGGCGCGAAGCCGCAACTGATTAATTTTCAGCGGTGGAGATTGCCTCCGGCGATGCGTTACGTGACCGGCGTCGTCGAATTGCTCGGGGCGGGAATGATGCTGCTCGGCATCTGGACGCACGGCTTCGCGGCCTGGGGCGGCATTCTGTTGGCGGGGACGATGATCGGCGCGATGTTCGTCCACTTCCGCGTGCAGGACAAGTTCTCCCAGTGGTTTCCGGCCATCGTCTTCTTATGCGTGTCCTTGGCCGTGACCATCAACTATGCCTCGTACTTATTCTAGCCTGTCGGACCAATGGAATTCAGGGAACCGAACGCGTTGCGTTCGGTTTTTTTACATTTTCCTCACATGTACTGGCGAACAATACGGAAAACCAATACAATACGAGAAATGGTTCGAATTCCGAGGTGACGACGAGATGACGCAGACGAATGTACGCAAGCTGAGATTGTTCGATACGGAGAATATCCATTCGGGGGACGACCGGGACGAATACGAGAAGGACTATTCCCGCTTGATCCAATCCCCCGCCTTCCGAAGATTGCAGGGCAAGTCGCAGGTGTTCGGCGCCGGCTCCGGCGATTATTATCGCACGCGGCTGACGCATTCCTTGGAGGTGTCGCAGATCGCCCGCGAGGTGGCCCGGCGGCTCGGCAAGAGCTGCCCGTTCCTCGCCCGCAAGCTGCATCCGGGCCTCATGATCGACCCCGAGGTCGTCGAGGTGGCCGCGCTTGCCCACGATCTGGGCCATCCTCCGTTCGGCCATAAGGGCGAAGAGGTTCTGAACGACTTGCTCCAGAAGGAGATGGGGCAGAAGTACGAGGGCAACGCTCAGAACTTCCGCATTCTGATGTTCCTCGAGAAGCGCGCGGGCAGCGACAGCGGGCTGGACCTGACGGCAGCCGCCTTGCTCGGCGTGAACAAGTACCCGTACTGCCTAGACGAGCCCGGCCGGCTGAAGGGCGTGTATCGCCGCGAGTGGGAGGGCATCGAGTACCTGCGCGGGCTGTGGGGGATGCCGGAGGGCTGTGCGACGCTCGAGGCTCAACTGATGGACCTGTGCGACGACATCGCGTATTCGACGCACGATCTCGAGGACGGCATCCGCGCGGGCAAGATTCCGGTCGGAACGGACTTCTCGGAGGACGATCGGATCGTGTCCCACCTCATGCAGGAGATCGTCGACGACCCCGGCAACAAGGAGATGAACTGGGACGGCATCGACCTGAAGGCGACCGTGAAGGTTGTGCTGAGCCAATTCGTGCGCCAGTGGGAGGAGATCTACGCCGAGAACGGCCGCGACACCTCGCGGACGAGACGGGAGATCAAGGCGCGCTGGGTGCGGAAGTTCGCGAGCCAGGTGGGCATTATCGACGATCCGGACAAGGGGTGGAAAAGAGTCACGTTCGTACGCGAAGGCGAAGAGGACCTGGAGCTGCTGCGGACGATGGAGATTCTGAAGAAGCTGGCTTGGGTGACGCTGATCAAGGACTTCCGCGTGCAGCGCCTCCATAAGCGAAGCGAGGTCATCATTCGCAGGCTGTGGGACAGCTTCAAGGAGTACGAGACGGGCAATCTGATCATTCCGCCGGATTGGCTGGAGAGCTACGAGCTGCAGCGGGGCAAGTGGCCGTGGGAGCGCATGGTCGCCGACTACATCGCCGGAATGACGGACGCGTACGCAGAGAAGGTGTACGGGGAGTTCTTCGCGAGCCGCTCGGGCTCGATCTACGAACGGGATTGACGGGAGAGTTGGTTTTGAGATACGAATTCGTTATTGTCGGAGCGGGTGTAGCCGGAATTTATGCGGCCCTCGAATTGGCGGGCCAAGGGCGCAGGACGCTTGTGATCGATAAGGGCAAGAAGCTGGAGGAGCGCCGCTGCCCGCAGGAAGGCGAAGGGAGCTGCGACTGCGAGGCGTGCGACAAGTACGTCGGCTTCGGAGGCTTGGGCTTGTCGGAGGGGAAGTACAACTATACGAACGACTTCGGCGGGGATCTTGAACGGAAGGTCGGCAGCGAGCGCGCGTTGGCGTTGATGGATGAGGTCGACGCGGTGCTGTGCGCCCACGGGGCCGATCGTGTCGGAATTTACGATACAAGCGACCCGGAGCTGTCCGCGAGGGCTCGGGCGGCGGGCTTCGACACGCTTGCGACCCGAACGCGCCATCTCGGGACGGAGCTGTCCCGAGCGGTGCTGGGCGGCATCTACGGGGAGCTGGAGAACCGGATCGCCTGGCGCTTCCGCACGGAAGTTCGGGAGCTTCGCCCGCTTGAAGGCGGAGGCTTCGAGCTGACGCTGTCGGACGGCGAAGAGCTCGAAGCGGACACGGTTCTTATCGCCACGGGGCGAAGCGGCAACGAGTGGCTGTCGCGGCAATGCGCTGCGCTGGGCTTGGGACGGGGAGAGGCGCGGCTGGATCTTGGCCTGCGGATCGAGATGCGGGGCGATCAGTTGGACACGCTTCTCGGGCGCGCGTTCGAGACGAAGCTGCGCTTCTCCGCAGACGGCTATTCGGCGACGACGTACTGCATGAACCCTCGCGGGCGGGTCGTCCTCAAGCTTCAGGAAGGGCTTGCGATGCCGGACGGCCAGAATGCGCGGGAGCGGGGAGACGGCGGCACGGGCAACTTGAACTTCACCCTGTTCGTGCCGGCCTTCTTCTCCACCTTGGACGAAGCGGACCGCCGCCTGCACGAGGTCGTAGGCGGCATCAACCGCGGCCGCAACCGCATCGCGGCGCAGCGGCTCGCAGACCTTCGGGCAGGGCTCGCGGAGGAAGACGGAGAGTTCGCAGGGGAAGGCAGAGAGTTCGCAAGGGAAGGCAGAGAGTTCGCAAGGGAAGGCAGAGAGTTCGCAGGGGAAGGCGGAGCGGGACTTGCGACTACGGTAGCCGCCGCCGCCCGAACGATCCAGCCTACGCTCGCTGCCGAGCCGGCAGATCTCCGGAAGGAAGTGCCGGAGCTGTACGTCCGCGCCGCGCTTGAATTCCTGGAGGCGCTGGAGAAGCTGATCGGCGAACCGATCGACGACGATACGATTGTGTACGCGATCGACGCCAAGCTGTATTCTCCCGGCATCGCCACCGACGAGCGGTTCGAGACAAGCGTTCCCGGCTTATACGTTATCGGCGATTGCTCCGGCACGACCCATTCCCTCTCTCAAGCCGCCGCGAGCGGCCTCCATGTCGGCCGCCTGCTGGGGAGCCGCTGAGCCGCCGGGCGGAATTTAGGCCATTCGCTCTTCGCTCGGCGCTGCTGCCGACGGCGGCTGGATCGGGGCGGGGGCCGGTTGGCGGCGCTTCTTCCGCACGGGGATGCTGAACGGCAGCGCAAGCGCGGCGATGACTGTCGCCACGAGGAAGACATCGTTAACGCCCATCGTGTAAGCGAGCAGTTGTGCCGACTCCGGCGAGCTGCCGGAATCGGCCAAGTCCCGCCCGTGCGACGCCGCGTTCGAGATCAGGAGCGAGGTGAACAGCGCGATGGCGAACGAACCGCCGACATTGCGCACCCAGTTGCTGACGGAGGAAGCGTCGCCGGATTGGGCGCGCGGAATCTCTTCCATGCTGGCCGTACCCGTCGCTGCGGAAGCGAACGACACGCCGATATTGCGCACGGTCATCCAGAGGATGATGTAGGCATGGGAGACGCCGACGTCCAGCCGGGCCATCTCGAAGCTGCCGACGAGAATGAGGATGAGGCCTCCCGCGGTCATCCACAGCGGCCCGAGCCGGTCGTACAGCTTGCCGGCGATCGGCATGCACAGCGCCATGACGAGGGAGGCCGGCAGCATGATGATGCCGGTGTCGAGCGCCGAGATGCGCTGCACGTTCTGCAGGAACAGCGGCACGAGCAGCGTCCCGGAATAGAGGCTGATCATCGTGATCGTCGAAGAGACGAGCGCCAGGGTGAACCGTCCGTTCGCGAATACGCGAAGATTCAGCAGCGGCTGGGCGGCCCGAAGCTCGCGCCAGATGAACAGGGCAAGCGAGATCAGCCCGAGGGCGAACAGGCCGAGCGTGCTCCAGGACGTCCATCCCCACTGCCGGCCTTCGCTCAGCCCGAGCAGGAGAGCCGTGCTGCTGACGACGACGGCGGCAAGCCCGGCCAGGTCGAGCGGCTTGCGCCCCCCGATACGGTAATCCGGAATCATGAGCTGGATAAACAGAATGGCAATAAGGCCGATCGGCACGTTCAGGTAGAACAGCCATTGCCAACTGAAGTTCTGGATCAGCCAGCCGCTGATCGTCGGGCCGAAGGCCGGGGCGAGCATGGCGGACAGCGCCCAGATGCTGACGGCGAACGGCTGCCGGTCGCGCGGGATGACCTGGAAAATAATCGTCATCGTCGCCGGCAGCACGAGGCCGCTGAACGCTCCCTGAATAATTCGGAACGCGATCAGCGAACCCGTGTTCCAGGACAGCGCACACAGCAGCGAGAACGTGACGAAGCCTATCATGGCGTACAAATACAGCTTTTTGAACCCGAAGCGACTGCCCAGATAGCCGGTCAGCGGTGCGATGACGCCCAGCGAGAGCATGAAGCCGGTCAACACCCATTGGATCGTGTTCAGATTGCTGTGGAAGTCCTCGATCAGGAACGGAAGGGCGAGATTAATCGTGCTGATCCCCATAACGCTCAGGAACGAGCCGAAGAAGATCGCGAACATCACCGGCCAGAATTTAACTTGGCTTTGGCCTTGCTCTGTATTGCCCATATTGCCCGCGTTGTCGGTCATCATGAATTTTCTCTCCATTTCTCCTCTTTATCTCTCTGTTATCCGCAGCGCCTTCTGCAACTGCTTCTATGGTTTCTCGATCATACCTCAACACGTAGTCGATGTAAACGAATTTAATCAAAAACGTATAGTTCGTTCACAACGTTTACCTCTACCCGACAATCGATTATACTGTTTGTATAGGAAGGGGGAAGCGCTTTGAAGATCAACGACGAACAGCCGGGCTGCCGCTATACGGACCGCGAATGCAAGAGCAAGCTCGCCGGCAAGCTGCTCTCTCCCCTGAGAAGTTCGGGCTTCCAGCAGCTTCGCATGGAGGATATCGCGAGGCATATGGATATCTCCAAGGCGACGCTGTACAAATATTTCGCTTCCAAGGACGAGATCATCGAGCTGCTTGTGGAGGACTTCGTGGGGTATGTGGAGGAGAAGGACGCGGAGGATCTCCCGAACGCGGACGTTCCTTGCGAGAAGCGGTTCCGCGACACGTTCGTCCAGACGCTCGTCATCGCAAGCTATCGCTCGGACGCGTTCGTGAAGGATCTGCGCGAGACGTTCCCCGAGCTGTACGGCAAGCTGGAATCCGCGATCGGAGCGCGCAACGAGCGGCTTCGGCAGCTTTATGAAGAGGGCATGGAAGCGGGAGTGTTCATCCGGCAGAACGCGTCTCTGCTGATCATGCAGGACGAGCTGATTTTCCGCAACTTGGTTGACCCGGTCTACCTGATGAAGCACAACCTGACGCTGATGAGCGCGCTCTTCGATTATTACCTGATCAAGAAGCGGCAGCTTCTGGCCAATCCCGAAGAGGGCGGCGACGCGGACCGCGCGATGCGGGAGCGATTGGACAGGTTGGCGATGAAGATCATGTACGGGGGAAGCTGATCGCCCCTCATCGGCCTCGAAACGCCGAATGAATGTGAAAAACCACATACAATTGCCGTCGCAGCCTCCAATACGCCGAATGAATGCGAAAAATCGCATATAATTGCCGTCGCAGGACCTCGAAACGCCGAATGAATATGAAAAACCGCATACAATCGCCGTCGCAGGCCCTCAAAGCGCCGAATGAATGCGAAAAACCACATACAATTGCTGTCGCAGCCTCCAAAACGCCGAATGAATGTGAAAAACCACATATAATTGTCGTCGCAGGCCTCGGAACGCCGAATGAATGTGAAAAACCGCATACAATCGCCGTCGCAGAGCAACCATTCATCCTCATGGGGCACAACCGCAGCGGGGAAAACAACCAATCGCCTTGACATACCCCTGTGGGGTATATTATTATGAAGAAGCGAGGTGATCGACGATGGAGCACACGAAGGAGACGAACGCCCACGAGAGTTGCCATACCGGCAGTCAGGCGGTCAGGAGAAGCCACCATTCGAGCGAGATGAAGGGCAATCTGGTCTCCCGCCTTAACCGCATCGAAGGGCAGATTCGGGGCATCAAAGGTTTGATCGAGAAGGACACGTATTGCGACGACGTGCTCAACCAGATTGCCGCCGTGCAGTCCGCATTGGGCTCGGTGGGCAAGCTGCTTCTGGAAGGCCATATGCGAAGCTGTATCGTGGAACGGATTCAAGCCGGCGAGAACGAAGTCATCGACGAGTTGCTCGTAACGGTCAACAAGCTGATGAAGTAATTCGAGCTCATAACATTAAGGAGGGCTATGGATGTCCAATATAACGTTGAAGGTGGAAGGAATGTCGTGCGGTCACTGCGTCAGCGCGGTGGAAGGCGCGGTGGGCAAGCTGGGAGCTTCGGCCAAGGTGGATCTGGCGGGCAAGTCGGTCGCCATCGAATATGACGAGAGCAAGACATCGGTCGCAAGCCTGAAGGAAGCGATCGAAGATCAGGGCTACGACGTCGTGTAACGGCAGCGAACGCCAGGCGGAGCTTGGGGACGATTCTCGGAGGCGGGGAACGTTCCAAGTTCCTTTTTTTCAACATGATATATACCCTTGGGGGGTATTCGGAGGTGGGCGGGATGGACGCTGAGAAGCAATTGGCTCTGGAGAATGCAAGTGCGGCGGGCGCCATTCCCTCGGAGAGTCTTGATCTGGACATCGGGGGAATGACGTGTGCGGCGTGTGCGGCGCGGATCGAGAAGGGGCTGAACCGGCTGCCCGGCGTGGCGAACGCGACGGTCAATCTGGCGTTGGAGACGGCCAAGGTGGTCTATTCGCCGGGCGAGCTGTCGGAGGCGGACGTCGTTCGCAAGATCGAGCAGTTGGGCTACAAGGCCGCGCGGAAAATCGAGCAAGACCAGCAGGAGCGCCATCGGCTGGAGAGGAGAGGGAGAACGTTCGCGTTCGCCGCGTCGGCCATTCTGTCGTTGCCGCTGCTGTGGGCGATGGTCGGCCACTTCGCGTTCCTGTCCGGGCTGCCGGTGCCGGAGCTGTTCATGAAGCCGTGGTTCCAGTTCGCGCTGGCGACGCCCGTTCAGTTCCTGATCGGCTGGCGCTTCTACGAAGGAGCGTACAAGGCGCTCCGCAGCGGCAGCGCGAACATGGACGTGCTCGTTGCGCTCGGCACCTCTGCGGCATACGGGTACAGCGTGTACCAGACGATTCGTTCCTGGACGGAGCCTCACGCCCATGACATCGAGCTGTATTACGAGACGAGCGCGGTGCTCATTACGCTGATCCTGCTCGGCAAGCTGTTCGAAGCGATGGCGAAGGGGCGGTCGTCGGAAGCGATCCGCTCGTTGATGAAGCTGCAGGCGAAGACCGCGCTTGTCGTCAGGGACGGCGAGGAGCTTGTCGTTCCTGTCGAGGATGTCGCGAAGGGCGACCTTGTCGTCGTGAAGCCGGGGGAGAAGCTGCCGGCGGACGGCGTGGTGGAGGAAGGCCTGTCCACGGTCGACGAATCGATGCTGACCGGGGAGAGCCTGCCGGTCGAGAAGAAGGCGGGCGACGCTGTTTTCGGGGCGACGCTCAATCGGAACGGCCGGCTGCTGGTCCGCGCGACGAAGGTGGGGAAGGAATCGGCGCTGGCGCAGATCATCCGCATCGTCGAGGAGGCGCAGAGCTCGAAGGCACCGATCCAGCGGGTCGCGGACGTCATCTCGGGCGTCTTCGTGCCGATTGTCGTCGGCATTGCGGTGCTCGTGTTCCTGGTCTGGCTGCTTGCCGTCCGTCCCGGCGAATGGTCCGCCGCGCTTGAGGCGGCAATCGCGGTGCTTGTCATCGCTTGCCCGTGCGCGCTCGGGCTGGCCACCCCGACCTCGATCATGGCGGGTTCCGGCCGGGCAGCGGAGCTCGGCGTTCTGTTCAAGGGCGGGGAGCATCTGGAACGGACCCAAGCGGTCGACACGGTCGTTCTGGACAAGACGGGCACGGTCACGAACGGGTTGCCGATGCTGACGGATTTGCATGTCGCGGACGGATGGGATCGGCAGGAGGTTGCCGTCTGGATTCTGGCCGCGGAGAAGGCATCGGAGCATCCGCTTGCGGAAGCGATCGCGCAGGGCTTGACCGACGCGGGCGACGTGCGCCGGATTGAGCCGGAGACGTTCGCGGCGCTGCCGGGCTACGGCGTGGAAGCGACGGCGGAAGGGCGCCGCGTGCTGGTCGGCACGCGCCTGCTTATGAGCGAGCGCGGGGTCGATGTCGCCGGAGCGACTGCGCGTATGGAGCGGCTCGAGGCGGAAGGCAAGACGGCGATGCTCGTGGCCGTGGACGGAACGTATGCGGCAATCGTCGCCGTCGCCGACACGATCAAGCCGACCTCGCGCGCGGCGGTGGAGCGGCTCAAGAAGGAAGGGCTGCGGGTCGTCATGCTGACGGGCGATAACGAGCGTACAGCGCGAGCGGTCGCCTCGGAAGCGGGCATCGACGAGATCGTCGCGCAGGTGCTCCCGGAGGGCAAGGCGGAGCAGATCCGCAAGCTGCAAGCGGAGGGCCGCAAGGTCGCCATGGTCGGGGACGGCATCAACGATGCGCCCGCGCTGGCGACGGCGGACATCGGCATGGCGGTCGGAACCGGCACCGATGCGGCGATCGCCGCCGCCGATGTGACGCTGATGCGCGGCGACTTGAACGGAGTAGTGGACGCGATCTCGCTCAGCCGCCGGACGATGCGCAACATCCGCCAGAACCTGTTCTGGGCGCTGGCGTACAATGTGATCGGCATCCCGATCGCCGCCTGCGGCCTGCTCGCTCCGTGGCTGGCCGGCGCGGCGATGGCGCTCAGCTCCGTCTCGGTCGTGCTGAACGCGCTGCGGCTGCAGAGGGCGAAGATCGGCTGAGCGATGGGCAGATTCGCAAGCGGTCGGATTCGCGGTCGGATTCGTGATTGACAGACAAGCCGTGCTTGGAGATAATGAAGACATCGAAGTATCGGGGAAGCACCTCACAAGGATGAACACGCTGCGTGTTTCTTTGTCGAGGTGCTTTTATTTTCCACGTTCAGGGGGATGGGGATGAGCTCGAACAAGCGGAATGAGGACGTTGTGCGGGAAGGGCAAGTCACGTATGAGATGTATGCGGAGATGCCGGATGACGGGCAGCGGTACGAGGTGATTGACGGGGTGCTCGAGATGATGCCTCCCGGCGTGACGACAACGCATCAAGTGATTGCAAGGGAGTTGCTGATGCTTCTTGCGGGCAGTTGTCGATCGGATTACATTGTTCTGTTCGCCCCGCTCGATGTCATTCTGACGAGGACGAACGTGCTGCAGCCCGACGTTCTTATGGTCCACCGCAGTCGGAGCGCCATCGTGACGAATCGCGGGATCGAAGGGGTGCCGGATCTCGTTGTGGAGATTTTGTCTCCGAGCACGCGCAAGCGGGATAAGGTTGTGAAGTCCAAAGTGTACGCGAAGCACGGCGTTCCGGAGTATTGGATGATTGACCCGCTGACGAAGACGCTGGAGCAATATGGCCTGACGGATGGCGGGTACTACGAGCTCGAGAATGAGTTCGGCGGCGAGGACGTCGTCGCTTCGGACAAGCTGCCTTGCGTGTCGTTCCCGGTCAGCAAGCTGTTTGCCGAGATGTGGCAATGAACACGCGGATGGATGTGAAATTTCACATTCATACAGCTCGATAACGGGTGCTCTGCCCGTTTATATGCGAAAAACCGCATTCATGGCGGATTTTCCGGCCCGTGGTGCCGGATGTATGCTAAAAACCGCATAAAACGGCTCAATTCCCTCTGCGCGAAGCCGACGAATGCGAAAAATCATATAAAATCGCAAAAGGCGCAAAAGGCGCAAAAGTCGGCGGTGCCGGAACCCGGATCAGGAAACCCGGAAGGATCGCTCGGGCTACCTTCCTTGGCGGTTCTTCTTGCTATTGTCGTTTTATGAAAGGGATTTACTGGATGTTTCACGTGAAGCGGCGGAACCTGCCAGCATTCGAACGGAAGTACGCTATTCCCGAGCGATTCAGACAAGGATTCGTATCCGGGCGCGCCTTCCTTTATAATGGAAAGTGTAGAAAAATCGCTTCAGTCACGAGGGGGGATTTCGGATGGAGTTTCGCGTCGAGAAGGATTTTCTGGGGGAGAAGCAGGTTCCGGCGGAGGCATATTACGGCATACAGACGCTGCGTGCCGTCGAGAACTTCCCGATTACGGGCGTGCCGGTCCATTCCGAGCTGATCGAAGCGCTGGCGCACGTGAAGAAGGCGGCGGCGCTGGCGAACAAGAAGACGAGAATGCTCCCGCCGAGCATTGCGGATGCGATTGTGAAGGCGGCGGATGAAGTGGCAAGCGGCGGCCTCGCCGATCAATTCATCATCGATTCGATCCAGGGCGGCGCCGGGACGTCGATCAATATGAACATGAACGAGGTGCTCGCCAATCGCGCGCTCGAGCTGCTCGGCCGCGGGAAGGGCGAATACTTCCATTGCAGTCCGAACAACCACGTGAACATGTCGCAGTCGACGAACGACGCAATTCCGACGGCGATCCGCCTGGCGGCGTACAAGCTGACAGGGCGGCTGACCGAGACGCTCGGGCAGCTCAAGTTCGCTCTGGAGGAGAAGGCGAAGCAGTTCGACGACGTGGTCAAAATGGGCCGGACTCACCTGCAGGACGCGGTGCCGATCCGGATGGGCCAGGAGTTCGGAGCGTATGCGGCGGTCATCGGACGGGACGGCGGGCGGATTGCGAGGGCGGCGGACAGCCTGCTCGCAGTGAATATGGGAGCGACGGCCGTCGGCACGGGGCTGAACGCCAAGCCGGAATACATCGAGGAAGTCGTCCGGCTGATGGCGACCGACTTCGGCATTCCGATTCATGCGGCGACGAATCTCGTGGATGCGACGCAGAACACGGATGCGTACACCGAGCTGTCGGCGATGCTGAAGGTGTGCGCGGTGAGCCTGTCGAAGATGGCCAACGACATTCGCCTGATGGCGTCCGGGCCGCGCACGGGCCTAAGCGAGATTCACTTGCCGGAGAGACAGCCGGGTTCGTCGATCATGCCGGGCAAGGTGAACCCGGTCATGGCTGAGGTGCTGAACCAGGCGGCGTTCCAGATTATCGGCAACGATCATACGATCTGCCTGGCTTCGGAAGCGGGACAGTTCGAGCTGAACGTGATGGGGCCGGTGCTCGCCTTCAATCTGCTGCAATCTCTGAAGATTCTGCGCAACGCGGTCGAAGTCTTCGTTCGGTACGCGCTCGAAGGCATGGAGGCGAATCGCGACCGCTGCGCCGCTTACGTGCACGGCAGCTTCGGCATCGTGACGGCGCTGAACCCGCACCTCGGCTACGAGGTAGCCGCCGGTCTCGTGAAGGAAGCGCTGCGGACGGGCATTCCGATCAAGGAGCTCATTCTGGAGAAGCATCTCCTCACCCAAGAGGAGATGGACGTCATTCTCGATCCGGTGCAGATGACAACCCCGGGCATTGCGGGAGAATGGCTTATTACGGGACGGGATTCGGAATAAGAGGAGGCAAATCTGTTGAGTCGATCGACAGGGGCGTTAGCAGGCTTCCACCCGGTGCTGGGGGCTTGGTTCGCGGATGCATTCGGCGAGCCGACGGACGTCCAGGTTCGCGCCTGGCGCGAGATCGAGGCGGGCAAGCACGCGCTGATCGCCGCGCCGACGGGCTCGGGCAAGACGCTCGCCGCGCTGCTTCCTTGCCTGAATCGAATCGTTGCCGCAGCGGGGGAGAGGCAGAAGGAGAAGCGCGTTAAGGGCGTGCGCGTTCTCTATATCACGCCGCTTAAGGCGCTGAACAACGACATTCACCATCATGTGCTCGGCTTCGTGGACGAGCTGGCCGAGGCGGCCGCGCGGCTTGGCGAGCCGTGGCCCGGCATCCGCAGCGCGGTGCGCACCGGGGACACGACATCGTCCCAGCGGGCGTCCATGCTGCGGAATCCGCCGGACGTGCTCGTGACGACGCCCGAGTCGCTCTACCTGCTCCTGTCTTCGGAGAAGGGGCTGGCGATGCTGCGCACGGTGGAGCAGGTCGTCGTGGACGAGATTCACGAGCTCGCCGCGGATAAGCGCGGCGCCCATCTGTCGCTGTCGCTCGAGCGGCTGGAGGAGTGGGCGGCGCGGCCGTTGCAGCGAATCGGCGTGTCCGCGACGCAGAAGCCGCTGGAGCGGGTCGCCCGGTTCCTCGGCGGCTGGGAAGAGCGGCCGGAGGAAGGGGACGCTTCGGCGGCGGAAGCGGGGGCGTCCCGTGCAGGCGAAGCGGGTCCCGCCGGCTCCGAGGGCGGGCATCCGCTCGGCTTCCGACCGCGCGAGGTGGCGATCGTCGAGAGCGCGATGGAGAAGAAGCTCGAGCTGCTTGTGACGATGCCGGACCAGAGCCAGCCGGTCCAATCGCGGGAAGGCGTGTGGCTTCCGCTGCTCAATCGGCTGATGACGCTCATGGACGGAGCGCGTTCGGTGCTCCTGTTCGTGAACAGCCGAAGGCTGTGCGAGCGGCTGTGTCTCCGCCTTAACGATCACGTCGGCTACGAGATGGCCCGTTCGCATCACGGAAGCATGTCCCGGGAGCGGCGGCTGGAGGTCGAGAAGCTGATGAAGGAAGGGGAGCTTCGCTGCCTGGTTGCGACGTCTTCGCTCGAGCTGGGCATCGACGTCGGCTTCGTCGACCTCGTGATTCAGCTCGATTCGCCGCTTGAGGCGGCCCGCGGCATTCAGCGCATCGGGCGCGCCGGGCATGCGGTCGGCCAGGCGAGCCGGGGAGCGATCGTGGCGAGGCAGCGGGGAACGCTGCCCGAGATCGCCGTGCTCAGCCGGCTGATCAAGGAGCGGGACATCGAGGAGATCCGCCTGCCGCGAACGCCGCTCGACGTGCTGTCGCAGCAGCTCGTCGGGATGGTCGTCCAGGCGGAGCGGCCTCTGCGCGACGCCCACCGATTGATCTGCCGGTGCGAGGTGTATAGGTCGTTCTCGTACGAGCGGCTGGAGGAGGTCGTGCAGGTGCTGTCCGGCCTGTATCCGTTCGCGCGTCCGCTGCTCGATTGGGACCCGAAGACGGGCGTTATCGCCCGTCGAAGCAATTCGGCGATGGCTTCCGTAACCGGCGTCGGAACGATTCCGTCCAGCGGGAACTACCCTGTGCATCATCTGGACAGCCGGGTTCATCTCGGGGAACTGGATGAGGAATTTATTCAGGAGAGCCGAGTCGGCGACGTGTTCCAGCTCGGAACGAGCTCATGGATGATCCGCGAGATCAAGCAGGATCGCGTCTACGTGTCGGAAGCGGGCAACCGGTTCAGCGAGGTTCCGTTCTGGCGCGCCGAGTCGGGCGGTCGATCGTACGAGGTCGGACGGAAGATCGGGGCGTTCGTGAAGGAGCTGGCGGACCGCATCGGGCCGGCGGACGAGAAGGTTTACGGCTGGCTCGCGGACGAGTATTCGCTGGACGGCGAGAGCGCCGAAGCGCTCGTCGGCCTGATCGAGTCGCAGAGGAGCTTCTGCGCGCTGCCGACGGACCGAACGATCGTCATCGAATATTACCGGGACGTGATGAACCAGACCCACGTCATCCTGCACAACTTCTTCGGCCGCAGGGTCAATCGGGCCTGGCTGCTCGCGATCGAACGGCAACTGGAGCAATTGCTGCCTTACCGGCTGTACGGCAATGCCAAGGACAACGGCATCGAGTTCGTGCTGCCGGAGTGGGATTCCTCCTGGATTCAGGCGATCCGGCAAGTGTCCCCGGAGCATCTGGAGAAGCTGCTTACCGAAGCGATCGTCGGCTCGCCGCTGCTCGGCATGGCGTTCCGCCGCATCGCAGAGACGTCGCTGCTGCTCTCGCGGAGCTTCACCCGCACGCCGCTCTGGCAGAAGAGACTGCGCGGCGAGGAGCTGCTGCGGGCGGCGATGCCGTATGCCGAGCGCTTCCCCCATCTCCGGGAGGCGATGCGGGAGTGTCTGTTCGACTATCTCGACACCGAGAACCTGAAGGGAGTGCTGGAGGCGATCCGCTCCGGCGAGATCGATATCGTCGTTAAGGAGACTCCTCACCCTTCGACCTTCGCTTCGCAGTTCCTCGCCGATTACGTGAACATGAAGGTGTACGAGGGGGACGGGCTCGACGACGGCATCAAGCTGCAGCTTCTGAACGTCAGCAAGGAGTTGGCCGGCCAGTTGTTCGGAGAGGAGAAGCTCTCCGAAGCGATTCCCGCATCCGTCGTGGAAGCGGAGCGGCGGCGGATCGAGGAGACGGATGCGGTCAGCGATGCGGACAGCTTGTATCGGGCTCTGAAGCAGGGAGGAGACCGCACGGCCGACGAGTTGGTTCGGAAGGCGGGAAGCGGAGCGGCGCTCGTCTGGCTCGAAGAACTGGAACGGCGCGGCAAGGTTCGCGAGGTCGACTTGACCGGGGACGGGGATCTGCGCTGGATCTGCGCCGACGAAGCGGCTCTGTACGAGGCCTTCCCGGATTCCGCCGAGGCCCGAACGTTTGTGCTGAACCGTTACGCGGAGCAGGTGCTCTCGTTCACGGAGCTGCAACTGTGCGAGAGGTACCCGGGTTTGGGCCTGAAGCAGGCGGAGGCAGCGGTTGAGGACATGCTCGCGCGCGGAGTCGTCGAACGGGCTCCCCATGCCGCGTATGCGGAAGAGAAGCTCTGGACGAGCTCGAAGCTGGCGGCGCGAATGGTCCGCTTGTCGATCGGCGAGGCCCGACGGGAGGCCCATGCGTTCGAAGCGGAGAGCTGGTGCGCGCAGATCGCCGAACTGCAATCGCTCGGAACGGAGAGCCGGAAGGAAGGGGCGCCCGGCCTGCTGCAGGTGCTGGAGAAGCTGCAGGGCTTGTTCGCCCCGCTGCCGCATTGGGAGTCGATGCTGCTGCCCGCGCGAATGGTCCGATACCGCAAGGAGGAGCTGGACCAGCTCTGCTCGAGCGGGGAGATCGTCTGGATCGGGAAGAAGGAGGAAGGCGACAAGGAGGGGAAAATCGCGTTTTTCCTCGTGGACAGCACGGAGCTGTATGCTCCTTTTCTGGGCAGCGAGAATCAATCGACCCGTTACCCGGCGCTGCTGGAGAGGCTGAAGCGGGGCGGCGCCAGCTTCCTGACCCGGCTTGCCCGGGAAGAGAACAAGCTTCCGTCGGAGCTGCTGGACGAGCTGCTTGAGCTGGTCTGGGAAGGCCGCGTCTCGAACGACCAATTCGCTCCGATGCGCCTCGCCGCCCTGCCGGCGAAGACGCGCAAGACGGCCGCCGCCCGCGCGGGCTCCGGCTTCGGAAGATGGTATTGGACGGGCGGGCTGGCGGAGAGGGCCGAGCGTTCGGAGGAGAGCGGCGTAGCCGCAGACAGGGCTGGCCGGGACCGACGGGAAGCATCGGCCGTCCATTGGGCGCACCACCTGCTCGGCAGCTACGGGCTGATTAACAAGGAATTGGTCGCGCGGGCGTCCCCATTCGACTGGGATTCCTTCTATCCGGTGATGAAGCGGCTGGAGGAATGGGGAGCGGTCACGCGCGGCGTCTTCATTCGCGGGGACGCGTCGCTGCAGTTTACGACGAAGGAGCTGGCGGAAGCCGTTCGCCGGTTGGAGTCGAAGGAAGCGGAGGGCGGGGAGCCGTTCACGGTCGTTGCCGCCGCGGACCCGGCGAATCCGTACGGCCTGCTGCTCGAATGGCCGGTCGCAGCCCGCGGCGCCTCCTATTCCCGCAAGCCTGGCAACTTCCTGCTGTTGCGCGGAGGACGCTGGGATTATTGGCTCGAGAACAACGGACGGCGGGTGTACGCCCTTCATCCGGAGGCGGCCGCGGCCGAGACGATCGAGAGCGAGGCGGCGAAGCTGAAGGCCGCGCTGCTCGCGATTTTACGCCAGCATGGACTCGTCAAGCTCGTGATCGATGCCTGGGACGGCGAAGAAGCGTCACGGAGCGACATCGGACAACATTTTCTTCGAATTGGTGCAGAATTGGATCGGAAATCGGTGGTGTTCTGGGCGAATTAATGGTCTAATAGAAGAGAAGCGTTGGGTACGGTCCGCGTGGACACTAGACAGTAGAAATGGAGAGAGCTTGCGTGTTTATCGATCTGAGAGAGAAGCTGGGGCAGCCGGAAGTAGCGGAGCTGCTCGAGATGGCCGTGTTCCCGGACCCCGGCCGTCTGGCGGAGGCGATCCGCGAATACGAGACGGACGGTCGACTGGACCTGATGGGATATGTGGACGAAGATCGACTGGTCGGAATCGTCGGATATGAAGTGAACGAGGATAACGTGCTGACGATCAAGCATCTGGCCGTCGCCCCCGAGGAACGGGGCAAGGGCTTCGGCCGTCTGACGGTGCTCGAGCTGATCGCCTGGGAAGCGCCGGATATTCTGCTCGCGGAGACCGACGAGGAAGCGATCGAGTTCTATCGCAACATCGGCTTCGTGATCGAGAGCCTCGGCGAAGCGGGAGCGGGTGCGGAACGATTCCGCTGCACCTATACGGTCAACCTTGACGAATAACCGTCGTCCGGACTCGTTCCGCAGGTCAAGGGCCCCTTCGCGCGAAGGGGTCTTGTTTAGCATGCTTGCAGTCGTATGCGGGACGGAAGCCGCTGAAGCCCGATAAAGCCCGATGAAGCCGATGGGACGGTGATGCCGGTTTGTTTGCCGCTGGTTGCCGGGATTTTATGCGAAAAATCACATTGATATCGTCTCGTGACGGGTCATTTGGCTGATTTTATGCGAAAATTCACATTCACAGGGGCTGCTCCGCCCCGGGCTGCCCCCATTTATGCCAAAAACCATATAAAATGCCCCACACCCTGCGGAATTCAAGCCGGCGAATGTGAAAAAACACATAAAACTGCATGAAACGCCGCACCAAGAGAAGGCGGTTGGATAGCGCAGCCGCGTCGGGCACGGAGTTTGAATTCCGCCGACAGGAATGATAGAGTTCTAAGAAGAGCAATGCATAGGGAATGACAATGGAGGTTATCGAATTGGCAAGAATCGCGAAGAGACTGACGGATCTGATCGGCAACACTCCGCTTCTGGAGCTTGGACATCTTGCAGACAATCACAAGCTGGGCGCGAAAATCGTCGCCAAGCTGGAATACTTCAATCCGGCAGGCAGCGTGAAGGACCGCATCGGCTATGCCATGATCAAGGACGCGGAGGAGCGCGGCCTGCTGAAGCCGGGAGCGACAATCGTCGAGCCGACGAGCGGCAATACGGGCGTCGGGCTTGCGTTCGCAGCGGCGGCGCTCGGCTACAAGCTGATCATCACGCTGCCGGAGAGCTTCACGATCGAACGCCGCAAGCTGATGCTCGCGCTCGGGGCCGAGCTGGTGCTGACGCCGGCGAACGAAGGAATGGCGGGCGCAATCCGCAAGGCGGAGGAGATCGTCAGGGAGACTCCCGGCGCGTTCATGCCGCAGCAGTTCAACAACCCGGCGAATCCGAGCATCCATAAGAGCACGACGGCGCTCGAGATCTGGGACGACACGGACGGCGAAGTGGATATGTTCATCGCAGGCGTCGGCACGGGCGGCACGGTCAGCGGTGTCGGCGAGGTGCTGAAGGAGCGTAAGCCTTCCGTGAAGATCGTTGCCGTCGAGCCGGTGGAATCGCCCGTTCTGTCGGGCGGCGCCAAGGGGCTGCATAAGATCCAGGGCATCGGCGCCGGCTTTGTGCCCGACAACTTCAACCGCGACGTGGTGGACGAGATTTTCCCGGTTCGCGGGGACGATGCGCTCGAGACGGCCCGCGAGCTGGCGAGAACGGAAGGCCTGCTGGTCGGCATCTCCTCCGGCGCGGTCACCTATGCGGCGATGCAATTGGCGAAGCTGCCGGAGAACAAGGGCAAGACGATCGTTGTCCTGCTTCCGGATACGGGCGAGCGGTACTTGTCCACTGCGCTGTTCCCGACAGAGTAGACGGAGTAGACAGAGTAGAAGGCAGGCAAGGTATACGATGGCATAGCAAGGCGACGTTAGGAAGCGACGGGCAGACCGGATCTTCCGGCGTCGTCTTTTTGTTCAATGAGTTGCTTATTTCTCGCAGGCGATGAGATCCTTATCCCGATCGAGCTTTTTGTTTGCCGCGTACAGTTCTTTCGAGACGTAAGGTTTGTATTTGGTTTTGCCGCCTTTGTTTTTGACGGACGCGGATTGCGCCACTCCGCCTTTATACACGGCATTCAACTCGGTGCAATTTTTGTATGTTTTGATGGAGGAGGCTGCATCGGTGTAAGAGGAGAAGGAAGACAGGATAAGCAAACACGCGCCAAGGGTAAGAATGTTTTTCTTCATCGGACACCTCGATTAATCGCATTTTTGGAGTCGTTTTCCAATTTTATTTTAGCAGATTGTCTGGAATTCGGGTAGAACGCAGAAAAAAATGAAAGGATTCCGGATACCCCCCTACTGTATATGTCGCCTCGCTGTCCGAGGGAGTCCCCTTTGCCGCAAAGGGTGCCTTATCCCCCTCTATCAGTATCCTAATTATTGGGAATTCAGAGGCCTGAACGGATGGGATAAGAGTCCCCCTTGGAAAAACATAGTTGGGAGCTGCCGTTCTCTCCAGGAGACGGTGGAGAAGCACACGATCGGATTCCGAGGCTCGGAGTCGGAGGAAGATGATCGTGTTCGAGGAGGACGACGACTTGGGCGAATGATTGAATATGAACTCGCATCGAAGCCCACCATTGCGGACATCGAATTTATTCATTCGACGGGGAGGAGAGCGGCGGGGTAGAATGGAATGGACGAGTAGAAGCGAATCCCTGGAGGAGATTGGATGAGCGCAATGACGATCGAACAACGAATGAGAGAGCTCGGAATCGTGCTTCCGGCTGCGAGCGAGCCTGCCGCCAAGTATGCCAACTGCGTTGTCGCGAACGGGCTGATGTTCGTCTCGGGCAAAGGTCCGTCCAGAGGCCCTAAGGGCAAGCTGGGCATTGATTATACGGCCGAGGAAGGGTATCAATTCGCCAGGCTGGCGGGCTTGGAGGTGCTTGCCGTCGTGAAGGCCGAGTTAGGCTCGCTTGATCGAATCAAAAGAGTCGTCAAGGTGCAGGGCTTCGTGAACGCGAGCGCCGACTTCGACGAGCATCACAAGGTGCTGAACGGATTCTCGGACCTTATGCTTGACGTGTTCGGGGAGAAGCAAGGTCTTCACGCACGATCCGTCTTCGGGGCCGTCTCCGTCAGGGTGAACCTCCCCATTATTGTCGATTCCGTCTTCCAGGTCGACGAAGAACGCTAAGATGGACCTGCAACTAAGATGTGCGGCCGAGGCCGATCTGGATCTTCTGGCGGAGATGAACAAGCACCTGATCGAGGACGAAGGCAGCACCAATCCGATGAGCCTGGCGGAGCTCAAGACGAGAATGCTCGATTGGCTGCGCGCTTCCTGGCAGATCGATCTTTTGGTTCACGGGAGCGAAGTAGTCGGTTACGTGCTGTACTTCTATAAGAACAATCCGTATCGACCGCATCGCAGGGAAGCTTATGTTCGGCAGTATTTTATTAGGCGGGAATGGCGGGAGAAGGGCTTCGGTCTTCGCGGGATCGAGCTGCTGAAGGAGCTGCGCTTCAAGAACGTCTCGGCCGTCGAGATCGACGTGCTGGCGGCCAATTCGAGAGGCAGGAGCTTCTGGCAGCGGGCGGGCTTCGTTCCGTATGCGATCAATATGAAGCGGGAGCTGTAGGGGGAAGGTGCGATGAAGCTCGTGATTCTGTTCGGTCCGCAAGCCGTTGGCAAAATGACCGTCGGACAAAGTCTGGCCGCCCGGACGGGGTTCAAGCTGTTCCATAATCATACGTCGATCGAGTTCGTCGCTCCGTACTTCGACTACGGTACGCCTGCGGGCAATCGTTTGGTTCAGCTCATTCGGCAGGAGCTGTTCGATGAGGTGTCCAGGAGCGATCTGGACGGCTTCATCTTTACCTACGTCTGGGCGTTCGATCTTCAGGCGGATTGGGATTACGTCAAGCATATCTCAGAGCTGTTCGAATCAAGGGGAGCGACAGTGTGCTACGTTGAGCTCGAGGCCGATTACGCGGAGAGGCTTCGGCGCAATACGACCGAGAACAGGCTTCTGCACAAGCCGACCAAGCGGGACACGGTCCGATCGGAGAGGAATCTGATCGCCACACACGAGAGCCATCGGCTGAATTCGGCGCCGGGCGAGTTGACGATGGCCAACTATTTGCGAATTGATAATACGGACCTGGGGTCTGACGAGGCGGCACGAGCGATTGTCGAGCATTTCAGTCTATGAAGCGAAGCAAGCGCGAGCGGCGAGATTCGGAGATCGAGTGCCCGTCGCATGAGGGAGCCTGCGAGCAACGGAGGGCTGGATTTTATGCGAAAAATCACATTGGCGATGCCCGGCAGCGGGTGATTTGGGTGACTTTATGTGAAAAATAGCATACATAGAGAAAATTCCGGCCCGAGGTGCTGGATGTATGCTAAAAATCATATAAAACGCTGCGATTGCCTCCGAATCCGGGGCGATGAATGCGAAAAATCATATAAAATGCCGTGGTTCATGGGAGGGGGAGGCCGAATCGGATAACAGGGGCCGTGGCGCAACGATGCCGTCTCGAATCGTTTCCAAACATAGAAGAACCGTCAGGGAGAACGCTTATCCCTCTGGCGGTTCTTTTGAATTCCACAAGAATCGCAATTCGCGGCAAATTTATGCTTGACGGCGGAATGAAACCGCTTTATGATGAGGGTGAAAAGTTAATTAAAACGATTTAAATTTTGAATGACAATGCGAACGAGAGGGTCCGATCATGAGCAGAATCCATGTTACTCTGAAGGACATTGCGAGGGTGGCCGGCGTATCGACGGCTACTGCGTCGCTGGCGCTCGCAGGCGATCCCCGCGTCAACGTGAAGACGAAGCGGCTCGTCGAGGAGGTGGCGAAGCGCCTCAATTACGTGCCGAACGAGATTGGCCGCAGCTTGCGCGCGAAGAAGGCGGAGACGATCGCGTTCATCTTCCCGAACTCGCCGCACTTCGCGTTCACCCATCCGTACTTCTCGCAGCTTCTGGAAGGAATCTCGGAGGTGCTGGTGGAGAACAGCTTCCACCTCATGCTGTCGGTCGCCCCGTCGGAAGCGAACGAGTCGGCGGCCTACGACAAGATTCTCCGGAATCGCCGGGCCGACGGCATCATTCTGTGGCCGGCTTCGATCCGCGATCGCAACATCATGAAGATCGTGGAATCGGGCTTCCCGGTCGTGTACCTGGGCCGCTGGCATCACGAAGAGATCGCGACGGTGGAGCGGGAGGACATCGGCGGCGCGTACAAGGCGACGGACCACTTGCTGAAGCAAGGGCGCAAGCGGATCGTTCATCTGTCGGGGCCGCAGGAATACCAGGTCAGCATCGACCGGCTGGAAGGGTACAAGCGGGCGCTGCAGGAGCATAAGGTGCTGCTCGATCCGGCGTTTGTCATGGAGAAGGACTTCTCGATGGAAGGCGGCGCGGAGGCAGTGAAGGAGTTACTGGCGTCGGGGATGCGGTTCGATGCGATCTTCTCTGCCAACGACCGGATGGCGATCGGGGCGATGAAGGAGCTGCAGGAGAGCGGCATTCGGATTCCGGAAGAAGTTGCGATCGTCGGCTACGACAACATCGAGATGGCGGCGATGATGAGTCCGGGCCTCACCACAATCGACCAGCCGATGAAGGAGATCGGAAGGCTTGCGGCGGCCAAGATGATGGCTATGCTAAGCGAGGAAGATGTCGGCGAGCTGAGGACGGTTGTGCCGGCCCGGCTCATAATCCGTGGAACTGCGTAACGGTGAAACGGATTTTTTAAAAGGGTAAATTTAAATCGATTTAAATCTTGGCGGTTGGCGAGAATGTCGTGAGACGTGCAACGTGAAAAGTGAGAAGTGAAAAGTGAGAAGTGAGAAGTGAGAAGCGAAAAGTGAGAAGCGAAAAGTGAGGCGTCGAGACGTAGACGATGTCGGGAGGTGATGCCGTTCCGAAGCGCTTCGCGGAAGAACGAGAAAGAGGGGAAGCTTGGCCCAGAGAGAGAAGCAACAATGCGTTAAGGGAGTTCCGACAGAGAGAGAACCGACTGATTCCACTAGTCCATAGGGAGGACGACCATGAACAAGAATGGCGGCTTCAGACTGAATCGGCTAACGAATCGAATCGTATCCTTCGCGCTCGTCGCTTCGATGATCGGCGTGCTGAGCGCCTGCGGAGGGAACGACAACAGCAATTCCGCAAGTTCTTCCTCATCCGCGGCAGGAGGGAAGCAAGTAAGCATCTCGTTCTGGAACACGTTCACCGGCTCCGATGCCGACACGCTGAAGGAGATCGTCAACGACTACAATAAGGCGAACGAAGGCAAGTACGAAGTGAAGATGGACATTATGCCTGCGGATCAATTCGGTCAGAAGCTGCCTCCGTCGATCGCGACCGGGACGGCCCCGTCGCTCGTCGCCCTGTCTTCCTCGGGAGCGGCCGCCTACATTCAGAACGGCTCGATCGAGCCGGTGGACGACTTCTATTCCGTGGACGGCGTGAACAGGGACGACTTCGAGGAGTCCGCGGTTAAGCTGGGCGAGTCGAACGGCTCCTTGTACCTGCTGCCGATGCAGGTGTTCGGCATCGAGTTCTTCTGGAACAAGGATCTGTTCAAGGCGGCCGGACTCGACCCGGATACGCCTCCGGCAACCTTCGAGCAGTTGGCCGATTATGCGGTGAAGCTGACGGACGAGTCGAAGGGGCAATACGGCTTCGCCATGCCGATCAAGGGAGCGCCGCAATACAGCCTGATGTTCATCTGGGGCAATGGCGGCGACGTGGTTGATCTGGCGAGCAGGAAGTCGGTTCTGAATTCGGCCGAGAACGTCGAGACGTTCAAGTGGCTGGCCGATCTGGCCGTGCAGAAGAAGGTGACGCCGAAGGGGCTTAACGGCGTCGAGACCGACAAGCTGTTCCTGAGCGGCAAGGCCGCCATGTACATCACCGGGCCGTGGCTCGCCGCTGGCCTCAAGGAGAACAACATCAACTTCGGCGTCTCCTTGCCGCCGAAGGGCTCGGCTGCGCAAGCGACGATCGCCGACGGCATCGGCTTCGCGATTCCGAAGGGCACGAGCGACGAACAGAAGCTGGCCGCTTACGACTTCGTGAAGTATTGGAACTCGACGGAAGTCGGCAAGAAGTGGTCGCTCGCCATCGGATTCCCTCCGTATCTGAAGTCGGTGCTCGCCGATCCGGACATCCAGGCGAACGAGACGATCAAGCTGATGTCCAACTTCGGCGACGCGGGCCGGACGTTCCTTCCGGGCTTCGTGACCGCCGACCGGATCAACAGCGACGTGCTGTTCCCGCTCCTCGAGCAGATCGTCAGCGGCCTCGATCCCGTCCAAGGCGTCGAGAAGGCTTCGAGCTCCATCGACGATATTCTGAAGTCCGAATCGCAATAACGGCGGGCGGCCGCTTCCCTGTTCGGCTTCCGGAACGAGAGCTCCGGGGCGGTGGCCGCTCCCTCGGCACTAATCCTGCCGAACATTCCGAACAAGTAAGGTGATTCCATGCGTAGAAGTTTACGATCTTATCTCGCGGGCTGGAACCGCCCGGAGAGGGCCGCCTATCTGTTCATCGCGCCGGCGCTCGCCATTCTCCTTCTGTTCACCGTTGTGCCGCTGCTGGCGACGCTTGCGATCAGCACGATGAACATGGACGTGTTCCTGCAAGTGAAGGGCTTCATCGGACTGGATCACTTCGAGCGCCTGCTCGGGGACGACCGGCTGATCGATGCCATCAAGCACACGCTCTACTTCGCAGGAGTCGAGGTTCCGCTGCAGATCATTCTCGCCCTGCTGACGGCCGTCTACCTCTCCCGCAACACCCGTTGGCGCAAGCTGCTGCGCTCGGTTTACTTCGTGCCGTCGATCTGCTCCTTCACCGCGATCGGCATCGTCGCGTCGTTCCTTCTCGATCCGCAGACCGGCGTCTACCCCGCGTATCTAGTGAATCTCGGGCTGCCCAGACTGGAGTTCTTCCGCGATCCGGCGTGGGCGATGCCATCGGTCATTGCGCTGACGGTATGGAGAAGCTTCGGCTACAGCATGATCATTCTGGTTGCGGGCATCCAATCGATTCCTGATTCGTACTACGAGGCGGCTCAGCTTGACGGCGCGGGCAAGGCCCGGCAGTTGTTCTCGATTACGATCCCGATGCTGATGCCGTCCCTCAGCTTCTGCGTGATCACGACGACGATCGCCGCGATGCAGGTGTTCGACCAGATCTTCGTCACGACGCAGGGCGGACCGCTGAACAAGACGGAGACGATCGTCGGCTATATCTACAACACCGGCTTCAAGATGGCGCCCTACGACCTGGGCTATGCTTCGGCCATCTCGGTCATGTTGTTTGTGTTTATCATGGCGATCACTCTGGTGATGAACCGATACTTTCTCCGCCGCGAAGCGGACATGGCGTAAGGGGGCATTCGAATGGGCAGAAAATGGACTTGGGGCCAAGCGATCGGATGCCTGCTTACGGCGCTGCTTCTGATTGCGGTGCTGCATCCGTTCCTGTGGCTGGTGGTTGCGGCGTTTAAGCCAGAGAACGAATTCATGAAGTATCCTCCGACCGTGTTCGCCAGCAGCTACGGCTTTGATTCGTTTATTCGCGTATGGGACACGATCCCTCTGGTCGCTTTTTTCCGCAACACGATTATTTTCTCCGCTGGGGTTATGGCGATCTCGGTCCTGCTCGACTCGATGGCCGGCTATGCGTTCGCTCGTCTGCGCTTTAAAGGCAACAAGACGCTGTTCACGCTCGTACTGATCACCATGATGGTTCCCTTTCAAGTGCTGATGATCCCGCTGTTCGTCGAGGTATTCAAGCTGGGCATGCTCGATACGTACTGGGGCCTGATTATTCCGCGCGCGGCAAGCGCCTTCGGCATCTATCTCATGCGTTCCTTCTTCATCTCGCTTCCGAAGGATCTCGAAGAGTCGGGCCGGGTGGACGGCTTCAACGAATTCCAGATCTACTGGCGGCTCATGCTTCCGCTGTGCAAACCCGTGATGATTACGCTTGGCATCTTCCATCTGATGAACAACTGGAACGATCTCTTGTACCCGCTTATGCTGACGAGCTCCACGGAGATGCGCACGCTGTCTGCCGGTCTCGCCATGTTCGTCGGCCAGCGCAACATCGAATACGGTCCGACGCTTGCGGCATCGCTGCTGGCACTGCTGCCTCTGCTCATCGTGTATGTGTTCGCGCAGCGATTCTTCGTTCAAGGGGTTGCGACTTCCGGGATGAAGGGCTGACGGAGCGCCCCGGCGCGAATCGTTTATCTTCTATTAAAATAGTCGAGGTGCCTGACCATGCAAAGAGCAAGATCGATCGTAAGCAAAGACTTTATTATCGGCACGACGGGCGATCGGCTGTTCGGCTCGTTCGTGGAGCATATGGGCAGCGTCGTGTATAACGGAATCTATGAGCCGGAGCACGAATCGGCCGACGAGGACGGCTTCCGGCAGGACGTGCTCGGACTCGTCAAGGAGCTTGGCCTGTCGGTCGTTCGGTATCCCGGAGGGAACTTCACGTCGGGCTACAACTGGGAGGACGGCATCGGGCCGAAGGCGGAACGTCCGGTTAAGCTTGACCTGGCCTGGCGCCAGCTTGAGCCGAATACGTTCGGGCTGGACGAATTCATGCGCTGGACACGCAAGGTCGGGGCCGAGGCGATCATGACGGTCAATCTCGGAACAAGGGGCATCGACGAAGCTCGGAACATGATCGAATATTGCAATTTTCCCAAGGGGGGCAAGTACAGCGATCTGCGCCGATCGCACGGCATCGAACAGCCGTATGCCATTCGCACATGGTGTCTGGGCAACGAGCTGGACGGGGAGTGGCAGATCGCGCGCAAGACGGCGGACGAATACGGCAGGCTGGCCTGCGAGACGGCGAAGGCGATGAGGTGGGTCGATCCGACGGTCGAGCTCGTTGCGGTAGGCAGCTCGGCGCGCCATATGCCGACGTTCCCCGAGTGGGACCGCACCGTCCTGATGCACACGTACGAGCACGTCGACCACCTGTCCCTGCATCATTACATCGGGAAGAAGCAGAACGACACGAAAACGTTCCTCGCCATGCCGCTGGAGATGGAGCAGCAGATCAAGGACGTCATCGCGACCTGCGATTATGTCCAGTCGGTGAAGCGCACCTCGAAGCGAATGAAGCTGTCGTTCGACGAATGGAACGTGTGGCGGGAGCCGGATGTGGAGTACGTTCCGTGGCAGACCGGCTGCCCGTTCGACTGGGTGAAGTTCCACATGGAGGATGCGCTTGTGTTCGGCTCCGCTCTGCTCTCGATTCTGCGACATGCGGACCGGATCGATATCGCCTGCCAATCGCTGCTGGTGAACACGATTCCGATGATTCTGACGGAGAAGGGCGGGGCGGCCTGGCGCAACCCGACGTTCTACCCGTTCCTGCATGCGTCGCGCTACGGCAGGGGACAGGCGCTGCGGCTCGTCACGGATTCGCCGAAGTACGATACGGCCGCATATACGGATGTCGCTATCGTCGATTCGGCGGCCGTCTATAACGAAGAGAAGGGCGAGCTGACCGTGTTCGCCGTGAACCGGGGAGAGGAGGCGGTCCTCTACGAGCTGGACACGAGGGACTTCGGCAGCCTGGCGTTCGCGGAGCATATCGTTATGAGCCACGAGCGGCTGAGCGCGGTGAATACGGCGCAGCGTCCCGACGAAGTGAAGCCGCGGACCGGCGGGAAGACGACGCTGGACGGGGGCAGGGCGGAGAGCGTTCTCGAGCCTTATTCATGGAACGTTATCCGGTTCGCGGTGAAGGGAGGGCAATGAACATGGGGGGAACGGAGAAAAGGAGCGGACAGCAGGAAATGCCGGCAGCGAGCGGAAGGCGGAAGAGCTACGTCCATCCGCTCATTCGCCATCGCGCCGATCCGTGGATCTATCGCCATGCCGACGGCTTCTATTACTTCACGGCGACGGTGCCCGAGTACGACCGGATCGAGCTGAGGCGCGCGGAGACGATCGAGCTTCTGGATGGCGCGCCGCCGGCAACGATCTGGCGCAAGAAGAGCGAAGGGCCGATGAGTCGGCTCATCTGGGCGCCGGAGCTTCATCGCATCGGCGGGCGCTGGTACGTTTACTTCGCGGCGGCGCATACGACCGAGACGCTGGACGGGGCGTTCCAGCACCGGATTTACGTTCTGGAGAACGTAAGCGACAATCCGCTGGAAGGCGAATGGACGGAGAAGGGACAACTGGACACCGGCTGGGAATCGTTCGCCCTCGATGCCACCTGCTTCGAATCGGACGGTGCGCACTACCTGGTATGGGCGCAGAAGGAGGATGGCATTCCGGGCAATTCCAACCTCTATATCGCCGAGCTGGACACGCCTTGGCGCTTGAAGTCGGGCGCGGTCAGGCTGTCCGTGCCGGAATACGAATGGGAGACGGCCTTGTTCCTCGTGAACGAAGGACCGGCGGTTCTGAAGCGGGGCGGCCGGATCTTCCTCACGTATTCCGCCAGCGCAACCGACCATCATTATTGCATGGGGCTGCTGACGGCGAGCGAGTCGTCCGACCTGCTCGACCCGGCTTCCTGGACGAAGTCGCCGGAGCCGGTGTTCCGATCGAACGAGGAAGCCGGCATCTACGGCCCCGGCCACAACGGCTTCACGACTGCGGAGAACGGGGAGGATCTGCTGCTGTATCACGCCCGCGACGTCAAGGAGGTCGAAGGCGATCCGCTGGACGATCCGAACCGCCATGCCCGCATCCAGCCGTTCGGTTGGCGAGCAGACGGAACGCCGGATTTCGGCAAGCCGGTGCGGCCGACCAGGTAGCGGAGCGAGCTGCGGAGAGGAGGTGATGACGGCGGACGGACGTTCGCCTGCCGCCAATCGAAGCTGTGCAAGAAGATTCACCCATTCGGTCGAAGAAGGAGAGACTATTCGTGAAGCCATTCCGCCAGCTCTTGCCCTTCCACCTCAGAATCCGACTCGCAAGCTTAACCATGCTCGTTGCTCTTCTGCTCGCTTATCCTCTGGCCGCTGGCGCCGTCACGACCGGCAACGGGGCGCTCGTGTATTCGCCGACCGCTTCGGAGACGTTCGACAATGCGGGCACGACCTATGCTCGCATCATCACGCTGAAGAACAGCGGCAGCTCCTACAACGGGCAGTTGATCGCCACGTTCGACCAGCTCAAGGAAGTGAGCGGTCAGCAGGTCTACCCGATCTACCGCAGCACCGACAACGGAGCGACCTGGAGCCTGATCGCGAACGTCAAGGACACCACCTATGGAACGACACGCACCTCCCAACCGATGCTGTTCGAAGTGCCTCAGACGGTAGGCAGCTTGTCCGCCGGGACTCTTCTTCTGGCGGGGAATATTTTCCCGGAGGATGGGTCCAGCTCCCGAATCGTCATCTGGAAGAGCACCGATCACGGCTCCACCTGGTCGCTGCTCAGCACGGTCGACACCGGGGGACCGACCGTCTACGACCCGAGTACAACGTCGACGACTACGACGATCTGGGAGCCGTTCCTTGGGCTGGACAGCTCCGGCAATCTCGTCTGCTACTATTCGGATGAGCGGCAGAAGAGCAGCAACATTCTTCAGGCGCTTGTCCTGCGCAAGTCGACGGACGGAGGAGCGACATGGGGCGCGGTGACGAACGTCGTTGCGGTTGCGAACAACAGCGACCGTCCCGGCATGATTACGGTGACGAAGCTGCCGAACGGCAAGTATATGGCGACGTATGAGGTCGTCAACAAGCCGAGCATCAGCCTGAACACGGCTCCCGTCTATTACAAGTTCTCTGACGATGGGGTCACCTGGACGGCGAGCGATCTGGGGACGCCGATCAAGCTGAAGAACGGCAGGGGCATCGGCTCCTCTCCGTACGTGAAGTGGGTTCCGGCGGGAGGGCCGAACGGGATGGTCATCGTCTCCGCGAAGTGGGGGCTGGACAGCTCCGGCAACATCAGCGGTGGACAGAACTTCTATGTGAACTACAACCTCGGGCTCGGCGATTGGGAGCGGCTGCCGATGGCCGTCACTTATGACGCGTCGGACACGGCGGGCGGCTACTTCAGCGGCTTCGCGCAGAGCTTCGATACAAGCGTCGACGGCTTGACGCTGTACCAGGCGACGAACGTCGAGAACCTGACGACAGGCCGCAACGATATTCGCGTCGGCACGATTCCGCTGAACGCGAACCGGTACGAGGCGGAGCGGGCCACGCTGTCGAACGTGTCGGTCGGCACGAATGTCGACGCTTCCGGGGGCAGCGAGGTGCAGTACATCAACTATTCGACGAGCTCGGTCACCTTCAACGTGAACGTGCCGACCTCGGGAACGTATACGGTCAACGTCCGCTATTCGAACGGCAACGGCAGCACAAGCACACATGCCGTCAGCGTCAACGGAGGGACGGCGTCGACGATCAGCTATCCGGCTACCGTCGACTGGAACCGGTACCAATGGGCGCAGATGACGGCTTCCTTGAACGCGGGCAGCAACACGATCAAATTCTCGTACAACACGGGCTACGCCGAGCTTGACATGATCGACGTCTACAAGTCCGGAACGGCGCTCAGCGACGAGTTCTGGATCGTGAACCGCAACAGCGGCAAGCTGCTCGAAGTGTACCAAGCGTCGACGGCGAACGGCGGCACGATCGATCAATGGGGCGATACGGGCTATTCGTGCCAGCGCTGGACGTTCACCTCCATGGGCAGCGGCTACTACAAAATCATCAACAAGAACAGCGCCAAGCTGCTTGAGGTGTACAACGGAATTACGACGGACGGGGCCGTCGTCGACCAATGGAGCGACACGAGCACGAACACGCAGCAGTGGCTGATGACGCCGACCGACACGGGCTACTTCAAGCTGTCCAATCGGAACAGCGGCAAGCTGCTTGAAGTATACGCCAATTCGTCGGCAGACGGCGCGATTGTCGATCAATGGTCGGACACGGGCTACAACTGCCAGCAGTGGACCTTGGTTAAGGAAGGCACGAAGTAAGCGGCTGGGGAGCCGAGAGGGTTGAGACGGCTTCCCGAAGCATGGAGCAGGAGCAATGGAGGATCGCTTCTGCTTTTTTATGACTTTTTTGAATTTGCCGTTTGTTAGGCTATGTGTGCGAACATAGAGCTAACGATATGTTAAAATGAAGAGGATGTTGCCAATAAGGAGGAACGAGAGATGGAGCGTAGATTGCTTGGCAAGACGAGCCTTCCGGTTACGGTGCTCGGATTCGGTTCGATGGAGATTCGCGGAACCCGCGTATGGAACGGGCGCCCGGTGGCGGACGAGGATGCGGGCAAGCTGCTGAACGCCGTGCTTGACGCGGGAATCAACTTTATCGATACGTCCTACGATTACGGACGAAGCGAGGAGCTGATCGGCAAGTACCTGCGCGGCCGACGCGGCGAGTACTTCCTGGCGACGAAGTGCGGCTGCACGCTCGTCGATTGCGGGGACCACGACGAGACGCCGCACGTGTGGACGCGGGACAATCTGCTGCACAACATCGAGACGAGCCTCTCCCGCATGGGGACCGATTATGTGGACTTGCTGCAGCTTCACGGCCCTACGGCGGCGCAAGTCGAGGAGGGCGGTCTGCTCGAGACGCTGAAGGAGATTCAAGCGTCCGGCAAAGCGCGGTTTGTCGGAATCTCCTCCTATATGCCGAACCTGGAAGCTCATCTGGCGGGGCCGGGCGATTACGCGACGTATCAGATTCCGTATTCCGCCCTGGAGCGGGACCACGAGACGTGGATCGAGCGCGCGGCCGTGACCGGAGCCGGCATCATCGTGCGCGGCGGTGTCGGCCGCGGCGAGCCGGGGCATGGCCTTGGGCAGCAGGACCGCTGGCGTCTCTGGGAGGACGCGAAGCTGGACGAGCTGCTGGAAGAAGGCGAGAGCCGCACGGGTTTTCTGCTCCGCTTCACGCTCAGCCACCCGAACCTCGCGACGACGATCGTCGGCACGATGAAGCCGGAGCACCTGCTGGAGAACGTGCGCATCGCGGAGAAGGGAACTCTTCCGGCGGATGTGTACGCGGAGGCTAAGCGGCGGTTGGATTTGATTTCTTGAAAATTGCAGTGAGTGCATAATCGTTGTAAGAGAAGTGCTGGGACGTAGCTTTTTATTGCTTTATTTAGTTAAAGCGCCATTCTGTATCGTTTACGATGCAGGAATGGCGCTTGTTTGTTTATTGTGCGCCATTGTGCACCAAGTAAATCTCGTAATTAATAACTATGTAGACCGAAATTAAGATCATAACCTGACAAGCAAATGATCGATGGTTTCTAACGGAGGCTTGTTAACCCGTTTCATAAATTGGCCCACATGAAGCTTAAGTTTATAGAACTTCTCGAAGAAGACGTTATTGACGACATCTGATTTGAGCCACAACTATAATCCTTGGACAGGATTTAGATTCGGACTGTACGGCGGAAGAAAGACCAACGGTAGACGCGGATGTTCCTCCAGGAATGGCTGTAAACGAGTGGTATGATGAATACGGCTGTTATCCAGAACCATGGCGATTTTCCCATTCGGGTAGACCGCAAGAATGTCTTGTAAAAAGCGAATAAAGGCAGCTATATCCGCCTCTTCTTCCTCGTGATGATGAACTTGACCTGTTTCGTAGTTAATTGCACCAAATAGCTTGGCACCTTCATGTTTTCCGTAGGTCGACACTTTGCGCTGGCGACCTCGTGGAAACCAATTGTACTGCAAGGCTTGATAGGAGCGAATCATGGATTCATCTTCAAACAGGAGATGGCGAATGTCTTCGGATTCCACCTGTTTCTTAAGCTGAGCGAACGTATGCTTGCGGAACATGGTCTGAGCATCCGGATCCGCTTTTGCCAGCGTGTAGGTCGCTTTAGTGAAGCTGAAGTTCATTCGTTTGAGCATCGCGCTAATCCCTCTGACGCTCATCACAACATCGAATTCCCGTTGGATCCACTCCGACACGAGCGGGAGCGTCCAGGTGTATTGCGCTTCAAAGCCCACGTCAACCGGTTGTTTTCGCTCCAACAAAGCCGCTAACTGGAGGCGTTGCTGATCGGTGAGCTTAGGCGGTTGCCCGGGTGAATGTTCCATTTCGAGTCCAGCAAGATCGAGCTCCTGATAATCCTGCCAATACGTGCTAATGGTTTGCCGAGCCCGGTCAAGCAACTGTCCAATTTCCGAGAACGAGAGTCCTTCCAGATGAAGCCGAACGGCTAGATATCTTTCGTAGAGGCGTTTATCGGATGTCTCTCTCATGGTTTTGTTTAATCGCTCGATGTTTACTTGCTTATGTTCGGTACTGCTCATGCTTATCGCCACCTTGGGTTGAAGGATACTGTTTATTGCCCTATTTGGCCATGAATTTGATTCGTCAGTTCATTAATTGCGGTTTATATAGTTTTCGTGATTCTGCAATTTTCGACATTTATACAACTCATAAACGACTAAAGTTCTATTATATCGACAAAATAAGCCTCTGGAATTTTATGATAAATAATTCATAATAAAGAAGATGTCGAACTTTTGACTACTGCATTGGAAGAGGTGGTTAGTGAAGTAGAGATAATCTCATCAAGTACTTGGGAAACGAATTAGCGAAATGGAACAAACGTTGCACCTTATTCATTATTCCATTTCACGAATTCGGACTAAATTTATGGATGTTTTGTGAGCGAAATCTACCAACGTCGCGCCTTTCACGTCAGGAATGACCTTCTTCATCTTCAGGTACTTCGGGCAACCTTTCTTCCTAAATCCCCGGCCAAATTATAACGAGGTCGGGGGGGCTATTTCTAGCGCTTCATAGATTTCCAGCTGGCGCTTGGTGATCTCCCCAAATCGCAAGTCGTGGCCTGACCGTTCGTAACATTCGAT
>NZ_SSOB01000069.1 GCF_004801405.1 Cohnella fermenti
TCTGAAAAAGATAGCTCGATACCTTGCCAACCAGGCAAGACGAGAGTTGGGTGGGGGCCACTTCTTTGCTGTTCGGCTCATTTTCGTACCTGCAACCTGTTTCATAAGGGGTTATTCAACAGCCTGAAAAACCGCATAAAAACCTCCGATTGCCTCCAATTCAAGCCGACGAATGTGAAAATTCATATAATCGCAAAGGCATCGGACCGGGAGGGGCAACAGACGCCGGAGGAGTCGACGGCCCCGTAGAACCCGCAGAGCTCATCGACCCCGCAGAGCCCATCGAACCCGCCAAAGCCCATCGACCCCGCAGAGCTCATCGAACCCGACAAAGCCCATCGACCCCGCAGAGCTCATCGACCCCGCAGAGCCCATCGACCCCGCAGAGCCCATCGACCCCGCAGAGCTCATCGAACCCGACAAAGCCCATCGACCCCGCCATAGCCGCCGGAGCTGTCGCTGAACCAGCTGGCTGCCGAATTTTATGTGAAAAATCACATTGGCGAAGCGTGATGATGAGCAGTTTGGGTGATTTTATGTGAAAAATAGCATAAATGGAGAAATTTTCGGCAAAAGTTGCCGGATATATGCGAAAAATCATATAAAACGTCGCGATTGCCTCTAATCCAAGCCGATGAATGTGAAAATTCATATAAAATCGCAAAAGGGCATCGGACAGGGGTGCGGGAGCGAGAGCGAGCGGCATGGCGAGGGGATTGCGAGAGGGCGAGAGTACGAGAGCGAGCGGCATGGCGAGGGAAATTGCGAGAGGGAGAGAGTACGAGAGGGAGAGGGTACGAGACGAAGAGATTGCGGAGGAGGAGCGGACAAAAAAAGGGGGCCTGCGGATTCGTCCGCAAGCCCGTTCAAGGGTTATATAAATGAAAAGGGGGGTCATGTATGTATCATAACCGTTTAATGTGAAAGGACGATGAAAGCCTTATTACGATTTGATTACAATGCAAGGATTAGCCTTCTCCACCCGCTCCGCAGCCAAAAAAGGGGGCTCGCAGCATCCGATGCCGCAAGCCCGAGAGGATATATAAATGAAAAGGGGGGTCATGCATATAATATACCGCGCGAAGATGAAAGGTTCGTGAAAGCAGCATTACAGTTTCGTTACATCTGCGGAATTTTGCCCGGCATCTTCGTCATTCCCGGCGGGCGGCCTTCTGTTATTCCTTGTCCTTGTCTTTGTCTTTGTCCTGCTCCTGCTCGCGCATGCGGGTCATCTGCTGCCAGACGGACCCGGCGGCTTCTTCGCCGTTCTCGATGCGGGCGACGGCCATCTCGGCCTGGAGCCTCACCTCGAATTCCGGTTCGGCGGCGGCTACGCGCTTCAAGGCTTCCAGCGCCGATTCGTCGCCGGCCTCGTAGAGGAAGCGCGCGGCGCGCCAGCGGACGAGCTTGTTCCCGTCCGCCAGCGCCTCCACCATCGGTCCGATCGCGGCGGGGTCGCCGATATCGGACAAGGTGTCGCCGGCGGTGCGCCGCACGGCCGCCGACGAATCCTTCAGCGCGCCGAACAGCGGCGGCAGCGCTTCGGGGATGCGCAGGTCGCCGAGGTATACGACGGCGAGCCGGCGCACCGACATGTGCGCGTCGCGCACGGCCGTCGCCAGCAGCGGGAGCTGCTCGGCGTCCGGCTTCATGCGGGCAAGAGCCGCATAGCGGTCTTGCCACTGCGGCGCGCGCAGCCGCTCGGCAAGCTCGCTCTGCGTGAGCGGCGCCTGCGGCTCCGGCGGCGCGGGCTCGGCTTCCCCGCCGGCCGCAGCCGCGGCTTGCGCCTGCGCGATCAGCCCGCGCAGGCGTTCGTCGGTGTACGCGGCGTCGAGCTCGCGCTTCACCTCTTCCAAGATCTCCTGCGGCTCGCCGTAGCGGACGCCGAACTCCTCAAGCTTGCGCTCGCGGATCATCGTCGCGCCCGCCGCCTCGCTCACCGCCTGCGTGAACTTGTCCGGCAGCGCCGCCCGCGCTTCCTGCCCGGCATAGCGGACGCGGATCTGGATCGGGATGCCGCGGTACATCTGGACGAGCACGTGCGCCTCGCCGAAGCCGGCCGCCTCCACCGCAGTCGCCGCCGCGCCTTCGGCGCCGGTGGCGCCGAACAGCTCCCGCACCGCGCCGAGAATCACCGCCCAGTCCTTGTTCGCACGCCGGTCGACCGCGATGAAGTCGGCGGCCCGGAACACGCTTTTGACCCCGTCGATCTCAAGCAGCTTCAGGAACAGCGGCGGCACCGCTTCCCGGCGTTCCAGCGTGTACGTGTGCCGCTCGGCCATCGGGAGCTTCTCGTCTATGTTGAGCTTCATGGAATTCGGACTCGGCGTTGGTTCGATCGATAACAGCTTCATGGCGACCCCTCCTGGGTAAGAATAGTACCTATCCTCTATACAGTAACTCAAAAAGCGCGAGAGTTCCAAATTTTCCGCTCAGTGCGGTTGGCAATAATTCTTGTCCCGGAATACGCTTGATACATTGGTACATTGCCGTCTTTCCTGATATAGTAGGAATGAACAGAACTTCGGAGGGATTTCATGGGCAAAAATCGCTTCGGCAACCTCGATTCCGCCGGGGCCGTTCGAGCAGGCAGACATCGTATCGTCCGCTGGGGACAGGAGAGAATGATCCGGCGCACCGCGAAGGATTATTCGGATTGCATTCCCAACGTATATCCCGATCTTCCGTTTCTTCAGCACAATAGAAGCGAGCCGTCCGTTACTTGGATCGGACACTCGACTTTTCTTATTCAGATGGCCGGCCTTAACATCGTGACGGACCCGGTATGGGCCCGGCGTATGGCTCTTCAGAAGCGCCTCTCTCCGCCGGGAATCGAACTCGAGGACATGCCGCCGATCGACGTCGTTCTCGTATCGCACTCGCACTATGATCACCTGCACGTCTCTTCGCTTCGCCGTCTGAACGGAGCCAAGCGGCTGTTCGTTCCGGCGGGACTCAGCAAGAAGCTGATGCGCAAGGGCTTCCGCCAGATCGAGGAGCTTAACTGGTGGGAAGAGACATCGTTCCACGGCGTGAAGTTCACCTTCGTGCCTGCCCAGCATTGGGCCCGGCGCAACCCTTGGGATACGAACCATTCCCACTGGGGAGGGTGGATGCTGGAATCGCCGCATAACCCGACGATCTACTTCGGGGGCGACAGCGGCTACTTCCGCGGCTTCGAAGAGATCGGCCGGAAGTTCGACGTCGACGTGGCGCTGCTGCCGATCGGCGCTTATGAACCCGAATGGTTCATGTCCGACGAGCACATGAGTCCCGAGGAGGCGCTCAGGGCGTTCCTGGATGTGCGCGCCAAGTACTTCGTGCCGATGCACTACGGCGCGTTTAAGCTGGCGGACGATACCCCGAAGGAGGCGCTGGACCGTCTCGAGCAGGAGCGGCTCCGGCTTGACATCCCGCGGGAGCGGATGTTCGTGCTTCAGCATGGCGAGTCCATGAGATTTTATAGCCGGCAGGCGAGCGATAATCAAGAGTAAAGGATGGATCGAATTCAATGATTAGCACGAGCAATATCAGTCTTAGGTACGGCAAGCGTCCGTTGTTCGAGGACGTCAACATCAAGTTCACGCCGGGCAACTGCTACGGCCTGATCGGCGCGAACGGAGCGGGCAAGTCGACGTTCCTCAAGATTCTGTCCGGCGAAGTGGAGCCTTCGTCCGGCGAAGTGCACATCACCCCGGGCGAGCGCCTGGCGGTGCTGAAGCAGAACCATTACGAGTATGACGAGTTCAACGTTCTCGAGACGGTCATCATGGGCTACGAGCGCCTGTACAAGGTCATGAAGGAGAAGGACGCCATCTACCTCAAGGAGGACTTCTCCGACGAGGACGGCATGCGCGCGGGCGAGCTTGAAGCGGAATTCGCCGAGATGAACGGCTGGGAAGCCGAGAGCGACGCGGCCGAGATGCTGAACGGCCTCGGCATCACGACGGAGCTGCACGACAAGAAGATGGCCGAGCTGGGCGGCAACGAGAAGGTGCGCGTCCTGCTTGCGCAAGCGCTGTTCGGCAGCCCGAACATCCTGCTGCTCGACGAGCCCACCAACCACTTGGACCTGGAATCGATCGAATGGCTGGAGAACTTCCTGTCCGGCTACCAAGGCACCGTTATCGTGGTATCCCACGATCGCCACTTCCTGAACCAGGTATGTACGAACATCGCGGACATCGACTTCGGCAAGATTCAGATGTACGTGGGCAACTACGACTTCTGGTACGAGTCGAGCCAGCTTGCGCTCAAGCTGATGCGCGACCAGAACAAGAAGAAGGAAGACAAGATGAAGGAGCTGCAGGAGTTCATCCAGCGCTTCTCCGCGAACAAGTCCAAGGCGAAGCAGGCGACGAGCCGCCGCAAGATGCTCGACAAGATCTCGCTGGACGACATCAAGCCTTCCAACCGCAAGTATCCGTTTATCCAGTTCAAGCCGGAGCGCGAAGCGGGCAAGCAGATCGTCACCGTCGACAACGTCACGGTAACGATCGAAGGCGAGAAGGTGCTTGACGGCGTATCGTTCGTCGTGAACAAGGGCGACAAGATCGCGCTTGTCGGCCCGAACGGCATCGCGAAGACGACGCTGTTCCAGGTGCTCGCGGGCGAGATCGTGCCGGAGACCGGCTCCGTGACGTGGGGCGTGACGATTACGAGCGCCTACTTCCCGAAGGACAACAGCGAGTACTTCGAGGGCGTCGACCTGTCGATCGTCGATTGGCTGCGTCAATATTCGAAGGACCCGGACGAATCGTTTATCCGCGGCTTCCTCGGCCGCATGCTGTTCTCCGGCGACGAAGCGCTGAAGAAGGCGTCCGTCCTGTCCGGGGGCGAGAAGGTTCGCTGCATGCTGTCGAAGATGATGCTGACCGCGGCGAACATGCTGCTGCTCGACGAGCCGACCAACCACTTGGACCTCGAATCGATCACGGCGCTCAACAACGCGCTCGTCGATACGGACGAGACGATGATCTTCACGTCGCATGACCACCAGTTCCTGCAGACGATTGCGAACCGGATCATCGAGATTACGCCGAACGGCCTCATCGATCGCATGACGACCTACGACGAGTACCTCGACAACCCGGAGATCAAGGAGCTTCGCGCCCGGATGCTTCCGGCGTAAGACATACAGTATCGGCCGAAGGGTTCCCGCCTCTTTATTTGGAGGCGGGAGCTTCTTTTTTTTGCCCGCACACGTTATTCAAGACAATTAGACAATTTTGCCTTGGTGCATTGGCAACCGCGCAAAGCCCGCTGCAGCAAGGATTGGGCGGGCAAAACTGTTCGATGGACACCCCTGGGAGGCGTCGGATACAGTTAGGGTATTGGGAGCGCAACCAAACTTTCAGACAGAGAGGACATGTGATCTTGTATCGAAAAAGACAGTTGGGGCATTACGTTCACTTGGTAGCGAGAGATCGTTTTTTGTATATGCTGGCGCTGCCGGGGCTGCTCTTTTTTGCTCTTTTTAAATATGTGCCGATGTGGGGATTGGTCATTGCCTTCCAGGATTATTCCCCGTATCTGGGGATACGCAACAGCGATTGGGTAGGGCTGGACCATTTCATCCGTTTTTTTGGCAGTGACGACTTTTATTTGCTGCTGCGCAATACGCTGGCGATCAGCTCGCTTAATCTGCTGTTGTTTTTTCCTGCGCCGATTGTCATCGCCATCATGCTGAACGAGGCTCGTCGGCAACTGTTCAAACGGATCGTGCAGACGGTCATCTACTTTCCCCACTTTCTGTCGTGGGTCATTATTGCCGGAATCAGCTTTATCATGCTCGGTCAAGCGGACGGGGTCGTTAATGCGATTCTGAATAGGCTCGGCTTCGAGTCGGTGGGGTTCTTGACGACACCGGAGATGTTCTGGCCGATGCTGATTGTGCAGAACATCTGGAAGGACGCCGGTTGGGGAACGGTCATCTTCCTGGCGGCGTTGTCGGGCATTGATCCCACCTTGTACGAAGCGGCAAGAATGGATGGGGCGAGCCGACTGCGGACCATCTGGCATATTACGCTGCCGGGTATCCGCAACGTTATCGTCGTGCTCTTTATTCTGAAGCTTGGCGAGATCATGGATGTCGGGTTCGAGCAAGTATTCCTGATGGGCAATGTGGCGGTATCAAGCGTGGCGGACATATTCGATACGTACGTTTACCGCAACGGAGTGTTGAACGGCGAGTTCAGCTACACGGCTTCCGTCGGAATGTTTAAGTCGATTGTCGGCATGATTATGGTAATCACCGCCAACAAGTTGGCCAAGTGGTTAGGCCAGGACGGCCTTTATTAAAGCGCTGAAGCGGGAGAAGTCGAAGAGAAGCTTGAATACCGGGAGGGCACAATGAGCGGCAAGCTGAGAGTAACCATATGGAACGAATACCGGCACGAAGCGAACGAGGCCAATACCCGCATCCGCGAGCTGTATCCGGAGGGGATTCACCGGACGATTGCCGGAAGCCTGGAAGGAAGCTGCGAGGTCCGGACGGCAACGCTGGACGAGCCGGAGCATGGGTTGGGGCAGGCGGTGCTGAACGAGACCGATGTGCTGATCTGGTGGGGGCATGTGGCCCACCACGAGGTAGCTGACGACATCGTGAATCGCGTACACGAGCGGGTATTGAACGGGATGGGGCTGATTGTGCTGCATTCGGGCCACTATTCCAAAATCTTCAAGAAGCTGATGGGAACCTCCTGCAGCTTGAGGTACCGTGCCGTTGGCGAGAAGGAGCGGCTGTGGGTCGTGTCTCCCGGCCACCCGATCGCCGAGGGGATAGAGGATTATTTCGAATTGCAGCAAGAAGAAATGTACGGTGAATTTTTCGATGTGCCGCAGCCGGACGAGGTTGTGTTCGTCAGTTGGTTTGAGGGCGGGGAAGTGTTCCGGAGCGGCTGCTGCTACAACAGGGGACAAGGGAAGCTGTTTTATTTCCGTCCCGGCCACGAGACCTATCCGACTTACCATAACGATAACGTCCAGCGCGTATTGAACAATGCCGTCCGTTGGGCTGCCCCGCCGAACAGACCTGCACCCAAGTATGGCAAGCGTCTGCCTGCGCTTGAGCCGATTAAGCCGAGAGGATGAGGCCGACATGTCAAAGCTGAAGGTCGGCGTTGTCGGAACGGGGGGAATATTCCGGGCCGTTCATGGGCCGGGCTGGAGCAGCCATCCGTCCGTGGACATCGTCGCCATGTGCGACTTCCGCCGGGAAGCGGCCGAGGCCTGCGCGCGGGAATACGGAGTAACGCGGGTGTATTCCGATTACACGGACATGCTGGAGCGAGAGAAGCTGGACATTGTTGCGGTGTGCACCCCCAATGTTTATCATTCGGCCGTCTCCATTGCCGCGCTCGAACGGGGCGTTCACGTATTCAGCGAGAAGCCGGACGCGATAAACCCGGCGGAAGCGCGCAGAATGGCAGCGGCAGCGGCCCGCTCCGGCAAGCTGCTGATGGTGATGAGGAACAACCGCTTCATGCCGGCCTCGCAGTTTTTGAAGTCCTATATTGAGAGCGGGCAGATGGGCGATATTTATACCGGTCGGGCCGGTTGGATTCGCAGACGGGGGATTCCCGGGCGCGGGGGCTGGTTTACGACACGCGAGCTGTCCGGCGGGGGGCCGCTGATCGACTTGGGCGTGCATATGATCGACTTGGCCATGTGGTTGATGGGCGATCCGCAGCCGGTTGCCGTCAGCGGTGCCGCCTATACGAAGTTCGCCCATACGACGCTGGCCGATTCGGCTCACAGCCAGTTCGGCTCCGCCGTGGAGAACGGCACATTCGATGTAGAGGATCTGGCTGCCGGCTTTATCCGGTTTGCGAACGGGGCGACGCTGCAGATCGAATTCAGTTGGGCTTCCAACATCGTTGAAGAGATGAAGTTCCTGGAGCTGCGCGGGACATCGGCCGGCTGTTCCCTGAGAGGGGATACCCTGCAATTGGCGACGGAGATTGAGCACACGCTGTGCGACATTGCGCCGCGATTCGGTTCCGGCACCGGTTCATCGCATTCGCGCAACATCCATCACTTCATCGAGTGCGTGTTGGGGCGAGAAGAGCCGATTATCCGCCCCGAACATGGAGTGGATATGATCGAGATCTTAACGGCCATATACGAATCGGCGAGTACGGGAGCGGAGGTTCGGCTCGATTCTCCGGACAAATAGACAGGGAAGTGGCATCTATGGGCAAGCGATTATCCGGAAGCACGTTCGATCTGATTAATACGGCGCTGCTGCTGCTGATAGCCGTACTTACGCTGTTTCCGTTATATTACGTGTTATGTGTGTCGTTTACTTCATCGGAGCAATATTTGAAGGGCGGTCTCCTGTTATTTCCGCGGGATTTCACTGTGGAGCACTATCAATATTTGTTTTCCACCCCCATGTTCCCTCGGGCCATTCGTGTCTCCGCTTTCTTGGCCGTCTTCGGCACGGCGCTCGGGTTGGCGGTAACGGCCGCGCTGGCGTATGCGCTCTCGAGAAAGCGGCTGCTGGGACGCAAGACGCTGCTGATTCTTATCTTGTTTACGACATTGTTCCAGCCGGGTATGATTCCGAATTATTTGCTCGTCCGGGAGCTGGGGCTGATCAATTCAACCTGGTCGCTCATCTTGCCGATGGTCAGCAGCGGTTGGAATATCTTTCTGATGAAAAGCTTCTACGACAGTATTCCGGAAAGTTTGGAGGAAGCGGCGGTTATTGACGGCAGCAACGACCTTCACATTTGGTGGCGCATCGTTCTGCCATTGTCGTTGCCCGCGCTGGCGACGTTCGGCCTGTTTTTTGCCGTCGCCTACTGGAATGTATTTTTTAATGCAATTCTGTATATTAACGATTTTACCAAATGGCCGCTTCAGGTTGTGCTGCGCCAAATACTGATCGATTCCAATACGTCGGCCGGAGGCGGGGCGATGCAGGAAGCCGGGCAGGTCGTTAGCCCGCAGTCTCGCAAGATGGCAGCGGTCATCATTGCCACCGTTCCCATTATGCTCGTATATCCGTTTCTGCAAAGACATTTTGCCAAGGGAGTCATGGTTGGTTCTGTCAAAGGCTAGTCATTTATAATGAAGAGGAGAGGTATTGGGTTGCAAAACAAACAAAGAGGAAAGTTCGGGTCGTTATTCGCTGTTCTGCTTATCTCGTCGCTGCTGGCAGCTTGCTCGAATGAGGGCAATGCCGGTCCGAAAGAGGAGGCCGGCGGTTCGGCGACGGAAGCCCCGACTCCGATCAGCATCATGACGACATTCTACGGCGATGAACCGCCGGGTCCCGATAACGTCGTCATTAAGGAGATCGAGAAGCGCACGAACACGAAGCTGACGATTACATGGGTTTCACCGAACAGCTACGGGGAGAAGGTCAATGTTACGCTGGCTTCCGGAGATATCCCGGATCTGACGCTGATCGGCGACAACTTCTCCGCGAGTGTACGGAAGATGGCCGAGCAAGGCGCGTTCTGGGAGTTGGAGCCCTATCTGAAGGATTATGCGAACTTGAGCGCCTTCCCGCAGGAATCATGGGACAATACGCGGTACCAGGATGGCAAGATTTATGCGATTCCGCGGGTGCGGGCGTTGTCGACCGGAATGGTCGAGGTGCGCAAGGATTGGCTGGACAAGCTGGGCTTGCCGGTACCGGAGACGATGGACGATCTGTACAACGTGATGAGAGCCTTTACGTATGACGATCCTGACGGCAACGGCAAGCAGGACACGGTTGGCATCGTCGCGGATATCGCTTCGGACGGGCTTAGCCTGGGGACGTTAAGCCATGTTCTGTACGCGTTCCAGGGGGCGGCCGAAGGCTGGAAGCTTGACGGGAACGGCAAGCTGGCGAACATGATGGTCGATTCGTCCACGCGGGCTGCGCTGGAATGGCTGCGCAAAGCGTACGGGGAAGGATTGATCCACAGAGACTTTGTCACGTTAAAGAACTCCCAGTCCCGGGATATCGTGATGGCAGGCAAAGCCGGGATCGCCTTCGAAGCGATATCCGCGGCGTGGACGCTGACGGACGGCATCCGTCAGAACGATCCGAACGGCGATATGCTTCCTCTGGCTTCGTTAACCGGCCCGAGCGGCGTGCCGTACATGCATAAAGGCAGAGGGTATAACGGCGTGTTTGTCATTCCGAAGTCCGTGTCCGAGGAGAAAATGAAAAAAATACTCGAGTTTATGGACTTCGGAGCTTCGCAGGAAGGCTATGAGCTTGGCGTATACGGCTTCGAGGGCATCCATTACACCAAGGAAGGCGAATTCTACAGCCAGACGGAGCAGGCGAAGAAGGACATCGTCTCCAATCTGGCCATGGGGCAAATATTTACCCGCTTCGATCCTTACAGCTCGGCATTCTCGGCAGGCATTACAGCGGACTATTATAATCGGAGCAAACAGATTGTCGACGAGATCGGCAAGATCAGCACCGGCAATCCGTCCGAAGGCTTGTACTCGGAGACGTGGTCGAAATACCGCAACGATTTTATGAAAAAAATAACGGATGTGCAGGTTAAGGTCATTATAGGCCAACTGCCGCTTGAGAGCTGGGATCAGGAAGTCCAGTCCCTGCTGGCTGATCCGAATTGGACGAAAGCCATGCAGGAATTGAACGAAGCATACGTCCGGAAGAACGGGAAGTAACCCTATCGTTATCCGGAGATCGCCGATGCGTTGAATCGATGCGGTTCAGTGTCGGTTCAACGCAGGGCACTTTACGATTCCGGGGGATGAGAAGCGTGTTTAACCGTATCCGCAAGCTGAATGTTTATTACAAGCATATGCTGCTCATCTTTGTGGTCACTTGTCTTCCCATGGCGATAATTGCCGCGTGCAGCTATTGGATCGGAGTGTCCCGGATCGAAGCGGAGGTCAAGACGAGTCACAGGCTGCAACTGAATAAAATATCGAGCAGCCTGGAAGACAATATCTCTCGCTTGGAGATGCTCGGCAACCAGTGGTCGTTTAATCCGATTTTTGCTCCCGAATGGATAGGGGGGGATTTACGGCTCAAATATAACGAGACGAGAGAGCTGTTCGCTTCCCTCCGCATCTTGCAGGAAGCCAACCCTCTAATTGAGAACGCTGTCATTTATATTCGCGACCGCCACCTGCTCGTGTCCGAGCAGGAGGGCATTGCGTCGATCGAAGAGCCGGACAGGCAAAGCGTCTTCGCGAAGCTGATGGATCAACGCACTGCAATATCCTGGCAAGTGTTCGACTCGCTTCCGCTTAAATACAGGAGCAGCACCGGAGTGGCGCTTGTTCATCTGCTGCGCGATTCGCAACTGGACCCGTATGGAGCGATTATGCTGTTCATTGGCAAGAGCGCGCTTGACGACATGCTGTATCCGTTGAATCCGGACGGCAGCGGTGCGGCTTTTATTATGAGACAGGATGGAGCGCTTGTGACGGACGGTCGTTCCGTCCCTCCGGATAACGCTGCGCCGCTGAATGAATCGATCCGGTCCGAAGTTATCCATCGCGCCATGGAGCCGGCCGACTTTGCTTACAAGTACAATCGGACGGACTATTCCGTATCCGTAGGCGAGTTTAAGCGACCTGGCTGGATATATGTCGTAGCGACTCCGATCTCGGCGCTGACCGCTCCGGTTCTGCTTATGCTGAAGCTGAGTCTCGCCGCTTGCGCCTTGGGCTTGCTCGTGGCGATCGGTTTGTCCTGGCTGGCTTCGCGCCAAATGTATCGACCGATCGGGCGAATGTTTAATCTTGTCAGAGAAAGCGAAGGAGGAGCCGCGCAGCGGGAAGAGGAGAGCGACGAGTTCGCGTTCATCGAATACCGCTGGACGAATCTGAAGCAGGAGAGCCGCGAGCTGCGGTTAAAGCTTGAACGAAGCAGCCGACAGGCAAGGGACGGCTTCCTCAGACAATGGATTCAGGGGCATCTGGCGCATCTGAGCGAAGAGGAGCTTGTCGACAGAATCGGGCAGAACGGCTGGGATGCGCAGGAGAACCAGTTTGCCGTTATACTCGTTCGGCTAAGCGACATGACCGATCGAGGGGGCCGGTTCGGCAAGGGAGACGAACAGCTCGCCTCGTTCGCCGCGGCCAATATTGCCGAGGAAGTTGTGCGCATGTCCGGAACACCGGCGGAGATCGTCAACTTCTTCGACTTGTCCATTGCCGTGCTGCTCTTTGTTCCGGCCGAATGGCAGCGGGAGACCGTCAAGAAGGAGCTGTTCCAACTCGCCGAAGTTATCATTAGCCAACTGTCAAGTTTTCTCGGCATGAGAGTAACCGTCGGTGTCGGCAAGCCGGTGCAACGGGCGGTCAACATTCATCAATCCTTGGAAGAAACCCGGCAAATGATTAGCTTCCGCGATATCGACAAGAAGGAACAAATTCTCGATATGGACAATCTGCTTCCGCAGAGCGGCAATCCGGTGCATTATCCGTTCGAAGCCGAGCATGAGCTGATCCAGTTTATACGAATGGGAATGGAAGATGAGGCGGTCGGCCAACTGGGGCGGTTCGTGAGCAGTCTGAAGTTGAGCCGCGGCCAGGAGCTGCTGTTCCGTCAAGGCATGCTGCAACTGCTGGGATCGATTCTCCACGCGCTGCTGAAGGCCGGCGTCGACTCCGGCTCGTTGTATCGCAGCGACGATTTGTACGAGCAATTGATCGGTCTGGTTGATGCGGATGTTATGCAGCAGTGGTTCGAGGACGTGATCGTCCGCCCGTTTACGGGCATGATGCGCGACAATCGCGAGAAGCTGCTGGAGCAGCTCGTTGACAAGGTGGTCCATATCATTCACGAGAGCTACCCGCTGCCGATCTCGCTCGACTCTTGCGCGGAGGAGGTCGGCATTATGTCCTACAATTTGAGCAAGGTGTTCAAATATTTCACAGGTCATAATTTTATCGATTATTTGACGAACGTCAGGATCGCCAAAGCGAAGGAACTGCTGATCGGAAGCGATCTGAAGATGAACGAGATCGCTGAACGGGTCGGTTATCAGCCTACCTACTTTGTACGAATCTTCAAGAAAGCCGAAGGCGTCACGCCGGGCAAGTACCGAAGCAATTATATGCGCAATGCCAATAAGAATGCCGGGGAGAGATAACTATGGCTTCACGAATTGGCAAGTCATTTGGTTGGTTAGCGGGCTTGATTGCAGCTATTATCTATTTATTTGTTGTCCCAGCCGCGGCACAAGGCACCTATGATGCGGCTTACGGCAAGCAGACATCGGCAACGTCCGAATATTCGGCCTCGTATGTGTCGGGACTCGCTGTCGACGGCTCGAACGGGACGTTGTGGGTGTCGAACCGCAGCGCCCAGACTGATCCGGGAATCATCTTCTGGCAGGTTGATCTGGGCGACGAACACGTACTGGAGGAACTGCAGCTCCGGTTCAGAAGCAACGATTATGAGCAAAAAAACTTTGAAATACTCGCCTCCAACACGTCGGACTTTGCTTCCTACTCGACGCTGCATACACAAGGAGATACGGCTGTCGGCATCCAGACCTCCATTCCGGTGACGGACCAGACGGCTTACCGCTATCTCCGGTTCAACCGGTTGCCGGCGCCCGGCTCGACAACGCTGCAGAATGCGGCGATTGCCGAATTCAAAGCATTCGGCTCCATACAGGCTTCTTCGGAAGCCGAACTGGTAGGCATTGTTGCTCCGGCCGGAGCGGTTGTCTCGGAGGGAACTGTCATGGCGGCCGTGTATGCTTGGACAGACACGCTGACCGTTGATGTCGAGATAAGCGATTCGGCTTCGTGGAAGTTATATGCCGATGCGGCGACAAGCCATGAGATCGTCAATAAGGTGTGGAAGCTGCAGACCGGCAGCAATCAGGCTTACATTAAACTAACGGCGCAGGACGGTGTAACGACCAACGTTTACCCGATTGCGGTCACGCGGCCGGCCGATCTGAGCGGGGATGCGGTCGTATTGACGAACGCTGCGCTTGGCAAGCCGACTGAAGCTACGTCCGTCTACTCGGCTTCTACACCGTCCGGTTACGCCGTTGACGGTTCGAACGGAACGATATGGGCTTCGAACCGCAGCGTACAATCCGTGCAGGATACCGTGTACTGGCAGGTCGATCTGGAGGAGTCGCAGGTTCTTGAACAGATCGTGCTTCGGCTTCGGGCGAACGACTGGGAGCAGAAGAACTTTGAATTGCTTGCTTCCAATACGGCCGACTTTGGTGTCTATACGGTGTTGTATACGCAAGGAGATGCCGCTATCGGCCAGCAGGCAACAATCGGCATCACGGACGAATCGGCGTATCGCTACGTGCGCTTCAACCGATTGGAGGCGCCGACAGTTGGGCTGCTGCAGAATGCGGCGATTGCCGAGTTGAAGGCGATGACGTTCGAGACCGTGCCGCAGATTCCGGAAGGGACGGCAGGCAGCAGGGAGATCAGCGATGAGAATAACCTGGCTTTGAACAAGCCGGCCAAAGGCTCGTCGTACTTCGGCAATGACGATTCGTACAAATACGTGAATGCTGTAGACGGCGACAACGGCACGTACTGGATATCGTGGCGCAGCGCCGGGGACAACGATGCATATTGGCAGGTCGATCTGGCGGCTCACTATACTCTATCGCGCATCGAGCTGGAAGGACGCCGCGACGCCGATATGGAGAGCCAGCGGAGCAACTTCGAGATACTGGCCTCCGATAAACCGGATTTCTCTGAATATACGGTGCTGGGCCGGGGAACGAATGCATTTCCTTATCAGGGAGTATGGACGCTTCCCATCGACGATTCGGCCAGCTATCGGTATTTGCGCTACCATAAGACGGCTTCCGGGGAAACCGGCGTTGTAGCCGAATTCAGGGTAACCGGCGTATTGGATACGACGAAGACGCCCAACGAGGTGCCCTCGGCCGTAAGCGTTGCCGTATACGGAACGGCAGCGATTGGGGACACGATCACGGGCGTCTACACGTACTCTGATCCGGATGGCGACGCCGAAGGCGGGACGCGCATGCGTTGGCTGCTTGGCGACGAAGGGGCATTCCGCCCGATTGCCGGGCAGACGGCGGCGCAGCTTGAGCTGGACCGCGATGCGTATGCCGGGATGTATGTCAAATTCGAGGTGACGCCTGCGGATGCCGCCGGGCAAACCGGCGATGCGGTGCAGAGCCCCGCCGTGCTTATCTCTCCCAGAGTCGGCCAATATCTTGAATCGGTCGGACTTGGAAGCGAAGCCGCGAGCCTGGCGGTCGGGGATATCGGCATTCTCTCCGTAAGCGGAACGCATCATAACGGTCGTGCGGCAGACATGACAATGGCGCTGACACGCTTCGAGAGCTCGGACCCCGAAGTTGTCGCCGTATCGCCGGACGGCGTTGTGTCGGCCGTAGGCGCCGGCCAGGCGGAGGTGACAGCCATTGCCGAGCTTGAAGGAGTTACGATCACAAGCGATCCTGTGACGTTTAACGTATACGCCCCTGCCGTTCAGGCTGCTTATTATGTCGATGCGGCGAACGGGGACGATGCGGGGGACGGCACGCTGCTTGATCCGTTCCGTACGATCCAGCGGGCGCAGGCCGAAGTCCGGCTTGTCAACGGCAATATGACCGGGACTATTGCGGTTTATTTGCGCGGAGGTCTGTACGAACTGAGCGAATCCCTGTCGTTCGAAGGTTCGGATTCGGGCACGAACGGCTACAATATCGTGTACAGGAACTACGGGGAAGAAGAGCCGGTCATTAGCGGCGGGCGGCGAGTGGGCAACTGGTCCTTATACGATGCGGGCCGGAATATTTATAAAGCGGTGCTGGATGAGCCGATAGCGACCCGACAACTGTTCGTCAACGGGCAAAGAGCGGTGCGGGCGAGAAGCGAAGGCGGATTGCCGGATGTTGTGCAGACTGCAACCGGCTATACAACCTCGATGACGGCGCTGGCGGGCTGGTCCGGCATCGAGAACATGGAGCTCGTGTTTATCGAAGACTTTACCAACCCGCGCAACGCTATCGCGTCGGTTCAGGTCGATCAGGGGATAGCTGCAATTACGATGCAGGAGCCCGGCTGGACCTACAACCGCAATAAAGGCGGGACGCAGCCGAAGCTGCCGGTATATATAGAGAATGCGTATGAGCTGCTGGACGAGCCGGGAGAGTGGTATCTGGCCCCGGACGGTTATGCGCTGTACTACATGCCTCGAGCAGGCGAGGATATGGCTGCGGCCATCGTTGAAGTTCCGCTGCTGGAGCAGCTTGTGCAATTGGAAGGCACATTATCCGAACCCGTGCATAACATCCGGTTCGAGGGTCTGGAATTTACCCTGGCAACCTGGCTGGCCCCCGGCACATCGATCGGACATCCGGATGCCCAATCCAACATATTGCGGTACGGCCAATCGGGACTGTATCGGAACGAGGTATTCAGCGGGGCGGCGGTCAACATGAGGATGGCTCATTCGATTGTATTTGACCGCACCGTATTTACCCGGCTGGGAGGGGCCGGCATCAATATGTTCGAAGGAAGCCGCGACAACCGGATATCCGGCAGCGTGTTTACCGACATCTCCGCCAGCGGCATTCAGATCGGCGAGCCGAACCGGAACAACTTCTATACGATGAACCCCGAGGATTCCCGTTATGTGGTGAGAAACAATGTTGTGCGCACCAACTATATTGCCCGCATCGGAGTCGATTACAAATCTTCGGTCGGCATATTCGGCGGGTACACCGACGGGCTGCATATCGCGCATAACGAGATCAGCGATGTTCCTTACAGCGGGATCACGCTCGGTTGGGGCTGGTCCAACGAGCTTACCGTTGCACGGAACAACCGAATTGTGAACAACTATGTTCATGACGTGATGCAGGAGTTGCACGACGGAAGCGCCATCTACACCTTGTCGGCTCAGCCCGATTCGGTCATTGCGGGCAATTACGTGGACACGGGGACGAACCCCGGCGGCATTTATCTTGACCAAGGCAGCAGTTATTTTCACGTACACCGCAACGTGATCAGGAATGTCTCCCAATGGCTCAAGATTACGTCGTCCAACAACATCGAGAACACGATTCAGCTAAACTATATCGACAATACGGTGTATTCGGATGCCGGTGTCAATAATATAATCGACCGCAATACGTTGTTCCCGGCGAACGTCATGCCAACAGAAGCGGAGGAGATCGTGCAGCGTGCCGGTATTGAAGGAGCTTCCCAATGAGCGCTCATCGCAGGTATGACGAATTTGCGAACGGGAGTCTGGATGAATATTGCCCGTGGCTGGATACGGACGGCAATATCATCAATGCCAGCGACGGGGGAATCATCTATGTCGAAGGCAAGTACTATTGGTACGGAATGAAGCTGCGTCCTCTTCCGTTTAGGGGAGATGGGGAAGGCGGGCAGACCACAACAGTCGGAGTCGTGATGTACAGCTCCTTGGATCTTTACAATTGGACGTACGAAGGCGTGATCCTATCGTGCTCAACCGACCCTGAACATGATTTATACGGTCCGATGCGCTTGGAGCGGCCTAAAATCATTTATAACGAAAAAACGAAGAAATTCGTGCTGTGGTGTCATTACGTGAAGTACCCCGGAGATCATGGACTTGCTCCGGGGACAGCCGAGGCGGGGGCGGCAAGCAGCGATGCGATCAATGGGCAATATGAGTGGCATGGCTGCACACGCCCCATAGACGGCGCGGGTGCAGTCAAGGATTGCACTTTGTACAAAGACAAAGATAATACCGGGTATTTTATTTACGACCGTGTGACGGGAGAAGACCGCTGCCTGCACATTGTCCGGCTAAGCGAGGACTATCTGGCCTTCACAGACGTTTATCGCCGGATCGATGTCGCTTGCAACAGGGAAGCGGCCTCTCTTTTCTATCACAACGGCTACTATTTTATGTTTACTTCGGGTCTCACGGGATGGGAGGCCAATCCGGCCAAGTATTTTAGAGCTTCAAGCCTGCTTGGCCCTTGGTCGGACATGGGAGACCCATGCGAGCAGGACACAACGGGAACGACCTTCCAGTCGCAGAGCACTTATGTGTTCCCCGTGGAAGAGCACCCCGGCTTGTTCATTCATATGGCTGAGCGCCACAATACCCGGAACTTCGAACGCTGCTCTTATGTTTGGCTTCCGGTTGAATTTCCAACGTCGGACACGTTAAAGCTTGTTTATCGCAAATCGTGGAGATTGTAGCGCCCGATTACCGGGAATGGAGCCGGATTCGGCTATCAAGGAGCTGCTGCGATAAGCGAACCGACCTGGGAACGATGCAACCGGCTGTACGCGCGGCCGGCGGCAAGCAGTTGCTCATGTGTGCCTCGTTCGACGACCACGGTGTTCAGCTCTTCCGGCATCGAACGGATCAACTCTTCAAGCTGGGCGCGGCGAGCCGCCGCCATGGTCTCCTCTTCCGCTGCGTCCAGGCACCCGTAAGCGATCCTCGTGTCCGTGGTGGGCAACCTCTCCGATATCCATCATGCGAGAGACGAGATGGCCGGTCTTGTTGTTGTCGAAGAAGCCGAAGAGCTTATTTACTCGATCTGGCGACGGATAGTAAATGCTGGAAAATAGGATTGAGGAACAGTTGCGAGCCAACGACTCTTGTACTTTTTACCTAGATCCGATTGGCTCTATTTTCCCAAGGATGCAAGAGCTGCTAAGAACTCCGTCTCATGGAATGCAGGACGAGCCTCTCTATAATGGAGGGGGGCGGGGGCTGCCTTGCCCTAACTTCACGACATTCCAGGAGGACGAGAACATGAGAAGAAGCTTGATGATCGCCGTGGCCGCGTCGATGCTCGCGACCGCCATCCCGGGGGCTGCCGGTGCCGCAGTCAAGGAAGGCTCCGCCCAGATTGTATCCTCGGTCAGCTTCCGCACCGCCCCCAGCACCTCTTCCGATGTAATGCGTTACTTGAAGAAGGGCGAGACCGTTGCGGTGCTGGAGGAGACGAACGCTTACTGGCTGAAGGTGCGCGATTCGTCCGGTACGGTCGGGTACGTCTCCTCCCGGGAACAATACGTCAATTTGACCGCAGCCCCGACGGAGACGGCGGATGCGGCGGTCGGAGCGGCGAATGCGACTATTGTGGCGAGCGTCAACTTCCGCAATGCTCCGTCCACTTCGGGCGATCGGATTCGTTACTTGGCCAAGGGCGAGCAGGTTACCGTTACGTCGCAGGTGAACAGCTACTGGTATGCGGTGACCGATGCGAGCGGCGTGTCCGGCTACGTCAGCACTTCTTCGTCTTACATCAAGCTGACGGGCGCGATCGCGGGCTCCGGCTCCGCGAATTCCGGCTCCGGTTCGTCGAACTCCGGCACGGGCTCCTCGAACTCGGACAGCGGAACCGGAGTGAGCGCTTCGGCCAAGATAGAGGCGGTCATCGCGGCCGGCATGGCGTACCTTGGCACTCCTTACGAATACGGCTCGGACCGCAGCACAACGACGACGTTCGACTGCTCGGACTTCGTGCGCCAGGCGTTCAAGGACGCGCTGGGCGTCACGCTGCCGGCCGATTCCTCGTCCCAAGGCGCTTACGTGCGCGGTCTGTCGTCGGTGACGACCGACTGGAAGCAGTTGAAGCGCGGCGATCTGATGTTCTTCATGGACTACAAGGGGACAAGCGCTTCGCTGTACACGAACAAGTCGGCATTCGGGTCGAGCATCAGCCACGTCGCCATCTACCTCGGCAATGGCCAGGTTCTCCATACTTACTCGAAGGAGTCGGGAGGCGTTCGGGTCGATTCGATCGAAGGGCGTCATTGGGAATATCGGTTCCTCTACGGGGGCAGCGCGATTTAGCGTGTGACGGATTTTTGAGAGCCCGCCTCTTTTTCGAAGGGGCGGGCTTTTATGCGAAATTTCACATTGGCGACGCTGCATAACGGGCCACTTGGACAATTTTATGCGGAAAATCACATTTATGAGGGAGATTCCGACCTGAGCTGTCTTTGTTTATGCGAAAAATCATATAAAACATCGCGATTCATGCGGAAACCAAGCCAGCGAATGTGAAAAATCGCATTAAATCGGAGACTAACGGGCATTATTCACCGCGAACGCGATTACGGCCAGCACGAACAGATGCGCCGGGTAGAAGCTTCGCCAGAGCCAGGCGGGAACCCGATAATCGGGAAGAGCGCGCGGCAGCAGCCGATGGCCGTAGGCGAGGAAGATCGTCGGCACGAGGCTGTAGAGCTGAATCTCCCAGTCGTGCGCGAACACATAGGCGACGTTCAGTAACAGGTGGGCCGGAACCCAGCCGCTGCGCGGCAGGAAGCGGTATGTCAGGATGAGGAGCATGGCGTAGGCCCCGTATTCGAAGGGCAGCCACTCGAGCAGGACGGCGGCTGCCGCCGCGATTCCGCAGACGGCCCACAGGCCTGCCGAACGGAATCGCTCCATGGCGATCAGGGCGGCGAGGCAGACGACGAACGTGCCGATGACGTTGATGCGGACGATCTGGAAGCCGAGCATATAAGGGACCTGCGAGATCAGCGCAAGCGTCAGCAGACGGCTCAGGTAGCGGCTGCGGTCCCGGGTGCGGCCGAAGCCGAGCACGATCCCGTAAGCATAGAGCGGGAACGCGATGCGTCCGACGATTCGCCACCAATCGGAGCCGGGGAAGAACAGGATGCCCGTATGGTCGACGAGCATCGTAAGCATCGCGATGATCTGCATGGGCCGGACCTCCGTTCGTCGGGAATATCATACAAGAGAACGACAACGGCGGCGCCGGGATCGAATTCCCGGCGCCGCCGTTTGCAGCGCGCGTCGGCTTGCGTGCGTCTGTCCTGACGTACATCTGGCTTACGTACGCTCAACTTGCGTACGCTCAACTTGCGTACGCTCAAGCACGCGAAGAACGGCCTCCGCGCACTTGGCCGGCGCGTATTCGGCGTTCCGGAGCGCGAGCAGGCTGTCGCGGTGCTGGTCCGCCTTGTACGGCTCCTGAATGAGGCGGAACCAGCGGTCGATCGTCTCGGTCGACGTCATCAGCTCGCCGAAGCCTTGGGTGACGAAGTAGTCGAGGTTCTCTTCCTCCTGGCCGGGGATCGGCTCGTAGAACAGCATCGGGATTCCCTTGGCCATGCCCTCGGTGCAGGTCATGCCTCCCGGCTTCGTCACAAGCAGCTCCGACACGTCCATCAGCTTGCTTACTTCCTTCGTGAAGCCGATCACCTTGATGTTCGGATGACGGAACCGCGAGTCGGCGAGCAGCTTCTCCTTGGACTGCTCGTTGCTGCCGAGGCAGAAGATGAGCTGGACGTTGTCCGCATAATTCGTCATGTATTCGAGCTTCTGGTCCGAGGAGAGCAGCCCCCAGCCGCCGCCCATGATCAGGACGGTCGGCATGTCCGACAGCTTGAACTGCTCGAGAATCTCCGCGCGGTTGTGCGGGGACCAGAAGTTCGGATGGACCGGAATGCCGGTCACTTCGATACGGTCCGGCTCGATGCCCCTCGCTTGCAGCTTGTTCCGCACGCTTGCCGTGCTGACCAGGTACTTGTCGACCTCCGGGTTCGTCCACGTGCCATGGGCATCGTAGTCGGTAATGACGGTCAATAGCGGCACGTTCAGGCCGAGCCGCTTAAGCCGGCTGACGACGGCGTTGGGGAACGGATGGGTGCAGACGATGACGTCCGGCTTCAATTGATGCACGACATCGGACACCTGGTTGTAGAACAGGCGATGCAGGGCGAAGCGCTTTATGCGGGTAAGGCCTTTATCGTAATAATTGCGGTAGATCCGTCCTACCAGCTTGGGCTGCTTGCTGACGGTTCTGCGATAAGCGGATAAGATGAGCGGACCGATGACCGGGTTCAAGAACGTCCCGAGCTCGATCACTCTCGCCTGCAGATGGGGCGATAATTGTCGCAGCCCGACGGATAAGGCGTAGGCCGCCTGCGTATGGCCGGTGCCGAATCCTTCCGATAGCAGTAACACTCTTTTTTTGCGCATGGCATACAATCCTCCACTTTACCTTCCTTCCATATTACTTCCTTCCCCCTCGCGGAACAAGTGCGGAGAGTCGAATTTAGGCGGTCTTGAGGTTCGCGGAGGGAGCCGATTGGGCAAAAGAGGAAGCGATAAGGTACAATAAAGCCGAGGATCATTCGACCATTCCGAGAGGGAGAGGAACATAATGGAAGTCAAAGTCGAACCGGATCGAATCGTCCGGGCCGCTTACAAAACCGGAGAATATATCGGCGAGCTGGTGGAGTCGGACGGGCGGCGCACGCTTGTGCAGGTGCTCGCGGTGCTGGCCCATCCGAAGCAGGGGGACCTGCACCATCCGAACGATCCGGACACGCCGATGTTCCACGAGCGCCCGGCCTCCGCTTACCGCGAGAAGGTATGGGTCCCCGCCGGAGCCGTACAGCCGTATTCGGGCCCGATTCCCGAATACAAGGAGTCGCTGCTCGCCGCCGCGGAAGCGGAGGCGGGACGCCTGGACAGGCTTCAGCGCCTCGCGGCCAAGAGCCTGGAGACGATCCGGGGGCTGTTGGAGCAATACCGCAAGTAAGGCATGAAGGAGGCTGTCTTCGCTCGTCCGGAAGGACGGCGGAGACAGCCTCTGTCGCTCATATGCAGTTGTCCGCTCCGGAGCCGGAGCCGGTTCCCGGGCAGCACAGCGCTTGCGTCATCAGGAAGGAGATCGTCGCTTCGGCGCCGCAGTTCACGTTCGGCCCGTTCGACTGCAGCCCGTCGAAGCACGCGCCGTCCTCCGGATCGACCATAAGCGCCTGCAGGTCGTTCGCTCCGTAGAACCAGTCCAGGCAGCGGTCGCGCGCCCGGCGCAGCTCGTCGGCGGGACGCGGCTGCTTGGTCAGGACGGGCGCATGGGCGGCCGGAGACGAGCCGCGAGCCTCGTCGGAGAAGGACGCGGACACGGAGATGAGCCGCGACACTTCCTCGTCCTGGGCGCGTCCTACCGCGCGGGCCGCCTCCTCGAACGCAAGCGCCAGCTTGAACATCTCGAGCGGCTGCTGGTCCCAGTGGCACGAAGCCTCCTTCGTCCGCCACTTCTCGTTGCCGATCGGCCGGTAGCCCCCGGCGTCCGTTCCCATCGCCGACCGCAGCGACGCGAGGCTGGAGAGGCCGACCTCCAGCGCCTCGGGATTCCCGGTCCGGCGGAAGGCGCGCAGAATGGCCCACGGCAGAATGCCGTTGCTGTACGTCATCGCCGGCTCGAACCAGCTCCAGCCGTCCGAGGAGCCGTGGCGGAACGCCCGCAGCAGCACTCCTTCCAGCCGGTAGAGGTGGCTTGTCAGCTCCTCCGGCCAGCTTCCCGGCAGCGAGATCGTCCCGGCATCGTGCGCAGCCAGCAGGTCGGCGCACGCGGCCATCGCGAACGCTTGTCCGCGGTGCGAACGGATCGCGCCGACCGTCTGCAACGATTGCTGCAGCAGGACGTAGGCGGTGTCCCGGCGGGCGCCGCCCAGACGCACCCAAGCGTCGGCACAGCTCCAGACGGCCCGGCCCTGGCAATCGTGCGAGACGTCTTCCTCCTCGAGCGTCCGGTCGTAGGCGACATTGTTATGGAACCAGCCGTTCTCCTTCTGGGTCCAGAGCAGGAACGCGAGGTAGATGTCCGCCAGCTCGCCGAGGCGACGGCGATCCTCCTCGCCGACGAACGGGGAGCGCTCCGGGCTCAGCCATTCGGTGACGGCCCAGAGGGCGCGGGCATTGTCGTCGGTCGTGTAGCCTTCCCTTCGCCGCGGAATGCGGCCGAGCGCATGCTCGAGCAGCCCGGTATCGTCCGTCAGCCTGCGCAGATGGATGAAGGACGGGGTCCACGGTTGGCGGCTTCGCTTCTCAGACGACATCCGCGATGCTCCAACTCTTGCCGGATGCCGCCTGCCCGAGCAAGCCCAAGTATTGCGCTCCTACCTGGGGCCATTGCATGCTCCGGCCGATCTCCGCGATTCTCCGTTCGCTGCGCGACAGCAACTCCGGGAAGCTGAACAGCTCGATAATTCTGGCGCTCCAGCGCTCCGCATCCCCGAACGGGAGCAGCAGATCCTCGTTCCCCTGAAGCAGGTCCTTGGCATAGCTGTACGGCGTGCTCAGAATCGGCCGCCCCAGCCCCGCCGCATAGGCGAGCGTTCCGCTTGTGATCTGCTGCATGCCCGGGTAGGGGGTCACGTACAGGTCGCAAGCCGAGATGAGGGATACCAGCTCTTCCTCGGGAATGTAGCGATCGATCATGCGAACGTGGTGCTCGAGTCCGAGCGACTTGATCATGGCGCTCAGTTCCTCGCGATAGGCTTCGCCTTCGTGCTTGCGGACCTCCGGATGGGTCTGGCCGGCGATGATGTAGAGCAGGTCGGGCACGGCGGCAGCAGCGGTGCTCAGCGCCCTGAGCAGCGATTCGATGCCCTTGCTGCGGCTGAGCAGGCCGAATTGGAAGATCACGCGACGGTTGTCCCAGCCGAGCTCGTGGCGAGTCTGCCTGCGCTCCTGGCGAACGGGCACCGGCGCTCCGTGAGGAATGAAGTTGATCTTGGCGAGCGGGACGCCGAAGTGCTCGTGCAGATAACCGATCGCCTTGCGGTTCATGACGTGAATATGATCGCTGCGGGCCGCGATCTTCGCTTGCACCGACGCGTACGGCTCCTCCGGCTTCTCGAACACGGTATGGAACGTCGTGACGACCGGCTTCTCCAGCCGGTCGAGCAGGCCGAGCACGTGACCGCCGGCATCGCCGCCGAAGATCCCGAATTCATGCTGCAGGGAGACGACATCGACAGAGCTCTTGTTCAACGTATCGGCGATCCTGAGGTAATCGTCTTGCTCGTTCTTGAGGAGAGGAAGATGCCAGGACTCTCCGTAGCCGGACACTTCGTCCGGATTGCACATGGCCACAACGGGATCGGGGACGACCGCTTGCCTCGCCTCCATGACCGCTTCCCTCAAATGATGGGTGTACGTCGCCAGGCCGCATTTTTTAGGCACATACGTACTTACATAAGCCACTTGCAAGGTTCGTGTATTCATTGGCGCTGCACCTCCATAGAATGCGGCAACGAGCCGCTGGATAGGCAAATCTCGATCCCTATTCTTAGCATTGTTTACAGGATTGGCGTTTGTTACTCCATTCGGAGGATTGAGAGCACGGAATTGCAGAAAATTCAGCCGAAGGTTTGATGTCGGGGCTTGCCCTATGGTACCCTAGTAGTAATAGCGGAAATGGAGGTGATACCTTTGAGAACCAATCGATCCCCCCTGCGCTGGGCTCTGCTGCTCATCTCGATGCTGACCTCGCTTGTCTTCGTCCCGATCCCGGAATCGGAAGTAAACGTCTCCGAGAGCGGGAGGGTCTCGGTCGGCCAACTGCTGTTATCCTCGAGCAATACGGGGGTCGGCAATTCCTCTTCGCCATCCTCGAGCAAGTCCTTATGGCTTGGCCGCTTGCTGACGCTCCTGCTGACGTCCGCCATGGCCGCGCGACTCGCCGGAACGACTCTTCTTCCGCATGCCTACCGCCGCTCGGCGATTCCTCTCCGCATGAAGCGTTTGTTCCTCAAACCGCTTCAATCTCAATCCAATTACGTGTCTTAAGCGATTCCTCTCCAAGCAACTACAATTTACCCTCGTGTTCCCGTTTTCAAACCCAATTTGCGCTTATTCCATAGTTAGCCGTCGGATGGCCTCGAATAGCGGGCCTCTGTTTGCGCACACTATTTTGCAATCTATAGATGGAATTTGGACCCATATTTATTGGAGGGATAGGTTTTATGGACATTCGCGAATCCGATCTCCCGGGCATCGGGAGGAAGTTCCAATTGACCAACGAGCAAGGGGAGAAAATCGTTATTGTTGTGCACGACGACGGCAGGAGAGAAATTTACCACTTTGATCACAGGAGCCCGGACGAGTCGCTCTCGATGGTGACGCTGTCGGACGAAGAGGCCAGACAGATCGCCTTCATCGTCGGCGGGCTGGTTCACAAGCCGAAGATGCTGGAGACGATCGAGATGGCGCTCGGCGATCTCGTCATCGAATGGTATAAGCTGGAGCCGGGCAGCCCGTGCATCGGCCGCACGATCGGAGAACTGGACATCCGGCGCAGATCCGGCGCGACCGTCATCGCCGTCGTCGGCAAGAGCAGCGCGAAGCAGATCAATCCCGGCCCCGATTACGTGCTGCCGGAGGAATCGACGATGGTCGTGATGGGGGAGAGGCAACAAATTCAAGCGTTAAAGCAAATCATAAAGAGCGGATGTGATTGATCGATGGAGCATATTGTTTTCGAGATTGGCCTGGCGATCGGACTGATCGCGCTCGGCGGACTCATCTCCGCCCGGCTGCGGTTCTCCGTCATTCCGCTCTATATTCTCGTCGGGATGGCGGTCGGCCCGCATGCCTTCCATTGGGGCGCGATCGACCTTCGCTTCATTCATAGCGCGGAGCTGATCGACGTGCTCGGCCGAATCGGGGTGTTATTCCTTCTATTCTACCTGGGGCTGGAATTCTCGGTCGGCCGGCTGCTTAAGTCGGGCAAGAACATCGCGGTCGGGGGGACGATCTATATCGCCATCAACTTCACCCTCGGCATGCTGTTCGGCTGGATCTCCGGCTTCCCGCTGGAGGAGATTCTCGTCATCGCCGGAATTACGACGATCTCGTCGAGCGCCATCGTGGCGAAGGTCCTGGTCGACCTGAAGCGAACCGCGAATCCGGAGACCGAGATGATTCTCGGCATCATCATGTTCGAGGACGTCTTCCTCGCCGTCTACCTCTCGATTCTGTCCGGCCTTATCCTAAGCGGTTCGACCTCGCTCGGAGGCGTGCTGCTGTCCGCGGCCGTATCCCTCGGCTTTATGCTCGCCGTCCTGATCATCGGACGCAAGGCGGTTCCGCTGCTGAACAAGTACCTCAACATCAAGTCGAACGAGATTTTCCTGCTGGTTATCTTCGCCGCACTCTTCATTATCGCAGGCTTCTCCGAGAAGCTTCATGTCGCGGAAGCGATCGGCGCGCTGCTCGTCGGCCTTGTCCTGGCCGAGACGCAACACCGCAAGCGCATCGAGAGCCTGATCATCCCGTTCCGCGACTTCTTCGGGGCGATCTTCTTCTTCGGCTTCGGCCTGACGATCGACCCGACGAGCTTGTTCACGAAGGAGACGGTCTTCCTGTCGCTCGGAGCCGTGATCGTGACCTTGATCGGCAACTTCGTCGCCGGCATGCTCGCGGGCCGCACTGCCGGACTCACGCCGAAGTCGTCGACGAACATTGGCCTTACGATCGTCTCGCGCGGGGAATTCTCGATCATCGTGGCGAACCTGGGCAAGGCGGGCGGCTTGCTCGCCGTACTGCAGCCGTTCGCGGCGCTGTACGTGCTCATTCTTGCCATCCTGGGGCCGCTGCTGACGAAGGAGACGAAGCTTGTTTACCGGGCGCTCAATAAAATTTTCAAGTGGGAGCTGCCGAAGAGGAGCGTGCCGGACCAATAACGATGGGGAACGGAGGACGGAACCATCATGACGACGAAGCCGACTGTCACTCTGCCAAGGCGTTCCCGCCGATGGGCGGGAGCGGCGTCGGGAGGAATGCTCGCCGCGATCGGACTGGAGATGTTCCTGGTGCCTCACGGACTTATCGCAGGCGGAACGATGGGAATCTCGACGGTAATCGCGTTCCTGTCGGGAGCGAAGCTGGGCTGGATTCTGCTCTCGCTCCAGATCTTGCTGCTGATTGCGTTCTATAAGCCGTTAACCCGCAGGTTAGACAAGGCAACGATTCTCGGGTTCGTCGTGCTCTGCGCGGCGCTGCTCGTCTTCCATCCGTTCGACGCGTGGACGGCGAACCCGCTGCTTGCCGCAATGATGGGAGGAGCCTTCCTCGGGGCGGGAGCGGGCATTGCGTACCGGCGGGGGAGCCTGGTCGATCTCTCCTTCTTCCTCGAGAGCGAGGGGCGGGGAGCGACCCGCCCGGCCGCGCTTCTCGCCTTCAACGCGACGCTTCTGCTCGCGGCGGCGCTTCTCTTCGGCTGGGAGCGGGCGTTCTATTCGTTGCTGGCGCTGCTCGCGGCGACCGAGGCGATGAAGCTGGCGCTTCGCGGCTATTCCGGCTGGCGGCTGCTCAGCATCTCCAGCCTCCGGGCGAGCGAACTTCGCGAGGAGATTGCGCGGGAGCTGGGCCGGGAGGACTGGCTGTTGAGCCGAACGGAGCATGAGGACGGCCGCTTGCGCCCGGCGCTTCTGTGCAAGGTGCATCGCTTCGAGGAGCGGAAGCTGCGGGAGCTTGTGGCCGGGATCGACCCGTACGCCAGAGTCGAGGTTGCCGCGCTGGAGGAGCGGGAGCTTGGCAAGCTGATCCGGGATAAGACGAAGAGATGAACGGAAGTGCGCCGTCTTGCGGGCCGATGTCGATGTCGGCCTAGCGGGACGGCGTTCTGTGCGAGGAGGGGGTTCAGAGGGCGGATAAGACGGCGTGGCGGAGTGTGCAGGGAGTCGAACGAGCCGAGCGTCGAGCAAGTCGTTTCGGAAGTCGCCTTCCGGGGTAAATTCAGCCGTATAAGGCACCCGAAGGAGGAGATGACGATGACAATGACGGGACAGGTATTGCTAGGGGGGAGCGCACTGCTGGCGGCGGTCAGCTTCGCCGTGCTGTGCATCTTCCTGATCCGGACGCTGTCCAGCGCGAGGCAGACGCTCGATTCGCTGAAGACGACGATCGAAGGCGCAAGCGACAAGGTCGAATCGATTCGCGGCAAGGTGGAGGAGCTGACGACGAACGTGAACGAGATCTCGGTTAATGTGAAGGAGAAGCTCCATGCCGCCGATTCGCTGTTCGAGGCGGCGCGCGACGCGGGAACGACGATCCAGGAGACGGCCCATACGGCGAAGGAACTGACCGACCGGTTGACGAGGGTCGTTCAGGAGCAGACGAAGGAGAAGGAGCACACCTGGAAGGAGTGGCTTCAGATCGGGCTTCGCGTCGCGGGGGCGGTAAGGAGCAGCGTCGCTTCCGCGAAGCGGAGGACGTCCGGACAGGAGGCATAGGCGGATGGAGAGAGCTTGTTGCGGCTTGTTTCGGATCGGCGGGGCCGGGTAAGGAAGAAGCGTAACCACTACAGACCCGAGAGGAGATGGAGGAGATGATGGAGATGAGATCCTACACGAAGCTGGTGGATAACGGACTTGAGGCGTTCCAGACGGTGCAGAACCTGAGGGCGCAAGGGTATACCGGAGAAGAGATTTACGTGCTGGCCCACGAGCAGGATCGGACGGAACGGCTTGCGGATGCCGCCGATGTGAATACGATCGGCCCGGCGGAAGAAGGAGTTCTGCAATCCGTTGCGAATTTCTTCCGTAACCGGGGAGACGAGCTTCGCGGCAAGATCGAAGCGATGGGCTTGACCAGAGGAGAGGCGCTGACTTATGAAGCGGAGTTGGATCGGGGCAAGGTGCTTGTCCTTGCGAAGAAATAACGCCGACGGCTTGAGCGGCCGGAAGGCATACGGGAACAAGGAATGCCGGCCCGGCGCCGCATTCCTTGTTCCCGTATGCCGTTCGACTTTATGTGTCCTTACTGCTCTGTCCGATGCTCCACGGAATGAATTCGCGCAATGAATAAGCGCAATGTTCGGTTCGCAATAGGCTTAAGCGTATAGAAGGGGTGTTCAATGTGAATATACTTGTCGTCGACGACAATCCGATGAATGTAATGGTCGTGCAGGAGATGCTGAAGCGCTCGGGCTACGATTCCGTCCTCTCCGCCGGTTCCGCGGCGGAGATGTTCGACCTGCTGCGGTCGCCGGAGCATAAGTCCGCCCGATTGGCGAATCAATCGTCGATCGACCTGATCCTGCTCGATCTCATGATGCCCGAGATCGACGGCATGGAAGCTTGCCGGATGCTTCAGCGGGACGAACGGTTCCGCGACATTCCGATCATCATCGTGACGGCAATCGGCGATTCGCGCAAGCTGGCGGAGGCGATGGACCTCGGCGCGACGGATTACGTGACGAAGCCGATCAACAAGGTCGAGCTGCTCGCGAGAATTCGCTCCGCGCTCCGGCTCAAGAAGGAGCTGGATTGGCACAAGGAGCGCGACAAGCGGATGCGGGAGGAGCTTGAGCTCGCCCGGCAGGTGCAGCATGCGGTGCTCCCGTCTGCGATCGCTGAGGACAATTACCGCATTCGGGCGTTCTTCCGGTCTTCGGAGCAGTTGGCCGGCGATCTGTACGCGTGGCATGCGTTCGATCGCAGCCGGATCATCGTGGCGGTCATCGATGCGATGGGCCACGGCATCTCCTCGTCGCTTGTCAGCATGTTCTCCGCTTCCGTGCTGAAGGAAGCGATGCGCACGCACGTCACGCCAAGGCGGGTGATGCAGGAGCTGAACAGCCGCCTGCTCCAACTGGATTACGAGAACGAGCTTGTTCACTACTATTGCACGGGCCTGTGCATCTGGATCGATCTGGAGCACGGCATGCTGGAGTACGTCAATGCCGGGCATCCTCCCGGCCTGCTGCTGCGCGGGAGGTCGGGGGAGACGATCGCGATGCGTTCGGGATCGCCGCCGGTAGGCTTGTTCGACGGCGTGGAGCTGGCCGCCCAGACGATAGCGCTGGAGCCGGGAGACACGATCTATCTCTACACGGACGGCTTGCTGGACCTGTTCCCCGGCGACCTGGAGGAGCAGGCCACGGCGCTGGCCGGGGCGCTTAGAACGGCGAGAGGAGAGGAAGCCCGTCTCGAGCGGCTGCTCGAGCAAGAATCGTTCGATCGCCATGCCGACGACCGCTGCTTGATTCGGCTTGAAGTGCGGGGGAAGGAGAACGGGACATGAGAATCAAGACGAAGCTGCTCACCGGCTTTATTATTCTGATGACTTTGCTCGTCGGCATCACTTCCTTCGGCTACGATCGAATGAGCCGGATGAACGACCGAATGAACAGCTTCTACGACTCGAGGTTCGAGATGGTCAAGTCGGTCATCGATCTTCGGGGCTCCGTGAATCAAGCCGGGCGTTCGGTGAGCGATGTGCTGCTCGGCGTACTGGAGTCGAGCGCGGTCCGCGTGGAGGCGCTCAATCGCGCCGCGAACAACTTGACCGCCCAGTCGGAGGCGATGCTTGACCGGGCGCAGGGGCCGGAGGAGCGGCAGGCGGTCGATCAGGTGAGCCGGGACATCTCCCAATACGCGGACTTCCTCGGCCGCTTCGTCGTGCTGATCGGGGCGGGGGATCGCGAGGGCGCGCTTGAGCTCTACAACAACCTGGGCCGGTCGTGGCAGGATGCCGCATTCAGCTCGCTCGATTCGCTCACATCCTTCGAGCAGTTGACGATGGAGGAGGAGACGGATGCTTCCCGGACGATGTACAACGAGGCGGTTCGCTGGTTCGCCGGAATGACCGTCGTCGGCCTGTTCATCGGGCTGGCAGTTATGCTGTGGGTGCTTCCGCACATTACGAAGGGCTTCAATCTGCTTGCCGTCATGGGCAAGAAGTTCTCCCAGGGCCGCCTTCGCGGGCTGAGCCGATTGGAGATCCAGTCGAACGACGAGCTGGGCCAACTGGCCAAGGTGTTTAAGCAGATCGCGATGGACCTCCAGGAGAAGAACGAGCGCGAGGCTCTGTACGCCGAGTCCAAGGCGCAGCAAGCGTGGATCGACGGCCAGATGGCCCGTTCGACAGAGCTGCTGAAGGATGGAGCGGGGATGACGGGCGTCGCCGAAGCCTTCGCGAACGAATTTACGAGCGTGCTCGGCGCGGCTTACAGCGCCGTGTACTTCCTCGAAGGGGACGACGGAGACCGGGCCAGCCGCTTGCGGAGGCGAGGAAGCTATGCGCGCGGCCCGGAGCTGCCCGCATCCGAAGGCGCCGCCCGCTTCGAGCTGGGGGAAGGTCTTGTCGGCCAGTGCGCGCGGAACGGGGAGCAGTTGGTGATCGAGCCGCTGCCTGCAGGCTATATTCCGATCCGATCCGGACTCGGAGAAGCGACGCCGGTGCAACTGGTCCTTCAGCCGATCGAAGCGGACGGGACGATCGTCGGCGTGCTGGAGCTGGCCTACCTGCGGCCGATGGGCAATCTGGAGCGGGAACTGCTCGAGAGGTTGACCGAGAAGTTCGCTTACATTGTGATGAACCTGCAGTCCCGGCACCGCGTCGAGGAGCTGCTCCGCGAAGCCCAGGCGATGACCGAAGAGCTGCAGATCCGGTCGGAGGAGCTGATCTCGCAGCAGGAAGAGCTGCGGGATTCCAACGAGCGGCTCGAGGTGCACGCGGGCCGGCTGAAGAGGTCGGAGGAGCGGCTGCAGCGTCAGCAAGAGGAGCTTGAGGGCGCCAACATGGAGCTGAAGGGGAAGACGATGCAGCTCGAGGAGCAGATACGCCAGACGGCGCGGAGGAACCGCGAAGTAGCCGCCGCGAATCGCGAGCTGGAGCGGCGGACGGCGGAGCTTGCCCGCGCGTCCCAATATAAATCGGAGTTCTTGGCCAATATGTCGCACGAGCTGCGGACACCGCTCAACAGCCTGATTGTCCTCTCGCAATTCCTTGAGGACAACGCGGAGGGCAATCTGACCGACAAGCAATTGGAATTCGCGAGGACGATCCATTCCTCCGGAGAAGACTTGATGAAGATGATCGACGAGATTCTCGATCTCGCCAAGGTCGACGCCGGGCGCATGGAGCTGCAGATCGAGCTCACGCCGCTCGAGGACATCACCGTCGACCTTGAGCATGCCTTCCGTTCGCTCGCGGAAGACAAAGGGCTGACGTTCGAGATCGGGATCGCGAACGGAGTACCGGCGGCGTTCCCGACGGACGGCCATCGGGTGAAGCAGGTTATTCGCAACCTGCTCTCCAACGCGATGAAGTTCACCCTCGCCGGCTCCGTTGCGCTGACGATCCGTCCTGCGAACGAAGCCGAGCTGGGCGGCCGGAACGAGCGGTATCTGGCGTTCGAGGTGAAGGACACCGGCATCGGCATCGCCCCGGACAAGCGGGAGATCATCTTCGAGGCGTTCCGGCAAGCGGATGGAACGACCAGCCGCAGGTTCGGAGGCACCGGGCTCGGGCTGACGATCAGCCGGGACTTGTCCAAGCTCCTCGGAGGCTGGATTGCCCTGGACAGCGAGCTTGAGGTCGGGAGCAGCTTCACGCTGTTCCTGCCGGAGGCCGGGCCGGAGAAGGCGGTTCAAAAACCGGAGCAAAGGGTATAGATAAAGGACAAGGCGACGGCGAGGCTGTCGCCCATGATACTCTAGGAGGTGGCCTCTGATGACATGGACAATCGGAATATTCGAGCGAGAGCAGGATGTGTTGGATGCGGCTCAGGCGCTGCAAGAGCGGGGTGGCGTGGAGCGCCCGCCGTTCGCCGTCGTGAACAACACGGAGAATGCGCCGCTGCTGTCCGCCCGGAGCGATCTGCGGCTGGAGGGGCTGGAAGGAAGAGGAGCGATCGGGGAAGAGGGGCGGCCCGAAGGGGACGAGGTGATACCCGCAGCCTTCTTCCTTGGCTCCGTGCAGGGGAGCGGAATGAACGGCCAAGCCGGGGCGATTGCCGCTTATTCCTGGGACGGGCATGACTGGCCCGGAACGGCCGAATATCTGGAGCGGCTCGGCATAACCGCGGATGCATCGCGTCAGTGCGCCCCGCAGGTGGAAGAGGGCAAGCTGCTCCTTCTGGCGGAGACGGAGTCGTTGGAAGAGACGGCCGCGCTCCTTCGCTCATGCGGAGCATCCGACGTGGTGGAATGAATCGGCGGCAAGAACACGCAGCAATAAGGGGCTGTCTCTCGTCGAGACAGCCCCTTGCGCATGCCGAGCGCTTCAGGAGGGAACGATAACCGCCCCCTTCCGGTCCGGAGCGACGATGGGCGAGATCGGGTGCTTAAGCCCCGCGATGTCATCGCGGATTAAACGGGCGGCAATCGCGCTGTAGATGGTTCCGTTGCCGCCGTAGCCAAGCGCATAGTATTGTCCGGGGCGCTCGGGGTCCTCGCCGATGAACGGGAGATTGTCGGCCGATTCGCCGAACGTTGCGCACCATTCGTACTCCCGCTCCGCCTTCAGGTCCGGGAACAGGAGATGGAGCTCCGACAGCAGCCGCCGCGACCGCCGTTCCACTTCCGTCTGCGACAGGACGGGGACGCGAACGTTCTCGTCGAGCCCTCCCATCACGATCCGGTTGTCCTCCGTCGTGCGCAGATACAGATAGGGCCGGGCGGTCTCCCACAGCATGAACCGCTGATGCCACTGCTGAAGCGACGGCAGCGGCTTCGTCACGAGCGCGTAGGACCGGTTCAGGTTCGCCTTGATCCAGCTTCCTCCCGCAACCTCGGGCGAATAGCCGACGGCATAGACGATATGCTCGGCATGAATCTCGGCATCGTTCGTCCGGACGACGAAGCTTCCCTTGCGCCCTTCGACGGACAGCGCGGGCGTCCTCTCGAACAGGCGAAGACCTGCCTGAACGCCGGCTTCGGCCAAGGCCTGGACGAAGCGGTAAGGATTCAGCTCGGCATCTCCATGCGTGACGATCGCCCCGCTTTTGCGGAATGGGAAGGCGCCCTCGATGCGGCCGGGGTCCCACCATTCCACGCCGAACCCGTGGCGATCCAGCAGCTCGAACTCCTTCTGCAGCGAAGGGAGATCGGCTTCGGAGCTGGCGTAGTAGAAGCTGCTGCGGCGCTTCAGTCCAACCTCGCGCGGAAGCCCGGCCGCCACCTGAACGATCTGCTCGACCGCGTCCTTGCAAGCCCGGTAGAATTCGACCGCTTCCGCCTCGCCGATCTGGACGGCCAGCTCGGACAGCATAATGTCGTTGGCGTACTGAAGGAGACCGGTATTGGCGGACGTGCTGCCCGCCGCGACGTCTCCCTGTTCGATGAGCACCGTATCGATGCCGCTTCTCGCGAGCGTGTAGCCGCAGGCGACTCCGGTCATCCCGCCGCCGATGACGAGCGCATCGCATCGAACCGCCTCTTTAAGCGACGGGTAAGACGGAGCGGCAGGCCGGGTTGTCGGCCAGTATAACGATCCGAAGTGCAAAGTCACAACGAGTCCCTCCATCCTTAACGCTAGGGCATATGGCAGGCCGCTTGCCGATTCGAACGGCTGCGCTCTGTTCCGCGCCCTGCGCCCTGTTTAAAGTATTCTCCATTACCCTCGCTTTCCTGCGGATAAACGAACCCTTGACGGGCGAATCGCCTGTTTCGCCCGGCTTTTTCGCAACCGATTTTTTTATCGCAACTCTTCGGTCATTCCCGCGTTCACATGTTTGATAAGGCTCCCTGTTTCACACGCTCCCGATCGGGGTAAATAAAACGGAATCGATTCAAGGAGGTTTCTCATGAAGACTGATAAATTGAGTTTTCGAACGGAGAATAAGGAGGGCCTTACCGTCATTCATCTGTCCGGCGAGCTGGACCTTGAAGTCGCTTCCCAGATGCGGACAGCGATGGAGCCGCTCGTGGAGCTGACGGATCGCAAGCTGGTGCTCAACATGAGGGACTTGAAATATATCGACAGCACGGGGATCGGCATCCTGATCGGTATCGTCAAAGCGCGGCATTCCCGCCAAGCGCCGTTCGCCGTGGAGGATGTATCGGATCATATTCGCAAGCTGTTCGACATGACGGGGATTTCGCGTTTCTTGGCTTCGGCGCATTAATGAGCCGCAACAATATTCAGGGAAAGGTAGAGGATGAAAACTCCATGGCAATAGATAACAACGTGAAGCTGACGGTGCCCGCGTTGCCCGAATTCGTCGACCTCGTCCGTCTGACGCTGTTCGGACTCGCAACCAAGCTTAAATTCTCGTTCGAGGAGATCGAAGACATGAAGGTGGCGGTATCCGAAGCTTGCAACAATGCCGTTCTTCACGCTTACGAAGGAGCGGACGGGCATATCGAGGTCGAATTCGCCTGGGCCGAAGAGGATGAGCTTCGCATCACGGTTCGCGATCAAGGCGTAAACGACTCTTCTCCCGAACTGACTCGCAAATCAACCCTGCACGGGAAGTCCATTGAGGAGATCCAGTCGGGCGGATTAGGACTTTATCTGATGCAAGCGTTGATGGACCATGTGGAGATGAACATTGAGAACGGAACGGCCGTTACGCTGATCAAGCGTCGATCGGCTGCCGAGCGCGTATGAACAGCCGCGAGGGTATCCGTCAGCCCGACGATGCCCAGCGGAAGCTGCTGGAGTACCAGCGAACGTTAAACAAGGAACTGGCCGACGAGCTTGTGCGCGAGTACGAGTCTCTGGCCCGAATGGCCGCGGGGAAAATCTCCCGGAACCGCCCCGATCTGCAGGAGGACTTGTTCCAGGTCGGTCGAATGACGATTTTCCGGCTGCTGCAGCATTATGATCCTTCGATCGGGATGCCGTTCGAGCCGTATGTCATGAAGAGCGTCGTCGGCCAGATGAAAAATTACTTGAGGGATAAATCCTGGTACATTCAGGTTCCCCGCCGCATCAAGGAGAAAGGGCTGGTCGTCCAGCAGACCATCGACGAGCTGACGATTCGCCTGGAGCGCTCGCCGAGCGTTGAGGAGATCGCGGCAGAGCTGGAGATGGAGGTCGAAGAGACGCTGGAGGTGCTGGCCGGCCGGGAGATGTACCATTACGTCTCGCTCGATACGCCGGTCTCCGAGGAGGAGAACACGTCCACCCTGGGCGAGCTGCTCAGCAGCCAGGCCGACGACTACATAAGCGCGGAGCGCAGGATGGACCTTCAGGAGGCGCTGGAGAGGCTGAAGCCGGAAGAGCGCAAGGTCATTCTGCTGCTCTACAACGAGGGCTACTCGCAGCGCAATGTCGCCGAACAGCTCGGGGTGTCCCAGATGAGCATCTCGCGCATCCAGCGAAGGGCGATCGAGCAGCTTCGGAGCTGGATCGGAGAGGAAGCTTGATTCATCTCCCCAAGCGAGGGTAATAAGAGATACGCAACACAACCTCTTAAAGGCAAAGGCGGTGGCAAGGATGGGCGTTCGATATGAGCTTGGCTGCTTCGAATGCGATGTCTTGGTACGAGAGTCGGAAGGGGCGGCAGGCGGCTATCAGCTCAGCATTCAAGCCCGCTCGAACCCTCTGGGCAAAGGCAATCCGATCGCCGACTACGAGACGGAAGCGGAGGCCACGGAGGCGGCCGATCGGTTCTGTCAGCTTTACACCCTTGCTCGAGAATACGGCTATCACCTTCACGGCGGCGACTTCCGCAGGGAGGATTGCTCCCGGGTCTCCGTAGCGGATCAACTGAAGGGCCGCATGGACCCGGATCGCTTCCGGACCCTTCTGGAAGAGGAAGCTCGCATCCACGATCTCCCTCTCCCGAGTTAGCCGAACCTCTAATGTATCGGAAAATAAGCAAACCACGGCCCGTGCGACCCCGCGCGGGTCATTGTCGTTGACAAATTAAGCTATTCGTCTCCTGCCGCCGCGCCCCAAACCTCCGTGACCCCGCGAACCCGCCCTCGCGCCCTCGCGGCCCCATGACCCCGCGAACTCGCCCTCGAGACCTCGAACCCCGTCGCTACCGGCGCTTTGCCCGATTATGTGAAAAATCACATTCGCGGACGCTGTTTCGGCTCAAATTTCCAGATGTATGCTAAAAACCACATAAAAACGGCACAAACAAGCCTCGGACCGCCGGATGTATGCTAAAAACCACATAAAATGCTGCGATTTCCCCCGATCTCAGCCAACGAATGTGAAAAATCACATAAAATTGCCAAAGTCGTCGCGCGAGGGGGAGGAGCCGAGGTAGAGGAAAGAAAAGGAGAAGGTGGGGTGAGCGAAAGGAGGAGCCGAGGTAAAGAAAAGGTGAGAAGAGGAGGTGGAAGGCGGCGAGATAGGTAAGCGTCAAACCATGCACACCTTCTAAGTGCTGTCCGTACATGAGAAGATGAGGCTACTTCAGATCGAGCAGGAGGTTGCCTCATGTCAAGGAAAGAACAACGTCGGCAGGAATGGACCACCCGA
>NZ_SSOB01000070.1 GCF_004801405.1 Cohnella fermenti
GCGGTACGGGTTCGGCTACGCCCTCCACCCGGTCACCTACTGGAAATTCACTTCGTTCCTTTTCAGTCGTCCGGATCAACTGGAAAAAGAACAAAATGATCTTACAAGTACGATTATACGAGGAGGGTAGTCAGAGGATGAGTCGAACAACTGGAGAAAAAATATTCGGTGTCGTCAATATCATATTTATGCTGATCCTGATGGCGGCGACACTGTACCCCCTCTATTACGTGGTGATTGCCGCTATATCCAATCCGATGGCTGTATCGATGGGAAACGTTACGGTTTGGCCGCAGGGTCTGGTATTGGATTCCTTCAAGAAAGTGGTCAGCATGGATAATATCTGGACGGCATATGGGAACACGATCTTTTATTCTGTCGTCGGTACAGCAATCAGCATGACGCTGACTATACTGGGTGGTTATCCATTATCCAAGCGGCGTTTAAATGGAAGAAAGACAATTACGATCTTCATATTAGTCACCCTGTGGTTTAACGCCGGTATGATGCCGACCTATTTGAACTTCCAAAACCTAGGGTTGATAGATACACGTTTGGGTATTCTGCTTTGCTTTGCCGTTGATACGTTTTATGTCATTCTCATGCGTACGTTTTTTGAGAATGTACCCGACTCGATGGAGGAGTCAGCCAAGATGGACGGGGCTAACGACTGGACGATTCTGACACGCATTTATTTACCGTTATCCTTGCCTGCTCTTGCGACGCTGACCATGTATTACTTCGTAGGACGCTGGAACGCTTATTTCTGGTCGATGCTGTTGCTCAGGAATCAGGATTTGGTTCCGTTGCAGGTCTTGCTGAAGAAGCTCATTGTTGAAGTTTCATATAATAATAACGAAACATTTGATATGAGCGCCAATGTCATGACGGAACAGACGATTGTTTATGCAACCATCGTTGTCGCCGTTTTGCCGATGCTTGTTATGTATCCATTCATTCAACGCTTTTTTATTAAAGGGATTATGGTAGGCGCAATTAAGGGATAATCTCTATTGGCAACAAAACAACGATTAATGAATCGGGGGAATAGAACGGTGAATAAACATCTCGCAAAGGGTTTACTGTTAGCGCTGCTTGGAAGCATGCTTCTGACTGCATGCTCCAACAACTCGAACAATGATGCCAACAATGGCAACACTGGTTCAATTGCTCCAACCAGTTCGTCTGCTCCTGAGGAGACGCAAACGACGGGCTACAATGGCGTTGACATTCTGAAGGTATCGAAGGAGCCGGTAACGGTGTCCTTGTTCTATTCATTTGGGATCAATGGAGCGCCCAAAGGAGATATGCCAGTTTGGAAAAAAACAGCGGAAATCACGAATGTGACAATGAAGAATGTTGCCAATGAATCGATATCCGATGATCAGCAATCGTTAAATACGATGCTGGCGTCCGGTGATATTCCCGATATTATTCAAGGAAGCTTAACTATGTTGAATCCTGTTATTTCTCAAGGCGTGTTTATTGCGTTGGACGATCTAGTTGATCAATATGCGCCCAATATCAAGAAGTTTCTGGAGGATTATCCGGATGCGCGTCGTGCGGGCACCGCTCCGGACGGAAGCTTGTATGCGATTACAGGAACGCTTGGCGGCGAGCCTGGTAAGGCGCTTCCAGCCGTGGGCTACTTTGTTCGCCAAGATTGGTTGGATAAGCTGAACCTGCAGAAGCCAACGACGCTGGAAGAATATAAGGATGTATTGTACGCTTTCCGGAATCAGGATCCGAATGGCAACAACAAGAAGGACGAAATTCCGTACTTCTTCCGTGACAAGGGAATCGCGAACTTGCTGCAACTGTGGGGAGCTCACAAAGATTGGTATATTGGAGAAGATGATAAAGTTCATCAGGGAAAGGCCGAGCCTGAGTACAAAGCGGCTATGAAGGAACTCGCCCAATGGTATAAGGATGGCATTATCGATCCGGAAATTTTCACCCGCGGCTCACAAGCTCGTCAGTACCTTCTCGGCAACAATCTGGGCGGTTCAACGATCGACTGGTTCGCTTCGACTTCTGCTGTGAACGATGCCGTTAGAGAGCAAGTGCCGGATATTAATTTTGCAGCTATCGCGCCGCCTGCGGATGTTAACGGCGCTGTCAAGATGGATATTACCCGTCCGGCAATTCATGGTATGGCCTGGGGGATTTCGAGTGCTGCGAAGGATCCGGTTACCGTCATTAAATATCTGGATTTCTTCTTCAGCGAGCCAGGTGAGATGCTTATGAACTATGGGATTGAAGGCGAGGATTACACCGTGGTCGACGGCAAGCCAGTACCATCTGATGAAGCGATTAATTATCCGACCGGGTTTCCTTTCTACCTCAGAAGCATCGGGGCCGGCTATGAGATTGGTCGTCGCGGAAGTTCGGACAGCGAAGTGAATACGATGAACGAGATTGGCAAAGCCGGATTTACAATGTATGCGGACAGCAATTGGCTGACGCAGCCGTTTCCAACTCTCTCGTACACTGAAGAGGAAAGAAAAGCTATTGATGACGCGATGGTCAATTTGAAGCCATTTATTGACGAATACGAGCAAAAGGTCCTTATGGGAGCCGAGAATATAGATTCCTCCTGGGATAAGCATCTGGAAGAAATGAACAAGATGAATCTGCAGAAAGCGCTGGGTGCCTACAACAGCGCCTACGATAGGTACAAGACCGATAAAAACTGACAGCAGTGAGGCATTAAAGCCAAGCTCCTCCCGGGAGCAAGTCCGGGAGGAGCGTTTAAAATAGGAGCTCGGATTAAATTGGGGGATTCGAGTCCGAACGAGGGGGGATGAGCGCAAAAAATGAATCATTACCCGAAAATGAAAGTGGTTTTCATGAATGCGCATGCCAAAGAAGTCCAAGGATATCCATTTTTAAAAACTGGGCTTATGCGGCAACCGGTTCGTTAAGCCATTGCTGAACGGTAGGCAACTGCTTTTGTTTTTTAGCTTCTTCCAACCATGCGTCAGCGTGCTGGCACATAGCGATGAGATAAACTCGAATATTCCAATGGCGTGAACTGCGACCGCGCGACCCCTCTAACTGGTAATCAATCTTCTGGCGCTTGATACAGCGCTCGACGCCAGTTCGCAACGCGTAATGCTTTCTCCATTCCTTGCTGTCGCGACGGATGCGCGGAAAAAGACGCGGATTGTCCGCCGTGGATGTGTAGAACGTCCTTCCATAATCAGAAGGTGAGCAAGGTGTGGGACATTCCCATTTTCCGACTTTGGCGGGGCAGCGCCATTTGACGCGCGGTCGTCCGGAGTCCCTGCCCCAGCAGATCATCTTGCGATTAATGGGGCAAACGGGAACGCCATCGGAGCCAACTTTCATTTCGTTATATACCAATTGCCCGGAGCGTCTGAGATTCAGGTCGATGATGCTGCTAACATCATCTCGCTCCAGCATGGTATAGATCGGGAGAGCGTCGTGGGCGGAATCCAAGATCGCCTCTCCCACCTTCCAGTCCGCGTACCAGTAGCGTAGTTCGCGGTAACCGCAAATCCACGATACGGCATCGTGCTGACTCGCGCGAAATAATCGCGGATAGACGGGCAGATCATACGGGCTGTCCGCGGCGGTAAACATGTAGAGTGTGCGTCCGTAGTAATACTTTTCACGGTAGCTGTCCCAGCCCCAATCCGCATCGGGATCGGAAAATTGCCGTTTGCAGTCGCATTTCCAGTTGCCCGACTTGCGGCAATCGCAAAGGAACTTGCCGAAGGAGCGCGCTCCGGTGCTGGCCGGGGATCCGTCACCGATGACACGAAAGGCCTTCGTATCGCCAAGCAGTCCTTTTGCTGCGGAAGGCAGAACAAACATAGTTTGAAACAACTGCTGCAACAGGTCATGCTCCTTTGGGGTGTAGTGGATTTTGCCCTCGCGCAGGACGCGGGAGACGAGCCTTTCCGTAATCTTTGGGTTTTTGGGCTCCTGCTTTTGGTTCTTCTTGCCTTTCTTTCGCGGCTTCTTCAGTCGACGTTTGACACGTCCGGTCTTATGCGGAGTGGATGCCCGCCAAAGTCGGGAAAAAAAGTCGTAGAACGTCCCGACACCCGGCGACTCGCCAGGAAGGAAGCCGCAGAGAGTGGCATACACAGGCGTTGTGCGAATGGCGACGACTCCTTCGTCGACGCTCAGCCCGAGCTTGGTCATAAGGAGCAAGCAGCGGAGCATGTCGGCGGGATCGTGAGGTTTGCGTCCTCTTGGTTTAGAGGAGTAAGCCGAGCGAATCAAGGAAGCTGTAGCGGACAGATCGCTCGCTGTGATCCAGAAGATGATGTCACTGTAGAAGCGCTGCAAAAACAGCATAGCTTCCGGGGAGTTGTACTCCTTTCGCAGTTGTTCGCGTACGAAGGCCAGGTAGTCCTGGTGAGAACGAGAAACAGGCGTCATAGTCATCCCCAACTTTCTAAGAGATAGGCAAGGAAAATGCCTTCTCGGCGATTATTGGGGCGTTTCAGAAAAGTCAAGGGGAATATTTGTTCTCGCTCTGCTTTTGGGGGTGAAACAAATAAAGACCCTGGCCGTCAGGCCAGAGCTAATGCGGAATGATGAATTCCGAGAGACTTATTAAATCAATTGGAGGGGATAAACTAATGAAGCTGGAATGGAATAAGCCAAATAGGATAGTGTCTTTATTCATTTGTATTTGTTTGTTTATTCAATATGTGACAGCTTTGTTTATTCATACCGATGCGGCTGCATATGCTGCGGATACTTACAATCTGGACACTGTGATCGAACTTGAGAATACAGATTTTCAAGGAGCATTTTCGGTTGTAGGAAATGTATACGCTTCCGGCGGCAAATATATTGTAAACAATGACGGTAGTGGGAATTTGAGCGATCCCGACAGTCAGGATCCGGAAATTCTGCTGCCGTTGACAATGGAGGAAGCCGGCACCTACTATGTATGGCTTAGAGCGAACGCGCTTAATATCGGGCGGGATTCATTCTATATTGGCTTTAACGATGAAACGTTAAATAGTAAACCTTATGGCACAACATTCCCGGTCCACGAGGATGGGAGTTTCATCTGGGTGCGGGTGAAAACGGCGGCGCTTAGCGCGGGCCCAAATACACTGAAGCTCTATCACCGAGAGAAAGGGCTTGAAATGGATGCAATCTATGTGACATCCTACGCATGGATTGATCCTGGTGCGGCTCCGCCGCCTACGTACGCATTGAATACGACAATAGAACTGGAGGACACCCCCTTTCAAGAGAATTTCTCGGTGGAAGAGAGCGTGTACGCTTCCGGCGGCAAATATATATCGGACACCGTATCGAGCGGCAACTTGACCGATCCCGATAGTAAAATACCGGAAATTGCGATGTCGTTCGAGATTAGCGAGGCGGACACGTATTATGTGTGGCTGCGCGGCAACGCGGCGGGCAGCTCTGCCGATTCGTTCTATCTCGGCTTCAATGACGAGAAGCTGAGCGGCGGCTCTTACAGCAGCTTTCCGATTCGCGAAGACGGCAGCTATAGATGGGTGCGAGTCAAAGCAGCTTCGCTCGAAGTGGGTACGAATACACTGAAAATCTATCATCGCGAGAAAGGACTCAAGATGGATGCGATTATGGTGACCTCGAACGCGTTGAATAATCCCGCCAGCTCCGAGTACGTGGAGCCAGTTTACCCGATGCCTTCAGAGTTTACCCCGCCGGCGGGTCATCCGCGAATTTATTTTAGAAGTAATGATATTCCGGATATTCTCGCAAATAGCGTCAAGCCGCAAAACGCGGATGCGCTGGCTAAGTATCAGGCTAATTTGCTTTCAACCACGGATGGAAGCCTCCCTATTGTCCCGGGAAGCGCCAACTTTAACGCCGCGACGCTCGATGTCATTGAGAGCCGAGCGTTCGAATATGCGCTTCATGGCGATTCGCAGATCGGTCTAAGCGCCATTTCTGCAATGCGCAATTTTATGGAGACGGTGAGGTTCTCTTCGACAGACTATAATGGACAAGGGCAGTCCATATTCGTCACTGCAGAAGTGTATGATTGGTGTTACGCGCTGCTGACGAGCGAGGATCAGTCGAAATTCATCAATTTCGTGACGTCTGCGGCATCGCTTATGGAGATCGGATGGCCTCCGGTCAAACAAGGGGCCGTTGTCGGCCACGGGGTAGAAGGTCAGCTTTTGCGGGATCTGGCGGCTGCGGGAATCGCGATGTATGATGAACGTCCTGATATATTTCAGCATACGGTTGGACGCATCTTCGCGGAGTATATCGATCCGAAATTATTTATGTACCAGGCGTACGCACACAACCAGGGAGAAAATTATATGCAGTACCGCTTTCAGTGGGAGATTCTGTCGACTTGGTTGTTCGATAGAGCTGGCTATTCCGAGATTTTTGGACAGGATCAGCAATACGTGATGTATTGGCCGCTTTATGCCAGACGTCCCGACGGCGTGGTCCTGCGCGACGGCGACAGCAGCCGAAACAACAATGTGGTTGGCAAGTATGACCCGTCGTTCTACCGCTCCATGCTGCTTGCAGGAAATTACTTCAACGATCCATATTTGAAAGAGGAAGGGATGCGGGAGTTGCCGTTCTTAAAACTATATGAACCGTTCAGCAATCAAACGATTAATCCGGTTGAATTTCTTGTGTTCAATAACCCGGATCTTGGCGGCCGGCCGGCCAGTGAACTTCCGCTGACCATGTATTACCCTTCGCCAAAGGGAGGAATGATCGCCCGGACCGGCTGGGAGGATGGCTTCGATTCCCCTGCTGTCGTGGCGGAGATGGAGATTAATGAATGGTGGTTTGGCAATCACCAGCATCAGGATGCGGGTTCCTTCCAGATTTACTATAAAGGCGCACTCGCGACCGATTCAGGGTACTACAAGGCTGCTCTGACTACGTCTAGCCAGACCAATAACGGCAGCACGGCTTATGGGAGTCTGCATGACCTGGATTATAACAAGCGTTCCATTGCGCATAATACGATGCTTGTCTACGATCCGGACGAAGAGTTCGTTCGAGGGGGGGCCCGCGCTAATGATGGCGGGCAGCGCATTCCGAACGAAGGCAAGGAACCGAGAACGCTGGAGGAGATGCAGGACCCGGCTAACGGATACCAAACAGGCGAGATTCTCGGTCATGAATTTGGTGAGGATCCTATGGAGCCGAAGTATACCTACTTGAAAGGCGATCTGACCCGGGCATACTCGGATAAAATATCCGAGTACGAACGAAGCTTCATGTTCCTGAATTTACAGGATGACGATCATCCGGCGGCGATGGTGGTGTTCGATCATGTCGTGTCCTCGAATCCCGACTTCAAGAAGACATGGCTGCTGCACGGGTTGGAAGAGCCAGATATTACGGGCAATCGGACAGTATTCAAGAACGAGCGCCCCGGATACAATGGCAAATTGACAGTTGATACGTTGTTGCCGCAGGCGAGTGATGCTCAAATTGAGAAGGTCGGCGGACCCGGACAGGAGTTTATGGTCGATGGTATCAATTACGACGCGTTGACGCTCCCGGATGGCAATAACGAAGGGGGAGGCTGGAGAATGGAGCTTTCCCCGCAAACGGCCAAAGCCGAGGATTATTTCCTGAACGTGCTTCAGGTGGGCGATGCCGATTCGGAGGTTGAATCATTGCCGGTTGCCAGAATTGAAACCGATGATGCGGCTGGCGTTGTTATTGCGGACCGAGTTGTCGTATTTGGCAAAAATAAACTGAGGACATCCGCAGATGTTGAATTCGAATTTTCGGGCGAAGGCGAATATGAATTAACAGTCGCCGATTTGACGGCAGGCACGTGGACGGTTGAACGTGACGGTATCACAATGGATGAGGCTATTGTCACGGAAGAAGGTGGAGTTGCCGTATTCCATGGGGAGCCTGGTGCTTACAGGCTTTCCTATCTGAACGCAACTGCAGTTCGCCCTATCAGTCCCTTGAATCCGTCTGTCCATAATGAAACAGCTATTCGTGTCAATAACACGTTTGTATACACCGAGGTGTCACCCTTTACCGAAGGTGGACAGCTATTGGTTCCTGTGGAGACCATCTTTAAGCATTTAGATATCCCTTTTGCATGGGATGAAGGAACCCAGACCGCGACTGTAACCAAAGACGGGCAAGAGCTGATCATCACGAGCGGATCTTCGACTGCTTATCTGGATAATGAGCCGGTAGTTATGCAAGTTCAGGCAAGGATTATTGACGGCGTGCTTATGGCACCGGCTAGTCTATTGTCGTCGGATACTTATTTTGCTGATTTGAAAATGGATGATTTCGCACATGTCCTGTATGTTACGCCATCCGACGGGCTTGCAGTAGAGAATGAGTAATTAATGATGAGAGAGCATAAATTACCAACGCAGCCGCTCAAGTTGTTGCCGAATCGAGTTTGGCGAACGTATGAGGGAGGCCTTCTGCTGGAGGCCTGGTCAGGCGCGATTGAGCCCAAAGACAGTTCGTTTCCGGAAAATTGGATTGGGTCCGTTATACGGGCCCATAATGTGGGAAGAGAGAGGTTCATAGAGGGTTACAGCAGGTTTATCGCTTCAGATGGTACTGAGCATTTGCTTAAAGATTGTGTAGAGCGGGACCCGCAAGCTTTTCTTGGAAAGCGTCATGCAGAGAAGTACGGAACGCAGACGGCAGTATTGGTGAAGGCGCTTGATTCAAGCGAGCGCCTCACCATCCAGGTTCATCCGGATCGTCGCTTTGCCAAGCAGAACTTCCAATCGGATTACGGTAAGACAGAAGCGTGGTATGTGCTGGGAGGCAGGACGATTAACGGAGAGGAACCCTATGTGTTGCTTGGCTTTAAACAAGGTGTGACAAGGGAGGTGTGGCGCAGATTATTCGAAGAACAAGATCTCGAAAGCATGAAAAATGCACTGCACAAGATACCCCTGAACGAAGGGGAAATATTCCTGATTGAGGGAGGCGTTCCTCATGCTATAGGCAGCGGTTGCTTGATCATCGAGATTCAGGAGCCGACGGATTTGACCTTGCGAACCGAACGCACGACTCCTCGCGGAATGCTTGTCCCAGATCACGCTTGTCATCAAGGTATTGGATTTGATCGCATGCTGGACTGCTTCCATTACGAAGAACTGAGTTATGAAGATACAATGCGGAGATGGAAGAAGGAACCGCGCATCGTAAACACTACGCCAGATGGGACGGAGTGGAAGTTGATTGGGGAGTGCGATACGAACTGCTTTCGCATGTATAAGCTGGATATTAGCGGACGGTACAGGATGAACGGAACAGGCGTATTCTACAATGCTATTATCGTCAGCGGCGCAGGAAAGATAGGATGGTCTTATGGAGAACTAAGCATAAAGGAAGGGGACTCGTTTTTTATCCCTGCAGATTGCGAGTTCGTACAGTACGTACGTGAAGGAGGTACAAAGCTGCGAATACTGCTTTGTTTCCCTCCTCTTCCTCCTCAGGAAGCCTAGTGCATCAGAACGCAAATGAACCAACATTTAAAAGCAGAGAGGCTTTCCTTTGTAGGTCCATTTGAAGGCTTGGCCATCGTTGCGTTGAAGTAATCGATAAACTGAAACACTTGCTTCTGCAAATCCAATGTGCGGGTGAAACTGCTGCGCTTGAGCAGTCGACGAACCAAAATGCTGAACCAGATTTCGATTTGGTTTAGCCAGGAACAATGCTTGGGTGTAAAGACAAATCGAATACGGTGGGACGAGTCGGCCAGAAAAGCCGCGCGACTGGCTTTTCTGGCCAGGATGCCCGATTTTCCCTTCTTCCCCAGCAGATCCTTCAATCGCAGTGACGGGCGACGATCCGCACCAAACTCTCCGACTGATATGTGTTCAATCCGTCAGCGATGAAGACCCATTCGGCTTCCGGGTCGGTTTCGATTAGATGTTCGACATGTCGGGCAAAGTCGACTTCATCGCGGGTTGGACCGAAGATCCAGCCGTCAGCGGACGTCCGATTAGCCACTGCACTAGCATTATCAGTACCCACTCCAAGGAGATCAGAGCCGTCGCTCTGGTCTTCTTTGTAATACATTCGTAATACTTTGCTTAGAGAATCGTAAGTGCTGTGGTTTACTCTACTTTTGCAAGAAAATTTATGGGGAGCGTGATATGGAATGATTAGAAGAACAAAAGGAAAGATGTTCATGGTGTTGGCGGTGCTTGTATTATCGCTGGCATTTGCCGGATTGGCGAGCGCGGCAGCGCCCAAGATGATCAAGCAGGACGGGGTGGAGTTTGTTGCCCTGAGACAAGCGGCAGAGATGTCTGGTTACATGGTGGAGTGGAACGGCAAGGAACAGTCGGTGACATTAACTTACGCGGGCACAATGATGGACGACGACATGATGATGGACGACAGCATGATGATGGACGACAGCATGATGACGGATGATAGCACGATGATGGATGATAGCACGATGATGGACGACGACATGATGCAAGCGGGGCAGATCATCAAAGTGTGGATTGGTTCGAAAAAGGTTACCGTGGACGGCAAGTCATTTGATCTGGATGCGGCTGCTATGATTTATCACAATAGCACCTACGTCAGCGCAGCGTTTGTCACCAAGTATATAAAATCGGCTGTATAAATGGGTGAACGTACAGGCGGGCTGAGCAACCTATTTATGGTATGATCAAGTTAATTCATTTTATCGGGCGTTAGGGGTGGGGCTGATTGAGCGAGCGCGTACTGGTCGCCGATGACGAGACGAACATTACAGATGTATGCCGCAGGTATTTGGAGCGGGAAGGTTATCAAGTCATGACGGCAAGAGACGGCTTGGAAGCGCTGGAGCTATGGTCCAGCACCAAGCCGGACTTGATCGTGCTCGATCTCATGATGCCCCATAAAGACGGTTGGCAAGTTTGCAAGGAGATACGGCAGACAGAGGATATCCCCATTATCATGCTGACCGCGCGGGGCGAAGAGCAGGATCGACTGATGGGACTGACATGGGGCGCTGATGATTATCTGACGAAGCCCTTTAGTCCGCGGGAACTGGTTCTTCGCGTAAGAGCTATTCTTCGCAGAGTTCGGCGGGGTCAACCTGTTCAAGATGCTTCTTCCGAACAAGCGATTCAATTCGAAGGTTTAACGATTCAAGCCGGCAAACGCAGAGTCGAAGTATGCGGGCAGGCGATTGAATTGACGGTTACGGAGTTCGAATTGCTGCACTTGCTGGCGAGCCATCCGGATCAGGTTTTCTCCAGGAGTCAAATCCTGAACAAAGTATGGGATTTCAGCTATGAGGGAGATACGACCACGGTGACCGTGCATATTCGCCGATTAAGGGAGAAAATAGAGCCAAATCCCTCAGAGCCTAGATATATCAAGACGGTCTGGGGCATTGGCTACAAGTTTGCGGGTGAAGTCAACCAATGAAGCTAAGGACAAACTTGTTGCTCGCAAACTTGACAGGAATCTGCGTTTTGTTAATCTGCTTATTTGTCAGTTACTCCAGAATGCTGCTTTCGATCGAGCAGCTATATTGGCTCTCTAGCGTAACGGCCGTCATAGGCCTGCTCTCCTTCATCCTGCAGCATCTGTTAACGCGGCCATTGGAGAAATCGATCGCGCGAATTACTCAACAGACCAAGAAGGTTGCCGATGGAGACTTCGATACGGAAGTCCCTTCAATCGGCCCGTTGGAATTTAAGGTCTTGGCCCAACAATTCAATGAGATGAGTCTTAAGCTTAAAGCAAGCTTCGATCATCTTTACAACTCCGAATCGGCGCGGCGGGAATTGATCTCCAACATCTCCCATGATCTGCGGACCCCCCTTGCTTCCATTCAAGCATTCGTGGAAGCATTGGAGGACGAGATCATCAAGGATGAGGCAACCTTCCGGCGTTATCTTCGCACGATTAGGCTGGAAACCAGGCGACTGGGCGAACTCATTCACGACTTGTTCGAGCTTTCCAGCATGGAGGCGCATGGGGAGATGTTCGCCCCGCTGCCCTATCATTTGGACGAAGTCCTGATCAGCACATTGGAGAGCTTCTCGCTGCATCTGGAGGAGAAGCAGCTTAAGGTAAAGATTGAGATGCCGGATAGACTTCCCGCAGCCAATATGATGCCCGCTCAAATTAAGCGAGTTCTATCCAATTTGCTGCAGAATGCCATTCAGTATTCTCCTGCTGGAGGGAAGATCGTGTTATCCGCCGCTAGACTGAATGAATCCTTCTTGAACATCTCCGTCGCCGATGAAGGCGAAGGAATGGAAGCCGAGGAGACTTCCCGCATTTTTGAACGATTTTACCGAGTGGATAAGTCTCGAAGCAAAAGCAGCGGAGGGGCCGGATTGGGCTTGGCTATCTCCAAATCCATCGTCCAACTCCATGGCGGCGAGATTGGCGTGCGCAGCTCCAAGGGAGCGGGGAGCTGCTTCTGGTTTACGCTGCCGATCTATCGCAATACGAACATATAACGTCAGGCGGTGATGAATTGGCAGACGGGCACTTGTTCCTCTTTGGCGTATTTGGCGCAGGGCTCTTATCGTTTTTTTCACCCTGTATTTTGCCGCTGCTTCCCGTATATATGGCCTACTTGTCGGGAACCGGCGCGAATGAAGCGAACCCGGGTCCGATCGATACCGGTTCCAAGCGAATTCGGCCTGTGCTGATCATAAGGACCCTGCTGTTTGTTCTTGGGTTGTCTACGGTTTTTATCTTCCTCGGCTTTGGCTCAGGGACGATCGGCGCCGTGATCACAAGCTCTCGATTCATCACAGTCTGCGGTGCCGTCGTTATCCTGTTCGGCATGTATCAGACAGGGTGGATCAAGCTTTCTTGGCTAGAACGGGAGAGAAGAATATCCATTGGTCGCATTGAGCAAAGAGGGTATATCGGCGCTTGGCTGCTAGGACTGACCTTCAGCTTTGGATGGACACCGTGCATCGGTCCGGTGTTGGCAGCCGTGCTCGGCATTGCAGCCGGTGAAGGTTCTCCGGCTTATGGCGGCTTCCTGATGCTTATCTATACGTTGGGATTGGCGATTCCCTTTTTTATATTATCTGTATTTTCAGATTATATCCTTGTGCGAATTAGAAGAATGTATAAATACATGGCGATAATCAAGGCTGTATCCGGCGGTATTCTTATCCTGATGGGAATTGCGCTGATGACGGATCGGCTTAACACGATTATCGTGTGGCTTCAGTAACCAGTTGGAGGTGCGAAGGATGAAGATAGTGAGGCGAGTGCTCGGCTATGTGCTGATAGCTGGCGTTCTGCTTGCGGTTGTGGCCGCTTGCGGCGCCAAGGAACCCGCGCTAGATTCCGCAATGGGGGAAGCATCCGTGAAGATGAACAAGGGAGAGGCGGCTCCATTATTGTCTTTAAGCGACCTGAACGGCAATTCATTTGAGCTTGCGGACTACAAGGGGCGCAAGGTCTACGTGAAGTATTGGGCTTCCTGGTGCTCGATCTGTCTGGCGGGGCTGGAGGATTTAAATAAGTTGGCCGGTCAAGACAACGACTTCCAAGTGGTTACGATCGTCACGCCGAATTACAAAGGAGAGAAATCCGCGAAGGAATTCAAGATGTGGTTTACCAGGCAGCCCTATCCGAATATCACGGTGCTGATGGACGAGGATGGGAAGTGGGCGAAGAAATTCGGATTAAGAGCCTACCCTAGCTCTTATTACATCGGCTCGGACGGTATATTGGCGAAATCTTCCCCCGGTCATGCCTCCAACGATTTGATCGCGGACACGTTCAAGGAAATCACGTAATGAAGGACGGGATGGTCATGAGAAATGTCAGGTTCGGCTTATTTCTGGCTGCCGTAATGCTGGTGCTGTCCGCTTGCGGACACACCGGCACCGATCTTGCCCGGCAAGCCGCGATGGATACCGCGACGACCCGATCCGTCAAGGCCGCTCAACTGCCCGAATCCGGCTTGCGCGACGTGTATCTGGCCGGAGGTTGCTTCTGGGGTGTAGAGGCCTATATGTCCAGAATTAAAGGCGTTTATGACGTGACCTCGGGTTATGCGAACGGAGAAGGGGAGAATCCGACGTATAAAGACGTGGTTCGGGGAGATCGAGGCTTCGCCGAGACCGTTCACGTGGAATACGACCCTAAGCAAGTTACTCTGCAGAAGCTGCTTGCCGATTACTTCCGGGTAATCGACCCGACAAGCGTGAACAAACAAGGGAACGACCAAGGCGTCCAATATCGAACGGGGATTTACTACACCGATACCGAAGATGCAGAGATCGTCAAACAAGTTGTGTCGAAGGAGCAAGAAATGTATAGCAAGCCAATTGTCACCGAGGTATTGCTCTTGCAGAACTTTTATCTGGCTGAAGAGTATCATCAAGATTATCTGGAGAAAAATCCGAACGGCTATTGCCACATAGATCTTAGCCTTCTGGATGAGCAAGAGCTTGCGATCGATCCCTCCAAATACCCGAGACCAAGCGATGAAGAGTTGAAGCAGCGCTTAACGGCAGCCCAGTATGCGGTAGCTGTCAACAATGATACGGAGCACGCTTATACCAACGAGTATTGGGATAATAAAGAACCCGGCATTTATGTAGATGTCGCTACCGGAGAGCCTCTGTTCTCCAGTCGGGATAAGTACGATTCCGGCTGCGGATGGCCAAGCTTCACGAAGCCCATTATTCCGGAAGTCGTTACTTATCATGAGGATACAAGCTTCGGGATGATTCGGACGGAGGTGCGAAGCCGGGCGGGCGACATTCATCTCGGCCATGTGTTCGACGATGGTCCCGAGGATCAGGGCAGCAAACGCTATTGCATTAACAGCGCATCTATCCGATTCATCCCGGTTGCGCAGATGGACATGGAGGGTTATGATTACTTGATTGCTGCGGTGAACTGACATCGGAATGCACGAATCGAAGATGCGGATATCTCCGCCAGAAGCAGACCAACGAGGAGATCAGCGAGAAACTTTACTCCTATTAATTTAACATTATCCAGGATATGGAAATGCAAGATGGTGCGCCAAATAGACCACCCATTCGGGGGCAAGGAGGCAAGGCTGATCAGTCGGTCAAACTCGGCAAAGGATAATTGGGCGCTGAAGTGAACCTGGCTATTTCCCTGTACGTACTCGTACCGAAGCGCTTTGGGCAACCCACAGGCGACCAAGCGCTTTTCTCCGTCCCGATAACCAGCCCACTGTTGAAGCTCCGCTTCCGTAAGAAAGAGAAAAAGATTGTAAACGGTAAATTTCCTCACAGTATCGATATGAGACCGTCCCATTTTTGTAGCGTATTGTAGGGGTACAATCACTATACAGAAACGAGTGGTCTTTTTTCTACCATTTTTTAGATAGTCAAGAGGGGTACCCTGAGTATTATGTATGGGGGCGAGGACACGAATGTAAAGAATCAAACATCCTTCAAACCCAAAGGGACCGTCAGGGCGACCTTCTCTGACGGTTGTTCTTATATGAAGAGAATTCGACGAGGAAGATAATGAGTTCTCCAAATTGTGGTATTATTTTGGTGAGGAGTTTCAGAGCTTTGTGAAATCATTACTTGGCATAACGTTCTTGTATTCACGAGCCTTCATGGGCATAAGGGGCGTAGCGATTGGGTGCAGCGGGCATGGCATTCAAGGTATCTACCGGGCCTCATTTCCCTGAAATGCCCGTATGCTGTGCGAGAGGCTGCGGATGGCCTGAGCCAGACTTATATTACTCAGTGGAACGCATACATGGAATATGATGTTAAATGGTGCTGGCGATCAGAGTTCCGTAAAATTGGAACGTTGCCGAGTGAAGCCCTGAATTGGAGGCATTGTTCCCGTCTACGCCTTACCCCTTTTGTGGTATAATGGAAATAGTAAAATCGCTGGAAATTGTAAGCCGTTTGGAGTTGGGACGATGACTGAACAACTATTAAAGCCGTCTGTCGATTTTGTATTCAAAAAAATATTCGGCAGCGAAGAAAATAAAGATGAAGTGTTGCTCAATTTCCTGAACGAAGTGTTGCGGGAAACGGAGCCGAAGCCATTTGTCAGCCTGACGATATTGAATCCGAATATCGATAAAAATGCTGTGGACGACAAGCAATCCATTCTTGATGTTCGTGCCAAAACCGAGGACGGCAAGCAGGTGAATCTGGAAATTCAGGTCACAAATAAGCACGATATGGCGAAGCGCAGCCTGTACTACTCGGCCAAAATGTACGAGGAGCAACTAGAGGAAGGCAAGTTCTACACGACCTTGCAAAAAGTCATTTCGATCAACATCTTGACCTTCAACTACATTCCCAATGACCGTTTTCATAACATTTTTCACATGAGAGAAGACCATACAGGCGAACTGCTTATCGATGACATTGAAATCCACTTTATGGAGCTGTCGAAGCTGGGAGTCAAAGCCCACGAAATGGACCGCCGACTCGTAAATTGGCTGCTGTTCATTAATGGCACCAATCAGGACCGATGGGAGGAATTAGCGATGGATACTCCAGGCTTAAAAAAAGCAATGACGACACTGGAGTTTTTGAGTCAAGACAAAGAAGCGCGGCTGCTGTACGAGGCGCGGAAAAAAGCGCTTCTCGATGAGCAGTCTGCTTTGGACTATGTGGAGTCCAGAGGTGAAGCGAAGGGGAAGGCCGAGGTGGCCGCGAATATGCTGCAGGAAGGCTTGTCGATTCCACTGATTGCTAAAGTAACGGGCTTGTCTGGAATGGAAGTTGAAGCACTGAAAAATCGGTTGCATTAAGCCAAATAGTCATTTTTAAGATTCCCAAGAGGATCGGAGCCGTCGCTCTGGTCTTCTTTTTTGCACTTATTTTTACTACTCAAGAGAATACTCTTTTGATATAATTTACAATATTTCGGAATAAGAAGGCTGGAAGGAATTTACGGGGGGCTGGGTATGTCCACTGAGTTAAAGAATGTGCTGCAATATTTTATTCGGTATGAGGATTACTCCAGGTTCCTGAATTCGTCTCTGCCCTCCATAGATGGAGACCATCTCCCGGAGTCAGCCTTCAACAACTTGAATGTCATGACAGACACATTGGCTCACAAACAGAAGAGTGCCATTCTCCAGAAGTTGTTAAGCTACCCGGACATTAAGAAAGCTCCGAATGAGGTGCAAGGCGAGTGGGGGCTGCGGATTGACAAGGTGCTGTCCAGAGACCTGGGCGTCGAAGAGTTTATTGCCCAACTGCCTTTCCAGTTTCCTGACAATCGTGACAATGTAAAGATATTTGTCGAGCAATTGCTGTCTCAGGAAGCGTTTACGATCTGCTATCCTTTGTTAATGAATGATCAACGTCTTACCAAGAAAGAGAGGATCATCAGGCCGGTTCTCACTTGCAAGTGCAGGTTGATGGACAACGAGCTGCAAGTTGATTCTTTTGTCATGAATCGGGCCAGTCTTGAGATTATTCTAGCGGAAGCATTCGAATGTCCGGTTGAAGACATACGGATGATTGCCACTGAAATCTACAAAAATCTGTGCACCAAAATCGACAGTATCGAGTCCGCGCGTCTTCCGCTGATTATCGAGCTGATTGATCAGGGCCTGCGCGAGGAGATTCTGGATTGGAAGCATTCAAGTCTGCTGGATTTTCAAAAGTATCGCGGTTGGTTAATGTCCAGGCGGCTGTTCGTAACCATAGAAAATTTGAATGAAGTGCAGGAGTCTATTTTCCGCAGGGAACTTGAGCGTCTGTTGTCGAGACACGCACAATCCCCATCCACGCTGCTGGATCAATATCTTTTCGGCACCAAACAAGCTGTTGACTATTCATTAGAAACGCAAGGGACAGGTCATCATCTTGGGAGTTATACGGCCGATTATCCGGTTAATCCCAAGCAGTGGAGAATTATGCAGTCCTTCCCTCATGCCGCTTTACTTGCAGTGAACGGCCCCCCAGGTACGGGCAAGACAACATTGATTAAGGAAATCATTGCGGATTCGATGGTCAGGAAAGCCTGTTTGTTGCTAGAGGTGTGGGACCAACCTTGGAAGCTTGAGGATAAAGGGACGATCCGGTCATATTATCAATCTCCTCTTGCGGGGAAAAATCCTTACTCCATGGTCATTACGAGCACGAATAATAAAGCGGTAGACAACATCGGGATCGAGTTGATGGATGAGGTCCAATTCTTGAATGCCGTGTTAGCCCTGGCCGACAGCAATAAATTGGAAGAAGCCTCAACGATAGAGAGCGAAGATAATATTGCGGCTGTAGAAGAGGATGAAGAGGAAGAGTTTATAATCGGCCTGGAGGATGAAGGTTCGAATCCGGCAGGTTTTATGAATGATGCACGATCGGCGATGGATGGGATTAAACAAGGAGTCTTCTGCGCTCGGTTAGGGAAAAAGGAGAATATGACCGAGTTTCGGAACCGGAAGTTCGATGGAATCGTGAAGGGGCTGCGGCATGCAGATGTGGAAGCTCTGCAGAATACGGAGGTGCGGAATTCGTTTGCCGCCTCGTTATCGAGTCTGGACGAGATTCATCAACAAATAAATTTGTTCTGGGAGCAGCTTCGACTGTGCCTGGGGAGAGGAGATTTGGGGGATCAGAGAGACATTCCCGTTGCCATAGCAGGACGGGAGAGGGAGATCGAGCTCTTGGATGGCAGCATTAATCCTCAGACACTTATCCAAGAAGAGTTAACTCTGAAAAGGCAGCAAATAGAGGGGGAGATTGTCAAGCTGGAGAAGCTGATTCCTCAGTCGGAGTCAGAGCTGCAGAGCGGTGAAGTAATGCTGCGTCAGGCGTATGTGGACAAGGAATTGTTCGTGAAGTGGAAGAGGTTCCCTCAGAACCTGCTTCAGTTCCTGCCTGAGCGCAGACGATTTAAGAAGGACAATCCGACATTGGCTTACATTCAGGAGATTCGTATCGAGAGGCTCAACCAAGAGATCCATAATATACGGATTCGACTACAAGAGGATAACGAGTCGCACTCCCAGTACCGGACAGACCTGTTTTCCGTCCTCGAACAACTTCAACAGATTGACCATGAACTGCAGATACTGATCAGCAGCCGGGCAGAGCTTCAGCAAAGCTTGCATCAATTGCAGGAGCTGCAAGAACGAGAAGCTGTGTTAAAGAGAATGCTGCAAATTGAGGAGTCGCTGACCGCAAGCTCTTATTACGATCTGGCCAACGCCCCCGTCATTGTCCGGTTGAGAAAACAACTATTCGAGCAGGCTCTTGCTGTGAATGAACAGTACGTGATCAAGTACCGTACGGAAATTGCGCATAACCTGGACAAAGTAGGGGAGGGACAGAGGTGGTTTAAAGCTTTTTACAGTGAGAACGGCAAAAGGTTAGATCAGTATCAGAAAGGCATACGCGCCATCTGGGAGTCGTTCTTCCTGTGCTTCCCGGTGGCGACTACAACCCTGCACTCGTTCTCGGAGCAGTTGTTCCAACCTCTCCACAGCGTAATAGACACGTTGTTCGTGGATGAAGCGGGGCAAATTATGCCTCATTACCTGTGCGCCCCGTTATATCGATCGCAGAAGGCGGTTATTGTAGGCGATCCCGAGCAACTCGAGCCGGTGCGTCCGTTTACTTTGAACCTGATTGAAGAAAGCGATGTTCAGAAAGAACTTCATGACCGCATCTGTGTTCTGCAGAACAGTGCCCAGGAGTATGCTGACCGCGGCAGCGAGTTCTATGAGTTCATGGGAACAAAGAAGAAGGGAATTATTCTCACCGAACATCGTCGTTGCGAGGCCAGCATTATGCGGTTCTCCAACTTCCATGTGTATGAGGACATGTTGGTTCTAAAAAAAGAGGACGATCCGAACAAGCTCTTCGGCGCCAATGTAGTAGCTTTTGATATTCGCGGCGTGAAGGAGAAGAGCTCGCATCACAACAATGCGGAGATCGCTGCCTGCAAAAAAGTGGTGAGTCTGCTCGTTGAGAGATACGGGAAGGAAGTGCTTCAAGACATCGGGATCATTACTCCCTTTTCTTCCCAAGCGAAGCAACTCGCTGCGGCTATCGCGGGCGTTGACGTGGGAACGGTTCATGTTTTTCAAGGGAAAGAGAAGAGATTTATCCTCTTTAGTTCAGTCATCGATGGGGTTCATCCGAAGAACAAGGGCCTCTCCTATGTCATAGGCAATAAACCGAATTTACTCAATGTCGCATTCTCCAGAGCCAAGGAACAGTTCATCTGGGTGGGCAATATCGAGGCGGGACTGGCAAGCGGGAATTATGTGGAGAAAGCGATCCTTATCCTTCAGAAGCTTGGGGCCCTCTACAGTCTGTACAACGAGGAATATGAGAATCCAGAGTATTCGGAGAAACGGCAAGAGGCATATGCGGTTTATGAGGAAAAACACAATTTGGGTGGTGTGGACGCCAGGTTCATCGGTTATATGAACGATCTTCTTCATGCCAATGTGCTCTTGAATCCCAGACGGCACCATGAGCTGATGTTGAAAGCGATGGAATACTGCCGAAGCTCGCTTGGTATTGTTTCTCCATGGGTGAATAGTAATGTCATGGATGAGAAGTTCTTCTCCCTGTTAAGTATGGCAATGGCTCGGAAAGTCGATATTAAAGTACGGATCGGCTATAACAGCTCCAGGCTGACTCTTCAAGAGATCGACAAGATCGTCGAGAGAGACAACTACAGCTTTAAGAACAAGGAAGCCATCAAAATAGCGCTCAAAGAGCTGTATAACCGCTTAGACTCCAACCTGGTCTATATGCCGCCGCTTCATACTAAAGTATTGTTAGTCGACGATAAGATTCTGTTCATCGGCTCGCACAACTGGCTATCCAATCATGGCAAGCTGGCCAGAGAGGAGATCAGCTATTTGATTACAAACAGGCAGACAATCGAGTATGTTAAAACGAGATTTGAGCTGTAACAACACTTGATCGAATATCCCTTCAGTAAAAACTGTGTTAGGATAGGATAAGAAGGAAATCATGAGAGCAAGCGACTAGGAGTGATTGTTTGAGAAGGAACAAACCGATGCCTTTCGATGAACTGCTGAAGGAATTGCAAGGGCAGAAGACCGCCCAGGAAGATCCTAACTTTGTTCCGTTGGCGAAGCTGTTTAATGAGGCGTTTATGAGGAAGCATTCTAAGCTCGACAGCTTCGCGGAGTTTCTGACGAAGGGGAATTTCCAAGTGGAGACACGGGAAGATATTCGGAACATTCCTGACGAGCTGTTCGATCGGCATGTGGCAAGAGAGACGGATTTCGCCAATTGGAACGCTATGCTCGAAGCGGCGACCAAGGAGCATGGGGAGTAATCGTTAAGCACTCGCAAGCAAGGAAGCTCGAACGTATTCAGCGCTCGGGCTTTTTGCGTTTGCGCGAAATTTTTTGCCCGTCCGCCCAAACCCGAGAAGCCTTGGTCTTACGCGGTTTTTCCGCAGGGATCGCACTTTTCTTTTATTATTCTTTTATTCGGCCCCGCTAAACTGAAGGTAAGGAGGTGACGGACATGGCGGAGCAGAAGAAGACGGACGCGACCAAGGAATCCGTGGAGGCGAACGAGGCTCAAACGATCAAGCTGGACGACTTGCCGAAGAAGCTGACCGAGGAAGAAGCGAAGAACGTGGCTGGAGGAAGATTCATCTAACGCAAGCTTCAACATACGCAAGAACGGCGCGGGAGCGACTCCCGCGTTTTTATATAGGACTTCCTAAAGGAGTAAACACGATGTCACTCGATCAAGTCGCGGCTCTTCAAGTGGATGAACGGAGCTATTCATTGGCGGCCATTCTGCGTTCCGCCGTCTTGCGAGGGAGCTTCGGTGCGATTGACGATTACGTTGCGCATGCGCTCGTCGCCTCATTCGCGGAGGAGAACGGTATTGCGGTCGGGCAGGAAGAGATCCAGGAGGCGGTCAACGACTGGAGAGTCGGGAATGGACTTTATCAAGCTTCCGAGGCGGCCAATTGGCTGGCTGAGCGCGCATTGTCGATGGCCGATCTTGCCGAATTCGCCCGGATGCAAGCGTTGACGGAGCGAGTCCGTAAGCATGTGACGGCCGGCAAGGTAGAGCGATACTTTACGGAGCATCGCTCCCTCTTCGAGGCGGTGACTCTCTCGCAGCTCGTCGTGAACGAACGAGGGCTTGCACGCGAACTGCGGTTCAAGGCATTGGAGGGCGAATTATTTTACACACTGGTCCGGACCTACTCCATCGACGAGTCGTCCAGGCTTGCCGGAGGGTACATCGGTCGCAAGGAGAGAGCGCAGTTGCCGAAGGCGATCGAAGCGCAAGCGTTCGGCGCGGCTCCGGAAGCGATAGTCGGGCCTCTCGAGATCGATAAGAAATTTTACGTGATCAAGGTCGAAGAGATCTGCCCGGCGGAGCTGAACGGGGACACCCGGGCGAGAATCGAACGAATCCTCTTCGATGAATGGCTCGCCGCAAGGTGCAAGGAAGCGAATGTGCGCAAGCCGGCGCTGTGGACACGAGATTAGGTTATAGGGGACCCGCGAGCGATGGAGACGAACAAGATGATGATCGGCTATGTGGAGCAGATTCCTTTTAGCAGCATACTTAGTCTGAACGAGAAGATGATGTTGTCCAAGGATGCACGGATGTTGCGGTTCTCGATCGGGCAGACGATTCAGGAGAAGGACGACATCCCGCAATATTTGTATGGCATCGTCTCGGGAGAGGTCCGAATAATCGACGAACGTTCCGACGGATCGGAGAGCAGCCTCGGCCTGTTGAAGGACGGGGACAGCTTCGGGTGGGAGGGCGACGGCGAGCGGCGGGGCAATCCCGTCGTATATAGCGCGGCGGATGACGTGCTGCTGTTGGCCATTCCGATCGATACGCTTCGCGAGCTGTTCGCGTTTAATCCCGGGCTCAGACAATTGCTCGCTACCTATATGTCGTCCCGCGCCGTCACGATGTTCCTCAGGCGCACGGCGCTGTTGTCCACCGAAGATCATCAAGCGGTTCGGAAGCTGCTGGAGCGAATGACTGTAATTCATGTGGCAAAGGGGCATTCGATCGTACGTGAAGGGGATGTGGGGGATGCGTTCTTTATCATTCACTCGGGACATTGCGAGGTCGTCAAGGAAGAAGACGGCTCCGTCATCAACCGGCTTATCCCCGGCGACTTCTTCGGGGAGCTGGCTTTGCTTACAGGAGCGAGGCGCAAAGCGACGGTCATAGCCGTAAGCAGAGCGGAGCTGTTCCGATTAAGCAAGAATGACTTCGATGCCATGATCGTGGAACACCCGGCTCTGCGGACGGCGATCGAGAGCATTGCTTCCCATTACGTATCCGAATCTTCCAAATATAACGATGACGATGTGATGGGGGAGCTTGCGGCCGATTCCAGCCAAGCGGTTCGCTGGGCGGAGGTCGATCGGAGACGTCCCCTTCGATTCCGTCTGCGCAAGTACCCGATTCGCTTGCAGCAGAACGAGATGGATTGCGGTCCGACCTGTCTCGCCATGGTGATGGCCTATTACGGCTCGCGAATTCCGATTGGCCGGATTCGGGAGCAGACGGAGATGTCGCGGTCCGGAAGCACGTTGTATGGCTTGACCGAGACGGCGGAATCGCTGGGGCTCGCCGCACAAGGCTTCACGACGCAGCTGGGCGCCCTCTCCAGGATGAAGCTGCCCGCGATTGCGCATTGGAAGGGTGAACACTTCATCGTCGTATACGAGGTGACGAACAAACATGTGATTGTCGGCGATCCCGCGTACGGCTTGGAGAGGAAAAGCAGGGCGGAATTCGAGGCGGGCTGGAGCGGGGCGATCTTGACGTTGACCCCGACAGATCGACTGGCAACAAGCGAGCGAATGCGCAGCCCGGTTACCCGATTTGTCGCCTATGTGACTCCGAATCGCAAAGCGTTGATAGCGCTTCTGGTCACGTCGCTGCTCGTCCAATTGACCGCGCTGATGATTCCGATTTTTACGCAGCTCATTGTGGATAAGGTGCTCGTTGCTGGACAGGATGATTTTCTCCGCATGTTGCTTGTCGGTATGCTTGCTCTATCCCTCTGTTATATTGTCTCCAATTCGTTCAGGAACTTCATTGCGGCGCGAATCGCTCTGAAGATAGACATCGGGATGTTGGGGGATTTCTATAAACACTTGTTAAGCCTGCCTCTGTCGTTCTTCCTCGCTCGAACGATCGGCGATCTGACAAGCCGGGTGGGGGAGAATCAGAAGATTCGCCGAATGCTGACGACCGGGGCGGTCCAACTGATGCTTGACTCCCTGACAATCGTCATTTATGGGACGCTCATGTTCGTCTATCATGTGAAGCTGTCGTTGATCGCGTTCGCCATCATTCCCTGTTATGTCGCGCTTGTGCTTCTCTTCTCCCCATTGATGCGCCGGAACAGCCGCAGGCAGTTCGAAGCGGAGGCGGAGTCGCAGACGACGATGGTCGAAGCGATCAAGCTGATCTCGACCGTCAAGGCGCTCGCGGCGGAACCGACGATCCGCTGGAAGCTGATGGACAAGCTGCAGCTTTCGCTGAAGCAGCGAATCAAAGCCATTCAACTGCTGGTAGCGTCGGAGACGATCGCGGATTTTATCAAAATGATCGGCAACGCCTTAGTGCTGTACGGGGGCGCTGTGTTCGTCATGCGGGGGCAGTTGACGGTGGGGCAATTCGTTGCCTTCTTGTCCATCTACTTTACGGTTGCGCAAGCCATTACCCAAATGCTGCAGATGCTCAACGATATTATGGAAGTGCGGGTCTCGATGGAGCGGATCGACGATGTATTCCGAGCGAATCCGGAGGAGCTGGAGCCGCAAAATATGCGGAGATTGGCGGCGCTCAAAGGCAGCATTCAGTTCGACAACGTCTCATTCCGCTACAGCAAGGACGGTCCCGACATCTTGCGGCAGATCAATCTTAAGATCGAGCCTGGGCAGACGGTTGCGCTTGTCGGAAGGAGCGGGGCCGGCAAATCCACGTTTGCGAATCTGCTGACCAAGCTATTCGCCCCTTCGAGCGGATCGATTCGAGTCGACGGACACGACATCCGGCAGATTCATGCCGCTTCGTTGCGCCGCAAGATCGGAATCGTGCAGCAAGAGAACCGGGTATTCCGCGCCACGATTCAAGACAATATCGCGATCCGATTCCCGTCGGCTACGCTGGAGGAAGTGGAGGCAGCCGCGAAGCTGGCGGGAGCCTACGATTTTATCGCCGCGTTGCCGCTCGGCTTCAAGACGATGATCGGGGAAGGCGGTTTAAGCCTCTCCGGAGGGCAATTGCAGCGAATCGCCATTGCGAGAGCGCTGCTTGGCGAGCCGGGCATTCTGATCTTCGACGAGGCGACCAGCGCGCTCGATTCGGAGTCGGAGCGAATCATTCAGATGAACATGGAATTGATGCTGAAGGGCCGCACTTGCTTGATCATTGCGCACCGTCTCAGCACGGTGCAGAAGGCGGATAGGATTGTCGTATTGGATCGCGGAGCTGTCGTGGAGACCGGTTCCCATGCCGAGCTGATCGATGCCAAAGGGCTTTATTATTACTTGATCAGCCAGCAGTTGAGTTAAGGGGCTTCACCGGGCGACACAGGCCAACTGATGCTGAGGGCAGAGATGGTGTTTTTTTGCGTGGCAGCTAGCCCCCTCTTCATCCGGAGGGGTTTTTCCCGTTTCCCCTACCTTTACAACCCAGTCTACTGCTTTGCCATGTCGATTTTTAGGTTTTGTTAAGGTGCTATCGGATATTATGGCAAGATAAAATCGCCGCGTCAGCGAGAGGGAGATGCACAATTGAACGCTAAACGATGGAACCGGGTGCTGTTGATGACTCTGATTGCGTCGCTTCTTGCCGGTATGGGGTGGTTCCCGCAGGCCGCTCAGGCGGAGTCTGCGTACACCTTTAGTAGTCCCTACGGCATAAGCTCAGATGAAGACGGAATGTTGTATGTTACGGACATAACGAAAAACGCCGTGTTTGTGCTGGATTCCGACGGGAACCTGATTCGGACGCTGGGGACGCCGGGAACAAGCGGAGACAGCAATTCGTCCTTGAACTATCCTACGGGCGTTGCCGTCGAGAAGGTGGATGGGGATCACAAGCGGATTTACGTCCTGGACGCAGGCAATAAGAGAATTCAAATTTTCGATGAGACAGGCTCCTATCTGGATACGTGGGTTATTCCGAATTCGGATGGCGGTGTCGAAGATATTAAGATTGGGAACGGGAAGGTTTATGTCGTTTCTCAAAATTTCTATATCCATATGTTTAATCCCGTAGACGGAACGGTGGTAAGCAAGTATATTTATAGCCTTATGAGTAATCGTCGCCCGGTCGGACTGGCTATCGGAGCGGATGGAAGACTGTACATTACGGGAGCCAAGATCAGTACGACGACCTTGAATAGCGGGATTTATATATTGGATAGCAATGCTAACAGTATTGTGGAAACCATCGATATCGATAGCATGACGGACAATTCGAGTCGACTGGCAATGGACCGGAACGGGAAGCTGTATGTGACGGATATGTTGGATTATGCTGTGAAAATATACGATAGCGACGGTACGCCTCTGCTGACGCTAGGGACACCTGGAATGAGCGGAACCGCCGACAATATGTTTAAGCTTCCGAAGGCTGCGGCGATCGATCAGGACGGGAAGATATATGTGACCGATTTATCGGACCATAAGGTGAAGGTTTTCGCTGCGGACGGCACCTATATCACCTCCTATCCTCCGCAAGCATCAGCGTTGCTGAATGCAACGGCCTCGCCGGGTACGACTACGGGGACGACGGCAGTAACGATAACGTCCCCATTGGGGACAAACAATTACTGGGCCGTGAAGGTATCGTCTTCCAGCCTGTCCACGCCGAACGTCGGAGACGCAACGCCAACGGGAGAAGGCGTTACGAATCCGTTCACGCCGGGAACGGATATCGGCGGAGTGGACGCAACGACGAACAAGTACGTCGGTGTGTATGAGGTGGACGCGAACGGCAAGATCGTAAGCTTCAAGCTGATTACGTTGACGGAAGAGGATATTAAGCAAGAGGAGCCTCCGGTTGCCGCGCCGGTATTGGATGCTGCAGCAGCAAGTCCCGGCAGTGCAGTCGGCACGACCACGGTGACGGTGGATTTGCCTGCCGCCGGCAGCACGTACGCGATCCGCATCTCTGACAGCCCGCTGTCCACGCCGAACGTCGGAGACGCCGTACCAACGGGAGCGGGCGTTACGAATCCGTTCACGCCGGGAACGGATATCGGCGGAGTGGACGCAACGACGAACAAGTACGTGGGCGTGTATGAGGTGGACGCGAATGGCAAGATCGTAAGCTTCAAGCTGATTACGTTGACGGAAGAGGATATCAAGCAAGAGGAGCCACCGATTGCCGCGCCGGTATTGGATGCTGCAGCAGCAAGTCCCGGCAGTGCAGTCGGCACGACCACGGTGACGGTGGATTCGCCTGCCGCCAGCACGTACGCGATCCGCATCTCTGACAGCCCGCTGTCCACGCCGAACGTCGGAGACGCCGTACCAACGGGAGAAGGCGTTACGAATCCGTTCACGCCGGGAACGGATATCGGCGGAGTGGACGCAACGACGAACAAGTACGTGGGCGTGTATGAGGTGGACGCGAATGGCAAGATCGTAAGCTTCAAGCAAATCACGTTGACGGAAGGCGACATCAAACAGGCGGTTGTGTCTTCAGTGCCAACGACTGCGCCTGCCAGCATTCCGGTAAATCTCGCTATCAAGAATGCGGACAACACCTCGCTCACTCAACTGAACAGCAAGCTGGGTTCTTCCGTCAAGCTGGAAGGCGAGCTGTTAACGGCGGATGGCAAGACCATTCCCGGCTCAAGCATTAAATTCGCGCAAGATGGGACAATTACCATGACTTCGTTGGCTCCCGGCGTATACAAAGTCGTGTTAAGCATCGTTGCGCCCGACGGCCGGAAGCTTGTCGGCAATACCGCTGCGATTATCGTCGATGCCAACGGGAATGCCAGTATGGAGTCCGATCTGGTCGATCCATTCGGTGTTGCATCCGACTCGATCACCGGCGAGTCGATTGACGGTATGCACATGACCTTGTATTGGGCGGATACCGAATTGAACCGGAGCAAAGGCAGAGTGCCGGACACGGTTGTGGAGTTGCCGCTGCTGCCCGATATGCTGCCCAACCAGAACAACAATCCGCAGACAACGAGGGATGGCGGCCAATACGGCTGGATGGTATACGCAGAGGGCGATTATTATTTCACGGCCGAGCAGGACGGCTACATTACGTACGATAGTCGCAACGACAAACGCGAAGAGCTTCATGGCGACACGAGCTACATCCGCGACGGCATCATCCATGTCGGTGAATCCATCGTACGGGCAGATTTCGACGCAGATGCCGCAGTCGTGGAGACGGGATTCCATACGCCTTACTTGTACGGATATCCGGATAAGGAGTTTAAGCCTGAGCTGGGGATAACCCGGGCGGAGATGGCGGCTATTCTCGCACGCATATTGCCGCAAGGCGACGCGTCTCCGTCTGCGGTCATCCAATCCCAACCCTACACCGATGTGGCGGACAAGTATTGGGCCTTCAGAGATATTGCTTATGTTCGTCAGCTTGGCATTATGAACGGCACCCCGGGAAATAAGTTCAATGCCAGCCAAGCTCTGACTCGGGCGGAATTCGCTCAGATCTTATTCAAGCTTAGTCCATCGCTGCCCGCCAAGGGGATCGTGTACACGGATACCGGCGAGCATTGGGCGAAGGACGTTATCGATCGGGTAACCGGCGCCGGACTCATGGACGGTTACGAGGATGGAAGCTTTAAGCCGAATGCCCCGGTGACACGGGCGGAAGCGGCAGCGATCATCAACAACTATCTGCAACGCAAGCCGGTGAACGCGGATACGTCGAGATTCATTGATGTCCCCGCAGGGTATTGGGCAGCGTCCGACATCGCGGAAGCATCGTTGCCTCACCATTACTCTTTGTTGTCCAACGGCTGGGAAGTATGGGAACCCGAAGAGAGCAACGCTAACTGATAGTGTTGCAAATAAAGCAACGCGGGACATGCGCCCGCGTTGCTTTTAGCTATAATCGACTATACCACGCGGCCAGCTCCGCCGAAGGCTGAATATCGAGTTCTTGCTTCAACAGCGCTTCATACTGCTTGTAGCGCAATTGGAGGGAGAGCCTGTCCTTCAAAGCGGCAAATCCGCGCATAAGCAGCATATTCGCCTCTTCATCCAATTCGTTGCGCCGAACCAACCTTCTGGCAATCTGAACGGCCTGGCGAATCTGATTATTGGCTAGCAGCTCATTGACCAGACGCTTGGCGAACGCGTCGTAGACATCGCTGAGCCGCTCTCGCTCCGCAAACGCCCACTCGTACGGTTTGTCTTCGAATAAATCGCCTGCATATATTTGCTCGACGGCTATCGCGGCCTCTGCATTGGTGGCATCGATAGTGCGGAACCCGGATGTTCGCTCTTCGAATTCGATAAAATCGACCTTGATGGATGCCAGACTCATCTGATAATATTCCCGGTCGGAGGCAAGGATGTCCTTCATTCCATGCGCAGACAGCGTTCTGCGAAGCTGGTACAGCGCAGTATTGAGATACAACTCCGAATTTTTCTCTTCCCGATCATGGAACAGATCTTCCAGAATGCGGACTTTGGCCGTGCGATTGCCGCGACAGAGCAACAAGTACGCGAACAGCTCCCGACTTTTGCGGGACATCCACTTCAGCGATTCTCCTTGCTCGCTGCTGATCTGCAACCCACCCAGGCCGGCAACCGACAATCGCTTCGCCATGTCCGCGTTGCCGGAACCGGGCTTCTCCGCCCGCGCTCTCATCGCTCTTGCTATCGTTTCTTCCAACCTTTTCCCGGAGATGGGCTTCACAATATAATCCAACGGATAAGCGTCAAAGGCATCCAGCGCATACTCCTTGTGGGAGGTCACGAACACGATGTCCAGATCCGCGTTCATCTTCCGCAATTCAAGAGCTAATGCCAGTCCGCTGTCCTCCGCGATCTTGATATCGATAAAGGCAAGCTCCACGTCATATTGCGCGGCGAACGCAACCGCCTCTGCACGGCTGCGCACCATCCCGACGATGACCACGTTCTCGATTCGCGACAATAGCTGGCTCAGTGCCGTCAGCATCGCCTGCTCGTCGTCAATAAGCAACACTTTCATGGCTGTTCCTTTCCGAGTCTGCCGCGCGAAGCGAGAAGGCAAACACCGTTTGCCGGCGCGGCACGCTCTCCACCCAAATTTGTCCGCCGCTCATCCGCACGAATTGTCGGCAGACCTGCAAGCCCAATCCGGTTCCTCTCTCCCCGGCAGTGCCCGTTGTGGACGCGGCGAATCTCAGCGGATCGAACAATTCCCGAACCCGTTCTTCCTCTATGCCCACACCATTGTCGATGACCGATACGATCACCTGCCCAGCATTGGCTTCAGCGCTAACGAGAACTGTCCCGCCCCGCTCGGTGAATTTGATCGCATTCGTCACCAGATTGCGCACGATCAGATTGACGGCTTCCCTATCCGCATAAACGTTAAGATCGCTGGCGATCTCCGCATGCATAGCGATTCGTTTGGCTTCGCTTTTGATTCGCAGCGTATGAAGCACTTCCTCGACGACATCTGTCAATCGCAATCGTCTCGGCTGCAGCAGCATGCCGTCCTTCTGGCTGCGGAACCATTCGAGCAAATTTTCGACCATCGCGAACGTATTTTGAACTTGCCCGCTTAAGGCATCGATCACTTCTTGATGATTGAGGGGAAACGTCGCTTTATCCGCTTCCAGCACTTCAAGCAAGCTGGCCTGGACCGCCAACGGATTCCGGATGTCGTGGGAGACGATCGCGAACAGATGGTCTTTGAGCTGATTAAGCTTAACGATCTGTTCCATCTGCCGCTGCTTCTCGGTTATATTGAACAATACGGATACGGTTCCTTGTCCGGCCCCTCCCCGGGAGGCGAGCGGATACACCTTGACCGAATAGACCCGCTCTTCTCCGTTCACCCGGGCGGCAATCTCGAGCTCGCTCGTCTCCATTCGCTTGCAGGCACGCAGCCATTCCGGCCAATTGGCCAACAGCTTGTCGATAGGCTGTCCCGCAATCGAGCTGACCAAGTTGATCATGCTGACTCCCGCCCCCGCTAATAAGGGCTCGACATACGCATTGCTGTCAATAACGCTTCCTTCTCGATTAACGATGAGTATCCCTTCTTCCATCGTCTCCACCACCACGTTTCTGGCGAGCGGCACGACCGAGAACATCCGGTAACGGATCACGATCCACAGCATGGTCATTCCCGCGAATCCGCAATACACCGAGATAGGAAGCAGCCAAGGCGCGAAGCCGGGATAAACGGACTTGGCAGCCTCCGTCGCAGCGGGGATACAGCCGCACAATACCAACAGCATACCGGGCTTGCGCAGCTCGGGACGAACGCGGCGCAGATAGACAAACAAATAGAAGACGCAAGCGGCAACAAGCAGATAACAGATAAGCGTAAACGCAAGCGAGTAGACGGTTTTGCTTACGGCCAGATGCCCCTGGTCCAGCTCTATTTTCCCAAAAATCAGGTGGTGATACGGGTTCGTCCATACAAGAATCGACCAGAATACGAAGATCGAAGCGATCTGCAGCATTCGAAACGGCCGTAAATACTCGTCTCTCCCGAACAAGGCCAGCACAAAGAAAATGACCATAGGCACCACAAGCAACAAGCTGGTTTGTTCCATATTACGAAACAGTATTTTGGCAGATAAGCTTGCACTGTTGATCTCCATGATCACACTTCCGGCATAAATCACGCGGCAAGCCATCACCCAGGCGAAGTATCGGATTCCTCGTTCCTGCCTGTACAGGAAAGCATAGCATAGAAACGCAATCATCAAAAAAAAGGAAACGAGCATGATCACATTGGATAGAGTTACACTCATGGGTGCCAGGATCTCCTTACAAAGAGAAGCATCTCTATTGATCATACTATTCTTTTATAGTTCTTTCATAGCCGCCTGTTATACTGATTTTTGCCAAAAACCGGGACGGAGCATAATAAATATTCCCCGCATGAATCGGAACCATCAAGAAATTGTTGCAGCAAGATAGACAGCAGACGTTGATTCTGCCCTTGGCAACGAGATCGATAAGTTGTTTGCAATACCCCATATAAAATTTATCGAATCTGGAAGAGTTCACGCCGAGACAACGTGAGCTTTTTCTTCGTGAAGAACAAGGCGCTGCCGCGGACCATCGCAGGGCTGCATTCCTTTGTGTCGAGCTTTGACGGCTGCAATCTCCCTGCAGTCGCACCGAGGAATTGCTTTGGAAGTTCATTGCGTATTATTCAAACGTATAGTAGAATTCATGCTATATAAATTGAACTGAAGACTTTACTACTCGAGTTGGTTCAAGTTAACAATCGATCGATTACCTTTTGAGGGTAACGATTAACTTGTTTGATGAAATCAGTGACATGCTTGCGAATGTGATAGAAC
>NZ_SSOB01000071.1 GCF_004801405.1 Cohnella fermenti
CAGTGGGCTGCTATCTAGTTTAAGAGATGTCCTTTCTGAACACATCGCATGTCCCATCACAAATGGAATGTTTCGTTTACGCTGAGCGTTTGAGCTCTTACCACCGCGACAGCGGTTTAGTCCAAAATCGCAAAAAGTCATCTGAAGCCGCCTAAGTCGTCAGCTAAAATCACTAAAGTCAGCTAAAAGAAGGACCGTCGCGGCGACCTGCCCTGGCGGTTTTTCTTATTGGGGCGAGTGAATGATCCGCCTCTCTTGTGAACAAGCTATAACAATATCGGCGATTGCCGTTAATCAAGGGAGGACTGACGGTCAATGAAGGAACGCAGCGAGAGACATCGAGAACGCCGGCAGGGAAGCGAATCCGCTGGCGAATTGCCGACCGCCAAGGCCGAGGACGTCGAATTCTCCGCGGAACAGGCGGACGAAGAGGATCGGATCGCCCAGCGCCGCGCCGCGGAAGCGGACCGCCGTGCGGCCGACTGCGAGGGGGAGTAGCCGCGTGGACATGCAATCCCTTCAGGCGAGCTTCCGCGACCAGGATCAGGCCGAGGAAGCGGTTCGCAAGCTGGCTTCCCTACGGGCGAATCGGTTCCGGATGGAGAGAACCGGCGGCGGGGCGGACTTCGGCTCCCGGCTTCCGGCCAAGACGGCGGAGGCAAACGCCGGCATGAGCCGGCTGTCTGCCGAGCTGCTCGGCGATTCCCGGCTGGAAGCGGCTTCGGAGCTCGGCACTTCCGCTTCTTCCGGCGGTCCCGAGTTCCATCTGACCGTAGACGTGCCCGCAGGTGCGGCGGAGCAGGCCCGCAAGGTCATCCGGGCCGCGGGCGGCCATTGCCGCTGACCGGTTGCCCGAATCTTTGCCTTCAAGCGCTTCGTTGCGGCTCTCGGCCGTTTACCGAAGCGCTTTCATTATTCGGGCGGAAGCGGATGCTTCCGCATCCTGCGCTTCGAGGCGCGCTCGTTCCCTGTGCCGCTCCCTGTACCGTGCAGCCCGCTCCTGAAGCTGCTCCTCCCAAGGGAACACGGATGCCGCCGCTTCGAGCAGCCGCGCCGCCCGATCCCACTCTTCCCGCTGCGCCGCATAACCTTCCGCCCACTCGATGAGCTCGAACAGCTCGTTCTCCCATTTTCTGCGCAGTCCGGTCGCCCATTCGTCATAGATGCCGTGCAGCATCGTCCGCGGAGTTCGTCGCAGCAGCCTTATGGCCGCGTCGCACTTGCTCGCGGAAGCTTCGCACTTCAGAGTGTTCGCGAGATCGCTCTGGAATTCGAGCAGATCGCAGCGGACCGTCCCGCTCAGCTCGATCTTCTCCCGGTTCGAATAGACGAAGGGGAAGGAGGAGCGGCGTCCGAGCAGCTTGCGCAGATGGGTCAAGCTGACCCGAAGCAGGTTCCGGGCGTTGTCGGGAAGCGCATCCGGCCAGAGCTCATCGCAGATTGCCTCGCGGCTGGCCGACGGGTGCAGGAGCAGATACAGCAAGAGCCTCTTCACATTTTTGCGGGATAGGCCATCTTCGACCGGTTCGCCGTTCACCCGGATGCGGAAGCCGTCCATGACGTCGACCGCAAGCTCGTCCGCCGGGCGCAGCTTCTTCTCGAGGGACTCAAGCGCGCTCCTGACGTGCCGATGCCAGGCGGCGGTGTCGGCCTCGCTGGCCGACGGACGGGCAGGCCGACGGACGGGCAGGCCGGTTCCGGAGCGTCTTGTAGAAGTCCAGAAGCAGCCGGGCGACAAGCCGGGGCCGATCGTTCAGCACATGGCGGCCCGCCCCCGGAACGGTGAACAGCGAGCAATCCGGAATGAAGCTGAGCGGCAGCCCGTATCGGCCGGTTGTCATCGTCGGATCAGCCCCGCCGATCAGCATCAGAACGGGACAGCGAAGGTCCCCCAGGCGGAGCAGGGGCAAGCCGAATTCGCCGGACTTACCGGACTCGCCTTCTTCTGCCGGCCCAACAGGCTCCCAGGCGACCAGCACGAGAGACGCGATTTGCGCGGGGAAGCTCAACGCATAACGAAGCGCGATGTCCGCTCCGGCGCCGCAGCCGGCCAAGTGGACCCGATCGGTCCGGGTTCCCTCCGTCTGGACCGCCGCCAGGAACGCAGCGAGCCGATCGAAGCGCGAGTTCAACAAGGAAGCCGGGGGCGGGGCTGCGGGCGGCGGCGCGACGTCGGCGGACAAGATCCGGTAGCGGTCCGCGAGCAAGGGGAAGCGCTTCTCCAGCGGAGCCCAATCGGAGGCTGCAGCGGAGACGAGAACAACGGTTTCAATGATGGATGGCATGGCCGCTTCTCCTCTCTCTATTTTTTCCGACGATTAACGATCCGGTAATGCAATAATGACTAAAATTATGGCAATGATCGACAGGCGACGTCTGTGACTTCGTTCACACGGCGCGCCGGATCGGGCAGGCGCAGCCTGAGATGAGGGGAGATTGACCATGAGGACGCCGGACAATTCCGATGCCGCGTTGGCGGCCAGGGCGCTCGAAGCGATACGCGACGGCATTATCGTGACCGACCGGAATGCGACGATCGTCATGGTGAACGCGGCATTCTGCCGGATGACGGGCTTCTCCGGGGCCGAAGTCGTCGGGAAGAAGCCGAATGTGCTGCAGTCCGGCATGCACGGGAAGGAATTCTACCGAAGGATGTGGGCGGAGCTGCTGGCAAGCGGCCAGTGGGAGGGAGAGATCTGGAACTGCAAGCGCAACGGGGAAGTCTTCCTCGAGTATATCCGGATCTCCGCTATCCTGGACGCGACGGGGGAGGCAACGCATTACGCCGCCGTGTTCTCGGATATTACGGACAAGCGGATGGCGGAGCGCAAGCTGGAATGGCTCGCCAACTACGACATGCTGACGGGGCTGCCGAACCGGCGGCTGTTCCATGCCCGCCTCTCCGCATCGCTGCGGGAGCCCGAATCCGAGCGCGAGGGCAAGCATCTTCTGTTTATCGATCTGGACGGCTTCAAGTGGCAAAACGACAAGTACGGCCATGCGCTCGGAGACCGGCTTCTTCGGAGTGCGGCGGAGCGGCTGAAGGCGGAGGTGGGGGAGCGGGGGACCGTCTATCGGTACGGAGGCGACGAATTCACCGTGCTGCTCGATCCGTTGCCGACCGGCGTTCGCTTGGAGGACTGGACGAACGGCTTGCTGGCCGCGTTCCGGAAGCCGCTTCCGGTCGAGGACTCCGAGATCGTGCAGCCGCTGAGCATCGGCGTCGCGCCGCTTCGCGAGCTGTCGTCCCCGGCGGATTCCGACCGCTTCGTGAGGCATGCCGACAGCTCGATGTATCGGGCGAAGAAGGCGGGCGGGGACCGTTGGGTTCTTCATGAGGACGGTTTGCTGTCGCCGGAAGAAGAACGCGCGCGCAAGGTTGGGGAGCTCAGGGAAGCGCTGGCGAACGGCCAGCTCCTACTGCATTACCAGCCGAAGTTCGAGGTAGCCTCCAAGCGGCTCGCGGGGCTGGAAGCGCTGGTGCGCTGGAACCATCCGCAGCGGGGCGAACTGGCGCCGGGGGAATTCATCCCGCTGGCGGAGGAGACGGGATTGATCGCGGAGATCGGAGAGTGGGTGCTGGGCCGCGCCGTCGCCCAACTAAGGGAATGGGAGGATTGGGGCTACGAGCCGGTTCCCGTCTCGGTCAACCTGTCGCCGATCGAGCTGCAGCGCGAAGGGCTTGCCGGGCGGATCGAGGGGCTGCTGGCGAAGCTCGGCCTTCCGGCGCGGCTGCTCGAGCTTGAGGTCACGGAGAGCTCGATGATGCGGGATATCGATCCCGTTCTCTCCAATCTGACCGAGCTGAGGCGGCTCGGGGTCGGAATCGCCATCGACGACTTCGGAACGGGGTATTCCTCGCTCGGACAGCTCGCAAGGTTCCCCGTCGATACGATCAAGATCGACAAGAGCTTTATTCAATCCTCGCGCGAAGACGAGCCTGCTCCGATCGTGGAGTCGATCGTAAACCTCGCGCACGGGATGAAGCTCAAGGTTGTCGCGGAAGGGGTGGAGGATGAACGCCAGCTCAGGCTTCTGAGCCGGCTCCATTGCGAGCTTGCGCAGGGCTTCTTGTTCAGCCGGCCGCTTCCGGCGCGGGAGATTGAAGAGCGGTATTGGAAGAAGAGCGCGGCCCGATGAGGGTCGGGGGATGGCCGGGCGGCAATCGAGCTTCGCCCGGCCGTCCGCCAAGAGCGCGTCCCGGCACATCCGAACGCAGCCCGACCGGCTGCGTTTTTTTTTGCGTCAAGGGAATCGTTGCGTGTATAATGAAGGTCATTATAGGCGCTTTAAGCGCTTTTTAGAGTTGGATGGGGAGGAACAGAAGGTGCGTTGGTTCGAATTGACCGTATTCGCGACGGAATCGTCCCAAGAGATGGTTGCGCATTATTTGACGGAGCTTGGGGCGGGAGGCGTCTCCATCGAGGAGTCGTGGTCTCCGGACAAGCCTCGGGACACTTCGCTGGGACAGTGGTACGACAAGCCCTTGAACGACATTCCCGCCGGCTATGCTTACATTAAAGGCTACTTCTCGGAGGATGCCGATATGGAGCATCTCGTCGGCGAGATGAACGAACTGCTTAAGGGACTGCCGGAATTCGATTACGACGCGGGCGACTTCAACACAAGCTTCGCGGAAGTCGACGAGGAAGATTGGGCCCACGCATGGAAAAAGTACTTCAAGCCGATCGCCGTCTCCGAGAGATTGACCATCAAGCCTACTTGGGAGGACTACGAGGCGCGGCCGGATGAGCTCATCATCGAGCTGGACCCGGGCATGGCGTTCGGCACGGGCACCCACCCGACGACGGCGCTTTGCCTTCGCACATTGGAAGGGGCTATTCACGAAGGGGACAACGTCATCGACGTCGGCACGGGCTCCGGCATTCTCGCGATCGGGGCGATCAAGCTCGGCGCGAACCGGGTGCTCGCGCTCGACCTCGATCCGGTTGCAGTATCCAGCGCGACGGAGAATGTCAAGCTGAACGGCCTCGGAGAGCGGATCGAGGTTCGGCTGAGCGATCTGCTGGGCGTGCTGCAGGACGGCGAACGGACGTCTTCCGCGGAAGGCGGCGTGACGCCGCCCGTCGACCTGGTGGTCGCGAACATCCTCGCGGAGATCATCCTGCTGTTCATCGGCGACGTCTACGACGTGCTGAAGCCGGGCGGCATCTACATCGCCAGCGGCATCTACAAGAACAAGGAAGACGACGTCGCCTCCGCCCTGCTGGCCGCGGGCTTCGAGATTATCGAACGAGTGCGCCAGGACGATTGGATCGCATTCGTATCCGGCAAGCCGAAGGGTGAGGACGAATGAATTTTCTCGCGTATCCGCTGGAGCACATGCCCTTCGTCATCGTGACGATGCTGGTTGCCTTTACGATACACGAATTCTCCCATGCATGGACCGCCTGGAAGTTCGGCGACTCCACCGCGTACGAGCAAGGAAGAGTCACGCTCAATCCGGCCGCGCATATCGACTGGATCGGCGTGATCTTCCTCCTGCTTGCGGGCTTCGGCTGGGCGAAGCCGGTTCCGGTCCGCAGAGGCCGCTTCCGCTATCCGCGGCTGATGGGCATTCTCGTCACCGCGGCCGGGCCGATCAGCAATCTGCTGCTGGCGTTTATCGGGCTGCTCGCGATGTATGCGCTCGTCAATCTCGGGGTGCTGACCGCTCCGACCGATGCGGTTCGGGAGAACGTCGGGATCTTCATGGCGTACTGGCTTCATATCAACGTTATTCTGTTCCTGTTCAACCTGATCCCGCTCCCGCCGCTTGACGGCTACCGCATCGTCGAGGAGTTCGCGCCCATCAAGACGCGCATCAAGCTGGCGCAGTACGAGCAATGGGGAATCTTTATCTTCATTCTGTTTGTGTTCATTCCGCCGCTTCGCGAGCTGACGATCGATCCGCTGTTCTCGCTTGCGCTTCCGATCGTGCGGGAGATGCACGAGATCGCTGGCGCCATCTTCGGGCATCATGCGGATTCCTCCATTATCCCGAGCCTCTACGGCTGGCGATATTAATGCAATCATGAATGGATGAATGATTGAATGGATGAATGAGGGAACGAATGAGGGAGGCCTTCGGGCCTCGGAAGGAACGATGGCATGCAGCGGTATTTTGTAAGCGTGGAGCAGATGGGCGACGATCGGGTATTCCTGGAGGGGGACGATGCCCGGCATCTGGCGACGGTTATGCGCGCGCGCATTGGCGAGGAGTTCATCGCCTGCGACGGCACCGGCAGCGAGGCGCTGGCCAAGGTCGCCGCGATCGAGCCGGGACGCGTAACGGCCTCGATCATCGAGCGGAGACCGTCCGCCGCGGAGATGCGCTGGCGGGTGACGGTCGCGCAGAGCCTGCCGAAGGGCGACAAGCTTGAGACGGTCATCCAGAAGGGAACCGAAGCGGGCGCCGCCGTCTTCCAGCCCTTCCTCTCCAAGCGGACCGTCGTGCAGTACGACGAGCGCAAGGAAGCGAAGCGGCTGGAGCGCTGGCGCAAGATCGCGAAGGAAGCGGCGGAGCAGGCGCACCGGGGGCTTGTTCCCGACGTCCGCGCCGTCTGCTCGTGGAAGGAGCTCGTCGCCGGCATGGGCGGCTACGACCTGACTCTCCTCTGCTACGAGGAAGAAGGCAGGAGCGGAACGGGGCTGAGGAACGCGCTCGCTTCGTTCCAGGAGAGCGACGTCTGCGCGGCGGGAGTCGCTCCCCGGGTACTGCTCGTTGTCGGGCCGGAGGGGGGCTTCGATCCTGCGGAGGTCGAGCAGGCCGTTCTCGCGGGAGCCGCGGCCGTCGGCCTCGGGCGGAGAATTCTGCGCACGGAGACCGCCGCGCTCGTGGCGCTTGCCTGTCTCGCTTACGAATCGGGGGAATTGGGAGGTTGAACGACGATGCCTTCGGTGGCATTCTACACATTGGGCTGCAAGGTGAACTTCTACGACACGGAAGCGATGTGGCAGTTGTTCGCGAAGGAAGGCTACGAGCAGGTCGACTTCGAGACGACGACCGCCGACGTCTACGTCATCAACACGTGTACGGTGACGAACACCGGCGACAAGAAGAGCCGGCAGATCATCCGCCGCGCCGTTCGCCGCAACCCGGACGCCGTCATCGCGGTGACGGGCTGCTATGCGCAGACGTCGCCCGCGGAGATTCTCGCCATTCCCGGCGTCGATCTCGTCGTCGGAACGCAGGACCGCGACAAGCTGATGAGCTTCGTCGCGGACGTTCAGCGCGAGCGCAAGCCGGTCAACGCGGTGCGCAACATCATGAAGACGCGCGAGTTCGAGGAGCTGGACGTTCCGGCATTCGCCGACCGGACGCGCGCCTTCCTCAAAATCCAGGAAGGCTGCAACAACTTCTGCACCTTCTGCATCATCCCGTGGTCGCGCGGACTGTCGCGCAGCCGCGCCCCCGACAGCGTGCTGGCGCAGGCCAGGCAGCTCGTCGCGGCGGGCTACCAGGAGATCGTCCTGACCGGCATCCATACCGGCGGCTACGGGGACGATCTCGAGAGCTACCGGCTTGCGCATCTGCTCGCCGATCTGGACAAGCTCGAAGGGCTTGAGCGGATTCGCATCAGCTCCATTGAGGCGAGCCAGATCGACGACGAGATGATTCGCATGCTCAACTCCTCGAAGAAAATGTGCCGTCACCTGCACATTCCGCTGCAGGCGGGAGACGACGCGATTCTGAAGCGGATGCGACGCAAGTATACGACGGAGGAATTCGCGGACAAGATCGCGCGCATCAAGGCGGCGATGCCGGGAGTGGCTGTCACGACCGACGTCATCGTCGGCTTCCCGGGAGAGACCGAGGAGCAGTACGAGAACGGCTATCGCTTCATGGAGCGGATCGGCTTCTCGGAGATGCACGTGTTCCCGTATTCCAAGCGCACCGGGACGCCGGCTTCCCGCATGGACGAGCAGGTGGACGAAGAGGTCAAGCACGAGCGCGTTCATCGGCTGATCGAGCTGTCGGAGAAGCTTCAGGGCGATTACAGCCGGGGCTGGGTCGGCGCGCAGCTTGAGGTCATTCCGGAACGGGTATCGAAGGGAGAAGACGGCAGGACGCGGCTCGCCGGCTACTCGGACAATTACTTGTCCGTGGAGTTCGAAGGCGATGAATCGATGTACCGCAAGCGCTGTCTCGTCCGCTTGACCGAGAGCGGCACGAACGAGAACCGCGGCGAGCTGATCTCCGTCCTCAGCGACGTGCGTCCGCTGGCGAAGCGCGCCTAGCGAGGCCGGCACGGGATCGAGGGGAATCAAGGGGGAATCGAGCTCTTAGAGACAGACAGGGGGGAGAACCGGTGAAGGAGATATCGGCGGGCGGCATCGTCTACCGCAAGCAAGACGGCAGGCTGGAGATTCAACTGATCCGCGACCGGTTCGGCAAGATTGCGCTTGCGAAGGGCAAGCTGGAGGCCGGAGAGACCGAGTCTCAGGCGGCGCTTCGCGAAGTGGAGGAGGAGACGGGAATCCGGGGGGCGATCGTGGCTCCGCTGTCCGTCATCCGTTACGAGTACGAATCTTCGGAACGGGTGACCGTTCAGAAGGAAGTGCATTATTATCTCGTGGAGGCGGGGGAAGGCTCGCTTAAGGCGCAGACGGAGGAGATCTCCGGCGCCTACTGGTTCGACCCCGCCGAGAGCTGGAGGCTTCAGCTCTCGGAAGGCTACGAGACGAACGACGAGGTGCTGCGGCAGGCGTTGAAGCAGCTCGGGTACGCGGCGGCGGCGCGGCTTCGCCCGGAACGGGAAGGCCGCTTCCCGCTCTGGCTTCCGGGAATGCCGATCGCCCCGTTCATCGATCATACGCTGCTCAAGGCGGAAGCCGTCTCCGCGGACTATCGCAGGCTGTGCGAGGAGGCTTATGCGCACGGCTTCCACAGCGTCTGCGTCGGCGGGCGCTGGGTTCGCCAATGCCGCGAGCAGCTCGGCGGAACGAACGTGAAGGTGTGCGGCGTTGTCGGCTTCCCGCTCGGCTCGGGCGCGACGCGGGCGAAGGCGTTCGAGGCGGCCGCCGCGGTCGAGGACGGCGCTGCGGAGATCGACATGGTGCTCGCGATCGGCCGGCTGCTCGAAGGAGACTGCGCTTCGGTCGAGAGGGACATCACCGCGGTCGTGCAAGCCGTTCAAGGAGGCGCGCTCGTGAAGGTCATCCTGGAGACGGGAATGCTGACGGACGAGCGGAAGGTCGAGGCATGCCGCATCGCAGAGGCGGCCGGAGCGGATTACGTGAAGACGTCGACCGGATTCGGACCGGGCGGCGCGACGGAGGAGGATGTCGTTCTGCTCCGGGCGTCCGTCTCGCCGCGGCTCGGCGTGAAGGCGTCGGCCGGCATTCGCGACGAAGCCAAAGCGCGCAAGCTGCTGCTGGCGGGCGCAAGCCGGCTCGGCACAAGCTCGGGCGTGGCGATCGTCGCCGGGCACCGGCACAACGGCATCGACGAGCCTTGATTCTCAAGCCTTCATCCATTGCCGTCGCTTTCGACTTCGGCTGCGCGCCCTGGTCCTCCCGGCGGAGGCCGGCAAGAAGCAAACGTCTGCGCTACTTGGCGGCCCGGCGGCTTAACAACTGGGCTGCGGGCAGGACCAGCAGCGAGCAGGCGAAGTTGAAGATCGTCTGGCCGTGCGCGATCTGGGCGGCTGCGTCTTCGGGGGCGAACGCCGACGCCGCGGCCAGCAGCAAGTGCATGAACGGATAGAACAGCGCCGCTCCGGTCACGTTCAGCGCGATCTGCGCGAGCGCGACGAAGCGGCCGCCCCTGCCGCCGCCGAGCGAAGCGAGCAAGCCGGTGAAGCAGGTGCCGACATTGGCGCCGAGCACGATGGCGATGCCCGTCTCGGGGGAGAGCGCGCCGGAGCTGGCGAGCCCCATGGACATGCCGATGACGGCGGCGCTGGAATGGACGGCCGCGGTCAGCGCGGCGCCGCCGAGCACGCCCCAGATCGGCTCCGCTTCCGCGCGGGACGAGAGCTGCAGGAAGGCGTCGCTCCGCAGCAGTTGCGGGCCGATCGACTGCAATACGGCGAAGCCGACGAGCAGCAGGCCGAAGCCGGCGAGCGCGGCGGCGCCGAAGCGCATCGGCCCGACCCAGCGCTTCGGCAGGCGGGGCAGAAGTTGCATCTCGCCGGCGAGCGCGGTCCAGGCCCAGATCGCGAGGGAGACGAGCAGCACGGGCATCCCGTATTCGTGCAGGCGAAGGCTCATCAGCTCGGTCGTGAAGCAGGTGCCGACGTTCGTGCCGAGGATGATGCCGAGCGTCTGGCCGAGCGGAAGCAGCCCCGAGTTCACGAGACCGATCGTGATGACGGTGACGGCCGTGCCGCTCTGCAGCGTTGCGGAAGCTGCCGTTCCGGTCGCGAAGCCCCGCAGCGGGGTGGAGGTCGTGCGGCGGAGAATGTCGGGCAGGCGGCTTCCCGCCCACTGGCGAAGCGCGGCTTCCATAAGCTTCATCCCGAAGAGCAGCAGGGCCAGCCCGAACGTCGAGGCGAAGACGATATTGGCGATCAACGGGAGATCAGCTCCTTTGCCCAATCGTCGCGGCGGGGAGCGGGATTGCCTCCTCGCCTGCTTTTCATACATGCCAATATATGAGAATAACGGACAAGTCATGATAGGAAAGGTGGAGCTAGCCATGGCAAGCTCAAATCAAGCAGAAGATCATATTCCAAAAGATCAGATTCCAAAAGATCAAATTCCACAAGAGCAGGTTCCAAATTCAGGGGCGGGCGCCCTCCCGGCGAGCGGGCAAGCGCGCGTTGTGCTGTCTCGCAGCCGCCGGCCGAGATTGGAGCAGGGCCACCCGTGGATATATGCGAACGAGATCGAACGAATCGAAGGCGAGCCAGCTCCCGGCGACCTCGTCGAGGTTCGCGACCGCAAGGGGCAATACCTCGCAACGGGTTACTATAACCCCGCCTCCCAGATTACCGTTCGGATCGTCTCCTACCGGCCGCTTGCGGAGATGACGGAAGAGTGGTTCCGCGAACGGTTCAGGCAATGCGCCGAGTACAGAGGACGGTTCGTTGGCGTCGCCGCGTCCTGCCGACTTGTGTTCGGGGAAGCCGACTTCCTGCCGGGCCTTGTCGTCGACCGCTTCGGAGATGTCCTCGTTGTCCAGGTGCTGACGCTCGGAATGGACGCCGCGCGGGACCGCTGGCTGCCGGCGCTCGTCGATGTGTTCAAGCCGCACGGGGTCTATGAACGCAGCGACGTCGGCGTCCGGACGCTCGAAGGGCTCGAGGAGCGCACCGGCGTGCTGTACGGGGAATGTCCGCGCCATATCGTCATCGAGGAGAACGGCCTGAAGATCGAGGTCGACATCGAGAACGGGCAGAAAACAGGTTATTTCTTCGACCAGAGGGAGAACCGCGCGGCCATCGAACCGATTGTGCGAGGCTGGGGGGCGCGCAGCGGCATCCGGCTGGAGGAGCGGGAGACGGAAGAGGGGCGGCGGCTTGTCCCCGTCAATTCCAAGGGCAATCCGGTCACGTTCCCGTACTGGGACGGGGCGACGGTGCTCGAATGCTTCGCGCATACCGGCAGCTTCACGCTGCATGCGTGCAAGTACGGGGCGAAGAAGGTCACCTGCCTCGACGTGTCCGCCCATGCGATCGAGACGGCCAAGCGGAACGCCGAGCTGAACGGCTTCTCGGACCGCGTCGAGTTCGTCACGGCGGACGCGTTCGAGTACCTGCGGCAGCAGGTCAGCGGCAAGGAGGAGCGCCAGGCGCGCAGCGAGGGCAAGACCGATACGTCGAAGAAGCTGACCGCCGAAGCCAGGACGTGGGATGTCGTCATCCTCGATCCTCCGGCGTTCGCCAAGACGAAGCGCGCGGTGCCGGGGGCGATCCGCGGCTACAAGGAGATCAATCTTCAGGCCATGAAGCTGATCAACGAGGGCGGCTATCTCGTGACGGCGAGCTGCTCCTACCATGTCCGTCCGGACCTCTTCATGGAGACGCTGCTCGAAGCGGCGGCGGACGCGGGCAAGACGCTGCGCTGCATCGAATGGCACGGAGCCGGGAAGGATCATCCGCAGCTCGGAGGCGTCGAGGAAGGGCATTACCTGAAGTTCGGCATCTTCGAGGTGCGGAGCCGGAAGCTGCTGTAGGGCTGTAGAGCAACCGAACAATGCTGAGCCGCGGTGAGAAGGATAGCGACATTCAAAATGTTAGCAAAATATTAGTTTGGCAACCTGTAACTTTCTTAATGTCTCTCTTGTAATCTTGTATCAAGAAGCAAGGTTACGAACGCGAAGGAGGGAGTTAAGATGACGGACATTTTGCATTTCGGTCATCGGAACGTACCGTTGATGAATAGAGCGAAGCGATTGGACAGCCGCAGACTGCTGCAGGAGCGCATGAAGGAGATGACCCTCGATCTCGAGTTCCGGCGCAAGTGGAAGAAGGCCACGGGCGTGGAGCTGTGGTCGGACGCTGCGATCGTCAAGTTCTCGGATGGCACTAAGCTGTATCTGAACATATCCTGAAGCAAGGCCCGGCGCCGTTCGGAGCCGTCTCGCAAGCCGGAATGCCGGCTGGTCGAGGCGGCTTCTTGGCGCTAATTCGATTGCTTGCCTGTTGGGAAAAAACGAACGTGTGTGCGCAATGCGAACATATGATACAATGGAGGTTACCATGTGTGGGCGGAGAGGTGAAGGCGAGATGGCGCTTCGGTTGATAACGGGACGTTCCGGGAGCGGCAAGACAAGGCTTGTCCTCGACGAGATTCGGACGAGGCTGAAGGCGAGCCCGGACGGGCCGCCGCTGCTGCTCATCGTGCCCGAGCAGGCGACGTTCCAGGCGGAATCGGCGATGGCCGCGACGGAAGGGCTGCGGGGGTTTCTGCGCGTGCAGGTGCTCAGCTTCCGGCGCCTCGCTTACCGCGTAATGCAAGAGACCGGGGGAATCGCCAAGATCGCGGTCAACGAGAACGGCAAGGCGATGCTCATTCACAAGGCGCTGCAGCGCCGGCGCGCCGAGCTGAAGCTGTTCCGTTCGGGCGCTTCGGCCGAAGGGCTCGTCGCGAAGCTCGGCGAGCTGTTCACCGAGTGGAAGCGGTACGGGAACGACAGCGGCAAGCTGGCAGAGGCGGAGAGCGCGGCGGACGGCTTCGCGCCGGGCGGGGCGCCGCTTCTCGGCGACAAGCTTCACGATCTGACGCTGCTGTACGGCGACGTGGAGCGGGAGCTGGCCGGCCGGTGGATGGACGGAGAGGACGCCCTGGCCCGGCTCGTGGCGGGAGCGGCCGCCTCTCCGCTGCTGGAAGGGGCCGAGGTATGGCTGGACGGCTTCCACGGCTTCACCGAGACGGAATACGACGTCATCGGGGCGCTGCTGCGGCGCGCGAAGCGGGTGAATGCGGCGCTGTGCCTCGATCGTCCGTACGGCGCGGGCGAGCGTCCGGGCGAATTGGAGCTGTTCCATCCGACGGCGACGACGTCCGCGCGGCTGTGCGAGCTGGCGGAGCAATCCGGCGTTCGCGTCGAGGAGCCGACCGTGCTGGAGCCGCTCGTTCTGCCCCGCTTCGCGAACAGCCCTGTGCTCGCGTTCCTGGAGCTGAGCTACGACCGCCGGGGCCAGTGGACCGGCGACCGGGCCTTGCTCGCGCCCGGAGGAGCGCTGTCCGTTCACGCGGCCGCGAACCGGAGGGCGGAAGCGGAAGCGGCGGCGCGGGACATGCTGCGCCGAAGACGGGAGGGGGAAGCCCGCTGGCGCGATATGGCGGTGTTCGTGCGCAATATCGAGGACTACGCCGATCTGCTCGGCCAGGTTTTCTCCGATTACGAGATTCCGTTCTTCCTTGACGGCAAGGCGGCGACGGCGCATCACCCGCTCGTCGAGTTCGTTCGTTCCGCGCTTGAAGCGGTGCTGTCGGGCTGGAAGTCCGATCCGGTATTCCGCTGCGCGAAGACGGACCTCTTGGGCGAGGCGGGAGAGGGCGTGCCGCGCGAGGATGTGGACAAGCTCGAGAATTATGTGCTGGCCGCCGGCATCGAAGGCTGGCGCTGGCACGACGACCGCTCCTGGAGGCCGCTCGGAGGGACGGATCTGGAGGCGGAGGAGAGCGGCGGCGAATCGCGGATGAAGCGGCTTGCCGCCGTTCGCGACCGCCTGCTCGCTCCCCTTCGCCGGATGGAGGCGAAGTTCAAGCGCGCCAGCTCCGTGACGGATCTGTGCGCGGCGCTCTTCGACCTGCTCGAGGAGACGGGAGCGGCCGACCGGCTCGAGCGCTGGAGCGCCCTGGACGAGGCGGCCGGACAGCCGGGCAAGGCGCGAATCCATCGCCCGCTGTGGGACGGCGTCATGGATCTGCTCGACCAGCTCGTCGAGATGATGGGCGACGAGAGCCCGGATCTTCCGCTGTTCGTCGGGATGGTGGACGCGGGCCTCGAGCAGTTGAAGCTCGGCGCGGTGCCGCCGGCGCTCGACGGCGTGCTGATCGGCAGCCCGGAGCGGACGCGCTCCGACCGGATCGGCGTGCTCTATCTGCTCGGGGTAAGCGACGGCGTCATGCCGAAGACGATCCGCGAGAACGGTCTGCTCTCCGAGGAGGAGCGGGAGAAGCTCGGCGATTCGGGCATTCGGATGGCGCCCGGCGCGAAGCGGCGGCTGCTGGACGAGCACTTCCTCGCGTATTGGACGCTGACGACGCCGACGAGGCATCTGTGGATCAGCTACCCGCTGGCGAACGAGGAAGGCCAAGGGCTGCATCCGTCGGAGATTATCCGCCGACTGAAGAAGAGGTTCCCCGGCCTGCCCGTCGGGGCGCTGGCCGCCGAGCCGACTCCGGGCGATGCGGACGAAGCGCAGCTCGCCTTCGCCGTCCATCCCGGCCGGTCGCTTACTTACCTCGTCGCGGCGCTGCGCCATTGGCGGCAAGGAGGGACTCTCGGGCAAGGCTGGTGGTCGGTCTACCGCTGGCTAAGCGAGCGGGAGGAATGGCGGCCGAAGCTGCGGAGGCTGCTGTCCTCCTTGCTGTACCGGAACGACGAGGAGCCGCTGACTGCCGAGACGAGCCGCTTGCTGTACGGGGATCGGCTGCTCGCCAGCGTATCGCGGATGGAGCGGTTCGTCTCCTGTCCGTTCCGGCACTTCTCTTCGCACGGCTTGCGCCTGCGCGAGAGAAGGCTCTACCGGGTCGACGCGCCCGATATCGGTCAACTGTTCCACGCCGCGCTGCGGCAGACGACGGAGAAGCTGTTCGCGGAAGGGCCGGCGGCCGGGGACATGACCCGCTGGCAGAGCGAAGCGGCCGCGGCCGTGGAGCGGCTGCTGCCGAAGGTGCAGTCGCAGATTCTGCTCTCCTCGCATCGGCATCAGGCGATGGCGCGCAAGCTGCGGGATATCGTCGCAAGAGCGTCCGCGATGCTGGGCGAGCAGGCGAGATGGTCGGCGTTCCGTCCCGTCGGCCTTGAGGTCGACTTCGGCCCGGCGGGCACGCTTCCTCCGCTCTCGCTGGAGCTTGGAGGCGGCAGATGGATGGACATCGCCGGGCGCATCGACCGCGTCGACGCCGCGGAAGCGGATGACGGGGTGCTGCTGCGGATTATGGACTACAAGTCGGGAGGAGCGAAGCTGAAGCTCGACGAGGTCGCCTACGGCCTCAGTCTGCAGATGCTGACCTACCTCGACGTCGTCGTCTCCCATGCGCCAAGCTGGCTGGGGCTGAAGGCCAGCCCGGCCGGGGTGCTGTATTTTCACGTGCATAATCCGCTTATCCATACGGCTAACGGGCTGTCCGCGGTCGAGGCCGAGCGGGCGCTGCGCAAGGAATTCCGGATGCAGGGGCTTGTGCTGGCGGACGGGGACGCGGTGACGCTGATGGACGAATCGCTGGCCGAGGGCGGCAAGTCGACGATCGTGCCGGTCGAATTCAAGAAGGACGGCACGTTCTCCTCGCGCTCCCAGGTAGCGGACGAGCGCCAGTGGGGCGTTCTGCGCAGATCGGTGCGCAAGACGATCAAGTCGATCGGCCGGCGGATCGCGGATGGCGACGTGTCGATCGCCCCTTACCGCTTGGACAAGCGCAGCCCGTGCCAACTGTGCGAATTCCGGCCGGTGTGCCAGTTCGACGGGCAGATGGAAGGCAACTCGCTGCGGCAGTTGCCGAAGTCCGGCAGCAAGGAGCAGGTATGGCAGTGGCTTGAGGAGAACGGCGCGGAAGGAGGAGATCCGGGATGAGCGATAGGTTGGGCGATCGGCTGGAGGCTACGCATAACAAGCCGGCAGGCAGCCGCTGGACGGACGAGCAATGGGCGGCGATTGCGGCGGACGGCTCGAACATTCTTGTCGCAGCGGCGGCGGGATCGGGCAAGACGGCCGTGCTCGTCGAGCGGATCATCTCCCGCATCGCCGACGAGAAGCAGCCGCTTGACGTCGACTCGCTTCTCGTCGCCACCTTCACGAAGGCCGCGGCGGCGGAGATGAAGGAGCGCATCCGGCTTGCCTTGGAGGACGCGCTTGAGGCGCGGCCCGAATCCGTGCATCTGAAGCGCCAGCTCGCGCTGCTTCCCCGCGCTTCGATCACGACGCTGCACTCGTTCTGCATGGAGGTCATCGAGAAGTACGCTCCGCTTATCGGCCTCGATCCGGGCTTCCGGATCGCGAACGAGACCGAGGCGGAGCTGCTTCGCATGGATACGCTCGACGAGCTGTTCGAGGAGCGGTACGAGCGCGAAGGAGAGGACGGCCCGCTGGCGCGGCTGGCCGATCAATACGGCGGCGAGCGCAGCGACGAGCCGCTGCACGGGCTTGTGCTGGAGCTGCACGAATTCGCGCACAGCCATCCGTGGCCGCAGTGGTGGCTGCGGGAGACGGCCGCGGCGTTCCAGGTGACGGGCGCGAAGGAACTCGCCGCTTCGGCGTGGGCGGACAGCATGAAGCAGGCGGTGGAGCAGTCGCTCGAGGGCGCGTTCGCTCTGCTGCGCAGCGGCCGCGAGCTGGCGGACGGCCCGGGCGGTCCGGCGCCGTATTCGGAGACGCTGGCCGCCGACATGGACGCGGTGGCGGGAGCGCTGGAGGCGGTGCGGAGCCTGCCTTGGGAGTACTGGAACGCGGCGTTCGCGGCGGTCTCCTTCGGGCGGCTGAAGCCTTGCCGCGGAGACGCGTACGATCCGGAGCTGCAGGAGCGGGTGAAGGCGCTTCGCGACGAAGCGAAGAAGACGATTGCGAAGCTGGCGGAGGAATGGTTCGTCCGCACGCCGGAGCAGTATGCGGAGGAACTGATCGCCCTGGCGCCGGATATGGCCGAGCTGGCGGAGCTCGTCATCGCGTTCGGCGACCGGTACGAGGGCGCCAAGCGGGAGAAGGGGCTGCTCGACTTCGGGGATCTGGAGCACTACGCGCTGCGGATTCTGCGAGACGACGCCTCGACGCCGGAGCGGACGCTTCCGTCCGCGGCGGCTCTCGACTACCGCGAGCGCTTCTCCGAGATTCTGCTGGACGAGTACCAGGATACGAATGAGGTGCAGGAGGCGATTGTCTCCCTGATCGCGAAGATAAGCCCGGGCAATGTGTTCATGGTCGGCGACGTGAAGCAGAGCATCTACCGCTTCCGTCTCGCCGAACCGGGCCTGTTCCTCGCGAAGTACAAGAGCTACGGCGTCTGGACGCCGCGGGGGAAGGCGGAGGGAGCGGAGCCAGGGGAGTTCGCCGCCGGAGGGCTGCGAATCGACCTCGCGCGCAACTTCCGCAGCCGCACGGGCGTCGTGGACGCGGTCAACCGCGTCTTCCGCCTCATCATGCGGGAGAAGGTCGGCGAGATGGATTACGATCGCCGCGCCGAGCTGATCTACGGCGAAGGGTATCCCGAGGAGCCTGGCTCCGTTCGCGGGCCGGAGGGAACGCTCGCAGGAGCGAAGAGCGACTTCGCTGCAACGCGCTCGCCCTATGCCGTCGAGATGATTCTGCTTCAATCCGGAGGCGGAGCCGCGACGGGCGAGGAGGCTGCAGGCGGAGCGGCGGGCGGCGGAGCTTCTTCGTCTGCGGCGGCGGGCGATGCCGGGAATCCGGAAGAGGAAGGCAGCGGCGAAGGCGCGCCGGAGGAGGAACTGGAGACCGTGCAGCTCGAAGCGCGCTGCATCGCCGCCGAGATCAAGCGGCTTATGGGACATGCGGGAGAGAAGCCTTTTGTCGTGTATGACGGGAAGAGCAAGCTGCATCGCCCTCTCGCTTATCGCGATATCGTCATCCTGCTGCGGGCGGCGACATCGCTCTCCCCGGCGATGCTGGAGGAACTGAAGGCGGCAGGCATTCCCGCCTACGCGGATCTTGCGACCGGGTACTTCGCCGCGACCGAGGTGGACGTCGTTCTGTCCCTGCTGCAGGTGATCGACAACCCGGACCAGGACATCCCGCTCGCCGGCGTGCTGCGCTCTCCGATTGTCGGCTTGTCCGCCGAGAGGCTTGCGCAGATTCGCATCGCCGGTCGCCGCGGCACTTACTGGGAGGCGGTGAACGAGGCCGCCGCCGGCGGGGACGACGAGCTTGGCCGCCCGCTCGCCGCCTTCCTGGCCTCGTTGGAGCATTGGAGAAGCTTCGCCCGCCGAGAGGCTCTGGCGGACCTGCTCTGGCTCCTGTACCGGGAGACGGGCTACTACGACTTCGCCGGCGGTCTTCCCGGCGGCGTGCAGCGGCAGGCGAACCTGCGCGCCTTGATCGACAGGGCGCGCCAGTTCGAGACGAGCTCCAGCTCGCGGGGGCTGTTCCGCTTCCTTCGGTTCCTCGGGCGGATGCGCGACACCGGCGCCGATCTTGGCGCCGCGCGCGCCCTCGGCGAACAGGAGGACGTCGTGCGCATCGTCTCGATTCACAAGAGCAAAGGCCTCGAATTCCCGGTCGTGTTCGCGGCGGGGCTCGGCAGAGGCTTCAACAAGCAGGACCTGAACGGCTTGTTCCTCAAGCACAAGAAGCTCGGCTTCGGCCCGAAGCGGGTCGAGGCCGGGACGCGGGTCGCATACCCGACGTTCCCGCAGCTTGCCATCCGCCGGCGCCTGAAGGCCGAGATGCTCGCCGAGGAGATGCGGGTGCTGTACGTGGCGCTGACGCGTCCGAAGGAGAAGCTGCTCCTGATCGGAACGACGAAGGACGCGGAGAAGGAGCTTGGCCGCTGGCGGGAGCTGGCGGACGCCTCCGCGGACGGCTTGCCCGACTATGCCGTCTCCGCGGCCAATCGCTACCTGGATTGGCTGGGCCCGGCGGCAACGATGGCGTCCCGCTCCTGGAGCTTGCCCGGCGAGCCGGCGAGCTCCGCTGCGGCCGAACCGGGAGAATGGCGCTGCCGGGTCGTCCCGGCAGCGGCGTATATGCGCGCTCCGGAGCCGCCGCTCTCTCCGGATGCCGGGGAGGAGTCGGCATGGAATCGCGTCCTGGCGCTGAAGCCGGCGGAGGTGCCCGAGTCCGAAGCGGGGCGGCGGGCCTGCGAAGCGCTGACCTGGACCGACCCTCACCGGGAAGCGACGCAATTGGCGGCCAAAACGTCGATCACGGCGCTGAAGCGAGGCTGGAGCGGGGGCGGGACGGAGGAGGACGCCGATCCGAGCGAGGAGCTTCGGGCGCAGGCGGGAGAAGCTGCGGCGGCGGACGGGCCGGCGATGACCTACCGGCTTCGCCGGCCGCGGTTCCTCTCGGACCGCTCGATGACCGCCGCCGAACGCGGCACCGTTGTCCATCTGGTCCTCCAGCATCTGCCTGTGCGAGAAGGGACGGACGAAGCCGATATCGTCTCGTTGCTGGACACCTTGGTCGAGAAGCAAATTTTGACGCAGGAGCAGAAGGCGGCCGTCGATCCCGCGGCGATCGCCTCCTTCTGCCGGACTCCTCTCTATGCGAGAATGTGTGCGGCGGACATGCTGTGGCGGGAGGTGCCGTTCAGCTACGGGCTGCCCGCCGCTGCCGCCTACCCGGCGGCTGGCGAAGGCATCGAGGCGGACACCGTGTTGATCCAGGGCGTCATCGACTGCCTGTTCCCTGAGGCGGACGGCCTTGTTCTGGTCGACTACAAGACGGACAAGGCGCGGGGCGGCTCCTGGGAGCAAGCGGCGGAGAAGCATCGCTTCCAGATCGAGCGCTATGCGGAAGCGATCTCGGCGATTCTCGGCCGACCGGTCAAGGAAGGGCACGTCGTCTTCGTGGACGGAGGCGCGAGCGTGCGGCTCTTGTAGCGAATCTGCCCGCTCGTTCGCATCGCGGCGCGCCGATGCCGATGGCTGCAGGAAAGGCGGAGCGATGGCCGATTCCGCTCACGGCCAAGATCGAGTAGCCTTGAAGTAGGCGGCGCGCTATAATCCGTATTAGTGATGACAAGCGGGCGGCGCAGCGGAACCGCATCGCGTTAAGCGGGCAAGCCGCACGCCGGAGCTCGAAGCGGTCGTCGATCTTAACCTTACATACCGAACGACTCGGAAGGAGACCCCCATGCCAGGCAAGAGAAAACTCGCAACACCCATTTTCCTTATCGTGATCACCTTGATGGCGATTCTGCTCGTTCTGCTGTATTCCAAGGTGCTGCTCAACGAGCAAACCTCCGCGACGGACCGCGGCGAGCGGTTGGCCGCGCAATACGGGGCGTGCCAAGCGTTCGCGGGCGCGCTGCAGGGCGGCACGGAGGCGCTTGCGGGCGCGGCTTCCGCGGCGGACAGGCTTCCGGCCATGGCGCAGCTCGGACAGCTTGCTCCTCTCGAAGAGAGCTGCGCCGAGGTGCTGACGCGCAAGGCGGTTAACCCGGACAGCGACGAGGATGCCGCCAAGCAGCAGCTTGCGGCGGAGCTGGCCAACATTCGCGAAGCCGCTCTCGGCATCGGGCTCCATGAAGGCGCCCTCTCCGACGACGAGCAAGCGCAGCTTGCCGTGCTTCAGGCCGGCGGAGCGGAGCTGGCCGATATGTTGAACGCGTACGTCGTTCCGACGGCCGGGGACCGCTACCGGCAGATGGCGGCGGGAGTCGAATGGACGCAGCCTGCCGGCGAAGCCGCCGCGCGGATCGCGCAGCTTGCGGGCGCGCTTGGCGCGGGCAAGTAAGCTTGCCCGAAGAAGCAGGGGGGCCGGCTCGCTGCCGCGCTCTGTCCCGCCGCCTGTACCACCTTCCGTCCTTGCCTCCGCCGCCTGCGCTCCATCCGGCGGCTCACTGTTGGACGAGCGCCTCCGATTGCGCTATTATGGAGTCATAACACGAATTCTCCGATGGAGGGGGGGGCGCGCATGGACTGTATTTTCTGCAAAATTGTTGAAGGCTCGATTCCTTCCCGCAAGGTTTATGAAGACGAGCACGTGTATGCGTTCGAAGACATCCAGCCGCAGGCTCCCGTGCACCTGCTCGTCATTCCGAAGAAGCATATCGCTTCGATGAACGAGGCCGAGCCGGAGGATGCCGAGCTGCTTGGGCGGGTGCTGCTGGCCGCCAAGAAGGTCGCGAACGATGCCGGGCTTGCGGAGAGCGGCTATCGGCTGATCAACAACATCGGCAAGGACAGCGGCCAGGTCGTGTTCCACATTCATGTGCACGTTCTGGGCGGGGAGAAGCTGGGGGCTCTGAACGCGCAGCCTGCGTCGTAAAGCGATAGAGTGCGCCGAAGAACCCCCAATTGCAAAATGAATGGGGCGAAAGTTGACACCTCGTTTCCTCATCGCCTATAATGTAGTTTGATAACCGTGTGTTGTGGTCTGTTCCGGAGGGAGGGATAACTGGTGTCCGAAACAAAAGTTCGTAAAAATGAAACACTCGACGCTGCACTCCGCCGCTTCAAGCGTTCTATCGCCAAGGATGGCGTTCTCGCGGAACTGAAAAAACGCAAGCACTACGAGAAACCAAGCGTTAAGCGGAAGAAGAAGTCCGAAGCCGCACGCAAACGCAAGTTCTAGGAGGAATCCGCATCATGAGTCTCGCGGAACGTTTGAACGAAGACATGAAGCTGGCGATGAGAGCCCAAGATAAATTCAAGCTCTCCACGATTCGAATGGTTCGTGCGGCGGTCAAGAATCAAGAGATTGATTTGCGCCGCCCGCTTGAAGATAGCGAAGTGCTCGACATATTGAGCCGCGAAGTCAAACAACGCAAAGATTCCCTCCAGGAATTTCAGAAGGCCGGCCGTGACGATCTGGCTAACGACTTAGTCGCAGAAATTGACATTATCGCTCAATATCTTCCTCAACAACTGAACGAAGAAGAAATCAAAGCTATTGTTACGCAGACCATTCAAGAGACCGGTGCTTCTTCCAAGGCGGATATGGGGAAGTTGATGGGGGCGCTGATGCCGAAGGTGAAGGGACGTGCCGACGGCAAGCTGGTTAATCAGTTCGTCCAGCAATTTCTGCAGTAATTTCTCGAACGACAAACGGAGCGCTTCCTAGCGATAGGGGCGCTTTTTCCATCTTGTGGGATTCGAGGGGAATTCGGAACCAATCGCTTCCGCGTTCGTATTACTCAATGATATTGGCGAAAATACAAAGACGAGGGAGGGGTGTCATTGCGTAGGGAAAAGACGTCGAATTGGGGCGAACGGACGTCGGGCGCCGCAGCGGGCCGGCTGCCGTTCGTCCGGCTTCCGATGTTGGCGATGCTGCTTATGCTCCTGCCGCTCTTGACGCTGTCCGCGGTCGGCTCGGCCGTCGCGGCGGATGCGTCGGCGGTCTCTTCTGGCAGCGCTTCCGAGGATAAGCTCGTGTCCGGTTCGTCGAGCTCCGGCACGGTCTACGTCATTCCGGTCGAATCGACCGTCGAGCGCGGGATGGCTTCGTTCCTGGACCGGGCCATAACCGAGGCGGAGGATGCGCAAGCGTCGCTGATCGTGCTGACGATCGACACGCCGGGAGGCAGCCTGCTCAGCGCGGACGAGATCGGCACGAGGATTGCCGGCGCGAAGGTGCCGACCGTCGCTTACGTGAAGGCGAAGGCGGCTTCGGCCGGGTCGTACATCGCGCTTAATGCGGATCGGATTGCGATGGCGCCGGGCTCGACGATCGGGGCGGCCATGGTCGTCAATGCGAGCGGCGAGGCGGTCGAGAATCCGAAGACGGTCAGCTTCTGGTCGAGCGAGATGAGGTCGGCCGCGGAGAAGAACGGGCGCGACGGCCGCATTGCGATCGGCATGGTGGACCCGCAGCAGGTGGTCGAGATGCCGGCGATCGGCCAGACGAAGGGGAAGGGCGAGATCATCTCGCTGACGGCGAACGAGGCGCTTAAGGTCGGCTTCGCGGACGTCGTAGCCGCATCGACCGACGAGGCGATCCGGTGGGCCGGCATGGAGCAGTGGACGACGGTCGAGGTCGAGCCGTCTCTCGCCGAGCGGCTGTCCCGCTGGCTGACGTCCGATGCGATCTCCACGATTCTGCTTATCGTCGGGCTTGCCGGAATTTTTATCGAGCTTATCGTTCCGGGCTTCGGAGCCCCCGGCATCACCGGGGTCGTCGCCTTCGCCCTGTACTTCTTCGGTCAATACGTGGCGGGCTTCGCGGGAGCCGAAGCGATCGTGCTGTTTATGCTGGGCCTTATCTTCCTCGTGCTGGAGATCTTCCTCCCAAGCTTCGGCATTCTTGCGATTCTCGGGGTGGCGGGCGTTGCTTCCGGCATCGGGATGGCCGCCTACGATACGGGCAACGCGCTGCAGTCGCTTGGACTCGCCGTCTTGATCGCGGCCGTTCTCGTGGCGGGGTTCGCGTATCTTTTCCGCAAGAAGGGGGTCTGGAATCGGTTCGTTCTGCGCGATAGCCTGACGAAGGAGGAAGGCTATGTGCCGAATGCGGATCGCTCGCCATGGGTCGGCAAGACGGGCGTGGCGCTGACTCCGCTGCGGCCGGCCGGCACGGCGGAGGTCGAAGGAACGAGGCTCGACGTCGTCACCTACGGCGATTACATCGAAGCCGGAACGAAGATCAAGGTCATGGAAGCGGACGGCACGAGAATCGCGGTTCGCAAGCTTGCGGAAGGGTAAATAAAGCGGGCGAGGCGCATAACCGAAGCCCCAATTAATCACGATACTATCGGAGGGATCCTATGGATTGGAACGTTGAATTGCTCGTTATTATCGCTGTCGCGTTTATTCTGCTGTGCATCTTCTTCAGCTTCTTCCCGTTTATGCTGTGGATCTCCGCCTGGGCGTCCGGCGTGCGGATCAGCATCATTACGCTTGTTGCGATGCGGCTTCGCCGCGTCACCCCATCGCGGATCGTCAATCCGATGATCAAGGCGACGAAGGCGGGACTTGGGCTGTCGATCAACCAGCTTGAGAGCCACTTCCTCGCCGGGGGCAACGTCGACCGCGTCGTCAACGCTCTGATCGCCGCCCAGCGCGCGAACATTCCTCTGGAATTCGAACGGGCGGCTGCGATCGACCTGGCGGGACGCGATGTGCTGCAGGCGGTGCAGATGAGCGTTAACCCGCGCGTCATCGAGACGCCGGTCGTGTCCGCGGTTGCGAAGGACGGCATCGAGGTCAAGGTCAAGGCGCGCGTGACGGTTCGGGCGAACATCGACCGGCTCGTCGGCGGCGCCGGGGAAGAGACGATCATCGCCCGCGTCGGCGAAGGCATCGTCAGCACGAACGGCTCGGCGAATTCCCACAAGGACGTGCTGGAGAATCCGGACCTGATCTCGCGCACGGTGCTTGCCAAGGGACTTGACGCCGGCACGGCGTTCGAGATTCTGTCGATCGATATCATGGACGTGGACATCGGCAAGAACATCGGCGCGAACCTGCAGACCGAGCAGGCGGAAGCGGACAAGCGGATTGCCCAGGCGAAGGCCGAGGAACGCCGCGCAATGGCCGTCGCGCAGGAGCAGGAGATGAAGGCGCGCGTCGTCGAGATGCGGGCGAAGGTCGTCGAGGCCGAATCCGAGGTGCCGCTGGCCATGGCGGAAGCGCTGAAGGGCGGCAACCTGGGCGTGATGGATTACATGAACTTGAAGAACATCGAGGCGGATACGCACATGAGAGGCTCCATTGGGAAAACAGACCCTAGCCCGGGCAACGGCCAAGAAGGGTAAGCGCGATGGAGAAGCTCATTGACTTCATCCTGAGCAACATTTATTTTGTCATCGTGGCGATCGGACTGGTCTACGGCATGTTCTTCCGCAAGTCGTCCGACAGCGGGAAGAAGCCGAACCGGATGCCGGACTTCGGCGGCGGAGGGGCGCGTCCGGGGACGCCGCAGGCGCCTTCGTCGCGGCCCGGAGCCCCGGGCGAGCCCGCTGCGGGGCCGAGGCCGGCAGCACGGCCTGCGGCGCCCCGAGAGCGCGAGCAGCCGCGTTACAGGCTGCCGGAGCGCCCGGAGACGGCGTCTGCGCCTGAAGCTGCGCCCGTCCGGCCCGCGCCGGTGCACGCCGCCGAGCGGGCCCCCAAGCCGGCTCAGGCGGGCGTGGCCGCCGCGTCGCCTTATGCGGCGAGCGCGCCCGCGAGCCCGATCTATGCGTCTTCGCCGGGCGGTCTGCAGCCTACTCGCGAGGAACTGGCGCGAGCGGTCGTGTGGGCCGAGGTTCTCGGGCCTCCCCGTGCCCGCAAGCCGTTCCGGCGCGGCTGGTAAGCCGATTTCGAAGCAGGGTCGCTCTCCTCTGAGGGCGGCCCTGCTTTTTTAGGTTGGAACTCGTACATTTGGCTGGCTGGAGCGCCGCCGTTTCTTTTCCCCCGGCCGCTTCCTTCCGTCGGGTCATGATCGGGTGCGATATCGCATATTGTGTAAGGTAAAGGAGGGGGCGCGTCATGCCGCGAGTTGTCCGCAAGCTGCGCAATTGGACCGCGCGTTTCCTCGACTTGCCGCAGGATGTCGTGCAGAACGTGCCGCGGATCACGATGATCGGCGGCATTCAGTTGACCGTGGAGAATCACCGGGGCGTGCTTCACTTCTCTCCCGATACGCTTCGCCTGGCGATGGAGCGAGGGGAACTGGAGATCACGGGCACCGAGCTGGTGATCCGCAATATCGGCGCCGAGGAAGTGTTCGTGGAAGGGACGATCACCGGAGTCAAGCTGAGCGCGGGCGGCGCAAGCAACCATTGACGGAGGGAGCGGACGGAGGGCGTGGACCGCGGCCTTCCAACATCGGACAAGCTTAGCGCCTGATCTCGATAAAGGATGTGGGGGAGAATGAGTGGCAGTTGGTTCCAATACGTACGCGGCTTCGTGCGGGTCAAGCTGGAGAAGGGGGACTCGGAGCGGTTCCTGAACGAGGCGCTGAAGCGGAAGCTCGAGCTGTGGAGCCTGAGCTTCGACCGGGAGGGCCGGCTGCACTTCAACGTGGCGCTCCCCGATTACTTCCGCCTGCGGCCGCTGCTGCGCGCCGTCAGAGCGCGTACGCGGGTCGGGGAGCGGCACGGGCTGCCCTTCCAGATGGCTCGCTTCTCGCGGCGCAAGACGTTCGCGGCGGGGTTCTTCGGCTTCATCGTCGCCTTGTATATTCTGTCTACGCTCGTCTGGCACGTGGATGCGGAAGGGACGGCCACCATCACGGAGGATCAGATTCTGGCGGCTGCGCGAGCCGAAGGCGTCTATCCGTTCCAATGGTCGTTCCGGCTCGGCGAGACCTCCGAGCTGGCCGATCGCATCGCGCAGCGGCTTCCGAACGCGAGCTGGGTCGGCATCGAGAAGCAGGGCACGAAGATCGGGATCACGGTCGTGGAATCGAGCCGGCCGGAGGACTCGAAGCTGCAGGGGCCGCGCGACCTCGTCGCCGGCGTCGATGCGGTCGTGACGAAGATTATTGCCGAGAACGGCAGGCCGAAGGTGAAGCGGAACGATCGCGTGCGCAAGGGGGATGTGCTGATCTCCGGAATCGTCGGCGAGGCCGAGCGCACGCAGGCGGTCGTCTCCAAGGGAGAGGTGCGGGGGCTTGTCTGGTACGAATACAAGATCGAGTCTCCGCTTGCGAAGGAGATACGGGCGTACACGGGCGAAGAGATCACGAAGAAGTACTGGCTGATCGGCAACCGCGCGCTGCAAGTGTCCGGCTACAACGGGCCGACCTTCGAGCTGTCGGATTCCCGCTCGTCGTTCAAGAAGCTGAAGCTGGGGCCCTGGACGCTGCCGATCGGAAGCGGAATCGAGAAGGAGCGGGAAGTCGTCATTCAGAGCGAGAATTTGTCGGAAGAGGAAGCGAAGAACGCGGGACTGGCCCAGGCCAGGCTCGAATTGCTCGCGAAATGCGGCGAAGGGGCGGTCATCAAGGCGGAAAAACTTTTGCATGAACAAACGGAGAATGGTAAAGTGGTGATAAATGTTCTATTTGAGGTGGAACAATCCATCGCACTCGAACGTCCAATTGTTCAATATAACGTTCCGCAGATTTCTGATACGCAGGGGGAATGAGGCTTTTTGTCGGACACCAAGCAAATCATCGCGATACCGCTTCGCAACGCGGCGGAAGGGCTGGCTCTATTCGGCCCCCAGGACAAGTTCCTCCGAATCATTCAGGAGGCGTCCGAATCGCTTATTCATTCCAGAGAGGCGGAGATTGTGATCGAAGGCCCCGAGCCGGAGGTCCGATCGCTCCAACAGTTGTTCGACACGCTTCTGCAACTGATCCGCACCGGGCTTGCGCTCGGGGAACGAGACGTGCGCTACGCTTATGAGTTGGCCCGCGAGATGAAGGCGGACGAGCTGTTGAGCCTGTGGAGCGGCGAGATCACCTCGACGTTCAAGGGCAAGCCGATCAGCCCCAAGACGCTCGGGCAGCGCCACTATGTGACGACGATCCGCAAGAAGGATATCGTCTTCGGCATCGGCCCTGCCGGCACGGGCAAGACGTATCTTGCCGTCGTGTCGGCGGTCGCTTCGCTCAAGGCGGGCAAGGTGAAGCGGATTCTGCTCACCCGGCCGGCCGTGGAGGCGGGCGAGAATCTCGGATTCCTGCCCGGCGATCTGCAGGAGAAGGTAGATCCGTACCTCCGGCCGCTGTATGACGCGTTGAACGACGTGCTGGGCGCGGACGGCGTCGCCAAGGCGATGGAGCGGGGGCTGATCGAGATCGCTCCCCTCGCCTATATGCGCGGCCGCACGCTCGACGACTCGTTCGTCATTCTGGACGAGGCTCAGAATACGACTCCCGAGCAGATGAAGATGTTCTTGACGCGTCTGGGCTACGGCTCGCACATGGTCATTACCGGCGACGTGACGCAGATCGACCTGCCCAAGGGCAAGAAGTCGGGCCTCATCGAGGCGCAGCGCATTCTCCGGGGCATTCCGGAGATCGGCATCGTCATCTTCTCGGAGCAGGACGTCGTAAGGCATCCGCTCGTGCAGAAGATCATTCTTGCCTACAATGAGGATCAACAAGAATCACAAGCGTAAAGGAGAGGAACGCCGGATGAATCGGAAACGAAACGGCCCGGCGGGCATACCGTCATCCTTTAAAGCCGTGGGTTGGAGGCAGAGCGGGGCAGTAAGGGTATTCTTGCTGCTCTTGTTCGTGCTGCTTTTTTATGTAAGCCTGTCCCCGCGTCTCGTTCCGGAGACCTACGATATCTCGCTTGGGAGCAAGAGCGAGCATGACATCAAGGCGCCGCACCAGATTGTCGACGAGAAGGCGACTCTTGAAGCGCAGGAGAAGGCGGCGGAGAAGGTCGATGCCGTCTATTCGAACGTCGCCCTGCACAACGAGCTGCTGATCGACGAGATTCTGATCCGGATCGACCAGCTCAACCAGGACGATCAAGTCTCGACGCAGGACAAGGTCGATATTTACCGCAGGACGATTCCGGAGCGGCTGACCGAGTATGTCGACAGCTTCATTCAGTCGAATTCCGGTTCGACGGCGTATTCCGCGAATCTGCTTGCGGAGATGAAGTCTGTCGTTCTTGAGCAGCAGTACAGCATTCCGGAAGAGACGTTCTACAAGATGCCGAAGCTGACGTCGGATCAGATCGACGAGATGAGAACGGTAAGCCGGAGCATCGTGCGCAAGGTGTCCGGAGAGCCGATCGCCGATGCGGAATCCGCGAGAATTACCGTTCCGGAGCTCGTCAACGCCAGCTCGCTGTCGCAGCGGGCCGAGCGGGAGATCGTGCAGGAGCTCGCCCGCTTCGTCACGACTCCGAACCGGTTCTACGACAAGGATGCGACCGAAGAAGCGAAGGTGCAGGCGAAGCAGAATACGGAATCCGTCGTGATCAAGCAGGGAGATCCGATCGTCAGGTCGGGCCAGGTGATTACGCAGGAGCTGTATGATCGGCTGGACAAGCTGGGGCTGCTGAAGGAGAAAAAAAACTATCTGCCGCAACTGGGAGTGCTGCTGCTGAGCCTGCTGTTCGTCTCGGCGCTTGTCGGATACCGGGAGTTTATGGCGGCGTTGAGTTCGTCCTCGTCCCTGACGTCGGGCAAGCGCAATAATGTCCAGTGGCTGATGCTTCTGCTGATTTTCGCGCTTAATCTGCTTATGATGCACCTTGTTGCGCTCGCCCACAGCGATCGCTGGCCGTATATCGTCTTCCTGGCGCCGGTCGCCTTGGGAAGCATGCTGGTCACGCTGATGCTCGATATGCATCTCGGTATTGTAAGCGCGATTCTGTTCTCCTGCTTGTCGAGCATCATCCTCAACGTCGGCCAGGAGACGCTGTTCGACTTCAAATACGGGTTCGTGACGGCGGTCGTCTCGTTCGCTTCGGTGCTGGCGATTCATCGGGCGAGTCAGCGCTCCTCGATTCTGAAGGCGGGCGTCATGGCCAGCCTGTTCGGCTCGATTGCCGTCATTGCGCTGCAGCTTGTCGGGTCCGATGCCGAACAGGGGCAGATGCTGCAGACGGTCGGCTTCATGCTCGTCAGCGGGCTGTTCACCGCCGTGCTCGTCATCGGCCTCATGCCGTTCTTCGAGTTGACGTTCGGCATTCTCTCGGCGCTTAAGCTCGTCGAGCTGTCGAACCCGAACCATCCGCTCCTGCGCAAGCTGCTGACGGAGACGCCGGGGACATACCATCACAGCCTGATGGTCGGCAATCTGTCCGAAGCGGCCGCGGAGGCGGTCGGCGCCAACGGCTTGCTCTGCCGGGTAGGCTCCTTCTACCACGACGTCGGCAAGACGAGAAGGCCGTCGTACTTCATCGAGAACCAGAACGGGGGCGCGAACCCTCACGACAAGCTCGATCCGAAGGTGAGCGCCTCGATCATCATCGCGCATGCGAGGGACGGGGCGGAGATGCTTCGCCAGCACAAGATTCCGAAGCCGATTCGCGATATTGCAGAACAGCACCACGGGACGACGTTCCTTAAATTTTTCTACTTCAAGGCGGCGAAGCAGGCAGAGGCCCAGGGAGTGGAGAATCAATGGACGGAGGACGACTTCCGCTATCCGGGGCCGAAGGCGCAGTCCAAGGAAGCGGCGATCGTCGGCATCGCCGACAGCGTGGAAGCGGCGGTTCGCTCGCTCGGCCATCCCACGGTGGAGCAGGTCGAGGCCATCATCGCGAAGATCATCAAGGACCGGCTGGACGATCAGCAATTCAACGAATGCGATCTGACCATTCGCGAGATGGACAAGATTGCAGAGACGCTGAAGGAGACGGTGATCGGCATGTTCCACTCGCGGATCGAATACCCGGACGACAAAGCGCTTAAAGCACGGGGCGAAGGCAAGGACGACAAGAGCGACAGCGACGATAAGAAAGACAAGAAGGATAAGGAAGACAAGGACGACAAGGGCGCAAAGGAGCAGCGGGCATGACGATATCCCTGGAATGGTACGACGAGAGAGAGCCGGCGGGCGGGACGAACGAAGCGAAGGATGCCGGCTGGCAAGAGCTGCTGGAGCGGCTGCTTAAGCTGGCGGGCGAGGCGGAAGGCGTGGAGGCGGGGGTCGTCTCGCTGACGCTGACCGACGACGACGGCATTCGCGAGCTGAACCGCGAGCACCGCGGCCTCGACAAGCCGACCGACGTGCTCTCGTTCCCGATGAGGGAGCCGGGAGCGAGCGAGCCGGACATTCGCTACGACGACGAGTACGAGACGGTCGAGTATGAGACGGAGACGGATGCGGGCGAGGAGAGCGAATGGGAGGGCGACGACGGGCTGGCTGCGGACGGCTTCGACCCGTTCGCCGAGATGCTCGGCGATATCGTGATCTCGGTGCCGAGAATGTATGAGCAAGCGGAGGAATACGGCCACAGCCCGGAGCGGGAACTCGGCTTCCTGTTCGTGCACGGCTTCCTGCATCTGATGGGCTACGACCACATGACCGAGGAAGAGGAGAAGGCGATGATCGCGAAGCAGGAAGCGGTCTTGTCGAGAGCGGGGTTGTCTCGTTGAGAGGAAGGCGCAAGTGGAATCAAAGCGAGCGGGAATCGTTCCGCCATTCGATCGAGGGCATCGTCTATACGATGAAGAACGAACTCCACATGCGCATCCACGCGATCTCGGCCGTCATCGTGGCGATTCTGGCGGTCGCGCTGAAGCTGCAGCCCGGCGACTGCCTCTGGCTGCTGTCCGCCGTCGTTGCGGTATGGGTCACCGAGCTGCTCAACACGGCGATCGAGAGGACGGTCGACCTGGCATCCCCCGGCGAGAGCGAGCTCGCGAAGATCGCCAAGGACACGGCCGCCGGCGCGGTGCTCGTCGCCTCCGTCTACGCAGTCGCCGTCGGCATCGTTGTGCTCGGCCCCCCGTTGTGGGAGAAGCTGGCGGGGTAAGGTGGCCGGGGCAATGAATGTGAAAAACCACATACATCCGCTCGAAAGTACCGCCAAACGCGAATGAATGTGAAAAATCAGAGCGACCGAGCATAGGTTGAGTAACTTAGCAGGTGGAAACCCTGCTTGGAAAAGGCGAAGCCACGCCACCAATAGCGAGTCTTGGAGCGAAGCTGGCAACAGAGTCGTTTAAGCGTAGACAGCCAGGATGCAGGCCTGAGTGATTGAGCCTCGAAATAACATGAAACGGGAAGGTCGACGAGGTTGGT
>NZ_SSOB01000072.1 GCF_004801405.1 Cohnella fermenti
CGGCAACGTGTGGAGCTGACGAGTACTAATCGGTCGAGGGCTTATCCTAAGAGCAGACGCAAGGCAGGAAGAAGATGCTGAATACACGCTAACTCGTTTCGTATCCGGTTATCAAGGCGCAAGCTTTTGCCTTGAAGAACGAAATAAAAAGCTTTACAACAACGTGATGATGTGGTAAGATATTATCCGTTGCTGAAATTTGGTTTGGTGATGATGGCAGAGGGGTTCCACGCGTACCCATCTCGAACACGACCGTTAAGCCCTCTAACGCCGATGGTACTTGGACCGCAGGGTCCTGGGAGAGTAGGAAGTTGCCAAGCCGAGTGATAAAGCTTGCTCTCATAGCTCAGTAGGTAGAGTGCATCCATGGTAAGGATGAGGTCACCGGTTCGATCCCGGTTGAGAGCTCCAGAATTTCTCGCGGCCCGTTGGTCAAGCGGTTAAGACACCTCCCTTTCACGGAGGTAACGGGGGTTCGATTCCCCCACGGGTCACCACTCACCTTAACAAGTGAACAGATCGCTAGCGTGACATGGAGGCTTAGCTCAGCCGGGAGAGCATCTGCCTTACAAGCAGAGGGTCGGGGGTTCGATCCCCTCAGCCTCCACCATGTTCTTATCGCTGGGGATTAGCCAAGCGGTAAGGCAACGGACTTTGACTCCGTCACTCCTAGGTTCGAATCCTAGATCCCCAGCCAACTGTATCCATTCGTTTCGGTTGGCAGAGCACAAGACATGCGCGTGTGGCGGAATTGGCAGACGCACCAGACTTAGGATCTGGCGGGCAACCGTGGGGGTTCAAGTCCCTCCACGCGCACCACCTTATCATGCGGAAATAGCTCAGTGGTAGAGCATCTCGTTGCCAACGAGAAGGTCGCGGGTTCGAATCCCGTTTTCCGCTCCATTATATGCGCCCTTAGCTCAGCTGGATAGAGCGTCAGACTACGAATCTGAAGGCCGGGAGTTCGAATCTCTCAGGGCGCGCCATCTCAATTAAGTTATACCGCAAGTCATATCGGGACGTAGCTCAGCTTGGTAGAGCACCTGGTTTGGGACCAGGGGGTCGCATGTTCGAATCGTGTCGTCCCGACCATCTTTGGATGGTCAACCGTTATGCGGGTGTAGTTCAATGGTAGAACTTTAGCCTTCCAAGCTAATAGCGTGGGTTCGATTCCCATCACCCGCTCCATTATGTTAAACGTCGAGAAGCCTTGATCCATAAGGCTTCTTTTTTGTTGTGTCATTCGATACGGGCAGACTGCTTTTACCCGTTAGGGGCAGATCGGGGGCAGATGCCAAGAATTTATGTGAAAATTCACATTCGAGCAGCTCGGCAACGGGTGGTTTGGGCGGTTTTATGTGAAAAATAACATACATGGAGAAAATCTTGGCCGGAATTGCCGGATGTATGCTAAAAACCACATAAAACGCTGCGATTCCCGCCAGTTCAAGCCGACGAATGTGAAAAATCATATATATTCGGGGAGAGAGGGCTTCAGGGCGCAATGAGGACGGCAGGAAGCCCGCCTGGGGAGCGTGCAGGCCCTTCTCGCGCCGGGGGGTGGCCGACGCCCCCAAACAGCAGGAGAGGGCGGCTGCGCTTGTTGAGGCGATCCGGACGGCGAAGGGACGTTCGGTTAGGAGGAGCGAAGGCCCGTTGGACGAAGATGTGTCATTTTCCAACAATTCGTGACAGCAGGATCGCATCAATTTTGCCTCGGGGGAAGATTTTCGAATATGTTTGTAGTATGATATTATGAAGAGATTGTGACAGAGACGCATTCATGGGGTGAGTGAGATGACTGAATTGGCTACTGCTAGCCGACCGTCCTCGAACCATCTGCTTCGCCGCGACGTTCGTTTCCTCGGGAACATTCTGGGCGAGGTTCTGGTTCACCAAGGCGGTCGTGAGTTGTTCGACAACGTTGAGAAGATTCGGGAGACAAGCAAAGCCCTCCGTGCCGACTTCGTACCGGAGCTGTACGAGGAGTTCCTGACTACCATCAACAAGCTGAATCCGGAGATCAGGCACCAGGTGATCCGGGCGTTCGCGATTTACTTCCAACTGGTCAACATCGCGGAACAGAATCACCGGATTCGCCGCAAGCGCGACTACGAGAGATCGGCTGGGGAATCGGTGCAGCCGGGCTCCATCGAGAGCGCCATTCAAGATCTGAAGAACAAGAATCTTCCGATCGAGGACGTGCACAAGCTGCTGAAGACCATCTCCCTCGAGCTCGTGATGACCGCCCACCCGACCGAGGCGATGCGCCGCGCGGTGCTCGACATCCACAAGCGAATCGCGGATCAGATGATGGAGCTGGACAATCCTTCTCTGACCTATCGGGAACGGGAGAAGCTGCGCGATCAGTTGCTCAACGAGGTGCTCACCCTGTGGCAGACGGACGAGCTGCGCGACCGCAAGCCGACGGTCATCGACGAAGTCCGCAACGGCATGTACTTCTTCAACGAGACGCTGTTCGATGCGCTGCCGGACGTCTACGACGAGCTGGAGCGTTGTCTTCTGAAGTATTATCCGGAGCAGGATTGGCACGTGCCGACGTATCTCCGGTTCGGGTCCTGGATCGGCGGCGACCGCGACGGCAACCCTTCGGTAACGGCAAGCGTCACCTGGCGCACGCTGAACATTCAACGCGGCCTGGTCATTCATAAGTACGAGTCCGTGCTGAAGTCGCTTATTCGCAAGATGAGCTTCAGCACGAGCATCGTCGAGGTGACGGACGAGCTGCTTCAATCGATCGAGCAGGACCGCGCGAGCGTGGAGCTTCGCACGATCGAAGCGTGGACGAACGAGAAGGAGCCGTATCGCATCAAGATCACGTACATGCTGCAGAAGCTGCAGAATATGCGCAATGAAGCGTACAAGAGCACGAGCCAACGCTACAACTCGGTCGACGAGTTCATCTCCGATCTCCGCCTGATTCAGAGAAGCCTGCGCCACCATTATGCGGACTTCATTGCAGACAGCTACCTGAAGAAGCTGATTCGCCAGGTCGAGCTGTTCGGCTTCCATCTCGCCGCTCTCGACGTTCGTCAGCACAGCAAGGAGCACGAGAACGCGATGACCGAAGTGCTGGCGAAGGCTGGCGTCGTCAGCGATTACCCTTCCCTCTCCGAAGAAGCCAAGATCGAGCTGCTTAACAAGCTGCTGTCGGACTCCCGTCCGCTGCTTCACGAGAATGCGGCGCTGACCGATTCGACGAAGGAGATCCTCGAGGTCTACCGGACGATCTATCGCGCCCAACAGGAATTCGGCCGCGACTGCATCAACAGCTACCTGATCAGCATGACCTGCGGAGCAAGCGACATGCTGGAGGTGATGGTGTTCGCCAAGGAGGCGGGGCTGTTCCGCCGCGAGAGCGACGGCAGCATCGTCAGCACGATTCAGTCCGTGCCTCTGTTCGAGACGATCGACGACCTTCATGCGGCTCCACAGATCATGAGCACGCTGTTCGAGCTGCCGGTCTACCGCGAGACGGTCAAGTCCATGGGCAACCTGCACGAGATCATGCTCGGCTATTCCGACAGCAACAAGGACGGCGGCATGGTAACCGCGAACTGGGAGCTGCGCGTCGCCCTGAACGAGCTGACCGCGATGGCAACCAAGTACGACGTGAAGCTGAAGTTCTTCCACGGACGCGGCGGCGCTCTCGGACGCGGCGGAATGCCGCTGAACCGCAGCATTCTGGCTCAGCCTCCGCACACGGTCGGCGGCGGGATCAAGATCACCGAGCAAGGGGAAGTGCTCACCTCCCGTTACTCGATGCAAGGGATCGCGTACCGCAGCCTGGAGCAGGCGACGAGCGCGCTCGTGAAGTCGGCATATCTGGCGATGAAGCCGGAGGACGCGGCGGCGAATTCGGACGAAGCGTTCTGGGATGAGCTGATGCCGTCGATCTCCGAGACGGCCCAGACGAAGTACCAGGATCTGATCTTCCGCGATCCGGGCTTCATGTCCTTCTTCAAGGAATCGACGCCGCTGTCCGAGGTAGGAGAGCTGAACATCGGCTCCCGTCCTTCCAAGCGGAAGAACAGCGAACGGTTCGAGGATCTGCGCGCGATCCCATGGGTGTTCTCGTGGACGCAGAGCCGTTATCTGCTGCCGGCATGGTACGCGGCGGGCACCGCCTTCAAGGCTTATGTCGACGGCGATGCCGCCAAGCTTGAGACGCTGCGCGACATGTACAAGAACTTCTCGTTCTTCGCGACGCTGATCGATAATCTGCAGATGGCGCTGGCGAAGGCGGATCTGCTCATCGCGGGCAAGTACGCGGACATGATCAAGGACAGCACGATCAAGAACCGGATCTTCACGCTGATCTCGGAAGAGTTCGAGACGACGAAGGAGATGATTCTGGCGATTACCGGGCAGGAGGAGATTCTGGACAACTCCCCGGTCATTCAGGAGTCGATTCGTCTCCGCAATCCGTACGTCGATCCTCTGAGCTACATGCAGGTGCAATTGCTCTCCGAGCTTCGCGAGAAGCGCGCGAACGAGGATGACGACGCGGATCTGCTGCGCGAGGTGCTGCTCACGATCAACGGAATTGCCGCCGGCCTTCGCAATACGGGCTGATCCGGCGGCATACGCCTGGAACCCGGAAGGCGCGTCAATACGCCGAATCGGAACCATTCGGAAGCCGTCCGAAGGCCCTGCGCCTTGCGGACGGCTTTCTCTCGCTTCGGGAGGGGAACGCGCTTGGCAACGGATGCTTGCACGCACCCTTGCTTTTTGGACAGGGGTCGTTTACCATTTTACATGACGGTTGGGAATACGTTGCGCCTGGCGTCGCAGCTTGAGAGTGCTCGTATGTGGGGGATTGACGGTGAAGCCAATTGAGACGCGCCTGGCCCGATTGGCCCGCAAGGGGGATCAGCGCGCTTTCGCGGAGATTGTGGACCTATACAAGGACAAGCTGTACCACCTCGCCTACCGGATGATGAACAACCGTCAGGAAGCCGAGGACGTGGTCCAGGAGACTTTCCTGCGCGTGTATAAGAATTTGGATCGCTACGACGAGGAACAGAAGTTCTCGACCTGGATCTATCGGATCGCCACGAACCTGTGCATCGACCGGCTCCGGAAGAGACGTCCCATCTATTCTCTCGACGCGGAATCGTCGGATCACGAAGGGCTCGACGGGTATGCGATGATGCCGAGCGACGATCGCACGCCGGAGAGCGAGCTGATTCTGTCCGAGACGCAGCGGATTATTCGCGATGCCATCGAGACGCTGCCGGCCAAGTATAAATCCGTCATGGTGTTGCGTTATCTTCAGGATATGTCGCTGCAGGAGATCTCCGACGTCCTGGATATGCCGGTAACGACAATCAAGACGAGGGTGCATCGCGGTCGAGAATTCATGCGGAAGAAATTGGAGAACAAGGTGTGAGCCGAGCGAACGCACATTTGTTGAAACCAGAGCCGTTCCGCGGCGTAGAGTAATAGAAGATTTGCTGCGGAGTTCGAGCTCCGGGGGGAAAGGGATGGCTTAGCCTATGAATTGTAAAGTCGCCATCGCATATATGCACGACTATCTGGACCACGAGCTGCCGAAGGAGAACGGGGCGGAGCTGCAGCGGCATCTTCACGAATGCCCGGAATGCCAGAGGCGGTTGGAGTCGCTTGAGAAGACCGATGCGCTGCTGCGTGCGGTTCCCGCCGAGCGGGCGCCCAATTACATGGCTTATCGGGTGATGAAGTCGCTGCCCAAGACGAGAAGCCCGCGCACATGGGCAACTTGGGTTCGCCGTCATCCGGCGATGTCGGCGGCGGCGATGTTCCTCGTTGTGATGGTGTCCAGCTTCTTCGCCATGTGGAACCAGAGCGGGCAATTGACGGTTCGCGGAGCCGATCTGGAGCACGTCGTTATTGAAGGCAATACGGTCATTGTCCCGGCCGGACAGAAGGTTGCGGGAGATCTGACGATCGAGAACGGAATCGCTCAGGTACTGGGAGACGTCGAAGGGAATCTGACGATCATCGACGGCAATGTGACGCTGGCTTCAACCGCGCACATCGCGGGTAAGGTCAAGACGATCGACCGCGCGATGGATTGGGCCTGGTACAAGGTTACTTCATGGTTCGACACGCTGGCTTACGGCTCTTGAATTTCGACGCAACGCTTCTAGCGGAAGTCCGCTTCTCAGGAGGCCTCCCTAGGACTTAGGGAGGTTTTTTTGTGTTCCTGACAGGAATTCGGTATAGGAGTAGAGAAGTGAATAAAGATATATCCTAAGCGCATAGTGACAAGAATCGGGAACTCCGATCGAGACGCCAGACGGGGGGTGCGTCTTGGAAGCTTATTTTCAAACATTGACGTTAAGCAAGGCCATCAAGGATGCATTCGACATCCTTATTGTCAGTTACCTTATCTATAAAATGTTCCAGCTCGTCAAAGGGACAAGAGCGGTTCAACTGCTGAAGGGGATCTTCCTGCTCGTTATTACGTGGGCTCTCAGCACTTGGCTTAATCTGTATACGCTGAAGTGGCTGATGAATCAGATGTTCACCTTCGGGGTGCTGACGATCGCTGTCATCTTCCAGCCGGAGCTGAGAAGGGCTCTGGAGCAGCTCGGCCGGGGCAAGCTGTTTAACCGTTCCGATACGGATTCCGATATCAGCCAGCAGATCAACGAGGTCATTAAGGCCGTCAATCATATGGCTCAGAGGAAGATCGGCGCCCTGATCGTGTTCGAGCGCAAGACGGGCCTCACCGATTACATCGAATCCGGGATCAAGATGCAGTCGACGATCAGCTCGGAGCTGCTGATCAACATCTTCATTCCGAATACGCCGCTGCATGACGGCGCGGTAATCGTGCGGGAGTCGCAGATTATGGCGGCCGGCTGTTACTTGCCTCTCTCCGAGAATCCGTTCATCAGCAAGGAGCTCGGAACGCGGCATCGCGCGGCGATCGGGATTACCGAGGTGTCGGACGCGATCTCGGTTATCGTGTCGGAGGAGACGGGACAAGTCTCCCTCGCGATGAATGGGCAGATCGTGCGGGACATCAAGGAAGAGTCGCTCATCTCGAAGCTGTTCGAGGAGCTGCGTCCGAAGACGAAGCCGAGCTCTTCGAACTGGACCTTCTGGAAGCGGAAGGAGGGCGAGCGCCGTGGATAAGTGGCTGAACCATCCGACCGCGATGAAGATCATCTCGCTCGCGCTGGGCATCATCCTCTGGGCGGTCGTCCACTTCGACGATTCGCAGCCTTCGACGACGGTGCCTTCCTCTTCCTACGAGTACAAAACGGTTAACTCCGTTAAGATCCAGGTGACGGGGCTGAACAGCCAGAATTACGTGCTGCAGAGCATGGATGCGGACAGCGTGAAGCTGTATGTCCGCGGCAGCAAGACGGACTTGCTGCGTGCGAATTCGGACGATTACCAGGTAAGCATCGATTTAAGCACCGTGACAGAAGGCCAGCATACGCTGAGATTACAGACGGATCTGCCTCGCGGAGTCGAGCTGGTGTCCATCACGCCGAGCACGGTGACGGTGGCGCTGGAGGAGCTTCAGACGAAGGAGTTCGAGGTCGAGATCGCAACGAAGGGAACGCCTGCGAAGGGCTACAAGGCCGGCATCCCGGTTCTCAGCCCGACCAATCGCGTGCACGTGACGCTGCCTTCGAGCGGCCTCGCGAAGGTGCAGAAGGTCGGAGGCACGGTATCCGTCGAAGGCGAGAGCAAGACGATCAAGAACAAGAGCGTCAAGCTTGCCGCGTACGACAGCGAAGGCAATGTCATCGAGGGTGCCGTGCTCGATCCGGCGGTACTCGAGGTCGAGGTGCCGATTACGAATCCGTACAAGTCGGTTCCGCTGCAGTTCAAGCTGATCGGTCAGCTTCCTTCCGGCCTCAGCATCGCGTCGTTCAAGCCGGAGACGGAGCAGGTGACGATCTACGGCCCGCAGGACGTGCTGGACGGGATTGAGTTCGTCGAGGCCGACGTGAGCCTGAGCGAGCTGACAAAGTCCGGCAAGGTGGCGGTTCCCCTTAAGGGAGTGACGGGAATTACGGAATTCTCGCCGGCCGAGGTCAACGTGAACGTCGAGATTGTGCTCTCGCAGATTCGATCGCTGCAAGGCTTGCCGGTGACGATCGAAGGGGTGGGAGACGGGCTTGCGGCCAAGATTGTGGAGCCGGCGACGGAAGTGGTCGACATCACGGTCCGGGGAGCCCCGGCCATTCTGGATAAGCTGCAGCCCGGCGACGTCGATGTGGTGGCGGATCTGAGCGGTCGCGGTCTCGGCAGCTATACGGTTCCGCTTGTTGTGAACTCGCCGCGCTTCGTCGATCAGGCGGGCGGCAATCTGACCATTACGGTGGAGATTACGCAGGATGGGGCGGAGACGCCGGCCGAAGAGACGACGGCGACGGAAGGCACGGATGCCGGCAGTTCCTCCGGCGGGACGGCGGGAGCCGGCGCCGGAGCGTCGGGATCGGGCGGCGGAACCGGCAGCGGGACAACGGGCAGCGGAGGGACCGCCGGCGGGACTTCCGGCGGTTCCGGGAGTTCCGGGAGTTCTGCAGGCTCAGGGAACGGCTCGGGCTCCGGTACGGCGGGCGGCTCGGGGAATGCAAGCGGAGAGGGTTCGGCTTCCTCCGGAACCGCAAGCGGAGCGGGAGAAGGCTCCTCCGATACGACAACAACGAATCCATAAGCCCCAGGCCCGGGAACAGCGGCGGGCAACGGGAAGACAGAGATGAAGGAGACAGTCAGAGCTATGGGGAAATACTTCGGAACGGATGGCGTCAGGGGAGTCGCGAATGAAGAATTGACGCCGGAGCTTGCCTATAAAATCGGCAGATGCGGAGGAGTGGTGCTGGCCGGCAAGGTCGAGCGGCCGAAGGTGTTGATCGGCATGGATACCCGAGTGTCCGGGCCGCTTCTGGAGAACGCGCTTATCGCGGGCCTGCTCTCGATCGGAGCGGACGTAATCCGGCTCGGAGTGGTGAGCACGCCGGTCGTCGCCTACTTGACGAGAACGATGGAAGCCGACGCGGGCGTGATGATCTCGGCCTCCCACAATCCGGTGCAGGACAACGGCATCAAGTTCTTCGGCAGCGACGGATTTAAGCTGCTGGACGAGACGGAAGCCGAGATCGAGCGCCTGATGGATGCGGAGGAGGATACGCTGCCAAGGCCGGTTGGCGGAGGCATCGGCACGGTAACGACCGATCTGGAGCTGAAGGAGCGCTATGTGGAGTTCCTGAAGACGACGGTGCAGCATTCCTTGTCGGGCCTTCGGATTGTGCTCGATTGCGCGAACGGGGCCGCTTATCAGCTTGCTCCGGAGGTGTTCCGCGAGCTTGGCGCCGAGGTGATCGTGTACGGAGCGAAGCCGGACGGCCTTAATATTAACGCCGGCGTCGGGTCGACGCATCCGGAGATGCTCGCCGGGAAGGTGAAGGAGCACGAGGCCGATCTCGGCCTTGCCTTCGACGGAGACGCGGATCGGCTGATCGCCATCGACGAGAACGGCGATGAGGTGGATGGGGACTACGTCCTCTGCATCTGCGGGGAAGCGATGAAGCGGGACGGACGTCTGAAGCACGATACGGTCGTGACGACGGTCATGAGCAACATCGGCTTCTTCAAGGCGGCGGAGAAAATCGGTCTAAGAACCGCAAGAACCGCTGTCGGGGACCGCTATGTGATGGAAGAGATGGTGCGCGGAGGGTACAACCTGGGCGGCGAGCAGTCCGGGCATGTGATTTTCCTCGATTATAATACGACCGGAGACGGCATCCTGACTGGCTTGCAACTGGCGGATACGATGAAGGCGTCCGGCAGCAAGCTGAGCGAGCTTAAGGCGGTTATGCGCAAGTATCCTCAAGTTCTGGTGAATGTCCGGGTGGCGGACAAGTCGCGTTATCCGGGCAATCCGGCGATCTCCGAGGCGGTCGCGACCGCGGAAGAAGCGCTCGGGGACAACGGGCGGGTGCTCGTTCGGCCTTCCGGCACGGAGGCGCTCATTCGCGTTATGGCGGAAGGACCGGATCGTTCCGAGATCGAGGAGCATGTGGAGCGGATCGCAGGCGTTATTCGGCAAGAGCTTGTGTAGATGGAAGCGGGAGAAGCCCCTTGGCGTCGGATGATGCCGGGGGGTTCTGTCATTTCCTGGGGAATAATTGAATTCCGGTTGCAAGTCGTTATGAAAACGAATATGATAAAGAAATATTCCAGAACGGAGAGGCAGGGTCGTACGGGGAAGCTAGAAAAGCGCCAGAGCTTGTCGGTTATCGAGGGCGGTTGACGGATAACGGAAGTCCGTGCAGCAGCAGCATTCTCGCTCGATACAGGCGGCAAGCTGACGAGGTGGAGGTGTTCGGAACGTTCGGCGGGGACCTCCCGGCCCGCATCGGGGCCGTCAAGTCGGAAGACAAATCGCTCAGGGCAACCGGGCGGCCAATATTCCGAAGAAGATGAGAGCAAACTATCGCCATTAACGGGATAGGCAAGAGAATGTCCGGCGGGCCGAGTTAGGCCGCTTGCGGACCTGTTACATGACGGTTAAATAGAGGCGTGCGTCTGTAGGTGCGCCTGCATGCGGCTGCGACTCGGTGCGTCTGCCCGGAATTCTCGGACGACAATCATCCGAATCGGAGGTCTGTTTACCTATGTGCGGAATCGTTGGATATATCGGCAATCGGGAATCTCAGCCCATCTTGCTTGAAGGGCTTAAGAAGTTGGAGTATCGGGGCTACGACTCGGCGGGAATCGCGGTGTTCACCGAGCAAGGCCTGGAAGTGACGAAGACGGTCGGCCGCCTGGCGAACCTGGAGGGACGCCTTCAGGGAGACCCGCTGCGCGGAACGGTCGGCATCGGGCATACGCGCTGGGCGACGCACGGCAAGCCGTCCGACGTGAATTCGCATCCCCACACGGATAACTCGCTGAAGTTCTCCGTTGTGCACAACGGCATTATCGAGAATTACCTGGAGCTTAAGGAAGAGCTTATGCACCAAGGGCATCGCTTCCTGTCGGAGACGGATACGGAGGTCATCTCGCATCTGATCTCGGTCGAATACGAAGGCGACATCGTCAAGGCCGTGCAGAAGGCGGTGCGCAAGATGCGAGGCGCGTTCGCCCTCGGCGTTCTGACCGAGCATGAGCCGGACCGCCTGGTGGCGGTGCGCTATGCGAGCCCGCTCATTATCGGCATCGGCGACGGGGAGAAGTTCATCGCGTCCGACATTCCAGCGATCCTTGAGCATACGCGCGACATCTACATCCTGAACGATGGCGAGATGGCTGTGCTGACGCGGGACGGCGTCGAACTGATGACGGTGGAAGGGAACTTTATTTCTAAGGAAGTTTTCCACGTGGATTGGGATCTGATGACGGCGGAGAAGGCCGGCTTCGATCACTTCATGCTGAAGGAGATCCACGAGCAGCCGAAGGCGTACCGCGACACGATGCGCGGCCGCTTGAGCGAGGACGGGACGTCCGTGGCGCTCGACGAGCTGACGACGATTACGCCGGAGGAGCTGCGCAAGTTTAATCGCGTGCACATCGTCGCCTGCGGTACGGCGATGCACGCCGGCATGGTCGGCAAGACGATCATCGAGCAGCTTGCCCGCATTCCGGTCGAGACCGATGTCGCATCCGAGTATCGCTACCGCTCGCCGATCATCACGCCGGAGACGCTCGTCATCGTCGTCAGCCAATCCGGCGAGACGGCGGATACGCTCGCGGCCTTGCGCGAGGCGAAGCGCAACGGCGCCCGCGTGCTTGCGATCACGAACGTTGTCGGCAGCTCTGTCGCCCGCGAGGCGGATGACGTGATCATCACGCTCGCCGGCCCCGAGATCGCCGTCGCCTCGACGAAGGCGTATACGTCGCAGCTCATCGCCTTCTACCTGTTCGGCCTGCACTATGCGCAGGTGCTCGGCACGAAGGACGACGCGTTCGTCTCGCACGTGCTGGCCGCGATGCAGTCGCTTCCGGAGCAGGTGGAGAAGATTCTCGCCCAATCCGAAGTGATCAAGGCGAGCGCGGAATCGATCTCGCGTCACTCGAGCCTGTTCTTCATCGGCCGCGGCCTCGACTACGCCGTCGCGCTCGAGGGCTCGCTGAAGCTGAAGGAGATCTCCTACATCCATTCGGAAGCCTATGCGGCCGGCGAGCTGAAGCACGGCACGCTGGCGCTGATCGAGGAAGGCATCCCGGTCATCTCGCTGATCACGCAAGAGGACCTGCAGGAGAAGACGCTTAGCAACATTAAGGAAGTGAAGGCGCGCGGCGCGAACGTGTTCGCAATCGTGAACGAAGGCAACGAGGCAGAGATCGCGAAGTCGGTCGACTCGGTGTTCTCGATCCCCCGCACGCTGGCGTTCCTGACCCCGGCCCTGTCCGTTGTGCCGCTCCAGCTTCTGTCGTACTACGCGTCGCTGGCCCTGGGGCATGACGTGGATAAGCCGCGGAACCTGGCGAAGAGTGTGACGGTGGAGTAGGGTTGGGATGGGTGTTGGGTGGTTTGTGTCCAGTGAAAATAAAGTATTAGACTGAAAAATAAAGTATTAGACTACGAAAATAAAGTTTTAGACTGAGTAAATAAAGTATTAGACTGCTGGGTGTTTCAGCATTTACTCCGATAAAACCAACATCACGAGCTCGAACCCCGTAATTGTAATTAATTACGGGGTATTTTTGTTTTTTGGAGCTGATACAACTTGAATCTAGGTGAAAAAGTCAGATTTATCCGAAAATCGAACGAACTAAATCAGAAGGAATTCTCGGTGCGTATCGGTGTCTCGCAAGGAACACTTAGCGATATTGAACGAGGCGTGTGTCTCCCCTCTTGTGAGACGATCACTGCCCTTAGAAGTAAATTCAATTGCGACCTGAACTGGCTGCTCTCAGATGCGATCGAGGACTCTTCTCAAGCACAAATGGAATTATCGAAGGACGAATATAAACTTCTAGACGGCATTCGTTCCCTGCCGACTGCAGAGAAAGAGGAACTATTTCAAATCATTCAAATAAAGCTAAAGAAGATTAAATATCCGTAATCCGATTAAAATATCCGAAAAGTGTAAAAATGGTAACACGACCTTAATGCGGGGGTGTTACTAATGAACGAAGAACTTGATGTAGGAATCGTTACGCCAAGCGGAATATGGTACGACGGTAAGATTTATTCTTGTTCCCTAGCGGTGAGACAACAATGGTTCAAGCACGCAGAATTTGTTGGCGGTTGGCCAGTTACTGTGAGGTACATAGAGGAGAAGAATGGTACGGATAACATCCAGGTCATTTTACAGGATGGCTCCGCAGTAGTCTGTATTCGGACCGATCATATACCACCTGTAAATGCTTCTAAACTGGAATCCTACTATGTGGAGTTCCAGAGGCTGGCTGCCTTACGGAAACGGCAACAGACAAGAGAGAATCGTTGGGAAAAACCTCCCCAATCGGACAAGCCTACTAACAACTGAGGTGCTTGAATGGCAAAACGTAAGCGTCAATTAACCGAAGCTAAAATTGAAAGAATGATCAAGGAAGGCAGAGGTCAAGGTACCGAAAAAGACTATCTCCCTTGGCTTAAGATTCAGGATGTCCCTTCCGAAGGCAGAGCAACTCGTGGTGTGGGCTGGACAACAGGGAGAAGGCACGAGCTGATGTCGGATATCGAACGAGATTATTGTTACCTTCTGGACTACTCGGACAATGTTTCGGATATCCGAGAGCAGTTTCCGCTGCTCCCGCAAGAAGAGACCTTGTTGATCGCAGAACAACTGGGTATTGACCACCCAAGAGATCCTAAGACCGGCGTTCCTATTGTAATGACAACCGATTTCTTAGTAACCAGTAATGAAAGAGACTTTGCGAGAACGGTTAAACCACAAAGCGAAATGGAAGATGAGCGAACGATTGCAAAGTTTGAGATCGAACGGATCTATTGGGAGACACGGCATGTCGATTGGGGAATTATCATCGATACCGATTTACCAGATGAATTGGTGCGGAATATCGAGTGGGTTCATAAAGAATATCACAATGAGGATGTTGAAGCGCTAGGTCCATTTACGATTCGCAATCTCGAGCAGATGCTTGCGGTCCGGTTGGACAACGGAGAACCCATATCGAAAGCGTGCTTAGCCTGCGACGAACGGCTAGGTCTAGAACTAGGGACGTCCCTTGCATTGTTTCGTCATTTTGTCGCACGTAAGAAGTGGTCTGTAAATATGAATGAGAGAATCATTCCAACCCTTCCTGCTAAGGAATTCAAAGTAATCACTCCTGAATACAGATATGAAGCCAAAGGCGGGTGATGGCCGTGCAGCCGATGTATGAGAATATGGTGGTGAAATGGATCTCATCCGACTCCGAGAGTCGGCATATTGAACGTATCTTGTGGCTCTCTCCTGCTAATGACATGCTTGTTAGTATTGCGATGGATGACGACACAGCATTCCCGATAATGAAGACTTACTCCGAATTTGTTACAGGTTTCGGCTCGAATCTATGCAAGCCAGTTGAGTGGATCAATGGGAATATTCCTCTGTTAGATGATGAGATTAACGCAGAACATCTTAATTTACGGGATAAAGCCTGGGATGCCATTAATAATATTGTTTCAGATGAGCCGGGATGTTATGAGAAGAGTTTACGGGGTTCGCGTGTACGCGAATCTCAAGAGCGGACGGGATTGCACAAGAGTACGATTTATCGGTATTTACGGAGATACTGGCAAGGCGGGAAGATGAAGAATGCATTGCTTCCCCACTTCAACAATAGTGGCGGCTATGGGAACGAAAGGGCTCCCGGAGATGTGAAGCGTGGTCGGCCTAGAAAGTTCGAGGACGAGCCCAAGGGGATCAACATTGATGAGGAGACAAAGCAATTACTGCGTTCGGGCATTCGTTTATTCTACAACAACAAAGAGAAAGCTCCTCTCAAGGTTGCTTATCAAAAAACGCTCGAAAAGTTCTTTGCTACTGGATTCCGTCAGGATGGAAATGCCCTCATACCTCTTCTGCCTCCTCCAGATAAGCTGCCTAGTTTTGGACAATACAGGTACTGGTTCAAGAAAGAGATGGACTTGGAGGATACACTCAAAAGTCGCCTCGGGAAGAAACGCTTTGCCCTTGAGTATCGGCCGATTCTAGGCAGCTCAACCTATGAAAGCTTCGGCCCGGGTTCAAGATTTCAAATTGATGCAACCGTGGCTGATGTGTATTTGGTCAGCGAATATCGTAGAGAATGGATTATCGGACGTCCGATTATTTATATCGTCATCGACGTCTTTAGCCGGTATATAGCAGGTATTTACATTGGATTAGAAGGACCGAGCTGGATTGGTGCCATGATGGCGTTAGCCAATACCACCACGGATAAGGTACAGTTTTGTGCTCAGTATGGAATTGACATCGACCCGGACGATTGGGTAAGCAGCCACTTGCCGCAAAAACTTACAGCAGACCGCGGAGAACTTGAAGGGGAAAAACCGAGCCAACTGATCGATGTGTTGGGGGTGGATGTGGAGAATGCATCGCCTTACCGCGCCGACTGGAAGGGTATTGTCGAGCAACAGTTCCGACTGGTAAATCTGCGAAGCATTCAATTCATTCCCGGTGCGATAAAAGAGCGCTATAGAGAACGTGGACAACGGGATTATCGCTTGGATGCCAAATTGACGCTACGAGAGTTTACACAGATTATGATCCACAATGTTCTATATCATAACAATCGTCATCATATGCTGTGGTATGACCGGAATGAGTTCATGGTCGCAGACGAGGTGTCCCCTATTCCAAGAGACCTGTGGCATTGGGGGATTATTAACCGTAATGGACGACTCAAGAAACAACCCGAACATATTGTGAAGTTGAACTTGATGTATCAAAGTGAAGCTACAGTAACAGCTGCTGGGATACAGTTCAAAGGTATGCATTATGGCTGTGATCTGGCGATGAGGGAGCAATGGTTCGTAAAGGCAAGGGCGGGTAAGACGTGGCGAGTCAGGGCTTGTTACGATCCCCGCTCGACGAATGAGATCTACTTATGGTTGGATGACGGCCATCGCTTCGAGACTTGTACACTCTTGGAACGGGAAGCGCGATACCTGAATAAACGGGTAGAGGAAGTAGAAGATTTACTAGAAATCGAACGGCATCAAGGACGGCATCAGGACGTGAATAACATGCTATCCAAGATTGAATTGGACGCTCAGACGAAGGCCATTGTCGAAGCCGCATCCAAGAAGACGAATGAGGCCATTCAACATAGTGAAGAAAGCCATTCCCAGCGTATAAAAGGAACAAGAACACGCCGTTCCGATGAGAAGATATCCAATCGTAATCAAGAAGCATTTAAGCTGTCAGATCAAGATCCCACGCAGCCGAGAGAGTCAGCTAATAATGTTGTTCCACTAAAACGCGAAGCCCACGCTGAGACTAAACGAGCCTATATTGCTCCAGCGGACAAGTTATCCAAAATCAAAGCTTATTTACTCGAAGATGGTGACGATGATGAGTGATTTCGATGTCCCGCTATTTCATTTCAGTCGAGGAGAATTTATCGAGGCTGATTATCAGGATCCGTTGCTTGAGGATTACCGAGGCAATCCTCTTCTGGAGGCACTCCCACCGATATGGGACGATAAGACGGTAGTTAAGGAGTTAGCCTCGAAGCCAATCTTTCAAGTGTCGGAGCGCGATCTGCCGGTTCATCTTCGCCTGCATTGTGTACAACGTATACCGCGTGACTTCTTTTGGCCATTATCGCGACACCTTGAGCTTCAGCAGAGCTTGTCACGGCTCATTAGAGACGGCTACGTTGGTCGTAATCCTCTGACACCTAATTATGCCTTCAGAGCTCGCAGAGACGCATACGAGCTCATTATGCAAGGGAGTACAAATGGGTATCCCGTGAATACCCCGACCTCCGCCGGGTTCGCTTTAGTCGGCATTTCAGGTATCGGCAAATCGAGTAGTCTGTTACGTATTCTGCAGATGTATCCGCAAGTCATCTTGCATCGGAAATATCGCGGACAAGACATGCCTGCACCCTATCAGATTGTGTGGTTGAAGATGGATTGCCCACATGATGGATCGATAAGAGGACTCTGCCTTAACTTCCTTCTAGCCGTGGATAGCCTTGTTGGAACGAAGTATTACAAGAAAAATGTAACTAAGAATCCAGATGAGCTGCTTCCACTAATGGCTCAGGCGGCTGCAGTTCATTGTTTGGGTGTACTTGTGATTGACGAAATTCAGAATTTACAAGAGGCCAAAGATGATCGAGCAGCTCAAATGTTAAACTTCTTTGTTCAACTAGTGAACACCATTGGACTGCCGGTTATTCTAGTAGGGACGTACAAGGCGCTTCCTGCACTTAATGGGGAATTCCGTAACGCTCGGCGCAACAGCGGCCAGGGAGACGCTACATGGCACCACTTCAAGAAAGATGATGAATGGACATGGTTGCTTCAAGGGCTATGGAAATACCAATGGACCGATAAGAAAGTTGAACTGAGCGATGAGTTCATTGATGTTATGTATGACGAATCTCAAGGGATTTCGGATATCGCGATCAAGTTGTTTATGCTCACGCAATGGAGAGCCTTGGATAAAGAAATTGATTCGATCACGCCAGAGCTTATCAGGTCTGTGGCAAGAGACCGGCTCACCCTCATTCGGCCTGCACTAGAGGCTCTGCGCTCGGGGAAGAAGAAACAGATTCAGAAGTTTGCAGATATCTACGACAGTGTGTCTATCGACGATTACTTGGATCGAATTGAAGCTGAACAAAGGCAGGCTGAACGGTTAGAAGTGATCCGTACAGAGCTTGGATATGATGTGACGGAACAAACGGTTACCGAAGTAAGCGCATGGCTAGTTGACGCAGGCGTAGACATGGCGACTGCAATCAAGGCGGCGGAAGAAGTTACACAAGCCCACTTGCACGAGCTCGATCAAGTGGACTTGCATAAAGAGGCACTGAAGGTTGCCTTGGCCATCCAGAAGAAAAAAGCGGCACCAGACAAATTATCGGCCAAACGACAGAGACAGAGTCCGAAAGCCATGCCCTCAGAACCAACTGACTTACGTGTGATCGTTACCCAAGGGAAGAAGAAAAAGATGCCTGCTTATGAATCGCTAAAAATTGCGGGCTATATCAAGAATCCTATAGAATTTCTCGGTTAAAGGTGGTGAGCGAATGATACTAGGCAGGATGCTTCCGATTCCATATCCGGATGAGCTCGTCTATAGTGTCATTGCTCGGTATCACTTACGAACCAACAATGAGAGCCCCAAATGGACGTTGAGGGAAATTTACGGGACGGAGAATGTAATTCCAACGATCGACCTTCCGAGCCATCTAGAAGAGCTCGCGATGAGAAGCGAATTACAAGGAATGAGTGCCGATGATTGGCTCGACCAGCACACGTTCTTCCCGTATTACGCACCCTTTCTACCTCAAGATCGCACGATTCAATTAAGGGCACTTATGAAAAGTTCGAATGGATCAGGTATACATGCGTTAGTCGGCATTACAGCAAGCACAATTGATCGATTAAAGCAGTTGCGATTCTGCCCTTCGTGCTACGACGAAGACATCCAACGCTATGGTGAACCCTATTGGCATCGTATACATCAATTACCCGGCGTATTTCTTTGTCCAGAGCATCAGATGATTCTGCACGAGATCACTGAACCTTTGGCAGATCGCCATGGGCTGACGATGCTGCCGATATCCAGAATTATGTTTCGTTCGGTACCCATTATTGAATCACTACCGGATAAATTTATCGAGCATCTTCTGGGTATAGCAGATGATAATCGGGTGCTTGTCCAATCTAGCAAACCGCAGTCCTTGTTTGATATGCGGGAAGTCATCATCCCTAAGCTATTTGAGCAGGGTTATGTGACGGTGGCACGGCGTATACGGCAGCAGAAGATAGAAGAACAGCTGGTGCGATTCTACAGCCCCGAGCTATTAGATTTACTCGAAAGCAACCCGAAGGATCGGGACTATTCATGGTTAGCGCTGTCGACAAGAAAAGCTCGCTGGGCTATTCATCCCTTGCGACAACTGCTTCTCATTCGCTTTTTGTATGGATCTTATAGCGATTTCCTGGGTCGCTCAAGTATACAAGACAGTCCGTTCGCAAACGGTCCCTGGCCTTGTCTCAACAGAGCAGCCGATCATTTTGAAGAACTAGTCGTTGAACAGTGCGTTGTTAATCGGTGCTCGGATACAGGTCGCCCTGTAGGGACTTTTATGTGTTCGTGCGGCTTCTCCTATTCACGGAGAGGGCCGGACTGTTCAGAAGAAGATAAGTTTAGACGCGGACGGATTAAGTCGTACGGTCCCTTGTGGACTGCCAGACTTAGGAAATGCATGCAGGACGGGCTTAGCTATCGGGCAGCCGCGAAAGTGCTCGGGGTAGACACGAATACCGTGATTAAATATGCCCAGTCCGACATGGTTGAGCCTGTAGAACAAACGCCAAAAATCAAATCCTCAATAGCAAGAATGAAACGCACTTCATTTGGTCAAAAAGCACGCAAGATACGCGTGGACTGGGAGAAACGCGATCTGGAACTAAGCTGGATGGTGGAATCAGCATGCAAATCAGTCTTATCCGAGTCCAACTTCAAGCCTATACGGATTACGATTGCTCTGATCGGTAAACATGTCGACAGGCTAAGTTGGCTGGAGAAGCATCGCGATAAGCTCCCCGTGACAATGAGTATCTTGACGCAGTATTTGGAGTCAGTGTCCCAGTTTCAGAAGCGAAGAGTACGATGGGCAACAGAACAATTGGCAGGCGAATGGCCGATCAAGCGGTGGAAGATTGAGAAACTTGCAGGGCTAAGATCTGGTTATTCGCTAGAAGTATCTGATGAAATAGATCGCTGTATCTCACAGGTTAGTTTTTTGAACATATCAACAGGCTCAGAGGGGACATCGTCATGGCAGCATTGAAACTAAAATCTTGGCCATTTCCAGAAAATCAGGAGGCGGAGTTAATTTGGTTCGGCTCCCCGTTCATGGACTATAAGGGGAATTGGCGAATTCGTGTGGCGTTCAGGGCAAGTTCCTCAGGGATCAAAGTTGTTTCCTACCCATGGGGTACTCTCCCCTACTTACGCATAGGTCAAATCTATACGAACGCTGTGTATGATCAGATTAGACCTATGAGCGGATCGGTATTCCATTTCACTATTAATTCACTGGATCAAGGGACAATTACAAACGGCTTCAAGCTGCCTAAGCGTCTAATTGATTTTGGTAAAAATCCTGAACTTGGACTACAGAATATTATCCAGTACCGAACGAATGGACTAACGCATTGTATCCCGGTCATTGAGTTCGTCAGAGCTATGTTCATTAATTCAAGGTACTTAGCCTATTACTTCCTTCAACCTCATGGTTTGGACCTGCTTGTCGATAAAAGTCATGTTCAAGAGAGAACCCTTCATTTCAATTTGAGCAATCGAGTGCCGGCTAGATTGGCTACTGACAATAATGCCCGTCATTTATCGTGGATACATACTGATCCACAGATTCGCTCACTTTGGGATTCTGTATATCAGAACTTGTTCAGCCAAGCTATCAAGAACTCCCCTTCTAATCCTTCTGTATTGTTGAGAAAGGGTATTCCATTAGAACCTACCCTTCCTGAGGTTGGCCCCATTGAATTTCATGTTCGAGGAGTGCAGTTTATTGATTATGTTTTGGTGAAAGAGATTCTGGCCATTGGCGGTTTTCGTCATCCGTCAGAAGAGATCCTCTTCTGGCACCCGTCCAAGAAAAAGCGTGAATCGAGTGCTGGCGATAAATCAGTCAGATTCATATCCGGTGCTAGCACTAAGGATTATGTATTTAATGAAAACAGCGATTATGCCAAAGAAGATATCAATCAGGATGTCATTGAAACGCCCCCTACAATTATGAAGTTTATCAATTATCCAGTGCTGGAGACTCGTCGGCATAGTGTAAAGCAATCGAATACGGGAAATGAAGTGATCGTGTCTTCAGGACGAGGTGGCAAGCTAACAGGAGAAAAAGAAGTCAGCACGCAAGATTCGATGGAAGGCGGCGATACCCCTCCTATCGACTTTCAGGCCTTGGAGACGATCCCTGCTCATGAGGCAATAGGTCTGGAACAGTTTTTTCAAATGATTGAGATATTGAAAAAGTCGTTCCCTGTGAGCGTAAGAATGTCTGTCTTAAGAGTACCTCCAGGCAAGCGCTTCTCCGTATGCGCAAATGGATCACGGAGGACTTGTGCCGTTGTTCAGGTGACATACAATGGGTCAACATACTATGTTGTCGAAGTGGCAAGACCCGATGATTGGTCTATATCGACGCTTATATTGCATCCATCAGATCAAATATCATTTAGAGCAATTGAGTATAACATTAAGCAACTACTAGACGGACTGGTTCGTAAAGGCGGTCATTGGGATCAGAATGTGCTAGATCGATGTCTTGGATTGACTATTGATAAGCTTAAGCATTATCAGAGTGATTCATCTCGAGATTGGACGTTCAGACTTGTGGGGAAATTAGTATGAGTTGAGTCGGGGACATGTATAATTGATTCTGTTCTGGATTAGAAACTAAATGTCTATCGCATGTATTACCATAGAATTCAAGTAATGGCCGGCCTACGCACCTTGGTAGGCTTTTTTTACTATTAGTTCCTTTACCCGGAACATTTGCCAAATCCCTAGTATTCGAAATAATTCTGAATCGTCACCCAAAAAATCACAAAAGGAAGCGACTCAGGAAAAGGTTCTTGTTGGTTAGTGTCGAATCTAATTTTGTATCGTTTTAAATAAGGAGTGAAAAACTTGAAACTGTTTGGACTCGAACAAGCGATTTTATATGTACAAAGAGAGAAAAATGATTTTGAGTTTGCAACAACTAAGGAAACTATCCGTGCGCATGTAACAAACGTTGTGATATTGATGGAGAATATTGTGAAAGAGTCACTGAGGATTTATGGGTTTTTGTTATTTGACAAAGCCTATGTTCAGAAACTTAAATCGACTTTAGATGTTAATCTAGATAAAAAGCTGATGTTTGGTGAAGCATTGCGAGGATTGAGATTGTTGTATCGAGTCAAACATGATTCACATGCTTGGAACACATTTCAAACTTTGTTTGAGAGGAGTAATATTTACTTCGATAAGAATGATTCTTTGGAAAAACAGCTTGCAGAAGTGTCTTCTCTTAGAGGTTCAATTCTCCACGATGAACAAGAGGGTATTGTAAATCTTGATGATTACAAGAACAAAGGGAGAAAATGTATCAACTTATCCGAGGAAATCCTCATTCATCTGAAAAGTCGAAGGCTATTCCCCACAATTGTTAGGTTTCAAGCACTTACCGAAAGCAATGGGAAAAGAGAAATTAATTTTGAAGATGAAATTGGTGGGCGATTTCCAGTTGAAATTACATCTGCACTTGATATAAAAGAACTGCAAGCACGGAAGTGGTATGTATTCAAAAATGCTAAAGTGCAGAAGTTTATTCCGGTGTTTTCTGAACTAATCACTTTAGTTGGTAGTGATGAAAGCAAGGTTTCAATACAAAATAAGCTTACAGAAGCTCCAACGATGTTGGCCCTAGGTCTTCTTGAAGTTAATGAGAACCAAGTGATACGATGGCACAACATTTACGGTACAAAAACAACTATCGGTAGATCTGAGGAAAACGACCTTATTGTAGGGTTTCCATCGATTAGTAGAAGACACAGTGAGTTATTAATCGATCACGATCAAGTATTTATAATAGATACTAGTACTCACGGTACTTACCTAAATGGCGAAAAACTAAACCAAAATCAAAGGTATAGAATAAAGAATGGAGATATAATTACTCTAGGCATTGGTGCTGAAAAAGTAAATATAACATTCCATAAGAATAACGTATCATGTTGAATGGTTGACTGATGGGAGGTATGTAAAAATGAAGTGGATTAGAGACCGCTATAAAATAATTAGAAAGTTTCAGGGTAGTGGATTATCCAAAGTTTTCCTTTGCCGGGATTTTAGTAATGATGATACAACTGAGGTAGTTGTTAAGGTTTTTGAATATGGAGAAATTGAGAACGCAGATTTTAACACACAGTTATTTTTCAGGGAGATAGAAAACTTAGAGAATTTGAACCACCCAGGGATAGTAAGGTTACTCGATAAGGGTAAAGATGATGAGAACAGTATATATTATATGGTTCTTGATTACTTTGATGGGCAAACATTAGATAAAGTAGTTAAGGACAACTCATTGAGTGAAAAACAGAAATATAACATATTGCTTCAGATAATGGATGTTATCATTTTTGCCCATAGTAAACAAATCAATCATCGTGATTTGAAACCTGGGAATATTCTCATCAATGATTTAAATGAAATTAAGGTAATCGACTTTGGAACAAGTAAAATTAAAAATAGTCTCTATAGCGATTTTACGGTTTCAAATTTTGTAACACCTAAGTATGCTTCGTGGGAACAAAAGTCATTTAAGACGATTGATCATCGAACTGATATCTATTCTCTTGGGATAATTGCATTCGAGCTTTTAACAAATGATATCTTAGATAATGACGTAGATTTAAAGGTTTCAATCGAGGAAAATTCTTTAATCTCAGATGCGATTAAGGAAATCATTCTAAAAATGGTTGAAATGTTACCTGATAATAGATACAACTCTATGGCTGAGGTCCGAAATATTTTTAAGGCTACAATAAAGGGGAATGACGTTGGGCCTGTATATGGACTTAGTTTTACTACCACTGCTTTAAATAACCTACACAAGTTTGGCTATATCAAGAATTTAAGTAGGAATGAAGCAACACAAGTTATTTATCAGGATCTTGTAAAATCAATTACTTATATGGAATACGATTCAGTTAGTTCAAAAGAAAATCAACCTGTGTACAGACTGTATGGTAAACAACTAGAGTATCGTTGTGTAATTGATAATCACACTCAATCGACAATTACCGTAAAATCTATTCACTACCGTAATGTTGTTACTCATGAAGCAAACAAAGAAAGGGCCATATTGGTAGAGGGTGAATGGGATGTAGTATCAAATATTCAAGATGGCTCCCAGTTTGACGATGCAAACAATCTTATCGAGTACATAGAAGAGAAAAAACGAGAGAATAGTGTGCAGGAAAAAAGTGAGTTGTCTGAGAAGTCGAGCATCGAACGATGGCAAAGAGTTTTACGACTATACTCGCAAAGCCTCGAAGAGAGTCGAAATACTCTAATATATAGTGGATTTGAGCGGGATGCGCTTGATGAGCGTATTTGGGTTGAGTTGAGCAGTCCATTAGAAAGATCGCCCTTTACAGATGAACAATTACTCAGCATGACCTCGAGGACCAATCTAAACAAGACAAAGGTTGCAGGATATTGCGTCGATTACGATGAGAACAGGCTTGTTATCCAATTGGAAAAGAATGCAAACGTAAATGATTTTGCTCAAAGTGGGGAAATTTCAGTCGATCAGAGGATGGTAGAGACTGCGCTACATAGGCAAAAAAGAGCGCTAAAAGCAGCTCAACACAGGGAAATGGTCAATAACTCCATTCCTGAGATACTGTTTGACCCAAGTATTGCTCGTTCAAGTAATGCTGTTCAAGAACTGTCATATCACTCTCCTTTAGATGAATCGAAAAAGGAAGCAATAGAAAAAGCGCTAGCAGCAAAAGACATCTTTTTATTACAAGGTCCTCCTGGTACCGGGAAGACGACTTTTATCAGTGAACTTGTTTATCAAATAAATAAAGAAAACCCAAATAGCAAAGTACTCATATCATCCCAGTCAAACGTTGCAGTGGATCACGCCCTAAACAAGATTAAATCAATACTCCCTGGTGTTCCGATGTTAAGGATTGGTCGAAGAGATAAAATGTCACTTGGTGCTGAGCGCTTTACAATTGAGGAACAACTTGATGATTGGTTTGAAGAAATAAAGAATCTTTGTGTCACATTCATTGAAGAGTACAAACAACTAAAGGGTATTGATGATGATTTAGTAGAAAGATATCAGGTGACTCTAGAAATAAGAGAATTAGAAGATCGCATGAATGCTGTAAATCAAATGCAAGTGGAGAATCGCAAAAAAACGCAACTCATTAAGGAAAGATTCGATGCCCTAAAAAATCTATCGAATCAAATACAAAAGTCCGCAGCAACAATACAAGGAAAAGTGGAACGAGTAAATGATAGTGATCTCCTTTATATAATCACTTCATTTAAGGAGCAGATGCTCCAAGTTAGCGATAACTTTATTTCTGAACTCGATAAATCATTCGGGCTTGCAGAACAAAAGGAACTACTCGAAGTCGAACTAGAAGATTTGCAATTTGAAGAACTTGTGTTAGAGGAAAAAGCCGGTACTTTAAAAAAGAGTATTAATGTAACAAACGCCGAAGAACTCATTAATTATAGGAAAGATATTGAGTTGCAACTTGAGCAGAAGAAGGGTGATTATGAGCAAATAGGAAAATTAAAGAGAATTCAAGAAGAATGGATTGACCGGTTAGGAAAAGATGACAAATTAACAGATGTAATGTTGCGAAGAACAAATATTCTCGGAGCAACTTGTTTAGGTGTTGCAAGTGTTCCTTCTGCTAATAATGTAATCTTTGACTGGATTATTATTGACGAGGCGGGTCGTGCAACACCGCCAGAGTTGCTAGTACCGATGACTTTAGGGCGGAAGATAGTTCTTGTAGGTGATCATAAACAACTCCCACCGCTTGTGGACCAACAAGTACAGAGTTTAGATTTGAAGACCCAAGGTATTCGTGTCAAGGATTTAGAGGTAAGTCTATTTGAGGAATTAATGAGATCGATAAATCAAGACTGCGTTGGATCTTTGAAAGAGCAATACAGAATGCATCCGGCAATTGGGAATCTTGTCAGCAAGGTATTCTATGACGGAACACTTGTATCAAAAACTTCAATCGAAGAACGATCACATGGGTATAGTAAGTGGAAAGATAAGGGAGTTATATGGCTATCGACAGCAGAACACCCAGAGAGATTTGAGCAGGTGGTTAAACAAGGACTAGCCCACAACACTTTCCTAAACAGGCTTGAGGCAAGAACTACCTTCCAAACATTGCTCTCTATGGAACAGGAATATATTTTGTCTGGCAGCAAAAAAGAAGTGGGGATTATTGCCGGTTACCAAGCGCAAAAAAATGATCTCAGAAAACTATTTGAGACAGAATATAAACACCGATTTAAGAAATTGCAGATTGAGATCAATACAGTAGATGCTTTTCAAGGTCGAGAAACGGATATAATCGTCTATAGTGTTGTTCGAAGTAATAAGGAAGGGAAAATCGGTTTTCTTGGAGATGCAAGAAGGTTAAATGTTGCCTTATCTCGTGCACGTGAATTACTCATTATTGTGGGAGATCACATATCTGTTACAAAGGAAGAAATACTGTATCGAGACCAAGCGAACCCGTTTGTAAACGTTATTAGGTATATTGAAGAAAACCCTGAAATGTGCGCCATTGAAAGGATTGTGACGTAGATGATTGAGCGGTTAGCAGAAAGATACGCGGATTCTGTGCCCGATTACAATTTGGTTAAATATGATTACGTTGCGTTCCCTCTCTTTAAAGTTTTATTAAGCGTAACTGTACAGCAAAGAAAAGATATTGGGGTTATTGAAGAATTTGTATTGAAATTGCTGGATGCAGAGGTGAGCCATGTGGAAGACATGGCTCGATGTCTAGGCTTGGATAAATCGTTGATAAACGAAGCATTGGTTAATCTAGTTGCAAATGACTTAGTATATTTGATTACAGGGAAGTACAAAATGTCAGACAAAGGGAGGGAAAGTCTAAGGCTCTCAAAGATGCTAGAGCCAGAAGAGATGATTTACACGTTTCTGCTCGATGGGTTAACTGGTGAATATTTACCAGAGAGGGTAACAATGAAAGCAAAGGATGTAAAGCAAAATAATTTACACTCGGTACTCAAAGCAATTGACGAGCCAAAAGTCGAGGATGTAAATTTTCAAGAATTGTCACGATTGATTAAAAGACAACAAAAAGAAATGATGATGGATGGGGCCTATGGCGATCTAATCTCAATCAACTCAATTCATAAGTGCTATACGGAGTACAAGAAAAGAAACATGTTGGTTTTTACACATAAAGATAACCCTGAAATTATTGATATTAAGATATATGAAGGATTCGATAGGGTTGCTGAGTATGAGCCAATTATAATGAGGATGGAAAATGAAGGAATTAGGCAGATTCCAACTGATAAAGTGCTACAGTTAGATGGTAATAGTAGTCAGTTGCCGACTATAGTCCCGAAAGAGGTTTTGGAGTCTGCACGGGAAAATAAGAAGAAAATTACACATTTTAAGAATCTGGAGGAATCATTAACTCAAAGAATAGGTGATCAAGAATCGAGACTGGAAGAAGATGTTTACTCATCTTCTGAAGATAAAATTTCTGCAACCCAAGAAATTAAAGAACTTAAAAAGCAGCTTGGGGAACTTAGGAAGCAGCAAGCAAGTAATAATCAGTTACTGGAAACTTACAATCATCGGCCGTTACTCGAGCAGTCTCTTAAGGAAGCTAAAAGTTTTGTAGTTATTGTTTCACCTTGGATAAGGTTCGGAGCTTTCGATAATGATCTCCAAAACCTAATAAAAAGTGCTTTGAGGCGGAACGTGAGAATAGTAATTGGATATGGGATCTCAGAAGATGATGCAGAAAACGATAAAGCTGAAAAAATCCTAAAGGAAATTCAACAACAGAAAGGAATCGGGAAAAATCTGACATTAATAAAGTTAGGGAACACACATGAAAAAGTGCTATTAGTAGATGGACGTTATGTGGTAATTACTAGTTTCAACTGGTTATCTTTTAAAGGTGACCCTAAGAGAGGGTTCAGACAAGAGACGGGCATTTACACTGAAGATGAGGGGACAATAAACAGCACTATAGAGAGTTTACAACATCGAATGGGTATTGATATAAGACAATATCTTACGGGTAGTCAATCTGTTGTAAATAACTGAGTGTACGGGTAAGAACAAATTACAAAAGTTGATGATTTCGCGACTTAATAACCGCGTCAAAACAACAACGTATTAGACTGAGTAAATAAAGCATTAGACTGCTGGGTGCTTCAGCATATACACCGAAAAAACCAATAAGCACGAGTTCGAACCCCGTAATTGTAAACAAATTACGGGTGTTTTTGGAGAACCAGGGAGGCTGGGATATGAAGCTTAAAGAGGAGTCAATAAAATGGGCAATTAATCATTTGCAAGTTGAGAAAGACACCGACTTATTTCCAAGTCCCAAAGAAATTATTATTTTTAACGACCTAAGAGATAAGGTAGTAGAAAAATTAAAAAACTATGACATTACACAACATCATTTTAGTCCATCAAGTGTTACAGCTAACCTAACTTGTCCAGCAATAGACGATGATAGTTGTCCACGATTTAACGGGAATTCTGACCGTGAACCGTATGCTAACGGGAAAGCCGAATTCGGCTTTCCCGTTCACTTTAGA
>NZ_SSOB01000073.1 GCF_004801405.1 Cohnella fermenti
GCCGGAAAGTCCAGTCCCTTTTTGATTTTCAAAGAACGAAGTACTGGGAATTTGGCGACCGATTCCCAGCCCCCTCGGGGGCTGGGAACTAGCCTTCAAGTGCTTTCAAAACATACTATACGAGGGGATAAGCTCATGGACGCGTTCATTGCCTGGATCGTGACTCTGTCGCTCGGTCTCGATGCGCTTATTGTGTCCGCCTCGATCGGATTAAGGGAAGCGCCGAGGGACAAGTGGAGAATCGCCTTCACGTTCGCCGCCGCCGAGTCCCTTATGCCGATAGCCGGCATCGTTATCGGCGGCGCGCTGGGCCGCGCCTTCGCCGGAGCGGTATCCGTCATCGGGGCGGTCATGCTGATCGGCGTGGCGATTTATTTCCTGTTCTTCGACCGGGATGACGACGAGCAGGAAGCATTCGGCAGCTCACTCGTCGGTTGGCCGCTGCTCGCGGCGGCCATCGGCGTCAGCCTGGACGAGCTGGCCGTCGGACTGTCCGCAGGCCTTCTGCAAGCGCCTATCGTCCTCACGATCCTGTTGATCGCGGCCCAATCGTTCGTCTTCTCGACGCTCGGCGTCACCTTCGGAGCCAAGCTGAAGCCCTGCCTCGGCGAGTTCGCCGAGAAAGCGTCCGGCCTTATTCTCGGCGGCATGGGCGTATGGATGCTCCTCGAGAGCCTGGGCGCGGTATGATTCGGGCCTCGGTCAGCGCCCCTCCCCCTGCACCCCCACCCCTTGGAATCATAAAGCCTCGCCGTCCGTTCCGCCGTCCTCGTCCCCGGCGTTCTTCCGATAATCGGTCGGCGTGAGGCCGTAATGCTTCTTGAACATCCGATAGAAGTAGGAAGAGTTCGTGAACCCGGTCCGCTCGGCGATCTCCGCGACGGAATAGTGCGTCTGCTGCAGCAGCTCGAGCGAACGCTCCATCCGGACCGTGTTGATGGCGTCGACAATCGCCTTGAACGCGATCTGCTTGTAGATGCGGCCGACATAACTCGGCGACATGTCCAGCTCTTCCGCGACCCAGTTAAGGGACAGGTTCGGGTTCGAATAATGGCGGGCGATCAGCTCGTTGATGCGCTTGATCAGATCCTCATGGCGCATGCTCCGCTTCTCGACGAGCTTCTCCTGAATCTCGCCCATCACGCCGTGGAAGAAGTCGTTGACCTCCTCCAGCGTCTCGAACCGCTCCATCGCCGGCATCGCCCATTCGGGGCTGTGATCGAATTCGAACGAATGGTTCCGCTGCATGATCCGCATGATGCTGACGAGCTTCAGAATCAGATGCGAGATGACGGACTGCAGCACAACGATCGGATAACGGGACGCTTCCCCGACGATCTGCTCGTACTGGACGCGCGCTTCCTCCAGCTTCCCGGACATCATCGCTTCAATCAGCTTCTTCTCCCGCTCCTCCGGATAGGCGTAATCCTTGGTCGGAGCGACGAGAACGTCCTGCGCCCGGATGATGGACCGATGGCCCTTGAGCATCCGGTACTGCGAAGCTTCCTTCACCTTCTTGAACACGGCATGCAGATGAAGCACCTGGTTGTCGGGCTCCGAGTACGCGATCGTGACGCCGATACGCAGATGCTCCTCGACCGCCTTCTGAATCTGGGCAAGCAGCGATTGCAGGTAAATCTCATCCGCCTGCTCCGGAGAGAACGGGCACCCAAGCAGCAGCAGCGCGCTGTCCCCTTCAAGGTCGATCGTCTCGATCGGATACGCCTGGGAAGCAAGCTCCGAGCCGATGTTCAGAATCGCATACTTGTATACGCGCAGATCGCTCTCCCGCGACTCGGCGAACTGCTTAAACCGGTCGATCTTCAGCAGTACAAGCCGATATTCCTGATTGAAGTCGAAGCCGATGCCGAAGGCGGCCAGCCGCTCCCGCAGCGTCTTCGGATTGATCGCTTCGCGCCCCAGCATGAGATTCCGCAGGAAGTCCTGCCGGATCGTGTAGAGGCTGTTCCTCTTCTCGACCTCAAGCATCTTCATCCGGTTCGCCATCCGGTCGATCGGAACGTACAGCCTGCGGGACAAGTACCAGGAGAGCAGCAGGCCTGCGGCCAGAATAATCGCGGCAATGCCGATCGTTGTCCGCTGGATGCCCTGCACCTCGCGGGTGACGAGCGCATACGGCGTGCTCCGGACGTACCGCCATTCGAGCGGATCGGGCTCCGTATACGAGATAAGCGACTTCTCTCCATTGACTTTATCGACGAAGTAACCGGAATCCGAATCGGCCACGATGCGCTGCAGAATCGGAAGCGAATCCTCCCGCGACGTTCCCGGAACGGGCTCGTCGCCGGACAGCAACCGCCCGCGATTGTCGATGATGAACGACTTGCCGACGCTGCCGTCCGCGTGATTGCCGATGTCCTTGTTGATCCACTGCGCCTTGATGTTGACGATGACCGCCGAGTTCACAACCTTCGGGGCGCCGATCGCATCATAGCACAAATAAGAATAGACCGCTTCCTGCTTCCCGGATTCCGCGTCGACGAGCAGCGTGCGCGGAATCGGAGTGAACGGCTTGTAATCCTTGTAGTGACTTAAGAGCTGGAGAATCTCCTTGTCGAGCATCTGATTCGTCTCGATCATGCCGTTCTGTCCCTGGTTGGCGGAGATGTACATGTATTCGGATTTGGGATTGTACACGTAGATGGATTCGATATATGTCATCGAGAGCAGGTAGTTCTGCAGCTCGGCCATGGCGGCGACGACATCGTAGATGTTCGGGTCCGAGTAGAACATCAGCTTCGACACGTTCAGGTTCCGGTAGATCTGGAAGGATAACGACTGGGCGCTGTCGGTCATGCCGACGACCTCGCGGCTCGTCTGCGTGAGCGTGGCGAGGTCGGAGCGGTACACCTGCCCCAGAGCGATCCGGTTGAAGAACACGAGCAGAATCGTCGATGTGAGCGTAAGCGTAACTACCGTGCAGAGCACGATACCCAGGAACAGCTTGGTGTACAGACTGCGATTCTCTCCCGTTCTCGCGACCGCCATGCGAATCCCCCTTCCTGCACAGGTCTCCCCGACAAACGGACAGAACGGCTCCGGCGCCATTGGAGACGCCGGAGCACTTCCCGTATTACTGGATTCCCTTCTCCGACGTGTAGGCGAGCCATTGCGTCTTGTACGCTTCCTGCACCTTCTGCAGGCCGGCCTTGTTCGCCTTCTCCATCGCCGTCTTGACGCCTTCTTCCACGTTCTTCACGAGACCGGCGTAGAGCGGATAGAAGTATTGCTTCTCGACCTGCTCGAGCGCGGCGCGTTCCGCCTGATAGGAGGAATAATCTTCGGCGAAGCCCGTGAACAGGTCCGGCTTGGCGATCTTGTCGAGCTCGTCGAAGATCGCCTTCACGCCGTCGTAGCTCTTGTCGAACAGCATGTACTCCGGATTGCGCCATGCCCAGCCCTGCATGCCTTCGCGCGGGAAGCCGTTGCTCGTCGCGTCGCCGACCATCTTGTAATAGCCGTCCTCAATCGTATAATGAGTCCCTTCGATGCCGTACTCGGTCAATTGGTTGTAGCGCTTGTCGGTCACCATCTTCTCGTAGAACGCAAGCGCGCGTTCGGCGTTCTTGCTGTTCTTCGGCACCGCGAAGCCGTTGTGGATCGGATGAACCGGCGTCGCGAAGCCGCGCGTCTCGGCGAACGGCGTGTAGCCGAGCTCCCAGTCCGGATGCGTCGATTGCATCTTCATCTTCGTGTCGTTGTAGCGGGTCGGGTTGTCTCCGAGCATCGCGGCCGCCTTGCCGGTCGTGATCGGGTCCTGCATCGTATCCTGTACGTTAAGAACGTTCTTCGCGAAGAAGCCTTTTTCCTGCCAGCGCTGGATAACCTTCAGATCATTGATCTGCTCGTCGGACCCCCAGTAGGAGTAGACGTCGTTCGGGCTGCTGTACTTGATGCCGATGCCGTAGGGAAGCGGACCGCCTACCGTGTCGTCGTTGATCTCGCGGAACACGTCCATCATGTTGCCCTTGACGTCCGCATTCATCGAGAGCGGCTGGATGCCCGGCTCGTTCTTCTTGATGCCGTCCAGGTATTCCTCGAACGAGGCGATGTCCTTCGGCACCGGGAGGTCGTACTTCTTGCGCAGGTCCTCGCGATAGACGAAGCCGTTGTTGACGTACTCCTTGTACGTGGCGGGAACCGTATAGATGTGCCCGTCGATCTTGACCGCGTCCCACATGTCCTGCGGAACGAATTCATAGAGCGTTGGAGATGCCTTCGGCAGCAGGTCCTCCAGGGCGAGGAACGCTCCGCTCTTCGCGTACGATTGGTATTGCGTCCAATCCGCCGTGAAGATCAGGTCCACGTCTTGACCGGAGGAGAGCAGCAGCTTGTACTTCTGATCCCAATTCGTCCACGTCGTGAAGTTGAACTTCACCGTAGCGTTAAGCTCCTTCTCGCTCATCTCGTTGATTTTCTTCTCGATCGCCGAGAGGTCCTTCGGTTCGCCGCCGAGCATGTAGAACTGCAAGGTGACGTGCTCGGACGTATCGATTCCGGCCGGAGTCTCCGAAGGAGCCGCGCTGGCGGATTCGCTTGCCGGAGCGCTCGCCGACGGGCTGGCTGCGGATTCGCTCGGACTTGGGCTTGCGGAACCTCCATTATTGTTGCTGCTGCAAGCCGATAACGCCGACGCCAGGATGAAGCTCGACAGGATGACCGCAGACGCCTTGCTTCTGGTAACCATTCGAATCCTCCCTTTTTCCCCATAATCTTACTTTATGTTAGCCGCACGGAACCCGCAAGAGCGGGCTCTGCCGCGGTTCTAACCGTGCTTCGCGCTTACCCCTTGACGGCCCCGATCGTCAGCCCCTTGACGAAGTAGCGTTGAACGAACGGATAGAGCAGCAGAATCGGACCGGTGACGATAAGCGACATTGCCATCTTCGTCGTCTCGGTCGGGATGTCTCCGCCAAGCGAGACGCCGGAGCCCGCTCCCATCTGCGTAATGAAGGCGATCGTGTTGATAATGTTATATAGATAGAATTGGAGCTGGTACAGCTTCGGATCATTGATGAAGAGCGACGAGAGGAACCAATCGTTCCAGTACGCGAGGGCGAGGAACAGCCCGACGGTCGCGATGCCCGGCATCGACAACTGGAGCACGATCCGGTAATAGATCTTGAAGTCGTTCGCCCCGTCGAGCTTGGCCGATTCGGTCACTTCGTCGGGAACGGCCGACCGAACGAAATTCTTCATCAGAATGATGAGGAACGGCGTCATGAGCCCCGGGAAGATCAGCACCGTATACGTGTCGACAAGATCGAGATACTTCGTGAGCAGCATGTACCACGGCACGAGACCGCCGCCGAACAGCGTCGTGAAGTAGATCAGGAAGGAGAAAACATTCCGGTACTTGAAGTCCTTGCGCTGAAGCACGTAGCCGGCCATCGTGATGAGGAACAAGCCGAGCAGCGTGCCGACGACGGTCGTCGTGACCGTCACCCCGTACGCCTTGAGCACCGGATCGGGCGCCTTCAGGATCAGGTTGTAGCCGCCGAGCGACAGCTTCTTCGGAATGAGATGATACCCGTCCCGAATGATCGACTCGTTGTCGGTGAAGGACGCGGAGACAATAAGCAGGAATGGGAAAAGACAGGCGAGCGACGTGAGGAGGATCACCGCGTAGGCGATGAACTTGAACAGGCCCGTGTATTTGTCGTCTTTGATCTTCATCGGTTCTCCTCCTCAGAACAAGGCGTAGTCCTCGTTGATTCTGCGAATGATCGTATTGACGACCATGATCAGCACGAAGCCGAATATCGATTGGTACAGGCCGGCGGCGGACGCCATCCCCATGTCGAACGTCACCTTGAGCGACCGGTAGACATACGTGTCCAGAATGTCCGTCGTGTTGTACAGAATTCCGTTGTTGCCGATAAGCTGATAGAACAGGTCGAACTGCCCCTTCATGATGCTGCCGAGCGCGAACAGAAGCAGCACGATAAACGTGGACTTCAGCATCGGGACCGTGATGAAGCGCGCTCTCTGGAAGATGTTCGCCCCGTCGATCTTCGCCGCCTCGTAATACTCGTCGCTGATGCCGGTGATCGCCGCGAGGTAGATGACCATGCTGTAGCCGATGTTCTTCCACAGATAGAACACCGGAATCAGAATGACCCACAGCCACGGCGTGTTGTACACGTCCACCTCGCTCATTCCGAAGCCGCGAAGCGTCGTGTTCAGGAAGCCGCTCTCGTAATTGAACACGTTGTACACGATAACGCTCAGGATAACGAACGAGACGAAGTAAGGAAGGAACAGAATCGACTGCGTCAGCTTCTTGAACCACTTCAACTGAATCTCGCTGAGCAGCACCGCGCAGACAATCGCAAGCACATTGCTGCTGACGATGAACACCAGGTTGTAGCCGAGCGTATTGAACGTCAGCTTGCTCAGAATGCCCGATTGCCACAGGAACCGGAAGTTCTCGAGTCCGATGAATTCGCTGTTAAACAGGCTGCGGTTGAAGTCGAAGCGCACGAAGGCATAGTAGATGCCGACCATCGGGGCGTAATTGTTAATGAGGAAAAACGCCAGCACCGGCAGCAGCATCAGGAACAATACGCGATTTTTGATCAGTTCATAAATAATGCCTTTTCTGCGGATAAGCATGACCGCAATAGCGCCTCCTTCACCCTATCGTCTACTCTGTTCTCTACTCTGTCGTCGATCCGCCGCCGAACCGTTCATGAATTCCGTCCGATTCCGCTTGCGCTTCCCGACGACTTCAGTCTAGTCGGGCCCTCCCCGCCCGGATAGAGAAAGCTGGCGCGAAACTATGAACTATCGCGCTGTGCGACGGGTGAACGATTGCGCGATTTGTGAAAATATCGGCGTTAACGCGCCGTTCATCCCTGTTCACACTGCATAAATGCTGAAGGGACAACAAAGACCCGCCAGGGATGATCGCGCCCGACGGTTCTTGCGGATTTGGAGGTTGCGGGTTTGGAGGTTGCGGGTTTGGAGAATAGACGGAACTTCGCGCCGCCCGTTTGGCGATTTTATGTGTTTTTTCACATTCGTCGGCTTGGATTTGGGGCAATCGAGGCGTTTTATATGATTTAATACGAAAATTAACCCCCGCTAATGGCGGTCTGTACCGGATTTAGACAGAAAAGTCCCACCACCGTCTAGCACCGTCCCGACGCGGTCGGCATGTTGGTGAGTTGGCGAGTCGGCGAGTTTATTTCTATATTATGGTGGATAGAGTCGCTATCCCCCTTCTGAACCCTTATGCCTCTTCTCCCCTTGGATCAGGAACCTCCGCTTGCCGATCATGCCCTTGGGTCTTAGGACAGCCCATTCCCTTTGCACCTCCTTATCCTGAACGAAAGGGAGAAGAGACCTAATGCCGCCAGAGGGAATAGACGCCTGGGGAGTTGGAAGCGATGCCGGGCGGGATGGCAAGTGGAACGAACAGTCGATAGGCGGGTTTCCCGCTCATCTCCCTCTCCAACTGCCTCTTCGGAGCTTCGTTGTACGGGTTTCTCTACTTACTCCGCTCCTCCTGCCTCTCCGCAGTTGGCTTTTCATCACTGCGGATGGCCGTATACGGCAAATTTTCATGGTAGGGGGTGACAACACTCATGTTGTCATAGTTGTTTTTAGCATACATGCGGCATCGCGGACCGGAATTTCCTCTATGAATGCGGTTTTTCGCATATAATTGGGCAAAGTACCCGTTCTTGGGCTGGGCCAATGTGATTTTTCGCATAAAATGCGGCTGCCAGCGGCGGGAGGGGCATGGAGTTCGGAGGAGAAGCATCGGTTTAGGAGGTGGAGCATCGAGTTCGAAGGCGGGGCATCGGTTTAGGAGTAGGAGCATCGAGTTCGGAGGCGGGGCCGCATAGAAAAATCCGGGCGTCTTGGCGGACGCCCGGAGTTCGGCTAAGTCGAGGCTGTTATTGCTTGTAGAGATGCTTCTGAAGCTCCCGGTTCTTGCGCGAGAACAGGTCGTTATGGGAAGACACGGTGCCCCACGCCCTGGCGTCCGGCTCGATGAACTGCTTCGCCCGATTCACGGCGTTGGCGGCGTCCTGGAACGCTCCCGCGATGAGATGGAGCTTGCCGGGATGGTGCAGAATATCGCCTGCGGCATACAAGCCCGGCACCGATGTCTCGCTCATCGGCGTGCCGGCGATGCCGTATTCGTCCTGCATGGCGATGTCCAGCCCGCTGTTCTCGAGCAAGTCCTTGTCGCGGTCGAAGCCGTGGCTGACGATCACTTCGTCCACGGACAGCTCCAAGCTCGCTTCCTCGCCCTGACGGTTCAGCACGACTTGGGCGATTCGATCCCGTTCCGGCGAAGCGATCAGCTTGCCGATCGTCGTATGGAACAAACATTCGACCGAGCTGTGCAGCAGCCGATGAATCGTTGCCTCGTGGCCGCTGAACGTATCCTTGCGATGCGTCAGGACGACCCTCTCCGCAATCGGCTCCAGCTCAAGCGCCCACTCGAGCGCCGAATTCCCTCCGCCCGAGATCAGGACGGTCTTCCCGGCGAAGCGATGAAGCGACTTCACCGTGTAGCTCAGGTTGGTCAATTCGAAGCGCTCGGCGCCTTCGATGTCCAGCTTGGTCGGCTTCAGGATTCCGTAGCCGACGGCCAGAATAACCGTCCTGGAGCGATGCGTCTCGCCGGAGGACGTGCGAAGGAGGAAGAGTCCCTCTTCATCCTTCGACAACCCGACCACCTTCTGGCCAAGCACCACTTCCGGCTCGAAGGTCAATCCCTGCGCCACAAGCTGCTCGATCAACCGCTCTCCCGAGACGGGCGTCAGCCCTCCGATATCCCAGATCATTTTCTCCGCGTAGACGTGGACCTTCCCGCCCAGCACGGGCTGATACTCGATCAGCTTCGTCGTCATCTGCCGCAGGCCGCTGTAGAAGGCAGCGAACAGGCCGGCCGGACCTCCGCCGACTATCGTAACATCGACCGCTTCATCCCTCTGCATCGCATCCACTCCCGACTACTTGCCCGCGACCTGGAGCAGCCAGTCCGCCAAGCCTTGAATCTGCCCGTCCACCGCGATCGGGTCCCGGTACCAAGACTGATTCTCCGTCCACAGGTAGGTGCGGTTGTTCTTGATGGCCGGCAGATTGCCCCAGAGCGGATCGGCCTGCAGGTCGGCAAGGCTCGCCTCCGTCGTCAGAACGAGATAGTCGCCCGTGTAGTCCGTCAGCTTCTCCAAGGAGAATTCGGCGTACGAGTCGGTCAGCATCTCCTGCGGAATCGCCGCGGGATGGTCGAGACCGAGAATCTCGTACAGAATCCGACCGCCCCGTCCGGACTTCGGCCCGAACAGGAATACCGTTCCGTCGTACTCCTGCATGACGGAGATCGTCTCGCCCGGAGCGACAGCCGCCTGCACCTGATCGCGCAGCCCGGCGACCCGCTGGTCGAAGTCCGCGATCCAAGCTTCGGCTTCGTCCTTCTTGTCCAGAATATCGCCGAAATAACGCATCTCTTCCTGAATCGAAGGGAAGCTGTTGTACGGAATCGAGATAGTCGGCGCAATCTTGTTATATTGCTCGAGCACCTCCGGCTTGGGGCTGATCGTCAGGATCAGATCCGGAGCCGTCTCCAGCAGCATCTCCATCGAGTCGCCGACATCGACGATGCCGTCCAGCTTGCCGGCGAGATAAGGACTGTTCATCAGAAAAGTCTCCGAGGCGATCGGAGTTACATCCAGCGCAAGCACCGTTCCCAAGTAGGAGATGGCCGCCACCCGCTGCGGATGCGCCGGAATCTCGACGTCCCCGTATGCCGTCGTTATCGTTCTCGTCTCCGTGGCGGCTGCCGTCTCCGCCTGCGGGCCGCTCGCCGCCGGAATGCTCCCGGACGCCTGGCCTCCCGCGGAACCGTTGTTGTTCGATGCCCCGCAAGCGGATAAGATCATCGTTAAACCTAACAGAATCATTGCGGATACCTTGCCTTTGTACGTGCTCATGCTACTCTCCCCATCCTGAATGTATTGAGAATGAATCTCATTTCCATTCAGATGATACCCTACCGGATGGGGCAGAACAATGGAGAGATCTGTCCGGTTCATTGGATTATTCGAAACTTCGGTTCCATAACGTTTGCGATATTCGCCGGGGGTCATGCCCACATTCTTCTTGAACACGCGGCTAAAATACATCAGATCCGGGTAGCCGACATGCGAAGCGACCTCCTGCAAGGTGGCGGAAGTACGAATCAGCAGCTCGCGTGCTCCTTCCATCCGGAGTGCGATGATGTACTCCATCGGGCTCCGCCCCGTCTGCTCCTTGAACTTCTTCGCTATATATTGCGCGCTGTAGCTTAACTGCTGCGCCAACTGCTCCAAGGAGATCGGCTGGCGGTAATGCCTGGCCAAGTAGCGAACGACTTGCTCGGACAAGGAAGGCAAGCTGTCCCGTTCCGTTCTCATCTTCAAGATCGTGTAGACGAAGCGGATAAAGTCCCCCTTGATCCGCAGACGATCGACTCCGTCGCCCGCTTGCCGCCAGTCGCCTTGCATCGTCCGCGCAAGCTCAAGCAGCTCCAGCGGCTCGGATGGAACAAGCCCCCACGTCTCCTGGAACGGGTTGTCGCTCTGCATCGCCATATGGAATTCCCGCAGGGAGGAAGCCGGCAGCGTTGCCTTATACAGAATCAGGTAGAGCTCGACGAAGCCGTCCGTTCGAACCGTCACGCGCCTTCCCTTGCCTGTGTGCAGCAGGTAGAAGCGCTCGATCAACCTGACATCGTCTTCCACCCATAGCTCTCCCTGCCCGTGCGCGGCGAACAGGAAGGCGCTTGCCGGGGTCAAGTATCGGTACAGCTCGTCCCCGCGCTCGACCCGGATATGCCGCACATCGAGCACCCGGACCATCACCTGGTTCCACAACTGAATATGTTCTCTTAGAGCCATCGTCAACCGCCTGTCTAATAGAGATAACTGGCTCTATTGTAGGTGATAATGATTATCACTGTCTACATGGCGGACGTGCATAACGGTCAAATATATGGCGTCTTACAGCTTAAAGCGATTGACGAGCGATTCCAGATCCCCGGCGATGCTCGCCAGTTGTCCGGACGACACCTGCAGCTCCTCGCTGGCGGCAAGCTGCTCTTCGGTCGCGGCGCTCACCTGCTGCGCTCTGCCCGCAGTCTGCACCGCAAGGTGGCTCATGCTGTCGATCGAAGCGGCGACCTGTTCGGAGCTTGCGGACAACTGCTGCGCGGCGGCGGCCGTCTCTTGGGTGCGAACCGTGACCAGCTCGGTCGCCCCGACGATCGAATCGAAGATCAGCTCCGCCTGCTTGACGCTCTCCGAGCTGTCGCGCACGCCGCTCATGCCGGCGCTCACCGCGCGGACAACGGAGCCCGTCCCCGTCTGGATCGCTTGAATGAGTTCGATAATATCCTTGGACGACTCGTCCGTCTGGGCGGCGAGCATGCGGACTTCCTCCGCCACGACGGCGAAGCCCTTGCCGTGCTGCCCCGCATGGGCCGCTTCGATCGCCGCATTCAGCGAGAGCAGGTTCGTCCGGGCGGCGATATCCCCGATCAAGGTCGAGATCGCGCCGATCTTCTCTGTGTGCCCTTCCAGCTTCCGGATCGTCTCCTCCGCCTGCTCCAGCGTCTCGCACAGCTCGTCCATCTTAAGCGATACGCGTTGAATAGTTCCCGAGCCTTCCAGCGCAACTCCCGCCGATTCCTTAGAGAGCTCGGCCACCTCGGCCGTATTCTCCGCAATCCGCTGGACGCCGGTTGCCATCTCTTCGATGACCGTGCTGCATTCGCTCGCGAATTGAACCTGATGGTCGGAGCCGCCGGCTACTTGCTCGATCGCTTCCGTCACGCTCTTCGCCGAGCCGGCGTTCGCTTCGGCTCTCCCGTTCAACTGCCGCGACGACTCCGCCACCGACAGCGAGGAAGCCTGCATCTGCTTGACGGACAGCCGCAACTGCTCCAGCATCGTGTTGACGGCCTTGATCATAAGGCCGAATTCATCGCGCCGCTTCGCCTTGATCGCCGGAACGGTCAGATCCCCGTTCGCCATCCGGTTCAGCGCCTGCGTGGACGCCCGGAGCGGATTCGTAATGTTGCGAATAAGCAAGCAAGCGAACAGCGCGTTAACAAGAAGCGCCAAGCCCCCGATGATGCTGAATTGCCTCAGCGAGCCATGGTACAGCTTCTCGGCTTCTTTGGTGCTTAGCACGGCCCCGTTGTGATCGAACATCACCATCATTTTGAGCAAGCTGCGCATGTTGTTGAAGTATTGAACGGCGCCAAGCGTCGCCTGCTCCTCCTCCTCCGTCCCCGGAGTCGTCGCGGCAATCTTCTCGTACGCCTTCTTGAACATCGACCAGTTATTCTGCAGGCTGGAGTAATTAAGCTGCCGATCCTCTTCATCGCCCAGCGTCTTCCCGTAGGTCGACATGCTCTGCTCGATGTTCATGATGAGCGTATCGCGGGTCGCGACGAGCCGCTTCCGCTCGTCGGCGTTGTCCGTCAGCTTCAATTGGTAATTGTTCGTCAAGTACTGCTCGACGAATTGGCTGATCGTATTGATCGTCTCGATGCCGAGCATCCACTTGTTCGTCACCTCGGCCGAGGACGATTGGATCTGGCGAAGCTTCGCGATGCCGTCCCAGCCGATCAAACCCGTAAAAAGCAGAATTACGACGAAAGCGCCCAACAATTTATTGCGAACGGACCACATAACATCGCCCCCCTTGCCCTGCTGCTCCAGGATTGGACAAGTATAATATGGCGGCGGCCTCTCAACAATATTGTTGACGCGACTTTGTCATTTTATATAACACAGCATTTCCACATTTGTCCTCTTGCACGATGAGGCTTGGAACTTCCATCCAGGCAAGCGTTGCCATTGAGCATTAGGCGCCCCCTCCTGCATACGGCACACCAAAACGGCGCCGAGGTCTCCCAAGGCACCGTTGTTCGGTTATGGATCTTATGGTTGCGTATGGCTTATCGTTGCGAAGCTTGGTTCGATTACCAGGCGTACGCCTTCGGAGCCGCGCCTCCCGGACCCGGGAAGATCTCGTCCAGGCGCTCGAGCGTCCGCTGCTCCAGCTCGATATCCACGACTCGCAGCGACTGCTCGAACTGCTCCAGCGTGCGCGGACCGATGATCGGCGCCACCATGGCCGGGCGCGTAAGCGTCCAGGCAAGCGCGACGTTCGCTTCGCTCTCTCCCAGCTCGCGGCAGAGACGCTCGAACTCCTCGAGCTGGGCGCGATGCTTCTCCACGCGCTGCGGATTGTTCGCCCGCTTGGAGCCTTGAACCGGCTTCAGCGCGTTGCCTCCGAGCAGCCCTCCATCCAAGGGACTCCACGCGATGACGCCGATGCCTTGATCCTCGGCCGCCGGCAGCACTTCCAGCTCCGGAAGCCGGCAGGTCAGGCTGAACTTGTGCTGCTCGGACACAAGGCCAAGCAGCCGATGCGAGCGAGCTTCGTACTGCGCCTTGACCAGATCGTGCCCGGCGAAGTTGCTGGAGCCGACATATCCGATCTTCCCTTGCGCGATCGCAACGCCGAAGCCCTCCCACAGCTCGTCCCACGAGACGCTGCGGTCGACGTGGTGCATCTGGTACAGCTCGATATGGTCGGTCTGCAGCCGGCGAAGCGAACCCTCGAGGTGGCGGCGAAGCTTATAGGAGGACAAGCCGGCCCCGCTGTTCGGGCCATCCGCCGCATCGTGCATATCCCCGTGGAATTTGGTTGCGAGCACGACCTTCTCGCGACGGCCGCCCCCTTGCGCGAACCAGCGGCCGATAATCTCTTCCGTGCGGCCGGCATTCTCGCCCCAGCCGTAAATATTAGCCGTATCGAAGAAGTTGATTCCCGCGTCGACAGCGGCATCCATGATTTGGAACGCTTCCTTCTCGTCGGTGTCGACTCCGAAGTTCATCGTTCCCAGGCACAATCGGCTGACATTTAATCCCGAACGTCCAAGCTTGGCGTATTTCACTTCCGAATCTCTCCTTCACTCTGGTCTTCACTTGTCGTCGGCCCCGCAACCGTCATCCGATCGCGGCCGACTCCCTTAATTGTCCAACTCCCGCCTCCAATAGTCAAGCCGTTCGCAATAACCGCCACACCGCGTTCTGCCTTGCCGTCCAACAGACGGAAGACCGCAGGACGTCATCGTCCCGCGGTCTTCCGCTCTTACTCGTTATAAATGGTCGTGATCCGACCCCGGTCGTACCGTTCGCAGAACCGCTCCAGCTCCGCGAGCGGAACCGAGTAGAACGCAAGGCTTCCCTCGCGCCTCGTCTCCGCTCCGGGCAAGCGGCTCCATCTCGACCAGAGCGCCTCGACGGAGCCCAGATCGGCCGGTGTCCAGAATTGGACAACCCGAACGTCCGGATTCAGCGAACGGACCGACTCCAGCAGCGCCCGCAGCGCGCGAACGAACATCGTCGTCCCGCGATACGGCTCCCGCAGGTAAGCCGCCTCGATCTGGCAGATGTGCCGATCCTCGTACTCCCCGGCTCCGGTCCCGAGCACGTACCCGGCCGCGCCGACGATCTCGTAGGAATCCTCTTCCAGAATCAGGATGGCTTGTCCGAACATCAGTGGGCTGGAGAAGAAGCTCAGCTTCACCGGGAACGAATAAGGCAGGTTCAGCTCATCATGATGCCGGATCAGGAACTTCACGTACGCGGCATGATCCGGCTCCATGATGCAGCGCCGATACAGATACGACATTACTTCGCCAATTGCGCTCTCAGGTTGTCGTTAGCGACGACGATTTTGCCAAATCCGCTGCCTTTCTTAACGTCCTTAATGCTCGGCGGCACAATAATCATGAGATGACCCCCTTCGTTAAATAGGTTATAGTTGGCTGACAATCCGATTATAACCCGGTCGGGGATTTGATCAAGCCTTCACCATCGATAAAGTACGCATAATTGGCAAAAATACACCTTTGGAGGTAGCGCGCAACTGCCGTTTTTCCCCCTATATCATTACGATAACATCAGTGGCCGGCCCGCCGGAAGCGAAGCAGCCTGCCTCTGATCTCGTCGATGGTGGAACGGAACACCGTCATCTCGCCATGCGAATCCTCGCGGGTTCCCGCAGGTTCGGCGAACTTCGCATAGAGCCCGCACAGATAGCGGTCGCTCGAGTAGGCGGCGAATTCGACTCTCCTCGTCCGAGGATGCTCGCGCTCGAACAACTCGAGCAGGTAGCCGAGCCCTCGAACGAACATGCGGCTGCGCCGGCGCTTGTGATCCGATACCGCAATCTCGATAAAGATGACATCCCCATCGCCGTCTGCGCCGGGCTTCAACCGGTAGAGCGTCAAGCCGACGATGCCGTCCTCCTTGTCCATCGATTGAATCAGATGCCCGCTCGTCATCGAATCGTAGAGAATGCCGACCGTGCCTATCGTGTCATAGCTTCTGTGCACATCTCTTCGGTGGTCGAAAAAAAACAGGCTGGCGCGCGCGAGTTCATTGTCGGTCAAGCAGCGGCTGTGCGTTATCGTCATCTGTTGCTCCTCCATTCCTTAGTTCATCCGTGTCGCCAGGGTCGCCTCGAGCGTCGCAAGCACCTGCGGATGCTCGTGCGTCAGCTTCCGAAACTCCTCGCGGTGAATCGCCAGCACAATGGAAGGTGTCAGCGCCCTCACGGTCGCCGTCCGCGGGACGCCCCTCAGCAAGGCGATCTCTCCGAAGCAATCGCCATCCTGCAGAACGGCCACCCGCTTCTCTTCCTCTGCACCGTCCGACTTCAGAATCTCGAATTTGCCTCTCGCAATAATATAGAAGTGATTGCCCTCTTCTCCTTGCTTGACGACCGTCTCTCCTTCCCGGCACGGATACGTCGAGAAGAGCGACGCGATGCCCGCAAGCAGCTCCGGCTCGATTCCCGCGAAGATGGCCAGCTTGCCGAGGCGATCCGCCTCCACCGAAGCGTGAAGGCCGTCCGACGAGAATCGGAAGCCCTGCTGCTTCTCCCACAGCTCCCGATAGGCGCCCCCGAGCTTGAGCAGTTGCGAATGGCTTCCGGACTCGATAACTTCGCCTTGGCGGAACACATAGATTCGGTCTGCATGGACCGCGGAGCCGAGCCGGTGCGTGACGGAGACGACGGTCCGACTTCCTCTCATCCGTTCGATGACATCGTTTATATCGGCTTCGGACGAAGGGTCGAGCGCAGCGGTCGCTTCGTCCAGCAGCAGAAGCTGCGGATCGCGAAGAAGCGCGCGGGCAAGCGCAAGCCGCTGCCGCTCTCCGCCGGACAAGGAAGCTCCCTCTTGCCGCACCGGGGTCTCGTAGCCTTGCGGCCAAGCGGCGATAACGGAATCGACCTGGGCCGATCTCGCCGCCCCCCTCATTCGTTCCTCCGAGATGTCCTCGTTGCCAAGAAGAAGATTGTCCCGGATCGTCGAGTTGAACAAGAACGTATCCTGAGTGACCATCGACGCATACGTCCGCAGCGAAGCTTCGCTGACCGCGCGAAGATCGAGGCCGCCAATCGTCACCGCTCCGGCCGCAGGGTCGTAAAATCTCGCGAGCAGTTGCAAGGCCGTGCTTTTCCCCGAACCGCTGGCACCGACGAAGGCGACATAGCTCCCGGGTTCGATGCTGAGATTGACCTCCTTGAGCTGACGGCTGTCCGGCGAATAGCCGAACGTCACGTCCTTCATCCGGACGGTTCCGGCCGCTGCCGGGAGCTCCGCGGGGTTCGCCGCCTCTTCGACGGAAGGCTTCTCGGCGAGCAGCTCGCCGATCCGGCGGAAGCTGACGTTCGCATCGATCGCGATCGGAAGAAGCTGCGTCAGGTTCGTTCCCGCTTGTCCGACGGCCATGAACAGCGTGAGGAAGGCGGTGAAGTCGCCGATCGTCATCTGGTCTTCGAAGATCAGATACCCGCCGAATGCAAGCATCGTCCCGTTCAGGACAAGCAAGGCGGTCGTCGGCAGCCGTTCCATCAGGGAATTTGCCATTCGCATCGAGAGCCCGAACGTGAACAAGCGGCGGATCTGCTCCTCCGCGCGTTCGCGAAGGCGGCGCTGCTGATGCAGATTGATAATCGCCTTATGCCCCTTCGCGATCTCGTCGATGGCGTTGGCGAACGACTCCTGCTCCTCCTTGTAGCGGACATTGGCCGTCTCGGCGCGCCCTTGAACGATTCTGGGCGAATAGATCATCAGCGCGGCTCCCGCCAGCACCGCCAGCGTAAGCTTCCACTCGAGCGCGAACAGCAAGCTCAGGCTGATGACAACATTAATCGATTCCCGGAACAGAAAAGGATATACGCTCGTGATCAGCCGCTCGACGGAGGACATGTCCGCCGAGAATCGCGTCGCGAGATCCCCGATCCGATACTTCTGATAGAAGGGCATCGACTGCTTCTGAAGATGGACGAACAGGTCCGTGCGATACCGCCTGATCGCTTCTCCGCCTACCTTCGCCGTCGAATAATCGCCGAGCATTCCCGCGAAGATGTTGAAGATGCCGCCGATCGCCACGACGGCGATGACGATCCAGAACACCTCCCAATCCTTCGGGAGAAACGCTTTGTCGATCAAATACTTCAGGCTGATCGGCGACGCCGCCGCGTAGGCGACTTCGACGAGAACGCAGAGCGCATATAAAATCAACAAGCCGTAATAAGGCTTGATGTAACGAAAAGTAATGCGAAGCCCGCTCAATCCGGTTCCCCCTCCAGCCCTATCTCGCATCAGGCGGGTATATTATACCATTTTCCCGCCGTTTCGACAGCGCCGGGACGCATCCTGCGACAAGAGAAACAGCGTGTACGGGGCTTCGGATGCAAATTTCGCAAATTGGAGAACATACGTTTGCTTTCGGTGAATCGATATGGTAAACTCCTTGGTGAATCGCCAATTCAATCCAGGAGGATGACTCATGCCGCTGAACCCCTATTTAATATTTAACGGCAACGCTCGGGAAGCCGTCGCTTTCTATGCCGATGTCTTCGGAATCGAAGACTACTTCCTTCAGACGTTCGGCTCCGCGCCTTCCGACCCGAACCATCCGCTCCCTCCCGGCACAGAGAACCTCGTCATGCACGCTCTGCTGGTTATCGACGGCACACGGCTGATGTTCTCCGACAATATGCCCGGCATGCCTTATCAAGCCGGGGATAACTTCAGCATCACTTATATAACCGGCGACACGGACGCTCTCAAGCAGGCGTTCGACCGCTTGAAGGTCGGCGGCGAGGTGCTGCTGGAGCTTCAGGAGACGCCTTGGAGCAAGTACTACGGCCAAGTGAAGGATAAGTTCGGGGTCATCTGGCAGCTCAACTACGAGGAAGCCTAACCCAACAAGAAGAGGACACCCTGCTCATGTTCATGCCATGATAGAGCTGTCCTCTTCTCGTTCCTATTGTTCGCCGGCATTCGTCCGGCGCCCCGCCCGCAGGCTCAATAATCAGCAATCAGTAATAAGGCTCCATCATCAGGAACACGACAACCCCGGTAAGACTTACGTACAGCCAGATCGGCATCGTCCACCTTGCAATCCGGCGATGCTTGCGAAGCTGATTCGTCCACCCCCACACCAGTGTGAACAAGGCCAGCGGCACGATGATCGCAGCGAGAATGCTGTGCGAGATGAGGATAAAGAAGTAGATCGGCCGAATCAAGCCCTCCCCGCCGAACGTAGCCGTCTCCGCAGACAGGTAATGGAACGTCAGATAGGAGACAAGGAAGAGAAGCGTCGACGAGAACGCCGCCAGGATAAACCCTTTATGAAGCTTGACGTTCTTCTTGATAATCGCAACAAGCGCGGCCAACAGGAAGATGAAGGTGAAGCTGTTGAGCAGGCCGTTGATTCTCGGGAAGACGGTCAGATCGAAGGCGATGTCGCCTTTGTACCCGATCGGCGAGAAGAACAAGAGCAGGATGACGATGTTCGCGATCAGGGAGATCGCAATGATTGCCGTCGTATAATTTTTGTTGCTGGTCGGCTGCAGGTTGTCCGATCGATCGTTCATGAAGCCGGCAGTCCCCTTTCTATTGAATTCGGTAATATGGCAATGGCTTCATTATAGACGGTTTGAGCCCGCTGCGAAGGCATGTTCGGCAACAACATTATGAACAATGTGCGCCTTGTCATGGAATTGTCGAATCTCTCTCCAGTATAACCGTTCCGCCTCTTCCGCACACCTTCGTCCTACCCTTGTATTTTAATACTGTTCGAACACAAATCTATTAAATTGTTCATTATCTTCCATTACGATAGAATCGCAGCCAATAATCAGCCTGCCGAATTCATCTTGCCTGCGGGAAGGAGGAGATGCGAACTCGCGTGAACCAGCGCGAACTTGCGTTTGCAAGACCGTCTTTATATCTCATTCCTGGAGAGGTGGTAATGATGTTGAAGAACAAAGCAACCAACTGGCTTGTCGTCGTGCTGCTCCTGGTCGGTCTTCTGCCTGGCTCCGCCGCGATCGCGGAAGGCCCTTCCGATCCCGCTCCCGTTCTCTCTCCCGTCGGCACCGCGAACGGCAAGTCCGTGCTGTTCGACAACACCCATGCGCAGACGTCCGGAGCCGCGGATTGGGTCATCGACGGAGGCTTCTCCGACTTCGGCAACGCTTTGGCCGCCGAGGGCTATTACGTCAAGGAGCTTCGCAAGCAGACGGCCATCACGCTGTCGGACCTGGAGGATTACGACGTCTTCGTCATTCCCGAGGCGAATACCCCCTATAAGACGTCCGAGCAGGAAGCGATGCTCGATTACGTCGAGAACGGCGGCAGCATCTTCTTCATCGCCGACCATTACAATGCCGACCGCAACAAGAACCGTTGGGACGCCTCCGAGGTGTTCAACGGCTATCGCCGCGGCGCCTGGAGCAACCCCGCAGCCGGCATGAGCACGGAAGAAGCCGCCTCGGCCGCGATGTCGGGCGTGGCAAGCTCGGATTGGCTGTCCGACAACTTCGGCATGCGCATCCGTTACAACGCACTGGGCGATATCAACTCCGACTACATCGTCCCCGCTTCGCAAGCGTTCGGCATCACGGCGGGAGTCGGTACGGTCACCATGCACGCCGGCTCGACGATCGCCATTACCGACCCGACCAAAGCCAAGGGCATCGTCTACATCGAAGCGACGACGACCGGCTGGTCGAGCGCCGTGGATCAAGGCGTCTACAACGGCGGCGGAATCGCCGAAGGCCCGTTCGTCGCTGTTGCCAAGGCGCAGCTCGGCAAGGTCGCCGTGATCGGCGACTCCTCGCCCGTCGAGGACAGCACGCCGAAGTACAAGCGCGAAGAGACGGGCGGGACGAAGACGACCTACGACGGCTTCACCGAAGAGGACAACGGCACGCTGCTCGTCAACATCGTCGACTGGCTCGCGACGCACGAGAGCTACACCAGCCTGTCGGTCGTAAGCGGGCTTACGCTGGACACCGCGACGACGCTGCTCGCGATGGAGACTCCGTCTGCCTCGACCGAGCCGACAGCCGAACCTTGGGCAGCGCCCGCCGCAGGCTATAAATGGTGGGATTCCTCCACCTTCAAGTCCGGCTCCTACGGCTACGCGACAAGCGGCGGCGGAACGGGCGGAGCCGGAGAGACCTTCGAGAGCGGCACGAAGACTTCCTACGCTTCCGGCAGCGTCACCTTGGCGAGCGGCTCTTGGACCTTCGACAATGCCCTGCTCGGGGACTCGACGTCGGACAAGAAGAACGGCTCCAAGTCCGCGCGGATCAGGGCGGCAGGCAGCATCGCCATGAATTACGATGTGACGGGAGCCGCCAGCGTTACCGTGAACCACGCCAACTTCGGCTCGGACAGCGGCGCGACCTGGAAGCTGCAGAAGTCCACGAACGGCGGCTCGACCTGGACCGACGTCGGTTCGACTTATACGAGCGGCAGCTCCTTGGCCAGCCAGACAATTACGGTCGGCGAGACGGGAAGCGTCCGGTTCAAGATCGTCGTCGGCGGCACGTCGGGACAGCGGCTCAATATCGACGACTTCGAGATCGCGGCGCCGACGACCTCCCCTTCGACGTCGCTGGACGAGAATTACGAGAGCGGAGCGAAGACGGCATATGCCGCGGCGAGCGTTGCTCTCGGCAGCGGGGCGTGGTACTTCGATAACGCCTTGATCGGGGATTCCTCCACCGACAAGAAGAACGGCTCCAAGGCCGCCCGCATCCGGGCGGCCGGCAGCATCGCGATGAGCTTCGACGTCACCGGCGCGGCCAGCGTGACCGTGAAGCACGCGAACTTCAGCTCGGACAGCGGAGCGAACTGGAAGCTGCAGAAGTCAACGAACAGCGGCTCAACCTGGACCGATGTCGGTTCGTCTTACACGAGCGGCAGCTCCTTGGCCAGCCAGACGATTACGGTCGGCGAATCTGGCACTGTTCGCTTCCGGATCGTCGTCGGCGGCACCTCCGGCCAACGCATCAACATCGACGACTTCGAGATTCACTAATCGCCGCACAGCGGACCGAACGCCCGGAGCAGCAAGCAGCCCTCTCGATTCGAGAGGGCTGCTTGCAAGCTTGCCGAAGCCCGCCTCAGGCGCTTGGCTGCTTCGCCGCCTTCGCCGTCTTCTCCACAGGCCATACGCCAACGAACTCCTGCTCGTCATACTGATAGAAGTTGTTCAAGATCTCCTCGCGGTTGTCGTGGAACAGGCTGTCTCCGATCGCCGTTACGATCTTCGGAATCGCATACCTCATCCCGGACAGCGCCGAAGCGGACAGTCCGCAGCTAACCATCGCCGAATAATTGAAGGAATAGATCCCGCGCAGCCGATCATCGCTTTCCTCATCTCGGCTCTGGAACTCGAAGCCCGGGCTCAGGTAGGGATGATTGTCCAAGAGCGGGTTCGCCACCGCGGCAGGGGCCGCATACTTGTCACCCCAACGGGCGATATGCTTCTCGACCAAGCCAAGCTCCGGTCTCAGGGCCGGGTCGGTAATCAGCCCTGTGCTGACGACCAGGAAGTCGAAGGCGAACTTGCCTTGCGGCGTCGTGACCACCGCTTGGTCGCCGTCCGCTTCAACGTTCAGCCACGGAGCGCCCAGATGCAGTTGGAAGCCCGGCCACGAAGCGGCGCGTTCGTACGTATCGTTCGTCGGCGGCTGATTGTGCTTGAAGAAGTGCGACATTACCGCGTATTTATCCTCGTCGGACAGCGACGGGAACCGCTCGATCATGCCGGAGCCTTCCATCTGCCGAATCGGATTGATGCGCGGCATCTCCGTTCTCCGAACGAAGACATGCGCCTCGGCCACTCCGTTCATCAGCGCGAAGTTCGCGTTATCGTAAGCCGATGCGCCCCCTCCGAGCACTGCAATTCGTTTGCCCTTCAACGCCTCGATGTCAATCCGCTCCGATGTGTGTGCATAGAGGCTCGCAGGCAGATTCTCCTTGATCATGGCGGGAATATGCCATTCTCCTCCGCCCTGAATGCCCGTCGCCAACACCACCTTGCGCGCCAGCAGCGTCCCGGACGGAATGCCGTTCCCTTGGACATGCAGACGATGCAGCCCTCGCTCCAGCGGTTCTATTAAGCGCAACTTGGCATCGTTCACAACCGGCAGCTTCAGCACCCCGCGATACCAGCGCAAATAATTCATCCAGTCGCCACGCGGGATTTTATCGACTCGCTCCCAACTCTCCGCGCCGTGCTGGGCTTCCCACCACGAGCGGAACGTCAGTGAAGGAATCCCCATCTCGATGGCCGTCAGATGCTTGGGTGTCCGCAGCGTCATCATGCGCGCGTAGGTCACCCATGGTCCTTCTTCCCCCTCGGGGTTCTCGTCAATGACCAGAATGTTCGAGACCCGCTCCTTCAGCAAGCCGAACGCAATTCCGAGCCCGCTCTGTCCTCCCCCGACAATGACGGCATCATAGACATGACCATCCGAATGCCTCCGCGGTATCGCCCAATCTCTCCCGCCATATGCCAAGTAGGCCAAATCCGTCCACACCCGTTCGTTCAGTTGTTCTATGCTCATGCCCATCCTCCCCTTCGACGCAACGGGTTCGCGTCCGATCGGCGCCTGAATGTCCTCTCTATGCATTGCCGCCTCGACCTAAACGTCACTTTAACTAACGCACTTTACATCCACTCATCACATTTCCCTACATTAGCGTTATATATTATTACCTTCTATGTTATTGACATCATTTTATCGCTTCTTTTACGCCAAATGAAGCCGAATTCGCCAATATTGTAAATCAAGCTAATTAAATTCCGGCTTATTGTTCATCTTTACGAGAGCGTGCCGGCTGTGATCCGCATCATATCCAAGGTTCCGACTTCTTCTCCGACCGCAAGAACGCGGCAGAGTGGACAACCCCCGAACGCCAGAATGAGAAAATCTTAATGGGACGATTCCGAATCCTCGACGGAATCGCCCCGCCCCCCCCTTGTTGCGACAAATAAAGTTGTTGTCTCGCCCCAAGACTATGACACGTTCTGCAGCGGCTTCTCTGTACAATCAGTTTAACCTTCCTCCCAAACTAATCCCGAGGAGTGATTGTATGCGAGTTAGCCTTCAAGAATTATCGCGAAACGGCCTATATATAGGCGCCTTATTCACGCTCGTCTTGTTCCTCTTCCTACTCGATTCCCCTTCCGCCGCGGCTGCCTCAGCCACCCCCGCTTCGTCCACCGTCGAGAAATCCAGCCAATCGACCGTCTCCACCTATGTCACAACGGCGAGCTACCTGAACGTGCGGGCCGCTCCGAATGCCCGTTCCAAAATCCTTGACGTCGTTAAAAAAGGTACGAAACTGGCTGTTGTCGGCAAAGCAAACAACGATTGGCTGCAGTTGGAGGGCAAAGGGTATGTGCATAGCGCTTATGCCATTCCCAAGGACGGCAAGGAGGCAGCAAGGACGCTGAGCTATTCCTCTGCATCCGCTGGCGCCGGCGCTGCGAATCGACCTGCTGCCAATCCCGCCAGCGACGCCCAAGGAGATTCGGGCCTCACGGCCGAAGATATTCGCGATATGTTCGAAGGAACCGGCTTCGAGAATGAGGGCTTGGAGTACGCGGTGCTGCAGGTGGAAGACGATTACGGCATCAACGCCTACTTCACCATCGCGGTCATGAGGCTCGAGAGCGGTAACGGCAACAGCAAGCTCGCGAAGACGAAGAACAACCTGTTCGGCTTGAATTCAAGCAGCGGTTACGTCAAGTTCGCCACCAAGGAAGCCAGCATTCTCCGCTTCGGCGAATTGATCTCCCGCAATTACATAGGCAAGGGCTACACCACCGTTGACAAGATCGGCAAGAAGTACTGTCCCGCCAATCCGAAGTGGTCCAGCAAAGTCAAAGCGCTCATGAAGGCCGATTACCGATCCACCGCGTAACAGGCCCGTCCTGTACCGAGCCGATTCAGGCACACACAAGCGCGCGCAAGCGCAGAAGGAAGAAGCCCGCATTCGGCGTCGCGAATACGGGCTTCGAGCGATTAACGATTCAGAGCGGTTCACGATTTAGAGCGATTAACGATTCAGAGCGGTTTAACATTCCGGAGCATCGCTCAGATGAGCGGTGCAATTGTAGAGCGAACAACGCCAGCCTTCCGTGTCGCGAATCAATTCGGTCACCGACGTATTGCCGAGCAACTGCTCGGCATCGATCCCTTCGACCAAGCGTTTAAGCGTGTGGCGCAGAACGGCTCCATGGCTGATCACGAGCACATTCGCTCCAGCGTGGCGATCGGCCAGCTCCTGAAGGCAAGCCGCCCCTCTCGCGGCTCCGGCTTCCGCCCCTTCGGTGCCGAGCTCCAGCTCGCGCCAGCCTTCTCCCCAAGCCGCGATCCGTTCGTCCAGCGTCGTGCCTTCGATTCGCCCGCCATGCAGCTCCCGGAGGCGTTCGTCGTAACTGATCTCGTCGATGCCGAGAGCGGACGCGATTGTCTCCGCCGTCTGTCTCGCGCGCCGGAGATCGCTGGAATAGACGTAGTCCCACCGGGCTTGCGACAGCCTGCGCGCGACGAGCTCCGCCTGTCGCAGCCCTTGCTCGTTCAGTTCGTTGTTCGTATGGCCCTGAGCTCTCTTCTCCTCATTCCAAGCCGTAATTCCGTGCCGAACGAGGCCGAATCTGGTTGTCGGCTTCATCTGGGAACGATCCCCTTCCTCTCCATTCCATGGTGACGGATTCGCTTGACACACGGCGGCATGCGCTCCCGGGCGAGCTAACGCATGCCGTTCAATGGAGCCAAGCAACGCTGGATGATCTCTTCTTCCCCCAGCGTATGCAGTTCATGGCCGGGAATGAACGTCTCCCCCACCAGCTTCTCGTCGTCGCTGCCTCCAAGCATCGCTTTGACCAGCTTGGTGGACCACGATCTTTTCCGATAGATTCGCATCGTCAGTTGTTCTTGACGTCCGTCCCAGATCAAACGGGCAATCCCTTCGCCGCTCTCGGTCTCGTACACCGCGTAGAAATTGCCCATGTAGGCCGCCTGGTGCTGGCGCTTCACTTGCCGGAAGCCCTTCTTCTCGAGCGCTTCCCCTACCTCGCTCTCGATCGCGAGCAGCACACTCTCGTTTATCGTCGCCATCGTCCGGCCTCCCCCTCCCCTCGTGCGATCGTTCGGTCAGAACGACGTCATCGCCCCGTACTCGTTGAACACGGCCGTCGGATTCCAAGCAACCTCCCAAGCATTGTTCTCCGGGTCCATGAAGTAAGCGCCGCGTCCGCCCCAGAATGATTGGCAGGATGGAACAATGCCATACTCCCCACATTGTACCTTCTCCCTCAAGAAGATTCCAACGTCGAAGGATGCGGCGCAGCTCCGCTATGAAGCTTCACTCCGATCACCTGCCGGGTCCGCTTCGTAAGAGTCAATGCCAACTCGTCGCCAGGCTGGATCCCCTTCTCCAATCGAACGATCCTTAGCGCCCTGCTCCTCCCGTTCGGCTTCAACACCGTGAGCCGGTCTTCGTTCACGCGAAGCACCCGTACCACCAACAAGCGGCTCCCTTCGCTCGCCAGATCGATGAACAACAGAAGAGCGAGCGTAATGAACACCAAGATCAACGCGACGAAAAACCAGCCGATCCCTCTCCCCTCCCGAAGCTGAATTGCCGCCTGTATGCCCGAATTGCACGCCAAGAAGACAGCCAGGATCGCCTGCGTGCGAAGAGCCTTCCGATAGCTACTCATTGCTCTCACGCTCGTCTGTTCGCTCCGGCGCCGGCGGAATCGGAGAATGCTGCCGGGCTTGAAGCAGCTTCTTGATCTCCGTCAGCTCTTGCGTCAGCTTGGAATTGTTGATCGCATTGCGAATGACGCTGTAAAGAAAAAAGAAAAACAAGCCGCATAGAACCAGCCATAAAAAAAGTGCCGTCATCCCTCAACCTCCGCCCCTGTGTTTCCAGTCCTTTTCCAATTAATATAGCATGAAATCCATCCTCCCGCGGCTCTTTACCGATTCTGTCGGCCTCCCCGTCTCCTCCACATCGCCAGACTTGCGACGACAATGCGATGACAGCAGAGCCGCGCCTGCCAAGCCATTATTCGCCCCCCTCAGAACGACCTCCCGAATTGTTCCTCGAACAACGCTCTCAGTTGCTCCGTCAACTCGTTATTTTCCTCGTAATAAATTCCGTTGATCTCGCTCGGCAAGAAGCCGAACGTCTTCTCGTCTCCCTCATACAAGCCTACGCTGAACAGATAACCAACCCTGCCTTGCTGATCCGCTTCCGGGACAAGCTCGATCCCCTTGATTCGGCCGATCCATTCCTGAACGGCTTCCCGATCATTCACCAGCTTGCGTTCGCCGGTAGAACCGTCCAGCAGCTCAAGCCTGTCGACATCGCCGATATTCCCGGCATACGCCTTCTCCAACGTAATCGGCATTAAGGACGCCGCATCCGGACGACTCCCGTTCCCTTGGCAAGCCGCCAACAGCACCACGATAATTAACGACATTAACATCCTCATCGGAACACCCCCGTTCCATCGTTGACTACGTCTCTAGACGCGCGGAATCCTCTTCAAGTTGCATCTCCATCCTGCGTCGTTTGCTGCGCCATAAGAAAAACCGTCAGGGATGAGTTCATTCCCTGACGGTCCTTTGTTTTGCGTTCCATGAGACTATTCTGCAGTTGTGCTACGGACATCCTCAATCCTGTATTCATTACCGTGTACCCCTTTGTA
>NZ_SSOB01000074.1 GCF_004801405.1 Cohnella fermenti
CTGCTCCATTTGCGCTCACTCCTCTGTCCGTCATAACTTCTTTCTACTTTGTCGGCTGTTGAAAGGTCAATTGTTACAGCTGAGCTAAATATTCCGTTAGGGGGTACCTAAGTAGTAACGAAAAACCACATTCATGGCGGCGATTCGGCCCCGACTCCCCCGCATATATGCGAAAAACCTCTATGACAACAAGGACAGTTATCACCCCTACCATGAAAATTATTCGTAAGAGGCTATCCGTCCGCAGTGATGAAAAGCCCCCATGGGTGTATTCCCTCTGGCGGGATTAGGTCTCTTCTCCCTTTCGCTCAGGATAAGGAGGAGCAAGGGGAATGGGCTGTCCTAAGACCCAAGCGCATGATCGGCAAGCGGAGGTTCCTGATCCAAGGGGAGAAGAGGCATAAGGGTTCAGAAGAGGGATAGCGCCTCCCTTGTCACCATAATATGGAAAACAACTCGCCGACTCACTGACTCACCAACATGCCGACCGCGTCGGGACGGTAGACGATGGCGGGACTTTTCTGTCTCAATCCGGTACCGACCACTTAAAACACCGCGATTGCCGCGAATCCGCGCCGGCGAATGTGAAAAACCACATAAAACCGCAAAAGACGCCGACCCAGAGGGAGCACGGAGAATGGCCTCTCCAAGCAGAAGAACCGTCAGGGCAGGCCCCTGACGGTTCTTCTATTGCGATGCATGGCCACGCGGCCCACTCGAATCGCGAGAATTAGTTCACGATCGCGATGTCATCGACGTAAGCGGTGTAGGTTCCCGTGTTTGGTCCTTGATCGTAATCGATAAGGATGCGATCGATGGTTTTGCCGCTTGCCCATTGGCCGATGTTGCATTGGACCTGCCTCCACGTGTTCACGATGCCCCGTGCGATGTTGGGGTGCATGGAGATCCCTTCGAAGTCGGTCGCTCCGCTGTCTCGCAGCGTGCTTCCGTCCGTGAAGACGAGGTCGACGGTGACGTGACGGGAGTTCTCGTTCAGAGGATAGAACCAGTAGCTAAGCTTGGTTGTCGAGGTGACCGGGATATTCACGTCGAACACCTTGTTGTCGCTGTAGGAGATCGTAGAGCTGTTGTCGGTTCCGGATACCTTGATGGAGGAATTGCCGGAACGGCTGGTCTCTCCGGTTCGAACCGAGCTGACGGAGTTGGATACATTAAGCACGGCATCCGGGGTATCGGACCAGGTAAGCGCCGTTTGATCGGGCTCCAGTCCGGTGCCGAACAAGATCTGTCCGGTTGTGTCGCCTTGCTTCGCCAATGAGATGTCGTCGAAGTAAGCGGCGGCGCTGAGGCCTCCGTCCGTCACGCATCGCAGCCGAAGAGTCGTGTTCGAACCGCTGTTCCAGATCTGGCTCACGTAAGTCCATACGCCCGCGCCGTCGCCGTTCCCGACTCCCGTCTGCGCTTCTCTGGCGATGTCGTTCATATCGAGATAGGCGTTGCCGCTGGCGGACGTTTTATAAATCCAGCCGGACAGCTTGTAATTGGTGTACGGCTGCACATAGATCGGCGCTGCCGTAATGGCGTTGGCCGCCGTCGTTGAAGTGGTCTTCAGCGAGTAGGTGCCGATATGCGCGCGATCGGAGGAGACGCTCATGGCGCTTGAGGACCAGACGGGCGAGGAAGAGTCGAACGATTCGAAGGAGGGATTCAGCACCGTATTGCCGGGCTCCAGCTTAACGAGCGACAAATCGTCGAAGTAGACGGCCGCATTGATCCCGCTGTCCGTTACGCAGCGGAGAGAGAGCGAGGTGTTCGTGCCGCTGTTCCAGACCTGGCTGACGTAAGTCCATGTCACGCCGCCGCTGCCGTTGTTGACACCCGGGCTGGCTTCTCCGGCGATGTCGTTCATGTCCAGGTAAGCGTTGCCCGAATTGCTGCTCTTGTAGATCCATCCCGACAGCCGGTAATTGGTCTCGGGTTGGACGGGAATCGGCGAGCTCGTCATGGCGTTCACGCCGTTGGCGGTCGACTTGAGCGAATACTGCCCGGTATGGGCGCGATCCGTCGAGCGGCTAAACGTTCCAAGAGACCAGGAGTAGGCCGTCTCGAAGGAGGGATTGATGACGGTGTTCAGGACGCTGCTGTCCGCCGTAGGGGCTCCGGCTGCAAGCTTGTAGATGCGGAATCCGGCTTCGTTCTCGGGCGCATACTTGGACATGGCCACATAAGTGACTCCGGCGGAATCCTTGAAGATCGTCGGATACTGCCATTCGATGACTTGGCCGGTTGCGGGGAACAAGGCGTTCCCGGACCAATTGTCCCAGCTCGTGCTGGTCAGGGAGGTGCTGCGCATCAGCCCCATCGGCCAGTTCTGACCGGCGAACCCGTTCAGGTTCACATCGGCTCCTTCGATGATCTGGTAATAGTAGCCGTCGTCATAGAGAATGCTGGCCGCACCTACGCCAACCGGGCCGCCGGGATTCCAGGCGACGTTCCACGCTTCGGCATCGTATTGATCGACAATCGTATCCGCGGCTGCGGAAGTCCAATTCTGCCAGTCGGTCGTGGTTGCGATGCCGCGGTAGCCGTGGGTTGTTCCTCCGGTCGAGGAGGCGCCGTGGAAGGTGACGTAGTACTTGCCGTCGATCTTCGCGACGATCTGCGGTGTGCCCTCATCGAAGATTAAGTTGGTGCCGCCCGGGATATCCACGCTGTCCGTGCCCGCCGCGGTCGTGATCTGGCTCCAGATCTCCTTGGCGTCGACGGCAGGATTGGAGAACCCCGACGGGGTCGTGAACGCTCCCATCGGATCGGCCCCGCTCCGCTCGAAGTAAGACAGCGTCCATGGATTCGACCCGTCATGGGTCTGCATGAGCGCCCTCCACTTATTGCTGGCGGAGTCGTACTGGAAGTTCCCGTCCGTCACCATCTGAGCCCAAGGCGTTCCGGCGGTCGGCTGGATGGCGGCAACCGGACTGGACCACGTCTGGCCGTTGTCGGTCGACTTCTCGACAACCGTGCCGAGCTTCCAGGCGGCGACATCGACAACGTTGCGGTGGAACCAGTACCAGTTGTCTCCGACGACGACAATGTTGGAGCCGCTCGCCGATTGGCCGTCCATCGGCCTGTTCATGTACAGCTCGAAATGCGCGTCTCCGTTCCACAGATCGGTCAGCGTAGGCGGGCTCGCCGCTGCGGCATCCCCCGGAGACCCGATCAAGGGGGAGGATAAGGTTGTTAGCGCCAGTGCCGTTACGCCGAGCCGACGGAGGAAGCCGCGACTGTTCCGACGTGCCTTCTGTGCTGCAGGCCATTCGATTCTCATAAGGCCACACACCTCTCTTGTTATTATGACATGACAATAAATTCCGTGATTAATCATAATCAATAATGTAAACGCTGACAATAGTTTTTTTGAAGAAGATTTCAGAATAATTTATGTCATAACAAGGACGAGACAATGAATCCACTCCGCTTGACACCAATATTCTCTGGTAATAACTCGCGATAAGACATGACATATTTTTAAAACGAATTTTGTAAGCGCATACAAAGTTCGTGTTAGGGGAGGCGATCATTAAAGCGCGATTAAAGGAATTTGCCGGCTGCCGGTACCGGGCTTTATGAGCTTGAACGCAAGCTTGCCAGCTACTTCGAAATGGGAGGGACAATCATGAGTTTGATATGTAAGAAACAATCCCAAGGCGGTCTATCCTCTGGACAGCGAGGAAGGCATGCCCGCCGGCAGATATGTGAAGCTTGATGTGTTCAAGCCGAACGGCTACGCGACGGATCGGATGGCCAGAGTGTCGGAGATCGAGCTGTACGACGACATTGCGATGGGGAAGACAGCGGTTGCCAGCGATTCCGGCAGTGCGGAGCACGGGCCTTCGAACGCCGTCGACGGGCGCGACGATACTTCTTGGTCTTCGTCGGCAACGCTCATTACGAAGGATTACAAGCTGCAAGTCAGCAGCGACGGCCTGACCTATACCGATGCGGATACGGTCTTGGGCAACACGGAAGCGCTGACCGAGAGAATGATCCCCGGCGCCAGCGGCCGGTACTTCAGGCTTTACATTACAGCCCCGAACCAGACCGCGGGCGATCCGACTGTCACGATCAACGACTTCGAGCTGTACGATGCCGGCAATCTGGCTCTTGGCAGCACCGTGACCGCAAGTACGGGCGCCAATCCGACGTGGGCCGCGGACGGCAACGGGAGTACGCAGTGGACTTCCTCCGCCACAGATGCGGATATTTGGCTTAAAGTGGATCTGGGGTCCGTCAAGAGATTTAATCGCTGGGTGGTCAAGCAGGCGGGATCAAACGGCGAAGCCTCCGACAACAACCTGTTCGGCTATCATCTGAAGGTCAGCGAAGACGACAGTGCCGATTCCTACCTGATGCTGGACACCGTCGACTTGAATACGGATGGAATGACCGATCGCATGATCAACCGATCAACGTTCGTAAAGTATAAAGAGTATGCTTATGATTTTATGAAAATGGCGGCGGCCTTCCAGGGGATCGTCAATCGGGAGGGGGCGCACGTCTTTTATAAGTACGAGGGAAGCTCTGATTACGTGGAATATGGAACGGTCAGTCCGTCCCAGGACAGTTCGCAATGGCTTTTGAGCGACGCAGGCGGATTCCTGAGAATAAAAAATAAAGCGGAGCCTGCCGACAATATCCATATCGAGGACGAGCTCGGCTATGCCCAGTACGGCGGCATGACCGGAGACAGCTCCCAGTGGCTGCTCGTTCCCGTTTATCCGTAATTGTCCTGAACCAACCAGAACCGCCAGGGATCTTCTCCCTGGCGGTTCTATATCTTATTCGGACAGTTCCCCGCAGGAAAATACCAATTCGGCTGAAGATTGAAAATATGATATGCTTACATATGGAGAACTGTAGAAGGGCGGAAAAAACAATGTCGGGAAAAACGATGTTATACGAGAACATCATTAACGATATTCTGGAAGACGTGAAGTCCGGGAAGCTGAAGGACGGGGACAAAATTCCGACGGACGCCGAGCTGTGCGACATCTACAACGTCAGCAGAATAACGGTCACGAGAGCGCTTAAGGAATTGGAGTACCGGGGAATGCTCATAAGAATCAAGAAGAAGGGGACCTTCATCAAGCTGACCGAACAGCCGGTCTCCAAAGACGAAGAGCCCGGCTCCATTCCGGCAATTGCGGTTGTCTTGCCCTTCGGGGAAGAATACGGCTTCGATATTCTTCAGGGGGTGGAGAGCATCTGCGCCCGCGGAGGGTACTATGTGACGTTCCATAATTCCAAGTTCAAGAGCGAGAATGAGAAAGCGATATTGGAGAGGGTGTTCTCCGATCGCTTGCTTGGCGCGATCGTCTACCCTTGCGACGGGTATCGGAACATCGAAATATACAGCAAGCTGATCATCCACCGCTTCCCCTTCGTGTTTATCGATCGCAGCGTAGAGGGGTTGAACGTCCCGCATGTCGTCTCCGACAATATCCGGGCCGGTTATGACATTACAAACCATCTGCTGGAGCTGGGACATACGAGGATCGCCTTTGTATGTACGGATCTTAACGAGGCGGCGTCCGTGTCGGATCGATACAAGGGGTATTGCAACGCCCTGATCGGCAGCGGGATCGCTCCCAAGCCGGAGTGGCTGATCGAGGACCACGCGGACATCGAGAAGATCAATCATGAAGACAAAGAAGTCAGACTGCAAGTCAACCTTATGCGCTTGCAGCGGATTCTGGCGTTGGAGGACGGGCCGACCGCCGTTGTCGCCGTCAACGACGAGACGGCTATCCAATTGATGGAGGCGGCCAAGCGGCTCGGAGTGAAGGTGCCGGAGCAACTGTCGGTAACCGGCTTCGACAACCTGCAAGCGGGCGCCGGCTATGAAGTTCCACTGACGACGATCCGACAGAAATTCAACGACCTCGGGGCGAGCGCCGCGGAAGTTGTGCTCACCCTGCTGGAGGACGGCTCGAAGAGCGGCAGGGACATGCCGAATATCGTTCTGGATACGGAACTGGTCATTCGCAATTCCGCCGCGGCGCCGCAGGCATAAATAAATTAAAAAAATAAAACATATCAAAATATATTGACCAATATTATGACATGTCATATACTCGGGTTGTAGGTTAATAAAAACAAGGGGATGACTTCATGCTTACCCAGTATGACAAAATCGGCAAAGTAAAACCTCTATTGGCGGTGGCCATGGCCGTGTCGCTGACGGCCGGCCTGACCGCTTGCGGAGGAAACAATGAGCCCTCTCAGCAATCGAACGGGGCGGCATCGCCCTCGGCGTCCAATGCGGCTACGGAAAGCGCTTCGCCTGTCGAACAAGCCAAATTGACGGTTGTCGGCAACGGATGGGACGACGCCAGCATGGAGAAGTCCGAAGCCGACGCGAAGGAAGCCGGGATCGAAGTGAGCGATTACAATTACCTGGCCCGGAAAAAGGTCGAAGCGGATTATCCGAATTACGAGGTCGATTGGCAGAACTGGGGCTGGGCGGAGCAGCTTGACCAGAAGCAGCGCGCGGCGTTCATCAGCGGCAGCTACCCGGATATCGTTCACGGCGAGACGTTCATGACGACGTATGCTCGCGAAGGAATCTTGGAACCGCTTCCGCAGGATATTGTCGACATGGTCAACCCGAACTTCCTGGTGACTAATGCGGACGGCGTGCCGGTGGCCGTCTCTCCGAAGGGCAATGTCTTCCTGCTGTTCTACAACAAGGATCTGTTGAAGGATGCCGGCATCGATCCGGAGACGGTCAAGCTGGATACATGGGCGGATTGGCAAGCGGCATCCGATCAGGTTACCGCCGCTGGCAACGGCAAGGTATTCGGAGGCGGGATTCCGTCCCACCCGCATCTTGGCGGCGCCTTCCGCGTCTATCCGTTCCTGAACGCGCTAGGCGGCTCTTGGGGCGGCGGCGACGAGGTCACGCTGAATACGCCGGAGATGGCGCAGACGCTTGAATTCGTCAGGGCCATGGACAAGAACTTCCCGAAGGGCATCGGCAACGGTACGGACGAAGGCGCTCTGTACAACATGTTCGAGAAGGACAAAACGATCGCCTTCGTCGTGAACGGCACCTGGCAAGCGGCTGGGGCAAAGAACAACAACATCAACTACGGAGTCGTTCAGCTTCCGAAGGCCGACAACGGCCAGTCCGGCAACGTGCTCGTCGGTTTCGACTATTACGGAGTGCCCGCCAAGTCGACGAACAAGGAGGCGGCGTTCAACGTGATCCGGGATTTGGTCGCCAAGGACGTTCAGATTGAATTCGCGATCGGAACGGTAACGCCGCCGGCGAACAAGGAAGCATTGGCGGAAGCATCCGTCATCGATTCCAATCCGATTCTCAAGTCGGCCATCGACGCCATGTCGAGCGGCGAGATTCCGGCCCTTCCGGTGTACGACCAGAACGATTCCCAGATCTGGGACGTGATCAATACGAAGGTGATCGCGGCCACCACCATGACGAGCAAGTCGGTGGAGGACATTCTGAAGATCGGGCAGAGCGAGGCGGAGAAGTACCTTAAGCAATAATCGCAGCGAGGGAGAGAAGGGAGTTATTCGACTCCCTTCTCGATTTCTATTCCGCAATGTCTAATCCGCAGCTTCTATTCCGAAAAATAGACTTCAAGGGTGGTAACAAGAGAAATGAACACGGAATCGCGCTCCTTCTGGCGGAGACACAGAGACGCTTTGATCGCGTACTCCATCATCGGGCCGTTTGCGCTCTGGTTTCTCCTGACGATCGGCATCCCGCTGGTGGCCGGAATTTTGCTCGCGTTCTTCAAGTGGAACGGGATGCCCGTCATGCCGGAGTGGGTAGGTCTGCGCAACTTTTCCTTTTTCTTCAATAGCAACGAGTACTTGTCTTCGATATGGAAGCAGCTCTTTATCGGCGGCCTGTGCCTGATCTTCAACATGCTCATATCCTTCGGGCTGGCTTCGCTCTTTAATATTCCCATCCGGGGCAAGGGCTTGCTGAGAACCGCCTATTACTTGCCGAACATCGCGGCCGTATCGGCTACGGTTGCCGTCGTGGTCGCCCTTCTGATTCCGCATGGGGGAGGGCTGAACGGGCTTCTGACCAAGCTGGGCCTCGAGCCGATCATCTGGTCGTATTCCGCCGGGTGGATGATCTTCTGGGTCGTCGTCTTCTACGTATGGAGAAATACCGGGCCGCTCGCCATCATCTGGCTGGCCGGCCTTCAATCGATAGATCCTACCTTGTACGAAGCGGCGAAGGTCGACGGAGCGAACCGTCTTCAGTTGCTTCGGTATGTGACCTTGCCCGGACTTCGCGGAATTGCGGCCTTCAACTTTATTCGGGAGATCATCGGCGTCATGCAGATGTACGATATCGTCATGCTGATGACAAGCGGCGGCCCCAACGGCTCTACTGACGTGCTGATGTACCGGATCTATCGGGACGGGCTGAAGAGCTACAACTTCGGAATGGCGGGAGCCTCCTCCGTTATTCTCGGTTTGCTGACCGTTCTTATTACCCTTGTCTATCTGAGGCTGTTCCTGAAGGAGGAGAAGTAACATGAAGAAGCTGGGCAGGTGGCTCGCTCTTGCCGTCCTCCTCTTGGGAGCCGTTGTGATGATATATCCGTTCCTGTTCTCCTTATTGGCGGGGATGACCCGCAGGCAGGAATTCCAGAACCTTGGCGAGATGCTGCCGCTTCCGAAGGACCCTACATTCCAGGCCTACCGTTCCATCTTCACGACCGGACTGATTCGGCCCTTCTTCAATACGTTGCTCCGTTCGCTCTGGTACGCCTTTGTGATCTCCGGATTTTCCGTCATGATGGGGTACGTGCTCTCGAGGCTTCGGTTCAAGGGCCGAACGTTCTTCCTCTACTTCATCATCTGCGCCAATATGATTCCGGGAGTGCTGACGCTTATCCCTACTTATATCGAGATGGCGCGCATTCCCTTCCTCGGCGGCAACGATTGGACGGGGTTCGGCGGAAGCGGCCTGATCAATCATCCCGCCATTCTGTATGTGCTGCTTAGCCCCGCGTCTGCGGTGTGGATATTCCTGTTCCGGCAGACGATGGACAGCTTGCCAAGGGATTACGAAGAAGCGGCGTACATGGACGGGAGCACGTTCATGAACACGATCGTGAGAATTATTGTTCCGATCCAGCGGCCGATTATCGCGACGATCTTCCTGAACATGGCGATCGTCACGTGGAACGACTTCATGACTCCATTTATTTATATCAATAATTTGAAATACACGACGTTGCCGGGATATGTCGGTACGCTGGTGGCCGCGCTGCAGCAAGTCGGCGACCGCGACTACCCGCAGATCTTCGCGCTGTCTACGATATCCGTACTGCCTCCGGTTCTTATCTTCCTGTTCCTGCAGCGATACATCGTTCAAGGGTTCGCGAATGCCGGCATTAAGGGTTAGGCGGAGAACGGTACGGTTGGCGACGGCGGTTCTAAGGCAGGGGTGCCCGTGAGGAAGAAACAAGTGCTGTATCGCAACATCATGGATCACTTTATGCAATTGACGGCGGAAGAACGATTGAAGCCCGGCGACAAGATCCCTACCGAGCAGGAGCTGTCCGAGCAATTCGGGGTAAGCCGGATCACGGTCGCGAAGGCGCTCCGGGAGCTGGAGTACATCGGGATGGTTACCCGAACCCAGAAGCGAGGCAGCTTCATTCGCCAGGATTACGACGCGAAGCCGGCAAGGCGATCGTCCAGAACGAAGCTTCCGATGATCGGCGTTCTGCTTCCCTTCGAGGAAGAGATCGGGCTCGACGTCTTGCGCGGGGTCGAGGAACATTGCGCAGAGCACGGCTACTACGTCACCTACCACAATACCAAGTACGATCCCGAGCTGGAACGGGAATTGCTGCTTAAGCTCGTCGAGGACGACATCAGCGGAGCGATCGTCTATCCTTGCTCCGGCAACAATAACGTCGAGGTGTTCGGCAGGCTTATCATCGAGAGGTTCCCCTTCGTGCTCATCGATCGGACGGTCGAAGGGCTTGAAGTTCCGCATGTCATATCCGACAACAAGCAAGCGGGCTACGAGATGACCCGCTGTCTCCTCGAACTCGGGCATCGCTCCATCGCGTTCGTCTGCACCGCCCTTCGGGAAGCCATCTCCGTATCGGAGCGCTACAAGGGCTATTGCAAAGCCCTTATCGAAGCCGGCATCGCTCCCCGGGAGGAGTGGCTGATCGAGAGCGACGTTCGTTCCTTCGACGTTCGGGAGCAGACGCCCGAGGTCCAGATGGAGCTGGCGAGAGACAAGCTGGAGAGGGCGCTGCAAGCGCGGCAGCGGCCGACGGCGATTGTCTCCGTCAACGACAAGACCGCGATGTACATCATAAGGTCGGCTCAGGAGCGGGGGCTGTCCGTCCCGTCGGACCTGTCCGTCACGGGCTTCGATAACTTGACCGCCTTTAACGTGCCGGGCATCCCGCCGCTGACGACGATTCAGCAGGACTTCCAGCGGCAGGGACGGCAGGCATCGGTTATGCTGATCGAGATGTGCGATCGGCCAGAGCCGTTCGAGGAGGTGCGCAAGATTGTGCTGGCCACGGAGCTTATCGTCAGGCAGTCGACGGCCGTTCCGCGAAAATCAGCAGCATTCTCCCGTTGACAGGCCGCGGCGAGCGCGCGATGATGGATGAGGATATCGAACCGAGAAATCATTCCATCAAGCGGAGGTTGAATAGAGCATGGCTGCGCAGGCGGAGGTTGTGAGGAGAAGAGGAGAGCTAAGGAACACGAAGGAGGCGCTTAAGCGGAAGCGGCTGACGGTCGGCTATATCGGAGGTTCGATTACGGACGGCCGTCCGGGGCACAATTGGCCGGAGCCGGTGACGCGATGGCTTGTCGATCAATTCCCGGAGGCTCGAATTACGGTGGAGAATGCCGGCATCGGAGCGACGGGAAGCAACCTGGCGGCGTTTCGCGCGCAGCGCGACCTGATCGATCCCGGCTGCGAGCTCGTCTTCGTGGAATTCGCGGTCAACGATTGGGAAGTGCCGACGCAGCGCCGGAACAAGACCCGCGAAGGGCTGCTGCGCCAGCTTCTGGCGGACGGCAAGCGGGACGTTGTGATCGTCTACACGTATCGCCAAGAGATGTACGAGGATATGGTGAACGGGCGGGTTCCGGACAGCATCGCGGAGTTCGAGGCGCTGGCCGAGCACTATGGACTGAACTCGGTATGGATGGGCTTGCACGCGCTCCAGGAAGTGAGACGGGGACTTCTGCAATGGGAGGAATGGCTTCCGGACGGGCTCCATCCGACGCAGCGCGGCAGCTTCAGCTATGGAACGAGCGTGATCGGGCTGCTGCAGGAGGCGCTTCTGGCCGATGAAGAGCCGTCGGCTCCGGCAAGCGAAGGGCTTCCCGCTCCGTTGACGGAAGGCCACTGGCAGAACGCGCGCCTGATTCCGTTCGACGACATCCGCACCGAGGGGCCTTGGACGGTGCGGCGCTGGGTGAACCTGCATTGGATCGACTACACGCTGTCGACGTTCGCCGTCGGAGCGAAGCTGGGCTTCGACTTCGAGGGGACGGTGCTGGCGCTGGCCTTCGACTTCGGGAAGCGTTCGGCGGAATTCCGCTACCGGCTCGACGGGGGAGAGTGGGCGGCGTCGAACCGGATTCGTCCGGATTGGTGCGGGACGAGCGGCTGGATGAAGATCGAGGTGCTGTTCGACGATCTTGCGCCGGGCCGGCATTCCTTCGAGCTTGAGGTCGTGCACGGCAACGAGCCGGGCTGCGAGGGAACCAACTTCGATCTGGCGTTCGTCGGGGTTGTGCAAGAAGCTTAAGCGACAAGGGGAAGCCTAAGGGAGAGGAAGCAGAGACAATCTGCGGCCTCTCCTTCTTTATGACCCGATCCCCTTATGCGACCGCGATCTGCCGCCGACACCATAAATTTATGCGAAAATTCACATTCGCGCAGCTCGATAACGGGTGGTTTGGACGATTATATGTGAAAAATAGCATTCGTGGAGCAATTTCCGGGCCGAGGTGCTCGATGTATGCTAAAAACCGCATAAAACACCGCGATTGCCTCCAATCTGTGCCGACGAATGTGCAAAACCGCATAAAATTGCGCAGCGCAATTGCCAGAAATCGCGCAATCGCATGCAGCACTCGCAACCGTCACCGGAGACCCCTTAAGAAAATCGCACCTTCTCCTTAAAAATACCTCCCCGACTTCGTGGTAAGCTGGAACGGGATGCTCCGTCCGGAGCTTGACGGAATCGGCGGGCGTCCGTACGCTTAAACGACAAGATCAACCGAAGAGGAGGAGCCGCCCTGAGAAGATGGTCCCACAGCCTGTTCGCCCGCTTCTCCATGTCGTTCCTGCTCGTCGGCTTGCTTCCTCTTATGGCTCTGAGTATTTTCTCCCTGCGGACGTTCACAAGCCATGTCGAGAGGAATACGGTCAACAACCTCGAGCAGATGGTCTATTATATGGGAAATAACTTAAACAACATCTTCTCTCAGTACAACGAGGTCACGAAGCTGATGTACCTGAGCGTGGACGCGGGGGCGATCGACGGCAGCACGATCAGCACGACGGACTCGGTGAACGTGAACGAGCGGATCAACCGGATGTCGATCGACGACTTCCTGACGACGGTGCTGTACAGCGACAGCTTCATCAAGAACGCGTTCTTCGTCCGCGCGATGGACGGCAAGGTGTACCGGCAGAGCCGGGACAGCAAGGCGTTCCTCCCGGATCTGCTGCCGGTGGACGACTGGCTGGAGCCGCTTCGTTCCCGCCCTCAGCAGCTCGCCGTCATTCCGACGCACGAGGAGCCGTACTTCCTCGATTCCTCGCAGAAGATCGTCACCCTGGGGCGCAACCTGATCGACACGTCCGGCCTGCTTCAGAAGGAGCCGAAGATCGTCGGCACTCTGTTCATCGACGTGAACCTGCAGGCGTTCGACGAGCTGGTGAAGGAGTTGAATCTGGAGGCGGACGGGGAGCTGATCTTCGTCGACGGGGCGGGGAATGTCATCTTCAGCAATCGGGGAGACGAAGGGACGAAGGTCGATCTGGATCGTCTGCGCACGGGAGGGGTGCTCACGTTCAGCGAGGAGGTGCCCTTCCTGCAAGGAGAGGTGCTCGTTCGGATCTCCAAGTCCGCCTTGTACGAGAGTCTGACGACGACTCGGTCGACGGTCATCGTCGCGATCGTGTTCTGCACGGTGCTCCTCATTCTGATGGGCATCTGGTTCTCGCGCCGGCTGTCGAATCCGATTCGCCGCGTGATCCGCGAGATGGTGAAGGTGGAGTCGGGCAACCTCGACGTCGCCCCGCTCGACGGAGGCAAGGACGAGGTCGGGCGGCTCTCGCACGGCTTCAACCGGATGGTCGAGCGGCTGCGCACCTTCATCGACGAGGCGTACGTGGCGGAGATCAAGCAGAAGCAGACGGAGCTGAACGCGCTCAAAAGCCAGATTCGTCCGCATTACCTGTACAACACGCTGGAAGTGATTCGGATGAACGCGGTTGCGAACGATGACGACGAGGTTGGCGAGATGATTCTGTCCTTGTCCAAGCAGCTCAAGTATGTGATCGATTACGGCGAGAATTCGGTTCCGCTGCGGCGCGAGCTGGAGCACCTGCGCGATTACTTCTATATTATCGAAGTAAGGTTCGAGAACCGGATCGAGCTTCGGGTCGACATCGCGGACAACGTAGACCTGGACGCTTCCATTCTGAAGCTGTCGCTGCAGCCGATCGTCGAGAACGCGGTGCAGCATGGAGTTCTGCCCAAGGGCGGCAGAGGAAGCGTGAGGATTACGGTGGAGAACGCGGTGGACGATCTCGTCGTGACCGTCTACGATGACGGAGTCGGCATGGAGCCGGAGGAGCTGGAGCGGCTGACGTCTCGGCTGAGCGGTCCTTCCGGAACGTCGAAGAGCATCGGCATGAAGAACGTGCACGACCGGATTCGCGCGCTTTACGGACCGGAGTACGGCCTGGCGGTCAGCAGCCGGAAGATGTGGGGGACGGCTGTCCGCATGGTCGTGCCGACGAAGCAAGGGGGGAACGGGCATGACGATTCGAGTGCTGCTGGCGGACGATGAGCCGCTTATTCTGAAGGGGCTGCGCAAGCTGCTGCCCTGGGAGGAGCTGGGCGTCGAGATCGTCGGGCAGGCGTGCGACGGGGACGAGCTGGACGAGCAGATCCGTCTGCTTCGCCCGGATGTGCTGATCAGCGACATCAGCATGCCGCGCAAGTCGGGAATCGACGTTCTGCGCGGAATCAACGAGCAGGGGCTGCCGGTGAAGGTCGTCTTCATCAGCGCGTATCAGGAATTCTCGTATGCGAAGGAGGCGATCTCGCTCGGCGCGGTCGAATACTTGATCAAGCCGATCGAGCGGGAGCAGCTCCGGGCCGCGCTGGACAAGGCGATGTCCTTGATTCGCGAGGAAGGCGAGGAGAACCGGCGCAAGGACAAGCTGCGGCGGATGGAGACGAGGCAGCGGACGGAAGAGAAGCGCGAGGCGCTGAGCCGGCTCGCTTCCGGAACGCTGCCTGCGGGAGCGGACCTGTACGCCCGGCTGGAAGCGGAGCTCCGCGCCCCGTTCTACACCGTCCTCGCGCTGGAGCTTGGCCAGCTTGAGGATGCGTCCGGCCGCTGGACCGAGACGGAGAGGAATCTCGTGAACTTCGCCGTCGACAACGTGCTGGGCGAGCTGCTTGCGGAGCCCGGATCGGGGGCCGAAGGCGGGCTCGGGACGTTCTTCGCGAAGCAGGAGCGGATCGTCGTTATCGTCCCCCATTCGGAAGCGGGCAGGCCCTACGAGCTGGCGCAGGACATCAAGGCGAAGATCAACGATTACCTCAAGCTGAACGTGTCCATCGGCATCGGCCTGGCGGTTCGTTCGCTCGGGCGGCTGGCGGAATCCGCGCAGCAGGCGGAGCAAGCGCTGGACATGAAGTACTTCGAAGGGCTGAACAAGCTGCTTCCATATGCGGCTCAGGCTTCGGCCGCCGTCGCCGAGAGCGAGCTGTACACGCTGCGCTCGGACGTCGTCCAGAGCCTTGCCGAGAGGAACGGGAAGCGGGCGCAGGAGGCGCTTCACAAGCTGCTGGCCGCCGTTCGCCGGACGACGGAAGGGAACAAGGGCCTGGCGGTTGCGACCGCCTTCTCGTCCGTTCTGTCGATCGTTCAGGAGCTGCAGAAGTCCGGCGTGGCGCTCTCGGAGGAAGGCTTCGACCTGCAGGGGCTGCAGACGCGGCTCGGGCAGTACGAGACGTTCGATTCGATGGCCCAAGGGATCGGCGAACTGCTCGGGGAGCTGGCGGAGGTGATCGGCAATCGCACCGGCAACCGGGACAAGATGCTGCTCGCACGCATCAAGCAGCACATCGAACGGCATTACGCCGACGAGCTGACGCTGGAGTCGGTGGCGGCCGTGGCGTTCATGAACCCGTATTACTTCAGCGCCTTCTTCAAGAAGCACACGAACGAGAACTTCAAGGCTTACGTCACCGAGGTACGCATGCGCCATGCGACACAGCTTCTGTCGAACACGGACCTGCTCATGTACGAGGTCGCGGAGAAGGTCGGCTACGCCAACGCCCGCCACTTCAGCGACGTGTTCAAGAAGACCTGCGGCATGCTGCCGAACGAATACCGCCAATCGCTGCGCTCCTGATCGGGGGCGCGGTTTTTTTCAGTATAAGCTTCGAATCTGCGCCGCCGATAGCGCCGATGCCGCCGGATGACTGGATTTTATGTGAAAAACCACATTGGCGAAGCACGATAACGGGGTGTTTGGGCGATTCTATGTGAAAAACCAAATACATGGCGGCGAACCGGGCCGGAAATAACGTATATATGCGAAAAACCGCATAAAACTCCGCAATTCCCTCCGATCCGAGCCAGCGAATGTGAAAAAACGCATAAAATCGCAAAAGTCGTCGGACCGGCGGGGCGAATGGGATGGCGGGGAAGATGGCGGAGAGAGGGGACGAAGGAGAGGATGTTCTCTGAAAATCCGGCGGATCGATCTTAAGAAATCCGCACTCCCGTCTTAAAAAATAGCATTGGTTGGAGGCGGGGAGGATGATACTCTTGAGACACGGAAGCGCTTCATACGTGATGCCGCGCACATCACTTAAGCACGAGACCAATCATGAGACAAATAAAGGGAGGTTCCACCCGAGATGTCCAAGAAACGCATTCTGCAAGCCGCCGCACCCGCCGTTGCCCTGACCCTGATTCTGAGCGCCTGCGGAGGCAATAACAATAACGGTTCGGCTTCTCCTTCCGCCGGATCTTCATCCCCAGCCTCATCTTCCCCCGCCGCCAGCCCGTCCGCTTCGGCCCCGGCGAAGGAAGTCACCTTCACGATCGGCTACGCGACCGGAGACCCGGCGACGAAGCAGGCGATCTCGCAGACGATCGAGGCGTTTAAGCAGGCGCACCCGAACATCAAGATCAAGGACTACAGCGAGACGACCTCGGCCTCCTACCTGGACTGGCTGAAGACGAAGGATGCGGTGGGCGAGTTCCCCGATCTGGTCGAGATGAGAGACACGAAGGTGTTCGCCGATTCCGGCAAGATCGTCGAGCTTCCTTCCGAGCTGGTCGGTCTGTTCTCCAACGTTCCGGAGGTCGACGGCAAGAAGTACAACGCGCCTCTGACGCTTAACGCTCCGCAAGGCATCATCTATAGCAAGAAGGCTTACGAGAAGGCGGGCGTCACCGAGCTGCCGAAGACGTACGACGAATTCCTCGCAATTCAAGAGAAGCTGAAGACGAGCGGCATCACCCCGATCGTTGTCGGCGGTAAGGATATTTTCCACATGGGCTTCTGGCTCAACAAGTTCCTGATCGACGAAGTGTATGCAAGCGATCCGGACTGGAACAGCAAGCGCACGGCGAAGCAGGTGAGCTTCACGGACGCGAATGTTGTGCAGGCGATGACGGACTACAAGGAGCTGTTCACGAATTACGTCGACAAGGGCTGGCTGTCCACCGCGGATAACCAGACCGCTTCGATCCTCGTGTCCGGCAAGGCGGCGCAGTTGTTCTCCGGTCCGTGGATGTTCACGCAGATCCAGCAGGCGGACCCGAGCTTCGAGTTCGGCTACTACGCGCTTCCCGATCGCGAAGGCAACGTCAGCATCGTCGGACTTCCTTCCCCGGCAGGCTGGAGCTTGTCCGCGGACGCGTCGAAGGACCCGGACAAGGTCGCGGCCATTACGGAATTCATCAAGTTCTTCTTCGCGAAGGAGCAATACTCCAAGTATCTGCAGACGGTTAACGGCATTCCGTCCACGGCCGAGAACATCACGTATGAATCGACCGAGCAGATGAAGGACGTCCTCGCGATCATGGCCGATCCGAACGTCAAGAAGTCGCTTATGATCAACAACTGGTGGGGAGACAACCAGATTCCGCCGCAGTTCCGGAACTGGTACTACAAGCTGATGCAGGATCTGGTCGTCAAGAACGGCGACGTTGCGGAATACATGAAGAAGGCCGACGAAGAGTATGACACCGAAGTGAAGGCGAACGCGCAGCAATAAGGATAGCGCAAGGCCGCAATAAGCTTGACGGAGCAACCTTCGCTTGACGGCGCGGTCTCGAGAGCGAAGGTTGTTTGCCGTCCCCGCACGCAGCAAGACGGCATGACATGGAGGTATCCCGACATGAACGACACGAAGAACCAATCGGCATGGAGCAGATGGACCGGGCGGATCAGCCCGACGGTCGTCTTCCTGCTGCCGGCTATCGCGCTGTACACGCTGTTCGTCGTCACGCCGACGTTCAGCAGCGCCTATCTCAGCTTCACCTCCTGGGACGGCGTCAGCGACAAAATTCACTTTATCGGCTTCGACAACTTCACGGAGATCTGGAACAGCGACCGGGTGCACAACGCCCTCAAGAACACGATGATTCTCACGTTCGCTCTCGTCGTTCTGGAGAACATCGCCGCGATTGCGCTGGCCGTCCTGGTCGATCAGGTGCGCTGGGCGCGCAACCTGTTCCGGAGCGTGTTCTACTTCCCCGTCCTGATAAGCGGCATCGTCATGGGCTTCGTCTGGACCATTATTCTGAACTACAACTTCGGCGTCATCAACCGGATGCTGGAGCTGATCGGACTCGCTTCTTGGAAAATCGACTGGTTAGGGAATCCCGACTTCGCGCTGATCTCGATCATTCTGTCCACGTTGTGGAAGCAGGCGGGCTACTACATGATCATCTACCTGGCGGGCTTGCAGGGCATCCCGCAGGATCTGACCGAAGCGGCCTCCATCGACGGAGCGGGCAAGTGGCAGCAATTCCGCCGGATCACGTTCCCGCTGCTCGCGGGCTCGATGACGGTCAGCTCGGTGCTGTCGATGATCAGCTCGCTGAAGATTTTCGACCAGATTGCCGTGATGACGGACGGAGGTCCCGGCTTCGAGACGGAGACGCTGACGTATATCGTCTACAAGGTCGGCTTCGGCGAGCTGCGGCAAGGCTTCGGCACGGCGATGGCGATGGTGCTGTTCCTGCTGATTCTGATCATCACGGTGATTCAGGTCAAGGTGCTTCGCAGAAGAGAGGTGCAACTGTAGATGTACAAAGGCAAATCCGCTTACGACGTCCTGCTGTTTATCGTCACGCTGCTGATCGCGGTTATGTTCTTCTTCCCGATCTTCTTTAACCTGATGTCCGCCTTCAAGAGCAACTCGGAGATTATGCGCGACGCCATTGCGCTGCCCACGTCGCTGTACCTGGACAGCTTCAAGTACCTGCTGACCGAGACCGAATTCCCGGCGGCGATCGTGAACAGCGTCGTGCTGACGGGGCTGTCCATCGTGTTCATGGTTGTCGTCATCCCGATGGCGGGCTACGCGATCGAGCGGTCGAGCGCCAAGTGGACGGGCTTCGTGTTCCTCTACTTCCTGGCCGGCATGATGATCCCGTTCCAGGCGTACATGATTCCCTTGTTCAAGGAGCTCAAGATGATGGGGATGTACGGCAATCTCGTCGGGCCGATCGTCATCTACGTATCCGGCTCCGTCGGCTTCGGGGCACTGCTGTACACGAGCTTCCTCAAAGGGGTGCCGCGCGAGATCGAGGAATCGGCTGCGATCGACGGCTGCTCTCGTTATGGGATTTTCTACCGGATTGTGTTCCCGCTTCTCGGGCCGTGCACGGCCAGCATGGTCGTTCTGAACGGGCTGGGCATCTGGAACGACTTCCTTATGCCGATGCTCGTGCTTCCGTCCGGCAAGCCGAAGACGATGATCGTCGAGATCTTCTATTACGTCGGGGAGTTCTCCTCGCGTTGGGACATGATCTTCGCCGGAACGGCCATGTCGATCGTGCCGATTCTGATCGTGTTCCTGGCTCTGCAGAAGTACTTCGTCAAGGGAATCGCCACCGGGGCGATCAAGGGATAAAGACAATCGGTGATTGGTTGGAGGAAGGAGCTGTTCGTTACGTATACGATTCGCAATCCGGTGCTGACCGGCTTTAACCCGGACCCTTCAATCGTTCGCGTCGGGGACGACTATTACTTGGCGACTTCGACGTTCGAATGGTTCCCCGGCGTGGCGATTTATCATTCGAAGGATCTCGCCAACTGGCGGCTTCATGCTTATCCGCTGGACCGGACGTCGCTGCTCGATCTGCGGGGCAACCCGAGCTCCGGCGGCATCTGGGCGCCCGCGCTGTCGCATCATGAAGGCACGTTCTATCTGTTGTACACGGACATGAAGAGCTTCAAGCGGGCTTCCAAGGACATGGCCAATTACTTGATCACGGCAACCGATATTCGCGGTCCGTGGTCGGAGCCGATCTATCTGCATGGCAGAGGCTTCGACCCGTTCCTGTTCCACGACGACGACGGCCGCAAGTGGGTCGCGAATATGCGGTGGGACCCCCGCGCGGACAAGCCGAACTTCGGCGGCATCGAGCTGCAGGAGTTCTCGGTCGCCGAGGGCGGGATGGTCGGTCCCGTTCATCTGCTGACGAAGGGCAGCTCGCTCGGGGTGACGGAAGGGCCGCAATTGGTTCGCAGAGACGGCTGGTACTATCTGCTGCTGGCAGAGGGCGGGACCGGGTACAATCATGCCGCCTCGCTGGCTCGTTCGCGCGAGCTGCTAGGCCCCTACGAGTTCGCGCCCCGGACGCCGTTCATGACGACGATCGCCCATCCGGAGCATCCGCTGCAGAAGGCCGGGCACGGCGCGCTCGTCGAGACGCAGCGCGGTGACTGGTACATGCCCCATATATGCGCCCGGCCGCTGGCGGGAAGGCGGCTTAGTCCGCTTGGCCGGGAGATCGCGATCCAGCGGGTGGAGTGGACGGACGACGGCTGGCTTCAGCTTGCGGGCGGCGGGATTTTGCCGGAGCTTGAGATCGAGGGACCGGGCCTTGCTTGGCACCCGTGGCCGGAGGAGCCCGCGACCGATCACTTCGATGCGGCCCGGCTGTCCATTCATCTGCAGACGCTTCGCATCCCGGCCGACGAGAGCTGGCTGAGCTTGACCGAGCGGCCCGGCTGGCTGCGGCTTCGCGGCCAGGAATCGATCTACTCGTGGAACCGGCAGAGCATGGTCGCCCGGCGTCTTCAGCATTGGCGGGCGGAGGTCGAGACGTGCCTCGAGTTCGAGCCGAAGAGCATGTATCAGTCGGCGGGGCTGGCGTGCTTCTGCGACGAGATGGACCACTTCTATCTGCGGGTGACTCGGGACGAGGAATGGGGCAAGCACGTGCGCGTCACGTACTCGGTCGCCGGCCGCTGCGTGGAGCCGGAAGGGGCGGTCATCCGCGCCGAGGGCTGGGAGCGCATCTATCTGAAGGCCGTCTTCGACGCGGACAGCCTGCGCTTCTACGCCTCGCCCAGCGGCGGCGACTGGCAGGCCGTCGGCCCGGCACTGGACGCGGGCCAGCTCTCGGACGACTTCGAAGGCAAGCTCGGGTTCACCGGCACGATGCTCGGCCTCTGCGCCCAGGACCTCGAAGGAACAAGGCTGGCGGCGGACTTCGATTATATGACGTACATTGGACATGACGAGTGAGACAGAACGGAAGATACAGAACGGAAGATATAGAACGAATGGATGCAGGACGAATGGATGCATGACGGACAGAACGAACGACTGAACGAACGACTGAACGAACGACAGGACGGACAGAACGAACGGATAGAAGGGAACGGAATTGCGATGCTGAAGGAACAAGACAGACGCTGGGCAGACGAAGCCGTCGCCCGCATCACGAAGAAGCTGGATGCGGTCAGCGAGCGGTCGCGGGACAAAATCCCTTACACGACGCTGGACGGAGTGCACGACGACCGATCGACGACGAATCCGTCCGGGGGCGAGGCCGACGGCATCAACTGGTGGACGAACGGCTTCTGGGGCGGCATGATGTGGCTGATGCACCATGAGACGGGAGACGGCAAGTACAAGCAGATCGCCGCCGTCTCCGAGGCGAAGCTTGACGAGTGCTTTAAGCTGTACCGCGGGCTGCATCACGATGTCGGCTTCATGTGGCTGCCGACGAGCGTAGCCAGCTATCGGGTGACGGGCGACCGCGAGTCCCGCAAGCGCGCGCTTCACGCCGCGAATCTGCTGGCCGGGCGGTTTAACCTCGCGGGCGGCTTCATTCGGGCGTGGGACGACGTGGAGGACAACGACACCCGCGGCTGGGCGATTATCGACTGCATGCTGAACATTCCGCTGCTCTACTGGGCAACCGAGGAGACGGGCGACCCGCGCTTCAAGCAGATCGCGATGCGGCACGCGGACACGACGATGGAGGCGTTCATCCGGCCGGACGGCTCGGTGAACCACATCGTCGAGTTCGACCCGTTCGCGGGCGGCGTCGTCCGGACGCACGGCGGGCAGGGCTATGCGGAGGGCTCGTCCTGGACGCGCGGGCAGACCTGGGGGCTCTACGGCTTCATGATGAGCTACATTCATACGGGCAAGGACGAGTATCTGCAGGCCGCGAAGCGGATCGCGCACTACTTCATCGCGAACATCCAAGGCAGCGGCGTCATTCCGGTCGACTTCCGCCAGCCGGAGGAGCCGGCGCTGACGGACGACACGGCGGCGGCGATTGCGGCGTGCGGGCTGATCGAGCTTGCGAAGGCGGTTCCGGAGCTTGAGCGCGGCTTGTACCTGGACGCGGCGGTGAAGCTGCTCCGGACGCTGGACGAATCCCGAAGCGACTGGGACTCCGGGAGCGACGGCATCCTTACGGGCGGCTCCGCCGCTTACCATTCCGCTGTCCATCATCAGTCAATCATTTATGGGGATTACTTTTTCATCGAAGGGGTATTCAAGCTTAAGGGCAACGATTTGTACTTGTGGTAACGGGATTTGTACTTGTGGTAACGGTGTGATCTCTTCCCTTGACTAGAAAGCGAATCCAAGGTCATAATCCTAATGGATTAGACTTGAATGCCATGCTGGGACTGGGGAAGGCGCATATGTTCAAAATCGGATTCCGAACGATCAAGACGGCGGTAGGGGTGTCCGTCTCGGTGCTGCTCGGCGAGCTTATCGGCTTGCAGAACTTCGCTTCGGCGGGCATCCTGACGCTGCTCTGCATTCAGAAGTCGCGCAAAAAATCGATTCAAGCTGCTGTCAGCCGCTTCTTCGCGTGCGTCGGCGGCCTGTTCGTGTCCACGGGGATCTTCGAGCTGATCGGCTACGAGGCGTATGCGTTCCTCGTCGTGCTTCTGCTCTTCATCCCGCTGCTGGTCCGCCTCCGAATTCAAGAGGGCATCGCGAGCAGCGTCGTCATCATGATGCACGTCTACATGCACGCCAAGGTGGAAGCTTCGTTCTTCCTGAACGAGTTCCTCATTATCTCCATCGGGCTCGGCGTCGCGCTGCTCGTGAACTGGTATATGCCGAGCATCGACCGCGTGCTGATCAAGCATCAGGAGGAGACGGAGCGGCTGATCAGCGCCATCCTGTTCGAGATCGCCAACTACCTGAAGAACGGGTATACGCTGTGGGACGGCAAGGAGCTGCTGCAGCTCGAGGATACGCTGAACAAGGCGAGGTCCGTCGCGGCGCTGGACGCCGAGAACCATCGGATTGCGGACAAGCGGAACGATTACGGGCTCATCTTCGAGAACAAGCGGCGGCAGTACCATCTGCTGGAGCGGATGCTGCCGATGGTGGCGCGCATTACCGCGCAGATGGAGCAGAGCACCCGGATCGGCGACTTCGTCGTCGAGCTCGGCGAGCAGTTGCGGCACCCGGACAAGGCGGGCGAGCTGCACGACAAGCTGCAGACCATCCGCGACTACCACAAGCAACTGCCGCTGCCGGAATCTCGCGAGGAGTTCGAGAATCGGGCCAGTCTGTTCACGATGGCGAACGAGCTGGAGCGGTTTATCGATACGCTGTAGCGCGGGGAGCGGCGATTAGAGCCGGATTTGGAGGAAAGGTGGATTTGCGGGAAAAGTTGATCCATAATAGGTTAGCTACGATTCTGAGATAGAACGGCGGCGTTATGGATGAATACTTTTCTGCAGATGAACACTGTCTTTATCAGCATGATTATCGAGGCGATCCCGTTTGTCCTGATCGGCGTCATCGTCTCCGGAATTATCCAGATGTTCGTGACGGAGCAAGCTATCGCCCGCATCCTGCCCCGCAATCGCTTCTTGTCCTCGCTGCTGGGCTGCGGCGTCGGAGTGTTCTTCCCGTCATGCGAATGCGGCATCGTGCCGATCACAAGGCGCCTCATGAAGAAGGGGGTTCCCTTGAATGCGGGAATCGCGTTTATGCTCACCGGGCCGATCATTAATCCGATTGTTCTGTTCTCCACTTATATTGCATTCGGCAACAATTGGAACATGGTCGCGATCCGGGCCGGCATGGCGATTGCGGTCGCTTTCCTTGTGTCCATGCTTCTGTCGCTAATGTTCCCCGCGCTTCCGTTCCGGGAGCAGATCGCCCTGCCTCCGGTCGCGGCGGCGTTGGAGCCGGGGGTTGTCGTCCCGTCGCCGCGCAAGCCGATCGCGAAGCAATTGTACGGCGTGCTGACGCATTCGATCGATGAGTTCTTCTCGGTGGGGAAGTACGTCGTTCTGGGGGCGCTCATCGCGGCTTGCATGCAGACGTATATCCCGACGGCTTCTCTGCTTCACCTGGGGAGCAACCCGCTGACGGCTTCCCTTGTGATGATCGGCCTGGCGTTCGCGGTATCGCTTTGCTCGGAAGCGGATGCGTTCATCGCCGCCTCGTTCCGAAGCACGTTCTCGGTGGGAGCGATCTCCGCGTTCCTCGTATTCGGTCCGATGATCGATATCAAGAATACGCTGATGCTGCTCGGGACATTCAACAAAAAATTCGTGTTCGCGCTGATCGCGCTCGTCACGGTGTTCACGCTTGCGGGATCGCTGATTGTGGGGAGGATATACGGATGATTCGATTCTTCGCCGTTATCGGGTTCCTGCTGATGTTCGTCTACATTCGGCAGGGCGGGGATCTTAACAAATACATCAATATGAAGTACAGCTATCTGTCCACGATAGCGATGGTTCTGTTCGGAATCTTCACCGTCATCGAATTTATCCGATTCTCCAGGGAAGCGAACGAGGCGGAGAAGCGCAAGCGGGAGAAGAAGGAGGGCGCGGTCTCTCACGATCACGACCATGAACATGACCACCACCACGATCACCACAACCATAGCCACGACCATGAACATGACCACCACCACGGACATGATCATGACGATCACGCTCACGAGAGCAGCGTAAGGTGGAAGCGGGCCGTCGGGCGCGCGATTCTGTTTATCCCGATCTTCACGGGCATTCTGCTTCCGGTGCAGACGTTCGATTCCAGCTTCGTGAAGGCGAAGGGCTTCTCCTTCCCCCAAGCCGACGGCACGACGAGCGATACCGTTCCCGGGCAAGTTCTCAGCCCCGATACGAGCATCTTCTACAGCGCCGACGACTATGCCAAGGTCAAGAGCAAGGAGTACGAGGAATTTAACAGCCTGCAATCGGTCGTTCTGACGGACGATAATTATTTGCAAGGCATCGAGGTTATTTACGACAACCCGGGAAGCTTCATGAACCGGACGGTGTCGCTGGACGGATTCATTTATCGGGGAGAGCAGTCCGACGCCAATCATTACTTCGTGTTCCGGTTCGGGCTGATCCACTGTGCGGCCGATTCCGGCGTGTTCGGGATGCTGGTTAACTTCCCCGACGGCACCGCCTTAGGCGACGATCAGTGGGTGAAGGTGACCGGCACGCTCACTTCGGAGATGTATAAGCCGTTCGAGCAGGTGATCCCGGTGCTGAAGGTGACCGAGTGGGAGGCTGTCGACGAGCCGAGCGATCCTTATGTGTACCGAAATTTCTGAGAAAAGATTATCTGGTTGACCGTGGGGAGCGCGCGTGCTGTCTCGTTACTGTCCGGCTGCCGCTTGGACGAATGTGGTTTTTCACATACAATTTGCTTGGAACCCGTGTTATCGCGGGTTTTATGTGGTTTAATACGAAAATTAACCTCCGCTAATGGCACATCGCCCTCGCCAACTGCCTCTTCGGAGCGTCGTTGTACGGGTTCCCGGCACACTGTTCCTGGACACGGGTAAACTGGAGCGGCGATGGGCGCGGGAGGGCCCGAGATGAGTCGCCATTACTCAAGTGCGGGCGTATGAGCTGGCATGGTGGGGGCAGATGAGTAACTCCACTAACTCTGCCCACCCAGCCTCTTCACAGCAGGTTTTTACAGCCACGAAGACTGCGTACGGAAAAT
>NZ_SSOB01000075.1 GCF_004801405.1 Cohnella fermenti
TTCATGAACACGGGCTTCCAATTTCTTAATTTGGGACGCTTGCGTTTCGATTAGGGCAGCTTGGGCTTCGATCGTGTGGAGGAGGGAGTGAATGAATGCAGCAATCTCCGTATCGCCTTTACTAATCGTCAGGACTTGCTCAGGGGACAACTTTGTCTGCTCCATTTGCGCTCACTCCTCTGTCCGTCATAACTTCTTTCTACTTTGTCGGCTGTTGATAGGGCAATTGTTACAGCTGAGCTAAATATTCCGTTAGGGGGTACCTAAGTAGTAACGGTTTTTCACATTCATTCGGCTATTCAGGCCGGAATCGCCATTTTGTATGTGGTTTTTCGCATTCATCCGGACGTTCGGGTCGGAATCGTTGCTATGTATGTGGAGCATCGGGTTCAGCGCGGTCAGTATGTCGGTGAGAAGCGAGACAGCGGCGACACGAGCAACAAATTCGGAAGCAACGGCAGCGGAACGAGCGGGCGTTGCACGGATTTCCCGCACATCTCCACCTCCAACCACCTCTTCGAAGCTTCGTTGTACGGATTTCTCCACTAACTCCTCCCACGCAGCCTCTCCATGCTCGAATGACTGGACTTCCTCCACAATCTCCGAACACCCAGCCTCTCCGCAATAGGCTTTTCATAACTACGGTTGGCCGCATACGGGAAATTTCCATTGCAGGGGTGACAACCGCCCCTGTTGCCATAGAGGTTTTTCGCGCTCATTCGGACATTCGAGCCGGGGTCGCCGTTTTTATGTGGTTTTTCACATTCGTCCGCTTGGATTCCGGGTGGATTGAGGTGTTTTATGTGGTTTTTCGCGTTCATTCAGACGTTCGAGCCAGATTTGCCGTGATATGTGTGGTTTTTCGCGTTCATTCAGACGTTCGGGTCGGAGTCGCCGTTTTTTATGTGGTTTTTCACATTCGTCCGCTTGGATTCCGGGTGGATTGAGGTGTTTTATGTGGTTTTTCACATTCATTCGGACGTTCGAGTCAGATTTGCTGTGATGTGTGTGGTTTTTCGCATTCATTCGGACATTCGAGTCAGATTTGCCGTGACGTGTGTGGTTTTTCGCATTCATTCGGACATTCGAGTCAGATTTGCTGTGATGTGTGCGGTTTTTCGCATTCATTCGGACATTCGGGCCGGGAACGCCGTTTTTTATGTGGTTTTTCGCATTCCTTGCGCCTCCGCCGCCCCTTTGCCTCCTGAACGAATGTGGTTTTTTCGCAGAGAATTGTCCAGGTTGCCCGGTTGCGCGCTGCGCCGATGTGCCAAATAAATTCCGGCAACCATCGGAATCGGCGCCTTCAGCGGCGGCAAGCCGCTTCTGCACACAAAAACGCTCCCTAACGCAGCCTTCAGGCTGGCGTAGAGAGCGTTGCTTGTTCTATTGATGCACATCGATCTTCCTCGACATCCAATAACACTGCCTATTCCTTAATCAGCGCCAGGAACTCCGAGCGCAACGCGGCGCTGTTGCGGAAGTGCCCGCGCACCGCCGAGGTGACCGTCTTGCTGCCCGGCTTCTTCACTCCCCGAGCGCACATGCACAGGTGCTCGCCTTCCACGACGACCATAACCCCGTTCGGATCGAGTACTTCCTCGAGAATGTCGGCGATCTGGGACGTGATCCGCTCCTGCACCTGCAGGCGGCGGGTGACGGCCTCGACCAGGCGGGCGAACTTGCTGAGGCCCGCGATCTTGCCGCTCGGAATGTAGCCGATATGGATCTTCCCGAAGAACGGCGCCATGTGATGCTCGCATTGGCTGTAATAGACGATGTCCTTGACGATGACGAGCTCCTCGTGCTTCTCGTCGAACGTCACGCCGAGCACTTCGCGCGGGTCCGCATCGTAGCCCGCGAAGATCTCTTCGTACATCCGCGCGACGCGAGCCGGCGTCTCCAGAAGCCCTTCCCGCTCGACGTCCTCGCCGATCAGCTTCAGGATCTCCCTCACATGATATTCGACCTGCTCCCGGTTGTTCGCGACCTGTATGTTCGTATACTCCTTCAAGCCCGACAATGGATTCCCTCCTTGCTCGGCGAATGGCGCTCCATCCGGCGATTACTTGCGACGAGGCTTCGCGAAGTTCTGATTCTTCATCATCTGCTGCGCCTTCTGCATCTGTTGCTTGTTCATATTATAGCCCATCTGCTTCGCCATCTTCTGAAGCGTCTCCGGATCGTTCTGCATCTTGGTAAGCTGCGAGCGCAGATAGAATACGCCAACGATAAAGCCGATAATGAGGCCGACGATCAGCGTCACAATCGGAATAATGACTCCCCACATCTTCCCGTTGTCCCTCCGTACCTAATCGAATGTTGGCCGAACCGGGCTCGCCCGGGTTGCAGCCGCTTCCCTATGATAGCATGGCCCAGGGGACTCGGCAATCGACAAGGCCAAACTACGCGAGAACCCCTTCGATGAATACTGTCGTTCGCTGGGCGAGATCGATCTCCGAAGCCAGGGCCGCATCGTCCCCGGCCTTGTCGATCACGCGGATAACCGGCCGGCCCGGAAGCCCCCGGTGCTGCCCGACGACAACCCCCGTCTGCCGGGTGGAGAGCTTGACCGAGATTCCGTTCGGATAGACGGAGACGATGCGCAGGAATTCGATCAGCACCTCGCGGTCGACGATCGTATCCGACATGGCGGTCAGCCGCTCTATCGCTTCGTGCGGCAGCAGACGCCGGCCCTCCGACAGATCGCTCAGCAGGTTGTCGTAGATGTTCGCGATCGCGGTGATCTTCGCGTAGAGGTGAATCTCGTCTCCCTTGATGCCGCGCGGCTTGCCGCTGCCGTCGATCGCTTCGTGGTGCTGGAACGCCACATGGGAGATGAGCAGGCTGTATTCCCGCTTCATCTTCAGCATCTCGAAGCCTCTCCAGGCGTGGTGGCTCCTTCCCTCCTCAACCTCGGGCGCGCCGACCTTCCCGATGTCGTGAAGCAAGGCCCCGAGCGCCAACTCCTTCAACTGAATCATATTAAGCCCCATATTCACGCCGACGAGCGTCGCCATCATGCATACATTAAGGGAATGAATATATGCGGCATTGTCCTCGGTTCGTATATCCGACAATTGGACGAGCACATTCTGGTTCTTCAGCACATCGTCCAGCAAGGAATCCACGCTCATGCTGATTGCCTTGGTATTGAAGTTCTTGCCCGAGCGGAGGGCGTCGAACGACTCCGACATCTGTTGAATGACCGCCCGCTTCGTCGATTCGGACAGCACCTCTTCGACGACGATGTCCTTGAACATCGGATCTTCTATGTAGATCATCGTAACTCCGACCCGCTTCAGTGTGCTGATCATGAACACCGTCAGATGCACGCCTGTCGACAGCAGTATGGTGCCGTTCGCGGAGAAGATCGTTCGTCCCAGCACCTGTCCGGGCTCCACATTCTCGATATCAATCAGCCTCAATTGCCTCACTCCTGTCTCATCGCTCGTTGCTCTCGGTTGCGGCGAATTCGTCCGATCGAGTTCGGAAGACTAACGAAGCTCTTGCTATCCAGTATCGGGCAACTTCGACAGAAGCACAAGGAATATTGCCGATTGCCGCTGTGCAAAAAAAACACTTTACTCCCTATCCGTCCACCGAGTTCTTCCCCCGACTCCCTCTTCGCCCCGATTGCCCGGAGCGAATCGTCTCAAGCGCGCGTTCGATCGCCTCCCGCGCCTGCTCGTCCCGCTCGGCGACTGACGCTTCCGCAAGCGCGGCCTCCGCCTCGCTTCCGCCGATTCGGCCGAGCGCCCAGGCCGCAGTCGCCCGCAGCTCGAACCGCGGGTCCTCGCGCAGCACCTTCGCGATGTCCGGAACGGCCGCCTCGTCGCGGAAGTTGCCGAGGCCGATCAGCGCGTTGCGCTGGATCGGCTTGCGGCCGCGCCAAGCCGCGGCGCTCGAGCCGAACTTCTCCTTGAACTCCCGGTTGCCCATCGAGAGCAGCGGCACGAGCAGCGGCTTCGCGATCTCCGGATCGGGCTGCAGCTCGGCGTGCCGGCCGATATCAATGCCGCGGTTCACCGGACAGACGATCTGGCACGTATCGCAGCCGTACAGCCGGTTGCCGATCTTCTCCATCGCCTCTTCGCTCAGAATCCCCTTGGTCTGCGTCAGGTAAGAGACGCAGCGCTGGGCGTTGAGCTGGCCGGGACCGACAAGCGCTCCGGTCGGGCAGGCGTCGATGCAGCGCGTGCAGTCCCCGCAACTGTCCTCGACCGGACGATCCGGAGGCAGCGGCAGGTTCGTGATCATCTCGCCGAGATACGTCCACGTGCCGAGCTCCCTTGACATGACGAAGCAGTTCTTCCCGCTCCAGCCAATGCCGGCGCGTTCGGCGACGGCCCGATCGGAGAGCGCGCCCGTGTCGACCATGGAGAGAGCTCTCGCCTCCGGAACCTTCTCCGCGAGCCAGTCCCCGAGCCGCTTCAGCCTGTCGTTCAGCACGTGGTGGTAATCCTCGCCCCAAGCGGATCGGGACAGAATGCCCCGCCTCGCCCCCGGCTCCGACACGGGCGGATTCTTCATCTTGGACGGATATGCGACCGCAATCGCAATGATGGAGCGCGGATCGTCGAACAGCAGAGCCGGATCTGTCCGCTTGTCCAGATCCGGCTCCTCGAATCCCGATTCGTAGCCAAGCTCGCGATGGAGCTTCAGCCGTTCCTTCAGCTCGGTGAACGGGTCGGGGGACGAGATGCCGATCTTGTCGATGCCAAGAGACGGAGCCGCCGCCAGCAGCTCCTTCTTCAACTCGCGCCAGAACCCGTCCGCCCTCGCCGTATCGCTCCGACCATCCGCTCTCGTTGTCGCGCTCAACCCGTTCCCCCCTTCCTGCCGAAGGCGCGAACGGGGAACGCGGCTCCGCTTATTTTTCTCACAGTCGCCCTATGCGGGAGATCGGCCAGATAATCATGTCGGCCCGGCCCTTGATGAAGCTCTCCGGCACTTCCCCGAAGCTCCGGCTGTCCTTGCTCGACTCGAGATGACGATTGTCGCCCATCACGAAGTAATGCCCCTCGCTCACCGTGAACGAAGCGATGTCCCCATCCTCGATGACCGCATCGGTGTAAGGCTCGATCTGCAGCACCCCGTTGACGTAAAGCTGCCGGTTGCGGACTTCCAATTGATCGCCCGGCATTCCGACGATCCGCTTGACGAGAAGCGTCTTCGGGTCCTCTCCCTCGCTTGGGTCCTTCAGGATGATGACATCCCCGCGCGAGGGATGCCCGATCTCGTACGACAGCTTGTTCACGAACAGCCACTGCTTCTCGTAGAGCGTAGGCTGCATCGAGATGCTCTTGACCGTCGACAGTTGGAACACGAACGCCCGAAGCAGAACAACGATGACGAATGCCACGACGAGCGCGCGAAGCCAATCCCACAATTCCTTGCGCCAGGCAGGCCGATCGGCTCGCGCCGAACGTCTTCTGCCGGATGGAACGGTGCCCGGAGCTTCGCTCATGAAGGCTCTCCCCCTCCTTGTCCGCTAAGATGGGTCATATGAGTCAGCCACTCGTTGTAGTAACGCCGAACCTCATCGCCGTCGAAGGGCTGCCCCTTCGCTTCGATGCGGGCGTGCAGACGGCTCAGCCCCGTCTCGGCATGCTGCCGGACCGAAGGGTTGTACCGATATTCCTCCTTATGACGATCGTATTCGTCCCTGTCCAGATCGTAGAACGTTCCGTCCGGAAGCAGAACGACATCCAGATCGTAATCGATGTACGTCAGGACATCCGCGTATCGATAAGGAGGCGAAGCAATATTGCAGTAATAGCGAATTCCCTTCTCCTCGAGGAGAGCGACGACATTGAACCACTCGCGCGGGATGAAGAACGATACCGCCGGAACCCGGCTCACCCACTCCTTGCCGTCCGCCTCCCGGATGATCGTATGGTCGTTGACGAACACCATCATCTCCTCCGCCGCATGAGCGGGATGAAGATTAGATGACGGCACCTGCCAATTCTCCATCCATACCCGATGCAAGGAGCCGTTGTTTTTGAAGCTTTTGATGACACAGCGCTCGTACGATTCGTAAGTCCGGGAATCGCTGCTCATAAGTTACGCCCCCTGCCTGGCCGTCCGTCCGGAACATGGAAAATGATCGATTGGGTCATTATGATTGCTTATGAAGAGCAACAAATTCGGTTCTATCTATTATAACCGATTGTTAAGAAACGTATAGTATCATGGGAGCTCTTGAAGCACGGAACGCATAATCCGCCCGACGACCAATCGCGCACGATTCTCAGCAAAAGAAAAGCATATCTTATGGCCAAAAGCAGCCGGAAGCCGGTGCCTTAGGGCGCGTAAGATATGCTTTCCTCGTTACGGGGGTGGAGAGCGCGGCTCATCCGTCCGTGTCTTCCTCCATTAAATAGCCATGATCGAGAGAGGCCTGTCCAACTTCGCGTAGCGGAGCGGCACTTCCTCGAGCGATTCGTAGTACGGCAGCAGCAGCTCGTTATGCTTGTCTCCCGCAATCAGCACCTTAAGCACGTTGCGCTGACGGAATCTTCCGTTCATTGCCGATATGAGCGATCGGCCGATTCCTTGGCGGCGATGTTCCGGGTGCACGGCCAGGCGGTACACATATCCCTTGTTCTGGTCGATCGTTCCGATCATCAGGCCGATAACGGAATCCCCGCGATGCGCCACAAGCACCAACTCGCTGTCCCAGGACAATTGGCGAGCCAAGGCTCCCATCGTCTCATCGCAGCACTCCTCCGACAACGCGTCCTTCATCAGGTCCGCAACGGACCGATAGTCCGACAGTTGGAACGTACGAATGTTCATGCTATTATCTCCCCGGCTTATAAGATGATTGCGAAGAAATCTAGGACTAAAGTGAGACAAAGATAATTTTACGACAACTTTTAGAAAATTTCTGCCCCTTTGTTAAGAAAACATAAAATATTTTTGGCGAATTTGCGCGAAAATCAATGTAAGCGCTATTATTAAAGCGCTTTCTGTGGTTTACTCTCAAAAAACCGCGTTTTTTCGGATTTTTCGCCGATTTTGACATTTTCCTTCTCTGTATAATTCAGGTGGAACAGGGGACGATATCCGGTGCCGAGCACCAGTCCGCCCCGCCGACTACCCGCCGCCCATCACACAGACCAACCCATCGACCACCACGCCGACTTTTTAAACATCCACGTTGATTTACTCTCGCGAATCGGGGATAATAGGAAGTAGGCTACATATTTCAAATTTTTGAAGGAGGATTTTGAATTATGGCACACGTATTACCACCGCTTCCATACTCCAACGACGCGTTGGAGCCGCATATCGATGCGCTGACGATGGAGATCCATCACGATCGCCATCACAACACGTACGTAACGAACCTGAACAACGCTCTGGCTAACGCTCCCGAGCTGGCCGAGAAGAGCCTGAACGACCTGATCGGCGATCTGAACTCCGTTCCGGAGAACATCCGCACGGCTGTTCGCAACAACGGCGGCGGCCATGCGAACCACTCCCTGTTCTGGGAGATCATCGGACCGAACGCCGGCGGCGCTCCTACGGGCGCTCTCGCAGCCGCTATCGACAGCGAGCTGGGCGGCTTCGACAAGTTCAAGGAAGCTTTCGCCGCTGCCGCTACGACTCGCTTCGGTTCCGGCTGGGCGTTCCTCGTCGTCGGCAAGGACGGCAAGCTGAAGGTATACAGCCTGCCTAACCAAGACAGCCCGATCTTCGAAGGCGAGACTCCGATTCTCGGCCTGGACGTCTGGGAGCACGCTTACTACCTGAAGTATCAGAACAAGCGTCCGGACTACATCGGCGCGTTCTGGAACGTCGTCAACTGGGACAAGGTCGGCGCTCTGTACGACGCTGCGAAGTAATCGGGCCAGGGCCCGGACGCTTCGGCCGTCCTCGGACGCCGGAGAAGCTTTGCGGAGACGATGCAGGCAATGAATCAGAAGAATTTGGCGCGTGGAAAAAGCTGCCCTGAGGGCAGCTTTTCTGCGTTTATGCGGTTGGCTGGGAGCGTATCCGACACAATCGGCCGGACGGATAGCTCGGTGGGATAGCTCGGCGGGGACAACTCGACGGGATAGCTCGGTGGGACAGCTCGGTGGCCCGCCCCCGGATGCGCTCGCTCTCTGGTTCGATGCCTCTGCCTTCTGACTCGATGACGCTGCCCTCTGGCTCGATGCCTCTGCCTTCTGACTCGATGACGCTGCCCTCTGGCTCGATGCCTCTGCCCTCTGACTCGATGCCTCTGCTCTCTGGTCCGATGCCTCTGCCCTCTGGTCCGATATGCTCCCCGATCCGCCGGCTTTTGCGATTTTATGTGGTTTTTCACATTCGTCGCCTTGGATTTGGGAGAATTGAGCCGTTTTATGTGATTTTTAGCATACATCCGGCAACTCGAGCCGGAATTTTCTCTATGTATGCTATTTTTCACATAGAATCGCCCAAACCACCCGTTATCGCGCTGCACGAATGTGAAATTTCACATAAATTCCTGGCATCCGGCGGGATAGGCGGCTTCACCGACGAAGCGCTCCCGCTCACCTGCGGCGAACCGGAACCTCCAGCGCATATAGCTCCTCTTCCAACGAGGCCATCTTCTGGGCCAGCATGTGCCGGGCATCCTCGAGCGCCTTGTTGTACAGATAAGGACTCAGCTCCCGGATCATGTAGTCCAGCAACTGCTCCGCGCCCAGATTGCCGATCTCTTGGTCCAGCTCATCCGAGAAATACGCCTGCACTCCGCGAACAAGCGCGTCCTTCTGCTCCTTCGGGATTTTGACCGGTACGGCCATTGCCCTCATCCCCTTCGTTCAGACTCATCGCTAAGGCTCCTCGTTCGGATTCCTCGTCCAGTTCCCTCGTTCGGACTCCTCATTCAGGCTCCTCGCTCAGTTCCCTCGTTCGGACTCCTCATCCAAGCTCCTCGTCCAGGCTCCCCGCTCAACTGCCTCATCCATGCTCCTCGTTCAGACTCCTCACTCAGATTCCTCGTTCAGTTTCCTCGCTCAGACTCTTCACTCAGACTCCTCATCCATGCTCCTCGTTCAGACTCCTCACTCAGATTCCTCGTTCAGTTTCCTCGTTCAGACTCTTCATTCGGACTCTTTATCCAGACTCCTCATTCAAACTCCCCGCCCAACTTCCCCGCTCAGCTTCGATCAAAGTGCTCGCCTACGATCTTGCGGAACAGATTCGGCCAGGCCAGCCGCGCGAATTCCTCGCGGTCGACCCAGCGATAGTCGGCCGGCAACTCGTTCGCGGCAGAGAGCGGCGCAGCGAGAGCCGCCTTGCCGTCCCGTTCCTGCTCGCGCCCTTCGTAAGCCGAGGCCGCTTCCCGGACCGCCTCCGCGCCGAACAGTCCTCCCGCCGCCGCTCCCATATCGTCCCGGATCGCCGGGTCGAACGACACCCGGTCCGCTCCCCAGATGCGCACGAACCAATGCAAGTGCGAGAAAACATGCTCCGCATCGCCCAGATGCCCGGCCAGCCTGACGTTCATCCCCTCCAGGCCGAGCGTTGTCGCCAGCCAGTTCGGCGCTTCTTCGTCCGACGCCCAGGCTTCGTAAGGCGCCTCGATGTGAGGCAGCTCCCACAGCCTGGCGAGCAGCCCCTGCTCGGGGCGCTGACGGGCCAGCACACGGCCTTGCTCGTCCTCGATCAGCACCGCCAGCCGATGCTGCGGCTTCGGCTTCTTCGCCTTCGTCTTGATCGGCAGCTCATCCTGCCTTCCGGTCAGCCTTGCCTCGCAATGCTCCATAACGGGACAAGGCAGGCAATGAGGAGAGCGGGGCGTACAGACGAGAGCCCCCAGTTCCATTAGCGCCTGGTTGAAGTCGCCCGCCGCTCCCGGCGGGATCAGCTTGCGCGCCAATCCCTCGATGGCAACCCGGGCGGCCGGCTTCGCGATATCCTCCTCCAGGCAGAAATATCGCGACAGCACCCGCATGACGTTCCCGTCGACGGCAGGCTCCGGGATATTAAACGCGATGCTGAGAATCGCCCCGGACGTATAAGGGCCGACTCCCTTCATTCCGCTGACCGCTTCCTTGTCCGCCGGAATCGTGCCGCCGTACTTCTCCGCGACGTCCCGGGCCGCTGCTTGCAGGTTCCTCGCCCGCGAGTAATAGCCCAGCCCTTCCCACAGCTTCAGGACGTCCTCCTCCGGCGCCTCCGCCAGATCACTTACCGTCGGGAAGCGCTCGATGAAGCGGTTGAAGTACGGAATCACCGTATCCACCCGCGTCTGCTGCAGCATAATCTCCGATACCCAGATATAATAAGGGTTCTTGCTTCTGCGCCACGGCAGATCGCGATTCCCTCTTCGATACCACGCCGTCAACTCACGACCGAAAAACTCGGCGGCCTCCGCGTCATACATTCGTTCCCCCACCTTCCACACCGCTTCCGTCTGTTGTCCCCTCTGCGTTCGAAGGCTTTTTACCCCCCGGTTAGACCAGCACTTCGCTCGCTTCCGCTTCCAACACAATCGCCCCCGGCATGCTCGTTCCCATCTTCCGATACTGGCTCGGCGTCATCCCCGTATGCTTCTTGAACATCCTGGAGAAGTAATAGATCTTCATTCCGATCCGCGCGGACACGTCGGACACATTGCATTCCGGCTGAAGCAGCATGCTCCGGGCGATCTCCATTCTGCGGAGGTTGACGTATTGGATCGGCGCGCACCCCATCATACTCTTGAAGAAAACAATAAAATAATTCGGATGAAGATAAATCAGCCTCGAGAGCTCGTCCACCGAGAGATTGTCGGCCAGATGTTCGTCTATGTATTGGAGCACGATGTTGATCTTCTCGAGATCCTGCGGAGGATTGCCTCCCGTACGAACCTGAACGGGCTTCAGCCCTTCCAGATAGTGACTGATCAACTCCAGAACGGCCGCCTTGCAGCGCAGCCTGGAGGTCAGGCTGTCGCGGGTCACTTCGCGAATGACTTTGTCCATCAGCCGCAGCGGCTCCTCGTCCGGAGCTTGGATGACAATCGGCAGGCCCAGGCTGTTGTACCACTCCCTGTCGCCGAAGCTGCTCTTGAAGTGCACCCACTTCAGCTTCAGCACCTGTCCCTCATCGACCTCGATCGCATGCGCGGTTCCGGCGAGCACGAGTCCGAACGACCCCGGAGCCAACGGTTCGCTGAACTGCCGCGCCGACAGCCGCCCCCTGCCCTCGATGACCAGCAGGAACCGATTGCAGTCCATCGCCTTCCAGCGTCCGTCGCTGCGAGCCGGCCGTTCCATGTCCGAATCCGCCGCGGCGACCGTCTCGATCTGCATATGTTCGAGGTTGTTCATCATTATGGTAAAATAACTAGTAGTCATGTGCGCTCCTCTTGCTGCGTCGATACGTCCATTGCGTCAACTTGCGTATCCCGACTTGCATACCCAAAGCGACGTCATCTTATTATAATCGAGCGAAGGTGAAGATTGAAATGGTAAGAGTTCCATCACCCGAGTCAACCTCCCGAATTCGGCGCAGAGTCGCAAGCCTTCTGATCGTCTGTGCGTGCTCCGCCCTCCTTCTGTCTGCCTGCGGACGGAACCACGACAGCTCCTCCTCATCCTCTCCCTCGGCCAGCGGCACAAGCGCCGGCTTGTCCGGCCCGGAGGAGACCGTCGCGCTGTATCGCGCCAACTGCATCTCCTGTCATGGAGCCGAGCTGCAGGGCATGATGGGGGACGCCTCGGACCTCCGGAAGGTCGGCGCGCACCTGACGAAGGAGCAGATCCAAGCGCAGATCGTCGGCGGCGGAAGCCTGATGCCCCCCTTCAAGGACAAGCTGAGCGAAGCGGAGGTCGAATCGTTGGCGGAGTGGCTTGCGGGGCAAAAATAGCTGTATCGGGCCGCCGGGGGTCTCGAGCATATCTGGCACACACGGGAAGAGGAGGCGACCCGACCGGGCACGCCTCCTCTTCTCTGGATTCTCCTAAAGCCGCTCCACTATCGCCGTTGCGGCTGCCAGGCTGCGCTCGTGCGTGATCGCCACATGCAGATGATGGCGCTCCTCCTCCAGCCCGAGCCGGGCCCAAGCTTCCGGAGACAAGCGGCATTCCGGCCGCCCGGAGGCGTCAGGCAGCACCTCGATGTCGAGGAACCCGACGGCGGCCCCGATGCCGCAGCCGAGCGCCTTCACGACCGCCTCCTTCGCCGCGAAGCGTCCTGCGACGAACTCCAGCAAGCGGCGGCCCGCCCGTTCGCGGCACCGATCCCGCTCCGCAGCCGTCAGGACCCGCGCCATGAACCGGGAGCCGGCCGAACCCGCCAGCAGCCTGTCCACCCGCTCCAGCTCGACCACGTCCAGTCCGACTCCCGCAATCATCGGCGAACCGTCAGATGCCCGGAATCGGCGAACGCTTGTGTTCCGTGCGCAGATAGTGGCGCTCCAGCACTTCCCGGGCGGCCGGGTCGATCTCCTTGCCTTCCAGGTAATCGCTGTTCGCCTCGTAGGAGACGCCAAGCTCGCCCTCGTCCGTCTGTCCATCCCACAGGCCGGCCGTCGGCGCCTTGCCGATGACTTCCTCGGGCACCCCGAGACGGGCGGCGACCGCGCGGATCTGCCGCTTGTTCAGCGAGCTGAGCGGCGTGATGTCGACCGCTCCGTCGCCCCACTTCGTGTAGAAGCCGGTGAGCGCCTCGGAAGCGTGGTCCGTGCCGACGACGAGCAGGTTCATGTCGAAGGCGAGCGCGTACTGGATGACCATCCGCGTGCGAGCCTTGACATTGCCCTTGCCGCCGCGGCTGATATGACGAGGCGTGCCGAGCGCCTTGAACGCGTACTCCGTCTCCAGCACGACCTCGCTTACCGCTTCCTCGATGTTCGTCTCCACCTTATGGGTCAAGCCGAACGCTTCGGCCACCGCATAGCTGTGGTCGATGTCCTCTTGCTCGCCGTAAGGCTGGAACACGCCGAGGGTTATGTATTCCTTGCCGCTCTCCTGCGACAGCTCGTCCGTCGCGCGCTTGCACAGGCCAGTAGCGACAGCACTGTCGATGCCGCCGCTGATCGCGATCAGCAGTCCCGTCGTCTTCGAGTTCTTCACGTACTCCTTAAGGAAGTCGACCCGGCGGCGAATCTCCTCGTCGACGTCGATCGTCGGCTTCACCCCGAGCTTGGCAATAATCTCTTGCTGAAGGCTCATGCTCACTCGCTCCTGTCTATACTTGTTAAAAATTGCACCAAGTGCGCCCTCGTTCCTCCTGCGCCCTCTTCACCGCCGCGCCCCCGCCGTTTTATGCGATTTTTCACATTCATCGTCTCAAATAACGGCCGAATCGGCGGAATATATGTGATTTTTAGCATAAAAATCGCATTCCCGGCCCGGACCGAGGCCAATATATGCGATTTTTCGCATAAAATCGTCAGAATCGCCCGCGTTCGGAGCTGCGAATGTGAATTTTCACATAAAATCCGCAACTCCGCGCTCCGCTCCTTCACACTAAACCGCGTCCCCGCCCCGCAACTCTCAGCCCGCAGCACGCTGCTCTCAGCCCGCCGCTCCGCAACTCCATCCCCCGCCCGCAACAAAAAAAACTCCCGCAAGCTCACTTGCGAACCGGCGGGATGGAATTAGCCTGCTAAGCTATTAACGGCAGAAACGATCGAATGCCGCGGTCAGATCGGCGGCGATGTCGTCGGCGCTGCGATTCTCGATCTGGTGGCGCTCGATGAAGTGCACGAGCTCCCCGTCCTTCATCAGCGCGATCGACGGAGAAGAAGGCGGGTAAGGCGCGAAGTATTCGCGGGCCTTCGCCGTCGCTTCCTTGTCCTGACCGGCGAATACCGTGTACAGGTGATCCGGCAGAACGTCGTGCTGCAGAGCCTCCGCAACGCCCGGCCGCGCTTGCCCGGCCGCGCATCCGCAGACGGAGTTGACGACGACAAGCGTCGTTCCCTTCGCGCTGGGGAGCGCTTCTTCCACTTCCTCCGGCGTCCGTAGCTCCTTGATCCCGACTCTCGTCAGATCGTCGCGCATCGGTTGAATCATATCGAACATGTATCTCTCAAATGACATGGACATAACTAGTCAGCCTCGCTTCCCGCATCCGATTTGGCGGACCTTGCCGCTTCCCTTATATTATAAGCCGTCACCGGGTAACCGTCAAAAAAATGAACCCCGAAGCGAAGCCTCAGGGTTCATCCAATACCTCGGGCACCGGGTAGAAGCTCTCGTAGTCGTCTTCCAGCTCCAGCGGGTTGTCCGCGATCTTGCTGAGATCCATCGTCCGGTGCGTCGGATGGGAGAAGCTTCCCGGTTCCGGCACGCGGCCGGCTCCGAACGAATTGATGAACGGCTCCCGCGGGCCCCTGTCGTCGCGGAATTCCGGTCTGAATTCGATCTCGAACGGGTCCAGCTTCGGATCGTCGCGCCCCGGCGCGGGACGAATCGAAGCCTCCGCCCTCCTGTTAGAGTCCGGCATGTCGCTCGCGGCCCGCTTCAGGTCGACGGACGGTTCGGACCGTTCAGCTTTTTGTCGAATCCCGGGGCCTCGGGTTGCTTGTTCTTGCCGTTTGCGCCCGCGCTCTTGCGACCGAGCGGAGCAGGACCTTGCGGATTGGGCATGGGAGCATCCTCCTTGTCTGGATGGTTCCCCCCTATTGTCGTCCGATTCCCGTCCCTTTATGCGCCGATTATGCGCCTGCGCCAAGCATTCCGGCCTTCGGCCTGTTGAACGATACGATGAACGACGTTCCCTCTCCGATCTTCGACTCTACCTGGATTTTCCCATTGTGCCGCTCCACGATGCTGAGGCACAGAGCCAGGCCGAGCCCGGTCCCGTTCGTCTTCGTCGTGAAGAACGGTTCGAAGAGCCGCTCCAGCTTCTCCGGCGGAATGCCGATCCCGTTGTCGCGCACCCGCAGCTGCACGCCGTCGTCGACGTTCGCCAGCTCGATGCGGAGCACTCCCTTGTCCGTCATCGCCTCCATGCCGTTGCGCACCAGATTCAGCATAAGCTGCTTGATCTCCTTGACGTTGAGGTCGAGCGGCTGAATGTCCTCCTCGATCCGCACTTCGATCATCTGTCCGCGCATGTTCGCATCCGCCGAGATGAGGGGCATCAGGTCCTCGAGCACCTCGTTCAGCTTTCTCGTGTGTTTTTCCACAATTCGGTTCTGCGCCAGGGACAGGAAGTCGTTGATGATATTGTTGGCCCGGTCCAGCTCTTGAAGAATGATGTGAAAATAAGAGTGGTGCTCGTTCGGGCTGCGTTCGTTGAGAAGCTGGATGAAGCCGCGGATGACGGCCATCGGGTTGCGGATCTCGTGGGTAATGCTGGCCGCCATCTGCCCGACAAGGCTCAGCCTCTCCATCTTGTCCACTTCATCCTTAAGCTGCTGAAGCTCGGTCATGTCGTGGGCGATCAGCACGGCGCCGGTCGCTTCCCGGCCCTCGTCCCGCCAGGTGCACACCGTCGTATAGTAGAGCCGGGAGCGGAACCTGATCACCTCCGTCTCCCGCTCGCTCCCCTTCATCACCCTGACGATCGAATCGAGCAGCGTCTCGCTTCCGAGCATATGGAGCACCGAACGGTACGCACGCCCGAGCACGCCCGACTGATCGTAAGGCGAGAGCAGCTTCAGCGCCATCTCGTTCACCTGCGTGACCTTCCCCTCCCCATCGATAAAAATCGCGACCAGAGGCGAGATGTCGATGAATTCCTGCAACCGCTTCACTTCCTGCAGATAATTCGAGCTGACCTCCTGCAGCTCGACCTGCAGCTTAATCCGGTCGATCGACAGCTCGATCGATTGGATCGAGAAGTGAATGATGCCAGCCGAACCGATGCCGAACGCGATGGCATACAGCCAGAGCCGGCAGTCTTCCATCGGAGCATGGTACACAATGGAAGCGATGAGGGGGAGACAAGCCGCAAAATAACTCTGGTAACCGATCCTTACTCTGGCGGAACGGTCGCCGGACAGGAACGGCCGAATTCGGGAGAAGACATAGGGAACGATAAGCAGGAAGAACACCCCAAGCAGCACGATCGCGAAGGTCGTCGACACTTGGAACAGACGGGAGACCATATACAACACGGTCAGCAACGAGGCGCCGGGAATGCCGCCGTAGAGCGAACCGATCAGGTAGGGTACGATTCTGAAGTTGATGAAGTTATCGGGGCTCAAGGGGGACTCGCTCAGCATCCCCAAGAGAAGGGACACCCCGCTCGCAGAGACGATCACGACGGGGACGTGCCGGAGGCGCTCGGGCTTCGTCAGCCATAAGAGCATCGCTACGATCGGCAGCAATGCAATCAGGGTCTGCAGCAGAATGTATTGCCAAACCAAGTACACTCAGCTCCTAAGAACGCAACTTGTATGCAATCTGATTAAAGCACAATCGACGTAGGTTTACAATAATAACCATCCACTGTCGAATGACATTATTCATTCTTTAGCAAGCATTTTTCTTTCTTTTGTCGCTTGCGGCGGCTAAAATGGGGAAAACGATTTAATCGATCTATTCGAGAAAGCGCGGGATGGCTGGATGTGGGATGTTATCGTGGTTGGAGGAGGCCCGGCGGGGCTGATGGCGTCGATCGCCGCCGCGGAAGGCGGGGCGAGAACGCTGCTGCTCGACAAGGGGGACAAGCTCGGACGGAAGCTCGGCATCTCCGGCGGGGGGCGCTGCAACGTCACGAACAACAAGGAAGCCCAGGAACTGATCCGGTTCCTCCCCGGCAACGGCCGCTTCCTGAACAGCGCCCTGTCGACGTTCGGCAGCCGGGAGATCATCCTCTTCTTCGAGGAGCTCGGCATCGCCGTCAAGGAAGAGGACAACGGGCGCATGTTCCCGGTATCCGACAAGGCCAAGACGGTCGTCGACACGCTCATAAGCAAGGTGCGGGAGCTGGGCGTGACGGTGCGGGTTCATCAGACGGTGGAAAAGGTTCTGTACGAAGAAGGGCGAGTGTGCGGGGTACGAGTGACGTCCGGAGCGGAGCTGGCCGCGCCTTGCGTCATCCTTGCGACCGGGGGCAAGTCGGTGCCGCATACGGGCTCGACAGGCGACGGCTACGTCTGGGCGGGGGAAGCCGGGCACACGATCACGGACCTGTACCCGACCGAGGTGCCGATCACCTCCGACGAGCCGTGGATCGAGAGCCGCGAGCTGCAAGGGCTGTCGCTGCGGGACAGCGTGCTGACCGTCCTGAACGGGAAGGGCAAGAAGCTGGTCTCCCACGAAGGGGATATGATCTTCACCCACTTCGGCCTGTCGGGCCCCGCGGCGCTGCGCTGCAGCCAGTTCGTCGTCAAGGCGCTCAGAGGCGGGCAGGGGCCCGTCACCGTCGCCATCGACCTGACGCCCGGAGAGTCTGCGGAGAAGCTGGCGGCGGACTGGGGAGTCGCCTCGCGCTCCGAGCCGAAGAAGGCGGCGAAGACGCTCGTCCGTCAGAAGCTGACCGAGCGCCTTGTGCCCCTCGTGCTTCGGCTTGCGGACATCGATCCCGACGAAGGCGTCGCGAACGTCTCCCGCGCGCGCTGGGAGGCGCTCGCCGGCCTGTGCAAGGGACTGCCGGTGAACGCGTCCGGGACGCTGTCGATCGAGGAGGCTTTTATTACGGGCGGCGGGGTCAGCGTCAAGGAGATCGATCCCCGCACGATGGAATCGAAGCGGTGCGAAGGGCTGTACTTCTGCGGCGAGATCATGGACATCCACGGCTACACGGGAGGCTACAACATCACCGCAGCCTTCTCGTCCGGCCGGGCCGCCGGAACGGCGGCGGCCGCTGCGAGCCTGGAAGCCCGCGGTCACGGCTGATCTGAGGAAGCGAGGGAGCGAGGGGGGGCTGCCCCGCGTCGCTTCCTCCTATCTTGCGTCGAAGCGGTCGTACGACCCGTCGTCGGTCGGGAAGCGGCTATCCTCCGAATCCTCGTTCCGGTTCGCCAGATCCGCGTCCATGTAGCTGTCCGGCCAATCCTCGTTGACCGTATGCGCGGGAATCGGGATGCCGTCCATGCCGTACATCGCGGAAGCCGCCGATGCGATATCGCTCTCGGCTTGCTCGATGAGCTCTCCGCCATGCGCCTGCACAACCTCCAGCGCGGACGTCAGGTCCTCCCGCTCCACGTGGATGTGCAGAACCGCTTCCCCGTTCATCTGCGGGCTATAGCCCAGCTCCTCCAGCGTATCGAACGCGATCTCCGCCGCCCTTGCCTGGGGAAATCGGAATAACAACGCGGCATGCCCGCTCATCGTCATCGCTCCTCATCCTGTAAATTTCTCACCTTATATCAATCGGCTGTCCCGAACGTAGCGTACCCTTGCCCGGCGCTGTTCTATTCGCACGACTGCTCCGGCGTTGTCCCTCTGATCCGGCAACTTTCGCCTCCCTGCTCCGACGTTCCGCCCCACGCTCCACTAACTTTTATCCTTTGCTTCGGCGTTGTCCCTCTGTTCCGACTGCTTTTGCCCCTCCTGCTCCGACATTTTTGCGATTTTATGTGGTTTTTCACATTCGTCGGCTTGATTTAGCGGGAATCGCGGCGTTTTATGTGATTTTTAGCATATATCCAGCAGCTCGATCCGGAAATTTTCCTATGTATGCTATTTTTCACATAAAACTGTTCAATCTGCCTGTTGTCGAGCTTCATGAATGTGAAATTTCGCATAAAATCCTAGTGTGTTGTGGCGATATGGGTGACGGTTTCGGTGGATTCGGTAGCTTCGGCGGGCTCGGTAGTTTTTTCGGGCGATTTTGGCTGCTTTCGGGCCAGAAGCAGAAAGAGCCCCCTCCGGTTACCGGCCGGAACAACGGGGGCTCGTCTCTTAAGGGAGGCAACCTTGTCCGCAATAGCGACTGGTTTACCTTCTTTTATTTTATCGGAAAATGCTAGTTTCGGAAAGCGTTCAGCGACTCGTTCAGTTCCTTCGTCCGGCCGTACACCTGCTGATAGATAGCGAACAGCTTCGCGTATTCGGCGGAGCTCTCCGCGCTCGGCAGGTACGACTTCGCATGCTTGACGAACACGTCCGCGCAAGCATCCAGCGACGGGAACCAGCCGCAGCCCGCTGCCGCCAGCATGGCCGCTCCGAGACCGGGCCCTTGCTCGTTCTCGAGCGCAACCACCTCGGCACCGAAGATGTCGGCCTGCATCTGCAGCCAGACCGGATTCTTCGCTCCGCCGCCGATCGAGACGATCTTATCGACCGTCTTGCCCGCCGCGCGGAACAGAGCCACCGATTCGTTCAGCGAGAACGTAATGCCTTCCATAACCGCGCGGGTGAAGTGCGCGCGCGTATGGGAGCCGTCCATGCCGATGAAGCTGCCGCGGATAACCGCGTCAGGATGCGGCGTTCTCTCCCCGACGATATACGGGGTGAACAGCAGGCCGTTCGAGCCCGGCTTGATGTCCGCGATGCCCGCCGTGAGCGCTTCGAACGACTCGCCCTTCGCGAACGTATTGCGGAACCAGCTCAGGCTGTAGCCGGCCGCCAGCGTCACGCCCATCGCGTAGAACGAATTCTCCTTGCCGTGGTTGAAGAAGTGAACCTTGCCCTCGTAGTCTGCGGAAGCGTCCGGCTCGTACGTCAGCACGACGCCGGAGGTGCCGATGCTGCACAGCGTAACGCCCGGCTTCAGGATGCCCGAGCCGATCGCGCCGCACGCGTTGTCCGCGCCTCCGGCGAACACCTTCGTATCGGCTGCCAGTCCGGCCGCACCCGCCGCTTCGGGCAGCAACGTGCCCGTCTGCGCGCCCGCCTCCACGAGCGGAGGGCAGAAGTCCGGCGAGATTCCGAATGCGGCCAGCACGTCCTCGCTCCACTTTTTGCCCGCAATGTCGAGCATTAACGTCCCCGCCGCGTCCGACAGATCCATGCGGATCGTTCCGTCCAGGCGATAACGAACGTAATCCTTCGGCAGCACGAAGCGGCTTGCCTTCGCGAACGCCTCCGGCTCCTTCTCGCGCACCCAGAGAAGCTTCGGCAGCGTGAAGCCTTCAAGCGCCGGATTGCGCGTTACGGAGAGAAGCTTCTCGCCGAGCGTCCGCTCAATCTCGCGGCACTGCGCCGTCGTGCGCGTGTCGTTCCACAGAATCGCGCGGCGAACCGGCTTATTGTCGGCGTCCAGCAGCACCAGGCCGTGCATCTGGCCGGAGAAGCTGAGGCCTTCGATGTCGTCGGCGGAGACCCCCGACTTAGCGGTGAGCTCCTGTAGCGAGGCGAGCGTTCCGGCAACCCAATCCTCCGGCTCCTGCTCGCTCCAGCCCGAGTGCTCATGGTACAGCGGGTATTCCTTCGTCGCCTCGGCGACGACCTCTCCCGCTTGGGAGACGAGCAGCGTCTTGACCGCGCTCGTCCCCAGGTCGATCCCAATGACATACTTCATATTGGCAGGCTCCCCTATTCCGCTATTCCGCTGCTCCGCGCAAGGTCGCTTATACGCTGAAAATCACTTCGTTCAGCGCAGCGCGAAGCTGTTCGAGGCGGTTCGACCGGTTCACGATCGGCTGCTGCTGCGTCAGAACGTATTGCTCCAGCGACTTCAGGCTTGCCTTGCCCGCGACGATGTCGGCGCCGATGCCCGAGCTGTAGCTGCTGTAGCGTTCTTCAATAACGCCGTCCAGGACGCGCTCTTCGATCAGCTTGGCCGCCGCTTTCAGGCCGTGAGCGTAGGCGTCGATACCCGCGATGTGAGCGAAGAACAGATCCTCGTCCTCGAAGGAAGTGCGGCGAACCTTCGCGTCGAAGTTGACGCCGCCCTTGCCGATGCCGCCGTCGTTCTTGAGGATTTCGTACATGGCCAGCGTTGTGCTGTACAGATCGAACGGGAATTCGTCGGTATCCCAGCCGAGCAGGTAGTCGCCTTGGTTGGCGTCGATGGAGCCCAGGGCGCCGTTCAGGCGGGCGACGCGGAGCTCATGCTCGAACGTATGGCCGGCCAGCGTCGCATGGTTCGCTTCGATGTTCAGCTTGAAGTAATCCTTCAGGCCGTACTTCTGCAGGAATTGCAGCGCCGTCGCCGCATCGAAGTCGTATTGGTGCTTCGTCGGCTCCTTCGGCTTGGGCTCGATAAGGAATTGGGCGCCGAAGCCGATCTCCTTGGCATAGTCGACGGCCATGTGCAGCATGCGGGCCAGGTTGTCGAGCTCAAGGCCCATGTCCGTGTTGAGCAGCGATTCGTAGCCTTCGCGGCCGCCCCAGAAGACGTAGTTCTCGGCGCCGAGCTCCTTGCCGACCTCGAGCATCTTCTTAATAGTAGCGGCAGAATAGGCGAACACTTCGGCATTGTTGGACGTGCTGGCGCCGTGAACGTAGCGGGGGTTCGTGAACAGGTTCGCGGTGTTCCAGAGCAGCTTCTTGCCGGTTGCTTGCTGGAACTCCTTCAGCTTGGCGACGATGACGTCGATATTCTTGTTCGTCTCCGCCAGCGTGGCGCCTTCCGGAGCGACGTCCGCATCGTGGAACGCGTAGAACGGAACGCCCAGCTTCACGAGAAGCTCGAAGTTCGCTTCGACGCGAGCCTTCGAACGGTCGAGCGGGGACAGCGAATCCCAACTGCGCACAGCGGTTCCGGCGCCGAACGGATCGGTGCCGTTCGCATTGAATGTATGCCAATACGCGACAGCCAGACGGAGATGCTCCTCCATCGTTTTGCCGAGAACGACTTCCTGCGGGTTGTAGTGCTTGTACGAGAACGGGTTCTTGGAGCTGCGGCCTTCATACTTGATCTCGGGGACATTCGGGAAGAAACTCATGATTCGATACCCTCCTGGAAAAATAATAGTGAGATAAAATGCCATCATGTAAGCGTGTGCACGAGAGAACTGGAGAAGCAACGCGCTCTTATGATTTGTGTTATGACCTAAGAATAGCACTCGTTCGTTTGTTTGTCTATCCAATAAACAAAGTTGACCGGTTTTTTTATTGTGGTATGATGGGAGAAAGATTATGCGACGACAAATTCCGCAGATTGCTGCACGCTCAAGGAGCTCGGACCATGACCAAGACAACGACGGGAGATCAAGCGCTGATCAAACGCATCAACACCGCCATCGTGCTGGAGGCGATCCTGAAGGAGCAGCCCCTCTCCCGGGCCAAGATCTCCGAGATTACCGGCCTGAACAAGGCGACCGTATCCTCGCTGGTGCAGGATCTGATCGATAACCAACTGGTGCGCGAGATCGGCACCGGCGTCTCCAGCGGCGGCCGCAAGCCCGTCATGCTGGAGTTTATCGCGACGGCGGGCTACTCCGTCGGCATCGACCTCGGCGTCAACTACTTGCGCGGCGTGCTCGTCGACCTGCGCGGAACGGTCGTCGCCGAACGAACGGCCCCATTGTCCGCCGTCGATCCCGATGACGTATTCAATGTTCTGAGACCGTTCATTCAGAGCCTCGTCTCGGAAGCGCCGCCCAGCCCGTTCGGCGTCGTCGGCATCGGCGTCGGCGTTCCCGGCCTCGTCGATTCCTCCGGCTCGGTACTCTATGCCCCGAATCTGGGCTGGCGGGAGGTACCGCTGAAGGATGCCTTAAGCCGGACGTTCGGCATCCCCGTGCTCATCGACAATGAGGCGAACGTCGGGGCGATCGGCGAGCGCACCTTCGGCAGCGGCCGCGGCGTCTCCAATATGGTGTACGTCAGCGTGGGAATCGGCATCGGCACCGGAATCATCCTGCAGCGCACCCTCTACAAGGGAGCGTCCGGCTTCTCCGGGGAGCTCGGCCACCTGTCCGTGGATGCGCACGGCAAGCCTTGCCGCTGCGGCAATCGCGGCTGCTGGGAGCTGTACGCTTCCGAGCAGGCTCTGCTCGACCAAGCCCGCAGCTTGGGCCATTCCGGCGATCTCGACGAGCTGCTGGCCGCAGCCGATGCCGGAGACGAAGCCGTCCGCGGACTGCTCGCCGGCATCGGAGAATATCTCGGCATCGGCATCGCGAATATCGTCAACATCTTCAACCCGGACGCGATCGTCATCGGCAACCGGATGAGCCGGGCGCAGCCGTGGATCGAGCAAGCGATGCGCCGAACGGTCGAGGAACGTGCGCTGAACTTCCATCTGCGCGGCGTTCAATTGCTGTTCGCCGAACTCGGAGGGCGCTCCGCCGTCATGGGCGCCGCCGAGCAAGCCGTCTCCGCTTTCTTCGATCGGCTGAAGGCGGGCTGACAACGCCAAGAAGGGCTGCTCCGGGTTCATGACCTGGAAGCAGCCCTTCTTTATTATCGGATTATCGGATCAGAAGCCTGCCGCGGCCTTGGCCGCTTGGGCGATGCCCTCCTCGATAATCTGCGCCGAGCGATCCCGGAATTGATTGTGACCTTCGACAATAACCGTCTCGACGTCCTTGATGCCCCAGAAGCCGAGCGTGTTCTTCACGTAGTTGACAGACATCTCGATCTGGGCCATCGGCCCCTCCGAGTATACGCCGCCGCGCGCATTCAGGATGAGGACCTTCTTGCCGCCCGCCAGACCGACCGGACCTTCCGGCGTGTACTTGAACGTCTTGCCCGCTTGGTTCAGGTAGAACAGATACGTGAGCAGTTGCGCCGGAATCGTGAAGTTCCAGAGCGGGAAGGCGAAGACAACCTTGTCCGCAGCCAGGAATTGCTCCAGATAGCCATTCGCAAGCTCGGCCAGCTTCTTCTCTTCGGCCGTCGGTTCGATTCCATTCGCCAGCTTGAACAAGCCGGTCATCATATCGTTGTCGTAGTACGGAAGCTCTGCAGCGAACAGGTTCAATTCCGTGATCGTATCGCCGGGATTGCTCGCCTTATAGGCTTCGACAAAAGCCTCGTACAGCTTCACGCTGACGGCTTGATCGGAAGGGCGGTTGTTTGCTTTAACGAACAGTACGTTTGCCATGATGTGAATTCCTCCTATAGTGGTGACAATAATGTTTTAAATGTGCCAATTTTTAACACAGTTAAGTCGAAAAACAACCGCTCTAAGTCGAGCCGATGCTCCATCGCCGCGAACTGTGCAACAACAATTCACAGTATAGAACCGCGAATCCCCTTTGTCAATGACAGTTACTTACTTTTCACAACAAATGCACTTTCTAAGCGTTATCATGCTTAAGTAAGCGTTTTTATATGATTTTTCACATTCGTCAGCCTGGATCGGGACGAATCTCAGCGTTTTATGTGGTTTTTGGCATACATCAGGCAACTTCGACCGGAATTTTCTCCATATATGCTATTTTTCACATAGAATCGCCCAAACTGCCCATCCCCGCGCTTCGCCAATGTGATTTTTCACATACATTCCATTCACGGCGACCGCCAGCGAGCCTCGCAATCCCTGCAACGCTGCGCGCCCTGACATGCTATCCCCTCCCCAGGCCCGATGTTTTGCGGTTTTATATGATTTTTCACATTCGTTGACTCGGCTCGTGACGAATCTCGGCGTTTTATGTGGTTTTTAGCATACATCAGGCAACTTCGACCGGAATTTTCTCCATATATGCTATTTTTCACATAGAATCGCCTAAACCGCCTATCCCCGCGCTTCGCCAATGTGGTTTTTCACATACATTCCATTCACGGCGACCGCCAGCGAACCTCGCGATCCCTGCAACGCTGCCCCCCTGACATGCTATCCCCTCCCCAGGCCCGATGTTTTGCGGTTTTATATGATTTTTCACATTCGTTGACTCGGCTCGGGACGAATCTCGGCGTTTTATGTGGTTTTTAGCATACATCAGGCAACTTCGACCGGAATTTCCTCCATATATGCTATTTTTCACATAGAATCGCCTAAACCGCCTATCCCCGCGCTTCGCCAATGGTCGAGTAGGTAGGGCCTCTCCTTTCGAGGATTGTGCCCGTCCCCCTCACAGATCCGTACGTGCGGAATTCCCGCATACGGCTCTTCGACGCATCTTTCACAGAATGGTTATTTGTAGATATC
>NZ_SSOB01000076.1 GCF_004801405.1 Cohnella fermenti
GCTTTGTAGCAGGCACCAAAGTGATGACGGACGAAGGGGAGAAGAATATCGAAGACATTGAGGTCGGAGATAAGGTTCTCTCGAAGGATGAGACAACTGGTGAGGTAGCTTACAAAGAGGTTACGGCTACAATGAACCATGAGATGGATGAAATTTACAAGATTCATGTGGGTGACCAAGTAATTGAATCGACCTTCAATCATCCGTTCTATGTGAAAGGCAAGGGATGGACGGTCGTCAAAGACCTTAGGGTTGGAGACTTGCTTGTTCAGAGTGATGGGAATACACTGGAAATAACCAGTATTGAACTGTTGCACAAGCATGTCACGGTTTACAACATGACTGTTGACGGAGTTCCATACGTATTTTGTTAGTGATCTTGGGATTTGGGTTCATAATACGAATTGTCCATATGGAAAATATGAGGATGCACCATATCATGGTACTACCAATAATGGTGTGAAGAATAAAGCACCGACTGATGGACAAAACGCATTAAATAATTCACTGTCAATTGGACCGAATACTGACCGAAGGATAGCTGTTAGTAACGGGGAGTTTGTTGTTCTTGATAAAACAAGCGATGAGCTATACCATGGGCATGTTAGGTCATGGAGCGAACTGACGCCAACAATGCAGGCGATTCTAAGAAAAGCAAAATTGGTCGATAAGAAAGGAAATATATTAGATGAGTAATTACTTTATTATTAACTTTACTGACAATTCTTATCTCCAATTCTCATCAGAAAATCCGATAAATAACAAGTTCGATGATGTGACTGTGACTTTTTGGGATAATAGTGAAGAAAAGTGTGTTTTTGAAGATGTGATTCAAGAAGCTATAACTACTTTGTATAACGGAATAAAAAGTCAAGTTGAACTAACTTCTGAATTCGAGGTGGGGAACTTAGGGCGAGCGTGGAATATTTGGACAAATAATTTATCGGAAATGGTAGAAGATGACGAGGAAGATATATTTAGAAGTTATTGGATTTGGTCTACGAGAGAATATCAAACTTGGTTATATCAAAAAAATGGAAATTTATATATTGAAATTAGTCCAAGTTACAAATGGCATTATGTAGAACCTGCTGTGGATGAGCAAATCACATCCTTTAATGAGTTTCTTGAACATTATCGGGCTAATGTTTTTGAATTACCGTCTGAACAAATAAAAAACATTATTATGTCGCTTGAGGGTATGAAAACAGAATTAAATATCATCTAGTAGATGGACCTTGGGGCGGCAATCCTCAAGGTCTTTCTTTTACCCCCACCCAGTTCCGAATGAATCGGGCAACTGATTGTTAGGAGTTCAACTGATCACTTGGGAATGTAACAACTCCATATGGTATATTTTCGCCGAATTTATAGGTTGCTTCTGAAGGTGAATATTTCAGTGCGGCGGAGCCACTGAGTTAATGAGTGAGAGCCACGATGTTAATGAAATAGAGCCACCGTGTTAATGGGCAGAGCCACCCCGGCTGAACAACTATTTGGACGACATGGGGCTGGCTTCGGTCCGCGAGCTGACAGGCCGGTCCGTGCCGAGATATTCGACGTGGGACGATCTCGATCTGAACTACAAGGTCGTCGCGCGGATCAACACGGACAGCTGCATCAACTGCAACAAGTGCCACATCGCTTGCGAGGGCACATCGTATCAGTGCATCGAGTGGAGGACGAACGCGGAAGGGAAGGAAATTCTCGTCGTGCGCGAGGAGGACTGCGTCGGCTGCAATCTATGCTCGATCGTCTGCTCCGCCGAGGGTGCGATCGACATGGTCGAGGTCGATTCGGGCTTCGCGCCGATGACCTGGAACGAACGCCAGAAGGCGCTGGCCGCGCCGAAATGGAGGTTGTGTGAGATGAAGAAGCTCATCAAGAACGGCATGATCGTGACGGCGGCGGACACTTTCTGCGGAGATGTGCTCATTGAAGACGGCGTGATCGTCACGATCGGCGTCGATCTGGAATCGGAAGGCGCGACATCGTGGACGCCTCCGGCTGCTACGGTTTCCCGGGCGGCGTCGATTCTCACACGCATCTCGACATGCCCTTCGGCGGCACGACGACGGTCATCGACTACGGCTTCCACTTGATGATCACGGACGCGAAGGACGAGGTGCAGCGCGAGCTGCCGGAGATTATCGAGCACGAAGGCATCACGTTGCTCAAGGTGTTTATGGCGTACAAGAACGTGTTTCAGGCGGACTACGGCACATTGTACAAAACGCTGCTGCTCGCGAAGGAGCAGGGCGCGCTCGTCATGGTGCACGCCGAGAACGGCGACGTCATCGATTATTTGGTGACGAAGGCGCTGGGCGAAGGCAACACCGACCCGATCTACCATGCGCTCACCCGGCCATCCGAGCTGGAGGGCGGGGCGACCGGCCGCGCCGGGGCTACGAGATCGTCGGCGTGCGCGAAGGGCTGGAGGACACGGAGGCGCTGTTCGTGAAGCGCGGCGACGACGCGGCGGCGCGGGTGCAGGTGCACCTGCTGACGGCAGAGGCGCGCAAATAGTTGTCGTATCTGGTGCTCGTGCAGCAGGCGGAGGCGCAGTAGGAAAGCGGTTATGATAGGCGGCAGCAACTCTGGCCAAGAGCAGGGCGTTCTCGCGGTGGACTCGCGAGGGCGTCTTTTTTTGGCATTCTGACGAGCCCAATGCCCGCCGAACGCCGCAGCGAAGAAGTGGAAATTGAATGATAATGGCCGCTGGTGCTACGATGAGTCCGCAATCGACAACCGAGAAGGGGGTGGCGGAACGATGGCACGCGGGGATGCGGAGTTATCGGGGGGACACGGATATATGCAGCGGCAGTCGGCGATACGTCTCCGGTGGCGCGCATATGCAACCCATAAACAATTGGTCTTCATGTTTCTGCCGGGTTTTCTGGTCTTTGTGCTGTTCAGTTACGTGCCGCTGTACGGCATTCTGATCGCCTTTAAGCACTACCAACTGCTGGATGGGGTATGGCGCAGCCCATGGGCAGGATTGGAACACTTTCGGCGGCTGTTCGCCGGACATGCATTCAATCAGGCGCTGCGCAACACGACCATTATTGCGGTGCTGAAGACGCTGCTGACGTTCCCGGCTCCGGTCATTCTGGCGTTGCTGCTCAACGAGATTCGGTTCGTCCGGTTCCGCAGGATGGTCCAGACGGTGACGTACCTGCCCCATTTTTTCTCATGGGTCATTCTGGCGGGTATCCTGTTCTCCTTCCTGGGGAGCGACGGCGGATTCAACAAGCTGCTGGGACTGTTCGGCGTGGAGGCGCGCGTCTGGTTGATCGAACCGGCGTATTTCTATGCCATTGTGGTGATCACCCACATCTGGCAGACGATCGGGTGGGGCTCCATCGTCTACTTCGCTGCGCTGGCATCGGTCGATCCGACGCTGTACGAGGCGGCCATAGCGGACGGCGCTTCCCGGTGGCGGCGCGTCTGGCACATCAGTCTGCCGTCGATCATGCCGACCGTCATCATCATGTTCCTGCTCTCGATCGGGCACTTCCTGTCCGTGGGCTTCGATCAGATCTACAATCTGATGACGCCGCCGACGAGCAGCGTCGGGGAGATTCTGGACACGTATGTGCTGCGAAGACTGCTGACCATGGATTACGAGCTCGGCATGGCGTCCAGTCTGTTCAATTCCGGCATCGGGCTGGTGCTTGTCGTCATCGCGAATCGGCTGGTCAAATTATTCGACAAGGAGCAGGGGCTATGGTAAATTCGGCAATATTGGGCGATGGAGGCGGCGAGGAATGAAGCTCACCAGAGGAGAGCGGATATTCGAAGCGGCGAATGCGGCTCTGCTTACGCTGGTCAGTCTGACCATGCTGTACCCGCTCTTGTATGTACTCGGCCTGTCGCTCAGCGCGCAGGATGAAGTGGCGGCGCCCCGTCTGCTGCTGATGCCGCTGCATCCGACGTTGTCCTCCTATGCGAAGATATTCGCGCACCCCCAGTTGTTCGACGCCTATCTGATGACGATCGAACGGACGGTTCTTGGATTGGCTGCGGTACTGCTGCTGACAAGTCTGACGGCTTACCCGCTGTCCCGCAAGACATTTCCCGATCGTTCCTTCATCATGAAGTTATTTGTCTTCAGCATGCTGTTCAATGGCGGTATCATTCCGACGTATCTGCTGATCAAGAACCTCGGCATGCTCGACACCATCTGGGCGCTCGTTCTGCCCGGCGCGGTGACGGCTTTTAATCTGGTGGTCATTCGCAATTTCTTCGAGTCCATTCCGGGCGAGATTATGGAATCGGCGCGAATGGACGGCGCGGGCGAATGGCGAATTTTCTTCCGAATCGTGCTGCCGTTGTCCCGACCGGTACTGGCGGTAATTGCGCTATGGACGGGCGTGAGCCATTGGAACGCCTGGTTCGACGCCATGATCTACATGCAGGATACGAAGCATCAAGTGCTGCAGCTGTTCCTGCGGCGAACCGTCATCGAAGCTTCGCTGTCGCTGACTCCGGGCGAGGAGATGAATATGGCCAGAGTGACGTATACGCCGGAGACACTCAAGGCGGCGACCGTCATGGTCGTGTCCGCGCCGATTCTGCTGATCTATCCGTTCGTCCAGCGCTTCTTCGTCAAGGGTATTCTGCTAGGTTCGGTCAAAGGCTAGCGTGTCGCCAAGCGACCGTTCCGGGCATTGCCATATTATTCTTATGGAGGTTGAGTCATGTTGGCATCGAAGGGGATCAAACAAATAGGGAAGACCGTGCTTGTCCCGGCATTGCTCGTATCGGTCATCCTGTCCGGATGCGCGAACGGGGGCCAGAATGAGGAGTCGCAGCCGTCTGCAAGCTCGCCGTCTTCTTCCCAGGGGGCCGCGCCTTCCGCCGCAGCGCCGCTTGAGATCGATTGGATGAACGGGGCGATCGACATTGGCGACCACTCGTACCTTCAGTCCTATCTGGAGCAGAAGTTCAATGTCAAGCTGACCGTTCATTCGATCTCGCAGGCTGATTTCGTGCAGAAGCAGCAGATTCTGCTGGCTTCGGGCGATGTGCCGGACGTCATGTTCGTCTACGATCCGAATCAACTGTTCAAGTATGCATCCCAAGGTCTGCTCGCGGAGCTGCCGGTCGATACGATTGCGCAGTATGCGCCGCAGGCCAAGGCGAACCTGGATTCCTTCGCTCCCCAGGCATGGTACTACACGCATTACAACGCCAAGAACTACGGGATGCCGTTCACCTACTACACGGGACAATTCAACGCGAAGCAAGGCTGGCGGACGGATCTGCTGGAGAAAGCGGGGGTGGAGCGCATCCCCGAGACACTTGACGAGATGACGGAGGCGTTCGAGAAGTTGAAGCAGATCGGCGTCTATGGGATGAGCACCAACGGCAATTCGTATTATTATGCCTTCTGGTCCATTTTCGGAGCTTACGGCGTCATGCCGACGCAGTGGATGTTGAAGGATGGCAAGGTGGTGAATGGAGCGGTGCAGCCGGAGGCGAAGGAAGCGCTCGGCGTGTTGGCCGATTGGTACGCCAAAGGCTATATCGATCCGGAATTCGTCACCGGCAAGGACCTGGACAAGAAATTTATCGAGGGCAAATTCGCCTATCATCACAGCCTGCCGGCGCACGCAACGGACGATACGGTGCCAAGCTCGATTATCAGCTCGATCAAGAAGGCCAATCCCGATGGCAAGCTTGAATTCGCGCCGCTGCCGAAGGGGCCGGACGGCGAGCAGGCAGGCTGGGCCTGGGGGACGGGCGGGAGCATGATCGCCTTCGGCAAGCAGATGGAGAACGAGCCGGAGAAGGTTCAGAAGGTGCTGGCAATCGTGGAAGCGCTGCAAACCGATGAAGAGACCTATTTCGCAGGCGTATTCGGCGAGCAGGGCAAGCATTGGGATTGGGTCGATCCCGCCAATCCGTCCACGGGAGGCGTGAAGTTCCTGCCGCCCTATGACGATCCGGCCAAAGCCGCCGTCGAAGGCTTGAAGTCGAATTCATCGATCTTCGCCGGCGATCCCGTCGCGAAGCTGTACGAGAAGGCGCTGGGAACGAAGCAGATCGAACGGCTGCAAATTTACAACAAGCCGATGTGGGACTTGTTCGGCAAGCCGGACGTGCTGCCGTCCTCGGGCCAATATTGGGGAGATCTGACGAAGCTCAAGACGGATGCGTATGCGGAGATCGTGCGCGGCGATAAGCCGTTGGATTACTTCGATCAGTTCGTCGAGGAATGGAACAACCTGGGAGGCAAGCAGTTGGAGCAAGAAGCCAACGACCTGTATGCCGCAATGAACAAGTAGGATTGGCGGCCGAGCGCGGAGAGACGCTGCGCAGCGGCGGCGCATGCAATGGACGGCGGAGCGGCGAATCGCCTGGAGCGGCTGCCGCTCTCCCGTTCGGCAATAGAAGATCGGAGGAGGCGACGAGTATGAATGGGAGATTCGGCAATCGCTTGAGAAGAAGCTTCGTCGTATTGACCTTGCTTGGCGGCATCTGGTCGGCACTCATTCCCGGAGGAGGCACGGCCCAGGCGTCCACGGTGGACCTGCAGTTGTACCGATTGGACTTCGATAACAACGGCACGGCGGCGGACATCGTTCCCGGCAACGCGCAGATTAGAATCGAGAGCAAGGACATGGCCCAGGAGACTAAGACGAACGGCACTTCTGCAAGCGCTTCCGGTTCCTTCGCGCGCCTGTCGGCGGCTAGCGGCGAGAATGTTAGCGCAAGCGCGGAGCTGTCCGGGGACGCGAAGAATGAGATCGTGCGGCAATTGAACAGGCTTGCGCCGGGCCATTGGGAATTAAAGATCGAATTCGACTTCGATATGGTCAGCAACGGCAACGATTCCCAGCCGCGTCCGTCGCTGCTGTTCCGCATCTATGGACAATCGGCTGTCGTCGGCGAGACCGGCACGAAGGAGCTGCGTATTGTCAACGTTCAAAATATCGGCGGTATGGACACGCGGGGCGATGACAGCTTCAGCCATTATACCGCCACGCTGCCGATCGACGTCTATGCTGCCGTGGATGCCGCAGACAACGGCAATGGGCTGTTCGATCAATTCCTGGCGGGGTCGTTCACGTCCAGTCAGGTACAAGTAACGATGCGCTCGCTGCCTGAAGCGGCGGTGCCGATGACGGTCGACATCGACAATATCCGCATCGGCGCCTCGTCGGAGGATGCGAACCGGCCGACGGATCTTGTCTTTGACCAGCCGACCCGTATTCGTGTCGGCGAGACGGCAGAGCTCAGCGTTCATTTGCAAGGCTTGACCGACAGCGGGGATCAGCCGCTGGCGGGGCGCAGCGTCGAGTTCGCCGTATATGCGCCTTCTTCTACGGAGCAGGTGTTGGGCAGCGTCTTGACCGATGTCTACGGGCTGGCCGCAATCGACTTCACGCCGCCGGACATCGGTGTGTATACGATCGAGGCGCGATACGCGGCGGATGTCTCGGAGCAGGAAGCGGCAGCTTCGGCGACCGCCGATCTGATCGTCGCCAGTGCCTGGACGACGGCTCCCGCGCTGCTGCGGGTGTCGGACGCCGTGTCCCCCGGGAAGCTGATGACGATCTATGGCGACGGGTTCGACGGCGCATCCGGGGTGATGCTGTCCGCGCCGGACCATCTGGACGAGTTGTTCCCTCCTTCGGGCGCGATAGAAGCTCAGATCGTGCAGATCGACCCGGAGGGCAATTATGTCGTCGCTCGCATGCCGGCTTCGGCTGCTGCCGGAACCTATGGCATCTGGGTCTCGAACGGATACGGGTGGAGCCGGCCGATACTGCTGAATGCGGCCAGACCGCAGTGGATATCGGAGAATATCGCTGCGGCGGGGCTGACGGTGACGGTGGTCGGACGGAATCTGGACGGCTCGGAGTTCGGCAGCCGCAAGCATACGGCGGTGAAGCTGGTGTCGGGCGCCGAATCGTACCCGGCGAATGTGATCCGCGTCAACCCGTTCGCCGTCGAGTTCCGTCTGCCGCCGCCTTCGAAGCTGCCTCTCGGCGAATATGAAGTATGGGTGGCTAATGACGGCATCCATTACCGGCCGCTGGAGGAGGAGCAGACGCTGACGGTTGTCGCCAAGGGCGACGATCCGCTTGGCTTGAGTGTCGCCTGGGCCTACGACTTTGCCTGGGACAACGAATTCGATGTGACCGACTACGGGGCGGACGGAGCTGACGTGCTGGACGACACCTCTGCCATCCAGGGGGCGATTGATGCGGCTTCCGCAGCCGACGGAGGCGTCGTCTACTTCCCGGCGGGCAATTACAGGATCAGCCAGTTGGAGCTGCCCGCCGACGTGGTGCTGCTGGGGCGGAACCGGGCATCGACTTACCTGACGTATGTACCCCCTGCCGCAGCGACTGTCGTCGAGCTGGAGAATTGGACGGTGATACGTTCGACATCGGAGGAAGGCAGTCAGGGCTTGGCCCGACTGACGCTGACCATGGATTCGGATGCGGACGACAAGCCGCTGCCCAATCAATTCCTGTGGCTGGGCAATTCCTGGAATCCCGACTACAGCACCGATCAGACGGCGGAGAAGCTGTTCCTGAAGGATTTTGCACTGGATTATCGGTATGAGCGCGGGCCCTGGTCCAAGAGCGGCGTTCCCGGGTACATCGGGATCGAGGCGAAGGGACATGTCCTGATTGCGGATTCGGTCTTCAAGGGATTCGCGCCGAACCCGACTTCTTCTTACATGCGGGAATATGTGCAAGTGCTGAACAACACATTCGATACAACGGCAGGCAATGTGTACTTAACCAGCCGTTATGTGACGGTACGGGGCAACGACGTTCATCGGAGCGACCCTTCTGTGGACTATGCGAAGCAAGGGATCTTCACCCGAGGACCGTCGTACGTGGCGGACAATCACATCGTGAATACGGGGAGCCTGTCTGCCAACGACGGCGAGATCGTATCCGTCGAGAATTACAGGGGCGGCTTGAAGATGCTGGGGATCGTCGAGTCGGCCGGAACCGATACCGTGACGCTGGTACCCAAGCGGGACGAGAATGGCGTTATACTTGGCGGAAGCGGCAATAACGATTGGTCGTTGGAACGGCGTCCGTGGGGAGATTGGCATATCGTCATTGTGGAAGGACGGGGCATGGGGCAGTATCGCCAACTGGACGAATACTTGGGCGACGCGACCTACAGCGTGACCGTGCCGTGGGATATTGTGCCGGATGCCTCCAGCAAGTTCGCCATCGTGCTGCCGAACAAGATGGTGACGACGTATCGCAACCTCGGGGAGAACAACGGGAACACGTTCCAACTATACGGCGACACGATCGACGCCGTGCTGGCAGGCAATATCTCGATCGACGGAGAGGGCTTCTATGCGCATTCGATCTACCTGGAGCGTCCCGAGCAGAATGACAGCCGCTTCGCGGTCGCCTACTACACCCGCGTCGAGGACAATGTCGTGCAGGGCGTGTCCTGGCGCAGCAACGTCGGAACCATTACGTTCATGGCCCTGAACGAGACCGACGACCCGTTCGCTTATCAGATCTACGGGGCGGACATCAAGGGCAACGAGATTGACGGCATTCATGATTCCAGCCGGCTGATGAACCGGAATTATTACAACGGCATTGCGGTCGGCTCCTTGCATAATGCGGTGAAGCCGACGCGCAATGCGGTCAAGAACATTATTATCGAGGATAACGATATTCGCAATACGGACAGAGGCATCACGATCGGCGCGCCGGGCCCGCAGATGGAGTCCAATGCCTCCTATCTGTCAACTAAGCACGCATCGGCGATCGGAGGCACGGTACTGTCCGGCAATGCCTTCAGCGGCGTAGATCGCGAGGTCGTCAACGACTACGGCTCGGATGTGCTGATTGATCCGTGATACGTTGTGAACGATGCGGAATGGCGGCGCGGGGGATCAACCCGCGCCGTTGTTCGCGCGGATAAGGAGAATGTTCATGAACGACAACAACGAGAATAGATTGGCCCGATTCCGCCTTGCTGACGGACTCGGCCATCCCGGTTACCATTGGCCGCAGACTCCGCTGCATTATCCGCTTCCGCCGGAGGCGGCCGGGAAGCCGTTCCGATTGTTGGACGAAGCGGGACGCGAGATCCCCTATCAACTGCTCGAAGCGGAAGGCAGATCGGACAGGACGCCGATCTCCGTCTGCTTCCTGTCCGATCTGCCAAGCGGCGTCGAGCGTGTCTGGGATGCGGTGGAAGGCGAGCCTCGCCGCTTCGATCATGCCGCGGACGGAACCGTCGGTGCGTTCCAGTCCGATACGAGCGTTGAACTGGCCAACGAGTCGCTTCGGCTGACCGTATTCCGTCAGGCGGACAGCGTTCTTGAGGGCGGATTCCGCCAGTTCCGCCTGTTCCGTCTTGCCGCCGCCGAAGAGGATGTTGTCTGCGAGGCTGTGCTGCAGCCGAATAAGACGATTGCCTTCTATCAGGCGGAGCTGGCCGTACAGGGCTGTGTTACCTCGCGCTGCGACATTCATATCCGCTTCAACGACGGCAGCACATATGATCTGGGCATTACGCTGACCGCAGGTCTTGAGTTCGCGGAGTTGGATGAAAAGATTAGCGGGTTCGAACCGAGCGGGGGGCAGAATGCTGATCTTCCGAGGGGACAAGACGGGCGGACGAATCGGCCTCGGCTGTCGCTCGAATGGGCAGGGTTCGATCCGAATCGCCGACATATGAAGTCGCGCGGCGATGAGCCCATCGATGCTTATGCTGCCGACGGCGGGCTTCTGCCGTTCAAAGTGGTTCCCTATGCGGGCTGGGTGAGCTGGTGGAGCGCCAAGGCGGCATCGTTCACCGATGAGTCCCGGGGCATGGCTGCGGCTGTCTTCGTCCGCCGGCCCGGTCATTGGGCGGAAGGTTCCTATGCGCTATGGGCGGCCAGAGAGACGGCTGCGATATCGTTCCGCTGCGAGTTCGATCCGGACGGGAGGGCGATGCTGCGGTGGGAGTACCCGTTGGTCTCGAGCAGACGATCGACGGCGGTCGCCTTGTATGACAGCCGCAAGAACAAGACTTCCCCTCAGGGAAGCTATGCCGACGATCTCGCCTTCTGGCATGGCTTCGTTCAATTGGATAAGGTCAAGGACTGGACGCTCAGATGGAGAGGGCAACGCGAAGCCCATCCCCGCTTCTTCCCCGCAGGCAGCCTGCCGAAGCCGGGCGCCGAGGTATGGCACTATGGCGTTCGTCAAGAGCCGTTCACCCCTTCGTTCATGGAGGACATCGTCTACCGCTTGTCCCACAACATGAACAGACTGTTCGAAGCCGGACCGGTGGCCGCCAGGGAGATGTTCCACTGGGTATATGTCTTCGACATGGCAGCCGAGCGAATGACGGAGAAGCAATTCGACGACCTGAAGGCATGCTGCGCGTTTATGGCTTATGTTCATATGGATGATCATCTGATGCCAGTGGATTCGATTCTGGCCGGACACCCCAACTTCCTCGCCGACGCGCGATCCGTTCCGGCGCTGATGGCTGCGCTGTTCCCGGAGCATCCGGATGCGCAGGCATGGGTGGAGCAGTTCGAACGGTCGATGCTGCGCAATATGAAGTATCACGTTCGTCCGGATGTCCCGGCTTGGCAATCCAGGGGCGGCAGGTGGACGGAAAATCTGGGCTGCTATACGTGGGCCGCGCTGATGCCGATGATGAAAGCGGCGGCACTCGTGCATCGATCGTTCGGCGACAATGTGCTCATGGCGCCGAATATCGAGAAGTGGGCGGATTGGCTGCTGCAGACGCTGAGCGCCCCGGTGAACGGGAAGCGCACGTACCCGCCGCAGGGGGCGCACAGCGGCGCCCATCTCGATCCGTTCGCTCCGACGGCTCCGCTCCGCCTATTGGCGGAGCGACTGTTCCGGTACCGTCCGCTGCTCGCCGAATACCTGCTGCATGTCTGCGGGCCGGATGCGCCCGACTTCGAGGAGCGTCTGCCGGGTTCGAACATCTACGCCGCCCTGTACGACGGCGGGTTGCGGCACAACCCCGGCACGGCGCCGCCGCTGCGTTCCGTCAAGTATACGGGCTACGGATATGTTCTGCGCGCTTCGGTCGGCGAGGAGAGCGAGCTGTCGGTGACGTTTCAGCAGATTGACGAAGGGCCGAATTACCGTTGGGGCCGGGCCGGCCAGGGCGGTTGCGGCACACTGTATTATTGCGCCGCCGGCAAGCGGTACAGCTGGAACCGTCCCGAGGACGTCGGGGACGCCAATATGGGCGATGTGCAGGCCTGCTGCAACTTCGGCGTGCTGATCGGACACGAGTACCGCAGCATCGGGCGGAACGAGCTGACGGAGCCGTTGTACGACTTCGGCTTCGCGCAGTTCGCTTCGGCGAATGCCGGACCGTATTCGCAGCCCTTCTATCGTTCGCGAAGCGTGTTGTTGAGCGGCGACGATTATATGGTTGTCTGCGACGAGGTCGGAGACAGTCGGGTCAAAGGGCGGTTCGCCTGGTTCGTCAGGAAAGGGGAGGACTTCCCGCACATTTATCAGCTCAAGCCGGGTGTGCCGGGAATCGAAGTCGAGCCGGGGCTTCCCGCGGGCTCGCACGAGGATCCGCAGCGCCGATACGGCGCGTCCGTCGGCAAGGCGTTCGACGGCTTCGGGGACTTCCTGACGGTTGTCAGCCATCGCGATCTGGATGCCGAATACACCGGAACGGTCGCCCGGACGGCCTATGGGGCCGAGATCCGTCTGCCGGGCCGGATTGACCGTGTCTATCGCAGCGGGAGCTTGATTCGTTATGAGGATGCGTTGTGCCGATTCACCGGCTTTGCCGGCATCGTCAGACTGCACGGCGCAGCCAAGGCGGAAGCGGCGCTGTTCCGGGGAACTCATATCGGAGCGTTGGGAGTGGAGTTAAGCGTGCGATCGTTGCGCGACGCGGATGGGGGGCATCCGCCGAGGGCCGGGCTCGCCTTGACGATCGACGGGGAGGAGATGAGCGGCAAGGTGAACTGTGCCGAGCCGGTCAGATTGATCCTCTCCGGAGCGGATGAAGGGACGGCTCGGCGGCTATATGTGAACGGCGAGCTTCGCGATGGCAGTGCCGGTGCCGGACTGCCGATGGAACTTGCGTTATCGGAGGGGGAACATGAATGGCAGTGGACGGCGAGCGTTCCGGTCCCCCAGCCTCCGGAGATAGAGCGGGCATGCGTCGCATCCGGTGCGGCGGAGCTTGCTTGGTCCTCCGCGCGAGGCGCGCAGACGTATCGCGTCGAGATCAGCCGGGACGGCGAGCGGACGTGGCGCGCCGCGTTGGACGGCCTGCGGGAGCCGGCGGGCAGGCTGACGGATCTGCCGGACGGCATCAAGCTGCACGTACGCATTCAAGCCTGCAACGAGGGCGGCCGTTCGGCCTGGAGCCGGCACTATCCTCTCTATATTACTGGACAGCCTCCCGCGCCTCCGGAGGGGCTGAAGGTGTGGAGCTGTTCGAGCGGATTCCGCATCAGATGGGGCTGTCAGACGGGCGTGGACCAGTATCGGCTGCGGCGCCGCGCGCTCGGTTCTGCGGAATGGCTGCCGCTGTACGAAGGGCCGGCTTGCGAAGCTCTCGACGAGACCGCGGAAGAGGGGACGGTCTTCGAGTATGCGGTCAGCGCCTGCAACGGCAACGGGGAGAGTCCGCTCACGCCTCCGAGAGACACGCAGCCGGGCGGGTTGGCGTACTGGGACCCGGAACCCGAGAGAGGGTATCGCCGCTATGCGCGCAGTCACGAATACGGCCATGACGGGTTCGATCACTGGCACAACGAACCGCTGGAAGGGACGGAATATCCCGGGGAGATGTGATAAGATCACAGGGAGGCACAACATTCTAGAAACGGGGATTCGGCTATGAACGTATTCCGGCGCTTCATCCGCCAGCGGCAGATTGCGTCGATCCTGCTGCTGTCGATCATTCCGACGCTTGGCTTCGGGGCTATCTTGTACAACAGCGGAGTTCGGATGATCAAGTCCGAGGTGAATCGAACTTCGGAAGTCGCCATCTCTCAGGTGAAGGACAAAGTCGATCAATTGACGCTGCAGATCGAGGAGATTACCGGACAGTTCGCCATGCAATCCAATACGGTCGAGTTCGTCAATCTGACTGCCGCCCCGCCCTTGGGCGCAATGATGTTCGCCAACGATCTGCGTAATGATCTGACCTATCTGGCCAATTCGATCGAAGCGCTGGATTCGGTCTACCTGTACAACGAGACGCAGCAGGTCGTGGTGACGTCCGAACAGCAAATTGCGGACTGGCGGGATTTCACGGATATCGGCTGGATGGAGCGGGCGGAGGAGATGATCGCGCATAACCGGATGACGGCATGGATTGTTCCCCGAACGATTCAAGATCGGGCGGGCAATGCTCGGACGGTCATCACTTATATCCGGATTTTGCCGATTTTCTATACGCAGGCCAAAGCCGTGCTTGTTGTGAATCTCGATCCCGGAGCCATCACGAAGGTCATCCGCAGCTTCCCCTTCGATACGACCGGAGCTCTGCTGGTCTTCTCGCCGACGGGCGAGCTGATCCGGCAGAGCGGCACGCCGCAGGCGGACATCGTTGACGAGCTCCAGCGGCGAATTGCGGACGGTTATCAGGAATTCGGCGCCCGCACTTCGCTTCTGCACAGTCAATATGTAACGATGGACCGTTCGGGGCGCAACGGCTGGACGTATGCGGTGCTGGTGCCGTCCGCCAAACCGGCGGGCAGCGTCTTGATGCTGAAGCGAATTATTGTGACGACGACCGTGCTCCTCTCGCTGCTGTCGTTGGTGATGGCCTACTTCAACTACAGCCGATTTCAACGCGGGGTCGTTCACATTCTGCGATTGCTGTCGATGGGGAGACCCGAGAGCAAAGAGCGGGATGGGGCGTTGCCCGAGGCCGCGCTTCAGGATAACCTCCGGCGAATTGAGCATCGCGTATCGCATTTGCTGGAAGAGATGGACGAGGTCGAGGCGAAGTGGCGCGAACAATTGCCGGTGCTGCGCGACCACTTCCTGCTCTCTTCTCTGCTCGGGAACGGCGTCAAGGTTGAGCAATGGATGGTCGAACGATCGGCGGATGCGCCGTTGTTCGAGCATCCCTCGTTTTGCGCGATTGTCATTGAGAAGGATTCGGCGGCAGCGGGCGATCGCTTCGGCGGCAAGGATAAGAAGCTGTTCCTGTTCGCGGTGTCGAATATCGCTCAGGAGCTTCTGAAAGGGATTCTGCAGGCGGAGACGCTCGTTACCCGGGACAATGTCGTCGTTATTCTGAATTTACCCGAGCCTATAGACGAACGCAACGTACGAGAAGGCGCCGATCGCATCCGCCAGGCTGTCTCGGCATTCCTGAAACAATCCATAACGATTGCCGTCGGCAAGACGGTGCGCGGACTCGATCATTTGAACGCTTCCTACGAGGAGGCGGTTCGAACGCTGCACATGAACTGGCTTCAATCCGGGGACAGGGTGCTGATGCCGAGCGACGGCGGTTCGTTCGCGGAGCGTACGGTATTGTATCCGGTGCAGTGGGAGGACGAGCTCCTGGAAGGAATTCGCTCGGGGAATCTGACACGAGCCGAGACGAGCCTGACGCAGTTCTTGGAAGAGCTGCATCGCAGCCGGGCGGGTGTTCCTCAGATCAGGACATACTGCCTGCAACTGCTTGTCTCCGTGGTTCGGCTGCTGCAGGAGTACGATCCGAATCTGACCCATGTGTATCCGGACGGCAACCCGTATGACGAATTCATTCGGCTCAACTCGCCGGAATCGCTGTATGACTGGTTCATCGACCGAACGATTCGTCCGGCGCTCGCCTATTTGAACTCCCTCCGGGAGCATAGGTTGGATGAGGTGGTGGGCAGGATGCTGAAGGTCATCGAACGGGATTACGGGGACGATCTGTCGCTGCAGAAGATCGGGGATGAGCTGCGCCTCAGTCCGTCTTATCTGAGCGAATTGTTCAAGGAACGGACCGGCGAGAATTTCATTGCCTTCGTCACGAAGTATCGGATAGAGAGAACGAAGGAGTTGCTGGTCCGAACCGATCTGACGCTGGCGGATATTGCCGACGAGGTCGGCTACCGCACAGCGCCGCAGTTGATCCGCGTCTTCAAGAAGCTGGAGGGGAGAACCCCCGGGGATTATCGGCTGGAGCACGCGGCTCCGTGCTGAGGGATGGCAGGGCAGCGAGATGCCGCTCATGCTATATTGGAGGCATCATGTTCGTTGCGGGAGTGAGCGCGCCATGGAATGCCGAATCGGCTGCGCCGCCTGCTGCATCGCCGTCTCCATCTCGTCGCCGATTCCCGGCATGCCGGACGGCAAGACTGCGGGCGTCCGCTGCGCGCAGCTCACGCCGGAGGGCCGGTGTCGGCTGTTCGGCCGACCCGAACGCCCCGCCGTCTGCGGCAGCCTGCAGCCGTCGGCGGAGATGTGCGGCAGCTCCGATGCGGACGCCTTCCGTTACCTGGAGGCGTTCGAGCGTGCGACGTCGCCGGGCGGCGCGGACTGAAGCGGCCAGCGGCATCGAAGAGGAAGCCCTCGCGGCCGGGAAGCCGAGATCGCGGGGGCTTCCTGCTGCATGCGCGCCGAATAAGCCTTCAAATCCGGCTTATCTGCGGGAAGCCGCTCGTCGGCGGCCGAATAAGCCACTCCCTTGCAAAAAAGCTTACATGTAACTGTTCGAGTCCAGTAACTGAGGGGAGGGCCGCTTTACCTTATGGGCAAAGACAGCTTTGGAGCAGGGCCCCCCTCTAAATTATCGGACAATTCAGAAATATATTTTGCGCGCGAATAACGGAGCGAAACCGTTCATGCCTTTGTAGGTGTAGGATACGCCTTCTTTTTTTGTGCCGGAATTATCGATGGGAGACACGTCCAGATCAAACGGCAGCAACACGTTGTTCTCAACCGCAATCCCCGTTAGCGGAGCAGCGATACGACGGAGCAGGTCGGCGGATTCTTCGAGCAGAATCACATTCCAGTCCGCCTGATCCGAACCCGCCGCCGCATCCATTCGCTGGCGAAGAGTAGGATCGGATGGCACTTGTTTCACTTGCATGCAAACGGGAAAAACATCGTCCTCACGAAAAGGCTCAATCGCGTCGAAATCGCTTTTGTCTTGGCAGAGCAAGCCGATATAGCTTTTCATGACGTCACCTCGATGGTGGTATACGAAGATGTTCGATTTTCTTATGTTTTCTACACCGGAGCATGGATTTTCTTCATTCTCTCACCTTTCTAGTAGCAGGGTTCACGGATTCAGCTATTTCTGCTACTCACATCATAGAGAATAGAGATTTTTTTGAAGATATTTTCTTCATTTCATTACCATTGGAGTGGGAAACAGACACTTCGAATACAGTTTTATCGGTGCTTGAAGGAGAGTGTGCAATTTCAGTAAAATTTCGATGAGCCGATTGCGCAATTTTCCGACCAGGATGTTTTTGTTGATGTGATACTCTTCGTATTTCAGTAGTTCAGTTCGTTAACTTTCATTTGAACTTCGGCTTCTTGTTTTATGACCGAAGTCAGTCAGGTCGAATGCGTCGAACAGCAACGACCCTGCAGATGCTGGCTTACCTAATAGAGGCTGGATTTATTCGTTCAATGTATCTAGCATCGCACTTCTGCAAATAGCGAATTATGGTGTATGCTTGAGTCATGCCAACAAGAAAATGATATCCATATTATTTTATCGTGAAAGGGGACTTCGAGCTTGATTCATCTGCTGCTCCATCATGCTTTTCGGAGTGTGCGGCATCGGATGTTCTGCTGCATGGCACTCTGTTTAGCCTTGTTTTTCGGAAGCGTCCAATCGGCGGAGGCGGCTGAGATCGAGGTTGGGAACTGGTCGGATTTGAATATTCTTTTTCAGACCGGTTCCAACGACACGACATTCAAGCTCGTCGGCGAAGACGTGATCGAGTCCGAGGGGGACTTGCTCGCTGTTCCTGAAGCAACAAGCTATGTGTTGGATCTCGCCGGTCAACAGTTGAGTATTATCACGGCGCTGGGCCCTGCGATTGAAGTGCCGGCCAGTTCATCGCTCACAATTATCGACTCGGTTGGGGGAGGAAGGCTGACGGCCGACGCTTCCGGAGCAGTCGGCGCCGCGGGCATCGGTGGGGCCGATGGGGAGAACGGAGGCGCTATCACGATCGATAGCGGGACGGTCATCGCGAAAGGAGGGGTAGATGGAGCGGGAATTGGTTCAGGGGCGTGTGGTTCCAATTGTGATGTCACAGGCCCGATAACGATCAGCGGGGGAAGCGTGGAGGCAACGGGGGGCTCAAATGGAGCGGGCGTTGGCGGCGGATTGTCACGTTCCGGCGGTACGATCACGATTAACGGCGGGAACATTACGGCCCAGGGCGGCGAAAATGGGGCTGGGATTGGCGGCGGTGCTTATGCTGATGGAAGCGCCAGCGCCATCTTCATTCTTGATGGGTATCTCGAAGTGACCGGGGGAGAATACGCATCCGGCATTGGCGGTGGATCTACGGGAGACTGGGGCAGCATCACAATTGATGGCGGAATATTGGATGTGACCGGAGGTGCCATGGGTGCCGGCATTGGAGGTGGTGCGTACGATTTCGGCGGCATGATCACGATCAACGGCGGGGATGTGACAACTACAGGCGGGTCAATGGAAAACGAGTACGGTACATACAGCGGCGCGGGCATCGGCGGCGGCGGCTTCGGCAACGTCCCTAGCTCGGTGACCATTACCGACGGTACGGTGCGGGCAACCGGTGTGATTAACGCGGCTGCCATCGGCGGCGGTACGGATGGCGGTGGCGCATCCGTGGATATCCAGGGGGGGACGGTCATCCTGAGCGGTGCGGGCGGGAATAACGGTTCGCTGATCGGAGCGGGGGCGGCGGTTACATATGAGCCTGGTGATTTCGGTTCTCTGTCCAATAACGGAACGATTACGATTACGGATGGAGGCAAGCTATGGATTCCGCCTGGAGAGACGTTTGTGAATTCCGGGTTGGTTGACGGTGGGGGCGAAATTGAGGTTTCAGGCACGATTGTAAATACAGGCACGATTGAAGTGGACAATCAGAGCGGCAGTGTCTATGTGCTCCGTTTTGAGATGAACTTTGTCGGGGGCACGAACCCGCCCGATATAACGTTGTTTGCGGCGACAGTGCAGGAGTCGGGCATTACGCTGTCGGAACCGAGCCGAACCGGGTATGAATTTGACGGTTGGTACACGGCGCCTTCCGGCGGAACGAAAGTAACGGAGACGGACCTGATAGTCGAGGATATGACGTTGTACGCGCACTGGACGTTGAACAGCTACACGGTGACGTTCGATCCGAACGGAGGCAGCTTCTCGGAAAGCGAGGTCACCGTCGAACACGGCCAGACGATAGCCGATCCGACGGAGCCGACGCGAGTGGGGTATGCGTTTGAGGGTTGGTTCGTCGATCCGGCGGATGAGACGGGCGAGTGGGACTTCGACGGGGACACCGTCAGCGGCGATATGACGTTGTACGCGCACTGGAAGCTGAACAGCTACACGGTGACGTTCGACCCGAACGGAGGCAGCTTCTCGGGAAGTGAGGTCACCGTTGAACACGGCCAGACGATAGCCGAGCCGACGGAGCCGACGCGAGTCGGGTACGCGTTTGAGGGCTGGTATGTCGATCCGGCGGATGAGACGGGCGAGTGGGACTTCGACGCCGCTCCGGTAGTCGAGGACATGACGTTGTACGCGCACTGGACGTTGAACAGCTACACGGTGACGTTCGACCCGAACGGAGGCAGCTTCTCGGGAAGCGAGGTCACCGTCGAACATGGCCAGACGATAGCCGAGCCGACGGAGCCGACGCGAGTGGGGTATGCGTTTGAGGGCTGGTATGTCGATCCGGCGGATGAGACGGGCGAGTGGGACTTTGACGCCGCTCCGGTAGTCGAGGACATGACGTTGTACGCGCACTGGAAGCTGAACAGCTACACGGTGACGTTCGACCCGAACGGAGGCAGCTTCTCGGGAAGCGAGGTCACCGTCGAACATGGCCAGACGATAGCCGAGCCAACAGAGCCAACGCGAGTCGGGTACGCGTTTGAGGGCTGGTATGTCGATCCGGCGGATGAGACGGGCGGGTGGGACTTCGATGGGGACACCGTCAGCGGCGATATGACGTTGTACGCGCACTGGACGTTGAACAGCTACACGGTGACGTTCGACCCGAACGGAGGCAGCTTCTCGGGAAGCGAGGTCACCGTCGAACATGGCCAGACGATAGCCGAGCCAACAGAGCCAACGCGAGTCGGGTACGCGTTTGAGGG
>NZ_SSOB01000077.1 GCF_004801405.1 Cohnella fermenti
CATTGAGCCTGAACATCTCAATTTTATCGGAATGGTCTTGGTGGTCAAACCCTCGTTCCCTCCACCCGCATAGCGGGTGGTTTTTTGTTTCGCGCGTTTCACGCACTCAACAGGCTAAAGCCTATAATAAAAGGCTCTCCCTAAATAAACTTAGGGACAGCCCTGGGGTCTCTCTATTCCGGAATTTCCGCGGTGAGCGTAACTGCCTGCAGATAGCGCCCGTGCTTGAGGAATTGCCGACGCATGCCGAGCACGCGCTTGCGGGCGCGCGGGTTGCGAATCACGTTCGAGACGATTCGCAGCACGCCGCCGAGCCCTTCGTCCTGGATCATCCGGCGCGGGCGAAGCAGATGCATCGGCGCCGTCTTCACGTTCGTGATGCGGAAGCCGTGCTCCTCGAGCAGTTGCTTCCATTCGGACACGGTGAGCGGCCTGGCGTTGACGCGGATCGACTGGGACAGGTCCTTCTGGATGCCTTCCTTCTTCTTGGCGTCCAGGTCGTCCGGGAACAGGCACATCTCGTGGATCGCATACTTGCCGCCGGGACGCAGCAGACGCTTGGCTTCGGAGATAATGCGCTGCTTCTGCACGGGGGCCTGCATCGTCAGCATCGCTTCCCCGTAGATGATCGAAGCCGAGCCGTCGGGGAGCCCCGTATGCTCGGCGCTGGCGACGATGCAGCTTCGGCGCTCGCCCCACAGGTATTGGCGGACCGAACTCGCGGCAGCCTCGTCCTGCTCGATGCCGATATACTCGCCGGGATTGTGCCGGAGCGTCATCTGCGCCGTCACCCCCAGGCCCGGAGCGAACTCGACAACAACGTCCCGTTCGTTCACGTTCAAGGAACCGAGCATATGACGCGTCATCTCGAGCCCCCCGGGACGAAGAACTTTTTTGCCGAGACTGGCGAGCAGCCAGTGTCCGGGCATTTTCTCATAATCGAGCGATTTGGAATTCATAGTTCGTGGCCTCCCGATACGCAGCATTGGTCGGAATGATGGCGGATTCGCCGCACCATGTCCGCATCGACCGCCGCTTCGGACGCGGATGGAAGCATGCCGCGCAGCCGCTTGACGCTGACCTTGATGCTCCCATCCTCTCCGATAAGCACGGCCTGGTTCTTCTTGAGCTTGCTCAGCATTCGATTGACCGTCTCCCGCGACGCTCCGAGCAGACCGGCCAGTTCGCCGTTCGTCAGAGACGCGGACAGCTTCCGCCATTCCCCTTCGTGACCGCAGCCGTGCTCCTCCGTTAAGCGAAGCAGCAGCGAGATGAGCTGACCCTCTGTCGAATAGAAGGTTTTCGCCTCCAGGCGTCGCTGCAGCTCAAGAATCTTGTCCGCAAGCACCTGCGTGATCTTGAAGTGAATGGACGGATGCGCGGCGAGGAGACGTTCGAAGGAGCGCACAGGCAAGGCGTAGCAGACCGCCTCCTGCAGCGCAACGGCATGGTACGGATAATTCCCGCTTAGGAAAAAACCGACATGAGGAAACAGCTCCCCCGGATCGGCGAGAAGAAACGTCTGCTCCTTCCCGGATTCGCTCATGCTATAGAGTCGCACCCGGCCCTGAACCGGCAGATAGACGTGGCTGATCTCGTCGGACTGGAGGAAGAGATAGTCCCCTCGGGCGTAATGCCGGGAGACGCAAAGCTCCGCGATCGCGGCCAGCTCCTCCTCCGTTAAATTCCGGAACGGGCGGAAGGCGCGCAGGATCGACGTCGTGGCGGATGTCAAGAGTACCCCTTCTTTCTTCGCGGACATATCCGAGTATGATAATCATTATCAATGATATCACGAAAAAATAAGATACGCTTCTGTATCTTCCGACGCCAGCACACTATGAGGTTCCGACGGAAGAAGATGCAGCATGCGGCCCGGGCTCAATTCGATCTGCCGCTCCTCGCAAGCGAATTGAAGACGCCCCTTCTGCACGATAACGAGGACGTTCGTCTTCGCTTGGTGGGACGGAATTCCGCCTCCGGCCTTCAGGCTGAGCTGAAGCACCTTCGTGCCTCCGTATTCCGTCAATGGCGCAATCGGCTTGCCGGGCGACTGCGGCTCCTCCGCGACGATGAGATTCATGTATATTGCCTCGCTCTCTGCATAAAGTCATTGGCCTTCAAGCCTATCATACCGGATCGGAATCCTCCATCCCTGTGACGGTTATCACAGCCCGGGAACGGACATCGCCGCCAGGCCCAGGAATAGGAAGGAACGGCGAAGACGCCGCCCCGCCCGCGGGACCGCGCCGTCTGTGCGCCTCTTCGGGAGAGCCGCCCTTTACTTCTTCCGTCTGCTCGCCTTCGCGGCCGCCCGCTCCTTGTTCTCCGCAACCCGATAGCGAACGATGCGAGCGATCAGTTCGTGCGGAATCGGCCGGCCGATCGGGAACTGAACCGAGCCTTTGGCTCCCTTGTAAGCGGACAGCTCCTGCTGGAAGGCGGCCACTCCGCTCGCCCCCGGATAGAAGCCGATATGATTCTTGAACGCGGCGAAGTGCACCAGGTTGCCGTGCAGGTCGAACGTCGGCATCTGGTAGCTGATCTTCTCCGCGGCTTCCGGCGCCGCCTCGCGGATCGTCGCCCTTACGCCGAGCAGTAGCTCTTGAATGTCTGTTGGAAAACACGCGATGTATTCGTCCACGGTAGCGAAGCTGAGGTTCGAAGCATCCATCGGTCGTCGTCCCTTCCATATATAGGGTCCGGTCTCGTAATTCCGATCACGTTCCCATCTTCTCACGAGTTGGAGGAGCTGTCCATCGCGGACAGTAAAAGTGGCTTGGTAGATCGCCCAATCTCTGTTACTATATAGAGATAAACCCCGCATGTGACTGGCGAAGATCAGTGGAATGAACCACGAGGGAGCACGCGGGAGGAACCGACCGTTCGCCTGGGCAAAGTATCTTTGGGCATCTCGTCGATTTTCGACGGGTTCTCACGGATGCTTTTTTTTCGTTCTCATATCTGATAAGAGATGCGGAGTGTTCCCTCGCATAGCGACGCTCCTCGTCGAAGGCGATCCCGCTTCCGCATACTACGCGCAGGCCAAACAGAAAATCGCCGCGAAGCTGGGGGTCGAATTCGCTCTCCATGCCTTCCCGGCGAACGTCTCGCAAGAGGAAGTTCTGGCGTTAATCGCCTCTCCGACACGAACTTCCCGCATCCGGTTGACAACGCTTCCATCTAGTGCTATTCTCTCGTTGTGTAAACGCGCGTTCACAATTAAGGAGGAATCGCCCTCATGGAACATGGCAAACTCGGCAACAACGTAATCACCCAGATCGGCTTGCTGGTGAACGATATTGAACGCACCTCGCAGACGTATGCGGACTTCTTCGGCATCGAGAAGCCGGCCTGGTTCTGGACGGACACGCCCGACAAGGCTCAGACCGAATACAGAGGCTCGCCTTCCGAAGCGAGGGCGAAGCTCGCGTTCTTCGACATGGGCTCGCTTCAGCTCGAGCTCATCGAGCCCGATCAGCACCCGAGCACATGGCGCGAGTCGCTTGACCGCAACGGCGAGGGCTTCCACCACATCGCCTTCGTGATCAAGGGAATGAAGGAGAAGATCGCCGTCCTTGAAGGCGCGGGCATGGCCCTGCTCCAGAAGGGCGAGTATGAGGGAGGACGATACGCCTACATGGATACGGAAGGCCCGCTCAAGCTCATTCTCGAGCTGCTCGAGAACGACTGAGCATAGGCGCGCAGGCGCAAACGAGCCGTCGCTATCTGGCCGTCCGGCTTATCCGTCCCATTATGCTTGTCGGTCCTAGCGGGCTTATCGAGCGGGCGCTTCCCTGCTCTCCTCGATAAGCTCGTTCATATATTCGTCCAATTCCCCGTTGAACGGGAACTCCCGCCGATCGGCCCTGCGCCTGAGCTCCTGCAGCGAATCGAGCGCGTAGGCGACGAGCTCTTCCGGATAGCCATACTTGCGCCGATTATCCTCGAATTCATCCTCATCGACGACCGCCCACTTCTCGCCGTCATACAGCAGGTCCAGATCCAGATCGACGAACGAGAGACCGCGGCCGTCCACTATCGAAGGCAGAGCGACATTGCAGTAGATCGAAGCCATGCGGCCGTCGCGAATCTCGAAGGCGACCGTATACCCGTGATTCAAGGAGAACAGCTCCAGCGAGCTGTGGTTCATGATGAACGTCTTGCCCTTCGTGTGATGCGTCAGCGCCCTTCCCCGCTCGCACTTCGCGAGCACGTAGTCGTCCGTCGTCTTCAGAACTTCGGCGTCCCACTCATAGTGGGGGAGGTTGCCGTATTTAAGCGCGCGAATCCGGTGCTTCATTCCTGCTGTCTCCTCGCTTCACTTCAGCTTGCTCAATTCATCCATGAAGGCAGCCCTGCGCCCGTATTCCGCTCTCAGCTTGCCAATCAGAGCCTGCAGCCTGTCGCTGCCTGCAATCTTCTTGTATCCATCAAGCTTGGCGCATACTTCCTTGTAGTCGCTGCGATTCGATGACTCGCTCGCCGCCTGGAGAATCCTTGTCTCATAGAGCTGGATAATCTCGTCGCCGAACCGTTCTTTAAGCTTCGCCGCATAGGTCTCGACCGCCGAAGGATATTCTCTGACGTACGCCATAAGCTCATCCAAATCGTTCTCTTCCTCAAGCAGGGACAGGAACGCTCTCTCAAGCCTCCAACTCCGCTTCTCCTTCAAGCTTTGCTTCAAGGTCTCATAGAGAGACCCGAACTTATCTCCGGCAAGCTGCTTCCATTCCTTGTAATAGCCGTATTCGCCGGAGAGAACCAGTTCCCCGGCCAACTCGATCCGTTCGTTCCGAAGCGGCATCTCCCGATAAGCCTCGTAACGCAGTCTCTTCCATTGGTGAACAAGTCTTGGATACTCCCTGTCCAGAGCTTCTCCTTCCATCGCCAGCTCGACCGCTTGGTCGTATCTCCGCTCTTGCAGAAGCTTACGGATATAACTTGCGCGGAAAAACGGGAAACGAAGGTTGCTCTTCACTATCTGCTCCGTCACTTCTGCCGGGTCATGCCGCTCCGAGATGTTGAGCAGCAGTTGAAGCAGGCTCTCGACAAGACGTTCGTCGAGCTGCTTGTTCAGTTCCGCATTCCCGATCATGTCCTCGATATGGCTGCGAAGACGATTCCAGAACGCTTGGTCGTCAGCGAAGCGCGAACAGACGCCAAGAAGCGCCAAGCCATATTCGTCCCAATCCCAGAATATGTCTGCGGCTGCGCCTTTAAGCAGTTCTTCGAACATCCTTCTCCGCTCTTCCCGACTGCATTCACCGCAATCGAGTGCAATCTCGTCCATCCGTTCCAATGTTTCCGTCGTAAGGTCCCTGATATCTCCGTCGGGATCATCGACATAATGGTGCGCCTCCAGCACTTCGACTAGGAACGAATAACAGTGCCCCAGCGCCAAGCTCCGATCGGCGGAATGCGCGGCCATGTTCAGCAGTTCTTCCATCTCCTGCACGAACTTCGGAGCCTTCCGGTACGAGACGGTGCCGTCGCTTCCCACGTATTTGCTTATCGTCGCGCGAATCAGCTTGCGGAACCGTTCGCGATCCTGCCGTTCATCTCCTCGGTCATACCGGACAAGAACGGCTTGCCGCAGCGCCTCATCCTTCCCCGCCGCCTCGAGAACGAGCTCCACTAACGCTTCCTTGGCCAATCCGTTCAGAATGTTCCGCAGATTCGGCTGCTCGGGCTCCGATTGGCCGCCCTCCGCTTGCGCAAGCTTATCCATCTTCTTTAAACGATTCGCCAATTCAAAGTAAGCGGCAGCTTCATGCTTGCATACCGAGCCGTAATGGTAAGGACAGTCGCAGCCGGAGGAGAGCACAAAACCCTCCTCGTTCAATCGCACAGCGACTTCATACTCCTCGCTTCCGTTAACCTTCAAGATATATTCGCGATCGTCCATCAGGCAAACGTCGGTGACTCGCCCTTCCGAATAATAGTCGTAGCCCTTCTTCAGAACGGCTTTATCGATTGCGCCCTCGAATTGATAGATATTCATCCCTATCCGGCCGTCGTGATCTGCCACTTGACGCCGTACTTGTCTTCGATCCGGCCGAACAGGCTTCCCCAGAACTGCTTCTCGAGAGCCATCAGCACCCGGCCGCCTGCGGACAGATTGGCGAACGCTTCCCTGGCTTCCGCTTCCGTCGCGAATTCCAGGCTCAGGTCGAAGCCGTAGCTGCGGCCGGGGGGCTCGTGGTGCATCGTATCGGCAATGAAGAAGGAGATCCCCCCTGCGACGAACGACATGTGCACGATCTTGTCCTTCATCTCTTCTTCCATGCCCGGAGCTTGTCCGTAGGTCATCTGATGCTGGATCTCCCCTCCCAGCGCGTTCACATAGAATTGCGCCTGCGTTCTGGCATCTTCGGAATAGAAATACGGTGTCAATTTAGCCATTGTTCCGTCTCTCCTTTGCTTAATTAAGATTACCCGCCTGCCCCTTCGAAGCTCTGTTCTTCAGCTCAGCAGCTTCCGGATCAGCGGATTGCGGAAGAGCTCTCCGACCGCGAACGATGCGCAGGGCAGCTTGTCCGAGACAACCTTATCTTCTCCCTCAAACAGATTGCCCGGCACATACTGTCCGTTCTCCAGCGTATACTGCTCCAACGTTCCTGCCTGCGCGTCGACGATCCAATACTCCGGCACGCCGTGCCTCGCATAAATGGCCGCCTTGCGCACACGGTCCCGCTTGCGGGAGCCCGGAGACAGCACCTCGACGACGAGATCGGGGGCGCCTTCGATGCCGCGCAGCTTCACGATGTCGAGTCTGCTGCGATGAACGAGGATAAGATCGGGCTGCACGACATTGGTCGGGCTCAGAATAACGTCGAGCGGCGCCATGAAGACTTCATAGTCGGACGAGCAGCAGCTCTGCATCAGCATATACAGCGCTCCGCCCACCAATTGATGCGGCGCGGCCGGTCCCGGAGACATCAGTTCCAGCACCCCGTCGAGCACCTCGTAACGCTTCCCGTCGTCCGGCAGTTGCGCATACATGTCGTATGTTACCGGCCATTCCATCACAAGCTCCTTGATGTCCTTCTTCTTTGCCACTTCTTCGCCCCCTATTCTCCTGTTCGCATCGAATCAAAAAAGCACCCCGGCAAAGCGCGCGACTTGTGCCCGGCTTTGACGAGGTGCTTCCCCGCTGCTTGCAATATACGACCATTATGTTCGATCCGAAGGCTGCTGTCAACATGAAGGAGACCCGGGCTTCCCGGAACTGCCTGCATGCAGCTTACGAATTCCGTTGTGCCAGCATCCTCAGAAGAACCGTTGCCGCTTCTGCCCTCGTCGCTCGGGCATCGGCAAGGAACTTCCCTTCCTCGTTGCCTTCCATAAGACCATGCTGTCCGATCGCCGTAACGGCTCCTCTCGCCCAAGACGGAATGCTCGCATCGTCAGCGAATCCGGTCGCCGCCTGCTCGTCCACATTCCATGTCAACGTCTTGGCGATCATCGCCGCCATCTCGGCGCGAGTAATCGGCGCGTCCGGCCGGAAGGTGCCGTCCGAATAGCCGGTGACGATACCCGCTTCAAGCGCTTGGGCAACGGCCGTCTTCGCCCAGGCGCCGATGGACGCCGAATCCGAGAATGTCAGCTTCATGCCTTCGCCAGCCGCCCCCGTCGCGTTCATCAGCATGACCGCGAATTCCGCGCGGGTCACGATCGCGGCAGGCTTAAACGTTCCGTCCTTATAGCCTTGCACGATGCCGAGGCTTGCCGCTTGCCGAATCGCAGCTTCGGCCCAGTGTCCGGAGATGTCGCTGAAGTTGACTTCCTCAGCCTCTGCCTCCGTCTCGCCGGCTCCTCCAACGGCCAGAACCGCATACTTCGTAAAGTGATCGACATCCACCGAGATTCGATTGCCTTCCGCCAAGCCTCCGACTTCCACCCATTCCTTCATGGCTTCATCGTAGTAGAAGACGGATGGCTTCTGTACTTCCTTCAAGCTGGACGGATCGAAGACGAAGGTCAACGTTACCGGATTCGCGAAGTTGTCTTCAAAGTTCTTCAGAATCTCGTAAATCGAGCTTGCCAGAACTTCGTTGTTCGCCAGAAGCGGCCCTGCATCCAAGACCTTCGAGATCGTCAGCTTCAGTTCGCGGTTCGTTGCGTTCGAGGGAATCTGAATCGAGAGTTCCCCGTCCAAGCTGACCTGTCCCGAGAACCCGACAGGCAGATTCAGCGTTCCGTTCGTGGAGACGATCGTTTCCGCGGCTGCGTAACTCCCGCCTCCACTGACGGCAGAGGCACGATTTACCGTCACCGTGTACGTCATCTCCGTCCCGTCCTCCGCGGTCACGACAACCTCGACCTCGTTGGCGCCGACCGCCAGAGCGATCGCTTCGCTCGCCGTTCCGCTGGCGACTTCTTCATCGCCCACGCTGACCGTTGCTTTGCCGTCCGAGACGGTCGGCGTTACTGTCACGCTCTCGACTCCGTTCGCCACATCCACATGATACGTTGTCTCGTCAGCGTCGAAGGCAGGGCTCAGCGTGCCCGCCGACACACTCAGGCCGGACAGTGTCGCATCGCTGCTCGGCACGTATGGCGGCTCCGCCCGATTCACCGTTATCGTGTACGTCATCTCCGTCCCATCCTCCGCGGTCACGACGACCTCGACCTCATTGGCGCCGACCGCCAGAGCGATCGCTTCGCTCGCCGTTCCGCTGGCGACTTCTTCATCGCCCACGCTGACCGTTGCTTTGCCGTCCGAGACGGTCGGCGTTACTGTCACGCTCTCGATTCCGTTCGCCACGTCCACATGATACGTCGTCTCGTCGGCATCGAAGACCGGGCTCAACGTGCCCGCCGACACGCTCAGGCCGGACAGTGTCGCATCGCTGCTCGGCACATATGGCGGCTCTGCGCGATTTACCGTTATCGTGTACGTCATCTCCGTCCCGTCCTCCGCGGTCACGACGACCTCGACCTCATTGGCGCCGACCGCCAAGTCGATCGCTCCGCTCGCCGTTCCGCTGGCGACTTCTTCATCGCCCACGCTGACCGTTGCTTTGCCGTCCGAGACGGTCGGCGTTACTGTCACGCTCTCGATTCCGTTCGCCACGTCCACATGATACGTCGTCTCGTCGGCATCGAAGACCGGGCTCAACGTGCCCGCCGACACGCTCAGGCCGGACAGTGTCGCATCGCTGCTCGGCACATATGGCGGCTCTGCGCGATTTACCGTTACCGTGTACGTCTTCTCCGTCCCGTCTTCTGCGGTCACGACGACCTCGACCTCATTGGCGCCGACCGCCAGAGCGATCGCTCCGCTCGCCGTTCCGCTGTCGACCGCCTCGCCGCCCACGCTGACCGTTGCCTTGCTGTCCGAGACGGTCGGCGTTACTGTCACGCTCTCGATTCCGTTCGCCACGTCCACATGATACGTCGTCTCGTCGGCATCGAAGGCAGGGCTCAACGTGCCCGCCGACACGCTCAGGCTGGACAGTGTCGCATCGCTGCTCGGCACGTATGGCGGCTCCGCCCGATTCACCGTTATCGTGTACGTCATCTCCGTCCCGTCCTCCGCGGTCACGACAACTTCGACCTCGTTGGCGCCGACCGCCAGAGCGATCGCTTCGCTCGCCGTTCCGCTGGCGACTTCTTCATCGCCCACGCTGACCGTTGCCTTGCTGTCCGAGACGGTCGGCGTTACCGTCACGCTCTCGACTCCGTTCGCCACGTCCACATGATACGTCGTCTCGGCAGCATCGAAGGCAGGGCTCAACGTGCCCACCGACACGGTCAGGCCGGATAGTGTCGCATCGCTGCTCGGTACATAAGGCGGCTCTGCCCGATTTACCGTCACCGTGTACGTTTTCTCCGTCCCATCCTCCGCGGTCACGACAACCTCGACCTCGTTGGCGCCGACCGCCAAGTCGATCGCTCCGCTTGCCGTTCCGCTGGCGACCCCCGCATCGTTAACGGCAATCGATGACTGGCTGTCGTAGACGGCTGCCGTAACCGAGAGGCTCTTAATCTCATTCTCCACGTCAACCGTATAAGAAGTGACGGAAGGGTCGAAGCTTGGGCTTAACTCTCCGGCCGATAAACTTAAGCTCGAGAGGTCCGTATCCGAGTAAATAGGAATGTACCCGGAAGCCGTCTTCAGCTTAAACGGAATGGAAGAGAGCTTCGGATCATCCGGATCGATGGCGGACGATTTCAATTGGAACGTAACAAATCCGTTCTGAGTAAAGGAAGCGAGCCCGTTCGTTACGGTGCCGCTGCCGGCATTCTTAGGGTCCAGGTCCATGAAGGTCACCTGGTCCGTCGTCTGCGCGAACACGCCGGTTTGACCGTCGACCAATGGAGCGTTCTCTCCTGCTCCGTATAAGGCAAACGTCACGTCATAATATCCGGAACCATAGGTCGAATTCGGCGTGGGCTTCCCCTTCGCAATGGCATAAACTGCGGGAATCTGAGGTTTGGTCTCCGTCAGTTTTGAGATATAAACCGCATTTTGATCGAGATAGCCGCCGTAAGAATACTCCGGAACCCAACTCACTCCGGCAACGGAATCGTAAACCCAAGCGCCTACGATCGTTTTGCCTTCCGGATTGCCTATGGTAATCGACGACTGGCCTGCTTGCCCCTCCGTCGTTGCCGACGTTCCATCATTAAAGAGAAGATAAATTTGTTCGTTGGCCTCAAGCGTATCCCCATCCGTAATAGTGATGATCACGCTTGGTTGAGTCGATACGCAGCCGCTCAATGCGGTCCAAATGAGAAGCAACGCCGCCAACCAACTCGCCTTTCGGGCGAATCCTGCTTGTGCAATCAACTTGAATACCCCTCTCGTCTCGAATTCCGTCAGATAACGTCGAACCATTATAGGCCGAACACAGGCCAATAAAAAATCCCCCGATTGGGGGAGATTCAGCCGTTATCTCAATCATTATTACAATAATTTATTCCGTTCCTGGACGCGCTGGAGCAATTGCACCCGATTGTTAACCTCCAGCTTGCGGAAGCAATTCTTGAGGTGCGATTTGACCGTCTCGGACGTTACGTTCAAGCGGCGCGCAATCTCCTTGTTCGACAGTCCCTCCGCGATCAGGGCGACGATCCTCTCCTCCTGTTCGGTCAACATCGACTTGGCCCCGGGAAGCCCCTTGGAGACGGGGGCCGCGCTTCGCCGCCTGCCGCGTACCCGCTCCAACGTCTTGGCCATCCGCTCCAGGCTCACCGGCTTCAACAGGTAGTCCGAGGCGTCAAGCTCGAAGGCCCGAACCGCGTAGGAGTCATAGCCGGTCACGAACACCACGTCGATGGACGAGTCCAGTTCACGAAGACGATTCGCCAGACTCATTCCGTCGACCTCCGGCATGGAGATGTCCAGGAAAGCGATCTCGACCGAGTTCGATCTCGCATACTCGTAAGCCTCTCTAGGATCAAGGGTGGCATATCCGAGGTCGACCTCGTCGGCCTCTTCGAGAATCATCTTCAACCGTTCGATCGCCAGCTCCTCATCGTCCACGATCATTGCTCTAAGCATCCGTTCTCCCCCTCTGAAGCGTTCGCTCCGCAGGAATGCGATAGCTGATCTTCGTCCCTCGCCCCTCCTCGCTTTCGATCTGCAGGCTGGTGCCGTACAGCAGCTCGATCCGCTTGGTAATGTTCGCGAGGCCGATGCCTTTCTTGGTATCACCTGGCACCAGAAGGGATTCCAACTGGAACCGGTCCATCCCCCGGCCGTTATCCTCCACAACGAACCGAATGGAGGCATCCGCCTCCTTCCGAATGGCAATTCTGACCGTGCCGCCCCGCAGATTGGACATCAGACCGTGCCTAACGGCATTTTCCACCAAGGGTTGAAGAACAAGCGGAGGAACCGGAGTGCCCGGCGCGGCATCCACCTCGTATTCCACGTTTAGCCTCGCCCCGAAGCGGGCCTTCTCTATCGTCAGGTACGCCCGGATCAGCTCCAATTCGTTCTCAAGCGTCGTCAATGAGCCGATCGGCTTGAAGTCGAAGCTTCTTCTCAAGTAACGCGAGAACTCCAACGTCAGCTCCTCCGCCCTGCGGGGGTCCTTGAGGCACAGAATGGCAATCGAATTCAACGTATTGTATAGAAAATGGGGGTTGATCTGGGAACGCAAGAACGCGATCTCCGCTTCCTTCGCTTCCTCCTGGAGCCTGCGATTGTTGTCCAGCATCCCGCGGATCGACTCGTTTATGGAAGTGAAGAGCAGCATCGACGCCGAGATAATGAACACATAGAGCCCATTCGTCTGCAGCATGAAGAAGGAAATATCCCGCACGACGACTAAGAATACGAAGCCCGTCAGGCAGTAGAACAGGGCCAGCGACACCGCCAGAATGATTTTATTCGGCTTTGCCGCCTTCAGGAAGAACGTACGACAACAGATAAAAACCGGCATGCTGACAAGCAGCGTCAACACCGTCGTAAGCAGACCCGGATCGATTCCGAGATAAGCCCGATACAAGATAATGAGCGCAGCCAACACAACGCCCGAGGCGATTCCGCCGTACAGCGTTCCGAGCAGCAGTGGCACCACCCGTATATCCAAGCGGACAGCGGAACCCATGTGCGCGGGAAACGTCATGCAGAGCAAGACGGCAAGTCCGAACATAACGGTGACGACCAGCTTGGCGTGCCTTATCCGCTCCGCTCTCTCCACAATGAACAATTGATAAGAGAGCGTAATCACAGCTACCAGCGCCAACTGCAACAGAAAGTCCTTTAAGATGCTCATTGCGTTCGATCCCCTCGTTGTTTAAGGGTTCGACATTTGCCGGCAAACTCCTGTTTCATTGACGCAGATCGCAGGGCAGCACCAGTCACCAATCCACTCGCGGAAAATATGCTGAATAGACGAATGACCACTTTATATCCAATGGAGGTAATGTTCATGCAACGCGGATTTATCCCTGGCGGCGGCTTCGGCGGAGGGTTCGGGAGACCGTTCTTCCGCCCCTTCCCTCATCCCTTCTTCCCCGGACGGTTCCTGTTCCCGTTCTTCTTCTTCTCTCCGTTCTACTTCCCGTTCGTCCGGGAGGAGCAAGCGGAGGAAGCCGTCTTCGCCAGGCACCAGGCGCAGGCCGGCGACACGCTGACGTCGATCGGGCACAAGTACAACATTCCCTACTCCATCCTTGAAGAAGCGAATCCGCATCTGCAGAACCCCGCTCAGCTCGGCGCCGGCGAAGTCGTCTCGATCCCCCGAATCTCGAACATGGTCTGCCAGAAGCACTATCTGGAAGTTCCGGGCTCCGTGGCGCAAGCTCCGCAGGCGGCCTATTCGGGGCAAGCGGCGCAATCCAAGTCCTAGCGGCACGCATGGCGAAGCCCCTCCTTCCGGTTGCCGGATGAAGGGGCTTGCGATCAAGCCAGATTGATGGCGCGAATCCGTTCAAGCGGAAGCTTCGGCCGGCGGTCCTCGGTGAGAAGCCCGTTCACTTCCTGCTGAACGTCGGATACCTGCGTGTAGCAATAGCCGCAGATGTAATCCGTATCCTTGATTGCCTGCGTGATGTCGGCGAATCGCTTGAGGAACGCCTCCTCGGAATCGACCTGGTTGCCGTAGCCCCAGCCCTCTTCCGACTTGAAGGCGATGCCGCCGAACTCGCTGATCAGAATCGGCTGCCCGCGATATTCATAGCCCTGGGCCATCGCGTACTTCGTGACCGAATAGGCGATCTCGTTGGCGACGATTGCGTTCTTATCCGCGTACCGCCGGCGGAAGGCGTCGCCGGACTCCTCATAATCGTGCAGCGTGATGATGTCGGACACCGTATGCTCCCAACCGTCGTTGACGATCACCGGCCGATACGGGTCGATTGCCTTCGTCAGGTGATAGATCGCTTCCGTGAACCGCTGCTGCTTGCGATCGACGAACACATTGCCGATCCCCCACGATTCGTTGAACGGCACCCAGGTCACGATGCACGGGTGATTGTACTGCTGCTGGACGATATCGAGCCATTCGCGGGTGAAGCGGTCCACGGCACGGTCGTTGAATTCGTAGGCCGCCGCCATCTCAGACCAGACAAGAACTCCCTTCACATCGCACCAATACAGGAAGCGCGGGTCCTCGATCTTCTGGTGCTTGCGCACGCCGTTGTACCCCATGGCAAGGATATTGTCGATGTCGTCCAGAAGCGCTTCTTCGGATGGAGGCGTCAGGTGGCTGTCCGTCCAATATCCCTGATCGAGAATCAAGCGCTGATAGATCGGCATGTTGTTGAGCAACACCTTGCCCTTCTGGATCGATACCTTCCGCATCCCGAAGTACGACTGGACCGTATCCAGCACGGCGCCGCTCGAGTCCCGCAGAGAGAACTCCACCTCATACAGCTTGGGGTTGTCCGGGCTCCACGTCTCGACCCTCCACTCGCGCTTGTCGCTGATCAATTCGACGCCGGCGGCAAGCTCGGAGCGGTCGACGTCGATGGACGTCCGCTTGATCAGCTCGCCGTCCATCGTAATGGCCGTCGTCAGAGTCAATTGCGCCTCCTCGCATCCCTCGCTGAGCCGATAATCGAATCTCACCGAGTTCGTATCGAGCTCTGGCGTTATTTTGACCGATTGAAGATGCTCCTTGCTCACGCACTCCAGCCATACCGTCTGCCAGATGCCCGTCGTCTGCACGTACCAGCAGCCGAAGTTGTCCTTCCGCCAGCGCTGCTTGCCTCTCGGCTGCGCAGCGTCGTCGCTGTCCTCGACCTTCACGACGATCCGATTGTCTCCCTGAGGCGCGGCGTACCGCGTAATATCGAGTTCGAATGCCGCATAACCGCCTTCATGCTTGCCGACGAATTCCCCGTTCACCCATACCTTGGCGACGTAATCGACGGCCTGGAAGCGCAGCAGCACCTTCTTGCCGGCGGCTTCGGCCGGAAGAGCGAAGCTTCTCTGATACCATACATACGGGTGGAATTCCGCTTCTCCGATGCCGCTTGCCTTCGTCTCGTATACGAACGGCACTCGAATCTTCACGTCCGTCTCGAGGCCGTCGTACCAGCGCTCCTCCTCCCCGACGTTGCCGTCGTCGAAGCGGAAGTCCCACTCCCCATTCAAGTTCTGCCACTCGGTGCGGACGAATTGCGGTCTTGGATACTGTGGGCGATAGCTGCTGATGCTCATGTCATCACGATCCTTTGCGCATTATTTATTACAATTTTATTGTTTTATAAGGCGATATTATTGCATTTTTTTCTGCCAGTCAATGCTTTAATCTAATATTTATGTAATTAAAAATAAAAAAAGAGCCGTTCGTTACAACTTTCGTGTAACTTGCGGCCCCCTGGCTCCATTATTCGGTTGCGTAATACACTTTGACATTGATGTCCTGCTCGTAATCGCCGAACTGCTTGCCGAACAGGTTCAGTCCTCCCTGATGGACCGCATCCGGCTTCACTCCGATTCTCAAGCGAATATTCGGACGTTGAGCGAGCGTTAAATCTTCGATCGTCACGCTTGATGCCTTCTCCATGTCGAGCGTCGTGCCGTTGCGATCGATGCGCCAGCTCTTCAGCAAGCCGTATTGCGTCGAGTTATCCGACAGCCAGACCGGATTCAAGCGGCCGCGGCGATCCCCGAAGTCTCCCGGGCTTGTCCAGGTGCCGATCTCGACTCCGTTGATCCAGAGCGTAATGTCAGACGGCCAATCGTTGTCGTAGCCTGGCGCCTCGGAACAGAGCTCCATGGAGATCTCCAGCGCGTCGACACGGGCGGAGGACGGAATCTCGAGCGGCAGCAAGTACTCCAGATACCCTCTGCGAAGCCAGATCATCTGGGCTCCGACGTGCTTCGGATGATAGAAGCTCGCGGGCTCGTCTTCCTTCACGATCATGCCCTCCGCGCTCGCCATGCCGCAGGTCGGATGAACCTCGCAATCGCTGTAATGGCCGACCGGCATCTCCATCTCGTAGATGCTCAGCGCGCCCCGCGGAGTCTTCTCCTCGACATTAAACAAAATGCGGATGTCGTCGTAATTCCGTCTGCACACCTTCATCGCCCCTCGGGTGGCCGGGAGCAGCTCGGTGCTGATCAGCTCGGCGGCCTCCAGCACCTTCACGTTGTTCGCCACCGTCGACACCGGCAGCTTAAGCGCCTCCGCGATCTCCATCACGTTCATATTCCTCGTGCTCAGGAGATGGAGCATGTCGACGCGGGCGCGGGTGGACAAGGCATGCGCGACGGCGACGAGCCTGTCGGGGTCCCGGAAGCTAAGATCAAGCATATTCGCGTGTCTCCTTTGGGTATTGCTTCTTATAAATCTGCATGAAATCTGCATCTGCATCATCTATTACATCTATCTTAATTAAAAGCGCTTATTGAAGCAATAATTTTGTATTAAATTATAGTTTGTAGACTTATGCGTCGAGGCGGGAATTGTCCGCCGTCGGAGGGACGGACGCCTACGCGCCCGTATTCTCCTTTTCCCCTCCACTTCTCCTGCCTCTCCTCTACCTCGGCTCCTCCCCCTGGCGCGACGACTTTGGCAATTTTATGTGATTTTTCACATTCGTTGGCTGAGATCGGGGGAAATCGCAGCGTTTTATGTGGTTTTTAGCATACATCCGGCGGTCTGAGGCTTGTTTGTGCCGTTTTTATGTGGTTTAATACGAAAATTAAGTCTCGCTAATGGCGGTCTGTACCGGATTTAGACAGAAAAGTCTCGCCACCGTCTAGCACCAGCTGGCGCGGTCGGCATTTTGGTGAGTCGGCGAGTCGGTGAGTTGATT
>NZ_SSOB01000078.1 GCF_004801405.1 Cohnella fermenti
CGAAGGATTAACGCCTCCTTTGCCAAAGTCCTTCACGGAATTCCCAGTAAAAATCTGGTATTAGCCTTGATTTTCGACTGGGTTTAGTTTGGTGTACCTTTTTTCTACTGCTCCTTGCTTGATGCGCGAATGAAATTTCCAATTCGCACGTTTCAAGGACTTGACATCATACCGCTGGACTTTGCTGCGACACGAATGCGATATTAGGATAAGTACTCTACATATAACGCCTGAGAGCATCAGAAAGTTGCGAGCATATTTGCGACGGCGGGCTAAAGCTTCCACAAAATAGCAACAGCCGCCAGGGCTGGAACCCCGACGGCTGCACAGGCTCTTCCTATTCTGTCCGCTGATCAGTCGCTTAACCGGCCTCGCTTAATCGAACCACGTCAGAACGACGAAGAGCATCAGGCCGAAGCTCAGCACCGAGCCTCCGAAGTAAAGCGTCCCCAGCCGCTTCTTCTGCTGGAACAGACTCAGCACTCCCATGCTGAACAGCGAGCCGACAAGCAGAATGAAGATGACCCCGATCACGAACAAGCCTGCCGATACGTTCGATACGTCCGTAATTTCTCCCACGAACCCGAATCCTCCCTTACGATGCGTTGCGGTCCTCTCTTGGGAACATGGACACGCATCTTGTGGTTCCATTATAACGGATTCATTCGGGAATAAACAATTCGACTTCTTGGCGATCTTCGGGCCTTTTCTTAAATCTTATCGTCAGTCTCCCGTCGTTCCAGGCCGCTCTGCCCGATCTCGCGTATACGAGGCCGGGGAACCTCACGACATGCTTGCCGCCGCCTGGCAAGCCGGTGATCCGAAGCCTCTCTGATGTCGCGTGGAGCCTGAGCTCCTCCGGCGTCACCTGCGGCGCGAACCGCAGCGTCACGTTCACGTGCTTGTCGCCTCTGGACGTCTCCGCCTTCACGACCGCCTTCTCGCCGCTGCGCGGCGGCGATTTGGCCTTCTGCATAATCTTGTTGACGTACTCGTTCAGCCAAGCGTTGTCATTCGCCTTGTCCCACTGCTCCAGCAGCTTCCAAGGCAGCTCCCGGCCCAGGAACTTCTGAATCTCCTTGAAGTCGGGGAGCGGTCCGCTGTCAAAGAAGGATGACACTCTTCCTCCCCCTCCGTCGCTTTGATGCCATCAGCTTATGCCTATTTTCCCCGACGGGTGTCCGCAATGCGCTTGCGATCCTGACGAACCTCTGGGCATTCGCCTTCATACACTGAAGCATGATTCTGTGCCAAGGAGCTGATTCGCCCGTGCCATGCATTATAGGTGCCGTGAAAATCCTCAGCGTAGGCTCCAGTGCCGTCGTTCAATTCGGGGACTCGATCCAGATCAGCCCTGCCAGCACGAGCAAGTCGTATGCCGGAGCCGGCTCGTTCGTGACGGGAGACCTGCCGCGCACGAATAACTTCATCAGCGCGACGAACACCGCGGACCAAGACGTTCAAGACTCCACGGAGAACAACCTGGGCAACAACGGTGTCGTATGATCCAGTGGAATATTACCCAGACCATCACGATAGGTCAGCTTAGAGTCGACGCGGTGACGAATTCTTCCGTCCTTCAGATTGGCAGCGCGGGCAGCATCCAGTCGCTCTCGCAGCTCTACAATAGCGGAGGCTATACCGAGCCCGCCCCGCAGCTCGGCGGCAGCGGCGTCCAGCAGGAGGTTCAGGAAGAGAATCAGTTGCTCTCGCTCGTTCCCTTGCCTAATCCGACGTAGGAGGAGTGAACAACAATGAACTCCCCATGGTACGGCGCAACGCAGCAAGCGGTCGAATGGCAGGCCTGGCTTCAGAAGTGCCAGCTTCTCGAACAGCAGCTCCAGCAAGCGCTCCTCCGAATCGACGCCATGCAGAGAGAGATCGACGACTTGAAGAATCGCCCTCCCATTCACGTCGAATACAACTTCGACCAGCTTAAAGTATCGAAGCTCGACGGGACGCTCAATATCGGCCTGACGCCTCAAGCGATGCAAGGAGTCGATTCCTTCGAAGTGCCCGTGCCGGGCATGTGGAGCGCTCCGCCTCAGCCCGAGGACCAGGCGGCCGCCCGCATCCGGGAGCTGCAGCGGGAAGCGATCGCCTACATGGAGCGCGAGGCGCCGACTATCATCGACCGGACGGCCGCTCAGATGGGCGCCCGCATCGACGGGCAGCACCGGAAGCTGATCGTCGACGACATCAGCGCCCAATTGAACGAGAGGGTTCATTATTACGCGAGGAATGCCCCTTACCCGGCGAACGGCGCCGAGGAGGAACAGAGCAAGTGGAGGCTGGGAGTTATGGAGAAGACGAAGAAGGACATCGGCACGGCCATCCGTCGCTATCTGGGCAACTTCGCCGTTCCGCCTTCTGCGGGAGGAGGAACGGCCGAATGACCGCCCCGATTGAGATAAACGTAAATAACGGCCCCGTCACGATCGGCGGCCTTGCGGTGCGAGGAGTAGCCAGCTCATCCGCTCTGCTGATCGGAGACACCGAATCGTTCACCCTCTATTCATACTTCGATACGCCGCCGGAATCGGTCATTATCGGCCCGCTTGTGCCGCTGCCCGAGCTTCCGGAGGAGGAGGAAGAATGACGCTGACGTGCCGGCTCGTGACGGCGGGCTTCGTTTACGTGAACACCGTCTCCTCCTCCGGCATCGTCCAATTCGGAGACGCCGCCGGAGCGACGACCTCGACCAATCGGCTCATCGCCGTTCAGCGGGCGGTGCCGATCTACGACAAGGACGAGACCCGCTTCTCCGCTTATCCGCTGTTCTACAAGCTGAAGCTGCAGCCGGGCGGCGAACCTCCCGCTCGGCTGAACTCTTCGTCCGCCGGATCGCCCATCCGCGTCGGGAACGTCTGCGTGCTGGGGATCAGCACGTCCTCGGTGCTTCGCTTCGGATGCTCCGGCCCCATCGGGGGAGAATCGCGCATCGTGAATATTCGCCAGTTCAACGATCTCCAGTTCAACAATCGGGACGCGGAGCAGCAACCGGGATATTAGCTGATTTTGGCCGTGGGTCATTGCAATGGGTACAAACGCACAGGAATGCACCCGCCTCCCCTCATATCCTGTCATTGTGATACGACATCACAAACACAAAACTCGGGAGGGTTGCACGATGGGCTATCCGGTTGCAGGCACGGGCTGCGGTACGACTTATGGCGGCATGGGCACCGCAGCATTCGCTCTTGTCCTCTTCATCCTGCTGGTCATCATCCTTCGCGCCGGCTGGGTCTAGGATAGACCCGCCACCCGCATGTCGCCTTGCCGGTTATCCGGCAAGGCGGTTTTAGCTTCTCCGGCGCTGCAATGCCGCCGGAGGCGCAACTGCTCGGTCAGATCGCTCCGGAGCTGCCGGGCGTGATCTGGCCGAGCTTCAGGCTGAGCTGCAACTGCAGCCGGTCCTCCGGATCGTCCAACGACACGCCGAGGATGCTCTGGATCTTATCAAGCCGGTAAACGATAGTATTGTAGTGGGCGAACAGCTTCTCCGAAGTCAGCTTGATATTCCCGTTGCATCGGAAGAACATCTCAAGCGTCTCCATGAGCCTCCCGCCGCCCTTCTTGTCCGCTTGCTGCAGCGGAAGCGAGAAGCGCTGCAGGAATTGCTCCCTCTCTTCGCTGGAAGGAATGAGATAGAGCAAGGAATAGACGCCCAAGCGGTCATAGGTGACCACTTCTCCGAGCAAGCCGCATACCTCCGCGACTTGGCGCGCCCGCTTCGCTTGGGACAAGCTCGCGGGTAGCCGATCCGCCCGCTCGGCTACCCGCCCCGAGTAGAGCTTAAGCTCCGGATCGCCGAGCAGCGGACGCAGCTCCGTCAGAAGGCGCTGCAGCAAGCCTGTCGGCGAGGCTTCCGCCTGAGCCTCCGGCCTAAGCGATTCCGGCACCGGCACGATCAGGACAAGATCCCCCCCGACCGGCGCGGCGAGCAGCGCATCGACAACGCGCAGCCGTTCCGAGCGCAGCCGGCGAGCAAGCTCGCGCAGCTTCTCCGCGGGCGGCGCCGGGTCCGTCATCCCGACGACGACGGCACACAGCGGCGTCTGCTCGGGAATCGTGCAACCGCACACCTCGGCGCGCAGCTTCCAGTCGCTCTCCGAGACGAACTTGCCGAGGAGCCAGTCCTGCAGGAATTGGTCCAGGTACTTCCCCTCCACCTCGCGCACCGCTTCCACATTCGCCAGCTCCAGGCCGGCCAGAGACGACAAGCGCTCGACACTCAGCACGTCGATCGGCACGATATCCCGGTTCCGCTCCAGAAGCACAAGGCACGCCTGCTTCATCCGCTGGGCGGGAATCGGATTGACGTACGCCCGGAAAGAGTTCTGCAGCAGCACGAAGCCGTTGCTGAGTCCCCTGCCGACATGGCGGAACGTGAGCGACTGCACGACCGGCCATACCTCGACCGGGTCCGCGTTGCGAAGCCCTTCGGACAACCATGGCTTCTCCTGCTCCCGAACGACCGCAACCGGGTTGCCGAGCATCATCTCCATGGCATCCAGGAAGGCGTACAGCCCGCTTCCGTCGAGCAGCAGCCGGGTCATGCTCGAGATCCGGTTCTGAAGATCGGCGAGCAGAGCCGCTTCCTGCGCCAGAACATTCTCCATGACCGTGCGGACAACATCGGAGAAGCTCATGTCCGGAGGCAGCTCGATCAGCGGAATGCGCTGCCGCTCCGCTTCCTCGATAACCTCCTTCGGCACCTCGTCGATAAATCTCTTCGTCTGGATGCCCAGCGCCGCGATTCCTCGCTTGGCCAGCTCGGGAATGAGCTGCAGAAGCTTGCCTTGATCTTCGCGGAACGGATACCCCGTCGTCACCAGCAGGTCTCCCGCGCGCACCCATGGCTCGATGTCCGGAACCTCCATCACGTTTACTCTCGCGACCGTGCCCTGCAGCCCCCTCTCTCCGGCCACCAGCCGGGCCTGCAGGAACAGCGGCAGCCGCAGCAGCTCCCTAACCGTAAAGGCGGCATCTCCGGGACGAGGGTCGTGATTCGATTCCTTGCGAGGGATTGCAGCCATTCCCATTCCTCCTAGTCTTGCGCCGCCCCTGGCAGATCGACGTCGGCTGCGAACGAAGTCTCAAACCTCCGCCCAGCACGCCCCTATCTATCGCGGCGAACTCTAATTGCGTAAGATAACATAACGAGTAATCAAGACGTTTTTGGTTTTTCTTTATTTATGTTATATTTTATAACACATTTAAGCAAATGTCTTTAGCCCTCTTCTATATTAATTATGAAAATTTTGTTGGATGCCGCCAACGTCTCACCGAGAAACGCCGATATGTATGTGATGATTAGTAACGCACATGCAGATAAAACAGCCGGCAACGCCAATCCAATCCCATTATGCCGCCTCTCCCGATCGCTCAGGCTCTCGCCCGCCAACTCCGCCGCACCGGAATGCGTCGACAGTCGAATCAAGCCCCTGAGTCAATGGGAGAAGAGCCATAACGCCGGCAAAAGCTGCCCGGGCTCGCTTGACTCCAAGAGGCGCTTCCAAGTGACGATTCACAGGAACAAAAAAAGAAGCCGTCGGCAGCCTCTCGGCGCCCGGCTTCATTGTCGCGGTCGTTCCAACGATAATGTGTTCGAATGATCAGTTCAGTCGATGGTTCGGTCGGCATTCCCCCGCTTGGGCCCCAGTCAGACGGTTTGTCCGTCAGGAGCCGTTAGTTCGCGGGAAGCACACCCTTCTTCAGGATTACGTTGGCGTACAGCGCTCCTTCTCCGGTCGCCACAATCGCATGAGCTGCGCGGGCTCGCTCATAGAAGGCGAAGCGTTCCACGTGCTCGAAGGGAACGTCCAGTCCCGCTTCCTCGCGCAGAATGTCGCCGTACACGCCCCAGATCGGCGTCTCCGTCTTGTCTCCCGGCACCACCTGCATAAGGGCTGCCGGTCGATCGACGTACGGATCGAGAGGCATGAGCTTCGCGATCGCCCTCAGCAGCTCCGGGATGCCGTGCCCGTCGGCGCGCACGAGACGCTGCGCATGGCTGGCGGCCGGAAAATTGCCGTCGGCCAGAACGATCTCGTCGCCATGCCCCATCTCCATAAGAATTTTGAGCAGCTCAGGCGAGATTAAACTCGGGATTCCTCGCAACATCCGGCTTTGCCTCCTAAAATCTCTATTCAACCTTCACGTCAACCTTCACGCATTCGCGCGGCCGTAAGCGGCGTATCGCTCGTAGGCCTCCACCCAGCCGCTCTCCGCCGCCTCTGCCGCGTACGTCTCGATCGGGAACGAATCCAGCACAAGGCGCCTCGCTTCGTCCAGGTCGCGGCATTCGCCGGTGGCGATGAATTGCGCCAGCATGTTGCCGATGACGCTCGCCTCCACCGGCCCCGCCCAGACGGGGCGAGCAATCGCGCTCGCCGTGAAGCGGCACAGCAGCTTGTTCTGGATGCCGCCGCCGACCATGTGCAGACCGGCGAAGCCCGCGCCCGTCAGCTTCTCCATCTGCTCCAGCGCCTGGCGGTAGCGAAGCGCCAAGCTCTCCAGAATGCAGCGGGCGTATTCCCCCGGCTCGCGCGGCGCCAATTGGCCGGTCTCCTCGCAGAACTCGCGAATCCGCCCAAGCATGTCCCCCTGGCCGAAGAAGCGCGCATCGTCCGGGTGAATCAGGCTGCGGAACGGCTCGGCCCGTTCCGCCCGCTCGGCCAGCTCGGCATAACCGATCCTCTCGCCGAGCTCCTCCCACTCCCTCCTGCATTCTTGCAGAATCCACAGCCCCATAATGTTCTTCAGAAGCTGGAAGGTATCCCCGACCCCGCCTTCGTTCGAGAACTCCAGCTCTCGGGCCTCGTCCGTCAGCAGCGGCTCCAGCAGCTCCGTGCCGAGCAAGGACCACGTTCCGCACACCAGATAGGCGAACCCGCCCCCTTGCGCCGGCACGGCCGCAATCGCGGATTCCGTATCGTGCGTCCCGACCGCGACCGCCTGCAGCTTAGGCGCGTTCAGCTCTCTGGCAACGCTCTCGGACAGCGAGCCGACGATCGTGCCCGGAGAGACCGGATTCAGGAACATCTCCGAAGGAATGCCGAGCCGTTCCATAAGCGGCTTGTTCCATTCGCGCCTCGCCGGATCGAAGAGCGCCGTTGTCGTCGCCATCGTGTACTCGCAGCTCCGGATGCCGGTCAGCAGATAAGTCAGCAAGTCCGGCGTCAGCAGCAGCGTGCGGGCGATCTCAAGCTTCGGCGAACCCGCCTTGACCATTGCGTACAACTGATACACCGTGTTGAACGGCATGAATTGCAAGCCGCTCTCGCGGTACAGCGCCTCGGCCCCGACGAGCGCATGGATCTCCTCGATGAGCCCATCGGTGTGCGGATCGCGGTAATGATAGGGATTGCCGAGCAGCTCCCCGTTCGCGTCGAGCAGACCGAAGTCCACGCCCCACGTGTCAATGCCGAACGTCGTCGGCTCGAAGCCCATCTGCCGGCACAAGCGAATGCCCTTCTTCAGCTCGTTCAGCAGCCGGAGGATATCCCAGTGAAGGTGCTCGCCGACCTGAACGGCCTCGTTCGGGAACCGGTGCACCTCCGTCACTTCAAGCTTGCGCGAGCCGCCCTCTCCCTGGATAAGCCGCCCTGCGAAGGCGCGGCCGCTCCCCGCCCCCAGATCGAAGGCAAGCGCCGTCCTTGCGATATTCATGACCACTCCTCCTCTCGCTGACGCGCACCGTTCTTACTTCATTTTCTGAAGCAATTGGATCCGATACGCTTCGCTCTCGAGCGAGGCAATCTCGTCGGTCTCTTCGCGCGTCAGCACCTTCGGCTCCTTGATCGCCTTGGCGATCAGGAAGATCTTCGCGCTCTCCTCGACGACCTCCGTCCGGTAATACGCCTCGCGCAGGTTGCGCCCGGTCGTGACCAGGCCGTGATTGCCGAGCAGGATCGTCGAGGAGCCGATCTTCTCGACAACCGCGTCCGCCAGCCGGTCCGTCGTCGGCAGCACGTAATCGACGTACACCGTCTTCCCGACGAGCGCCGCCTGGTCCGGGAACATGATCGGAAGCTCCTTCTCCACCAGGGTGAAGGCGATGCAATAAGGAGGGTGCGTGTGCACCATGGCCCCGATATTCGGATTCTCGCGATAGGCGTACAGGTGCATGAGCACCTCCGACGACGGGCGAAGCCCGATATCGGTCACCTCTCCCGTCGCAATGTCGACCTCCACCCACTGCTCCGGCGAGATCTCATCAAGCGCGAAGCCGCTCGGGGACAGGTACATCTTGCCTTCGTGGCGCGCGCTGATATTGCCCCCGGGACCGACGACCAGCTTGTTCGCTACGGTCTTCCTCGCATACTTGCACAATTCCTCGCGTATGGCTTGACTGCTCATCGAATTCTCTCTCCTTTACTTGTACAGAGGCCCGAAGTTCGCGCAAGCGCGATAGTCCGCGCCTTCCGATTCCGCCGTTCCGAACAGCCCCCAAGCCCGCGGGCGGAAAAGCTTCTCCTTGGGAACGTTGTGCATACTGACCGGAATGCGCAGCATCGAGGCGAGCGTGATCAGGTCGGCGCCGATATGGCCGTAGCTGATCGAACCGTGATTCGCTCCCCAGTTGTCCATCACGTCGTACACGCTCGCGAACGCGCCTTCGCCCGTCAGCGTCGGCGCGAACCACGTCGTCGGCCACGTCGGATCGGTCCGCTTGTCGAGCGTGTCGTGCACGTCCTGCGGAAGCTCGACGGAATACCCTTCGGCAATCTGCAGCACCGGACCGAGCCCCTTCACCAGATTCAAGCGGGACATCGTCATCGGCATGCCGCCGCGCGTCAGGAAGTCCGAGGAGAAGCCGCCCCCGCGGAAGTATTCGACCGACGCCGGGCGCCAGGACGTCGCGTCCAGACACTTCTGCGCCTCGTCCTCCGTAATCTCCCAGAACGGCTTCATCACCGGCTGGCCGTCCTTCGTCTGTTCGCCCGTGCCGTCGAGCGTAGCGGCTCCGGAGTTGATCAAGTGCAGGAGGCCGCCGGCTGCGTCTCCGCTCAGCTTGTGGCCGGTCACGCGCTCAACGGCGTCCGGGCTCCAGTACGTGCGAACGTCCGCGAAGATCTGCGCCGTGTTCGTCAGCAGGTAGCCCAGCAGCATGACGACGCCGTTCAGGCTGTCGTTCTCCGTCGCCACGATATAAGGAGCGCGGATGCCGTTCCAGTCGAACGACGAGTTCAGGATCGCTTCCAGGAAGTCGCCGTTCGGCATATGGTCCGTCCATTGGCGTTGGCCTTGGAAGCCCGAGACAATGGCATTATGGCCTTGCGCCTCTTCGGCGAAGCCGAGCTCGACAAGACGCGGATTGCCGACCATGAGGTCGCGGGCGATCAGCGCCATCTTGACGACGGTCTCCCATTCGCTGTCCTTGCGTTCGCGGGAGGACTGAAGCTGAGCCGGGTTGTTGTCCGTCCCTTCCTTGCAGTTCTCCTTGACCCAAGCGAGCGCGCGCTCGAACTCGACCGGATCGAAGATCCCTTCGTTCATGCGGCGATTGTATTCGCTCATATCGATGTATTCCGTTCTCATGCCCAAGTAATCCTGGAAGAAGGAATCGCTTACAATCGAACCCGCGATGCCCATCGAGACGGAGCCCATCGACAAGTACGACTTGCCCTTCATCATCGCAACCGCAAGGCCGGCGCGAGCGAAGCCGAGCAGCTTGCCCTTCACGTCTTCCGGAATGTCGGTCGTGCCCGAGTCCTGCACGTCTTCACCGTAGATGCCGAACGCCGGGAGTCCCTTCTGCGCGTGGGCGGACAATACGGCGGCGAGATAAACCGCGCCCGGGCGCTCCGTGCCGTTGAAGCCCCAGATCGCATTCGGCGTCGAAGGGTTCATGTCCATCGTCTCGGTGCCGTAGCACCAGCAAGGCGTGACCGTTATCGATACCCCTACATTCTCGCGGGAAAATTTCGCTGCAGCGGCGGCGGATTCCGCCACGCCGCCGATCGTGCTGTCGGCAATGACGCACTGGGCGGGGGTTCCGTCCGGATAACGCAGATGCTCCGCAATCAGCTTGGCGACGCCTCTGGCCATGTTCATCGTTTGCTCTTCGAGCGATTCCCGGACTCCCTTGCGCCGTCCGTCTATCGTCGGCCGAATGCCGATCTTGGGGAATTCGCCCTTCCAACGAAATGCTTGCTCTGCCATCTCATCGCACCTCCGGATAATTTTAAAAAAATGTTACCGATAACATCAAAGTAACAGGGATATCTCTTGCTGTCAACCGGGAAGTTCGGTAAGATAAAAAACAAATAAGACGCTGAAAAAACCAAATAAGATCAGGCAAGGAGCTCTGCATATGGTTACGATCTATGACATCGCTGCGCAGGCGGGCGTATCCGCGATGACCGTGTCCAGGGTTATCAATAACACGGGCAAGATCAGCGACAAAACAAGGGCCAAGGTGCAGCGGGTAATGGATGAGCTGAACTACGTGCCGAACCATATGGCGCGCAGCCTCGTCCTGCAGCAGAGCAAGCTGCTGTTCCTGCTCATCACGGACATTACGAATCCGTTCTATACGACGCTTGCGAGAGGGGCGGAGGACGCCGCGAAGAAGAGCGGCTACCGCCTGCTCTTCGGCAACTCCGACGAGAGCTCCCAGAAGGAGAAGGATTATATCGACACGATTCTGTCGACGCGCGCGGACGGAGTGCTCATCGCTCCCGCTTCGGACTCGTCCCTCCCCCACTTGGAGAGCCTGCGGAGGCACAACGTCCCGTTCGTGCTGCTCGACCGCGAGGTGCCGGGCATGGGCAGCGACGTCGTGCTCGGCGACACGAAGGAAGGCGCGCGCAAGCTCGTCGATCATCTGATCTCCCTGGGGCATCGCCGCATCGCTCTGATCAACGGCCTGCCCACGATCTCGAGCGCGCGGCTGCGGCTCGAAGGCTTCCGCGAAGCGCTGAAGCTTGGCGACCTCGCCTACGACGAGCAGTACGTGCTCGAATCGGCTTTCGAGCCGAAGAGCGACCTGTCGGACATCGAGAGCTGGCTCGACTCGATGGACCCCGCCCCGACCGCGATCGTGGCGGGCAACAACGTGCTCGCGGTCGAGGTCATCCGCACGCTGCACGCCCGGGGCCTGCGAGTGCCGGACGATCTGTCGGTCGTCGGCTTCGACGATCTCGGCCCGTACTCGGAGATCGATCCGTTCCTGACCGTCATCGCGCAGCAGGCCTACCAATTCGGCTATCTCGGCATGCAGATGCTCATCGAGCGCATCGAAGAACGCGGAGCGGCCGCGCAGCCTTGGCGCCGCGTCGTGCTCCCGGCCGAGCTCGTCGTCCGCCGCTCGGTCGCCAAGCTGCCGGAGTGAGGCCTCCCGCTCCGGCGGAGTGCTCGGCGGAGCGGGAGGCGGAGCGGTCAGAGTGCTCGGCGGGATGCCGGTCGGGTGAAGGAGTGGCGGGGGTGTGGCAGAGCAGGTGACCGAGTGTGACGGTGGAGTAGGAGACTGAGCGGCGGCGGAATGTCAGAGGGTATGCATGGTAGACGAATACTTCGGGGTTATCCGTGGGCGCGCGAAATGATGCTCGAACTGCTGCGCGCCTTATTCGATTTCGGCCCGCGCTCCCGCTCACGTCCCATTAAGCGCCCGGCCTCGCACACGTTCCTCGCAGCCCCTCCCGACCTCGCCACACTCGACTTGTCACATTCATCCGCCGATTCCACCTCTCCCGGGCACATTTTATGGTCGAGTAGGTAGGGCCTCTCCTTTCGAGGATTGTGCCCGTCCCCCTCACAGATCCGTACGTGCGGAATTCCCGCATACGGCTCTTCGACGCATCTTTCACAGAATGGTTATTTGTAGA
>NZ_SSOB01000079.1 GCF_004801405.1 Cohnella fermenti
CACAAATAGTCGCCATACTCATTATCCATATGTGCCGTCAGGAGCATGATCATGGCCGCTTGCGAGCGATCAATGGCTCCGTTAGATGCGTCTTCGAGATTGTCAACGAATCGCTTTCTCGAACCGCTTAGCCCATCTTTCGCCAATAAATCCACGGAATCCGCTTGGTGTGTGTTTAAATCAACTACGGACACGCTTTCCTTTAGCGTCGTTGCTATTGGCGAAGCATATCTCAACGTAACGACCTTCTCCACCTTCGCATACGCCGCAAGTGTATCCCCAACAACAAAGGTGTCAACCGTAGCTTTTAATGTCTCCTGCCCTCCAGCAGTGGTTTGTGTGGATTGGGATCGATTAATGAGCTTGTCAAAGTTCTCCGTATCAATGATGATACGCCCATCTTGAATCGTGAATCCCTTGGCTGCTTGATCGGATGCGCTTTTGGTATTGAATGTAATCTCGACACCGGACAGGTTGTACGTACTGATCCCCGTCTTCGCATCATACGAGACGCTTGCCCCCGTAGCCGTCGCCAAATCCCTTAACGCCACCTCGGTATGACCCGATGGATCAACAAACATTAACGGATTATTCAACACATACGTATACAAATTCAAGCTAAGCGGACTGTCGTCTCTCCCCGTATACGTATCTCTCGAAATAAACCGCCCCACATACGGATCGTAGTACCTCGCCCGGAGGTAGTACAGGCCGACCTCGGCGTCGAAGAATTCGCCCGAGTAGCGGATCGAGCTGGTGTATTGCTCGATGACCAGGATCGGACTGCCGAAGATATCGTAGTCGTACTGATTCTCCACGACGCCCGCTTCGTTGACGGTCTGCACCACGTCGCCGTGTCCGTTGTACAGGTAGTAAGACAACTGCTCTGTCCCATCGATTCGGGCAATGTAGTTGAGGCCATGGACATAACGAACGGCCACCTCATCGGAGGCATCGGTCTCCAGAATGACGTATTGACGATCATAGACATAGTTGGTCACATGGGTCGCATAGTCATCCCCGGAGCTGCGGGCAATCTTCTGTGTGCGCAGATCGTCGCCGTCGTACGTATACTCGACTGTGTTCCGATCGCCCGATTTGACCCGCTCCGTCTTCTTCAACCGGTTAAAGCCGTCGAACGTATTGCTGACCTTCTCCAGCAACGTGTTCAGATCGCCGGACATCTCCTCCCCGTAAGGGTCGGCGCCGGTAACCTGTCTCCTATCCCGGGTATGAGAACGGAGATAACTGATCTGCTGCCGGATTTCGTTGCCATTGCCGTCGTAGAGATAAGCCGTTGTTTTCTCCAACACTTCTTCTCCAGCGACGTTCTCCATCTTCTCGACGAGCTTCATCAACTCGCCGGCATTGGAGTAGACATACTCGCTCTTCTTGATCAGGTACTTGACCTCGGCATTGCTGCCCGGATCGACGAATCCGCTTGCTTGCTCGGAGGTGTACGTCTCGAGAAGCGACTCCCGGTTCCCGTTATTGTCGTAGGTGTATACGGTAGTCTTGCCTGGCGCCTCTACCTTCTGAATTCGGCCGGCATTATCATAGGAGTAGCTCGTCTTCCCGTAACTGTCCGTCTTGGATGTCTGTCGGCCTGCACCGTCATACGTATACGAATACTCCGAGAGGAGTGTGCCCTCCGAATTGATATTCCGCAGCTTAAGCAGGCGATTGGTCCGATCGTATGCGTACGTCTCCTTGACTCCGCCCTCGTAACGGATCGACTCCCGATTGCCATTCTTGTCGTAGGAATACGTCGTCATCTTGCCCGCCGCAAGTACGGTCTCCATCCGGCTCGCCTTATCGTAAGTGTAGCGAGTGACGAATCCGGTCTTGTCCGTAACCGTCTCCACGTTGCCGACGGCATCGTAGGTATAGACGATCTGATCCGTGCCATCCTTGACAATGCGGGTCAGGCGGTCCTTCTTGTCGTAGACATATTCGGTATTGCCGCTCTCGTCGATCATCGAAGCGCGGTTCCCGTTCGGGTCATACGTGTAAGCAACGCGATCATCCGTCTCCACTACCTTCTTCTCCAGAAGAAGATTGCGGCTATCGTACGAATAACGAGTATGATGTCCGTTGCCGTCGGTTATCTCGGACAGATTAAGGCCCCGATCATATCGGTACGAAGTCGCTTGGTTGGCCGGATTGACGTTCTCCAGCAGCAACCCGAATGCTCCGTAGCGGTACAGAGTTACCTTGCCCCGCCCGTCGGTCATATCGAGCTTGTTGCCGACCAGATCGTAACTATACGCGAAGCTGATGCCGTTCGGATCGGTAACCCGGGTTAAACGACCGGCATTGTCGTACTCGTACGAATAGCTCTGCTCCAGCGCATTCGTCTCCTGGATCTTCTCCCCGACAGTATTGTAACGATAAGAAGTCGCAGCGTTCTCCTGGTCGACGACTTTAATCAATCGGTTAGCCAAGTCGTACGTATAGACAACCCCGTAACGCTCCTTATCCGTGCTTCCGGACAGGTAGCCCTTGGCATCCAGCTTCTTGGCGAGATTGCCATTCTCGTCATAGATGTTCTGCGTAACCACGACGTCGTAAGGGTCCTTCACGGTGACAAGCCGATTCAGCTTATCGTACGTGTACGTCATGGCATTATCGTTGGCATTGATCTCCTTCTCTTTATTGCCTGCCAGGTCGTACTTGTACGTAAACAATTGATTCTCGGGGTCCAATAGGGTCTCGATACGGTTCATCTTGTCGTACGTGTACCGGGTAATCATTCCACGCTCGTTGCGTTCAGCCGTCTTGTTGCCGACTTCATCATACGTATATTGCCGGTAAACGTCGATTCCGTTCAGCTTCCGCAAGACCTTGAATATCCGGTTTAGCCCATCGTACACATACGTAACCGTGTTGCCTCTCGAATCGGTCTCCCCGGTGCGATTGCCCAGAATATCGTACGCGTAAGAGGCCGTGAGCCGGATATGATCCGAATACGTCTCATCGCGCAGAGAGGACGACGCCAACAAGGCGCTCGCATCGAATACGTCTTCCTCTACCAATCTAATCTCTTCAACGAGTCGATTCTGATCGTCATACCGGAACCTCTCGATATCGTAGACATCCGTCTCCCGCAGACTCGCCATCTGAATCAGATTCCCGTTCTTGTCGTAATCCTTCTTCACATAAGCCCCGCTGTTGTCGGACTCCGTCTTCATCAGGTTGTTGTCGTAATATGCATATGCCGTCTCTCGCAAGAAGGAGGCATCCTTCGAATTGGACACGCTCTTCTTGATCAAGTTGCCGTTCGAATCATAGGCATAATTCTCTACGGCATAGATGATGTTCCGACTGCCATCCAGTTCGAGCGGCGATCTCTTCTCCACGAGGTTCTTGTTGCTGTCGTACGAGTAGAACGTCACGTTGCCGCGCTTGTCCTTGTATGACACCTCATTGCCCGTCAAATCATACTTGGCCAGGGTTGTATACCCGTACGGGTCCTGGATGCTCTTCTCCTTGCCGAAGGCATTATACGAATACAAGGTCGTCGCTCCGCCTTGGTCCGTCTCGGAGATCTTGCGACCGAGCTTGTCGTACTCGTAAGAGATGCTTCCTCCATCCGGATAAGAGATTCTCTTCACCGTACCGTCGGAATTATATTCATACCCGGTCGAGTGATTGCGGGCATCCGTTGATTTCGTCACATTCCCCAGAACATCGTATTCGAACAATGCAGCGAATCCCAGAGCATCCGTGCTCTTCGTCACGCGCCCTAATCCATCAAGAACAAGTGTGGTGCCGGCTGATGAGGCTGCATCTCCATTGTATTGCAGTCCATCAACCTTCTTAATGGCCTGACCTAACCGATTGTACTGAATAATCTCCAACGGCTGCCCATCCGGAGAGTAGGTGGCCGTCAGACGATTCATGGCATCATAGCCATAACCGATGCCTTTCATATCCAGCACAGTCGCATCCGCGTCCAATAACTCATCGTACTGGTTGGGAGCAATCTCTCTGATCAGGTTGCCGGCTGCGTCATACACGTACCGGGTCGTGGCAAGAGAATCGTCTGCCGAAGGGGCTTTCTTGCGAATCAACCGGTTGAGATCATCGTAATCATAGGTCGTCTCGCTTCCCTTCGCGTCGACCTCCGTCTTGAGGTTCCCGCTCTGGTCGTACCGATACTCGGTAACGGCTTGCAAGGAATCGATCTTCTTGAGCAGACGCTTATCGTAGTCATACTCGAATAAGGTCTCATGACCCTTGGCGTCCTTCTGGCTCGTTACGTTCCCGTCTCGGTCGTAGCCGTATGTCGTCGTTGCGAGCACTCGATCATAGTAATCGTCATCGTAATCGGCATCCGCAAGTTCATCCTCGCTCAGATCCGACATCTTGATGAGCAGTGTCTTGGAGATAATACGGTTTCTCAGATCGTAAGCCAACCGGACGATATCGTAGTTGCCATCGGACACCTTCTGGCGACGTTCGACAAGGTTGCCGACTGCATCGTATTTCTGGATAGTATCTCTGCCGTTAGGACCCGCTGCCCTCAGCAGCCTCCCGGACTTATCGTACTCATTCGCGATGCGGTTCCCGGCGGACGTCTTCGACTCCTTCACCCCGGCCTTCAACGGCTTCAGATACGTGAATGTCTCGCTGCTTAGAAGCCGATTCGCTTCATCGTATTGAAGCTCCGTCAGCTTATAAGTCGCATAGGAGGCATCCGCCGAGATATAGTCGTACGCAGCCGTTGCATTGCCGGAGGCATCGTACTGATACGAGTCGGTCTGTCCGGCTTGATCGATCTTCTCGATGACGTCTCCTTTAGGGGAGTAGCTCATTCGTTCGACAGTGCCGTCCGGATACTCGATCCGGTATGGCTTGTCGAAGACGTTTAAGAAGCTGCGGGTAACCCTGTTCGCCCGGTCCGTCTTCTCTGCCATCGCCTTGCCCGTCAAGTCGTAATCGAAGGTTTCTTGCAACCCGTCGGCATATGTCTTCTCTCTGGGCAATCCGTTCAAATAGTAGGAGATCTTGGTCTCCCGGCCTTGCGCATCCGTCTCCGCAATCATGTTGCCCGATCCGTCGTATTCGTAGCGAACGGTGGCGTAATCGGTATTGTTCCGCCGATTGTCCGCAAGAGTTTGAGCGGATACGATCGTCACGACTTTATTGTTCTTATCATACTCATAGACATTGCCGTACGACTTCTCCGGAGCGGACGGATTATAGCCTTCTCCGCCAGCCTCAAGAATGATATTGCCGCGCCCATCGTACCTTCTGTAACCGATGATTTCTCTCGATGCGCCGTCATAAGCAGCCGTCATCACCAATCGGTTCAGCTCATCGTAGGTGTATTCGATTCCTGGCGCCGTCTCCTCGGCCGCTGCGAAATAACGGGCATCGATCTCTTTGATCAGATTCCCATTCGCGTCATAGACGAATCTTGTCGTGTTGCCGAGCGGATCGGTCTTGGACGTCGTCTTGCCAAGTCCGTCTACCGTCTGAGAGGCCGTCACATCGACTCCCTGGACCGTCAAGGTCTCAGCCAGAAGATGTCCTGCCTTGTCATACGTGTAACGGGTCTGCTTCCCATCGTTCTTCCCATCGTTCTTCCCATCGGCATTGCCGTCATACGGCTCGCTCTTCGTAAGCGGTTGATTCCGATAATCATAAGTGGAGGTTACGGTATCGAAGCCGGTTCCGTTGAACCGAAGCTGCTTAAGAACGTTGCCGGCATAATCCCGTTCATACCGGGTTTGATAGCTGCCGTACTCGGCGAGTGCGCCGTCCGCTTGTTCCTCCCGGTAGCTCCCCCTCTCTTCGATAAGCTTGCCGGCATAGTCATAAAGATAGGAATAAATTCGATACTTGGATTGTTGCTCATCCGCATATTCAATCATTCCGGTCTTGTTGCCATTATTATCGTACTCATAGCGAATATGACCCGTTCTCGCTTCGTCCAGCTTCCGATATTCGTCGCTCATGCGATTCAACCCGTTGTAGGCGTATCCGGTATCGGAGGAGACGACATCGCTCCCGTTCACGACGGCTCCTTGAGACTTGCGAACGACATTCCCGGTCGAGTCGTATTCCTGCCGAATATACGTATAATCCGGCGAGTCTTCCGAATAGACCCGTTGTTCCGTTGCCCTGCCGAGCTCGTCGTAAATCGTCCCGGTGATTCTGCCTCCCGGTTCCTTCTGCGTTGCCACCTGATCCAACGCATTGTAAGCATACGTCGTCTCGTTATTCAGAGCATCCCGCTGAAGCACAAGCCTGCCGAGACTATCGTATTGGTAGACAGTGGAGCGATTGAGCGCGTCGGTCTTGGAGACCACATTGCCCGTATAATCATAAGAATAAGCAGTCGCATAGAATCCAGTCTTGTCCGGAGTCGTCTCCGTGCGCACCAACCTGTTCAAGCTGTCGTAATAGTACTTGCTCGGATACCCTTCTTCATCCGTAATTGTGATGACAAGAGGAGTCTTGCTGTCGTAGCCGATTTGATAGCCAACCTCAATCGAACCCTTCAACACCTTGTCGTCCTGGTAGTACGACTTCCTCACCAATCGAGCATCGCTATCGTAGTCATAGCGGATACTGTGGCCGTTGGCGTCGATCTCCTTGACCTTGTTGCCCATAAAGTTGTATTCCAGCGTCTGAAGAACGACCCATTGCCCCTGATCGAAGACGCTTGTTCGCACCAGGTTCCCCGTAATATCGAACTCGTGTTTGTTCTGAACCTGGTTCGGGTCCGTATGAACAATCGCCAGATTGGCCCAAGGCTTCTCCTCATAGCCGTAACTCTCGACGACTCCTTCCGGCTTGCTCACCTTGACAAGACGATTCAGCCCGTCATACTCGTAGACGGTCCTGTTGTTTCTTGGATCGGCTTCCGTGACGAGGTTGCCGGTGTTCATGTCATACGCATATCTCTTGGCGATAACGCTCCCGTTTAACGTTTGGGATTCCTTCGTCAGATAGGCCCCTTGAACATCTGTCCCGTTCGCATCGACTCCATACTCGTATTCGGTCACGAAGGACTGATTGCCGGAAGAGGCTTCCTTGCGCGTGACATTGCCGTACGAATCGTATTGATAGTCGGTCACAACGTTGCGTTCATCCCCGAGAGAATTGATCTTCGTCTCTCTCGTAATGTTGCCCAAGCTATCAATGTCGTATAAAATTTGGCTTGTTGTGTCCGCATCCTGCTTCCAGGTCTTCGAAGCAAGCACGTGGAACTTGTCGTAAGCGTACGTATAGACAACGGTGTGTTCCGTATCGACCGGAACGCCCTTCTCGTCCCGCGTCGCATCCGGCCCCGTATAATTGGTCAGGTTGCCGTATTCGTCATAGCGGAAGTTCTCGATACGCTTGACAGGGCTTCCGACGACCTGTCCGTCCGTGATTTGGTAGAGTTGGCTCTCCTGCTTCTTGACCAGCTTCATCTCGTCCCGTTCGGTATAGATGAGCTCCTTATGATCCTGCCCCGAATTCTCCGTAACAAGCAACTGATGCAGTCCATCGAAGGTGAACTTGGTCTTGCTGCCCTTGAAGTCGGCGATCTCGGTGTAATAACGATAGGTATCTCTTAAGTAGGGCTCATCCGATTCCTTATACCCCGTAAACCCGTAGCCATCGGCCTCATTCGTATATTGGTAGGTCGTCTTGTCTTTAACCTCGAACGAGAAGCGTTCCTCGAACTTGGCCTTGGAAGGATCGTAACCTGTCTTGACAAGCTCCCGCTTCTCGAAAATCTTCCGATATTGCATGCTTCCCTGGCTTAATCCCTTGGTATAGGAATTGTAGACGTATCTCGTCAATCGGTTCGTCTTCAGATAATCGATCTGGACAAGGTTCTCGTATCGGTTAAACGCGGAATACTTGGTTCCGTTCATGAATGTAAAGCCAAGCTCCGGCTGCTCGTACCAGAAGTGATACTTGGGCTTGCCGTCCGTATCGAACACTCGCTGCAAGCGCGTCCGGACGACCTGCTTGGACGAGTTCACCAGAACTGCGGTCTTGTCGTATACGATGTCTTTGTTGCCCGGCAAGTGAATAATAACTTGGAACTTGCCCTCCAGGTCGCCGGAATCCGCGCTATTCGGGTTCTGGGAAGCTTTGTACCGCTCTTCCGCGCTATAGGAAGGGTCTGTGATCGCCCCGACCTTGAACTGATCGTCTTCCTTGTATTCGATCGTCGTTACTCTTCCTACCGAGTCGGTAATGCCGGTGATCAGCCTCTTCTCCTTCTTGACGTCGTCTACGGTGTAAGCAAGAGTGGAGTATTGGAAAATAATCGAGTTCTTATAGCGATCGACTATCCCGAGGATTCTTCCATCTTCCGCGAAGTACGTCATCTTGCCGTCCTTGCCGACCATGACGTACTTGGAGTCCCCGTCGCTTTGTCCATTGGCGAATTCGGATGCCGTCGCAAGCCGAACAACAACATCCTTGACCGTCTGACCATCCGGCAAGAAGGCGGCTTCTCCGTCAATCTGGGTCTGCTTCAGACGATAGACGTCCCCGCTCTCCGTATGAAGGAAGGCATAGCTGCTGCCATCATCGTTCTTGCGAATCTCGATGCTCGGGAACGAGAACCGCGTTCCGATGCCGAGATTATAACGGTCTTCGTAGAAGGAAGACATCTTGGCGTCGGATTCGACGTAGTCGACCCAAGCGCCATTCATGTAGCGGGCATTCATCTCTTGAACGTTGGAGATGCCGCTCTTGTATATTCTCTTAATCTCTAAATCTAGGCCGTTCCGGCCCGGAAGAACGTAATCCGTCTGAATCAAGGATAGCTCGCCGCTCTGCGGACTGATCGTTTCTTCGTTCGTGTTCGTACGAAGATAGACGGGAGACAGCATCGTATTGTATTGCTTCTCCGGTCCGATCAGGTTCCTCATCTGCTCTTCAACCGTCTCCGCGGAGCTCGTCTGGCTGGTCAATAGGTATAAGACAAAGGCAATTGCCGATATCGGAATCCAACGTTTCACTCTAACCCCTCCGGTACATGCGCTCGTTAGCTGCTGTATTTATGGCTATAGCTGGCTGCCATGATCGCTTCTTCGGACTTGCCGGCCTGCATCAGCTCGACGACCGATTCCGGAGTCTCGGCAAGCTTCTGCGCAAGGACGAACGCTTCCGCTACGTTATCTTCCGTAAAAGTATCGGTAGAGAACGCAGCCAGCTCTTCTTCCGTAATCTGCACTCTCGGAAGCGAAGAGGAACCGTTAAGTACATTTAACTCGACCGCGATCTGCTTCCAGCTCTTGTCCGACTCGAGCCTGTCTTCGAGAATGTCCTTAACCTCGGTATCGGTGACGAATGACAAGCGGTCGGCCAGCATGATATCGTCGGGGGTCACTCCCGGAGTCTTAAGCAGACCTTCCAGGTATTCCGAATCGAAGGAGCGCGGAACATACGTCTCGTGCTTGCGGTTGTAGTCCGTGAAGACGGCATCCCATTCCTTGCCGTCTTCCTTTTGCTTTATAAGAGGCTCCAAATCTTGCATTCGCCCATAGCTCTGGTACAGAAATTCATAGGCAATCAGCACATCCGGAAGGGAATGCCCCTCCTTAATCAGGCGCTCGACCTCCTGCTTGAACTTCTCGTGCACATCCAGAGCCGTTATCAAGTTCTTCAGCCGGTTCACTTGAAGCTCGTAGGTCGCCGAGTCCGATTCCTCTTGCAGTTGCTCAAGCACATCCGAGGAAATCTCTGTGTTAACGGCTTCGTTCCAGCTTCTCGTTGACGATTCCTCTGTGGCGATGCTCTCGTTTTTAAACAAGCCTCTGCCGCTTAGGTTGTCGAATTGCCAAATCAAGATACCAGCCAACAAAACAATGACGCTCCCAATTGCCGCTTTGCCGCTTATTCTCATCGTCTCTTATCCCTCGTTATCATCGATTCGGATTAATGGCTTCAATCTCTCGCATGACCTGATCCGCCGGATTCGCCGGCTTGACGTCCCGGGCAACAGGCTGAGGAACGTCCGGCAACGGGGTGCTGGAATTCGAATCCTGAACGCTCGATGGAAGAACGGCATTAGCAACTCCAACGTCGTCCCCCTGCAAGCTGCGATTGCTCCGTTGAATTTTCTCAAGCAACGCCGTCTCTACGACAGATGAAGTGACAATCTCATCGTGCGCCAGGCCAGCGCTCTTCTCTTGTTTCGCCTTAAGGTAAGCTTCCTTATCGGACATGTACTGTTGCAGATCAACTTCGATCTGCAGCGAGAGCAGATATTCATCCAGCACGGCCTCGTAACTCCCGAATTCCTTCTTCAGAAGCACCATATTGTAAACGGCCTCACTCAGGTCGAATTGTTCAGCCATCTTGAGAATCGCTTGAAGCGACTCGTCCCCTTTGTTCTCCGTACCTGTAAGAGACACGGTGGGCGCAGCCCCGACATCCGCGGCGGACAGTTCTTTTAATTGAAACTGCAATCTCTCCGCGAGCATTCTCGCTTCCGTGATTTCTTCCTGGGAGAACCCTTTCTCCACAAGCAAGGTCATCGTTTCTTCAATGCCTGTCCCCGCGAGCAGCTCGGTACGCTGCTCCTTCTTCTCGCTGTTGTCGTATCCGGTCTGCTTCAGCTTCTCCAGCACTTCGTTCCAATTCATTCCGGTCCGCTTCAGCTTCAGAATATCCTCGGTCGTCGCACCGGTCATGTTGGAGATATCCGCGGCAATCGTGCCGTCATCCTGGGCCTCGTTGACCACGCTCGAAGCCCGTTCTTCCTTGCTGCCCAACACGTAAACGAACGTCTCGGCAACCAGAGCAACAACAACAAGCATCGCTATCCATTTGTAATACTTCCTGACGACATTCATCTCGTGATCAACCCCTGTTGGCGAATAATTTATTCCACTTTCACATCGATCAAGGATTCCCCGGTCACCTTGGCCCTGAAGACAATCGTCGTCACTTCTCCCGACCAGGACGTTCCCGGCACAATGTTCATCTTCTTCCTGAAAATAATTTTCCCCGGCTGGTACGTCACTTCGAGGTTCGAGCCCGGGATCGTTCCGGCCGCCATGACATCCGCTTGCGGCGTGAAGTCGTACAGATCCGCGACCTCCATCCGGCTCGGATCGTACGTCACGACGAATTCAAGCTCGCTGAAGTCCTGCACGTTGCTCGCCAGTATCGACAGGCTGAACGTCTTGTCCTTCGTCGCCTTCACTTGATACGTCGGGCTGGTCGTGCTCTTGACAATCGCATCGCTCCAAGCCGTCACACCCGTCTCGTTCTTCGCCCTCACCCGGTACGTGTGCGACGTTCCCGAGCTTAATTCGCTATGGGTATACGAGCTGCCCGTTCCTTCCACGACCGCATCGCCATCGATCTCGATGTCGTACCCCGTCGCTCCGTTCACCTTGTCCCATCTCAGCTCGATGCTGTTGTTCGTCGCGAACGCCTCCACCTGCATCTGTCCATCCAGCGGATTGGACAGCGTCGAGAGCGACAGCACCGCCACCCATTGGCTCGTCCCCTCCGCGTTCTTCCATCGGATCTTGTACGAATGGAATTCTTCCGCTTGCAGGCCGCCGTGGTGGAACGTCGTGTCGGTGCCGATGTCGGTGATCTTGCCGTCCACTTCCACCTCGTATTGCGCATCGGGCGCCACCGTGTCCCACGAGAGCGTAATCGTCCGGTTCGTCACAACGGCGGCCA
>NZ_SSOB01000080.1 GCF_004801405.1 Cohnella fermenti
TCGAATGTTACGAACGGTCAGGCCACGACTTGCGATTTGGGGAGATCACCAAGCGCCAGCTGGAAATCTATGAAGCGCTAGAAATAGCCCCCCCGACCTCGTTATAATTTGGCCGGGGATTTAGGTTTCAGCTCTCGCGCGATCTTCGCCACAAATTTCAATCCACGCAGCCCGCGCGAACTGCGACTTCACGAGCTTTGTGCAGATGCGTTCTTATAAAATTTCAATCCACGCAGCCCGCGCAGGCTGCGACCGCAAGAGGCCATCGTCGCGACGATCAAGATCAAATTTCAATCCACGCAGCCCGCGCAGGCTGCGACTGGCCGGTACAGGACGCATTGATCGAGAATATCATTTCAATCCACGCAGCCCGCGCAGGCTGCGACGTAAATGGTACATGATGGAGGGTGATGGGATTGAAATTTCAATCCACGCAGCCCGCGCGAACTGCGACGACACAAGTGCCGAAGGGACGAAACGGAAGAAAGATTTCAATCCACGCAGCCCGCGCGAACTGCGACCTGAAACTCCTCAAGATGTCCAAAATCCAAAGCAGATTTCAATCCACGCAGCCCGCGCGAACTGCGACAGCGCCGCCTGCGAGCCCTTGCCCCGCAAGGGCTCCGAGGGGCCAAAGTGCGAATGGCGAATTCAGGCCGTCGAAGCGACGCCTAAATTCCCCGCATAAACCTGAGAGCCCAAGCGCAGCGCGAGGTGCGAATCTCCCGGGGAATTCATGTGAGCTTCCCATTCGCACCGGCGGCATGGCTGGCGAATGCGTCCTTCACGGACAGCCGAATCTCCTCCTATTCTACCATCTCCCCGCACGGGAATTCAGCACTATTTTCCAAGTATGCATCAAACAAGAAAAAACAAGCGCCCCGAAGGACGCTTGTTCGCGGGAATTCCAGTACGCTTGCCAGATACAATTCTTGCCGGATTCGTTCTCAATGCCCCTCGGCACCCTTGTCGTTCGACAGGCCGGTGATCTCGAAGAGCTTGAACAGCAGGCTCAGCAAGATGGCGACGACGGTGGCAAGGCCCATGCCGGAGAGGGAGAAGTCGCCCGCGGTGATCTTGACGCCGCTCAGGCCGGTGACGAGGACGACGGTCGTCAGGAACAGGTTCGACGGCTTGCTGTAGTCGACCTTGGACTCGACAAGCATCCGGAAGCCGGAAGCGGCGATGACGCCGAACAGCAGCAACGAGACGCCGCCCATGACCGGAACCGGAATGTTGGAGACGAGCGCCGAGAACTTGCCGAGGAACGACAGCAGGATGGCGATAACCGCCGCTCCGCCGATGACGAACGTGGAGTACACCTTCGTGATCGCGAGGACGCCGATGTTCTCGCCGTACGTCGTGTTCGGCGTTGCGCCCGCGAAGCCGGACAGGATGGTGGAGATGCCGTTGCCGAGCATCGAGCGGTGCAGGCCCGGGTCCTTCGACAGGTCCTTGCCGACGATGTTGCCGGTGACGATCAGGTGGCCGACGTGCTCGACGATGACGACGAGAGCGGCCGGGAGAATGACGCCGATCGCGCTCCATTCGAAGCTCGGGAACGTGAACGTCGGCGTGTCGAGCCAGTGCGCGTCCGAGACGGTGCCGAACTTCACTTCGCCCATCAGGTAAGCGAGGACGTAGCCGCTGGCGATGCCGATCAGAATCGGGATAACGCCGAAGAAGCCGCGGAACAGCACCGAGCCGAGGACGGTGACGAGCAGCGTGAAGACGGACAGGATAATCGTGTTGCGGTCCGGCGTCCAGTCGGGGACTCCGCCGGAGATCCAGCCGGCCATGTTCGCGGCGGTCGGAATCAGCTCAAGGCCGATAACGGCGACGATGGCCCCCATCGCAGCCGGGGGGAAAACAACGTGAATCCAGCCGGTCCCCGCGGCTTGAATAATCAACGCGACGATCGTGAAGACGACGCCGGCCGCGATGAATCCGCCGAGAGCCGCCTCGTAGCCGGCCTCAGGCGATGCGTGCGTGCCGATGACCGCGCCGACGGGAGCGAGGAAGGCGAAGCTGGAGCCGAGATAAGCCGGAATCCGGCCTTTGCAGATAAGCAGGTACAGCAGCGTGCCGATGCCGTTCATCAACAGGCAGATCGCCGGGTCGACCCCGAGGATGTTCGGGACGAGCACCGTCGAGCCGAACATGGCGAACAGATGCTGCAGGCTGAGCACGAAGCTCTGCCCGAGCGGGGGCACTTCATGGACTTGAATGACACGCTTCATTAGATAGGATTCCTCCATCGATCGACATGGTTTTACAAATATCACTGTGGATTATAACCATAGCCCGCAGCGTCTGACAAGGACTTATTTAATAGTATGGACAGGCTGAGCGGCCCTTTATCATTTTGAAGCAATCGCTATTGTCTTGGTGCGGATTGGGCAGAGGGGCAGGGAGGCGGGTTGCCGATCTACTGAGGTGTTTTATGTGGAGAAAAAGGGGAGGCGATGCATGGTTGTTCATTCCCGGATGGGGAGACGTGTATCGAGGACAGGCGGACTCGCGGGGCGGAACAGGAGGAGCCGTCGGCAGGTGTCCTCCCAGCTCGGAGGGCCTCGCCGTTTTATATGCTTTTTAGCATAAAAAGATCGGGAAGTTAGTCGTTTTGGCGTTTTTATGTGGTTTTTCGAGCTTATTCGATTGGGTCGACGGCTGACGCGGCGTATCTATGTGAAATTTAGCATAGATGCGCCCGCTTGGCCCGCTTCGTCCGAGATGAATGTGAAAATTCGACTATAAATCGCCAATAACCAACGCTCAGAGGCGCTTCCCTGCTCCGACCCTCTCCGTCCCGTTCCGGCCCGCGACAATCCGCCTGGCTGCGTGCGCTTACTCTCCGAACAGAACCGTCTGAATCGAATGCGCCGGGATGCTCAGGCCGGCGATCTCCCCGCGGCTGCGGAGCGTATACGGCAGTTCCTTATCCGTCTTGTTCAGGACGACGACGGCGAGCGTGCCGTCCGGGTTGCGGAAGGCGGTCGTCTGCAGCTTCTCCGTGTACTTCGACCAGCCGACGCGCACCGCGCCGGGGCGGATGTACTTGCTGAAGTGACCGATGTAATAGTACGAGCTCTGGAACGTCAGTTCATCGGTCCGGGTGTCGGCGATGATCGGCGCATCGCAATAGTTGCCGACATGGTTCGGCCCGCCTTGCTCGTCAAGCACGATGTTCCAGTCCGTCCATCCGGACATGCCGTTGTTCAGGTTGCCGATGATGTCGTGGGCATAGCGCTCGCCGCTCGCCCACGAGCCGAACTGGACGCCGCCTTCGTGGCAGCCTTCGGTGAACACGAGCTTCTTGTCCGGGAAGCGGTCGCGGACGAGCGACAGCGCTTCGAAGTGGTCCCCGGAATACCAGTGGAAGCCGATGCCCCAGATGTACTTGGCCGCCTCCGGGTCCTCGAAGGCGACCCGCGCGCGGTCGTACACCCGCTCCTTGTTATGATCCCACACCATCAGCCGGACGCGCTCCATCAGGCCCGCTCCCTCGAGCGCAGGTCCGAGATGGTCGCGCACGAACGCGGCTTCCTCCTCCGCGGTGTAGACGCACGAATCCCAGCGCTGAACGGCTTTGGCTTCATTTTGCACCGTCAATCCCCAGACCGGCAGCCCTTCGGCTTCGTACGCTTCGATGAACTTCACGTAGTAGCGCGCCCACGCATCGCGGTATTCCGGCCTGAGTCGGCCGCCGCCGTTCATCGCTCCGTTCGTCTTCATCCAGGCGGGCGGGCTCCACGGGGAAGCGTAGAGCAGGAAGGACTCGCCGGCCGTCTCGGCGGCTCGCTTGATCAGCGGGATGATCTGCCGCTTGTCGTGCGCGATATCGAACGTGGCGAGCGCGGCGTCACCTTCCTGAACGTACGTGTAATTGCCGAGAGAGAAGTCGCAACTGTTGATATGAGTGCGGGCCAGCGTATAGCCGATGCCCCGCTCCGCGTCGAAGTAGGCTTCAATGATCTTGCTGCGGTTCTCTTCGCCCAGCTTCGCGGCCGTCACGGCCGAAGCCTCCGTGATGGCGCCGCCGAAGCCGAGAATCTCCTGGTACGAGATGTCGTCGTACACGTTGATCAGCTCGTTCTCGACTCCCTCCGAGTCGGGGCGGAAGGCGGATGGATCTAGCTCGGACAAGCGATGCCCGGTACTCTGGGACGTCTGGATAATGCGGATGGCTCTTGTCGTCATGGCGTGACCTCTCTTCTTCGTTCTTGCTCTTATTATAGAATCGAGGTACGCTCGTCTTGTAGCGACAATATCGTCATAAACCTCAACAATCCGGCTGAAAATAAAGTCAGGAGGAGCGGCGTGAAGAAGATCGAGGTGCAATTGTGCGATTATTCCAGCCATACGGAGTTTGTTCAGGGGTATCCGGACGGCCTCCCTACTTACATTATTCGTCTGCAGGCGGAAGGAATGAGCCGTGCGCTGGTCGGAGGGGAGCTGACGGAGATCGTTCCCGGCGATCTCCTGCTGTTCCGGCCGGGAGAGCGGTACGAGCTGAGAATCGGCGAGCGCGGACCGCTGCCTGCGGCCAAGAGGAGCGGCGACTACTTCGTTATGTGCGTCGGGGAAGGCATGGACGAGTGGTGGGCGAGGCGAGAGCGGCCGACCCTGTCCCGCATCGGGGAGGACGGCCGCATCCGCGCGGTGTGGCAGCAGCTCATTCTCGAGCATCGGCGCCTGGGCGGAGGCGATGCCGAACTGGTGGCGCTGCTGACCCGGGCGCTGCTCGCCATGCTCGACCGGGCGATCGACGAAGCGCCGGATTCCCGGTCCGCCCCCGCGCTGAACGCGCTCAAGATGAGAAGCTTCATCGAGAGCCGTTCGACGGAGGCGCTTACGCTCGAAGACATCGCGATGCATGTCCGGCTCAGCGTCTCGCGCGCCGGGCACCTGTTCAAGGAACACTTCGGCGTCTCGATGATCGCGTACCTGCAGCAGATTCGAATGCATCGCGCGCTCAATCTGCTTGCCTACAGTCAGCTCTCGCTGGAGCAGATCGCCGCCGAATCGGGACTGGGGAGCTACGCGTACTTTCACCGGCTTTTCCGCGCGCAATACGGGATGTCTCCCGGCGCTTACCGGAAGAAGCGCAGTGCGTCCTCCCGGCCGTGACCGGCCGGAGCCAGCGATTGCCTTGTTGTGAGCGGGGCGATCGTCGTGCTATCTTAGGGGAATAACCGGCATGCGGGAGGTGCAACAATCGTTGACAAGCCTTCGAATCGTCTCCATCCTGACCGCGCTGACGGCGCTGCTCCTTGTAAGCGCTTGCGGAAGCAATGGCGCGGCAGGCTCCTATAAAGTGATCTACGAGCTGGAGAGTCCGTCCGCAACCGACGAAGGAGACGGGCTGGCCGCTAACCCGGCGCCGCATTACCGGATCGGGGTCGTGCCCAAGTTGAACAACACGTACTTCGACGTCGTGAAGCAAGGAGCCCAGGAAGCGGCCTGGGACATCGATGTCGAGCTTCTCTACGAGGCTCCGGCCTCCGCCGATCCCGACGACCAGATCGAGGTGATCCGCGGCCTGATGGGGAAGAACGTCGACGCGATCGCCGTGTCCGCGAACGATCCGGACGAGCTCGTTCCGGTGCTCGAGGAGGCGAAGAGCCAGGGGATCAAGATCGTGACGTGGGACTCGGACGCCGCGCCGGAAGCGCGGGAGTTCTTCGTCAATATGGTCGATCCGGAGACGCTCGGCCGCCATCTGCTGGATACGCTCGCCTGGAGCATGGGAGAGAAGGGGGACTTCGCGATTCTGACCGGCTCGCTCGCCGCGGCGAATCTGAACGAATGGATCGGGTGGATCAAGAAGCAGCAGGAGGAATATTACCCGAACCTGCATCTGCTGGAGATCGTCCCGACCGAGGACGACCCGGACAAGGCGTATGAAGCGGCCAAGTCCTTGCTGGCGAAGTATCCCGGCCTGGACGGGATCATCGGCAATTCGTCCGTCGGCCCCCCCCGCCGCCGCCCAAGCGGTGAAGGAAGCGGACGCGGCCGGCCGAATCCGCGTCGTCGGCCTCTCGACGCCGAACCAGATGCGCGGTTATCTTCATGACGGCTATGCGCAGACCGCGACGCTGTGGAGTCCGAAGAAGCTGGGCTACCTGACGGTCGTGCTGACGCGGAACCTGCTGCTCGGCCAGACGCCTTACGACGATCAGACGGTAGAGAAGGTCGGCAAAATCCGGGTGAACGGGGATATGATCATCATGGGAGCTCCGCTCGATTTTACGAAGGACAATGTCGACCAATATGATTTCTAGGCTGCTGGAACGCTTGAAGCTCCGCAACACCCGGCTGAGCTCCAAGCTGATTCTCATCTACCTGCTGCTGACCGTCGTCCCCATGTCCCTGCTCGGCTATCTCTCCTACGTCCAGTTCAGCCGTTCGATCGAAGAGCAGATCGGGGAGTACATGCCGCGTTTTCTATACCAGGCGAATTCGAACGTGGAGCAGCGCATCTCGGAGCTGGCGTCGCTGCCGGACCTGCTGTTCAACTCGGACGACATGATCGCGATTCTGCGAAGGGACGAGGAGCAGAGCGTCTCCGATCTCAACAAGGACCTGTTCGCCGTCAACAGCTATATGTCGCGCACTTACCTCGCAGGGAGCAACCCGGACGTTCTCGCCGTGTTCCTGCTGTCGAAGAATCGGCTGTTCCAGAGCTCGAAGGTCGCTTACTCCGGCTTCGACCGGGATCAGGCGATCGCTCCGTACCGCTACGAGCTGACCGGTCTGGTCGAGAAGCCGAAGATCATTCTGCCAAGCGAGACGACGCTGAAGTTCCAGAACGACGTTCCCTATATTCTGATCATGAAGCAGATCGCGGATACGGACAATCGCCGGATCATCGGCACGATGTTCATCGCCGTTCAACTGACGTTCATCGACCGGATTCTGCACGACTTCGAGAAGAACGACAAGGCCGACCTCTGGGTGATGAACCGCAAGGGGGAGCGTCTGTACCATACCGACCCGGAGCTGATCGGCACGTTCGACCCGGAGATCGGCCGCTATCCGATTCTCAGCGGGAGCTTCCGCACGACGGGGCCGGGGCCCGACCGGCTCGTCAGCGTGACGGAGTCGACCGAGCTGGGCTGGGTGTTCGTTCACAGCATTCCGCTCCGCTACCTGACGGAGAAGACCGATCTCGTCCGCAACGTCACCGTGTTCGTGTTCATCGGGGTCGTGCTCGTGACGGCGATTCTCGCAGTTGTGCTGTCGCTCAACATCACGCGTCCGTTGAAGAAGCTGAGCCGGCTGATGAAGAATGCGGAGATGGGGCACTTCCAGGCGGATCACTCGCTCCAGAGCCGGGACGAGGTCGGTTCGCTTGCCCGCAGCTTCAACTCGATGATCACGACGACCCGAGAGCTGATCCAGACGAATTACCGCATCGAGATCCGGCAGAAGGAAGCCGAGCTGTACGCGCTGCAATCCCAGATCAATCCGCACTTTATCTACAACACGCTCGAGACGATCGGGATGGCGGTCGAGGAGCAGGAGACGGACACGGTCGTGGACATGGTGACGCTGCTCGGGCGCATGCTGCGGTTCTCCGTCGGCAACAAGGCGAAGGCCGTACCGGTGTCCGAAGAGGTGCAGCATATCCGAGATTACCTGACGATCCAGAAGTACCGCTTCGAGGATCGGCTGACGTTCGACATCCAGCTTGGAGCCGACATCGAGAAGGACAATCTCTACTCGCCCAAGTTTATTCTGCAGCCCATTGTAGAGAACGCCATCAAGCACGGGCTGGAGACGCGCAAGGCGCTCGACATTCAGATTGCCATCGGCAAGGAGCTCAGCTTCCGTTCCGGCAAGCACGACGTCGTGTACCGGATTCGCGACAACGGGCCGGGCATCCCGGCGGAGAGAATGGCGGAGCTGGAGGAGGCGCTGCGCTCGGATACGCATATCGACAAGGATTCGGGGTTCGGCCTCAGCAACGTGAACGCCCGGATCGTGCTGATGCACGGACCCGAGTACGGGCTCCAACTGCACAGCATCTACGGCAAGGGAACCGAGGTGATCGTCCGGATTCCCGCTCGGGACGGGACGGAGTCTGCGGCAGAGAGCGGCGGGGGCAGAATCGATTCGGAGCCATCGCGCGGGGAGGAGTGACGGAATATGCAGAAAATAAAGACGGTCATCGTCGACGACGAGGCAAGAATTCGGCGGGGGATCGAGCGGCTGGTGCAGTCTTGCGGCGAGGAGTGGGAAGTGGTCGCGACGCTCTCCGACGGCAAGGAGGCGCTGGACTACCTGCACGGCTCGCAAGGGGCGGTCGATCTCCTCATCACGGACGTGAGGATGCCGGTCATGGACGGGCTGGCGCTGATCAAGGAGGCGAAGCGCCATTATTCGTTCTACCCGATGCTCGTCAGCGGCTACGACGACTTCGATTACTTGCAGACGGCGATCCGGGAAGGGGCCGTCGATTACATCCTGAAGCCGGTCGACCGCGATCAGTTCCGCGAACGGCTGGCGGATCTGCGCGGGCGAATCCTCGACGGGCGGAGCGAATCGTGGAAGCGCGGCGAGACGGAGCGGCAGGCCGAGAAGCTGAGGCCGGCGCGCCAGACGCAGACGCTGAGCTACATCACGTCGGCGGGAATCGATATCGAGCGGCTGGGGTATTGGGTGGAGGATTTTCCAAGGGGGCGGTACTTGCTGCTCTACGCGAGCCTCGACACGCTCCCGGTCAAGTCGAGGGGGTACACGACGAAGGATTGGGAAGCGTACACCTTCGCCTTGGAAAACATCATTGCAGAGGTAGCGACGAACTACGAGAGGCAGACGGGCTTCCAGGGCTGGAGCTGGCGCGGCGGCAACACCGACTTCTGGGTGCTCGTCGGCTGCGACGATCCGGAAGCCGATCTGGAGCGGGAGGCGGAGGCTCTGTCGGAGCAGGTGCGGGTCTCGATTCACACGTACATGCCGTTCACGGTGTCGGTGTCCATCGCTTCGCCGATCGAGGACCTGTACCTGTTGCCTGAAGCCCGAAGGGAGGCGCTGTCGCTGATGCGCCATCGACTCGTCGAGGGCGGCAACCGGGTTTTCCGGCTGGCGGAGCTTGCGTCTCCGGCCGGGGAGAGCGGCGACGCGGCTTCGCGCCTCGAGGCGGAGCTGCCTTCGCTCGCGCTTCGGCTCCGGCAGGCCGTTGCGAACGCCAACGTCGAAGAGGCGGACGCGCTCCTCCGCCAATACTTCGCCGAGCTTGCCAAGTCGTCCTCGCCCGCCTTTATCCGCAGCGCCTCGCAGAATCTGCTCATCCAGATCCACTCGGCGGCGCTCGATGGAGGCGGAGCCGAAGGCGCGGAGGCCGACGCCGTCGAACGCGAGATCCGCTCGCTGGATCAGGTCGCGGGGCTCCCCGAGCTGCGGGCCATGCTCGCCCGGCGCATGACCGCGATCATGGACGCGATCCAGGCCGCGCGCCGGGACGGCAACCGCAAGCCGATCGAGCAGGCGAAGGAATGGATAGCGGGCAACCTCGGCGGCGACCTCTCGATCAAGCGCATCGCCGATCACGTCTACCTGAACCCGACCTACTTCTGCGAATACTTCAAGCTTCAGACCGGCGAGACTGTGCTCGACTACGTCACGCGGCAGCGCATGGAGAAGGCGAAGGAGCTGCTCGCCGACCCGGCCGCGAAGCTGCAGGAAGTCTCGGCAAGCGTCGGCTACCAGGACGCCAAGTACTTCAGCAAGCTGTTCAAGGCGTGGGCCGGCATGTCCCCCTCGAAGTATCGGGAGCGGGGATGAGGGAGAGGGAATCGAAGCATGAGGCCAGGCTAAGTTCGGCGGCGCTGACAGCATAGAGGCAAGGTGCGGCAGGGACGATGAGGTAGAGACGGGAGTTAGGCGGCGCTGGCGTCCGCTCGAGAGGATGGAAGGTATGTTCCCTCGTGCGGCGTCGGTGCCGCTTATTTGCGTTCGGTCTGCATGGCAGCGCCAGAGCCGGATAGACGAGATCCGGTTGCGAACGGTGTTGGCGAGGCAGGAGAGGACGGGCGCGAATGATACGAGGGAACACCTTGACTGCACCCATATTTCCACTGAGAGTGACTCGGGAGAGTAACCAGACAGCGCACATGGGCGGGACTCCGGCGAGAGTGACTCAGGAGAGTAACCAGACAACGCAACGGGTCGACAATTTCGAGGAACCGCCAGAATTTATACGAAATTTCACATTCGCACCCCCTCCAAACAGGAAATTTTCTTGAATTTATGTGAAAAACCACATTCATGGGCCGAATTCTTCCCGAGTTTGCGATATGTATGCGAAAAACCACATAAAATGCCCCGATTCAGGCTGCTTCTACGCTGACGAATGTGAAAAATCACATTCGCAGGCGCATCCGACGTGCTGCAGGAAGGTCCGAGCGAGCATGGTGGGTGCAGATGAGTAACCACGACCCAACCGAAGCGGCGATAGGCGCGTGGAGGTACCGAGATGAGTCACTATTACTCAAGTGCGGGCGTTCGAGCGGGCATGGTGGGTGCAGATGAGTAACCACGATCCAACTGAAGCGGCGACACCTCGGGTCTATTGGGGGATGCACCATTCGGAAAATTCGGAACAGGTGCCGTATTTTTTTCATCAGTCGACTAAAGCTCACCGAAAAATCATAAGTTCTTTAGTGGCTTCGGTACGGAGTTGAAGTTTTTTTTGAAAAAAATGCAACAAAATGAACTGTGAGGTTGTTATTATAATTGAAGGTGTTCCTTCAATTGGAAAAAAAGGTTAATTTATTGATTATCCCTTAAAGAAGAAGAGTGGGAAGAGTGGGAAAGGGGATATTTGAAATATACAAATAATAGCATTCCATTAGGTACTGATTCAAGATGCAAGAAAGTGACGGCTAAGGAGGTGGTAAATGGGTAGTGGTAAAGATCGATATTTATGAAATTTAGAAATCAAACAGTTTAAACGTGTACAATTAAATTTTTTAGAATGAGCCCAGCGGTGCAATGTCAAGTAGGTGAAACTGTGAAATTGGAAAAAAGTCAGGACGAAACGCCATCGGTGCCGAAAAAAGCGAACACCAAGCGAGACCCACCATGTTGTCGAAATTTTCAGA
>NZ_SSOB01000081.1 GCF_004801405.1 Cohnella fermenti
GTAGATAACTCGATTTTCGACTGGGTTTGATTTGATGTGCCCTTTTTCTTGACTCATCCGCCTCATGGCCAAAAAAATTTCCAATTCTCATGAATCAGGGGCTTGACATCATACCGCTGGACTTTTTCCCCCTGCGTACGGGTTCAGGACTTCAGATGATGCAGACCGGTCGGATTATCGTGATTAAGCGCATCCTGGTGCCGTCGATCGTTCTTCTTCTGCTGCAATTGCTGGGCATGATGAGCATTCACGGGAGCGTGCTCCAGATCCTTCGCCACATTGCTGAGGTTCTTGTCCGACATGGAATCAGGCATGGATGAGCCGCCTCCCTTATGCATGGGTATAATGGTGCAGCGCTTGAGCGGTCTCGTGGAGATGGCGCCGGTAATCGGAGATCAGCTCCTGCATCGAATCGGTTCTCTCGTCGGTCGACTGCCCGTCCTTCTCGACGTCGGACAACTGAATGTCGATCTCCCGGCTGTCGATGTATTTGACGGAAAAATCGAATTCGAGCATCTGCCGACCCGACGTCTGAATGTGGACCAAGAGAGTATCGGCATGCTTCTCGTCCTCGAGCACGCTGGCCGTATCGCCGTTGCCGAGCCGCTGGCTTAACGTGTCCCGCCACGCTTGCGCCAGATCGGCTTGGGGAACGGCGAGTTTGTCGTTGGTTGACATGGGCATTGCACCTCCGCTCCGTTAGCTTGACCCGGCCTTCCGCTCTTCATTCACCTTTTTGAGGTGCAAGGAATCGAGTGTCGTATTTTCCTCTACTTGTACAGCTCTGCTCTTCGAAATCCCGATTCTCTGCGCGGTATAAATTCCGGTATGCCCCGAGAACAAGTAGCTGACGATGCATCCGATAAACAGGTATATCGCGCCTTCCGCTCCGAACAGCTCGATCCCCATAATAAAGCAAGCGATTGGCGTATTGGTTGCCCCGCTGAACACCGAGATAAAGCCGATCGCCGCCAGGAACGGAGCCGATAGGTGCAAATAATGGGCAAGCGCGCTTCCGAGCGTCGAACCGATGGCGAACAACGGGGTCACTTCGCCGCCCTGGAACCCTGCTGCCAATGTGACGGAAGTGAAGACGGTTTTGAGCAGAAAAGTGAAGGAGTCGACGCTTTCCTGGAAGGACTGCTGAATGAGCGGGATTCCCAGCCCCAGGTAATCTCTCGTGCCGAAGAGATACACCATGCCGATAATGACGAATCCGCCGCAGAAGCTTTTGAGGACGGGATTCTTGATGATCTTCGTGAAGAGCGCCTTAAGACGATGGGTCAGTTCGCTGAAGAGCAGCCCGGCTAACCCGAACAAGACGGAGGCCAGCACGATCTTCAACAAGAGAAGCGCACTGAAGTCCGGGACGGCCCCCATCTGGTAATGGAGATGATGAATTCCCCAGGCGGTCGTCACTTTGTCGCCTACGAAGCTGGCAATGAAGCAAGGAATCAAAGCCTCGTAGCGAATCAGACCAATCACCAGAACCTCAAGACCGAACACGGTTCCCGCCAAGGGAGTCCCGAACACGGAACCGAAGCCGCTGCTTATTCCGCACATCAAGATGATTTTGCGGTCAAGGGAGTTCAGCTTAAGAACCTTGCCGATCCATTCGGACAAACTCCCGCCCATCTGGACCGCCGTTCCTTCCCGGCCCGCCGAGCCTCCCAACAGATGCGTAACGAGCGTGCCGAACAGAACAAGCGGCGCCATCCGGAAGGGAATCGTCCCGTTGCCTTCGTGAATCTGCTCGAGGATGAGGTTGTTGCCCTTGGACGAGTCCTTGCCGACCTTCCAGTACAAGTAACTCACAAGCGCGCCGCCCACAGGCAGAAGCCACAGCAGCCAGGCGTGGGATATCCGCATGTCCGTCACCCAATCGAGACTCGCCAGGAACAGAGCGGATGCCGAACCGGTAAAGACCCCGACCAGCCCGCCCAATCCAACCCACTTGAGCAATGAGACAACAATTCCCACATGAATCCACTTTCCGGCCCATCCCCTGATCGTTGCTGCCGGACCTTCCATCAACTTTCTCAATGTTCGTCTCTCCTTCAATCGTAGGAATTAATAAAAGCAATTCGTCCCTGGTTCGAATGACTTTTGCGAATTTATATGATTTTTCACATTCGTCGGCTTGGATTGGCGGGAATCGCGGCGTTTTATGTGATTTTTAGCATACATTCGGCATTCTCGGTCGAGAATTCCTCCACGAATGTGATTTTTCACATATAATCACCCAAACTGTCCGTTATCGAGCCGCATGAATGTGAAATTTCGCATAAAACTCCCGGCATCTAGCGACATCTGCGGCTCCCATCCCTCTTGCACCGCTCGAATGGGACGTCGCGGCCCTCCTTCAACCGCCTTCGGCGTCCTCCGACACCGGAGCAGCCAAAACAAAAACTCCTACCAGCCCATGTTAAATAACACGTAAACTGGTAGGAGTCATTAGCCCAAAGGCGGTTAATGGCGAACTCCATCGCCTATTCAGTTATGGCGGAGAGAGTGGGATTCGCTCCGTCGCTCCGCAGCCACTCGTAACGAGCGGGCTGCGGTTAGTGCGACTATCACGCCGGGGCCTACGGACATGCCGTGTGGCATGTCCGCTTAACGGCCCGTTCTCATCCCACTCATACATTTAATCGCAAATTACTGATTTAATGGCGGAGAGAGTGGGATTCGAACCCACGTGGGCTTGCACCCTAACGGTTTTCAAGACCGCCCCGTTATGACCGCTTCGGTATCTCTCCAGGAAGAAGGCAGCGGCGTCATTCCGGAGAATGCCCGATCTGCCCCGTTATCATATCACAGACAAGAATCGGCGATCAACCCCTTGGGGCGATCTTGTCGATTCCTCCCATATACGGCCGCAGCGCTTCCGGAATGACGACCGTTCCGTCAGCCTGCTGATAGTTCTCTAGAATGGCCGCTACAGTGCGTCCGACGGCCAGTCCGGAGCCGTTCAGCGTGTGCACGAGCTCCGGCTTGGCGCCGGTCTCGCGGCGGAAGCGGATGCCCGCCCGGCGAGCCTGGAAGTCCTCGAAGTTCGTGCAGGACGAGATCTCGCGGTAGGTGTTCTGGCTAGGCAGCCACACTTCCAGGTCGTACGTCTTCGCCGAGCCGAAGCCCATGTCGCCCGTACAGAGCGCGAGAATGCGATAGGGCAGGCCAAGCACCTGCAGGACGCGTTCCGCCTCTCCTGTAAGCTCCTCCAGCGCGTCGTAGGACGTCTCGGGAGCGACGAGCTTCACGAGCTCCACCTTGTTGAACTGGTGCTGGCGAATAAGCCCGCGGGTGTCCCTGCCCGCCGCCCCGGCCTCGGAGCGGAAGCAGCCGCTGAAGGCGACGAACTTCGCCGGCAGTTGCTCGGCACTAAGAATAGTGTCGCGATACAGATTCGTTACCGGAACTTCCGCCGTCGGAATAAGGAAGTAATCCGTTCCTTCGATCTTGAACAGGTCTTCCTCGAACTTCGGGAGCTGGCCCGTGCCGATCAGGCTGTCGCGGTTGACGATGTACGGCGGCAGCACTTCCTCGTAGCCGTGCTTGTCCGCGTGCAGGTCCATCATCAGGTTAATCAAGGCGCGCTCCAGACGCGCTCCCAAGCCCCGGTAGAAAACAAACCGGGACCCCGTTACCTTGGCCGCGTTCTCGAAGTCGAGAATGCCAAGCCCGTCCGCGATGTCGTAGTGCGCTCGCGGTTCGAATTCGAAGGCGGGAACAGCGCCGACCTGGCGAACCTCGACGTTGTCTTCCTCGGATGCGCCGACCGGCACGCTCTCGTGCGGAACGTTCGGCACGGCGAGCAGGATCGCGTTCAGCTTCTCGTCGAGCTCGCGAAGCTCCTCGTCCAGCTCCTTGATTCGATCGTTAACGCTGCGCATCTCCGCGATCAGCTCGTCCGCGTTGCCGCCGCTCTTCTTCAGCTTCGCGACCTCCTGCGAGACGACGTTCCGGCGATTCTTCAGCGTATCGCTCTCGACAAGCCGCTCCCGGCGAGCGCTGTCGAGCTCCGGGAACGCTCCGATCAGCTCGAGCGAGGCGTTGCGGTTCCGCAGCGCCTGCTCCACCTTCGCATAATCGTTCCGCAGCAATCTAACATCCAACATGGGCTAAGCTCCTTTTCCCCCTGAATCGGGTCAATGTTTGGCGGCGGCTTCCTCGGCCATCTTCAAGAAGTATTCGTGCAGACGGTAGTCGTCCGTCAGTTCCGGATGGTAGGAGCAAGCCAGCAGATTCCCTTGCCGCGCGGTCACGATCTCGTCCTTGTACGAACACAGCACGTCCACGTCGGACCCGACTTCCTTGATCAGCGGAGCCCGGATGAACACCGCACGGAGCGGCGTGTCGATGCCCTTGACGTCCAGGTCCGTCTCGAAGCTCTCGCGCTGACGACCGAACGCATTGCGCGCCACCGTCATATCCATGAGACGAAGATGAGGCTCCTCTGCGCCCTCCAGCTTGTCGGCAAGCACGATCATTCCCGCACAGGTGCCGAACACCGGCTTGCCTTCGCCTGCGAACTCGCGGATCGCGTCGATGAAGCCGTACTTGCGCATGAGCTTGCCGATCGTCGTGCTCTCCCCGCCTGGAAGAATGAGGCCGCCAATCTCCTTCAACTGTTCAACCGTCTTGACCGCGACTCCTTCTCCTCCGGCCAACCCGATGCTGCGAATATGCTCCGCCACGGCCCCTTGAAGGGCCAACACTCCGATTCTCATTCCGATTCCTTCCTTCATAGCCAGATCTGCCGTGCCAGGTAAACCAATCGGGGCGGCTCCCACCGGCGATTAGATGCCAGTTGCGAAGCCGCCCGTCGCGAATGGATAATCAGATGGCCTTATGCCGTCCGGCTTAGAGGCCGCGATCCTGCATGCGCTCGGAACGATCCAGCTTGGAGATCTCGATCCCCTTCATCGGGGCGCCCAAGTTCTTGGATACGCGAGCGATCAGCTCGTAATCGGTATAATGCGTTGTCGCTTCGACGATGGCACGGGCGAACTTCTCCGGGGAATCGGACTTGAAGATCCCCGATCCGACGAAGACGCCGTCGGCGCCCAAATGCATCATCAGAGCCGCGTCCGAAGGCGTCGCAACGCCGCCTGCAGCGAAGTTGACGACCGGCAGACGGCCGGACTCGTGAACGCCGAGCAACAGGTCGTAAGGCACGCCCAGCGTCTTCGCTTCGTGGTACAGCTCGTCCTTCGACAGGTTCTGCACCTTGCGAATCTGGCCCGTGATCAGGCGCATATGGCGAACGGCTTCAACGATGTTGCCCGTTCCCGGCTCGCCCTTCGTGCGAAGCATCGATGCGCCTTCTTGAATGCGGCGAAGCGCTTCGCCCAGGTCCTTCGCTCCGCATACGAACGGAACGGTAAACTCTTCCTTGCTGATGTGGAACACATCGTCGGCCGGCGTCAGCACTTCGCTCTCGTCGATGTAGTCGACGCCGAGCGATTCCAACACCTTGGCTTCTACATAATGTCCGATCCGAGCCTTCGCCATTACCGGAATTGACACGACCTTCATGACTTCCTCGACGATCGTCGGGTCCGCCATACGGGCAACGCCGCCCGCCGCGCGAATATCGGAAGGAACGCGTTCAAGCGCCATAACGGCCGTTGCGCCTGCCGCTTCCGCAACCTTGGCTTGCTCCGCGTTCATGACGTCCATGATGACGCCGCCCTTTTGCATCTCGGCCATGCCGCGCTTAACTCTCGAAGTACCTGTCTCCATGATTACACACGCCTCCTGAATATACTATCCATAGATTTTACAGGAAGGGCCGCCAATAGACAACCCACCCGCTCGGGATTATTCCGCCATTCGTCCATCATTCGTCAATGAAGCAGCCGTTCGTCCATCTTGTCAGAACAGATCGACGATGCCCTTGAACAGGCTGGAGAAGAAGTCGCCGATGGCCCGTAGCATCAGCTTGAACCAGCCCGCCTTCTTCACGTCGTCCGCCGCGACCAGATCGATCGTTACGTTCTTATCATCTTGAGTAGAAGGATCCTTATACGTGTAAGTGACCGATCCGACCTTGTCTCCGGACTTGATCGGCGCCAAGAGCGGTTCCGTAAGCGGGGTTGCCTCGGTCACGGTCGGCTCGACCTTCGAGCCCTTCGGAACAAGAATCGTGATGTCGGTAGCCGTCACGACATTGACCTTCTTGGAAGCGCCCTTCTTGACCTTGAACGTCTCATGCTCCGTCACGACCGCCTTCGCGGCAACCACCGTCTGCTTCTCGAAGCTGCCGAAGCCGTAATCGAACAGCTTCGCCGTCTCCAAGAAGCGCTTGCCGTCGTTCATGCCGCCGGGCACACCCATGACGACTGCAATCAGACGGGTGCCGTTCCTAAGAGCCGTACCGGTGAAGCAGTTGCCGGCATTCGAGGTATGTCCGGTCTTCAATCCGTCGACGCCTTCGTAAGCGAACTTCTTGAAGTTCGTCACGCTGGCGTTGGACTCCAGCATCCAGTTGTAGTTGATAACCGGATCGGCATCGCGCTCACGGAATTTAAAGGAAGGGATCTTCGAATACTCGAGGAATTCCGGATAATCCTTCAGGATATGATAGGCCAGCAGAGCGGAATCCCGGGCCGACATCACCGTCTCCCCCTCGATCGAGGTCGGACGGTAAGCCTCCGGCATATCCGCGCGGTCCAGACCCGTCGAATTGATGAAGTGAGAATTCGTCATGCCAAGCTCGACCGCCGCTTCATTCATCAGCTTCGCGAACGCCTCCTCGGAGCCTGCAACCGTCTCGGCCAATTGCACCGTCGCGTCGTTCGCCGACCCGATCGCCATCGCCTTGTAGAGATCCTCGACCGTGTGCTTGTCGCCTACCGCGAGGAAGACGCGACTGCCGATCTGCTTGGCGGCGTTCTCCTGAACGGTAATCGTCTGATCCCAGCTTAGCTTGCCTTCTTCAATCGCCTTGAAGACGAGATATTCCGTCATCATCTTCGTCATGCTGGCCGGAGCCCGCGCCGTGTCCGCGTCAAGCTCATAGAGAACCTGACCCGTCGAAGCATCCATCAGAATGGCCGACTTCGCATCGAGCTCGGGCGCCCCTGCCGCATTCGCAGCGGCGGCGCTTCCCGCACCGGAGAATATAATCATCATCGCCATCACCAAGAGAACAGGGAGGGCCACGAATCGTTGCTGATTAAGAGACAGTCGTAGGATGGAATAATAATTGCGATTCAATGCGCGTATCTCTCCTTTATCACCGGTTGGATTGCTTGCGTCAGGAACAGGCATTAAACTCCGTTCATTATTGTATCACACCGCACACCCAACGAAAAAGCCGCAGGAGAGATTTCCCTCTTCTGCGGCTTCCGTCTCTATCTCTGCGCCTATACCCAAACCTAATCTTACAGCGAGTAATTCGGAGCTTCCTTCGTAATCTGAACGTCGTGCGGATGGCTCTCGCGCAGGCCAGCGCCGGTAATGCGAACGAATTCCGTGTCGTTCTTCAGCTCTTCCAGCGTTGCGGTGCCGCAATAGCCCATGCCGGAACGAAGGCCGCCCAGAAGCTGATGAATCGTGTCGCGGATCGGTCCCTTATAAGGAAGACGTCCCTCGATGCCTTCCGGAACGAGCTTCGATTCATCCTCCTGGAAGTAACGATCCTTGCTGCCTTCCTTCATCGCACCGATGGAGCCCATTCCGCGATAGGACTTGTAGCGGCGGCCTTGGTAGATCTCCGATTCGCCAGGGCTCTCTTCCGTACCCGCGAACAAGCTGCCGAGCATAACCGCACTCGCACCCGCCGCGATAGCCTTGGTGATCTCGCCGGAGTACTTGATGCCTCCGTCCGCGATAATCGGAACGTTGTATTCGCGCGCGACCGTCGCGCAATCGTAGATGGCCGTAATCTGAGGAACCCCGATACCCGCGATAATGCGGGTCGTACAGATCGAGCCCGGCCCGATGCCGACCTTGACGATGGAAGCCCCAGCTTCGATCAAGTCGCGGGTTGCCTCGCCCGTCGCCACGTTGCCCGCAACGATCGTCAGCTCCGGATACTTCTCTCGGATCTGGCCGACCATCTCGACAATATTGATATGATGTCCGTGGGCCGAGTCGACAACGATCAGATCGACGCCCGACTTCACCAGCGCATCCACGCGCTCGAACGTATCCTTGGATACGCCGACGGCCGCTCCGACAAGCAGTCTGCCGTGCTCGTCCTTCGCGGCATTCGGGAATTGAATCGCCTTCTCGATGTCCTTGATCGTAATAAGCCCCTTCAGCATGAAGGAATCGTCGACCAGCGGGAGCTTCTCGATCTTGTGCTGCTGCAGAATAACCTCCGCCTCTTGCAGCGTCGTACCCACAGGCGCCGTGACCAGGTTCTCCTTCGTCATCACGCTGCTGATCTTGATCGAATAGTCGTGCACGAAGCGAAGATCCCGATTCGTCAGGATGCCGACCAGCTTGCCTTCTCCGTCCACAATCGGCACGCCCGAGATCCGGTACTTGCCCATAAGCTCTTCGGCGTCATAGACGTGGTGGTCCGGAGTGAGCGAGAACGGGTTCGTAATAACGCCGCTCTCCGAACGCTTGACCCGATCCACTTCTTCCGCTTGCTGCGCGACCGACATATTCTTATGGATGATGCCAACGCCGCCTTCCCGAGCGATGGCGATCGCCAAAGCCGACTCCGTGACCGTGTCCATGCCAGCGCTGATCAACGGAATGTTCAGCCTCACGGACGAGCTGAGCGTCGTCGCTACGTTCACGTCCCTCGGCAGAATGGACGACTTTCTTGGAACGAGCAGAACGTCATCGAACGTCAGGCCTTCCTTGGCGAATTTGTTTTGCCACACGTGTAATTTCCTCCCCTATCCGGTTGTATTGAGCCGGTTATTCTCCAATTAATTATAGGCAATCTTAGCAGAGGCCTGTAGGGCTGTCAAGGCGTACACATGGCCTATCCCCGCCCGGCGGAACGTTTGTTTCCCCGTCAATCTCGCGCCCCGCCTACAACTTACGAAAATTCAGCTACCTAAGTTTGGATATCGACTTGACGCATTCCAGAGAAGATAGCCGTGTACCCCTTCGCGGGAGGCGGCTCTGATCTGTTCGCGAACCTGAGCCGCGCCGTATGCCTGATGAGGATGCACCCACGAGGCCGTGAAGCTCTGCAGCCATGGGCGAATCTCGGCGGCCCTGCGGCCATTCTGCCTTAGCCGTTCGTTCTGCCGGTTGGCATCCTTCATCGCATGGGACACAATCGCTCCCGCATTCAGATCGGGCGCACGGATTCCCCAGATGCCGGAGCTGTAGTGGGACGGATAAACCATCGGAGAGATCACATCGACCTCGCCCGCTATCGTCGACCAGCGCTGTCCGATCCCCATGTCCGTGCTCGCCGTGCCGATCAACCCGAACACGTCCGCCGACACCTTCCCTCCGGATCGGTGCACCTCTGCGGCCGCCTTGCGGAGGAACTTCTTGATCGCCTCGTCGCGGCTCCAATTGTTAGGGTTATGGAAGCTTACCTCCCGATCTACCTTCACCTGATTCTCCGGGAAGCGCACATAATCGAACTGAACCTCGTCGAACCCGATTCTTATCGCCTCCCGCGCGAGCGCAATCGGATAGGCCCATGTCTCTTCGCGATAGGGATCGATCCAGCCCTCGCCGCCCCTGTCGCGCCATACGCTCCCGCCCTTGCTGCGAAGCGCCCATGCCGGCATGGATTTAACGAGCGAGGGATTCTTGAAGGTCACGATTCTTGCGATCAGGTAGATCCGCTTGTTCTTCAACCGTTTAACCGTCTGGCGGAAAAAAGCGGCGGAGCTGTTATTCGACGGACTTGGAGAGGAAGGAGGGAGTGTGATCAGACTCGAGCTGCCGTTGACATCGATGACCATCGCGTTCAATTCCGTTCGTTCGATGAGCTCGACCAGTTGCTCCAGCCTCTTGCTTCTCGCTACATTGGAGGTGACATAGATCCCCCTAATCGGGAGCTGCCCCTTCAGGCGTGCGGAGCTCGAGTTCGATTCCGCGACGGCCGCCGGCATCTCGCGGGGCCGATTGTCGGTTGGCGCCATAGCATCTTGTTCTTGTTCTCGTTCTCGTTCGGTCGCCGGCAAGTCCGAGCACCCCGCACCGCCAAGAAGTGTTAAAACCAGCAAGATAACGAACATCGGCCTGATCTTGCCCGCCTTCCATCGCATCACAAGTCCCCCTGTCTTCGCCATTAAGGTATGGTTAGTATAGGCGGACATCATCTCCGTATTGAGTTGGAACTTCTGGCAATGTAGGGGCAATTGAGAAAAAAAGACGTATAGGAGGGGACGCGCAACAGCCCCGTCTCCTCGGCGGATGAGACGGGGCTGCGCAGGGGTTCGCATGCGAATGTATCTCATCATGCCGCCCGGCGCTATTCTTGCATGGAGTGGGCAGTGGTCTAGTCTGGGTTGTGTACGCACGCCGGTTCGGACATGTTATTTGGAACGATACGTCGCAGGATTAACCTTCCCTAATAGTACCAGCCGGAGCTTAGCTTCTCTTTAAGAAGGGATTAAATATTCGTTAAATCGGCAACTGTGCAACACCATGCAAAAAAGCACCCGCGAGGGTGCTCTTCCACTTCTTGCTCTTCGATTCGGTCTTGCTCATCGGCTTGGCAACTTCCTACTCTCCCAGGACCCTGCGGTCCAAGTACCATCGGCGTTAGAGGGCTTAACGGTCGTGTTCGAGATGGGTACGCGTGGAA
>NZ_SSOB01000082.1 GCF_004801405.1 Cohnella fermenti
TCCCCATAGCGTAGCAACGTGCGTAGCCCACCGCGGTTTCGTCCAAACGAATTATCTAAAGTCGTAGCTCCTGCTTGCAAGGAGCTATTTTTTCTGCTCGACTTCAGATAATTCGCTACTCATTATGCGAAAAATCACATTGGCGAGCCTTGATCAGGGGCAGCTTGGGCGATTCTATGCGAAAAATAGCATACATGGAGAAAAATCCGGCTCGTGTTGGCGCATATATGCGAAAAATCACATAAAACGCTGCGATCCCCCGGCAATTCAAGCCGATCAATGTGAAAAATCACATAAAATCGCAAAAATCATCGGATCGGGCGAACGATCAAGACCGTCAGGGCAAGCATCTCTGGCGGTTTCTTTTATCATTGGTAAAAATAAGGTTGACCAACTGAATATTTCCATTATAATCTAGATTGTCAAATGTGCGGATGTCGGTTTGTGTCGTTCACCGATTTGTGCAAACGTTTGAACAAGCCGATGAATGGAAGGGGAATCACAATGAAGAAGAGTTACCGATTATGGCTTGCCTCCGCCCTGCTGCTCCTGGCCGTTATTGCGCTGGGAGCCCGCGGCGCGGATGCCGCGCCGGCGCGAACCGACCTGCAGACGTTCACCCAGCCCGGCGGCCAATCGTTCCAAGGCAGGCTGCAGGGGGACGAGAACCTGCATTGGGCGCTAACGAGCGAAGACGAAGTGATCGTTCGCGATGCGCAGGGCTATTGGAATTATGCTTCTCTTGAGCTTAAGGACCATTCATTCAAGTCGAGCGGCGTTCGGGTCAAGCTCCATCCGAAGCCTGCCGAGGCGAAGAGCAAGCAGGATCTTGACAATTGGCTGAAGCAGCGGGAGCGGCTTCAGAAGAACGGCTCGGACGGCGATGCGGGATCGGCAGCCGCCCTGTCGGGCGCGTCCGGCTCGCCCAGCCTGTCGGAACAAGCGGAATCGCGCGTGTCCGCCTCCCTGGAGGCGGCGGCCGACACCGCCGGGGCCGGCCTGTTCTTCGGGCTGGACGGACTGGAGACGACGGGCACTCAGAACGTGCTCCTGCTGCTGGTGGAGTTCTCGGATATCGATATCCAGTACTCCGACTCGCAGTGGAACGGCAGGTTCTTCTCCGCGACGGGCAAGAGCGTCAGCGATTATTACCGGGAGGTGTCCCAGAATCGCATGAGCCTCGTGCCGGCGGCGGAGACGGCGGGAACGGCGAATGACGGCATCGTCAAGGTCCGTCTGAACCATGCCTACGCCTCGGGAGCCGCAACGGTGGCCGAAGCGTTGACCGCGGCCGATCCCTACATCGACCTGTCCGCCTACGATGCGAATGGCGACGGCTACCTTCAGAACGACGAGCTCAAGGTGGTGACGATCCTGGCCGGCTATGAGCAGGCATACGGGGCCACCTCTTCCCAGAGCGTGTGGGCCCACTTCACAAGCCTGTCCGATGCCATGTCTCCGCTCATCGACGGCACGAAGGCGTGCGTCGGCGCGCACGGTGCAGGCTACACCCAGCAAGGCGAGATCCAGGGCAATCACCAGGCGACGATCGGCGTGCTCGCCCACGAGCTCGGCCACATGTTCGGCTTGCCCGACCTGTACGACACCGACGGATCCTCCTCCGGGATCGGCAACCACAGCTTGATGGGGGGAGGCAACTGGGCCAGCCTGTCCGGGGAATACGCCGGCGCGACGCCCGTCCACCTCGATGCCTGGAGCAAGCTGATGCTCGGCTTCGCCGACGCGACAATCGCCCAATCCGATGCCAGCGCCTCCTACACCTTGAATTCCATAGCAACAGGCTCCTACTCCATCGTCCTAATTCCCACTCTGGATGCGAATCAGTATTTTCTGCTGGAGAATCGTCAATACGAGGGGTACGATCGCGGGCTCGGCTATCCCGGGGGCATTGCGATCTGGCATATCGATCAGAGCCGCTCAAGCAACGCGGACGACGACCGCCGGCTGGTCGATCTGGAAGAAGCCAACGCGATCAGCCCCTATTATTACTCGGGCAATGCCACGAGCTTCGCGCCGCTGACCTCTCCGAACAGCGACCGCTATGACGGCTCCTCCTTCCGCTACACGGGCATCACGGTGAATATCCCGCAAGCAAGCTCCAGCAGCATGACGGCTGCCATCTACGGAGACTACACGCCGCTCGAACCGGCAACGGGCCTGTGGGCTCCTTATACCGCCCGCAATTCCGTCGGCCTTAGCTGGACAGCCTCGGACAGCCCGGAGCTGGACCGCTACCAGGTGTATCGCAACGGGACGCTCGTGAGCTCGCTCACGAAGAACACGCTCAAGGACTGGGTTACAGAGGATGCGACCTACAGCTATACGGTTCGCACGGTCGACCGCGCGGGCAACGTATCCGCTGACAGCGAACCGCTGTCGGTTACTTCCGCGGAGACGAACAAGATCGTGCTCTACTACAAGACGAATAATGCGACGCCTTATGTTCGCTACACGATCTCTCCCTATGGGACGACCGAGGTGTGGCAGGATCTCGCCCTCGCTCCGTCCGAGATTCCCGGATACAGCAAGGCGATCATCGATACGGGGGCGGATCGCATTAACGGCAAGGGGGCGTTCCATGACGGCAACGGCACGTGGGATAACAATTCCGGCTACAATTACACGCTCTATTCCGGCGTCACGACCATCGCGAACGGAGTGATCACGGAGGACTTCCCTGCGGCCATTCCGAATCCGGCCGGGAATAATGCCATCATCTATTATAAGAACGGCTCGTTCGCCGCATCCTACATTCATTACAAGCTCGACGGCTCCTCGTCGTGGACAACGGTTCCCGGGACAGCGATGTCGTCTTCCGCCTATGCCGGCTACAGCGTAGCGACGATCCCGCTCGGCGCCGCGACGGGATTGACCGCCGCCTTCAACAACGGCAGCGGCTCCTGGGACAACAACGGCGGCAGCGACTATCGCTTCGGCTCCGGAACCTCCACCTTGGCGAACGGCAACCTGTACGCGGGAACTCCTCAGGCGGACAGCGTAACGTTCCAGATCGCGGCGCCGGGATCGACGCCTTCCGGTGCCGACCTGTATCTCGCCGGCACGTTCAACGGCTGGGACCCGGGCGATTCGGCTTACCGGCTTACGCGCGGAAGCGACGGCATCTACCGCATAACCGTCGCTCTCGCCGCCGGAACCGCGTACGAATTCAAGTTCACCCGAGGCGCCTGGTCGAGCGTCGAAGCCGCCTCCAGCGGCGCGGATATCGCGAACCGCACGCTGACCCCGGGCAGCGGCCCGCAGACGGTGAATCTGACCGTCGAGCGGTGGAAGGACCTGTAGCGCAGGCTGCAGCCGAGCTCAAAAAAAGCCTATCCGGTTATTTCCCGGATAGGCTTGAGCCTGCCTTGCGATTAACGATCAGCTTGTAGCCGACGCCGCGGATCGATTCGATCTGGACGGCCTGCTGGCTCAGCTCCAGCTTCTTGCGCAGCGAGCTGACGTGCACGTCCACCGTCCGCTGGCCGCCGATATAGTCGAAGCCCCAGACGACGTTCATCAGGTCGTCGCGCGTAATGACGATGCCCGGACGCTCCGCCAGATAGAGCAGCACCTCGAACTCCTTCGGCCGCAGCGAGATCCATTGCCCGTGCAGCAGCACCTCGTACTTGTCCGGGTAGATCTGCAGCTCGCCCAGCGTCAGCACCTTATCGCCGCCTGTTGCGCGAGCCGATTCTTCTTCCCCGTCGTTGCGGGAGCGGCGCAGCACCGCCGACGTTCTCGCGAGCAGCTCCGCCACCCCGAACGGCTTCGTAATGTAATCGTCCGCGCCCAGCTTGAGCCCCTGCACGACTTCCTCTTCCGCATTGCGGGCGGTCAATATGATAACCGGCGTCTTGACGCCGTTCTGCCTCAGCTTCTGAAGCACCTCGAACCCGTTCATTCCCGGCAGCATCAAGTCCAGGAAAATAATCGCGTAGCTGTCGTGAATCGCGTTGTGCAGCCCTTCCGCGCCGTTGCCGACGACTTCCGTCTCATAGCCCTCGAGGGAGAGGTTGTACGTCACGAGTCGCGCGATAGTCGGTTCATCTTCAATAATCAGCACTTTGTCCGACATGGGGTACCTCCGGTCCGGCACGATGGCCGTAATGAGCGCAAGCTCTCTTAGTCAATTTATCATGCCACTGTTAATGCTCGGTTAACGATTTGTTATCGCAACGTAAAATAGCGGCAGCTCTGACAATCGAGCCGCCGCCGGATCATGGCTGCAGAAGGGGCAGCTCCAGGATGAAGTGCGACCCGACCCCGACCGTGCTCTCCACGCGGATCGTGCCGTGGTGCAGCTCGGCCAGATGCTTGACGATCGACAGGCCGAGTCCCGTCCCGCCCGAGCTGCGGGACCGGGCCTTGTCCACCCGGTAGAACCTCTCGAAGATGCGCGGCAGGTCCTTCCGCGGAATGCCGATTCCGGTATCCGATACCGTAATTCGCACCCGATCGTCCGCGCCTTCCTCGTCCGACTCCGACTCCGTGCCCGGAATGAATTCGGCCTTCACCTTCACCTTGCCGCCTTCGGGCGTATAATTGATGCCGTTCTGCAGCAGATTCAGCAGAATCTGGCCGAGCCGATCCTCGTCCGCTTCGATAAACAGCTCTTCCTCGGCTTGCAGCTCCAGTCCGATGTTCTTCTTCGCGGCCTCGGTCGCCATAAACTCCGTCATCCGTTCGAGGAAGACGTGCAGATCGACCGGCGAGAATTGAAGCGTCGATCGCCTCGATTCGATCTTCGACAGCTCGAGGATGTCCCCGATCAGCCGATTGAGCCGATCGCTCTCATCGTGAATGATCGTCAGGAACGACTGCGCCGTCTCCCTGTCGTCCATCGCCCCGTTCAGCAGCGTCTCCGCGAAGCCCTTGACCGCGGCGACCGGCGTCTTCAGCTCGTGCGAGACGTTGGCGACGAACTCGCTCCGCATCTTCTCGAGGCGGCGGATCGCCGTCACGTCCTGAAGAACGAGCAGGAGGCCCTGCTCCTCGTTCTCGCTCATCCGCATCGGAATCGCGCTCAGCTCGAGCAGCTTCTCCTCCGGATAGTAGACGGTCAGCTCGTCGTGAATCGGTTCGTGAAGCTGCAGCGCTTCGCGAATAAGCTGCACAAGCTCGTACTGCTGCTTGATCTCCCCGAAGCTGCGCCCCGTTCTCTCCTCCGCCGAGCTCCCCAGCAGCCCTTCCGCTCCCCGGTTGTACAGCCGGATGCGCCCATCCGCGCCGATCATGATGACGCCGCTCGCCATGTTGTCCAGCACGGACTGGAGCCGAACCTCGTTCAGCCGAATCTCGTCCACCTGCTGCTGCAGGCTCGAGGCCATCGCGTTAAGCGCGCGCGCCAGCTCGCTCACCTCGTCCTGGCCGCCGTCCGGAATTCTCAGCTTGTAGTCCATCTGCGCCATCCGCTTGGCCGCCGACGTCATCCGCTCGAGCGGCCGCGTCACGCCCAGCGCGATTCGGTAGCTGACCGCCGTCGCCACGAGGAACAGCAGCAGCAGGCTCAGCACAAGCGCCAGCCACATGTTGCCGAGGCTTCTCTCCACATCCTTCAGACTGACGGCCAGCCGAACGACGCCTTGCGGCTCGCCGGCGGACGGCAGCCTCATCGCGACGTAGAGCATGTTCTGATCGAGCGTCGGGCTCTTCCGGACGCTGCTGCCGATCCCGCTCTCCAGCGCTTCCTTGAATTCCTCGCGATTCGCGTGGTTCTCCATCGTCGCCGGGTCGTGATTCGAGTCGCCGAGCACCGTTCCGTCCGCCCGAATGTATGTCAGGCGCATGTCGGCGATCTCCCTGAAGTGAGTCGCCGCTTCCTGCAGATCGGTGCGCTGCTCCGCATCGGTCTCGCCCTCGGGCCACGGAACCGCCTCGTTCAGCACCCGAATCTCGGACAGCATGTGGTCTTTTAGGGAACTCATGTGGTTTTTCTTATACGAGGTGCTCATGAGAATGCCTGCGGCGATCACCGTAAGGCCGATCAGCAGCATGAACAGCGCCGTCAGTTTAAACCGGAATTTGTGCATATGCGTATGAACTCCTCGGCTCCTCAAGCGGATGGACTCGGGATTACAGCTTTATTCTAGGCGAAGACCGGCTCTTTAAACTGCAACAGCTTCTCCTTCGAGTCGCGCTCGACGTCGGCATGCAGGCTGTTGCCGTGGGAATCCATCGTGACGACGGCGGCGAAGCCTTCGACCTGAAGATGCCACATCGCCTCCGGGATGCCGAACTCGAGCAGGTCGACGCCGTTCACCTTCTTGACGCATTCCGCGTAATACTGAGCCGCTCCGCCCACCGCGTTCAGGTACACCCCGCCATGCTCCTGCAGCGCCTTCAGCGTCTTCGGCCCCATGCCGCCCTTGCCGATAACGGCGCGAATGCCGAACTTCTTCATGATGTCGCCCTGGTACGGCTCCTCGCGAATGCTTGTCGTCGGCCCGAACGCCTTGACGTGCCAGCCGTCCTCGTCCTGCAGCATCACCGGACCGCAGTGGTAGATCACGCCGCCATCCAAGTCGATCGGAGCGTCGTGGTCCATCAGATGCTTGTGCAGCGCGTCGCGTCCCGTATGCATCTCGCCGTTCAGAATAACGACGTCGCCCACCCGCAGCGAGCGGATCTGCTCCTCGGTTACCGGAGCCGTCAGCACGACCTCGCGGCGCCCTTCGCCGATCGCCTTCTCCGCATCGTCCGCCGCCTTCTCCTCGAAGGCGTTCATCGGATGACGGGAGCCGCTCTCATAGATCCATTCCTTGATCTCGTGCGAGCTGCCGTCGAGCAGAACGCCCTGGCGGCGATACGCCCAGCAGTTATACGCCACGGAGACGAAGAAGCTCGCCGGCAGACGGTTCATGACGCCGATCTTGCAGCCGAGCAGCGTCACGTTGCCGCCGAAGCCCATCGTGCCGATGCCGAGCTTGTTCGAATTCTCGATCACATACTCCTCAAGCTGGGCCAGCTCCGGAATCGGATTCTCGTCCTCAATGTGGCGGAACAACTGCTGCTTCGCCAGATCGTACCCGCTCGTCCGGTCGCCGCCGATGCCGACGCCGATGAAGCCCGCGCTGCAGCCTTGGCCTTGCGCCTGATAGACGGCGTGCATGATACACTTGCGGATGCCGTCCAGATCGCGTCCCGCCTTGCCGAGACCTTCGATCTCCATCGGCAGGCTGTATTGAATGTTCTTGTTCTCGCAGCCGCCGCCCTTCAGAATCAGACGCACGTCCACCTCGTCCTTCTCCCATTGCTCGAAGTGGATGACGGGAGTGCCCGGTCCGAGATTGTCCCCCGTGTTCGCTCCGGTAAGCGAATCGACGGAGTTCGTGCGGAGCTTGCCGTCCTTCGTCGCGCGGGCGACGGCCTGGCGAATCTCCTGCTTCATTATTATTTGATTAGCGCCCACTGGCGTATGTACGATAAAGGTAGGCATCCCCGTATCCTGGCAGATCGGAGACACGTTGCACTCGGCCATCTCGATGTTCTGAACGATCGTGGACAGCGACAGTCCCGCGCGGGTCCCGCTGTCTTCGGCTGCCTTGGCAGCGGCTATCGTTCGGCGCACATCGGCCGGCAGATTGGTAGACGTCTCGACGACAAGCTTGTAGATGCTCTCTTCAAAGTTGGACATAATAGCGGGAAGCTCCTCTCATCTTGCAATACCTCAACCTCTCTATCATAGCATACGCTTCCCCAATCATCGATTCATAAAGGTTCACGAATCCTTCACAGATTGAGAACAATTCGGCCGGGAACCATCCCTGTTGAGAATCATTTGCAATAACCGTTATCGTGGAAAAGAGAACCGGGAGCAGCCTGCAGCCGGGTGCGATCAACGATCCTGGAGTATGATATAATCTCTCTGTTATTCCCATTCGACTTGTTCGAGCAGGAGGGCTCCCCTTGTCCAATCATTTCCTCGCGTACTTGTATCGCCTTCAGAATATCGAACGCTGGAGCCTCATGCGCAAGACGGCCGAAGAGAACGTTGCGGAGCATTCGTTCCACACCGCGCTGATCGCCCACTTGCTCGGCAGCATCGCCAGGGACGTGTTCGGCAAGGACATCGACCCGAACGAGGCGGCTTCCTACGCCCTCTTCCACGATGCCGCGGAAGTGTTCACGGGAGACATCCCGACGCCGGTCAAGCACCACAACCCGGACATCCTCGCGAACTTCCGCCAGATCGAAGCGATCGCGGCCGATCGGCTCCTCGCCACCGTGCCGGAGGAGCTTCGCGGCGCCTACCATCCGCTGCTGCATCGCGGCCCCGAATCGCCGGAGCTCGCCCGGCTCGTCAAAGCGGCCGACGTGCTCGACGCCTACCTGAAGTGCGTCAGCGAGATGTCCGCAGGCAACCGCGAATTCGCCACCGCCCGCCGCCAGATGGAAGGCCGGCTCCGCGAGATGAACCTGTCCGAGGTCGACTGGTTCCTCGACCGCCTGACCGCGAGCTTCGAACGAACGATCGACGAGCTGACGGAGGAGGAAGATTGAGGCCGCGCCCAGTGCCGGATCACGCGGATCGGCAGGGATAGGCGCGGAATGTGGTGCGGCAATACGGCAAGATGCGCGGAGTGTGAAGACGACACTTCCTTCCTGTCGGCTGATTAGTCTTGGGCGAGCGTGGTTGTGTGGCCGAGGCCGGTTGGGTGGCGATTGTATGTGGTTTTTCATATAAAATGGTCGTCCGCGAGCGTCCAAGGCCGTGCTGCAACAAAAACCGCCCCGAAACGGCCTCCCGGAGGAGTGTTCGGGGCGGTCAGCCGCCAGCGCTGCTTCGCTTGCTTATGCGTACCATGGGTCTTGCATCAGCCAGATGATGACGAGGAACAACACGAAGGCGATCGTGCTGAACGTCTGCACCTTGGATACATTGGCGGAAGCGTCCTGGTTGCCTGCCGCAGCGGCGCGAATGCGCTTCAGCGGTCCTTGCACCATGCCGGCCATCGCGCCAATCGCGACGAACAGCACAATGATCACGATCATCCAGGCTACCGTGTAATCCGCTTGAGAGATCAGGTAACCGCCGGTCAGCAGTTGCAGCACAAGCGCGAACTGGCCGACGCGTCCGGCAGACAGCAAGCCGCTCGCAAGCCCTTCCTGAGCCGGTGTCGACAGTTGCTTAAACTTCCCGACGAGGAAGGGCATAATGGCGTAAATCCCCATTCCGACGGCGCCGACGACATGAAGGAACAACATTACCGTATTCACTTGTCACACGTCCCCTTTGGCAGAAAAATCAACTTTGCAAGTCCAGTATACACAATTCGTCGGACAAACAAAACAAATTCGCCTCCCAGCGCCGGATTGAGCGTGAACAATCGGTGACAAATTCGAGGCAGACGTCATAAATTGCGCAATTTGACACCTGCTTGCCCGCAGACTTCTTGCGAGATTACCTTCTCTCTCGCATCCCCCTTGCTCCGCTGTTCGCTCCACAGTCCGATGCCTTAACCCCTCCAGTCCTCTAGTTTGGTGGCGTTCCCCCTCTAGTCTGCGGCTCTCCTCCTCTGATCCGACGCACTTTCCCCCCTCTGATCCGACGGCCTCTACGATTTTATGGTCGAGTAGGTAGGGCCTCTCCTTTCGAGGATTGTGCCCGTCCCCCTCACAGATCCGTACGTGCGGAATTCCCGCATACGGCTCTTCGACGCATCTTTCACAGAATGGTTATTTGTA
>NZ_SSOB01000083.1 GCF_004801405.1 Cohnella fermenti
ATCTACAAATAACCATTCTGTGAAAGATGCGTCGAAGAGCCGTATGCGGGAATTCCGCACGTACGGATCTGTGAGGGGGACGGGCACAATCCTCGAAAGGAGAGGCCCTACCTACTCGACCATAAAAACCGTCGGCGGCGAGAAGAGAGGGCTGCTGCGGACCCACGGAGCGGAGTGGAAGTTGACTCGAAAGAGTGCTCGTGATAAAGTACAGAGAAAGCTTTATTTTGGCAGTATGGTAGAATGGTAGAACTTTAACGCGATGAAGTGGCGGTCGGTTAGAAGCCGAGTGTTGTTGGGTGGATCGTTGTCGGGCGGGTCATCGTCGAGCCGATTGTTGTCGAATGGACCGTTATCGGTCGGATCGGCCGTTGAACGGGGCGCGTCGGACGGATCGCATATGCGAAGAGTATAGAGTCAGGGGGAAGCGTCGTGTCCAAGCCAAAAGTGTTCGAGAAGCCGACGGGGGTGAAGGATTACTTGCCTCATGCGGTATCGAAGCTGCGACGAATTGAACGGAATGTGCTGGAGTGCATGCGTCGCTGGGGGTATGAGCAGATCATCACCCCGACGATGGAATATTACGATACGGTAGGGGTGGCGAGCGCCACCTCCGATCAGAAGCTGTTTAAGCTGTTGAACCAGAGGGGGACAACGATTGTCCTGCGCTCGGAGATGACGTCGCCGATCGCGCGGGTCGCTTCGTCGCTCCTCAAGGAGTCTCCGTTCCCGCTGCGGCTCAGCTATCACGCGAATGTTTTCCGTGCATTCGAGGAGGAGGCGGGCCGGGATGCGGAGTTCTTCCAGACCGGCGTCGAGCTGGTCGGCGATCCGTCTTCGGAAGCGGATGCGGAGGTGATCGCGCTCGCGATCGCGTCGCTGAAGGCGGCCGGCGTGCCGTCGTTCAAGATCGCGGTCGGCCATGTCGGCTTCCTGAACGGGCTGTTCGGAGAAGCTCTTCCGGATCGGCCCGAAGAGCAGGAGAATCTGAAGGCGCACCTGCTGCAGCGCGATCACGTCGGCTACCGCGATGCGCTGAAGAAGCTGGAGCTCGAGGACAATGTGCGCGGCGAGCTTGAAGGGATTTTGCGCCTTCGCGGCGGAGTCGAGGTGTGCGAGCAGGCGCTCAGCCTGAGCCGGAGCACGGATGCGCAGGCGGCGATTCGCCAATTGTGCGAGGTGTGGGAGGTGCTGGCGGCGTATGGCCTTCAGGAGCATGTGCTGATCGATCTGACGATGATCGGGGATTTCTCCTATTATACGGGCATGACGTTCGAGGGCTACGCGTCCCATCTGGGCTTCCCGGTATGCAGCGGAGGCCGCTACGACAATCTGCTCGCCCAGTTCGGCCGTCCGGCCGCGGCGACCGGCTTCGCGCTCAAGACGACCCGCATTCTTGAGGTGGCCGAGGGCGACGAGTCCGAGGAGAACCGGGTGCTGGTCGTCTACGGCAAGGAGAGCCGCAGGGAAGCGCTGCACGAAGCGGAGAGGCTGCGCGAGGAAGGGCTGATCGCGGTGACGGAGAAGGCGGACGCCCTGGAGGCGGTTCTGCCCGAGCTTGAGGCCGAAGCGGCGGAAGGGCCGTTCGTTCACCGGGGGATGACCTTCGGCAGCTTGGTCGTCTACGGGCAGGAAGAGGAGGGGCAACAATGACCGACAACGGCGTTCTGAAGGTTGCGATGCCGAAGGGGAGAATCTACAAGCAGGCGAGCAAGCTGTTCCGGGAAGCGGGCCTGACGATTCCGGAGGACTTCGACGATACGCGCAAGCTGATCATTCCCGTTCCGGAAGCGAACATGGAATTTATTATGGCCAAGCCGGTCGACGTGCCTACCTACGTGGAATACGGCGTGGCGGACATCGGCATCGTCGGCAAGGACGTGCTGATGGAGGAGAACAAGGACGTCTACGAGCTGCTCGATCTCGGCATCGCGAAGTGCCGGATGTCGGTCATCGGCCTGCCGGGCTGGAAGCCGGTCATTCATCCGCGCGTGGCGACGAAGTATCCGAACGTCGCTTCGCAATACTTCCGCGAGTTGGGGCAGCAGGTCGAGGTGATCAAGCTGAACGGCTCCATCGAGCTGGCCCCGCTCATCGGCCTGGCCGACCGAATCGTCGACATGGTCGAGACGGGGCAGACGCTGAAGGAGAACGGGCTGGTCGAGCGGGAAACTCTGTTCTCGGTCACGAGCCGGCTCATCGCGAACCGCGTCAGCTACCGGCTCAAGAACAACGCGATCCAAGCGCTGTGCGATCGGCTCGGCCAGCAGATTGCGGTACGGGGCTAAGCTCTAACAGAGCAAGAACGGAAGAAGGAAAGGGGAGAAGGCTATGTACGTCGGATCGGCTGACGGCTTCCGGCTGGAACGCCAGACCGAATATGGAACGCCGGAGCAGAACGCGGCGGTCAAGGAGATCGTCGAGGCGGTGAAGCTCGAAGGAGACGCGGCTCTTCTGCGATACACGGAGAAGCTCGATAAGGTGAAGCTTCAGCCGGCGGACCTGCGGGTGCCGCAGGAGGAGATCGAAGCCGCTTACGACAAGGTGGAGCCGGAATTTCTCGCCGCGCTAAGACAAGCGGCGGCGAACATTACCGCGTTCCACGAGAAGCAGAAGCGGACGACATGGATCGACGCGCAGCCGGACGGCACGCTGCTCGGCATGGTGCTGCGGCCGCTGCGCCGCGTCGGCCTGTACGTGCCGGGCGGCAAGGCGGCGTATCCGTCGTCGGTGCTCATGAACGTGCTTCCGGCCAAGGTAGCCGGCGTGCCGGAGATCGTTATGGCGACGCCGCCGGCGACGGGGGGCCGCGAAGGCATTGATCCGTACATCTTGGTGGCGGCCGCGGAAGCGGGCGTGACGGAGATGTACCGGATCGGGGGAGCGCAGGCGGTCGCCGCGCTCGCGTACGGGACGGCGAGCATCCCCGCCGTCGACAAAATCTGCGGGCCCGGCAACATCTATGTGGCGCTCGCCAAGCGCGCCGTGTTCGGCGCGGTCGACATCGACAGCATCGCCGGGCCGAGCGAGATTGCGGTGCTGGCGGACGACACCGCCGACGCCGGGTACATCGCCGCGGACATGCTGTCGCAGGCGGAGCATGACGAGATGGCGTCGGCCGTGCTGGTGACGCCATCCGCGAAGCTGGCCGCCGCCGTCGAGGCGGAGCTGCAGCGGCAAGTGGCGACGCTGCCGCGGCGCGAGATCGCGGAGAAGTCGCTTGAGCAGTACGGCGCCATTCTGACGGTGCCGACGCTCGCCGACGGTGTGGCGATTATCAACCGGCTCGCGCCGGAGCACTTGGAAGTCATCACCGAGGACCCGCTTGAGCTGCTCGGCGGCATCGAGAATGCGGGCGCCATCTTCCTGGGGCCGTATAGCTCGGAGCCGGTCGGCGATTACTTCGCGGGGCCGAACCACATCCTGCCGACGAACGGCACGGCGCGGTTCTCCTCGCCGCTGAACGTCGATCACTTCCTGAAGAAGTCGAGCCTTATTCGATACAGCCGCCAGGCGCTCCTGAGAGACGCGGCGGGCATCGCGACGCTGGCGCGGCACGAAGGGCTCGAAGCCCATGCCCGCGCCGTCGAAATCCGATTGGAAGGGGAACAATCCTAATGCCGCAAGCAAGCACGAATGGGGCGCGTTACTCCGAAGTGGCGCGCAAGACTAACGAGACCGACATCAAGCTGTCGCTTGGCGTCGACGGAACGGGAACGGTGAACATCGAGACGGACGTTCCGTTCCTGAACCATATGCTGGACCTGTTCGCGAAGCACGGCCAGTTCGACCTTGCGGTCGAAGCGCGCGGCGACGTGGACATCGACGATCATCACACGGTCGAGGACATCGGCATCTGCCTCGGCCAGACGCTGCGCGAGGCGCTCGGCGACAAGAGCGGCATCAAGCGCTACGCGAGCGTGTTCGTGCCGATGGACGAGGCGCTGGCTCAGGTCGTGATCGACGTGAGCAACCGCCCGCACTTCGAATACCGCGCCGAATATCCTTCCGCGCAGGTCGGAAGCTTCAGCACCGAGCTCGTTCACGAGTTCCTCTGGAAGCTGGCGCTTGAGGCTCGCATTACGCTGCACGTCATCGTACACTACGGCAAAAACACGCATCACATGATCGAGGCGGTGTTCAAGGCGCTCGGACGCGCGCTGGACGAAGCGACTTCGATCGATCCTCGGGTAAAGGGCGTGCCTTCGACGAAGGGAGTGCTGTAGGATGATCGCGATCATCGATTACGGCATGGGCAATCTGCACAGCGTGAGCAAGGCGGTCGAGCGGCTTGGCGCGGAAGCTGTCGTCACCTCAAGCCCCGCCGAGATTCTGGCGGCTGACGGGGCGATTCTGCCTGGTGTCGGAGCGTTCGGGGACGCCATGGCGAACCTGCGCGAGACCGGCCTCGAGAGCGTCGTGAAGGAGTACGCGGCGTCCGGCAAGCCGCTGCTCGGCATCTGCCTGGGCATGCAGCTTCTGTTCGACGAGAGCGAGGAGCACGGACAGCACGCCGGGCTCAGCCTCCTTCCGGGGAAGGTCGTTCGCTTCCAAGGGGACTACAAGGTGCCGCACATGGGATGGAATGAACTCTCTTTTACGCACGACAGCCCTATTTTCCAAGAGCTCGCCCCCGGCCATGTGTACTTCGTCCACTCCTACCACGCGCTTCCGCAGCGCAAGGAGGACCTGCTGGCAACGACGGATTACTATCAGCCGGTGACGGCGATCGTCGGGCGCGGCTCCGTGTACGGGATGCAGTTCCACCCGGAGAAGAGCGGCGAGCTCGGCATGGCGCTGCTCGGCAACTTCGTCAAGCTGGTCGAATCTAAGGCAAAGGACTGAGCAAGCTTGCTCTTCAGACCGTGTATCGACATCCACCAGGGCAAGGTGAAGCAGATCGTCGGGGAGACGCTGCAGGAAGATCCGAACCAAGTGGTGGAAAATTTCGTCTCCGAACGGGCCCCCGGCTATTACGCTTCGATGTACAGGGAGGACGGGCTCACCGGCGGGCATATCATCATGCTTGGCGGCGGGAACCGGGAGGCGGCGGTTGAGGCTCTTCGCGCCTATCCGCAAGGAATGCAGATCGGGGGCGGCATTACCGCGGACAACGCGGCGTCGTACCTCGAAGAGGGAGCCTCGCATGTCATCGTGACGTCCTACGTGTTCCGCGACGGCCGCCTGGACATGGACAATCTGCACAGGATCGTCTCGGAGGTCGGCCGGGAACGGCTTGTGCTCGATCTTAGCTGCAAGTCGAAGGATGGCCGCTGGTACGTCGTGACGAACCAATGGACGACCTTCAGCGACGTGGAGCTGAGCGAGGCTTCGATCCGGGAATTGGAGGGGTACTGCGGCGAGTTCCTCGTTCATGCGGTGGACGTGGAAGGCAAGCGCGAGGGCGTGCAGGAGGAGCTGGCGCGGAAGCTGGCCGAATGGACGCGGATTCCGACGACTTATGCGGGAGGGGCGCGTTCCCTGGATGATCTTGAGCGCTTCCGGAGCCTGACGGACGGCAAGCTCGACATTACGATCGGCAGCGCGCTCGATATCTTCGGAGGGACGCTTCCGTACCGGGAAGTCGTGGACTTCTGCCGGAGACGTTAACCGGGGCGTTAAGATGAGAGGGGGCAACGAACGACATGCTGGCGAAAAGAATTATTCCGTGCCTCGATGTGAAGGATGGACGAGTGGTGAAGGGGGTTAACTTCGTCAACCTGCGGGATGCCGGGGACCCGGTGGAGCTTGCGGCTATCTATGACAAGGAAGGCGCGGACGAGCTCGTGTTCCTCGACATCTCCGCTTCGGTCGAAGGCCGGGCGACGATGATCGAGGTCGTGCGCCGCACGGCCGGGGAGATTACGATTCCGTTCACGGTGGGCGGCGGCATCTCCTCGACGGACGACATGAAGCGGCTGCTGCGCGCGGGCGCCGACAAGATCGGCATCAATACGGCGGCGATCCGCAATCCCGACCTGATCTCGGACGGATCGAAGACGTTCGGCGCTCAGTGCATCGTCGTCGCGATCGACGCGAAGTACAATGCCGAGTGGGGCGAATGGGAAGTGTACACGCACGGCGGGCGCAACCCGACCGGCATTCGGGCGCTCGAATGGGCGAAGGATGCGGAGCGTCGGGGAGCGGGAGAGCTGCTGCTCACGAGCATGGACGCGGACGGCACGAAGGACGGCTTCGACCTGCCGCTTACTGCGGCCGTATCGGGCAGTGTCGGCATCCCGGTCATCGCCTCGGGAGGTGCCGGGAACGCCGCGCACTTCGTCGACGTGTTCTCGCAAGGCAAGGCGGACGCCGGGCTTGCGGCAAGTATTTTCCACTACAAGGAAGTGTCCGTTAGAGAGGTCAAGGATGCTCTGCGGGCTCAAGGAGTGAACGTCAGATGACAACAGCGAACCTGGTCGACCAGATCAAATGGAGCGCGGACGGGCTCGTGCCGGCCATCGTGCAGGATGCCGTCAGCAAGGAAGTGCTCATGCTCGCTTACATGAACGAAGAGTCGCTGAAGCTGTCGCTTGCGAGCGGCGAGACGTGGTTCTGGAGCCGTTCCCGGAATGAGCTGTGGAACAAGGGCGCGACGAGCGGCAACACGCAGAGGATCGTCTCCCTGCGCTACGATTGCGACGGAGATACGCTTCTTGTCCAGGTCGTGCCGAACGGGCCGGCTTGCCATACGGGAGCGTACACGTGCTTCTACCGCGACGGCAGCGGAGAGCTCCCGGCGGAGAAGCTGCCTGCAGCGGACCGCTTCGCGCCGCTCAGCGGTCTGGAGGAGACGATCGCAAGGCGCGATGCCGAGCGGCCGGAAGGCTCGTATACGACTTATCTGTTCGAGAAGGGCCTCGACAAGATTCTGAAGAAGATCGGCGAGGAGACGGCGGAGGTTATCATCGGGGGCAAGAACGAGGACCGCGAGGAGATTCGCAGCGAGGCGGCCGACCTGATCTTCCATCTGATGGTGCTGCTGCGCCAGCAGAGAATCCCGCTCGACGAGGTTCTCGCGGAGCTCGAATTCCGCCATCGCAAGCCGACGAAGAAAAATTGACGAAAACAAGGAGATTCGGCGTCGTTCGACGTCGAATTTTCACGTTTCCGCCAAGAATTGAACGGGTACGGGGTCGGAAGAAATTTTAATTTGCCGGCTCCTGTTGTATAATAGATTCCGATTGTGGTCGCTTTTTATTTGCGATTGTTTTTTATTTGATAGAACTTTTGGAGGGGCTCATGTACAGCAGCAGCAAGCTTCGCATTTTCTCGGGAACTTCGAATCCGATCCTGGCCGAGAACATCGCTCATCAATTGGGATTGCCGCTCGGGAAGATCAAGCTCTCCCGATTCAAGAGCGGGGAAGTGTACGTTCACTTCGAAGAGACGATCCGCAACTGCGACGTCTTCCTCGTGCAATCGTTGTCACATCCGATCAACGAGTTCTTCGTCGAGTTGCTCGTCATGATCGATGCCGCCAAGCGCGCATCGGCGCGGACGATCAACATCGTCCTGCCTTATTACGGGTATGCGAGGCAAGAGCGCAAGGCCGCTCCACGCGAGCCGATCTCGGCGAAGATGGTCGCGGACGTCCTGACGACGGTAGGCGCCAATCGCATCGTGACGATCGATCTGCATGCTGCCGCCATCCAAGGGTTCTTCAACATACCGGTCGACCACCTGACCGCCTTGGACCTCCTTAGCGACTATCTGAAGGCCAAGGATATTCGGAATCCGGTTATCGTATCGCCGGACGCCGGCCGCGCATCCACCGCGGAGAAGCTGGCGAACCAGCTCGATTCCCCGTTCGCGATCATGATCAAGAAGCGCCCGGCGCACAACGAATCCGTCATTACGCACGTCATCGGAGACGTCGAAGGGCACACGCCGATCATCATCGAGGACATGATCGATACGGGAACGACGATCGTGAACGTCGTCGAAGGTCTGAAGGAGCGCGGGGCGGAAGACATCTTCGTCTGCGCGACCCATCCGCTGTTCTCGGGCGACGCGGTCAAGAAGCTCGACCATCCGAACATCCGCGAGGTCGTTGTGACCGACTCGATCGCGCTGCCGACGGATTGCTCCACCCGGTTCAAGACGCTGTCCGTCGCGCCGATGCTGGCCGAAGCTATCCGGATCATCATGGAAGGCGGCTCGATCAGCACGCTGTTCAAGAACAACGGCGTTTAATGGCAACGTGGGGTAAAGTGGGCTGAACTAGCCGAACGAAGCGGGATTAATGAGCCGAATGAGCGCTCCCGGTGCTTCCTTCCATGCGAAGGAGGGCCGGGAGTTTTTATATGCGATATATGCGATATGTGCGATACGTGCGATATGTGCGATACGTGCGATATGGGATGTCTCTGCAGGATTCTGCGACGTCATGAGGCGCGGGCAGCCGGAAGCTCCGGAAGCATTGGAAGCGTCGGAAGCGCTGAGACCCCCGGAAACGCCGAACCCCCGAAACCGCGGGACCCCGAAACCGCGAAACTGCGAACCCCCGGAACCCCGAGACCCCGGAACCCCGAGACTCCGAAACCCCGAGACCCCACCTTTGCCGCCAGACACGAGGTTTTTATGTGAAATTTCACATTCGAGCAGCTTGGTAACGGGCCATTTGCACGATTTTATGTGAAAAATAACATATATGGAGAAAATTTCGGCCCGGGATGCCGGATATATGCTAAAAATCACATAAAACGCCGCGCTCCCCCTAAAATCGACGCCGATGAATGTGAAAAACCAGAGCGACCGAGCATAGGTTGAGTAACTTAGCAGGTGGAAACCCTGCTTGGAAAAGGCGAAGCCACGCCACCAATAGCGAGTCTTGGAGCGAAGCTGGCAACAGAGTC
>NZ_SSOB01000084.1 GCF_004801405.1 Cohnella fermenti
TGTATCCGTTCCATTCCGATCACCTGCCGCTTCTTCATCCTCTTTCCTATTATCCAAAATTAGGATGATCGCCACGAGGCTGTTATGGCCAAATCGTAGGGAACGAATTTACGAAACGTTGTACTAGCGTCATATTAAAGAAACAGTTAAAAAGACCTGTATGGATGCAGGTCTTTTTAACTGTTTGCCGTGAGGAAAAAGAAGGGGATTGTATGTATCTGTCGAATAGACGTTAGGGTTGGGAGGTTAAAGTATATGACTGATCTGGAGCATTCAATCGAATGTATGAAAAGGGACATCGAGCAATTGACTCGAGTCCGCACACAGGCAAACGATCTCTTGATTGAGCTCGCAGCCTGGCACGAGTCAGACCGACTTTTTCCGGCTGATTTGTGCGTGAGCTTGACGAACGTTTTGAGCGACATGCTTCGCCTGCAGGATCAATGCTTCGAGATGCTGCCGGCAACCTTGGAGCGACCCGTCACCATGGCGGAGCTAAAGCGCAATCAAGAAGATATGGAGCGCTCGTCTCGCGTACAGATCCAGGCGGAGCATGCCCGCCAGTGCGTCGCACTGTTTACACAGTTGAGCTGTACGGAACCGGAGATTGCCAACGAGTTCAAGAAGCACCAGGTCCAGGCCGGCCAGCTGTTGCTGCAGCCGCTGTCCGACGAAGCGTTCGTCGAGGCTGCAAGCGTCTACGCAACGGTTATTCGCCTGCTCCGAGAGCCGGACGGATTGGAGCCCGCTGCGGAAGAATACCGGACCATTACCGACACCATCGGCTTTGTTACGAAGCATGCGCTCGTGAACGGCTGGCTGACTTGGTCGTCTGCCGAATCTTCGGCGGCTGCCCGGGAAGTTATCGGCGAGCAGACCGCGCATCCGCCGATGCCGGCTGCCTCAGAAGCGGAAGCAGCCGAATCCGAGACGGAGCCCGCAGCCGCTCCCGAAGTCGTCGGCTCGGAGCCCGGCTCCGGGTCCGGGACCGGCATCGAGGCGATAGCGCAATTCGAGTCTCGGTTCGACGTTCTGACGGATGCCGCAGCCCAGGCGGAGGAGTTCGAGGCCGAGGCGAATGCCGCAGCCCAGGCGGAGGAGTTCGAGGCCGAGGCGAATGCCGCAGCCCAGGCGGAGGAGTTCGAGGCCGAGGCGAATGCCGCAGCCCAGGCGGAGGAGTTCGAGGCCGAGGCGAATGCCGCAGCCGGGGCGCTGGCGGATGATGAAGCCGAAGCATCCGAGCGCGCTATGGAGGCGGAGTCCGGTCTGCAAATCCAGGCTGAACCAAGTTCCGCTGCCGCTGCTGCTGCCGATGTGGGCATCGATGCGGAGCAAGCCGGACCGGGCATCGATTTTGGCCGGCTCGTTCACAGTGTATTTGACAAAGCCAAAGCCAAGGACAGCTTTTCCGCCAACAAGTTCGAGGGTGAACTCCGGCTAATGAGGGGGGGCACAAAAGCGATCGCTTATGCGATGGGCTTTATTTACAATTGCGGCGTGCTTGCGGTCAGTCAGTTGACCGAGCTTGTTGCCGGGTTGCTCCCGTCCTTTGCATCGAACCGCAAGGAGGTCGAAGACTTGTTGAAGGCCTCCCTTCACAAGTTCAGCCAAAAAGGCTATCTGGCCGAGCATACCCTGGTGTTGGCGGAGGATACCGATACCTGCTACTCCCTGACCGACTTCGGCGCCGGAGCGTTCCGCAAGGAGACGAGCCGCAAGTTTTTGCTGGCCAAGTCCCAGTTAAGGCTCGTGTCGCGCCCTGAAGAGGATGATTTTCTTCGCCTGGCTCCTCCCGATGCCGGCGCCGCGGCTTACAGGCTGCGGGAACTGAATCGGGCTCATCATCGGCTGTCCAGGAAGATGCCCGGCCAGTTGATGCTGATGTATACGGGCGTTGCGCCTTTTCCGCACCGGAAGCTGCGCAGGCGCGTGACCGGACAGAGCTTTGTGCTTGTGCCCGGATTGCCGGATACTGCACAGCTCCAGGCCGATCTGAGCCGTATGCTCGAGACGATCGCGCAGTACGACGATGCCGCGCCGGTCGTGGTCGCCGATTCGATCGAATCCGGGCAATATTGGGCGGATGCGCTGTCCACCCCCGCGAATCGCGCGTACTTCCTGTACGTCGGCGACGGAGAGCTGCTGCTCGGAGACGCTGCAGGGGAGGACTGCTCTCCTTCGCTGTTGGGATGGGAGTCTCCCGAGGTGTCGGCGGATGCCGAGCTGGAGCTTTCCCTTCAAGAGGAGACGGCGGCAGAGGACCACGTTGAAGTCGAGTTGCCGGCCTTGCCGCATTCCGAACCGGGGACCTCGTCTGTCTCCGAGGCGCCTGCGCAGACGAGCGGGTCCGATGCGCCCGCCGAGCATACAACCGCGATGCACCCGGACGATCTTGAACGCGTCGTCGGGACGGCTCTGACCATGCTGGAGCAAGGCCAGCGAGCCGAGGGCATGGTGCTGCTGCATGCCGTCTCTGGACATTCGGCAGAGGTCGAGGTGCTCAGCAGCAAGCTCGCGTATATTTTGGGCGACCCGCTCATGCCGGACGAAGATTGGTTCTCGCTTGCGGATATGCCGGTCAGCTTGCCGTTCGGGGACAGCGAGCTGCTCAATGATTATTTGAATGCCGCCATGTGGCTGCGCATTTTTTTCGATCCCGACAATCCGAACGATTATCGGCTCGGCAGTCGGTGGCTGCAAATCAACAGCGATCGGTCCAGCCCGGTGCTGGAGCAATATCCGGCAATCAAGCAACTGATCGGCTATTACTGGTCGTTTATCGATCGATACCATGTCGGGCTCAAATATTGCGCCTCGAACGACGTGCGCGATCATCTGGACTTTACCCGCTCGCTGGAGCTGTGCCGTCAGCAAATCACGGAGACGCTGGAATCGGTGTTTCCTCGTAATGTGAAAGCGAATATCAACCATCCGAAAATCCATCAGATGGTGACTGAACTGTACGGCAATAGCGGCATTCTTACGCAAACGCTGCAAAGAGCTTTTACGATGCCGCTCGCGGAGCTGAGCGTCATCTGCCAGCAATTTACGGGAGCCGACTTGTCCGCCGGAGAGATCGACCCGGAGCTTGGCCCGACAGACAGCAAGCTGGAGGCGTTCATCGACCAGCATTGGTCGGGGATGAAGTTCAAATCCGATGCGGACAAGAGCACGACGCTGACCGGTGCTTTTAGGAACCGCATGCGCAGTCGCCTGCACGAAGCGACCGGGCCGCTGCTGCGGTGCTATGTGTATCGCGTTCAGGAAGAGCGGCAGCAAGCCGCTTCCCACATGAATCCCGATACGATCAATAAAGTTCGCCAACAAACCCAGGTGTACATCCGGGAGGCGCTCGGCCAGTTGGCCGGTCCGCCGCTGCATGCGACCGGACACCAATGCCTCGCATACGCCATCCGCCGATTGCAGGATGCGCTGGGCGATCGGCAGGCGAAGCCGCCGCGCAAGTTTTATGCCTCGCTGCTGCTCTCCGGCGAGATCGAGCTGGATCGCAACTACTTGCCCTTGCTGGACGATGACTGGCAGCAAGAGACGCCGATCGCAGGTTACCGGATCTGGGAGCGCGCACTGCGGCACTGCAGCGACCGGCTGGAGTCCTGGGAGGCGGCGGCAGAGCAGGCGCTTCGCCAATACGATATGGGGACGTTTGCGCTTATTGCGAACGGCATCGATGACTTCTCCCTCGCGTCTGTCGGGGTGGATGACGCGAAGGTTGATGAGATTCGCAAGCAAGCGAAGCAACTGCCGGAGCGGTACAAGAATGATTTTATGAACGATATCGAGAGCGCTCAAAATTATGGGCAGATGACCAGCAACGACGAGATGCACGGCTACCAGAAGCTGGTGGAGGCTGCGCGCAAACGGGCTTCGGAAACCGAAAATGTCGGCTTCTTCAAGCGGCTGCTTGAGGCATGCCGAAGGCAAATCGTACACGGCTCGGATGCCCGCCTGGAGGCAACCCGGAGCCGCCTGAAGGCGCTGAAGGACAGCATTTTGCACGATCCGGCGCGCGGCACGCAAGAGAGCGACGAGGAAGTGCTCAGTCAGTGGCCGATTCTGGACAGAATCAATCTGATGCTCGAGAAGCGTAATATGACGGTCGCGGAGGACTATATCCAGCTGGCCGGCAAGGGTCATCGGGATACGCCGTCGATTGAAGTATCCGACAAAGATACTTACATGAAGTTTCTGGAGCAGTACCAGTCGTTGTACAGTGCCTGCAATTCGCACAAGCGCGACGATTTGAATCGCATTTATGAACAGTCGGTTCGCAATCAGCTGTTCCGGAACCAGAACAACCGGAATACGGCGAGCGCGGACAGGTTCATCAAGTCATGGTACAAACCGCAAAGCTTGGGCGAATTCATGTCCCAATTGATTTTCCATAAAAACAAAGTCAACAAGCACCGCGACAACGAATACTACGTGTACCCCGAGCCCAGCGACGCCAAGCTTGGCCAGTATCCGCATCCGTTTGAAGTGTTCGGGACGAAGGCCGTCGAATGCGGCGTTCGCATCCTGATGATGGACGGGATGCGATCGGCAGATACCGTACTTGACGAGGTGACCCAGATGGGGGCGGGCGACGGATCGGCGACCATCGTCATCTTGAATTATGCCTTGTCGCTTGCGGATCGGCGTCAATTGGCCAAATCAATCAAGCTGCGGTCCATTCCCGAGGCGATCGTCGTCATTGACCGGGTGATGGCGCTGTTTCTGGCGGGCTTCAGTCAGATTGAGCGCGGCAACGCATTTCTAATGGTCGCGCTGCCTTCTAGCAAGGTGCAGCCTTACAGACCTAATCCCGACAGCGGCATCCCCCCGGAGATGTTCATCGGGCGCACGGATGAGCTGGACAAAATTCAAAATCCGAGCGGTCCTGTGTTCGTCTATGGCGGACGCCAGCTTGGCAAAACGGCATTGTTGAAGGAATCCAAGCACCGGGAGCATGATCCGGAAAACGGACGTTATGCCATCTTCGTGGATCTGAAAAAGCAAAATGTCGAGGAGTCGCTTCATAAGATATGCAAGGAACTGGAGAACGAGGGGCTGATCCAACAGCCGTGCGGCACATGGGACGAGCTGGTCGGGGTATTGCGGGTTCGACTGTCCAGTCGGGAGCAGCCGGTACGCAAGCTGATGCTGCTGCTCGATGAAGCGGATGCGTTCATCGCCAGCTGCGAGCCGCTGCATTATCGCCCGCTCGAGTTGCTGAAGGAACTGAAGGACACGTCAAACCATCAGTTCAAGTTCGTTCTCGCTGGCTTGCGCGACATTGTGCGCTTCAACAAACAGCGGCTGCGCGAAAACAGCGTCCTGGCGCATTTGGGGCATATCACCATTCGTCCGTTAAAATATTTGGACGCTCGCAATTTGCTGCTTCGTCCGCTGCAGTATCTCGGCTTCCGGATCGATCAAAACGGCGAAGACATTATCAGTCTGATCCTGGCCAAAACCAATTATTATCCGGGTCTTATTCACTTTTATTGCGAAAAACTGATTGAGGCGATCGCCGACAGCTATGGTCACGGCAATTATAAAGATAACGAGACGCCGCCGTACAAGCTGGATGAACGCCATATCAAGACGCTGCTCGGCCATTCGGAATTTTTGTCCGAAATCGAGCGGAAATTTTCAATTACATTGCAGCTGGACGCAGACAATTTATATGATATTTTGGCAAAGGCAATGGCGTATCATTACCATGAAAAAGGGATTGGCAAAGGGGCATCTGTTGACGATATCATTCACATTTGCCAATACTTTGACATTCATAAAATCGGAAAGATGTCGTATGAAAACGTCAGGGCGCTGCTCGAGGAGATGGACGAGCTGAACATATTCCGTCGGGAGACCCAGGATTCCGATAAATATGTGTTCAATCGTTACAGCTTTTTCCAGATGCTGGGCAACGTAGAGCAGGTATTCGAGCATCTGGCGTTATACAGCGAACAGAGAGAAGGCTGATAGGCTGATATGGACAAGCAGTCGCTATGGTGGAACTATGTATCAGGGGCCGTCCGCTATGTTCAGGACTCCTTCGCGCTCACCGCCGGCAATCGCGTGCTGCTGCTGGAAGAGATTCCGTTCATGACGGAGTATTTGAACCTGATTCAGGATCAACTGAGGCATTGGGACACCAGTCTGCAGGTGGAGCCCAGCGCGGCCGACGAATGGAACGGCGGTCGCGAGATCGGCGAGCTGCTGCTGGAACGGTATGGGGCGCATTCCGACTATCATCCGATGGACGGCTCGAGGGTGGAGCATTTAGCGAAGAACAATTTGTTGGCAGGGCGTTTGCTGATCGTGCGAGAGGTAGAGCGCTGCCCGGACTGGCTGCCTGTCGCCATCGATTACGGCAAGCATAGTACGGTCCGCAACGGTCTGCTCATCTTGACGTACAACGGTTCCTGCCCGCTTGCCGGCAAACGGCGAGGGATCGGCACGCTCAAATGGGACGAATATATCACAAGCTACGACATGCACTTGTTCGCGTCGTACTGCGTGGCCGACCATCACCAACTGCCGGCTTCAGTGAAGCGATACATTACCCAGCTCGCCGCCAGTCTGTCGGGCGCCGATCCCGATCTGTGCAGCAGACTGGCTACCGAGCAGTTGGCGCATGATCCCCTGTCGATGCTGCAGACGCTGGCCGCCGAATCGGCAGCAGCGGCAAAAATGAGCGAGGATGCCGCGTTAATCGAATCTGCGCTGTGGGAATCCCAGGTCCAGATCGTGTTTCCCATCATCGAGCAGGTTCGTCGCCGGTTCATCGAGAGCTACTTCAGTCAGCTGCTGACGGTGCTTCCTCAACAAGACGACTACGGGAAAACAATCGCTGGTCCGCAAGAAATGGAGCTTCGGCATATGTGGTATTCTTACTTCAAGGGCGCAGGCTTCCACAATGAGGAGGATAGGCGAGACTTCAGGCTCGTGTATGACGCGCGCAACAGGCTGGCCCACCTGCACGTGCTGGAGCCTTCCTCGGTGATGGAATTGTTAAAGCTTGTATCTGACGAAGTCAGCTTCACGCGAAACCGGAGCATAAAATGAAAATAAACAAACGGAAATATGCCGTGAATGGACTAACCTACATCATTCGCTCGGCCACAAACGAGGATGCAAGGCAATTGTCCGAAGTGCGCCTGCAAATCGACGGCGAGACGGAAAATATGGATCGGGAGCGGGGAGAGGCGTTTATCGATGCGCCGGGCTTCGAGCAGATGATCGAAGCGGATACAGAAAGCAGGAAAAACCTGTTTTTAGTCGCGGAAGCGAACCATCGGATCGTCGGATTTTCAAGATGCGAGGGCAGCCCTTTGCGCAGGTTCGCTCATAAGGTAGAATTCGGCGTATGCGTATTAAAAGCGTATTGGGGACACGGCGTCGGGACAAACCTGCTGAAAGAATCCATCGCTTGGGCCGATGCGCACGACGTTAAAAAAATGACGTTACAAGTGCTGGAAACCAACGATAAAGCCGTCAAGCTCTATGAAAAATTCGGCTTCGAAAGAGAAGGGCTTCTAAAAAGAGACAAAGTGCTCTCCGACGGCTACTACTACAACACCATTGTGATGGGGAGAACGGTAGACTGAGCGAAGCCGCCGGAAGGGAGATGCGGGGAGGTGCGGAAGGGGAGATACGGAGCCCCAGAAGGGGAGATGCTGAGCCGCCGGAAGGGGAGAAGCGGAGAGGTGCGTGCGGGATCGGGGCAATCGCACCGCTCCCGCGCCACCGTCCGTCCGCTCGCCGCCAACTTCCCCATAATCGCCTAAATTTGTGTGATTCCATATCGCTGCCGCTCCCACCATCCGTTCACTCGCCGCTAACTTCCCCATAATCGCCTAAATTTGTGCGATTCTATATCGCTGCCGCGCCACCGTCCGTTCACTCGCTGCCAACTTTCCCATAATCGCCTAAATTTGTGCGATTCTATATCGCTGCCGCGCCCATGCCCGCATCGACGCCGCTCCCGAAGCCGGATCGTATCCTGCAGGCGACCGTCTGCCGTCTCCTCGGGCTCTTCACAAAAAAGACAAGCCACCGGCCGCGCCGTCGACTTGTCCTTATGATGCCGTCCGTCAGCTACTCAGAACGGTAGCGTGTGCTGTTCTCCTACATCTTCATGAATCGCCCGACAGCCGTATTCGCCATCGCGATTTTCACAAATTCCTTCGGCTGGCTTGACGATGGCGGCTTCGACCTAGTACAACGTTTCGTAAATTCGTTCCCTACGATTTGGCCATAACAGCCTCGTGGCGATCATCCTAATTTTGGATAATAGGAAAGAGGATGAAGAAGCGGCAGGTGATCGGAATGGAACGGATACA
>NZ_SSOB01000085.1 GCF_004801405.1 Cohnella fermenti
AACGACTCTGTTGCCAGCTTCGCTCCAAGACTCGCTATTGGTGGCGTGGCTTCGCCTTTTCCAAGCAGGGTTTCCACCTGCTAAGTTACTCAACCTATGCTCGGTCGCTCTGGTTTTTCACATTCGTCCCCTGCTCATTCGAGGTGTTCGGCGGAATATAAGTGGTTTTTCGCATATATTCCTCCAGTCACGACGCATTTCCCCCTTATTTATGTGGTTTTTCACATAAATCCCTGCTTCTTCCGGCGATTCGACGAATTGAATGTGATATTTAGCATATATTCCGGAATTGCTTGCTCCCTGTTGCCGAATAACCATACCGCACACAGCCGCACACAGCCGCGCACAGCCGTCCCTCCCGATAACCGCACATAGCGACACAGCACCATATAGAAAAGCCCACGCCAACAAAGAGTACGACGACTCCTGCAGCATGGACTTATCCACTGGCTTGCCTTCGTTTGCCACATCGCCTTGCCCTTGCCCCTGTCTGTGCCCCTGCCCGTTCCTCACGGCCGAGCGACTCAATGAACCCGAGTCGGAGGCCGATCCTCGGAGGCCTCTTCCTCCTGCCGACGCGAGACGAGCTCGCGCAGCGGATTGCCTCCCACCCGCGCATAGGCGGGAACGTCGCGGTGGACGACGGCGCCGGCGGCGACGACCGCCCCGTCTCCGATTGTGACGCCGGGCAGCACCGTAACGTTAGCCCCGATCATGACGTTGGAGCCGATGACGATCGGGCCGATCCGATACTCGTCGATCAGGTACTCATGGGTAAGCAGCGTGGAGTTGTAGCCGATGATGCTGTTGCTCCCGATCTCGATTCGCTCCGGGAAGAACACGTCGACCATCACCATCAGGGCGAAGGCCGTTCGGTCGCCGACCTTCATTCCGAGCAGCTTGCGATAAATCCAATTCTTGACGGGCAGAATTGGGCAATAACGCGCCAATTGAATGAAGACGAAGTTGCGGACCGCCTTCCAGCGGGAGACCGTCCGGTAGACCTGCCACAACGAATTGGGACCTTCCACGGGATAGCGTTCCACTCGTCTCAAGCGCTCATCGCTCCAATCCGCATATCGTCAGCAGTTGCTCCATCTCTTGGATGATATGGGCGGCCCCCGCATCCTTCAGGAGCCCTTCCCCCTTCAGCGACCAAGCAACCCCGACCGGCACGGCGCCCGCACGGACGGCCGACTCGATATCGACCTTGCTGTCGCCGACCATGATCGTCTCGGCAGGGTCCGATCCCAGCGCCGCGATGGCCTTCAGCACCGGTTCGGGGTGCGGCTTCGCAAACTCGACATCGTCAAGCGTCACGATAGTGCCCATATCCTCGTAGATGCCGAGCAGCTTCAGCGCCCTCTCCGTCGAAGCTCGCATCTTCGTCGTGACGATGCCGAGCTTGATGCCCGCCGCATGAAGCTTGCGAACGACGTCGCCGACGCCCGGGAAGAGCGTCACCATCTCGTCGTGGCGCAGAAGGTTGTACTCGCGATAGGCCAGAGCGAGGTCGTCAACCTCTTCCCGGCCCGAGAACTGACGCAATTGCGTCAGCAGCGGCAGCCCCATGCTCGGGATGATGTGCTCCCTTCCGAAGTCGGCGGGAACGATTCCGTGAAGAGCGTGCAAGAACGATTCGATAATCAATTCGTTCGTATCGATAATGGTGCCGTCAAGATCGAACAAGACGGCGCTAATCTTGGCTGTCATTCGTTCATTGCCTCATTTCCATCCTGTTGTCGCTTGGCCGCTTAATCGCCGCCGGAACCGCCGGAGTCTCCTCCGCTCGAATCCCCGCCGCCGGAGTCCGAGCCGCCCCCGATTCCATCATCCGCGGAAGGAGCCGCCGATTCCGGGACATCGTTCGCCCGGTGATCCGCTTGTGCGGCCGAATCGTCGCTCCGCTTGTCGGCGGGCTCGACTGGAGAGAGCGGCTCCGAATCTTCTCTCGGTGCGGAAGGGACCGCCGCAATCGCCCCGGCCGTCGTTCCCGTTGCGAAGTCGGCCGCGGAATCCTTCCCGGAGACAACCTTCTCGGAATCCGCCCCTTCCGCTGCCGCAGGCTGCTTCGTGCTGACGAGCGGGTCGAGGTATCTCTCCCGCGACAATCCCGTGTTCCTGCGGATGATAATCAGCGCGATGCCGCCGATCACGAGCAGCAAGGCGAGCAATTGCGAGATGCGAACGTCGCCGTATTGCGGGTCCAGATATCCTTGTTCGAAGCCCATCCATTCCATTGGCTTCCACAGCACCTTCAGGAAGGAAGCCAGCCAGTCCGCCCCGTTGAACGCCAGGCTGTCCGTGCGAACCGCTTCGATGTAGAAGCGCCCGATCGAATACCAGATGAAGTAAGAGATGAACAATTCCCCGGAGCGAAGGAAGCTCTGCCGGCGGAGAATGAAGAGAATGATGATGCCAAGCAAGCTCCAGAGAGATTCGTACAGGAAGGTCGGATGATGGTAAACACCGTTTACGTTCATCTGATTAACAATAAAGTTAGGAAGATGCAGCGTATTGCGAAGGAACGATTCCTTCACCTCCGAGCCGTATGCTTCCTGGTTGACGAAGTTGCCCCAACGTCCGATCATCTGCCCGGCGAGCAATGACGGAGCGCAGATGTCGACGACACGCCAGAACGAATAGCCTTTGGCCCTGAAGTACAGGAAGCCGCAGATCAGCGCGCCGATCAGCGCGCCATAGATCGCGATCCCGCCGTTCCAGATCTGGATGATCTCGCCCGGATGCTGACTATAGTAGTCCCAGGTGAAGGCGACATAGTAGAGGCGAGCCGCGATAATCGCGGACGGGACCCCGTACAGCATGAGATCCAGGAAGAAGTCGGGCGACAGGTTAAAGCGTTTGCCTTCCCATATCGCCAGAAGCAGGCCGACCAAGGCGGCCGTTCCCAGAATGATTCCATACCAGTGCACTGGAAGCGACCCCAACGAGAACGCAACGGGGTCAAGTTTAAGCGGCAGCATTCGAATCCTCCATCCCTAAGTTCCGGCCTGTGCCGAAGAATCGTATTACTCGTAATCCTCGTCTGCAATCGCTTCGGTGAGTTTGTTCGTAAACTGCAGCGCGGCGTTGTATCCCATTCTCTTCAGCCGGAAGTTCATGGCCGCCACTTCGAGAATAACCGCCAGGTTCCGGCCGGGACGCACCGGCACCGTCACAAGCGGCACTTCCGCTTCGATCAGCTTGGTCGTCTCTTCGTCAAGCCCCAATCGGTCATACTGCTTCTCCGGTTGCCAATTCTCCAGCTTGATCACAAGCGTAATCTGCTTCGATGTGCGCACGGCGCCTGCACCGAACAGAGTCATGACGTTCAGGATGCCGAGGCCGCGAATCTCCAGCAGATGCTGGATAAGCTCGGGAGCGCTGCCGTAGAGCAGGTTGTCCGCCGTCTGGCGAATTTCGACCGCATCGTCGGCCACGAGGCGATGCCCGCGCTTCACAAGCTCCAGCGCCGTCTCGCTCTTGCCGATGCCGCTGCCGCCGGTGATCAGCATCCCGACGCCGTACACATCGACAAGAACCCCGTGGATCGTTGCCGTCGGCGCCAGCTTCTTCTCCAGGTAGTTCGTGATCCGGCTCTGCAGAATCGTGGTGGCGAGCCCGCTGCGAAGCACCGGGAAGTTCTTCTCTCCGGCAACCTCGATCAGCTCCGAAGGCACATCGAGACCGCGGGTAACGATGATGCAGGGCGTCTCGTCCGTGCAGATCCTCTGCATCCGTTCCAGCCTCTCCGCCGATGTAAGCGTCTCAAGGAAGGCCAGCTCCGTCTTGCCGAAGATCTGCGCCCGTTCGAGAGGATAGTATTCGAAGTAACCGGCAACCTCGAGGCCCGGGCGGTTGAGGTCGTCCGTCTGTATCATACGCCGCAGGCCGTCCGCTCCGGCCACGACCTCAAGCTGAAACTGTTGAACGAGTTCGGATACTCTTACTTTCTTGGCCATCGCACGGTCTCCCTTCCACTTGTCCTAACCATCGTATCTAAAAAAAAGCAGGAAAGCAACGGAAAAGCCCCTTCCCGGCAAAGACGATCGAGGGGCGCCAGATAAAAAGCGCCCGGCCGTCTGGCCGAGCGCTTGGAGATAACGGATTAGTTCTCGAAGATGTTCAGCTCGGAATCCTTATCGAACACATGAATCTTGTTCATGTCGATCGCGAGCTTCACGTTCTGGCCTTCTTGCAGGCCGGAACGACCGTCAACGCGGGCGATGACGCTCTCCTTGCCAAGACCGTTCAGGTACAGGAACATCTCATGGCCGAGGTTCTCGGACACTTCGATGCTTGCCGTGATAACGGACTTCGGAGAAGCTTCGATGAAGACCGGCTCTTCGTGCAGGTCTTCCGGACGAACGCCCAGAATGATTTCCTTGCCGATGTAGCCCTTCGCGCGAAGAGCCTTCGCCTTGCCTTCCGGAATCTCAACATTCACGCCTGTAGCCTTGAAGTGAACGCCGCCGGCTTCGTCCGTCAGTTGGCCGTTGATGAAGTTCATCGCAGGAGCGCCGATGAAGCCGGCAACGAACAGGTTAACCGGGTGGTTATACAGCTCTTCCGGAGTAGCGGCTTGTTGAATGAAGCCGTCCTTCATGACCACGATGCGGTCGCCCATCGTCATGGCTTCCGTCTGGTCATGGGTTACGTAGATGCAAGTCGTCTCAAGACGCTTCATCAGCTTGGAGATGTTGGCGCGCATCTGAGTACGGAGCTTGGCGTCCAAGTTGGAGAGCGGTTCGTCCATCAGGAACACTTGCGGTTCGCGGACGATAGCGCGGCCGAGGGCAACGCGTTGGCGCTGACCGCCGGACAGAGCCTTAGGCTTGCGGTCCAGCAGGTGTTCGATTTCGAGCGTGCGAGCCGCTTCGCGAACGCGACGGTCGATCTCGTCCTTGCGGAACTTGCGGAGCTTCAGGCCGAAGGCCATATTCTGATAAACGTTCATGTGCGGGTACAGGGCGTAGGATTGGAATACCATCGCGATGTCGCGATCCTTCGGAGCGACGTCGTTCACGACGCGGTCGCCGATGTACAGCTTGCCTTCGGAGATTTCTTCGAGGCCCGCGATCATACGCAGCGTGGTCGACTTGCCGCAACCGGAAGGACCAACCAGCACGAGGAACTCTTTGTCTTGAATGTCGAGGTTAAAGTCGGTTACCGATGCTTTGTCGGAACCTGGATATTTTTTATAAACATGCTCTAAACGTACGCCTGCCATTTATAAGTTCCCCCTAACTACTCGTTTAAGGTACATAGCTATCTTAACCCAGAGCAGTGTCGAATGACTATGCACAAAGCGTACAAAAAATTCATTTCCTTTTCGTAACTTTGTACAATAGCAGCATGATTCGGACAAGAACCGCGTCGTTAAAGGAACGAACGTCGAGGCCCGTCTCCTGCTTCAGCTTATCGAGTCTGTATAAAAGTGTATTGCGATGAATATACAAGCGCTTCGCCGTCTCGCTCACATTGCAGTCCATGGCGAAAAAAGCGTCGAGCGTCGAGATCGTCTCCGGCTCGGTGAACAGGTCGGGGCGCCCGACCATCTCTTCCATGAACCGGGTGCGCGTCGCTTCGGGAATGCCGTTCAGAAGCCGCTCGAGGTGAACCATCCACGGCAGGTGCACCTGCATTCCCATATGGAATTTACGCCCGAGGTACACCGTCTCGCGCAGGCTGGCGACGGTCTGAACGAGGCTCTCCGTCGGGATGATCGGCACGCCGACCGCGACGTGGCACTCTCCTCCCCACTCCTCGGTGAACATCTGGTGGAGCCCGGTCGCAAGCTGCGCCAGCGCCTCCTTCGTCTCGTCCATCTCGATGATGTCTTCCTCGATCGACTCGACTTCCGCCAGCAGCCGGTCCGACCCGAGAACAAGCCACTCCCTCTCCCGTATCGGAATAAGCAGCAGATCGTCCGAGAGGAACGAGCGGAATACCTTCTCCAGTTCGCCGTAGGGCAGCTCGCGATCGTCCGCCTGCTCGCTGATGAGCAGGAACGGAATCATCCCGTCGAACAGCCGATTACCCAGCTCGAAGCGATCCGGAATCTCCGCGCGCAGGTCCCCGGAGCCGATGCTTGTCTCGACCCACTCGCCCAGCCGTCTCGCGCTCCGCTCGGTGTCCGTGAACCCGATCGCCGCCGTTCGCGAAGCCGAAGGCTGCAGCACCCACTTGAACAATTCGTATTCCAGCGGCGTGAGCGCCTTCGCGAACCTGAGCGCCTGCAGCTCTTCTCCTTCCACGCTGACCGCGATCAAACTTCCCGCGCCCTGGGTCACGCTGTCCCCCGCCTCGGGCTGATCGGAACCGCCGGACGCCGTCCACTCGCCGCGGCCGACGACGACGACCTCTACGGGTCCTCCCGCCAGCTCCGCGAGCTGATGCAATTTGCTCTTGTTCATCGCCGCATGCCCCTCATCCGTAATCAATATTCACAATTGTAGCATAATTAACGGACTTAAGGGCTACCCTCGGACATGAACGATTTTTCCCTCATCTTAATAGCAGCACAATAACAATCGACATCAGCGCGAACACGGCGGCGATCAAATACAGGAACGATACGGTCTGCACCTGCGTCAGCCCCCACCGCATCAGGCTGTGATGCGTATGAAGATTGTCCGCGCGATGAAGCCCTTTGCCCTCAAGGAGACGCCTGCTGAACACGATCACCGTGTCGAGAATAGGCACGCCCAGAGCAAGCAGGGGAACGAGCACCGAGAGGAACGTCGCCCCCTTCAGAGTCCCTTCGATCGCCAGCACAGAGAGCGCATACCCGAGGAATGTCGCCCCCGCGTCTCCCATGAATATTTTCGCCGGATGGAAGTTGTACGTCAGGAACGCCAGGCAGCAGCCGGAGAGAACAATGGCCAGAATGGCGATCACGTCCTGGTTGCCGAGCAAGGAGGCCACGAAGAGGGTCAAGGAGGAGATGACGCACACACCGGAGGCGAGCCCGTCCACACCGTCGATGAAGTTCATCATGTTAATGAGGGAGAAGATCCAGAGCGCCGTGAAGAAAATAGCCCAACCCTCGGAGAAGATCAGCATCGCGGAATGAGAGGGGGCGGAGATGCCTTGGATCGTGATCCCGAACCGGACGGGAAGCAAGGCGGCCCCTATGTAGACGATGAGGCGGGGCCAGACGGGGAACTCCTTGCCGTACGCCTTGAAGGCGTCGTCGACAAGACCGACGGCAACCAGCAATCCTCCGCCGACAACAAGCACGCGAACGATCTGGCCGTCGCCCACGAACAGATACGCCATGGCGATCACGCCCGCATAGATCGCAAGCCCGCCGCTAAGCGGCACCGGCGCCTTATGAACCTTCCGCTTCGTCGGACGATCGACGAAGCCCAGCCGCTCCGCCGCCGCTCGGACGATCGGAACCAGCAGAAGAACGAGAAGAAATGCGCTTCCGAACGCATACAAGTAGATCATCTGAAGCCCCCCGGGTACAGGCGTTTGCTGTTAACCTCTCCAGCAATCGGAAACCTCATGCACGTCGGGAACATCGAATAAGCCGGCAAATCAAATAAGCCGGTAAAATCATAACCACCCGTCCAACGGGTGGTTTGCTCTTGGGGTATAACCCCTTGTTGCCAAACTGCGCCTAAAGACGCCAGCCTGACAACAAGGTTGTTCAGGCTCAGGGTAATTTGTCACCTTCACG
>NZ_SSOB01000086.1 GCF_004801405.1 Cohnella fermenti
GGATGGACGGTCGTCAAAGACCTTAGGGTTGGAGACTTGCTTGTTCAGAGTGATGGGAATACACTGGAAATAACCAGTATTGAACTGTTGCACAAGCATGTCACGGTTTACAACATGACTGTTGACGAGTTCCATACGTATTTTGTTAGTGATCTTGGGATTTGGGTTCATAATACTGGTGCTTGTAACTGGAAAAGTGTAAAGCAATTCGGACATACTTTTTCAACTCATGGTGAAGGTACTAAAAATACGAAAAGCTTGATAGACAGGGCTAGAAGTACAGGGAATAATCAGGGGCAATGGCTCGATAATCAGAAAGCAGCAGACTTCATTGCTTCTAAGGGCACACTTACAGAAGCCACAACATTTGATTTACCTGCAGGAATGGGTCAAGTAATTACACCTACTGGAGAGATAGTTCCTGCAACGAAAGTTATAATTGTACCTTCTGCCACAGGAGTTAAAACTGCTTATCCTATTCCATAAATATGCTATGAAAGGGATGGTTCAATATTTTTAGAATGGAGTTAACTTTTGAAGAGTCGACCGACAATAAGGTGCATGAAGAAAACGTAATTTCTAATTTCGAACTAGACGATGTGGCGGCAGTTCTCATAAGTATTTGCGAGGTTTTTGAACATTCGGAGATGGTTTCATTTGTTGTTTCCGGTTTTGGTCAAGAAAAGTGGCCTGTTGATTGTAGAACGGATTTAGCTACAATTATCGAGCAGATCCCTGATATACTGAAAAAGGTAAATAAAGGGATATTTTTGTTCAAATTGGACTTCTATGAACAAGGAATTGAACGACAACTAGTATTTGAAGAAGAGGGGGGACTGGTAAGGGTCACCTGTATGAGTCGTACAAACTGGATACCGAATCCCAATGCTATTCTTTTGGATAAAGTCAAAGTTTCAACCATGATTAAGAACTTCCACAAGAATTTTTTAGAGTACAGTTCAGTTCTTTGTACTGATTTGGCGAATAATCCTTTGTTGGAGAATTGGAAAAAGTAATAAAAATTGACCTTGAGGTTTTCTTCGCCTCAAGGTCTCACTTCTTTCCCCCACCTAGTGCTTAAATTCGCAAAAGTTCCAACAGTAGCGGGTTAATCTTGCCAAGGGATATGGTACACTTGACGACAAAGCTTGGTTCCTAGAGGTGACCCCTATGGCAAAAGGACCGAAACGAGTTGAGAGATTTTCGTTAGCGATAAACAACGTGAAGTGCTGGAACGGCTGATTCGGCGGCTAAGCACACCGCAGTCTTTGACGAAGCGAGGGCGGCATGCTGGACTGGCGAGTTCGTGAGAATCTCAAAGGAGCAAGCGAACCGCTTATCCTTCCCGGCAAGCGGAAGAGCTACAAACCGACGGGCGAGATGTTGCTGGCCCTGCTGCAAAGCATCCAATTAACGCTGCAAACGAGAAAGGGCGCCACGTTGCGTACCCCTGTCACCTCGGATAAGCGAAAATATGAAGCATGTCGTCGAATTAGCGGGGCACTCGATGACGATTTATCCTGAATTCCCGATCAAATTATAACGAGGTCGGCTGGATCAACCAAATACATGGAACAGAATAGGCTTTTCCCCTGTATCTGTATCGTATGATGCACTCTCACAAGATAAAATCACTCACATATTCTTTAACTCCAGATTAAGCCCCACGCTATGCGTGGGAGAACGGAATAGGAAGAGCCGATGCCGATGACGGAAAAGCCCTCCTCTGCTATACTGGCTACGGTTTCGCAGGCCAAAGTCAGCAGCAGAGGAGGGCATCCATGGACAATTCGAGTCTATCACATACGAAATGGGATTGCACGTACCACATCGTATTCATCCCCAAATATAGACGTAAGGTCATGTACGGGGAATTACGAAATGATATTCGCGAAATTATCAAAAAGCTGTGCGAGTACAGAGAAGTTGCGATTGTAGAAGGAAGCGTGTGTGCCGATCACATCCATCTCTGTGTCAAAATCCCGCCAAAGACAAGTGTGTCGGAGTTCATGGGCTACTTGAAAGGGAAAAGCGTACTGATGATATTTGACCGGCATCCCGAGTACCGCCAGAAAGGAAACCGGCATTTCTGGGCAAAAGGATACTATGTAAACACCGTAGGAAGAAATGAGGCTGAGATTCGCAAGTACATCCAGAATCAAGTAGAAGCGGATCAACTCGAAGACAAAAAGCAATGATAAGGCCCCTTTAGGGGCAGCAAGCGACGATGGCTTGCGAAACTACGCCTTTAGGCGTTGGCAGTACCAGGCCCCTTATAGGGGCAAAATCAAGCCACCCGTTGAGCGGGTGGTCCGTGACTTGGATTTAAAAGTAAAACGACAATTTCCAGTAACCTCGTTATAATTATAACTATGATATTGAAGGATTCTACAATTGGAATCACTGGGAACCCACAGTACTACACGTTTTTACTGCAACCTCGTTATAATTTTGCGGGAATGCAGGATTTATACGAATGGCAATGTCGAAGAGACGAGCCGCTAACCAACGAACGGGAACGTATGCCTGAAGCTTGTCGTTTCCGTCACAAAAATGGAAAATGGTGCGATTCGTGCCGCGACCGCCTGTCGATTCCTGCTAAAATTCATGTGCAGGCGGTCAAAAATCGGTTGTGGTAATATGCGGAAAATCGGCACTAAATACACCTACGACAATAACGGGAACCGGGAGTCGCTTCTCGAGACGTACACCTCCGAGCAAGTAAGCGGGTTTGTCGATCCGGGCAGCAATGCCGAGGTCAAGTACCTGATCAAGAAGAGCGAGTATGTCTACTCCAATGCCGGCGAGTTGATGAAGCTCGTCGAGAAGATGGAGAACGTCGCTGGAGAAGAAGTGTTGGAGAAAACAACGGCTTATCTCTACGACGGCAATGGCAACGAAATCCGGCAGCAGATCAGTTATCTCCGTTCTCATACCCGGGATAGGAGACAGGTTACCGGCGCCGACCCTTACGGGGAGGAGATGTCCGGCGATCTGAACACGTTGCTGGAGAAGGTCAGCAATACGTTCGACGGCTTTAACCGGTTGAAGAAGACGGAGCGGGTCAAATCGGGCGATCGGAACACAGTCGAGTATACGTACGACGGCGACGATCTGCGCACACAGAAGATTGCCCGCAGTTCCGGGGATGACTATGCGATCCATGTGACCAACTACGTCTATGATCGTCAATACGTCATTCTGGAGACCGATGCCTCCGATGAGGTGGCCGTTCGTTATGTCCATGGCCTCAACTACATTGCCCGAATCGATGGAGATATCTATAAAGTTCCATTTGAGAATGCTGGTGTAGGTGGAGGTAGACTTGATAATGGACAACCGCTCAATTATGTGGAGATTGTAGTTATGGAAGGAACAAATAAATTGTTAACTGGGTATCCTGTGCCTTAATGGAGGGGGTAAAAACTTGGGTTTATTCGAACGCCAACCAATAGGTAATTGCTGGGTATGTTCGCAGGGCTGGGCTGTAATTGTTAAAGAGATATCAAGTCAAAAATATTTTGTGTATTGTAATGAATGTGAAGCGGAATGGGACACCCCTGAGGAGTTTTTATCCAGGAGGGAAGGTTCGAGGTTCAAATACGGAGTTGTTTCTGAACCTAATGATAAGGAAGTACTTGGTATTGGATGGGATAAATATATCAACAAAGAATTGAAAAATAGGATTTGAAATAAGTGTTGGCCTTGAGGGAAAGATTCCTTCAAGGCCTTTACCTTTCCCGAGTACATAATGATTGGGTGCTATAAACGGGCAAATTCCCTTCCAGTGAACTGTAAATGACAAAAGAATAGAGTAAGCGACAAATAAAATCCAGCGCGCCTAGCCAAGCTAGGCACAACTAGCTGATGAAAGTTCAGCCGGGGTAGGGACCAAGCCGACCCGTAGCTAGCAGGCAGACGTCAGAGAAATCTGGCGGCTGAAGCCCTGTGAAAACTACGCCAAGCTTAGCAGAGCAAAACCGCAGGCCGTAACAACCGTGAATACTACCGCATCGTTAATTGAAACCCGAAAGGGACAAGAGAGTGTCGAGCCTCGTGGGTGCAGGCGAAGACCATGGAACACGCGAAGAGCTTGGAATGCAGCGTGGAAGAACTCTCCGGTGTAGAGGGAGCGGCATGCGGTGAAAGTTGTGTCTGGAACTAGGGAGACCCTCCCCCGCACGGCGGCAAGTCGTCGTAAACGGCAAATCCTATAAGCTGTCAAAAATGCGAAATGGCGAGCCGCGGGAAGGGAGTCGGAGAGGGCCATACTGCGTGCGTGGCAGCACGATCATCAGGTGGGTTAAAGTCCCGCTGAGTCCCGGACTAGGGGACTCATGCGACCCATGTGACCAACTATGTCTATGATCGTCAATACGTCATTCTGGAGACCGATGCCTCTGATGAGGTGGCCGTTCGTTATGTCCATGGCCTCAACTACATTGCCCGAATCGATGGGACTGCGACGGAGCAGTTGTCCTACTACCTGTACAACGGACACGGCGACGTGGTGCAGACCGTCAACGAAGCGGGCGTCCTGGAGAATCAGTACGACTACGATATCTTCGGCAGTCCGATCCTGGTCATCGAGCAATACACCAGCTCGATCCGCTACTCGGGCGAATTCTTCGACGCCGAGGTCGGCCTGTATTACCTCCGCGCGAGGTACTACGATCCGTATGTGGGGCGGTTTATTTCGAGAGATACGTATACGGGGAGAGACGACAGTCCTCTCAGTCTGAATTTGTATACGTATGTGTTGAATAATCCGTTAATGTTTGTTGATCCATCGGGTCATACCGCGGTGGCGTTAAGGGATTTGGCGACGGCTACGGGGGCAAGCGTCTCGTATGATGCGAAGACGGGGATCAGTACGTACAACCTGTCCGGTGTCGAGATTACATTCAATACCAAAAGCGCATCCGATCAA
>NZ_SSOB01000087.1 GCF_004801405.1 Cohnella fermenti
CTCCGCCGTACCCCCTATGATTGTCGGTAATCTCACGCTGCCCCTCCGCCAATTATAGCCAACTCGCTCCGTCAGTGGATATGAAAAATCGCCGCTCTGCTTCCGTCAACGGAAGTGAGCGGCGACATTCCGATATGAAAGAAAGTCCGATCAGAGGATTAAAAAATGACCTGAATAATCTGCTTGGAGATGAAAAAGATAAGCAGATTATTTTTCTTAACGACGCTGACAAGGAATACCTCATACGATATTACAATCACATGATAAAAGAAACTTCTGCTCTTTGGCGAAAAATACTTCAGGAAGTGCTTACGTCGAGGCAGCTTGAGATAGAACGATTTGCCGATAACGAACAATCCGAACTAGATATTGAACTCCTCCCCTTACAACTTGAGGATATTAAAGATGTGGTCGAAGCAGCAAGAGCTTCTTTGCGGGACCAAGTAAATGCCGTTCCTGATGCGATTCTCAATAGACCCTCTAATGAAGATTTACAACGTGTCAAAGAATTGTTGAAGAATCTGAAAGCAAATCGTGAATAAAGGAATAGTGGAGAAGGCTCTGAGTTAATGCTCAGGGCCTTCCTTTTTTTGGTACGGGTAAAACCAGCAATCCGTTGCCCTCAATGCAGGGTCGATGGCAGTTGCTATACTCGGGAATGTAAGAAGCAAGAAGGCACTCCGCAATTTGATAACTTCAAATTCAGTTGCAATTCTGGCAAATGCGAATTGAACATTAAGATTCGGTATGCATTAAAGCCAAGGATTGACTCTTCTTGCAAAGGAGGTCTGTCTGGAATAAGTGTTCGTCACCAGTCAACAACAGTTAACAAATTAAGCTGGCAACATACTGCCGCGAAAGGAGCCATTATGACCACCAAATTTTCCGTACAAAACCTCATTCCGATTCAAACCAAGTACGAAAGCCGGGATGCCGCAGAGCCGAGCACGCTGACCATCGTCAATACAAGCAAGAACGGCAAGCGGGTTGTTCTCTCCGAAGAGTTGCTAGAGACCATTGGTTCTCCTGAAAAGATTCAAATCTCGCTTATTGAGAACGGGATCGCCATTTGCGAGCAGTTCTCCAAAGCCGGTACCTTTTACCGGTTGCGGCCGACGGGAAAGAAGCGTTGCGTTTACTCCGCAGCACTGGTCGATCTTCTGACGGACGATCTGCAACTCGACTTTAACGGAAGAACGAGCCTCTCGTTCCGGGAAGTAGAGTATATTTCGGAAGACGTTGAACTGCCTATCGCCTTTGTTCCGATCACGATCGGAGACAATTCGGCGTCGCCGGACGACGAGAGCGACGAGTAAGCAGCCGTAGTCGGAATCGACAGGGGCCGGTCACTGCGGCAGCGGCTCCTTTCAACTAATCAAACCAAATCCAATTTACGGAGGTTATACCCATGCCACCCATTAAAAAACCGCAATCGTCACTGAAAGCTACGCGCCCTTCCGAGGGCTTGGTTGAAAGTCCTGCGCCCATCCTTACAAACACGGCTCCTTCGATTATTCGTCCGATGTACGACGGCCTGCCAAACGGGCGTTACCTCGCGGAGATCACGGATGCCATCATCGTTGACGTCAATGGCAGGCCGTTTTTGAAAATCATCATTACTGTTACAGGCGACGATGTTCACGGCTTGTCGGAATCTTTCCTGCTCAAGCCCGACTTTCGCTTCACTTCCTCGTCTTTCCACAAGCTGCTGACGGTAACGGGGACGATGCCAGACCGAGACCAGCCGCTCCAAACGGACTTATTGATCGGGCAGCAGCTTCTGCTTACGGTCGAGGAAGCGGTTCGAAACGGTAAAACCTACACCAACATCGTTGATGTGGAGGATGTCCCCGACGACGAAGCGGATGAAGAGACGGATGACGAAACGGAAGTCGACGACGCTTCCACTCAAGTCTAGCCGTCCGGAAGTCTCCGCCTCACTGGGCGGAGGCTTCCCATCAACGCAAGGAGGAGAAGCCATTGCACAATCAACAGGAAAACATCCTCAATGCAGCCGTCGCGTACGCACGCCGAGACTTAAAAATCATCCCCCTTTGTTCCGGAGACCATCTCGGAATGAAGGAGGACCATCGTAAACGCTGCGCCAATCCGGGCAAGGCTCCTTTGCTCGGAAACTGGATTAACAAAGCATCCGACCATCCGGAAGAGGTGTCGGGCTGGTTCAACAAGTACAAAACCGCAAACATCGGTGCCATTACGGGAACGCGGGGCGGAATCGTCGCCATTGACGTTGATGGGGATTATGGTCGCATACGGCTCCAGAAGCTGTCGGGCGGTGAGATACCTCTGACATGGGAATTCACGACTCCCGGTTTGGGTCATCGTTACCTGTTTGCCGCTCCCCCGGGTCCTCCGCTCAGGAAGTTTACCGACGCCCGTTCCGACGCGGAGCACCAAGAGCTTGCATTTCTGGGCGACGGCCAACAAACGGTTCTCCCGCCTTCCATCCATCGAAACGGAATTGCCTACGAGTGGGTAGAAGGTCGAAGTCCAGAGGACATTGATCTGGCACCGGCTCCAGACTGGATGCTGATGCACATGTCATCCCAGTACACGGCTGACGCTTTGTTTGACGATTTCGAGGGAACGGAAACGGATACCCCGACATCGCCAACCGCATCTACGTCGACGTCTACGTCGACGTCTACGTTGACGACGGCATCAACATCTACAACCGTCTTTTCTCCATCGGCAATGTCGCCGAAGTCTTCCCGTTCGGAAAAAGGACGACGCCTGGAGCACATGATGAATCAGTGTCGGGAGATCAAAGAAGCGGTTCAGCTTCAGAAAAGCGGCGGCTGCGATGAAGAGACCTGGTTCCGCATCGTTTCTCTGCTCTCCGCCCTGGGAGCTTACGATGAAGCCTTGGCCTTCTCCAGGCTCTCAGATAAACACAACCAGCGCAGCGAGGAACGGATCGCTCAGATTCGGGCCAATGCCGGACGCGGGGCTTTCGGGCCTGCCCGTTGTACAACTTTTAACTGCGATGCCGGGCAAATCAAGGCTTGCTTCGGCAGCGTGGCGACCGATTCGGCAGGAACCCCAACGAACAGTCCCGCCCGTTTTTACCGGCAGGATGACCCTTCTCTTCTGGAGCAGGTCGAAAAATTACTGCAGCGGACTCGCTATCAACTACAACATGGCAGGCTAGTCGAACCTGCTTACAACAAGAACGGCGAGGTAAGCGGCTTTAATGCGGTCGGAAACTTTATCGCGATCCCGCTGCGAAATGTTGAAGTCGATAACGGCGTTGATGTTTATCGCGAACTGGAACTGGAAGGCGTGCTTCTGCGGGACGGCAGACGGCTCCGTTCGCTCACGGTTCGGCAGGATGAATTCCCTGAGATGAAGTGGATCTCGCAGTGGGGCATCGACGCCAATCTGGAGCCCGGGGCGATCAGCAAGGACAAGATGCGGCACGCGATCCAGCAGCTTGCCTTCCATGCCGGAAGCACGAGAGTTTACGGGCATCTGGGCTTTCGTCAGATCGACGGCCATTGGCGCTATCTCCATGCCGGGGGCTGTCTTGGGGAACCGGAGGTGACTGTGGAAGTGGATCGCCGACTGTCCCGCTACGCCTTGCCGGAGGAAGCGGATGACCTCAAAGCCGCCGTAAGGCACAGTCTGTCCTTGCTGGAGGTGGCCACTCCCGACGTGACGACGCTTTTGCTCGCCCTTGTGTATCTTGCGCCGCTTTGCGAAGCGCTTCGGACTTCCGGCATCGAGCCATCCTTTGTCGTGTGGCTTTACGGGCAAACGGGGACGCGAAAGTCGACGCTGGCGGCACTTTTTCTGAGCCACTTCGGCCGCTTCTCCCCAAAAGGAGCGCCAGCCAGCTTCAAGGACACTGCCAATTCGCTGGAGCGACGCGGCTTCGACACCAAGGACTCGGTGCTGTGGATCGACGACTTTCACCCCAGCTCCAACCCGGTCGAAGCGCGCAAGATGGAGCAGATCGCCCAGTCACTTCTGCGGTCTTACGGAGATCGCGTCGGACGGGGCCGGATGCGGGCGGACGCTTCGCTTCGACCGGACTACCCGCCGCGCGGTCTGGTGATCGCCACCGGTGAGATGCTCCCTGACGGACATTCCAGCAATGCCCGGATGCAATCCGCCGAGGTGAGAACGGGGAGCGTTGACCTCGACAAGCTGACAGCAGCCCAGGGGGAACAGCATTTACTCGGACAAGCGATGACCGGTTACGTGCGGCGGATCGGAGAGCGGATGAGCGACCCGGACTTTCTCTCCCGCCTTGCCCACACGTTCGAGGCACGACGCGCCCTTGCCCAGCCGACACAAACGCACGGGCGGTTGGCCGAGGCAACGGCCTGGCTGTACCTCGGCCTGGAATCGATGTTGGAGTTCGCTGTGGAAGTCGGCGCGGCGACGGCGGAAGAACTGCGCGAGCGGCTCGACAAGGGCTGGCAGACGCTACTCTCTCTCTCGAACGAGCAGAGCGAGCAGGTCGACGGCTCGCGCCCAGCAAGGCAGTTTCTGTCCATCGTCGCTGGGATGCTCCAGAGCGGTTCCCTCAGTGTCCGCCCGACGGGGCGGACGGAGTTGGAGGCGTACAAAGACATTCCCCCTCGTATAGTATGTTTTGAAAGCACTTGAAGGCTAGTTCCCAGCCCCCGAGGGGGCTGGGAATCGGTCGCCAAATTCCCAGTACTTCGTTCTTTGAAAATCAAAAAGGGACTGGACTTTCCG
>NZ_SSOB01000088.1 GCF_004801405.1 Cohnella fermenti
CCGCCGTACCCCCTATGATTGTCGGTAATCTCACGCTGCCCCTCCGCCAATTATAGCCAACTCGCTCCGTCAGTGGATATGAAAAATCGCCGCTCTGCTTCCGTCAACGGAAGTGAGCGGCGACACTGTAACCCAAGAACGTCTAGCGAAGACGAAATAGCATTTCCCAGCTCTGCTAAAAACAACTTAATGGACTGCGTCGTTATTGCAACTGCAGAAAGTGATCTGTTTTCCATTTCAGCCCTCCATCGAATTTAGTCGTCATATAGTATTTTCGTGTTCTCAATAATTATTCATTTTCGAAAGGCCGTTGCGAGCCGTGGCACCGCCTAGGGCGTGTTTTCAAAACCAAATCATGGAAGAAGCCAGCTTCAAAAAGGCAACTAAAGAAATAGTCCGGCAAGTCACGCCAAGGCGCTCTGGAACGGATCATCCAGAGCATGGCATTCCTCACTAAGCCGACGTTGAGTTACTCTGGCGGAGGCGGGCTAGAGAAGTTGCAAAACTTACTCAGTACACCCGATATGCATAACATTCGCGGGTAAGATTTGAATTTTGTTTAAATTAGGATAGATATATCCTTCAACATAATGAATACTTCCACTTGTATTGATCTTAGTGATTCCGACTAAATTCACCATAATAAAACCTGCGGGATCTGTCCTCGATATCACAATAGACCATGCACCTATGCAACAATTACAGAATTTATTATCTGGTGTTACTTGCTTGCAAAATTGAGGCGGCAGTAAAGGTAAGTAAGGTCCATTGCAATTTTTCCAAATAAAATCTCGCCAGTTGTCATTATTTACGAGCATTTCATAGTACTTGATTTGCTCCACTGTAGGTGGACGTGCGCTAATGCTTGCGACCTCGTTTCTTATTTGCTTCATCACAAAACCTCTCCTTTGAATAATATTCATTATTAATTGTATTGATATCAGAATATTAGGTGCCTGACCAATACCTGTTTCAAAATCATTTTGTTGCGATGCACTTCCATCATGAGGCGGTAGACATTCGACTCTTAGCGCCAAGAGAAGATGCCGTAACTGACGTGCTACAGCAAAGGACGCTCAAATTCATAAATGTGGGGAAGGAAATGAAAGGGACGAACCAGAAGTGGGATTAAAACCAGGCTTAGCAGAAGCGGTGACCATCGCCAGAGATTCATCCCCATGGAAACCCCGAATCCCTCGCCGGGGTAGCCCTGTTTGAAGGGGATAGGGGAGGGTGAGCGGTAAGAAGCGCCCATCAACCCCTACGGGGTCCTACACTGGCGTTCCGGACAGCTTATACTGTTGTTCTTCTGCAGAAGCTTCCAGCGAATTATGAGACAGATCGGAGAAAAGGTATTATTTGGTAAATAATTACTTATTTTATTTAGGCTTCCTTAATCAAAGCCACTTTTTTGAAAAAAGTGATCTATTTCAAAAACCTCGATACGGGCTCACTGATCGGCGCGAAGGCTGATAGAGACACGGCGCGAGATCAGCCGTTGATCATGAGAGGTTAATGCGACTGCGGACTTCTCCAGGATCGGATATTGACGTTTAGCATAGTTAAGTGCCTGGTCATACTTGGAAATTAGCGCCGAGTCGGCGTAATGCCGGCACATAAAGCCTGCAATTTTCGATGGCCGCCAACAGACGTGCGGCATGGTAGTCATGAGTATCCACGGCGCCTCCTGGTGCTTATTGCTTTACTTCTTCACAAAACCCGTATTTTATACATATGTTAATAGATCGGCACGAGCCCTTATATACCAAGATTTCGTATATGTCTAACGACATAAATGTCCAGACATAAATGACACAAATTCAGTGACATAATATTTGAATCACTTTGTCACCGTTGCCTTGATCTTTTCCCGTTTATGTGATCGTCCGTCATGTTCGCGTCTGCAGCAGCGTGTTGGTCTGTTCGCGGTCGATCGCCACCAAGTAATCTTCGTATATCCCGTTCATATACGCATAAGACGGAAAAAAGAGAAGAAAGTTGCCGACCCGCTTGCCGGTCAGCTCCACCAGCTTCGCGACCAAGGCATCCTTCGTGGCTTCCCTGTCCACATACCGCGTAGAGAGCGGCACGATGGATACCTCCCATTGCTCTCTCGCAAACGGAGAATCGATCGTGACCGAATAATCTTCTTCCTCCGCGCCCAGCATGTCCATGAAATAGTTCAACGGGGACAACGTCGCCGAAAAAAATACGTGTGCTCGAAAACCTTTGCCCATCTGCTTTAGCAGTCTGGACGGGTTCCGGCACAGCATCTTTGCCCGTACATCGTTGCGATCCGGTTCCACATATGTGACGTAGCTCTCATCGTACAGTTTACCGATGCGAGCAAAGCTGTGCGCAGCAAAATAGCTATCCAGCAGCAGCTTTACGCTTTCGGCCCCCGCCCCCACCGTCAGTACCTTCTCCGCAGTCACAAGAAACGCGTCTACAAGCGCCAACAACGCCTCCGGAGGCTCCTTGTCGACGATCGCTTTGCCGTCCGCTCGCTTGCGAGCTTCGACGAACCACTGGTTGATCGCTTTGGCGACCGCGTGAACGTCCGCGTTCACGCCTTTGAACGCACGCTGAAAATATCCAAGAAATTGCGCTTGTCGAGCCCGGCTGAATACATCTCCCTCGCGCGGTCGATCAGATTGTGCGCCTCATCCACAAGCAGTGCGGTGTTGCGCTTGTGCTCGCCGGTCAGCCTTTTCAAGGAAACACGCGGATCGAACAAATAGTTATAATCGCAAATGACCGCATCCGCCCCATACGCCGCGTCCAGCGACAGCTCGAACGGACATACGCAATGCTTGCGCGCGTACTGCTCGATGACATCACGACGGATGATCAATTCGTTATCCAACAGATTCAGAATGGCTTCGTTGACTCGGTCGTAGTATCCGTCCGCGAACGGGCATTTCTCTTTGCGGCAGTCTACTTCCTCTTGGAAGCAAATTTCCCTTCTCTCAGTCTAAACTCCCTTCAAAAAGGAACTTCCCAAGCCTAAATACTAACATTTATTTACAAATGCTGTCCCTGGTGTCAGCTACGCTGGTACTGGGCCAAAACGCGGATTTACGCACTGGGAATCGTCACTTTAATTGTCGCCCCACTCTAGGAGTTGCCACCCTTTCCAATGGTACGACTTATTCTTCAGTTTGCCCTGTAAGGAGTATTTGATCTTTCTTATACCGGCCGAGGCTTGAGTGACTGTACCATCCAGCAAATCTTGGTGCTCACGCAGCCAGTGATTAAGATTGCGGAAACGATACGTCTCGCCGTTTGGAGACACGAGTACCCACTCCTTGGCGTGCATGTGGGCCTCAAGCCTTTCGAGGGGCGAATGAACACCTACAACATATGTAGCTACATCTTTTATCACGGAAGAATCAATCTTTGAATTTTCTAACAAATAGGATATGTTAAGCCTTGGATTGTAGATACCTATTTTTTTTATATTTTGGAACTCCGAATGAATTGAGCGAAGACCCAAAATATAGTAGACTAACAATTGCAAAGTGTGCTTACTTGTTGGAGGATACTTAGATATCTTTAAATCCCACAAAGTATCTTCTGTCAGATAATCCCCGTCGCCGGTCGTAATCGTCGCTGTGTAAGCTAATTCAAAAGTGAACCCTTCCTTAATAACTGGTCCCGAATGTTCCCAGAAAGAAAGGCTCCTATTCACCATTGTACGAATGTTAGACACAGTATTTTCATCGGGATTAATGTCTTCTACTGGCGTATACCTGATTGGGCCCACCCTAGCGCACACGTCATAACCTACGAGTTTACAAGCATAAATTATGGATTGATCATCCAAGCCCTTTATGTGATTTAAGAATTCTTTTGCTTTATTTTCTTGTTTCATGTGTTGAGAACCAATCAAAGAAATCTTGAATGCCTCTTCTGCAGAGGTTCCAGTCATGAAGCGAATCAGATAATCTACCGCTATCCCCACTAAACCAGCATTTATATTCTCCTCTGAGAACAACACGACCCCATCATCGAAAAACGTTTTAGTAAAATCGTTTGGGCTTAAAAAGCCTCCATAAGGCTGTTTGAATTTTTCTACTCTTTGTGTGACGGATGCCATTATATTATCCCCCTATATAGTACAATATTTTTTAGTAGTGAGTCGCCGTTTGTATCCATTGCCACCAAATCTCCAAAGGTGATTGTATCCATAGTACGAGTATGCTTAATCTGGTATGCTTCTTTTACTCCATCTTTTCGATTAACAATTACATCGTCTAAACCTTGAATGTCATTTGATTGTAATACGACAGAATCAATCCCTGAATCAGGATTTAGCATATCTATGATATAGGATTGTCCCACTGACCACTCATACCAATATGGATCTCCTCGTATAATCGTACTTGTAAGATCATTTTGTTCTTTTTCCAGTTGATCCGGACGACTGAAAAGGAACGAAGTGAATTTCCAGTAGGTGACCGGGTGGAGGGCGTAGCCGAACCCGTACCGCA
>NZ_SSOB01000089.1 GCF_004801405.1 Cohnella fermenti
GGCGCCGTCTGCCGCGACGCTGACGGCTGACCCGACCGCGCCGACGAACGGGAACGTGACGGTAACGATCGTCTACCCGGAGGATGCGTCCGTGCGGGAGTACAAGGTTGGCGCCGGCGCATGGCAACTGTACACGGAGCCGGTGGAGGTAACGGATAACGGGACAGTACATGCCCGTTCGACAGATGCGGCGGGGAACGAGTCGGAGGAGAGCAGCTACGCCGTGAGCAACATCGACCGGGAGGCGCCGACTGCCGCGACGCTGACGGCCGACCCGACCGCGCCGACGAGCGGGAACGTGACGGTAACGATTGTCTACCCGGAGGATGCGTCCGTGCGGGAGTACAAGGTTGGCGCCGGCGCATGGCAATTGTATACGGAGCCGGTGGAGGTAACGGATAACGGGACAGTACATGCCCGTTCGACAGATGCGGCGGGGAACGAGTCGGAGCAGAGCAGCTACGCCGTGAGCAACATCGACCGTGAGGCGCCGTCTGCCGCGACGCTGACGGCTGACCCGACCGCGCCGACGAACGGGAACGTGACGGTAACGATCGTCTACCCGGAGGATGCGTCCGTGCGGGAGTACAAGGTTGGCGACGGCGCATGGCAACTGTACACGGAGCCGGTGGAGGTAACGGATAACGGGACAGTACATGCGCGTTCTGTGGACGCAGCGGGCAATGAGTCGGAGGAGAGCAGCTACGTCGTGAGCAACATCGACCGTGAGGCGCCGACTGCCGCGACGCTGACGGCCGACCCGACCGCGCCGACGAACGGGAACGTGACGGTGACGATCGTCTACCCGGAGGATGCGGCCGTGCGGGAGTACAAGGTTGGCGGCGGCGAATGGCAACCGTACACGGAGCCGGTGGAGGTAACGGATAACGGGACAGTACATGCGCGTTCTGTGGATGCAGCGGGGAACGAGTCGGAGGAGAGCAGCTACGTCGTGAGCAACATCGACCGTGAGGCGCCGGCAGCCGCGACGCTGACGGCCAACCCGACCGCGCCGACGAACGGGAACGTGACGGTGACGATTACCTACCCGGAGGATGCGTCCGTGCGGGAGTACAAGGTTGGCGATGGCGCATGGCAATTGTATACGGAGCCGGTGGAGGTAACGGATAACGGGACAGTACATGCCCGTTCGACAGATGCGGCGGGGAACGAGTCGGAGGAGAGCAGCTACGTCGTGAGCAACATCGACCGTGAGGCGCCGACTGCCGCGACGCTGACGGCCGACCCGACCGCGCCGACGAGCGGGAACGTGACGGTAACGATTGTCTACCCGGAGGATGCGTCCGTGCGGGAGTACAAGGTTGGCGACGGCGCATGGCAATTGTATACGGAGCCGGTGGAGGTAACGGATAACGGGACAGTACATGCCCGTTCGACAGATGCGGCGGGGAACGAGTCGGAGCAGAGCAGCTACGCCGTGAGCAACATCGACCGTGAGGCGCCTGTCTTGACACTCGGAGCATCCGAAGCGCTGTTTGTTCCCATTGACAGTGTCTTCAGCAGTCCTTCCGCAACCGCCGTCGATAATTTCGATGGCGACATCACGGATCGGATCATGGTGGCAGGAGCGGTCGACACTGCTACTCTGGGTACCTATGAGCTGATATACAGCGTATCCGATAGGGCAGCCAACCTTACCGAAGAGGCAATTACAGTCATCGTATATGATAATGTGATTCCTACCTTGTCGCTGCTGGGCGAGGAGGAAATTCGGCTTGAGGTGGGTACACCGTTTGCCGATCCGGGCGTTACGGCTTGGGATGCTCAGGATGGCGACCTGACAGACGCCGTCATCGTGACGGGGGCGGTGGACTATCAGCAACTGAACACGTATACGTTGACGTACAATGTTGAAGATAGCGCGGGTAACGAGGCTGCAGCTCTGTACAGAACGGTTATTATCGAGGATACGACCGCGCCGGAGTTGACTGTGCTAGGCGATAATCCGCTAATGTTGCTTCGGGGGGCAGCATTCACCGATCCGGGCGTGCATGTGTCGGACAATTATGATATGAATATCAGCGAAGCGCTCGTCACAACGAGTTCGGTGGACACCGATACAGCGGGCTTGTACACCATCACCTATTCGGTGAGCGACTCATCCGGCAACAGAACCGAGCGACAACGAACCGTGCATGTACTGTCCGATGACGCTACTATTGCACAATTAACGTCAAACACTGGCAGGCTGACGCCGGATTTTATGCCTGAGGTACAGGAGTACCAGCTAAGTGTAGACAGCAACCGCAGCAGTATCACTTTATCGGTCTTGCCGAGTGATAATGCCGTCGCAACGGTAAGCATCGACGGTGAACCGTATGCATCCAATACGTCGGGAACGGTCGAAGCTGTCTTAAACGTACGTTTTGGATCAAACGCCTTCGACATCGAGTTAGTGGCGGAGGACGGTACTATTCGCACCTACACACTGCTGGTAATTCGCAGTTTCCCTGAATATAATGACGAAGGGCAGGAGGAGAATTCGGACCCCGATTCGGATAGCTTAGCGAGTGTCATTATCAATGGCAATACGATGAACGGAGGCACTGCGCAGGAAATAGATATTGCAGGACAAAAGATTGTTGTCGTTAAGCTTGATGAAGATTCTATAGTTGAACGGTTGCAAACCGAAGGAGCTGCAGCGGTTGTCGAGATCCCGGTGCCGGGCGAAGGCGCAGTGGGTGCAGGTGAACTAAGCGGACGGCTAGTGAAGGAAATGGAGAAGCAGCAAGCCGTCGTCGAATTACGTACCAAGACGGCTGTCTATACGCTGCCCGCAGCGCAAATTAACATTGATACGCTCGCTGAACAGCTTGGCGTGGATGCTCCGCTTGAGGACATCAAAGTGTATATAGAAATTACCACACCATCGGAAGAAACGCTGCACATCGTAGAAAATGCGGCAAAGCAAGGCAAATTCTCTCTGGTAGCGGCTCCGCTTGACTTTACTGTCTATGCGCGGTATGGCGAACGAAGCGTGCAAGCAACGACGTTTAAAGCGTATGTGGAACGCAGTGTGGCGATTCCGGCAGACATCGAGCCGACCCGTATCACAACCGGCGTAGTGGTCGAAGAGGATGGCACTGTTCGCCATGTTCCAACGAAGATTGTTGAACAGGATGGCCAATATCGCGCCGTCATTAACAGCTTGTCGAACAGCACATATGCCTTAATATGGAATCAGGTAGAGTTTAACGATATGGAGCTCCACTGGGCGCAGGAAACTGCCAACGATATGGGCTCGCGTATGGTCGTATCTGGCGACGGTAACGGAAACTTCTCACCAGATCATCCGGTTACCCGCGCTGAGTTTGCAGCCATTGTCGTTCATGGACTCGGACTGAAGGTACGATCGGACATGGGTTCCTTTATCGATATTTCACCACAGGCATGGTACGGGGAAGCTGTCTACACAGCGCATGCGTATGGGCTGGTAAAAGGCTTTGAAGACGATACGTTTGGACCCGACGATGATTTGACTCGCGAACAGGCTATGTCGATCATTGCCAGAGCGATGGACCTGACTGGGCTGAAAGCTCGTTTGCCAAGCCGTAACGCGGAGCAAACGATAAATCGGTTTACGGATGCCGACAAAATATCGGATTGGGCGAGAAGCAGTGTCATTGACAGCGTAGCGGCAGGTATCGTTGTCGGCAAAGATGACAATCTGCTAGCGACCAATGAGACAATTACGCGGGCCGAAGCATTATCATTTATTTACAGATTGCTGCAATTGTCCGAGTTGATCTAACGATTGCAGCGATTGGTACATATCGAATAGAATGTACGGGTCGTGATCAACTCAAAGTATGGGAGAGCACACGGTGACAATGTAATGGAGGAGGGCTTGGTTAGCCCTCCTCCTGTTAAAGACCTACCTTTTTAGGGGATTTTTGTTGCAGCCTCGTTTCGAATTAGAAAAATCGTAACCTCCGAACGGGCATCTTGATTTCAATATCAAGGGGAATGTGGGCGGAGAGACGTTTCTCCTCGGCTTCAAGGATCGCGTATTCGAGAGGGTGGCGAGCAATGAGATTACGACCACAGTGAACATCAAACGTATACGCTCGAACTCAAAAGACGCCGTTAGGCGTTTTTCTTATTATAGGCTTTAGCCTGTTGAGTGCGTGAAACGCGCGAAACAAAAAACCACCCGCTATGCGGGTGGAGGGAACGAGGGTTTGACCACCAAGACCATTCCGATAAAATTGAGATGTTCAGGCTCA
>NZ_SSOB01000090.1 GCF_004801405.1 Cohnella fermenti
CGTGAAGGTGACAAATTACCCTGAGCCTGAACAACCTTGTTGTCAGGCTGGCGTCTTTAGGCGCAGTTTGGCAACAAGGGGTTATACCCCAAGAGCAAACCACCCGTTGGACGGGTGGTTATGATTTATCCGGCTCGCGACGTTCTCCTTGTACTGCGATTCTCCTCCGCAAGGTTGTTTGAGGTGTTGTTTGTTTTGAGGTGTTTTGGAATATTTTGTAGAAAGGGGGAGGATTTGTGGTGGGCGATGGCGAAGCAAGATCTGCATAACTTGCGGGAGATGACTGTCGAATGGATCTTGACCGGCTGAAGAAAGCTGTTTTATGCAATGACAATCAAGAATGCCTCCTCCTCGAAGGTCGGTTCCGCTGCGCGACGCGGGATTGCTCCTGCACGGAAGAGAAACGGTTCGACACGATATTGGACCTGTATGCCTTCCTCTTCGGGTTGTTGGATAACGTGAACTACATCGATTACGAGACGCTGGCGTGGAACGGAGATGCTCCAATCAGAGCGAAACGTGATGCTCTGGAGGCCAAATGGAAGGCTCACTTAAGGCTTGCGGATCACTCCTACCGATCCAGAGCCTACTGCGACCTGGAGGAGGGGACAAGAAGTCTGCTCCTAGCAGAGATTGCCGATGCCCAATCCTCTGAAGAGCTTCTGATCGCTCTGACGGTCTTCCTGTTCGTTCTGGATGGACATCTGGAAAGCTTAAGGACCGAATACCAGACTTACCTTGATGATGAGCAACTGCCGATTGCAACCTTATGTGGGGATTTACTGTACCGGAGAGACTCCGAATTGCTTCGTGCGCTCCAGACGCTGGAATGTTATGAACCGCTGCTCGATCCGAATTATCTGTTGCTTCGCCGCAAGGTCAGAAGCTTCTATGTCGTGCGCTCCCGCTATTCTTATTATCAAGTGACGCATCGCTATGCTCCAACACCGCAATATGACGGGACCAACGCATTGGATTTGAAGTTCGGATTTCTTCCGGGGCAGTTCGATGTAAGCAAGGATTACCGAATACATACGAGCGGCGAGTTGACCGGGGACGGCCTGCTTCCGTTTTACTTTAGCGGGGTCAACGATCCCGAAATGTATTATGGCATCTTGCTGGAAGATTTCCGTCAGCTTCTTGGCGAGAAGCCTCACTTTCTGATCCTTCCGGAGCTGTCGACGCCGCCTGAACTAAGGGAGGAATTGATTAAGGTCTTCCGAACGCTGAGTCCCGGCAAGGCGGGGAGCGCAGACGGGGCTCCCATCTTCTTCATGACCGGTTCTTTCCATGAGCGAGTCGGCGATAATCTGTATAATCTGGCGAAGGTCGTAGCGGGCAGCGGCAAGATTCTTCTGGAAGTCACGAAAATGAACCGGTTTATTTTCCCGGCCAATCCGGACTATAAGGGCGAACTCGCCCGCTTCGCCCAAGTCAGCGGGGTGGAGCAGAACGCGTATGACCGGCGGGAGGTTACGTTTTTCGAGACGAAGCTGGGAAGAATCGCGTTCTTTATCTGCGTAGATTTTATTAATTATAACGTGGAAGAAGTGCTGCTGGACCGTCAAGTCGATCTGATCTTTATCATGTCGATGACCGGACGCCCGGCCAGCGGGAAGTTCGTCAGGAGAATGCAGGACCTGGCCGAGCGGAACGGCTGCCTCGTTGTGCTGTGCAATAATCTGGGGGAACCGTATCGTGGCGAGAAGCCCGACGATAAGCAGCCGCGGGCCGTGGTCTCCGTTCCCGGCTTCAAGGAAGTTTTCCGAAGCAAGCAACCCGTTCTTGCGATCACGTTGAGGGAGATCATCGAAGTCATCAAGCCCAAGCCTAAGCCCGAATCGGAGCAGCATCCAGGACCAGAACCGGAGCCGGAAGGCCCGCGTGATTGAAGTTGTGGATTGAGGGTATTGGCTTTATAATAAAGTGTACAATAAGTGTACAATGAAGGAGGAACTGAACATGGATAGCGTATGGTTTGAATTGCTCGAGAAGTGGAATTCGAATCGGAGCTCGAACGAGCGGCAGGCCAATGTTCATCTTCTGTACCTCTTGAGATTGATCTTGGAGCGGTCCCCCTCCTGGAATGCTTCGGACCTGGATGCGTTGCGCTATGCGCTTGAGCAGACGATTGACGGCGAGCGGCCGGAGAACTGGTCCAGCTACAACTTGGGGATGGCCAAGTCGATGAATTATTTCCTTCAGTATCAAACGGAACAGAAGATAAAGGAGCACACGCTCGGGGCTCTCCCTCCGCTGGAGAGAAGAGTCATTGTTCAACTGGCGAAGACTCCCAAGTCTACGCCGACGGAGATAGCCGGCGAGTTGGGGATGCATAACAGGCAGCAGATCAGCAACCTGCTGCGCTCCTTGCGAGCGAAGCGGCTGGTCGATTATACCGAGATCGGCAAGCGAAGATGGTATTCCTTGACCCTCGCCGGCAGCCAAGCGTACGAGCAGATAAAAGGCTCCGAGCAGCACTCGGCGGCCGTTGCGGACATGAAGAGCATAGGATTGGCGGTTGATTTTTATAGCTTGCGGAAGAGAAGGCCGCTGGGGAACAGCAGCGTCAAATCCTCTGCCAAGTATGACAAGAATACGAAGCAAGGGAAGACAAGGGAAGTGTTGACATTTCTTGCTCAATCGTATTCCGCTGAGAAGGTTCTCGAGGCCTCGGACAGCGATCTGAAATACAATTCGGACGAATCGAGCTTCGACGAGAAATTGGAGCATTCGCTGCCGAGTTATTTGCAGAGTTCAGTTCGCCTTGAGGAGGAACTCCTGGTATGAGCGAGTTGACGTTAGGGGAGAAGTTCGGCGAATTGAATCAATGGTACGACAGCCTCCCGGAAGAACAACAAGACCTCGTTATTCAGGCGATCTCGGAAAGCTATAAGGCGATTATTCATTGGCTGCAGGCCAATGCGCCGGAGATCGGCGAAATCTATGAATCGCTGCAGGAGCAAGTGCACGAATGGGGCAAAAGAGGCTCGTCCCCTTATATTCGTTCAAGGATGAGCAGTTACAAAGCTCATCCCGATCTGGCGAAAGCCATGCGGGACATTGCTTCCCGCACGTTAGAGCCGTATCGGAACGCGGCCTACCTGCGCAAGCGGGAGAGCGATGAATTCGAGAAAATCGTGACTCTAATCATTATGGATAACTACGTGGAGAGACGATTCAACTCGTATTATTATTGCGATGAGTATCTGGGAATTAGCGATCTGCCGAATACTAGAAGCAGTTATATGACTGTCATGAATCTGGTGGAGCAACATTACGAGCGGCTGGATACGTTAGAGGAACTGGGCGAGTTTATGGAAGAAGAGCTGTCCTTCTCCGTCGAAAAGATCGATATTTTCCTGAAGCTGCTGATAGAGTATCGGGAAGACTTGGACCGGTTTATGTTGTTCAGGAAGCTTAAGCGGCTGGAGCAAGCCATGCTCAGGTTGGAGGTTCCCTTGTCGCTATAGATGAGGCGAAGGGTGAAGCCCTTCCTTGGCTAAAGTTGGCGAAGCCATCGAAGCCACCGAATCCACCGACGCCACCGAATCCACCGACGCCACCGAAGCCACCCACGCCGCTGACTGCCGAATTTTATGTGAAAAATCAGAGCGACCGAGCATAGGTTGAGTAACTTAGCAGGTGGAAACCCTGCTTGGAAAAGGCGAAGCCACGCCACCAATAGCGAGTCTTGGAGCGAAGCTGGCAACAGA
>NZ_SSOB01000091.1 GCF_004801405.1 Cohnella fermenti
AAGTGTTACAGCTAACCTAACTTGTCCAGCAATAGACGATGATAGTTGTCCACGATTTAACGGGAATTCTGACCGTGAACCGTATGCTAACGGGAAAGCCGAATTCGGCTTTCCCGTTCACTTTAGACTTCAACTTGATAAGTATCTTTCTTACGCAGGTAAAATCGCGCCTCTTGCATGACGACGTACCAATCGCGGTCAAGCTCGATTCTGCACGGGATTCCTCTGTCCCCAATTCGAATCTCCAGAAAGTTGCCACAATGAAGTGCGCACTGGCCATTCTCCACGTCCACAACCCAACGATCTCCGGCTTTGTCATAGGACATCTGGAACCATTGACGTCTCATGAAAGTTCACCTTGTATAACTTGCTTCACCATGTGATCGTCAATGATTCGCCGCTTGTTCTGCGCACCGTAAATAAGGGAATGCGTGCACGCTTTATTAATCAGCCGTGCAGAGCCGCTAGCATAGCGATGAATTTCATCCACTGCACCGTCCGAGAAGATATCGTGCTCGCTACCGGCGTACGACAGATGCTGTCTAATGTACTCGCCAGATTGGGCTCGGTCATAGTGCGGAAGCTTGCACTGCAAGTCAATCCGTTGACGAATGGCGGCATAGGCCTGCAAGCGGAGCCGATCCCATAATTCACTCTGCCCAACCAAGATAAGCGCCATAGGACTCTGCGCATCCATCCGAAAGTTCAGCAGAAACCGCACTTCCTCCAGCATCTCCCGGTCTAAGAGATGGGCTTCATCCACGACGACAACCGGCTGCAGGCGATGGATACCACGCATCAGTTCGATTTCCCGATGCAGTTGCCGCTTCGCGTCGCCACGATAAAACTTCGATTCGCACCCCAATTGCTCCAACATGCCTTTGTAGAAATGGCGCGGGGTCAACTTTGAGTCCGACACATAGAGCAGCTTGTACTTCGCTGCGTCCAGTTCAGCCGTAAAGCGCCGAATCGTCGTTGTCTTCCCTGTCCCACAATCTCCAGTGACAACGGTGAACAGTTGCCGCTCAGCGGCATAAACCAACCTCTCCAGCATTTCATCTAGCATAGGCGACCGGTACAGCTCCTGCGGCGGCGTATCTCGCGAGAACGGTGTATGACTCATCCTGTAGAAATCCTCAAACATGGTCGCTATCCTCCTTTCGGATAGACCGGTAGGAGACAGCAGGCGCTTGAAGCACCTTGCGGTTGGCATGTTCTTGCTCTGCTCCACGAAGGAGACGGGATATATCTGCCGATTCTATTCCCAGATGATCCGGAAGCGTTGGTCGCTTCCCTGAACGCTCCCCGATGACCATTTCGCGCGCCGTCCATGGGGAATGCCCTTCATATTCAATGGTCACTTCTCGAACATCCGCCGGGTCGTACACGACCTGAACGGTCCGACCGATGAAGAGCAGACCGACTTCGTATTTCTTCCCGTCGAAGCTGATGCATCCGGCTTTGTCGACTTTGCGATCCACGCTGTGTAGAAAAGCGCTGGCCAGGAGATCTGCGTCTACTAACCGAAGTGCCTTTGTATCGCTCCGATACGCGATTTCTGGTGTTTGATCGTCGCCAAGCGCTGAATGCAGCTTGTTCTGATGGCATTCCGACAGCCAGACCTGAAACCAAGTATTGAGCTGCTCGAGCGAAGTCACCTTCTCGAGCGCAAGCTCGTTTAGAAAGCTTCCCACAACGCCGTTCAGGCGTTCAATTTTACCTTTTGATTCTGGAGCGTATGGTCTAGCAAAGAGCAGACGAATCCCCAATTTGGCGCATGTCCGATTCATCCATTTCGTCCTATACTGCTTGCCATTGTCGAAGTACACGGCTTCCGGAACGCCGTATTTCGCAATGGCTTGACGAAAGCAATCCTCCACGATGGACTGCTCAAGTGAATCATAAAAGGCGCCGTGAACGACAAAACGTGTCGCATCGTCGATGAAGAGAACGAGGTAAACAGGCTTCTTCTCTCCGCCCGCGCCGATAGGCAGATGCGGCCCGAACTTGATATCCGATTGCCAGAGCGCGTTGCGGTGCCTCTTTTGGAAGCGCCGGGCGGCAGCACCCGGGGTCGTATACATGCGCATCTGGCGGGAGCTGTACCCACGCGCGGTTAACCGGTCTTGCAGCGTGCTGCGCTTGATCTCGCCGGGCTTTGCCCTGCCTTCCCATACGAGAATCTGAATAATCTGCCGGACGCTGCGGCCGGGCACCTCTCGCCTGAGCAGAATGGCTTCCTCAAGGAGTTCCGCCTTGATGGTGTCGGTAGAAGGTTTTCGGCCACGAGGCTTTGGTTTGAGTCCCTCGAATTGCTCGGTTCGATACTGCGCTAAGTACCGGCGCAGCGTACGTTCTGACATGCCGTGCTGCGCACAGATCTCCGCCTTGATCTGACTGACTTTCGCCGAATCCAGTCCGCTTGCCAAGAGCGGGGACAACAATTGGACCCGCTGTACGGCGATTTCTTCTGCTTTCTTCTGATCTTTCACGTCTCATGCCTCCATTTTCGTAGCGATGAGACGAGTCTATTTCAGAAGGCTGCGGACAGAAAGGCAGAACGGGTCTGTGATCCATAGATTCGAATTGGCAATAGAGCGGACAGTTCTACACAGCCAGCCGGGGGCATCGCCGACAAAACGTCCGAGAGAATGGAGTGCGGAACAAGAGCGAGTGGATGAACCCGCTACAGGCAGGTGAAAGCGAAGCGCTATGGACTGCAGTGCACCCGCGGCATACACGGCGAAAGCCAGAAACCAGGACTTCCAGCGAGCAAGCGTTGACTCATCCGCTGCGATATCCGTATGCTTAGGCTCAGACAGAGCGCCTTCTATGCTTTCAGCGTCATAACGCTTGTAGGGAACAAGCAAGTCCGGCAGTTCATGATGAATACGCGCACACGCCTCGCAATAAAGGCGACGAATGATGAGTGTTGCCCGATCTCCGCTACTCTGATACCATACCCGCTCGCGACTACCTGCCACAGGTAACTCCCCTCCACAACACGGGCAAGGGATTCTTTCCGCACTCCTAACGAAAAACCCCGGATTCTGCCTCTTTCGCCTCTAATGAAAACTTTGTTATAATGACCATGATATATGACCATGAAGAAGACGTCCTGGATGAGGCGCTGTTGGTAGCAGCACCTTCTCCACTAAGGGACGTCTTTTCCATTCCTCCGTTAGGTTCTTGGTCAATATATCGGTCTATTCTTGGACATCTTTTACCGGCTATATTCGGTCATTGTAGGTTGGCGGAAACAA
>NZ_SSOB01000092.1 GCF_004801405.1 Cohnella fermenti
GTAGATAACTCGATTTTCGACTGGGTTTGATTTGATGTGCCCTTTTTCTTGACTCATCCGCCTCATGGCCAAAAAAATTTCCAATTCTCATGAATCAGGGGCTTGACATCATACCGCTGGACTTCTCGCCGCTCCCCGCCCTGCTCCGTCCCCCACTCCGCCCCCGCTTCCGCCCGCTATAGCTTCCGGCTATATCCAGATATAATTTTTAGAAATTACCGATAGGAATCGGCGGCGTGGTACTCTGTTCTCACAGATCGATAATCATTCCGCAATTTATTGCGATTAAGAGACATGTGAAAGGTGTGTGGCAAGCCATGGCAAAAGTCAAAACGGCCGGACTCGGCTATCCGCGAATCGGAGAGAAGCGCGAGTGGAAGCTGCTGCTTGAGAGCTACTGGGGCGGCAAAACAAATCGGGAGGACTTCCTCGCCCAGATGAAGGAGCTCCGGCTTGCCCGGCTGCGGAAGCTGCTGCTGAGCGGAATCGACTTCGTTCCGGTAGGCGACTTCACTCTGTACGACAGCATGCTGGATCACTCGGTCGCCTTCGGCCTGATCCCGGAGCGCTTCTCGGGCCTCGCTTCTCAGGATGCGCTCGATCTTTACTTCGCCATGGCGAGAGGCGCAACCGGCGCTCCCGCGAGCGAGATGACGAAGTGGTTCGACACGAACTACCATTACCTCGTTCCGGAATGGACGGCAAGCAGCGCTCCTTCGCTCGCAAGCAATCCTTGGCTGGAGGCGTTCCTTGAAGCGAAGCGGGAGCTCGGCATCGTCGGCCGCCCTGTGCTGATCGGGCCTTACACGTTCGCTCGCCTGTCGAAGGGCATTGCCGCAGGCCAACTGGCGGACAAGGTTCGCGCGCTCGTTCCGGCATACATCCAGGCGATCTCGGAGCTGGCGGAAGCCGGCGCAGGCTGGATTCAGATCGACGAGCCTTCCCTCGTCACCGACGTTCCGGAAGAGCATGTCGAGCTGCTTCAAGCGGTGTACGGACAGATCAAAGCTGCGGCGACGGAAGTCAAGCTTCAGCTTCAGACGTACTTCGGACCGGTAGCCCACCTGGAGAAAATAAAGCTGCTGCCCGTGGACGGAATCGGATTGGACTTCGTACGTGACGGCGGCGCAAACCTGGAGTCGATCGACAATTCGGGCTGGCCGGCGGACAAGGTTCTCGGAGCCGGCATCGTCGACGGAAGAGGCATCTGGCGTGTCGACCCGAACGCCGCTCTCGGCAAGCTGGAGCGCCTCGGCAAGAACGTAGCGGCGGATAAGCTGATCGTGCAGCCTTCCTGCAGCCTGCTCCATGTGCCGGTCAGCGCGAAGCTGGAGTCGACGGGCGATCCGGTCGTCCGCGGAGCGTTCGCTTTCGCCGACGAGAAGCTGGCGGAGCTTGTCGCACTGGCGGAAGCGTGGGAGCAAGGCACGTCGGCCTCCCCGCTGCTTGAGCAGAACCGCGAAGCGCTCGCTGCGCTGCAAGCTCATCCGGGCCGCAACCGCGACGTCTCCTCCGAAGTCGGCGAATCCGACCGCAACGCCCGCGCTCCGTTCGAAGAGCGCCGCGTCCTGCAGCAGAACAAGTTCAAGCTGCCGCCGCTGCCGACGACGACGATCGGAAGCCTGCCGCAGACGTCCGACATCCGCCGCGCCCGCGTCGACCTGCGCAAGGGCAACATCGACCAGGCGAAGTACGAGGAGATTCTCCGCGAGAAGACGAAGCTGTGGATCGAACGCCAGGAGGAGCTTGGCATCGACGTGCTCGTTCACGGCGAATTCGAGCGCACCGACATGGTCGAGCACTTCGGCCATCTGCTTGACGGCTATCACTTTACCGGCAACGGTTGGGTGCAATCGTACGGCTCCCGCTGCGTGAAGCCGCCAGTCATCTACGGCGATGTGGTCGCCCGCGATCCGATGACGGTTGCCGACTCGGTGTACGCCCAGTCGCTCACCTCGCGTCCGGTCAAAGGAATGCTCACCGGACCGATCACGATGCTCGCTTGGTCGTTCTACCGCGACGACCTCTCGAAGGCCGAGATTGCTTTCCAGATTGCCCGCGCCCTGAATGTCGAGGTGCTGCGCCTCGAGGAAGCCGGCATCGCGATGATCCAGGTCGACGAGCCCGCTCTCCGCGAGATCGCGCCTCTCCGCAAGGGCGAGTGGAAGGAATACCTCGATTGGGCGGTCGGCGCGTTCCGCGAGAGCGTCGGCGGCGTGCAGAACGAGACGCAGGTCCACACGCACATGTGCTACTGCGACTTCCACGAGATTCTGCCGGCGATCGAAGCGATGGACGCCGACGTCATCTCGCTCGAGACGTCGCGCAGCCACGGCGCCCTCGTCGAAGCGCTTCGCGACGAGCCTTACGCGAACGGCATCGGACTCGGCGTCTACGACATCCACAGCCCGGTCGTTCCGGACACGGCGGAGATGCTCGCCGTCATCCGCTCCGCGCTCTCCGTCGTTCCGTCCGAGCGCCTCTGGGTCAACCCGGACTGCGGCCTGAAGACGCGCGGAGAACCCGAAGCGATCGCCGCACTCAAGAACATGACCGAAGCCGCCGCGCTTGCCCGCCAGGAGCTCGCTGCAGCAGGCAAGTAACCCGATCGGATAGGAGGCTACCCATTAGTTGAGTAGCCGACCTTCCACACCACCGTACGTACCGTTCGGTATACGGCGGTTCAACCGTTTGAGTGCAGTTGACGCAAGCGCTCGTACTGTGCAGGGAAG
>NZ_SSOB01000093.1 GCF_004801405.1 Cohnella fermenti
CGGCGGAAGGATGCAGCCTGGCGGAGATCGCGGAAGTGAGCGAGGTCTACGCAGGCGGCGGGTACAGTCAGAAGACGATCCGACGCTGGCGACAAACGTGGAACCGACGACGGGATGCCCATGAAGAGCGGCTCTGGGCGGTTCTCTTTCATCTTGGCCTGGATCGGGAAATGCCAAGGGGGCGGCGCGGCAACTGGCTTCTGCTCTTTGAGGTATGGGCGGCCCATCCTGGGTCCGGTTCGCTCTTTGCCTGCCTGCTGCAGCTCGACCGCTCACCGATGACGGCAGCCGGCTGAATGCATCCCACACAAGCTGGCCGTGGCTGGCGGCGCGGGGCTGCCTGTAAAGTGGAGCAAGGACGCATGGTCCGATTCCATCTCGGCAGGAGGCCTCATTTTCATGACAGCAAGCATGCAGGACGAACAAATTGCTGCCGCCCGGTACGCACTCATTGCGCCGGTCGTCAGCCGGCAAACCCCGATGGCGCCGGGAGAACTGGCGCAGTGGCTGCGCGAAACCGCCGCCCGGCAGTACGAACTGCCCGGCAGCCGCCGGCAGACCGTTAGCGTACGGACGCTTGAGCGCTATCTGCAGGCGTACCGCGCGGGCGGCTGGGAGGCACTCAAACCGCGTCCCAAGGATGCGAATGGACGGAGCAAGCTGGACGCCGCCGTACTCCAGCAGGCGATTCAGCTCCGAAAGGAGCGCCCGGCGCGAAGCGTGGAGCAGCTGATCTTTCTGCTCGTGGAGGGCGGCCTGGCCGCGCCCGGGGAAGTCGCCCCCAGCACACTCGCCCGGCAACTGCGCCGCGCTGGCGTAAGCCGCGGGCAAGTGATGGACGCCTCGCCGTCCAGCACGTTTCGCCGATTTGAAGCTGGCGATATCCTGGAACTGCTGCAGGCCGACTTCAAGCATTTCGTCTATCTGCCCGATCCCAAGCAGCCGAAGAAGAAGCGCAAAACGATCCTGCTGGCAATTCTGGACGATTACAGCCGCTATGTGTTGCACGCGCAGATCTACTGGGACGAGCAGTTGCCGCGGCTCGAGGACAGTCTCAAGAAAGCGATTCTGAAGCACGGCATCCCCGAGACGTTCTACTGCGACAACGGCTCGGCCTTCTCCGCCCACCATCTGGCGCGAATCTGCGGCCGTCTAGGCATCCGGCTCAGCCACAGTCGCCCGTACCGTCCCCAGGGACGCGGAAAGGTTGAACGCCTGTTCCAGTTTGTGGACTCCAGCTTCCGTCCGGAAGTGCAGGCACTTATTGACCGAGGCGAGGTGACGACGCTGGAGGAACTGAACGCGGCGCTGCGCAGCTGGCTGGACGGCTATTACCACGAGCGCGAGCATGGCAGTACGAAGCAGTCCCCCAAGACGCGGTTTGAAGCGAGCGAGCGTCCGCGCAAGCGCAAGCCGCTGGGTGAACTGAACGAGCTATTCCTATGGGAAGAGGAGCGCTCGGTAGACAAGACGGGCTGCATCCAGCTCAGCCGCAACACCTACGAGGTCGATTCGGCACTTGCGGGCAAACGGATTTCCTTGCGCTATGATCCGTTTGATCTGACGGAGTTGCAGGTGTGGTTCGAGGACAAGCGGCATGCCGATGCCGTGCCGCTCGAGCTTACGCGACGGCGAAGCCGGACGTGCCAAGCGCAGCCGCCGGCGGAGATGACCGATGCGCCCGAAGAATCCCTGTCGTTTCTGGAACTGGCGGAGAAAAAGCGCCAGGCTTCCTGGCAGGAAGCCGCCGTGCAGTATGCGCGGCGCAAAGGCGGTGAGCGGCCATGACAATTCGCCCGTTCACCCGTGAACTGGATGCCTGTTACGCGTTCCTGGGACACCGCGAGGCGTATGCCCGGCTAATGTTGGCCGTGGAAAACCGGCTGCTCGGCGTGCTGACCGGCGAGGTGGGCAGCGGCAAGTCCGCACTCCTGCGGCGTTTGTTCCGCTCGCTCGATCCGATGCGCACGTTGCCGATTTATCTCAGTCTGGCTGATCTGAAGCCGCGCGATTTCTACGTACAGCTGCTCACCCATGTGGAAGAAGAGCCGCCCTATTCGGTCGCCAAAGCGAGACGATTATGGAGCGAGGTGATGGCCCGTCGGGAAGCGCAGGCCGAACGCGAGGTCGTCGTCGTGATTGATGAGGCGCACGAGATGAGCGAAGCCATGCTGCTTGAGTTGCGCTTTGTGATGAACCACCAGATGGACGCACGCTCCCTGTTTCCGGTGTTGCTCGCCGGGCAGCCAGAGCTGCGCAAGCGGCTGCGCCTCAAGAAGTATGAGGCAATTAGCCAGCGTATTGGCATCCAATACCACCTGAGCGGCATGAGCCGGGAGGAGACGGCGGCCTACGTCCGGCACCATCTGGAAGTGGCCAAGTTACAGCGTCCGGTCTTCTCTGAGAGCGCCATCCAGATGCTCTATGCGGCAAGCCAGGGCCTGCCGCGCGTGGTGAACCAGATTTGCAGCCAAGTCCTATTCGAGGCCGAAGGAAATGAAACGGAAGTTGTGGAAGAGATGCATATTGGCCGCGTGCTCACCGATATGGAGCGGCAACGAGGGACGGCAGGGTGACCTGCCGTTTTTCCACTCCCCTGATGATTGGCGTTAGGCTTCTCAGGCAGCTGTCGTGCCTGACGCACGAACGCCCACGTCATTGTCGGTGATTCTTTCACCGACAAAGTACGTGAGCGTTAACA
>NZ_SSOB01000094.1 GCF_004801405.1 Cohnella fermenti
GTAAGCGTCAAACCATGCACACCTTCTAAGTGCTGTCCGTACATGAGAAGATGAGGCTACTTCAGATCGAGCAGGAGGTTGCCTCATGTCAAGGAAAGAACAACGTCGGCAGGAATGGACCACCCGAGTCGCAGATTATCAATCAAGCGGCAAGACCATGCAAACTTGGTGTGACGAGAACCACGTAACCAGAGATCAACTGAGATACTGGCTTCGGACGCTGAGAGACCGTTCGTCTCTGAATTCAACATCTTCCTCTGCTCATTTTGTTCCTCTAACCATCAACGAGTCGCTGCCTCGAGCGACTAACGCCCCCGCTATTCTCATTCACGTCGGCGCCACCCGTATTGAACTGGCCCCCGGCTTCGACCCAAATCTCCTTCGTGAGGCCGTCGCTGCCTTGAGTTCTCTATGCTGACGTTATCCAATGCGCAGCGTGTCTACTTGGCCAGCGGGGCAACCGACCTCCGCAAGTCCATCGACGGATTAGCGGCCCTTGTGCAGGGGAGCTTTGGTCTAAGTCCGTTCACTCCCAGCCTGTTTGTTTTCTGTAATCGCGAGCGGAATAAACTGAAGATTCTTTACTGGGATCACAATGGCTTCTGGTTGTTCTATCGCCGTCTCGAGCGCGGAACCTTTCAATGGCCAGCTAGCAACGAGCGTACCGTTGCTGTCTCCGCTCGTGAGTTGCGTTGGCTGCTCGACGGGCTTTCACTTAGCCAGCGACAAGCCCATTCAGAAGTCATCGCAGAGGCCGTCATTTAGCAGGGTTTTCCTTCCCTGAATCGACACGAATGCGGCAAGGTTTTGGCCTCCTTACGTCGAATTCATAGGGTATGGAAAATCGAACGGAATCCCCAACCATTGAATCCCTTCAACGGCAAGTGACCGAGCTGTCCACCAAGCTGAAGTGGTACGAAGAACAGTTTCGGCTGGCGCAGCACAAGCGCTTCGGCGCTTCAAGCGAGCACACGCATCCGGATCAGATGGAACTCAATCTGTTTAATGAAGCCGAATTGCTCGCTACACCACCAGGCGAGGAAGCGCCCCCTGAGACCATCACCTACGAGCGACGGAAAAAGGCAGGCAAGCGAGATGAAGACCTCTCGGGCTTGCCTGTCGAGACCTTCATGTACGAGTTGGCAGAAGGGGAACGAATCTGCGAATGCTGCGGTGGTTCCCTGCATGAGATGACAACCGAAACGCGGAGCGAGCTGACGTTTGTACCGGCACAATTCAAGGTAACGAAGCATGTGCGGCAGGTGTATGCGTGCCGGCATTGTGAGCGCCATGAGTTGCAGACGCCAATCGTAACCGCCCCTATGCCAAGGCCTGTTCATCCGGGCTCCATGGTCTCCCCGTCCCTCTTGTCGTACGTCATGGTGCAGAAGTACGTGGAGAGTCTACCGCTCTATCGGCAGGAGAAGCAGTTTGAACGTCTGGGCTACAAGCTCTCTCGTCAGACGATGGCGAACTGGATGATGTACGGGGCAGAGCTCTGGCTGACGCCTCTGTACGAGGCGTTGAAAGCCAAGCTGTTGCAGCAAGAGGTGCTACACGCAGACGAAACGACGCTGCAGGTCCTTCGGGAACCGGGAAAGTCGGCCGAGTCCGAATCGTATCTATGGCTGTATCGGACGGGACGCGGCGTTTCGCCGATTGTCCTTTACGAGTACCAGCGAACACGCGGCGGTGAGCATCCTCGGAACTTCCTGTCTGGATTCAAGGGCTACCTGCAGGTGGATGGGTATCCCGGCTATCACAAGGTGAAGAATGTCAAACTTGTCGGCTGCTGGGCGCATGCGCGTCGGTATTTCGACGAGGCGCTGAAAGGTGCACCGCCAGAGATGGGCAAACTCGGAAGTGTCGCGGGTCAAGGGCTGGCCTATTGCAACCAGTTGTATGCCATTGAGCGCGAACTGGCTCCACTGAAGCCGAAGGAACGCCTAGAAAAGCGACAAGAGAAGAGCGCTCCCGTGTTGGAGGCCTACCAGAAGTGGCTGAAGCAACAGAAGTCTCGTACCTTGCCCAAGAGCCTGACGGGAGCAGCGATCACCTACAGTTTGAACCAGTGGGAGAAGCTAACCGCGTTCCTCGAGGACGAGAGACTGGAGCTCGACAACAACCGGAGTGAAAGGTCCATTAAGCCGTTTGTGATCGGACGCAAGAACTGGCTGTTCGCGAACACACCGCGAGGAGCCCGCGCGAGCGCAACGATCTATAGCATCCTGGAGACCGCAAAAGAGAACGGACTGCATCCCTACAACTATTTGAAGCATCTCTTCGAACAGATGCCACAACTAGCAGGTCCGCTCTCACCGGAGGCCCTCGAGCCATTTATGCCGTGGTCCGAGCAGCTTCCGGCAGAATGCCGGATGCCCCAATCCAAGTAAAAGCTTAGTCGAATCTCGCTCCCATCGCCAGGTGGGGGCTATTTGACGCTTAC
>NZ_SSOB01000095.1 GCF_004801405.1 Cohnella fermenti
CGAGCCCCGCGGGGGAGTCCGAAGCGGCACCGGTCACGCTGATCGCAGTGTCGGATGAAGCCGCTTGGAACGACTCGATGAGAGGAGCGGACTTATCGACGACGAAGCTGACGGAGCGCTCGACCGTGTTCGTGCCGTCGTTCACGGTGAATCTTATCGAATGCGTACCTTCCGTTAACGCTCCCAGGTTAATCGCGTTGAAGCTCACCGTCTGCTCCGTCTCCGTGTTCGATATCGTCTTCGTCTCTCTTGGCGATGACTCGGAATCGATGAAGTAGTTGACGGTGAGATTAGTGTAATTCGAACCGCTTGCTTTCACCGTAGGGACGAAGGTTGTATTTAAATCGCTGAGAATCTGCCCCGAGGTCGGCGTGACGATATTCAGATCAGTAAACTTGACCGGAATCTGCAGTGCCCTGCACATAGAGTCCCAAGCGCATATCAAGAATGTTGCATTATTCGGATCTCCCATGTTCTTGGCAGACATGATCCTGTTAATTTGAGAGCCAATACGGTAGGTAGAAGCCTGCTTAACGATGTTCCCGTTACTTCTATCTATAATAGAATAGGAAATCCCCCCGCTCTCCGGATCGGGAGCGGCAATCGTGGCGTAATTTCCATTTAAGCTGACAGCATATTCGATTGCTTGCGTAGGCCAAGTATTTCCTGCAGGTGACGTCGGATAATAAGCTTTATTAGGGACATCAACACTCAATATTACATTTCCTGAAGCGTCCGTTTCCTTATATGTCAATTTACTTTGATAGTATGTGTTATATCCCTCACCATGAGGCCCCGTTGGCCAATCGACCGTAACGTAAGAGAAGCCTGTTCCGTTGTACTTAATAGTTTCAGGAGAAAAGGTAGTATAAGAATTCTTCAAGTCGTCCAGTGGAAACTTCCCATCACTGCCTTTAGTCAAACTCGAAAAATTGCCGGAACTCGGATTGAAATCTTGATAATAAACCAGGTATCCTCCATCATTCGTAGCGATAGTAGAATAAATACGATTGCCAGATCGAATTGTCGTCGTCATCGGATTGTAGCTCCAATAAGGAATTCGGGTGGCGGTATTCGTTGGGGTTAGCGTGTATTCATTCCAAGCAGAGCCCGGAGGACCGGCATATATGGACTGCGCCCAGTAGCTGTCCCCTCTGTCATCATAACTTAGCTGACTGGTTAGTCGGGATACATACGGGATCCTCGTACCATCGTTCTTCGTCAGATAAACACCATCAAGATCGACAGTTCCGATTAATGGAAATGCCGGGGCTTCCTGAGTAATAGAGCCGGAGTCCTCGATCGTGTAGGTGTATATATAAGATCTCCCATCATTCCAAATCGGCGATGCAATTATGGAAAATGGCCTATCCTGATCATCAACACCTAAAGTTCCCATGCCTCCCCAAGTACCGCTCATACTTATTCCGGCTGAGGATAGCGATAAATCTGAATTTATTCTGTAAGTTCCCATGCTGCTTACACACGTCGTGCCTCCCGGTACACAACTGCTGTTGGGCAGACCTGGCGTATAATAGTTACCATTGGCATAAACCAAGCTGTCTCTTCCAGAACTGATGGTATAGATCTCTTGGCTTCCTTCCTTGTATTCGGGAAAAACAACCTGTTTTTGGAACACCTTGAATACTATATAGGGGGTAGCAGTCGTAATCGTATCCAATACAGTCTCGTTATTTGTCTTGTTTACAAAGTCATCCCATGCTCCTGCTAAGAACACCTCATTATTGGATGAATCCTTCGCCCAAACTTCGACTCTATAAGACATCAATGCATTATATTCCCAGTTCCATCCTGCGGACGGATATGAAGAAGGATACATGCTTACAGTGGAAGAGTAGTTACTTATATTTAATGAATGGAACAATTGATTCTTCGAATAGTTCCATGCATAGCCGTAATTCCCAAACGTCTTAATTAGTGTCCAACTTAAATCGGCTGCCTCCACTTTCTTATTCATGGTATCTCTCAGAGGAGTACAGGCTCCGAATAGTTCAAGCAAGAGCATAATCGCCATAAAGCTCGCCATTATTTTTTTCACTTTGGACTCCTCCCTTATCCTTCCACTTTCACATCGATCGAAGATTCCCCGGTCACCTTGGCCCTGAAGACAATCGTCGTCACTTCTCCCGACCAGGACGTTCCCGGCACAATGTTCATCTTCTTCCTGAAAATAATTTTCCCCGGCTGGTACGTCACTTCGAGGTTCG
>NZ_SSOB01000096.1 GCF_004801405.1 Cohnella fermenti
CGATCGGATAGGAGGCTACCCATTAGTTGAGTAGCCGACCTTCCACACCACCGTACGTACCGTTCGGTATACGGCGGTTCAACCGTTTGAGTGCAGTTGACGCAAGCGCTCGTACTGTGCAGGGAAGTCATAATATCCTGCCTGTGCGAGCCTTGCGTTTGTTACAGAGCGATTCAATACTGCGCTTCCGGCTATTCGCCAGTAGCCCAGCCTTGTGTTCCCCCACTGGTAGGCCTGCCACTCCGGTATTCCCAGCTTTTGCAGGTTTTGCACCTTCGTTCGAGGCTTCTTCCACTGTTTCCAGATGTACATCCGCATTCGTCTTCGCAGCCATTCGTTCCAGCCTTGCAGGATTCGCTTCATGTCCGCTACATAGAAATAGCCGATCCATCCGCGTATATAGACCTTTACGTTCTCCATCACTTGCCGGGCTTTCCTGCCTTGACTGCGACTCGTTAGCTCCTTCAGCTTCTTCTTTGCCTTGGCTAGAGATTGACGGTGGACGCGTATATAGACGCCCTTCCCGTTCTTCCCCAACGCGAATCCAAGGAATTTGAAGTGCTTTTGTGCCACGATGCTGACCACCTTGCTCTTCTGCGTATTCATGTGGAGCTTGAGCTTCTGTTCCAAATACGTCCGGCTGGATTCCAGCAGTCGCTCCGCTGCTCGCCTGCTTTTCGCGAGTACGACGATGTCATCCGCATAGCGGATAACCGTCACGCCCCGGCTTTCCATCTCCTGATCGAATTCATTCAGATAGATGTTCGCTAATAGCGGTGATAGCGGTCCACCCTGGGGCGATCCTTCCTCCGTTGCCCGACGTACGCCGTTCTCCATCACTCCGCTTTTTAGATACTTCTTGATCAGGTCGATGACGCGTTTGTCCGGGATTCGCTTGCGCAGCAAGTTTAAAAGAAGCTCGTGGTTCAACGTGTCAAAGTATTTCGACAGGTCAATCTCGACCGCATGTCCGTAATCCTGTTCCGCATAGGTTTTGACTTTGCGAATCGCTTGCTGGGCACTTCTTCCCGGGCGGTAGCCGTAGCTCCCCTCCGAGAAGAGCGGCTCGAATAGCGGTTGCAGTTGCTGCGCGATCGCTTGCTGGATCACCCGGTCTACGACTGTCGGGATACCCAGCTTTCGAGTGCCGCTTCCATCTGGTTTGGGGATCTCCTTGCACCGCACCGGGCTTGGCTTGTAGTGCCCTTCCCGAATGCTTTGCAGGAGTCCATCTCTGTTCTCCCGCAGCCACGGCGATGCCGCCTCGACGGTCATCCCATCGATTCCCGGCGCGCCATGATTGCGTTTGACCTGCTTGTATGCCCGGTTCAGATTTTCTCTGTTCAGGATACGTTCCATCAGGCCCTCTGCACCGTCTCTTTCTTTCCCTTCTCGAGCTTCGATGCTCCGCGCTCCTGCATCCCCTTCGCGTTCCACGCTATCTCTTTGCCGGCAGCCCTTTCGGTATTCTGCTTTCATCGCATCGACTCTCCTTTCAGTCTGTACTCGAGACTTCCGATTGTTCAGCCCTTCCGTTCGTCGCTGTCGCGACTCACGTACTATGGCGTCTGCTGACTTCTCACAGCAAGCTTTACTCCGTGTTTCGGTTTTTTTTTTCCTACACCACGTCTGTGAGACCTCCCCGGGTAAGAGCGGTAACTTTCCCCTCATCTATCTGCCACATCTACATGATGAGATTCGGGCAGTATTGGACTTTACTTTGTTAAGCAAGCTCGTCCATCTCACCATGCCTTTTATGTGATTTCTGTTCGTCAGACCGAGGGTTTGCCTCCGGCTTCCTTCAGATTCGGCCTCGCGACCGACACCCTTGCCTTCAGCTAACAGTTCCTACTGCCAAGCCTGTAGCGGACTTGCACCGCCTAGTTACCGCCCATGCCGGGCGCACTTA
>NZ_SSOB01000097.1 GCF_004801405.1 Cohnella fermenti
CTTGACAACGGATCTTAGCACTCGCTGTCTGACTCCCGAGTATACATGCATGGCATTCGGAGTTTGACTGGACTTGGTAACCCTTGGCGGGCCCCGCACCCAATCAGTGCTCTACCTCCATGATGCTAACCTCGAGGCTAGCCCTAAAGCTATTTCGGGGAGAACCAGCTATCTCCGAGTTCGATTGGAATTTCTCCCCTACCCCCACGTCATCCCCAAGCTTTTCAACGCTTGTGAGTTCGGGCCTCCAGTGCGTGTTACCGCACCTTCACCCTGCACAGGGGTAGATCACCCGGTTTCGGGTCTACGCCTACGTACTAAAGCGCCCTATTCAGACTCGCTTTCGCTGCGGCTCCGTCTCTCCGACTTAACCTCGCACGTAAACGTAACTCGCCGGTTCATTCTACAAAAGGCACGCCATCACCCCTAGATCGGGCTCTGACTTCTTGTAAGCGCACGGTTTCAGGTTCTGTTTCACTCCGCTCCCGCGGTGCTTTTCACCTTTCCCTCACGGTACTGCTTCGCTATCGGTCGCCAGGGAGTATTTAGCCTTGGCAGATGGTCCTGCCGGATTCCCACGGGGTTTCACGTGTCCCGCGGTACTCGGGATCCGTCTCGGAGGGAGCAGGCTTTCGGCTACAGGGCTTTTACCTTCTATGCCGGGCCTTTCCAGACCTCTTCGCCTAACCTGCTCTTTTCTCACTCCATGTGAGACGTCCCACAACCCCAGGGAGCAAGCTCCCTGGTTTGGGCTAATCCGCTTTCGCTCGCCGCTACTGACGGAATCACTGTTGTTTTCTCTTCCTCAGGGTACTTAGATGTTTCAGTTCCCCTGGTGTGCTCCCTCATCACCTATGGATTCAGTGATGGGTGACTGGACATTACTCCAGCCGGGTTTCCCCATTCGGACATCCCCGGATCAACGCCTGCTTACGGCTCCCCGAGGCAATTTCGCTGTTCGCCGCGTCCTTCTTCAGCTCCTGGCGCCTAGGCATCCTCCGTGCGCCCTTATTAGCTTAACCACGTTGCAACCTCCCGTTAGCCAAAGGCTAGTAGGGAGGTTGTCAACCACCTGCAATCGCTATCGCCAAAGGCGAGAGAGATTGTCAGGATGCAAACCACTAAGGCAGAAGATCCATTCTAAATTGCGCTAATCGTTTCGTATCCAGTTGTCAAGGTACAAGGTGTGTGAAGAATGCAATCGACCGAAGTCGCTTGCCCCTTCAAAACTGAACTCGAGCGTAATGAATGTACTGCTTCATATTGCCCCGAAGGGCTCCTTAGAAAGGAGGTGATCCAGCCGCACCTTCCGATACGGCTACCTTGTTACGACTTCACCCCAATCATCTACCCCACCTTCGACGGCTGGCTCCTTGCGGTTACCCCACCGGCTTCGGGTGTTGTAAACTCTCGTGGTGTGACGGGCGGTGTGTACAAGACCCGGGAACGTATTCACCGCGGCATGCTGATCCGCGATTACTAGCAATTCCGACTTCATGCAGGCGAGTTGCAGCCTGCAATCCGAACTGAGACCGGCTTTAAAGGATTCGTTCCAGATCGCTCCTTCACAGCCCGTTGTACCGGCCATTGTAGTACGTGTGTAGCCCAGGTCATAAGGGGCATGATGATTTGACGTCATCCCCGCCTTCCTCCGGTTTGTCACCGGCAGTCAATCTAGAGTGCCCGACTTTACTCGCTGGCAACTAAATTCAAGGGTTGCGCTCGTTGCGGGACTTAACCCAACATCTCACGACACGAGCTGACGACAACCATGCACCACCTGTCTCCTCTGTCCCGAAGGAAAGGCACATCTCTG
>NZ_SSOB01000098.1 GCF_004801405.1 Cohnella fermenti
CACGCCACCAATAGCGAGTCTTGGAGCGAAGCTGGCAACAGAGTCGTTTAAGCGTAGACAGCCAGGATGCAGGCCTGAGTGATTGAGCCTCGAAATAACATGAAACGGGAAGGTCGACGAGGTTGGTTTCTCGGAAGACGAGATGACTCCAAACGAAAAGGCAAGGATGGAGGAGCTTCCCCGGGGTCGAAGAGCCAGGCATGTAGACCAGATGGTTACTCAGCAACTCGGGAGACCCTGCCCCGCGCTTCTGCAAGACAAGTACTGGTTAGGAACGACTCGCAGGAGTATGCCGGACAAGTGTAACAAACAAGGAAGGCAAACGAGCAGCAGGGAGTCGGATCGCCGCATAGTACCGAAGAAGCCCCGTAATGGGGGTGGAGGGAAGGCGAGCGACGCCGCATCAATCTTGTTAAGGACACATTTACCGCACCCCGAGGTGGAGAAGAGATGGAAACAAAACGAGCAAGAATAGCAGAAATGGCCAGAGCCGACTCGAAAGTAAGGTTCACCTCTATCGGGCACCTCATCAACGAACAAGCGTTAATGGAGAGCCACGAGGAGATGGAAACGGGAAAGGCGACGGGAATCGACGGCATGACAAAAGAGAAATATGGGGAAGACCTGGAAGCCAATGTGGGTCAACTGGTGGCGAGACTGAAACAGAAAAGCTATCGGCCGCAGCCGGCGAGAAGAACGTACATCCCCAAGGATGAGAAAAGTATGCGCCCGCTCGGGATACCGGCGTACGAGGATAAACTCGTGCAACATGCGCTAAAGCAAGTGCTAAGCGCCATCTACGAGCAAGACTTCATGGATTTTTCGTATGGATTTCGCCCGGGAAGAAGCATGCACGATGCACTGAAGAAGGTGACGGAGGTCATCCAGTACGGGAGAATCAGCTATGTGGTGGATGCAGACATCAAGGGGTTCTTCAACCATGTCGACCACGAGTGGCTGATCCAATTTCTCGAGCTGCGGATAGCCGACCCAAACATCCTGCGGCTGGTGAGGCGGATGTTAAAAGCAGGTATCCAAGAGGAGGGCAACTTCGAGCCGACGGAGGAAGGAACCCCGCAGGGATCGGCTGTATCGCCGCTGTTGGCGAATGTATATCTGCATTACGTGCTGGACCTGTGGTTCATGGTAACGGTAAAGAAACAATGCAACGGGCAGGCAGAAATCATTCGTTTTGCAGATGACTTCATTTGTTGCTTCCAGTACAGAGAGGATGCGGAGCGGTTCTATGCCGCACTTGGGCAAAGGTTGGAGAAATTCAAGCTGAGCCTAGCGGAAGAGAAGACGAAAATCATCGAGTTTGGCCGGTATGCGGAGGAGCGAAGCAGAAGAGAAGGGAAAGGGAAGCCGAAAACCTTTGATTTTCTGGGATTCACGCACTACTGCTCGAAGAGCCAAAAGGGCGCATACCGAGTGAAACGGGAAACGAGCGGGAAGAAATTCAGACAGAAGGTCAAGAAGATGAAGCAATGGATCCGGACGAATCGGCATCTAAAGCAAGAGGAGTTTCTGAAGGCGATCCGGTCAAAGCTGTTGGGACATTACCGGTACTACGGAATAACGGACAACTACGACAGGATGAAGGCCTATCAAACGGAGACGACGAAGCTGATGGAGAAATGGCTGAATCGAAGAAGTCAGCGCAAGAGTTTTACGCGGGAGCGGTTCAGCGAAGTGATAAAGAAATGGCAGCTCCCGAAGCCAAGAATCTACGTCGATATCTACAAATAACCATTCTGTGAAAGATGCGTCGAAGAGCCGTATGCGGGAATTCCGCACGTACGGATCTGTGAGG
>NZ_SSOB01000099.1 GCF_004801405.1 Cohnella fermenti
AAGTCCAGCGGTATGATGTCAAGCCCCTGATTCATGAGAATTGGAAATTTTTTTGGCCATGAGGCGGATGAGTCAAGAAAAAGGGCACATCAAATCAAACCCAGTCGAAAATCGAGTTATCTACCAGATTTTTACTGGGAATTCACAGCGGACTTTGGCAAAGGAGGCGTCAATCCTTCGCAGTCGTCACCTTCTTCCGTGGCGTATAGAGTTGGCCGTTGCGTAGCAGCACATCGACCAGACGCACAAGTTTTCTTGCCGTTAAGACGAGGGCGCGTTTGTGTTGATGCTTAGGCACTTCGTTGTATTTCTTCCGGTAGTACTCGCCGAATTCTTCATCGCGGTTTTTTACCGAGTTGGCAGCTTCAACCAGGTAATAGCGAAGGAATCGGTTGCCGGATTTAATGCGTTTGGTGTCTTCGCCTTCGAAAGCGCCAGACTGGTGCCTTCGCCATGTGAGACCTGCGTACTTGGCGACAGCGGCTTGGTCGCTGAAGCGATCGATATCGCCGATCTCCGCAAGGATGCCGGCGGCGTAGACGCGGTCAATGCCTGGAACGGAGCGCAAGCACTTGGCGCCAGGGATGCCGTCAAGAATGCGCTCGATGGCCTTGTCCAGATCCTTGAGCTGGGTCTGAATGCTTCGGATCGCTTGAATGGACGCGCCGAGCACGAGGTCAATGGAATCCTCGACGACCTTGGACAGCCTGTAGGAAGCTCTGGCAGCCTTCTGGATGCAGCGCGCGACGTTCTCGGGGTCGGGGAAGCGGTTGCGTCCCTTGTCCCGCAAGTAGTCGGCCAAGTCGGCGACCTCCATCGTCGCGATGTCGTCAAGGCTGTACTTCTCGGAGAGCATCTCCAAGATGGCGTGGCCGAACACCGAGCTGTCGACTTCGGTTGTAAAGGCGTTGCACTTGTAGAACAGGTTCTGCAAGAAATATTGCTTCTCGCGTGTCAGGTTGTGAATCAAGTGGAACCGCATGCGAGTCAGGCGCTGGAGCGCGACGTACTGCTCTTGCATAACGATGGTGGTCGTCAGCCTGCCGAAGCGAAGGCGATCCGCAATGACCCAAGCGTCGAGGCGATCGGTCTTATCCAGATCGGGATAAGCGTCTCTGAACTTGCTGACGAGCTTGGGATTGATGGTGAAGACTTTGGCCTTACGTGCTTGGAGTGCCGGATCCTGGTGCATGTACATGGCGGGATGCCAACTGTAAACGGAGGTCGCTTCAAGACCAATGTGAATCTCGGAAGATGAATGCTTGTCCGCCGCAGCGACGATACGATCCCGCAGGTAAGAGGCGCCTTCGAGATTGTTTTTCACGGTAAGCGTCTCAAGCTTGTCGCCGTCCGAGTTCATGAAACACACTTCCAGTTCTTGCGAACTGACGTCAATACCGACAAACAGCTTCAAGTGGAATTCCTCCTTTCGATAAGGGATTCAGGGAATGGACGCTCCGGGATGCCTCCGGCGCACGCGCAGATCAATCACCCTCGCCTATAAGAACACACTGCGGTCCATGAGCTGCCCCGAATCTGCTAAGGTCGGGCATGGGTTGCCGAAGGGAACGGCCAGCGGGTCAGAAGCTCAAACGCGTACCGGAGAAACAGACTTTAAATGTAGACGATGCTACAGGGGGAACGAGAATTGCCCCGAATGGACCCTACGTTCCATTGTCCAGAGGCATGCCGGAAAGTCCAGTCCCTTTTTGATTTTCAAAGAACGAAGTACTGGGAATTTGGCGACCGATTCCCAGCCCCCTCGGGGGCTGGGAACTAGCCTTCAAGTGCTTTCAAAACATACTATACGAGG
>NZ_SSOB01000100.1 GCF_004801405.1 Cohnella fermenti
CCGTGGTGGAACGTCGTGTCGGTGCCGATGTCGGTGATCTTGCCGTCCACTTCCACCTCGTATTGCGCATCGGGCGCCACCGTGTCCCACGAGAGCGTAATCGTCCGGTTCGTCACAACGGCGGCCACGTTCGTCAGCGCCATTGTTGCATCGGTTGAGCTCGGCAGCGTGAAGATCGAGAGCTTCTTGCTCCACTCGCTCGTTCCGCTGATGTTGAGCGCCCTCACCCGGTACGTGTGACTGCTGTTCGGGCTCAGCCCTTCATGCACATACTGATTGGCGTCAACCTTGACGATGGTCCCGCTATCCACCTCGATCTCATAGCCCGCCGCATGCGGAACCTGGTTCCACGTCATCGTCGTGGCGCGTTCCTCGGCGGTTGCCATCAGGTTGGTCGGCGTATCCGGCTTCTCCGGATGTGTCGTCACATCCAGCGGTTCGCTCCAGGCGCTCTTGCCTCCGAGGTTAACTGCCCGCACCCGGTACGTATGGCCGCTCAGCTCGTCCAAGTCCGTATGCACATAGGACGTGCTGATCTGGTTCTCGATGATGAGGCCGTCGACCTCAATCTCGTAGGAGGCGGCGCCTTCCGACGTCTCCCACTTCAGCGACACTTCATGAATCGCGATCTCCCCACTCAGGTTCCCCGGCGTCTTCGGCGGGTACGGCAAGGTCTTCTGCTGAATCGATTCGCTCCACTCGCCGATGCCGCCCGCATTCTTCGCCCGGACGCGGTAGGTGTGGTCCGTCAGAGGTTGCAGTCCTTGATGCACGTAGCTGATCCGGTTCCCGTTGTCGATGACGTTCCCGTCAACCTCGATGTCATACGTCTCCGCTCGGGCGACCAGGTCCCACGATACCGTCATCTCCGTCTGCGACGGGGTCGCTTGGAGGTTAACCGGGATGGCAGGCGGGTCCGGCAACGTGCTGACACTTATCGTCTCGCTCCAGCTTCCCTTGCCGCCGCCGTTGTTCACCCGCACACGATACGTGTGCTTCGTGTTGGGCGAGAGAGAGCTGTGCAGGTAGGAAGTCGAGCTGCCGTTGCTAATAACCGATCCGTCCGCTTCGACCTCGTAGGTGACCGTTCCGGTTGCGGCCGGCCAAGTTAGCCGAATCCAGCGTTGGGATGCTTCGGCGTCGATCTTCTCCGGCGAGGCGGCTAACGTAACCCCGTTCGCAATAGCGCCGAAGGCCGATTCGTCGCCGTCCTCATTCCGGGTCTGTGCTTGGATCGCATAGGCCGTGTTCGCCGTCAGACCGGCAAGCGTGAATTTCTTATTCGCCGGAATCACCCAGTTCGGCGTTGCCGTTAGCGTCCCCGAAGCGCCGGCATACTGGCTCCCGACTTTGATCTGATAGGCGGTGCCGGTCGGATTGCTATCCGCGAACGTAAGCTCCAGGCTCGTCTCCGTCGCTTGACCGATCATAATGGACGGCGCCTGAGACTTGGTGCGCACGGGTTGCGTCTGCGTCGAGACATGACCGACCAGATCCATCGCCTCGAACTTGACGGTATAGCCCGTATTCGGGGTTAATCCCGCTTGCGTATGCGAGTTAGAAGATGTCCACGCACTTGCATTCGAACCGACCGTATAGCGATAAGGAAGCGAAGCGAGCCCCGCGGGGGAGTCCGAAGCGGCACCGGTCACGCTGATCGCAGTGTCGGATGAAGCCGCTTGGAACGACTCGATGAGAGGAGCGGACTTATCGACGACGAAGCTGACGGAGCGCTCGACCGT
>NZ_SSOB01000101.1 GCF_004801405.1 Cohnella fermenti
CCTAAATCCCCGGCCAAATTATAACGAGGTCGGGGGGGCTATTTCTAGCGCTTCATAGATTTCCAGCTGGCGCTTGGTGATCTCCCCAAATCGCAAGTCGTGGCCTGACCGTTCGTAACATTCGATCACGTCCAGTTCATCAAGCAGCCCTTGCATCGTATAGCGTTGGAATAGCTTCTTATCCTGCATGACCTTCTTAATGTACGACAGAAATATCAGTGCCACGAATTCTACAAACAACTTCCCGTCCAAACTGCGTTCGGAGGATACTTCCATGCGTCGGAAGTTTAAACGCTCTTTTAGATTCCCGAATGCCTTTTCGATCAAATCTTTGTTTCGGTACACGTCCAGCGCTTCAATGGGATCTTTGATCTCATTGCTGAGTAACGCGAAGTATCCGTAATTTCTGATCGCCGCGTCAATGGCTTCCTGTTTGGGTTTTACAACGGTGCCGCGCTTGGGCGTCGTTGTTACTTCGAAATACTTCGCATAAGATTTCTCGTGCGCGGGGTCGCGTTTCCCGCTCTCCAGTTCGGTTTTCAACTTGGTGAGCAGTCGATTCAACCTGGATGCGTCCTCGGTTTCCTTCTCCTTGTTGAAATACAGATGTAGATACGCCCGGCGTTCTTCTTCCAGTACATCGCCCTTATAAGGACGCTGCTGCGTATATTTCCAAGTGATTGTTTTCGAATAGGCGTATAGATTATGATCCGGGTCAAAATTCTCCCACTTTTGAAGCTCCGGTTTCGCCGCCATGAGTTCCGCTTGTACGTATTTGAGTGTTACTTTTGCGCCAATCAAAAACTTCAGATGGTGCTGATACATGGCGTTGATGTTTGCTTCGCTGTAAAACCCGCGGTCCATCACGAGCTTGATCTTCTTATAGGAGAAGAAATCCATATCGGCAAGCAGATTCTTTACGGTTTGCACATCCGAAATATTGCCCGGCAGCTTACGATAATAAAATGGCAAGTTCGACTGTTCGCCGAACAGCAGCGCCAAATTCATTTGAGGGAGCGGATCGTGCTCTTTATTCATGCCGTATTTGACTTGCCTCAAACCTTCCGAATAGCTGGAAAGGCTCGTCGTGTCGTACGCCCAGTATTCTTGTTCCGCCCGTCGTTTGCCTTGTAAGCGAAAGAAACGTTCTCGGGCTTCTTCCGTAATAGAAGCAAAGAAGTCGCTGCTGCGCTGGGAGGGGATGTCCTTGCCGTAGGGATGCTGGTGAGTCATCGCCCATTTCGAAAAGCGAATGAGCGGATTATGATCCTCCAGAATCAAGTAATAGGCGATCGACAAGAGCTGCTTATACTGCTTTGGAAAACACTGCTTCAAGTCGGCCGTGATGCCGAGTTTCTCGCCTATAGCACTCAGCAACCAGGTTGCGCCAGCGAATAATCGTTTGGATTCCGTCGCAGAAACGGGGCCGGGTTTTACCGACGGTGTGGCGAGTCGCCGCGATGGAATCAATTCACCGGATAGTGGATCGAGCTTGCCAATGCAGATTCGACGGCTGCGAGATTGCTTTTTCGTCTTATCCCAATAGTTTTCGGATTCGTAGACGTATGTAATACCGTTGTGCTTGTTTTTCAAATAGATGAGCGGCATAAGATCTCCCCATTCCACGTTATAATTATAACGTGTAATGGCTAAGATTGGCAAGCCATAAATAGCAAAAAACCGCGATATTACGCGGATTTTGCGAAATCCACGTTATAATATCGCGGGGATTCAGG
>NZ_SSOB01000102.1 GCF_004801405.1 Cohnella fermenti
TAAGAAAAACCGTCAGGGATGAGTTCATTCCCTGACGGTCCTTTGTTTTGCGTTCCATGAGACTATTCTGCAGTTGTGCTACGGACATCCTCAATCCTGTATTCATTACCGTGTACCCCTTTGTAATACTCAGGATACATTGTCCCTCCACATAACCCGCACGAAAATTGAGGCGGTACCGTTGGATCCCCTCCGTCCATGATGTCAAAGCTCCTCACTGTATCCAGGGGGATCTTCTCCTGCTCTTCACATTGCAAACAAATATAATTCACCGCCAATTTCTCCTGTAGGAACTTGCTTAGCGGTGCGGTTCCTTGTTTCTTCTTTTTCCCTTGTTTCTTTCGGCTCTTGGACACCGGCGACATCACGTATCATCCTTTCTAGCACGGCTTTGCTATTTGCACATAACGCCACTTTAATTTTTAACTGTCCTTCTTCCAGGCAGACCTCTCCCTTGTATTCATAATAGCATCCACACTTTACGCAGGTCATCGGGTCTCTTCCCGTTTTCTCTTTTTGACGTTGGTTCCATGTCCGCCGCAGCAGCCGCTTAGCTCGTACAATCCATTTTCGTGCATGCTCTTGCCATACGCCCACTAACTTCCTGCACAACGCTTTCGTTCGACGTGAATACACCCCGTAATAGCGGATTGTCTTGAAATGCTCATCCGGTATATGCCGAATCAGCCTTGCAATAAACGCCTCAACCGCAATTCGCTCTGTTTTCTCTTGGCCGTCCGTCTTATCATGGTAACGAAACTCCACGTACTCCCCGTCATAGTCTACAATTCGACTTACCGCAATCGCTGGTCTTTTTATGTATCGGCCCATGTACCCTAATTGTGCTTTAACGTTACCTTTTTGTTTCGGTGCGTGCACATAGAAGCCTTCTCCGTTATTCGAGTAGGCCTTTTGCAATCTTGCTTGTACTTGTTTTTTATCTCGCTCATTTAAGTTTCGTCGTATCAGCTTCAGCACTACCGTTTGCCATTGTTTTCTTAACATTTCAAACGGCACAAAATCATACGTCTTCCATTCTCCGTCTTGCTTCATTCCTCCCATAGTCACCAACATATGTACGTGAGGATTGAAGTTCAGCCGGGAGCCAAATGTATGTAATCCAGCAATTATACCGGGGGTTACCTTGTGCTTCTTCTCGAAAAATTCCTTTACAATTCGTACAGCTTCGTCCATGAATTCCTTTAACAAACAACGATGCTTAAGAAACACATCCCGCAGTCCCTCGTCTATTGTCATCACGACATGACGATGATTAACTTGGAATACCTCTTCCTCTAACAACCGACTCCACTCTTCTGTTTCACCACAGGAACAGGTCGTACAGAATCGCCCTTTACAGCGATAAGGAACAAGCCGTAGGTCATGGCATCCTTCGCAGACCAACAGCTTAAAACCATTCTTCGGATTTCCACAATCGCGAAACTTAGCCACTTCTTTTAGTACATTTGCACGTATCTTCCCTTGATGCTTTCGAACAAATTCATCCCAGTGGCCTCTTTCATCGAACAAAATTCGCTTGAGAATATTCGGCTCCATGTTTCAAATGTACCAAACAACAAAGAGAACGTGAAGACCCACTCCACACCCGAAAAGTTATAAATTCTATTATGT
>NZ_SSOB01000103.1 GCF_004801405.1 Cohnella fermenti
CTGGACAGTGAAAAGTTCTCCAAAGAAAAATAACCCAATCTAGCGATTTTACGGTATCCTTAAGGTCTCACTCTAAAAGGATAAAATCGCTGAAAGGGTTATAGACTGTAGTCTACCCGATTTCCGAGCGATTGACCAGAGATCATGCTTCCATACCTCGATAAAATCATGCAAGAATTTCGTTCCTGCTTTTCCAAACAAGCCGCCTTTCACTGGTTTGTTATTGTCGTGCTCGGCTTGATGCTGCGCTCCGACGCTTTGGGAGTGTCCTCCATCGTTCGGGACCTTGCCCTGCACCCGCGCAGTTACGAGACGCTCATCCATTTCTTCCGTTCCTCAGCCTGGACCTTGGACGCTCTACGCGTGACGTGGCTCCGCGTCGTCCGCAAGACGGCTCCCCTGATGACCGTCCATGATCGCGTGGTGTTGGTGGGAGACGGCATGAAGCAGGCCAAGGAAGGCCGCCGCATGCCCGGCGTGAAGAAGATGCATCAGGAATCCGAGAACGTGTCCAAAGGCGAATACATCTTCGGTCATCTCTTCGGCGCCGTTGGGGTGCTGGCCGGCATATCGGCCAAGTGGTTCTGCTTGCCGCTGTTCATGAATCTGCAAGACGGCGTGAAGACGATCTGGAACTGGAAGACTGCCGCTGAGAGCGAGACGAGGTCGGATTCCCACGTCGTGCAAATGATCGAACAAGGCTTCGCCGCAGCGAAGGTGCTGGGTAGCGCGTTGTTCCTGCTGGACCGCTATTTCCTGTCCGTCCCTGCGCTAACGCGATGGAAGCAGGCGCAGGCTGCCAGCGGTATCCGGCTCGATCTGGTCACCAAGGCCAAAATCAACGCTACCGCCTATGAGTTCCCGGAAGCCAAGAAGCAAGGTCGGGGACGTCCGCCGAAGAAAGGCGCAAAAATCAAGCTAAAAGAGCTTTTTCAAACGCATGCAGATTCGTTCCAGATGGCTGAGGTGATGCTGTATGGCAAGCAAGAGACGCTCTCCTATTTGTGCCTCAATCTGTTGTGGGGACAGAAGCTCTACCAGCCGCTGCGCTTTGTTCTGGTGCGGCGAGGCGAGCAACTCTCCATCCTGGTGAGTACCGATCTGACACTTGCGGCCACGGAGATCATTGAACTGTACGGCTACCGGTTCAAGATCGAATGTACCTTCCGGGAGATGAAGCAAGTGATCGGCGCGTTCGGCTACCGCTTCTGGAGCAAGTCGATGCCAAAGCTGAATCGTTATCAGCGCAAGTCCGACACGCCTCTGATCGAGCAGGTGAAGAATGAACAGGATCAAAAGCGAATTCGCCAAACGCTCGAAGCGATCGAGGGATTCGTCATGTGCAGTTGCATCGCCACCGGTCTGCTTCAGTTGATCGCTTTGACCTTCTCGACCCGAACGTCCGGTCTGTTTTGGCGCTATTTGCGAACACCATCCAGGACCATCGTTTCCGAGGCTACGGTAGTGGTTTATTTGCGCAAAATGATTTTTCGCCTGTTTGCCCAATACCCGTCATTATCGATAACCGAAATAATTCGATCAAAGCAGGACGAGCCCAGGAATGACGCCGATTCGCTGGCTTCTTAAGGGGTAGAACTTTTCACTGTCCAG
>NZ_SSOB01000104.1 GCF_004801405.1 Cohnella fermenti
CGAACCGGAAAGCCGAGATGATAGGATTCGGGACGGAGAAGCTGCTGGAGCTGCTGATTCCTCTGGGCGCAGGGGCCAAGACCGCAACGGCGGCCGAGAAGGCGGAGTCGGCGGCGGTTAAAGCCGAAGGCTTGATCGACGACCTGCCGGTGGTCGGGAAGAGTGGGGGGACGGCGGTTGAGGGTGCGGGAAAAGGTATAATTAATGGCGGAAAAGTATCTGTCGATGCAATTAAGGCTAATCCTAGTGCTTTAAGCGGTAAGTCTGTAGATGAAATCGCTCAAATGCTAAGAAATGAAGGATATGACGTTACAGTACAAGCGTCTACGAAATCAAGTTCAGGCGCTAAGATAATCAAGATAAACAATACTGGTGGAGACAGGAATGTAACCCAAGTTCAAGTGTCACCTGGTGGGGGCAGACACGGGGGAAGTCCGTATGTAAAAATTAGTACGAATGACCAAGGTATTGTCAAGGTAGTTGATGGAACGGAAAGTGCATATAAGACAGATGGCAAGGAAACGGCAACAATAATCTTTACAGGAGGTAAGTAGCTTATGGTATTGTTGGATGCCCCCATTGTTCCTTGGGAAGGACTCGGTGGGATAAAACTCTATAGTCATATCAGTGATTTTTATAGCCTTATTAGGGAACTTAAGGATTCTGAAACAATGTTAGTAAAATCTCTCATAAGGTATGAGATTAAAGATGAGGCTTTCTTATGGTTTAATATATTCAATGGAAAACTGTTTAAGATTACTGCCTTGAAGAACTATACTGGGAAATTGTTTGGTGTAATTCATATCGGGATGCACATCGACAAGGTGTTGGAATTAGAGCCTGACTTTGAATACGATGAGTTTGAAGAAGTATATTGCAGCCCAAAGGGAATTTACATTGAGACGGACCCGGTCGAACACACGCTGCAATGGATTTCTGTGTATGTAAAAGAAATAGACAATGATGATTTTGAAAAAGGGAATTGGTGAATCATCTGAACCTTGATTGGCTTCGTGCCTTTCAAGGTTTTTTCTTTGGCGGGGCTATCCAGTGCCGAACGAACCCATCATTTAACCAATAACACATCTAACCCATGTAATACCCGTATAAAGATTTCATGAATTTGTTGTGCGTACGTCAATGGTTTACTTTTATACCCTAAATAACGCTATGCCGATACGATGAACAGGTCGATTATGGTCAGTTACCACCATGATTGACCTCTTTTTTGTTATCGTTGTTTTCTGTGGTTTTTTCTAAAATCCATCGCAACTGTAAAGTATGCCGCACCGATAGGGAGGATGAGGAGCTAATCGCATCTTTTAGTAAGTGTGGCACGACAATTAACAGTAGGGACGGCTAATTTGAAAATATTTTTGATTTTGTCAGCAACGAAACGGCATGTTGTCGCGATTGCTACTGTGAAGAAGATAACTCTGGTGACGACTAGTACACCATTTCAGAAGTTCATTCCCCTTATAAAATGCCGAAGACTAAAAGTCACTCCATACAAATGGGAACTGGTTTGTTAGTACAGCGAGCAGTTGCGGAGCCGAACCTGTAAAGGGGATT
>NZ_SSOB01000105.1 GCF_004801405.1 Cohnella fermenti
CGTCGATGTGGACTCTTGGGGGAGATAAGCCTGTTATCCCCAGGGTAGCTTTTATCCGTTGAGCGATGGCCCTTCCATTCGGTACCACCGGATCACTAAGCCCGAGTTTCCTCCCTGCTCGACTTGTAGGTCTCGCAGTCAAGCTCCCTTATGCCTTTGCACTCTTCGAATGATTTCCAACCATTCTGAGGGAACCTTTGGGCGCCTCCGTTACGCTTTAGGAGGCGACCGCCCCAGTCAAACTGTCCGCCTGACACGGTCCCTTCACCGGTTTCACGGTGACAGGTTAGAACTCCGATACGATCAGGGTGGTATCCCAACGTCGCCTCCACCGAAGCTGGCGCTCCGGCTTCTCAGGCTCCCACCTATCCTGTACAGACCGTACCAAAGTTCAATATCAAGCTACAGTAAAGCTCCATGGGGTCTTTCCGTCACGTCGCGGGTAACCTGCATCTTCACAGGTACTAAAATTTCACCGGATCTCTCGTTGAGACAGCGCCCAAGTCGTTACGCCATTCGTGCGGGTCAGAATTTACCTGACAAGGAATTTCGCTACCTTAGGACCGTTATAGTTACGGCCGCCGTTTACTGGGGCTTCAATTCACAGCTTCGGGTCACCCCTAACCGCTCCTCTTAACCTTCCAGCACCGGGCAGGCGTCAGCCCGTATACTTCGCCTTACGGCTTCGCACAGACCTGTGTTTTTGCTAAACAGTCGCTTGGGCCTATTCACTGCGGCCCCCTCGGGCTATTCACCCTACCGAGGCACCCCTTCTCCCGAAGTTACGGGGTCATTTTGCCGAGTTCCTTAACGAGAGTTCTTCCGCGCGCCTTAGAATTCTCTTCTCGCCTACCTGTGTCGGTTTGCGGTACGGGCACCATCACCTGGCTAGAGGCTTTTCTCGGCAGCGTGAGCACGGAACCTTCGGTACTGTGATTTTCCCTCCCCATCACAGCTTGAGGTTACAGTGTGCGGATTTGCCTACACACCCCTCTTACTGCTTGGACAGACTATTCCATCAGCTCGCGTTCTTGCCCTCCTGCGTCCCCCCATTGCTCATAACGGCTTACGGTGGTACAGGAATTTCAACCTGTTGTCCTTCGACTACGCCTTTCGGCCTCGCCTTAGGTCCCGACTTACCCTGAGCGGACGAACCTTCCTCAGGAACCCTTAGGCTTTCGGCGGACAAGATTCTCACTTGTCTTTTCGTTACTCATACCGGCATTCTCACTTCTGTGAAGTCCACTAGTCCTCTCGGTCTAACTTCAACCCTCACAGAACGCTCCCCTACCCAAGTATTTCTGAAAGAAATACGTTGCCATAGCTTCGGTGGTGTGTTTAGCCCCGTTACATTTTCGGCGCAGAGTCACTCGACCAGTGAGCTATTACGCACTCTTTAAATGGTGGCTGCTTCTAAGCCAACATCCTGGTTGTCTTCGCAAC
>NZ_SSOB01000106.1 GCF_004801405.1 Cohnella fermenti
ACTAGTACACCATTTCAGAAGTTCATTCCCCTTATAAAATGCCGAAGACTAAAAGTCACTCCATACAAATGGGAACTGGTTTGTTAGTACAGCGAGCAGTTGCGGAGCCGAACCTGTAAAGGGGATTCCCAGCGTCCCATATGGTTGGCCCTATCTAATCGAGGTGAATAAGCCCCTGTTTATGAAGTGTACCTTCGAGCTCCTCGCCTTCCAGTATGAGCGGGTGCATCAGGTGGCCTCCTGATCTTGCGTTGGATAGCCCCGGAACGTCCACCGAAAAGGATGCGCCTCTATCTGGTTCCATCGGTAGATGAACGCCATCACTTTGCTCTTCAGTTCGTCCTTTGAGTTGAAGCTGCCGTTGCGTAAGATGCGCTTGGTGAGGATCGAATAGAAGATTTCGATCTGGTTGACCCATGACGCGTGCACGGGAGTAAAATGAAACTCAAATTTGTTGCCGTGTTTGGCATTAAAGGCTGCCCAGTGTTCGGTAGGACCTTCATGATGAATGTTCAGGTTGTCCCAGATGATGATAATCTTGCGGTACTCGCGATAGGTTTGGGCCACGCGTTCCATGAAAGCTAGAAGGTCTTCCGCTTTTCGCCCATCGCCGCAAGTAGCCAGGACATGGCCGGTTTTCACATCAAAGCTGCTGATCAGCGTTTGTGTACCGTGACGGATATACTCGAATTCGACCCGTCCTGCTTTTCGAACCTGTGGCAACTGGGTTTCGTAGATTTTTTCATTGGCCTGCATCCCACTCTTTTCGTCTACACAGCAGAGGATGACGTCATCGGGAAGCTCCGTATGATACAAGCCCACGATATCGTTTACTTTTTCCTTGAACAGCGGGTCTTTGCTGTGCAGCCACATCGCGTGACGATGTGGTTTCAATTCGTGCTCATCCAGGGTCCGCCAGATTGTGGTACGGCTCATAATAGGGCCTTTAACCTGTGCGTGCACAACCTCCGTTAAGGTATCGTAGGTCCAGAACGTTTGCCCGCTTAGTCCATAGTGTTCGGGTTTGTCACAAGCGATGGCGATGACCTCACACCGTTCTACCGCATCGAAGGTGACAGGGGCTCCCGATCGCGGGGCATCTTCAAGACCACATATACCATGATCGATAAACCGCCGCTGCCATTTGCGAACCGTCTTGGTTGAGACCCCGGTTTCATTTGCGACTTCGGCTTGGCTCTTGTTCTCCATAGCCAAGCCCCAAATGATCGTCGCACGCAGTTTCAATCGATACTCCGTCTTCTGACCAAGCATCATCTTTTTCACACTTTTACGTTGTTTGGTCGTCAAATGTATCCGTTCCATTCCGATCACCTGCCGCTTCTTCATCCTCTTTCCTATTATCCAAAATTAGGATGATCGCCACGAGGCTGTTATGGCCAAATCGTAGGGAACGAATTTACGAAACGTTGTACTAG
>NZ_SSOB01000107.1 GCF_004801405.1 Cohnella fermenti
CCTTTTTGGCTTTTCGAGCAGTAATGCGTGAATCCCAGAAAATCAAAGGTTCTCGGCTTCCCTTTCCCTTCTCTTCTGCTTCGCTCCTCCGCATACCGGCCAAACTCGATGATTTTCGTCTTCTCTTCCGCTAGGCTCAGCTTGAATTTCTCCAACCTCAGCCGAAGTGCGGCATAGAACCGCTCCGCATCCTCTCTGTATTGGAAGCAACAGATGAAGTCATCTGCAAAACGGATGATTTCTGCCTGCCCGTTGCATTGTTTCTTTACCGTGACCATGAACCACAGGTCCAGCACGTAATGCAGATATACATTCGCCAACAGCGGCGATACAGCCGATCCCTGTGGGGTTCCTTCCTCTGTCGGCTCGAAGTTGCCCTCCTCTTGGATGCCTGCTTTCAGCATCCGCCTCACCAGCCGCAGGATATTCGGGTCGGCTATCCGCAGCTCAAGAAATTTTATCAGCCACTCGTGGTCGACATGGTTGAAGAATCCTTTGATGTCCGCATCCACCACATAGTTGATTTTCCCGTACTGGATGACCTCCGTCACCTTCTTCAATGCATCGTGCATGCTTCTTCCCGGGCGAAATCCATACGAGAAGTCCATGAAGTCTTGCTCGTAGATGGCGCTTAGCACTTGCTTTAGCGCATGTTGCACGAGTTTATCCTCGTACGCCGGTATCCCGAGCGGGCGCATACTTTTCTCATCCTTGGGGATGTACGTTCTTCTCGCCGGCTGCGGCCGATAGCTTTTCTGTTTCAGTCGCGCCACCAGTTGACCTACATTGGCTTCCAAGTCTTCCCCGTATTTCTCTTTTGTCATGCCATCGATTCCCGTCGCCTTTCCCGTCTCCATCTCCTCGTGGCTCTCCATTAACGCTTGTTCGTTGATGAGGTGCCCGATGGAGGTGAACCTTACTTTCGAGTCGGCTTTGGCCATTTCTGCTATTCTTGCTCGTTTTGTTTCCATCTCTTCTCCACCTCGGGGTGTGGTCAATGTGTCCTTAACAAGATTGATGCGGCGTCGCTCGCCTTCCCTCCACCCCCATTACGGGGCTTCTTCGGTACTACGCGGCGATCCGACTCCCTGCTGCTGTTTTGCCTTCCTTGTTGGTTACACTTGTCCGGCATACTCCTGCGAGTCGTTCCTAACGAGTACTTGTCTTGCAGAAGCGCGGGGCAGGGTCTCCCGAGTTGCTGAGTAACCATCTGGTCTACATGCCTGGCTCTTCGACCCCGGGGAAGCTCCTCCATCCTCGCCATTTCGTTTGGAGTCATCTCGTCTTCCGAGAAACCAACCTCGTCGACCTTCCCGTTTCATGTTATTTCGAGGCTCAATCACTCAGGCCTGCATCCTGGCTGTCTACGCTTAAACGACTCTGTTGCCAG
>NZ_SSOB01000109.1 GCF_004801405.1 Cohnella fermenti
TTGAGCCTGAACATCTCAATTTTATCGGAATGGTCTTGGTGGTCAAACCCTCGTTCCCTCCACCCGCATAGCGGGTGGTTTTTTGTTTCGCGCGTTTCACGCACTCAACAGGCTAAAGCCTATAAATCAAAAAAACAGACGTCATAACGTCTGTTGTCATTTAAACTGGTGAGCCATGAAGGACTCGAACCTTCGACACCCTGATTAAAAGTCAGGTGCTCTACCGACTGAGCTAATGGCTCGGGGTGGATTGGTGGAGGGTGATGGATTCGAACCACCGAACCGTGAGGAAGAGATTTACAGTCTCCCGCGTTTGGCCACTTCGCTAACCCTCCATGCGCCCCGCCGGTAGCTTGCGCAACTTAAGAGTAGCCTATACCGGGGAATACAATGGTGGCTCGGGACGGAATCGAACCGCCGACACGAGGATTTTCAGTCCTCTGCTCTACCAACTGAGCTACCGAGCCTCATATTCAGTTCTGATGTTAATGGAAATGGCGGAGCCGACGGGATTCGAACCCGCGGTCTCCTGCGTGACAGGCAGGCATGTTAGGCCTCTACACCACGGCTCCGCGAAGGGTGATGCTGTGAATCTGAATGGTGGAGGCTGAGGGGATCGAACCCCCGACCCTCTGCTTGTAAGGCAGATGCTCTCCCGGCTGAGCTAAGCCTCCATGGGAGGAATTGCAGATCAAGTGAGTTGGTAGCGGCGAAGGGGATCGAACCCCCGACCTTTCGGGTATGAACCGAACGCTCTAGCCAGCTGAGCTACGCCGCCACATCACAGACGCTTGTCCTCGGACAAGCTTAGGTTGTCTCAAAGCTTGCGCCTTGATAACCGGATACGAAACGAGTTAGCGTGTATTTAGAATCCTCTTCCTGCCTTGCGTCTGCTTCTTAGGATAAGCCCTCGACCGATTAGTACTCGTCAGCTCCACACGTTGCCGCGCTTCCACCCCGAGCCTATCTACCTGGTGTTCTTCCAGGGGTCTTACGTACTGGGAAATCTCATCTTGAGGCGG
>NZ_SSOB01000110.1 GCF_004801405.1 Cohnella fermenti
GCCTCCATCCCGATGCGAAGCTCCTGAGTGCCGGCTTTGTCCGCCGTGTCCAACATTTTCTGAATGAGGGTGTCCGCCCCCGTCTGGTCGTTAGGCACGGCGAAGGAGGCCAGCGAAGCACCGGCCCCATCCATGAATTGTACATGGTGGGACCGCAAGCTTACGTCAATACCAATCAGCATTGGTGACATAGAATCACCTCCCGTTGTGAAGCGAATCAAGCAGAACTCAGACCTGGGTGCCCGTGGAAACCACCGACTTCAGCCTCGTCATTAGCACTCATCCGCAAGCGTCCGACAATTGAAGGGTGCTACGCCCCGGACGCAAGCAGCGGTGCATCCAGCGGTTAGAACATGAGTGGTGGATCACGGGTAGCAGGCTATACACAGCAGTGCCGTTTCGGCCCGCAAGGAGGGGAAGAAATCTCCTGAGGAGTGCTTGTTGATCCCATTGTTCCACAGGCAGGTCTGAGAAGTCTAGAGCAGCCGCGTACAGCGGCGGACCAAGTCCGTCAAAGCGGATGTGTATAATCCAGTTGTCAAAGAGCGCATGACAAAGAATTGCAGACGACAAGCGACTACAGCGCAACAAAAGCTATTCACGCTGGCTCCCTCATTCGAGGTGAAACGGGCCAAGCGGGTAAAGCGGACAAAACAGAATGAGGGAGCCGGCGCTGCTTCCAGAGGTGAGCCGCTCTCGTCGCCAAGGTCCGGTCCTTGCCGGCAAGACGGTGGAGCGCAAGAGATGAAAATCTCGCCCCGACTTCCGTTCCTCGCCCTTCGGGCTGCGGTACGGGTTCGGCTACGCCCTCCACCCGGTCACCTACTGGAAATTCACTTCGTTCCTTTTCAGTCGTCCGGATCAACTGGAAAAAGAACAAAATGATCTTACAAGTACGATTATACGAG
>NZ_SSOB01000111.1 GCF_004801405.1 Cohnella fermenti
ATGATTGGGGTGAAGTCGTAACAAGGTAGCCGTATCGGAAGGTGCGGCTGGATCACCTCCTTTCTAAGGAGCCCTTCGGGGCAATATGAAGCAGTACATTCATTACGCTCGAGTTCAGTTTTGAAGGTGCAAGCCTTCAGCGATAAAACCGGTTTGGTGATGATGGCAGAGGGGTTCCACGCGTACCCATCTCGAACACGACCGTTAAGCCCTCTAACGCCGATGGTACTTGGACCGCAGGGTCCTGGGAGAGTAGGAAGTTGCCAAGCCGGATTTTGATGGCCTTTAGCTCAGTTGGTTAGAGCGCACCCCTGATAAGGGTGAGGTCGGTGGTTCGAGTCCACTAAGGCCAACCAATTCCATAACTCTTCACCGGGGTCCACGCAAAGTACTCGGAATAAGCTTCGAAGCTTAACGTCACTTTGTGGGGAATTAAACCATGGGGACATAGCTCAGCTGGGAGAGCACCTGCCTTGCACGCAGGGGGTCAGGAGTTCGATCCTCCTTGTCTCCACCATTTGCATCACGTCATGTACTTGTACCTTGACAACTGGATACGAAACGATTAGCGCAATGTAGAATGAATCTTCTGCCTTAGTGTTTGGCTAAGAGCGAAGGAAGATCGCAATGAACGAGTTTTTCTCAACTAGATGAAGCTGCTCTTGCAGCGACGTTAGGTTGAGAACCATACGAGTGAATGCGAACTTCCGGAGCGATGGTTAAGCTAATAAGGGCGCACGGAGGATGCCTAGGCGCCAGGAGCTGAAGAAGGACGCGGCGAACAGCGAAATTGCCTCGGGGAGCCGTAAGCAGGCGTTGATCCGGGGATGTCCGAATGGGGAA
>NZ_SSOB01000112.1 GCF_004801405.1 Cohnella fermenti
GAACTCGAGCCCGAGCAGATCATGAACATGTCGATGGAGGAGCTTGTCGCCTTCTTGCAGGACAAGGGCAAAAACCGTTTTGAGAAGCCCGAGGAGATTGCGACGTTTCTCAAGAAGCTCGCACGCTCCTCCTACCGGTTGGACAAGGCGATGGCCGATCCCGTCAACATCTCCCTGGCGACGACGCTCAGCGTCATCCAGCACCTCGAATCCGAGGTCAAGAAGTTGGACAAGGAGATCGCCAAGATCATGAAGGGCATCCCGCAGACGCTCATGTCCGTCAAGGGCATCGGGCCGGTTTTCGCTGCCGGGATTCTCGCCGAGATCGGCGGCATTGATCGTTTTCCGGATCACCATGCCTTGGCCAAGTACGCCGGTCTCGTCTGGAGCCAGCACCAGTCCGGCGAATTCGAAGCGGACGAAACGTCGCGTATGCGCACCGGCAACAAGTATTTGCGCTACTACCTGGTTCAAGCCGCTGACTCCGTCCGCAAGCATGATGCCGAGTATGCGGCGTTTTACCAAAAGAAGTACGACGAAGTTCCGAAGCACAAGCATAAACGCGCACTCGTCCTTTCTGCACGAAAATTGGTACGGTTGGTCTTCATGCTACTGAAAACCAACACCCTGTACACGCCACCCGAGAGGAGGAATCCGTAAGTTTACCGGTTTCTACCTTTTCTAACAGCTAGCCCACGCTAAATTGTCGTCTGAAAATTTCGACAACATGGTGGGTCTCGCTTGGTGTTCGCTTTTTTCGGCACCGATGGCGTTTCGTCCTGACTTTTTTCCAATTTCACAGTTTCACCTACTTGACATTGCACCGCTGGGCT
>NZ_SSOB01000113.1 GCF_004801405.1 Cohnella fermenti
ATGCGTATCATATGATACCGGTTAAGCGCATCGCTGATCTCTTTGAAGATATGACGACCTATCGGCCGAGCGAAGCCACCGTGCTCTCCCTCTTGCAAACGTCCTATGAGGTGCTGGAGCCTATAGAGACCACTATTGCAGAGAAGCTGCTCCAGCAAGTGGTGGTGCATGCGGACGAAACCGGGTGCCGCGCGGATGGCAAACTCAATTGGGTTCATGTTTGCTCGGATGGAGGCTACACCTACCTTCGCGTACACGAAAAGCGTGGCGAAGAGGCGTTTAAGGCCATTGGCTTCTTACCGGAGTACCAAGGAACGGTCGTGCACGATTGCATGAAATCCTACTTCAAGGAGGGATGCGCGTTCTCGGATGCCCTTTGCAACGCCCATCTGCTCCGGGAGTCTCTGGGCATTGCGAAGCATGATGGTCACCGGTGGGCCTCGCGGATGGCGGAGTTGCTTCGCGAAGGCTGGAAGGCCGCCCTCGCCGCTCGCGCGAAGGAGGAGAACGTCGAACCGGAAGTCATCCAAGTGTTCGAAGACCGCTACGATGCCATTCTTCGCGAGGGAGAGAAGGAATGGGCCTTGGAGGAGGCGAGCACTCCGGTCTCGAAGAAAGGGAAGCAAAAGAAGAGCAAGGCAGGAAATCTGGGCGAACGCTTCATGCTTCACAAAGAGGCGATTCTCTTGTTTCTTCGGCGACCCGAAATTCCGTTTGACAATAACCAGGCGGAACGCGATCTGCGGATGGTCAAGGTGAAACAGAAAGTCTCGGGTGCGTTTCGAACGCAAGCGGGTGCC
>NZ_SSOB01000114.1 GCF_004801405.1 Cohnella fermenti
GATTTTTCGCCTGTTTGCCCAATACCCGTCATTATCGATAACCGAAATAATTCGATCAAAGCAGGACGAGCCCAGGAATGACGCCGATTCGCTGGCTTCTTAAGGGGTAGAACTTTTCACTGTCCAGTATCTTCATTATGCCTACTGTTATCTTCTCGATTCTCATGCAATTTCTCCCTTAAAAATTCAATTTCTTCCACTAGTTTTTGATTTGTTTTTTTCTCTTCATTTATTATTTTGCTCAACTTCTCAATTTCCATTTCAAGTATTTCAATTTGACTTGCCCCTTTTCTATTCTTAATGAATTTCTTTACTTCTTTTTCTTCAAACCAAACTCCTTTTTTTCGAGAGTCAATTTTAGCTTTTATAAAACCATTTCTTTTCCACCTGAGAACAATCTGCTTATCTTTTGCAGATGTTAACCCTACGTCTTTTAATATCTGGAACACTTCATTCGAAGAAAGTAACATAATATGCTCTCCTAGATTTTTCTTTACTCTTATCTTTACTAATAAAATATATCAATTTAGCTGTAATATCAATGTAATTGTCATATCATTCTTTACTCAATAATTAACTCAACTTGAGAATCTAATTGACATATTGGCAAAATGTGTTCTGCTTTCGCCAGAGATGTAATTCTTCTAGCCATGCAGCCCAGACTGTCGCCGCTCACTTCCGTTGACGGAAGCAGAGCGGCGATTTTTCATATCCACTGACGGAGCGAGTTGGCTATAATTGGCGGAGGGGCAGCGTGAGATTACCGACAATCATAGGGGGTACGGCGGAG
>NZ_SSOB01000115.1 GCF_004801405.1 Cohnella fermenti
TGCGGATGGTGGAGACGGTACGCTTCCCCATAGTGACGGAACACATCCTGCAACTCAATCACGGGTATCGCCCTCCAGTTGAGAGACGATAGGCCAGTTATCAAGTGGACTCTTCAGACCCGCCGTTAAATGGGCGAGATGCAGATAAATCGTGGTGGTTTGGATACTCGCGTGGCCCAGCAATTCTTTTACCTGCAGCAAGGTTGCGCCATCTTCGAGCAGATGAGTGGCAAAGGCGTGACGAAGAGAGTGAATCGAAACCGGCTTGGTAATGCCTGCCCGCTTGCGTGCTTCATCGAACACCTGTTGGATGCTTCTGGATGTGACGGGCGTGACCTTGCGCGTGCCGGGGAAGAGCCACCCTTCGGGATGGTTGGGGCGGTAGACGCGCCAGTACGCCCGCAAATCGAGGAGACAAGTCTCGGACAGCAACGTATAGCGTGCCTTGCCGCCCTTGCCACAGGCGACAAGCACACGCATGGCCTTGGAATCGATATGGTGAGTTTTCAGCATCGTTGCTTCGCTCACCCGCAGGCCCGCGCTATAGATGACCATGAGCATGGCCCTATGCTTGAGGGTGGAGCAGTGTTCGAACAGAGAAAACACTTCTGCGCGCGACAAGAGGACAGGAAGATTCTTCTGATTCTTCATCCGGGGCACTTGGAGGTAGTTAAGAGGCCGATCCAGGGTGACCGCAAACAGAAAGCGAATCGCAGCGCTATGGAGATTGATCGTTTTCGTCGCAAACTTCTTCTCTTGAATCAAATA
>NZ_SSOB01000116.1 GCF_004801405.1 Cohnella fermenti
AATCATAACCACCCGTCCAACGGGTGGTTTGCTCTTGGGGTATAACCCCTTGTTGCCAAACTGCGCCTAAAGACGCCAGCCTGACAACAAGGTTGTTCAGGCTCAGGGTAATTTGTCACCTTCACGTACCCGTAAAACGGGTTTATTTCTTTTTGCTCCTATTGCTGCTAAACGGATCTTCATATTCTTTTACACTCAATTTGTCTATCGCTTGGTCGTGTGCTTCTTGTTCGCGAATGTATTTGGCTACGGTTGCTTCATTTAGGCCTACTGTGCTCACATAATAGCCTTCTGCCCAAAATTTTCGATTCCCATATTTGTACTTGAGCTGCGCATGCTTTTCAAAGATCATTAGCGAACTTTTCCCCTTCAGATATCCCATGAACGATGATACCGATATCTTTGGGGGAATAGCTACCATCATGTGTACATGATCCGGCATCATATGACCTTCTAGAATCTCCACCCCCTTGTACTTGCATAGACGTTTGAATACCTCGATCAAATCTTTTCTCACTTGATTGTAGATCTCTTTCCGTCTATACTTCGGGGTGAACACGATGTGGTATTTGCACATCCACTTCGTGTGCGCTAAACTGTAATTCTTGTTTGCCACCTAAGACCATTCCTTCCATTGAGCCTGAACATCTCAATTTTATCGGAATGGTCTTGGTGGTCAAACCCTCGTTCCCTCCACCCGCATAGCGGGTGGTTTTTTGTTTCGCGCGTTTCACGCACTCAACAGGCTAAAGCCTATAA
>NZ_SSOB01000117.1 GCF_004801405.1 Cohnella fermenti
GCGGACAAGCTTGCCGTATCCGAGATTCACATCGGGCTCGAAGCCACCTCGGTTTACAGTTGGCACCCGGCCATGTATCTGCATCAGGATGCTGAGCTGCAAGCGCGCAAGGCCAAGGTATTCACTTTGAATCCCAAGCTCATCAGCAAGTTCCGCGAAGCCTATGCCGACATGGACAAGACCGATCGCCTCGACGCCTGGATTATCGCGGATCGCCTGCGCTTCGGCCGCCTGACGACCACCATCGTCATGCAGGAGCAATATGTCGCGCTCCAGCGCCTTACGCGCATGCGGTTCCATCTGGTCCACAATCTGGCCCGCGAGAAACAATACTTCTTGCAGAACCTGTTCTACAAATGCAATGCCTTTACGACCGAGGTCGACAGCTCGGTGTTCGGACACGCCCTCATGGAGATGCTCTCCGAGAAGTTCAGCCTCGACGACATCGCCGACATGGAAGTGGCCGACCTGGCCGACTACCTGCGGGACAAGGGGCGCAATCGCTTCCCGGATCCCGAGCGCGTCGCCCGCTGCATCCAGCAGGCCGCTCGCGCCTCCTACCGGCTGTCCAAGGTGGTGGAGGACTCAATTGACCTGGTGCTCGGCACGTCCATCGAATCGATCCGCAGCATTCAGAAACAGCTCAAAGATCTCGACAAGGCGATCGCGCGTGTTCTCGATGGCATCCAGGGCGCCCAGTGCCTGCTGTCGGTGCCGGGCATCGG
>NZ_SSOB01000118.1 GCF_004801405.1 Cohnella fermenti
CGGACATCCCCGGATCAACGCCTGCTTACGGCTCCCCGAGGCAATTTCGCTGTTCGCCGCGTCCTTCTTCAGCTCCTGGCGCCTAGGCATCCTCCGTGCGCCCTTATTAGCTTAACCACGTTGCAACTTCCCGTTAGCCAAAGGCTAGTAGGGAGGTTGTCAACCACCTGCAATCGCTATCGCCAAAGGCGAGAGAGATTGTCAGGAACCCGCAACGGCTCGTTAGAGTCGTTGTCGGGATGCAAACCACTAAGGCAGAAGATCCATTCTACATTGCGCTAATCGTTTCGTATCCAGTTGTCAAGGTACAAGGTGTGTGAAGAATGCAATCGACCGAAGTCGCTTGCCCCTTCAAAACTGAACTCGAGCGTAATGAATGTACTACTCATATTGCCCCGAAGGGCTCCTTAGAAAGGAGGTGATCCAGCCGCACCTTCCGATACGGCTACCTTGTTACGACTTCACCCCAATCATCTACCCCACCTTCGACGGCTGGCTCCCAACCGGGGTCCCCGGAAAGTATTCGGAATACGCTTCGCAGCTTACTCTTCACTTTCTGGGGCGGCTTAGGTTACCCCACCGGCTTCGGGTGTTGTAAACTCTCGTGGTGTGACGGGCGGTGTGTACAAGACCCGGGAACGTATTCACCGCGGCATGCTGATCCGCGATTACTAGCAATTCCGACTTCATGCAGGC
>NZ_SSOB01000119.1 GCF_004801405.1 Cohnella fermenti
CCGGGTGTAATGTAGGCATCGGTGATGATGCCGAACTTATGATCGACCGTCCGGTGCTCGAGAAAGTGGAAGCCTTCGGGTTTGCCGATCCGCTTCATAAAGCCGCTTTCCGGGTCGGTAACGCTCGTTTTACGTGTCTTCTCTTCCCTCTCTTTTGCCGGAGGCAACGGCTTTTTGCCGTGCAAGGCTCGATCTTCATCGATGGCCTTTTCCAGTTCCGTCAGATAGGCCTGCGGGGTCTCGTTGACAACCTGCATGGTGTACCGGTTGTTGTTCGCATTCGCTCGAATGTGGGTGGCATCCGTCAACAATACGCGTCCGGCCACCAGACGATGGTGAATGGCTACACGAACCAGTTCATCGAAGATTTCCTGGAAGAGGTCGCTGTCTTTAAAGCGCTCGTTCCGATTGTAGCTGATGGTCGAATGATCCGGCACACGCTCGTACAACCCAAGTCCCAAGAACCAACGGTAGGCCACATTAAGGTTGATTTCGATCTCCAGTTGTCGCTCCGAACGGATGCCGTACAAATAGCCGATTAACATCATCTTGAAGAGACGAATCGGCGGAATGGGGGGACGGCCCGTCGTACTCGTGTAGAAGGGCCTCGTTTTCTCCGTAATAAAGGAGAAGTCGATATGCATATCGATTAGCCGGAGCAAGTGATCTTCAGGAACTAAC
>NZ_SSOB01000120.1 GCF_004801405.1 Cohnella fermenti
GCGGTTCGAGAAAGCGATTCGTTGACAATCTCGAAGACGCATCTAACGGAGCCATTGATCGCTCGCAAGCGGCCATGATCATGCTCCTGACGGCACATATGGATAATGAGTATGGCGACTATTTGTGGAGGAATTTTAGTGGATCATTTCCGTCATTAGGTAGAGAAATGGAATATTTGATGTATGAGGTAATGGATTCTGGCAGAAATGAAATTAGTGCGAAGAATCTATCTCTCATTCAAAAGCTTTATCAGGACACGTATGAGAATAGTACAAGTGAAGATTATGAAACGTTTATGGATGAGATTGCTCAAGCTCAAACAGGTGGAATGAAAGATGTAGCGGAAGCCTTCTATAGCATGCAGACATTATTCTATTATCAGTATGTAGCCCAAACTTATCAAAATGAAGTATTTAATACTATACTGGCGCAAATGGAAGCGAGTTTAGGAGCGATTGCAGGCTTCTCCTATTCAAGAGGGAAGGTGACAGTGACCCCTCGTTCAAGTGCGAAGGGGAGTCTCGCGCAATGTAGTTGCTTTGTAGCAGGCACCAAAGTGATGACGGACGAAGGGGAGAAGAATATCGAAGACATTGAGGTCGGAGATAAGGTTCTCTCGAAGGATGAGACAACTGGTGAGGTAGCTTACAAAGAGGTTACGGC
>NZ_SSOB01000121.1 GCF_004801405.1 Cohnella fermenti
AGCGTGCGAGCTTCTTGAGAAACGTCGCAATCTCCTCGGGCTTCTCAAAACGGTTTTTGCCCTTGTCCTGCAAGAAGGCGACAAGCTCCTCCATCGACATGTTCATGATCTGCTCGGGCTCGAGTTCCTGAATGACCGCGAGCGAGGTGCTGCCGAACGTGTCGGAGAATGGGTTGTCTAGGCGCATGCCGCTGAACTTCAAAAAGACCTGATTCAGAAAATAGGTCTTGTCGCGTTTGATGTTGTTCATCAGGAAGAAGCGTGTACGGGTGAGACGCTGCAAGGCTTCGTATTGGATGATTTCTTTCATCTCATGGGGCAGTCGTCCAAATCGCAGATGGTCTGCAATCACCCAGGCATCCACGCGGTCGTTCTTGGGAAGAGCCTCGTAGCCCTTCTTGAAACGCGCCACCTTCCTTGCATTCAAGACGTAAATCTGAGACTGGACGCGGGGTTCATAGCCCTGCAGCTCGGTCTTCAGATAATGGGCCAGGTGCCAGCCGAGATTGGAGGTGGCCTCCATCCCGATGCGAAGCTCCTGAGTGCCGGCTTTGTCCGCCGTGTCCAACATTTTCTGAATGAGGGTGTCCGCCCCCGTCTGGTCGTTAGGCACGGCGAAGGAGGCCAGCGAAGCACCGGCCC
>NZ_SSOB01000122.1 GCF_004801405.1 Cohnella fermenti
AGCGTGCAAGCTTCTTGAGAAACGCTGCAATCTCCTCGGGCTTCTCAAAACGGTTTTTGCCCTTGTCCTGCAAGAAGGCGACAAGCTCCTCCATCGACATGTTCATGATCTGCTCGGGCTCGAGTTCTTGAATGACCGCGAGCGAGGTGCTGCCGAACGTGTCGGAGAACGGATTGTCCTGGCGCATGCCGCTGAACTTCAAAAAGACCTGGTTCAGAAAATAGGTCTTGTCCCGCTTGATGTTGTTCATCAGGAAGAAGCGTGTACGAGTGAGACGCTGCAAGGCTTCGTATTGGATGATTTCTTTCATCTCATGGGGCAGTCGTCCAAATCGCAGATGGTCTGCAATTACCCAGGCATCCACGCGGTCGTTCTTGGGAAGGGCTTCATACCCCTTCTTGAAACGAGCCACCTTCCTTGCATTCAAGACGTAAATCTGAGACTGGACGCGGGGTTCATAGCCCTGCAGCTCGGTCTTCAGATAATGGGCCAGGTGCCAGCCGAGATTGGAGGTAGCCTCCATCCCGATGCGAAGCTCCTGGGTGCCGGCTTTGTCCGCCGTGTCCAACATTTTTTGAATGAGGGTGTCCGCCCCCGTCTGGTCGTTAGGCACGGCGAAGGAGGCCAGCGAAGCACCGGCCC
>NZ_SSOB01000123.1 GCF_004801405.1 Cohnella fermenti
ATTTTTCGCCTGTTTGCCCAATACCCGTCATTATCGATAACCGAAATAATTCGATCAAAGCAGGACGAGCCCAGGAATGACGCCGATTCGCTGGCTTCTTAAGGGGTAGAACTTTTCACTGTCCAGGTATGATATAAGACTTGATAATAAAAGGAGAACTATCATAAATTGAATTTCCTTAGAGTTTACAAGGAACCAGACTGCGGTCTGGTTTTTTATGTTGGAGAAACAAGAATATGTGTCGAATCAAATCCGCGTATATCGCTTTTTCACGAATTATGGCACATACCAATGTCAAGAATACGTGCCAATTGCCGAAAAGCCAACGAACAGGATATATGAACTTTTTCGCATCGACTGGGAGGGGATTCCAGATGATTTGTCGAAAAAAGAAAGAGATATGTGTCGACTTAGGATTTGAATTAATCGACAAAGTTTAGTGTGTTATTAGATCAAGAAAGTGAGTGACATATATTGAATAAACCATTGAATCCAACTGCAGGCATAGCCCAGCGGTGCAATGTCAAGTAGGTGAAACTGTGAAATTGGAAAAAAGTCAGGACGAAACGCCATCGGTGCCGAAAAAAGCGAACACCAAGCGAGACCCACCATGTTGTCGAAATTTTCAGAC
>NZ_SSOB01000124.1 GCF_004801405.1 Cohnella fermenti
TGTAGTGCAGCGTATAAGTATCGCCGACGGCCAGGATGTCGGCAGCCAGCACGAGAACCCCCGTGTTGGTGCGAAGCGCCTCGATGTTCGACTTCGTCACGGGCTGACCGCTCTCCACCGCAACCGCGGAGGACGGGAGCAGGAAGGAATAGTGCCATCTCTGGGCTTGCATCGCGTATTCCAGCAACGATAACGAGTTCCCGGGGTTCTTGTCGTCCCCGTACGTTGTGTCCTGCCCGATGAAGGTTCGGTTCCGTCCCGTCAATTGCAGGAGCTGCGACGTGAGTAGGTGTAAATGCCGGACGGCTCCGCCGCCTTGCCGGTCTGGGAATCGCCTCCGGTCTGCGCGAACAAGGCGGCGACCCGGGACGTCAGCTCGCTCTCCGCATCGGAGACGTTCCGTCGCTTCGCTTGGCTGTCCCAATTCAGCTTCACCGGATTCGCATACACATCGGAGGCGCTGCCGCCGGATGCGAGGGCTCCGAACTTGTTGATCCGCTTGTACTGGCCATTGACGTTCATGTAGATATCGACCGGCAGAATCTTCCCTGTCTTCAGATTCAAGTGATAGTAGTA
>NZ_SSOB01000125.1 GCF_004801405.1 Cohnella fermenti
GCCTAGGCATCCTCCGTGCGCCCTTATTAGCTTAACCACGTTGCAACTTCCCGTTAGCCAAAGGCTAGTAGGGAGGTTGTCAACCACCTGCAATCGCTATCGCCAAAGGCGAGAGAGATTGTCAGGATGCAAACCACTAAGGCAGAAGATACATTCTAAATTGCGCTAATCGTTTCGTATCCAGTTGTCAAGGTACAAGTACATTAGGCGATGCAAATGGTGGAGACAAGGAGGATCGAACTCCTGACCCCCTGCGTGCAAGGCAGGTGCTCTCCCAGCTGAGCTATGTCCCCATAGTAAATGCCCCACAAAGTGATGGGTTATGAAATTGGTTGGCCTTAGTGGACTCGAACCACCGACCTCACCCTTATCAGGGGTGCGCTCTAACCAACTGAGCTAAAGGCCAATACTGTTCTCTCCCGAAGGAAAAGAACCGGCTTGGCAACTTCCTACTCTCCCAGGACCCTGCGGTCCAAGTACCATCGGCGTTAGAGGGCTTAACGGTCGTGTTCGAGATGGGTACGCGTGGAACCCCTCTGCCATCATCACCAAACCGGTTT
>NZ_SSOB01000126.1 GCF_004801405.1 Cohnella fermenti
GTCGCGGCGGTTTGGTGATGATGGCAGAGGGGTTCCACGCGTACCCATCTCGAACACGACCGTTAAGCCCTCTAACGCCGATGGTACTTGGACCGCAGGGTCCTGGGAGAGTAGGAAGTTGCCAAGCCGACAAGCAAGGCCGATTCGAAGAGCAAGAAGTAGAAGAGCACCCCGCGAGGGTGCTTTTTTGCACGGTGCCGCTCCTCAGACGAGTGCGGCCCGGAATTTATGCGAAATTTCACATTGGTGCGGCTCGATAACGGGTCATTTGGGCGGTTTTGGACTAAACCGCTGCGCGAATATTGATTCCCCATAGACGGTTAACCCACCGCGGTTTCGTCCAAACGAATTAACTAAAGTCGTAGCTCCTGCTGCTCAAGGAGCCTTTTTTTCTGCTCGACTTCAGATAATTCGCTATTCATTATGCGAAAAACCGTTACTACTTAGGTACCGGGGATAACAAGTGTGCCGCGAAAAGCGTCGGTTAACGAGGAGAGAACGGGGAGTTTTTGTTTAATCAACGTGGAGATGACGCTCCGTAAACGCGC
>NZ_SSOB01000127.1 GCF_004801405.1 Cohnella fermenti
TGGCCGCCGTTGTGACGAACCGGACGATTACGCTCTCGTGGGACACGGTGGCGCCCGATGCGCAATACGAGGTGGAAGTGGACGGCAAGATCACCGACATCGGCACCGACACGACGTTCCACCACGGGGGCCTGCAAGCGGAAGAATTCCATTCGTACAAGATCCGATGGAAGAACGCAGAGGGGACGAGCCAATGGGTGGCGGTGCTGTCGCTCTCGACGCTGTCCAATCCGCTGGATGGACAGATGCAGGTGGAGGCGTTCGCGACGAACAACAGCATCGAGCTGAGATGGGATAAGGTGAACGGAGCGACGGGGTACGACATCGAGATCGATGGCGATGCGGTCGTGGAAGGAACGGGCAGCTCGTATACCCATAGCGAATTAAGCTCGGGAACGTCGCACATGTACCGGGTGAGGGCGAAGAACGAGACGGGTGTGACGGCTTGGAGCGATGCGATTGTCAAGAGCACGACCAGCCCGACGTATCAAGTGAAGGCGACGAAGGACAAGACGTTCAGCCTGTCGATACTG
>NZ_SSOB01000128.1 GCF_004801405.1 Cohnella fermenti
TCTATAGGCTCCAGCACCTCATAGGACGTTTGCAAGAGGGAGAGCACGGTGGCTTCGCTCGGCCGATAGGTCGTCATATCTTCAAAGAGATCAGCGATGCGCTTAACCGGTATCATATGATACGCATAAAAATAGGCTGCCCACGCGGCGAAGCCAAGACCGTATTGCGTCGAGGCTTGGATGTGCGGTGGAAAAGCAGCCACCTGCTTGCGTCCGCAGTGAGCGCAACAGCCCGTCTCCGCGCGGTGCTCCGTGGTCCGGGACCGAGGCAGAGGGATGTCAACCTCCTGGCGTCGTTCGAACCCTTTATGCGTCGCATCCGCGAGCGAATGTCCGCAGTCGGCGCATGTCGTCAGTTTGTGCACCACGATGTGATCCGGGTCGGCTACGAACTCCAGCGTGGTGCCGGGATGCCCTTTCGGAGCCCCCTTCTTGCCGCCTTTTGAGCGCAGGTTCACCGGCTTGCGATACCCATCGCTAGAAGGAGGCTTGCTGCTGTTTCGGCTATTTCGATCCAGTTGGCGCTCCA
>NZ_SSOB01000129.1 GCF_004801405.1 Cohnella fermenti
GGGTTACTTAACGCCCTATGTTTGCAAGAAGACGATCGAGATGAACCTCTTCGCCGCGATTGCGGACCGGAAGTCGCCAAGCCGGGAAGGCCATATCCCGAAAGCTGAATTTACGTATGATCCGCAACAGGATGCCTACCGCTGCCCGCAAGGGCAAATGCTGCCCTACAGCACGACGAATCGCGATGGACAACGCGTCTATTTTTCCGATGCTGAGCAGTGTGCAACCTGTCCGATGCTGAGCCAATGCACGTCCAATCAGGAGAAGGCACGCAGCATCAGCCGTCACATTTGGGAAGAGCACCGGGAACAGGTTCGGGAAAACGGCAAGGGGAAGATCGGCCAAATGTTGCTGAGATGGCGGCAACAGAAGATTGAGCCGAGCTTCGGAGAAGCCAAAGAGTTGCATCAATACCGCAGGAGTAAATTCAGAGGGAGAGCCAAGATGCAAGAGCAGGCTCTCCTGACGGCGTTTGCCCAAAATCTGAAAAAGATAGCTCGATACCTTGCCA
>NZ_SSOB01000130.1 GCF_004801405.1 Cohnella fermenti
CTCCACTAACTCTGCCCACCCAGCCTCTTCACAGCAGGTTTTTACAGCCACGAAGACTGCGTACGGAAAATTTTCATTGCAGGGATGACAACGATCCCTGTTGTCACAGAGGTTAATACGAAAATACAGGTTTCCCGCACCTCTCTCTCTCACCGCCTCTTCGGAGCCCCGTTACCACGGGTTTCTCCACTAACTCCGCTCCTGCTGCCCCTCCGCAATTGGCTTTTCATCACTGCGGATGGCCGCATACAGAAAATTTTCATGGTAGGGGGTGACAACTGTCCTTGTTGTCATAGAGGTTTTTCGCATTTATAGCGGGTGGAGGCCGTATTCATTCGAGCGGCGGGGAACAAAGTTTGCAGATGGGAGAAAATACCTGTTGCATTCGCCTTGCGGTTCGTGGTACATTATTTCTCGCGCCGCTGAAACGGCGGTCGCAACTCAGATTCGCGAGAGCGATCTGCTAGAACCCTTGTTCCTTGAAAACTGAACATCGAGCGTAATGAAATAGT
>NZ_SSOB01000131.1 GCF_004801405.1 Cohnella fermenti
GATCAACGCCTGCTTACGGCTCCCCGAGGCAATTTCGCTGTTCGCCGCGTCCTTCTTCAGCTCCTGGCGCCTAGGCATCCTCCGTGCGCCCTTATTAGCTTAACCACGTTGCAACTTCCCGTTAGCCGAAGGCTATTAGGGAGGTTGTCAACCATCGCTCCGGAAGTTCGCATTCACTCGTATGGTTCTCAACCTAACGCCGCTGCAAGAGCAGCTTCATCTAGTTGAGAAAAACTCGTTCATTGCGATCTTCCTTCGCTCGTAGCCAAACACTAAGGCAGAAGATACATTCTAAATTGCGCTAATCGTTTCGTATCCAGTTGTCAAGGTACAAGGTGTGTGAAGAATGCAATCGACCGAAGTCGCTTGCTCCTTCAAAACTGAACTCGAGCGTAATGAATGTACTACTCATATTGCCCCGAAGGGCTCCTTAGAAAGGAGGTGATCCAGCCGCACCTTCCGATACGGCTACCTTGTTACGACTTCACCCCAATCATC
>NZ_SSOB01000132.1 GCF_004801405.1 Cohnella fermenti
TCTCTACTAACTCCGCTCCTCCTGCCTCTCCGCAGTTGGCTTTTCATCACTGCGAATGGCCTCATACGAAAAATTTTCATTGTAGGGGGTGACAACTGTCCTTGTTGTCATAGTTGTTTTTAGCATACATCTGGAAATTTGGGCCAAAACAGCGTCCGCGAATGTGATTTTTCACATATAATCGGGCAAAACGCCGGTAGCGATGGGGTTCGGGGTCGCGAGGCGGGTTCGCGGGGTCATGGGGGCGGGTTCGCGGGGTCACGAGGGCGCGGGGGAGAGAATGCTTAATTTGTCCACTATTCCCCCTCCTCTACCTCGCCGCCCCCTTCCTCCTCCTCTATCTCGGTAAGCGTCAAATAGCCCCCACCTGGCGATGGGAGCGAGATTCGACTAAGCTTTTACTTGGATTGGGGCATCCGGCATTCTGCCGGAAGCTGCTCGGACCACGGCATAAATGGCTCGAGGGCCTCC
>NZ_SSOB01000133.1 GCF_004801405.1 Cohnella fermenti
TGTCGTTCCCGGGGGAGGAATAAATGCGGCCAACAAGTGGGTCCCTTCCAAGAAGAAGTTCTTTATCCCGGTGAAGGTGCTCTCCAGAAAGTTCAGAGGCAAGTTCCTGGCCTATCTCAAGCAAGCCAAGCTCCAATTCTTCGGTACCACGGCAGATCTGCAGCATCCCGCATCGTTCCAGCGGCTGCTCACTACGTTGTACCGGAAGGAGTGGGTCGTATACAGCAAGCCGCCTTTCAAGAATGCGGGTTGTGTCGTTGAGTATCTGGGAAGATACACCCACCGCGTGGCCATCTCGAACGCTCGCATTGTGAAGCTGGAAGAAGACCATGTCACCTTCAAGTGGCGGGATTACAAGGACGACAATAAGCCAAAAGAGATGACCGTTACTGCGGATGAGTTTATTCGCCGTTTCCTGATTCACGTCCTGCCTCCAGGATTCACACGAATTCGGCATTACGGCTTCCTGA
>NZ_SSOB01000134.1 GCF_004801405.1 Cohnella fermenti
GCGAAGCTGCCGATGGTATCCAGCACGCCCTTGAGCACGCCGGATTTGAAGAAGGCCCCAACCTCGGTCGCCCCTCCCATGATGTCGAGCGTTCGCAGGTAATCGATCTGCCGGTTGCCGTAAGCCACCGCTTCGTCGATGAAGGCGTTGCCTTGGCCGAGCCAGCCGTCGAGCGTGTCGCCCACAAGCTGCAGATCCCCGCCGAGCTCCCGAATGCCCGCTCTGGCGCCGTCTGCCCGGTCCTTCAGCCAGCCCCATACGGAACCGCTCTTGCCCGAGACGATGCCCGACGCCGATAACAGCGCCATAACATCCTTGTCCGCGCGCTCGTAGCGTTCCACTGCGGAGAGGATGTACGCCGACAGCGCGCCGAGCCGGCTCTCGATTCGCCCGATGCCGCTCGCGCTGCCGCCGATCCGGCCGGACAGCCCGCGCCGGGCGAGGATCGCCCCTTCCACGCGGCTGCCGA
>NZ_SSOB01000135.1 GCF_004801405.1 Cohnella fermenti
ACAAGTCGAGCAGGGAGGAAACTCGGGCTTAGTGATCCGGTGGTACCGAATGGAAGGGCCATCGCTCAACGGATAAAAGCTACCCTGGGGATAACAGGCTTATCTCCCCCAAGAGTCCACATCGACGGGGAGGTTTGGCACCTCGATGTCGGCTCATCGCATCCTGGGGCTGAAGTAGGTCCCAAGGGTTGGGCTGTTCGCCCATTAAAGCGGTACGCGAGCTGGGTTCAGAACGTCGTGAGACAGTTCGGTCCCTATCTGTCGCGGGCGTAGGAAATTTGAGAGGGGCTGTCCTTAGTACGAGAGGACCGGGATGGACGCACCGCTGGTGTACCAGTTGTTCCGCCAGGAGCATAGCTGGGTAGCCAAGTGCGGGAGGGATAAGCGCTGAAAGCATCTAAGCGCGAAGCCCGCCTCAAGATGAGATTTCCCAGTA
>NZ_SSOB01000136.1 GCF_004801405.1 Cohnella fermenti
TCCGCCGTACCCCCTATGATTGTCGGTAATCTCACGCTGCCCCTCCGCCAATTATAGCCAACTCGCTCCGTCAGTGGATATGAAAAATCGCCGCTCTGCTTCCGTCAACGGAAGTGAGCGGCGACAGCATCCATGGTTAAAATTGGTTCTGTCATAGATAACTTCCTTCAATGCGAAGAAGATTTTTGGAGATTGGATTATATAATAAACTCAATGTATTTTGACCGTGAGTATAATACTTATCACATTTTTAAAATTATGTCATTAATTGAAATGATAATAATACACCCTGCTGGTAATGGGTAAGCGTCAAACCATGCACACCTTCTAAGTGCTGTCCGTACATGAGAAGATGAGGCTACTTCAGATCGAGCAGGAGGTTGCCTCATGTCAAGGAAAGAACAACGTCGGCAGGAATGGACCACCCG
>NZ_SSOB01000137.1 GCF_004801405.1 Cohnella fermenti
CGTCACCGTGTAGCTGTTCAACGTCCAGTGCGCGTACAACGTCATGTCCTCGACTACCGGAGCGGCGTCGAAGTCCCACTCGCCCGTCTCATCCGCCGGATCGACATACCAGCCCTCAAACGCGTACTCCACTCGCGTCGGCTCTGTTGGCTCGGCTATCGTCTGCCCGTGTTCAACGGTGACCTCGCTTCCCGAGAAGCTGCCTCCGTTCGGGTCGAACGTCACCGTGTAGCTGTTCAGCTTCCAGTGCGCGTACAACGTCATATCGCCGCTGACGGTGTCCCCATCGAAGTCCCACTCGCCCGTCTCATCCGCCGGATCGACGAACCAACCCTCAAACGCATACCCCACTCGCGTCGGCTCCGTCGGATCGGCTATCGTCTGGCCGTGTTCGACGGTGACCTCGCTTTCCG
>NZ_SSOB01000138.1 GCF_004801405.1 Cohnella fermenti
TTCGCTGTTCGCCGCGTCCTTCTTCAGCTCCTGGCGCCTAGGCATCCTCCGTGCGCCCTTATTAGCTTAACCATCGCTCCGGAAGTTCGCATTCACTCGTATGGTTCTCAACCTAACGTCGCTGCAAAAGCAGCTTCACCTAGTTGAGAAAAACTCGTTCATTGCGATCTTCCTTCGCTCTTAGCCAAACACTAAGGCAGAAGATACATTCTAAATTGCGCTAATCGTTTCGTATCCAGTTGTCAAGGTACAAGTACATTAGGTGATGCAAATGGTGGAGACAAGGAGGATCGAACTCCTGACCCCCTGCGTGCAAGGCAGGTGCTCTCCCAGCTGAGCTATGTCCCCATAGTAAATGCCCCACAAAGTGATGGGTTATGAAATTGGTTGG
>NZ_SSOB01000139.1 GCF_004801405.1 Cohnella fermenti
AGCATCCCGAACGATAACGTATACGGGTCTGGGCCGAACTCCGCGGAATCCTTTCCGTATACAACGATGTAGTATGCCGTATTGGCCTTTACATTGAACGGCATGACATCCTCTTCGCCGACTCCGTTCTCGGAATCCGCCAACCAGTTCGACCAACTGGCCGTTTCGAACACTTCCACGTTGTAGTCTTTCCCCGTCGGCGATGTCAGGTTCACCGTGACCTGGCCTTCCGCCTCCGCTGTGAATGTGTAGATGTCCTTGTCCCCTGCTACGGATAGATACGAGTCGTACGTATTCCCCAGTTCAACATTGACGGCTTGCGCTAACGTGCCATTCGGTTCGTACGTGTCCCTCATAAGCATCCCGAACGATAACGTATACGGGTCTG
>NZ_SSOB01000140.1 GCF_004801405.1 Cohnella fermenti
GGACTCAGGAAGCCGTAATGCCGAATTCGTGTGAATCCTGGAGGCAGGACGTGAATCAGGAAACGGCGAATAAACTCATCCGCAGTAACGGTCATCTCTTTTGGCTTATTGTCGTCCTTGTAATCCCTCCATTTGAAGGTGACATGGTCTTCTTCCAGCTTCACAATGCGAGCGTTCGAGATGGCCACGCGGTGGGTGTATCTTCCCAGATACTCGACGACACAACCCGCATTCTTGAAAGGCGGCTTGCTGTATACGACCCACTCCTTCTGGTACAACGCAGTGAGCAGCCGCTGGAACGACGCTGGATGCTGCAGATCTGCCGTGGTACCGAAGAATTGGAGCTCGGCTTGCTTGAGATAGGCCAGGAACTTGCCTCTGA
>NZ_SSOB01000142.1 GCF_004801405.1 Cohnella fermenti
TCGCACCAACACGGGGGTTCTCGTGCTGGCTGCCGACATCCTGGCCGTCGGCGATACTTATACGCTGCACTACAAGGGCAATGGCAACGGCACCTTGAATCTGGCGGGGACCTCGTGGTCGCTAAGCGAAATCGACTATCCGGTTGTCGCCGTGTATTCCGCTTACAAGTCCTCGGCGGACGATCTGGAGGTGTCGGGAACGCACTAGGCGGATGGGCCGGTTGGAACGAGAAGGGAGGCTGTCGCATGTCCCGCATTCAAGCGGAGCTGTCGCGATTGACGGAGATCGGGCAAGATGTCGAACGAATGGACCGAAGAGCGGCCACGGTGGCCAAGGAAGTGTCGACGGTCGGCAG
>NZ_SSOB01000143.1 GCF_004801405.1 Cohnella fermenti
GCTCCGTCGGATCGGCTATCGTCTGGCCATGTTCGACGGTGACCTCGCTTCCCGAGAAGCTGCCTCCGTTCGGGTCGAACGTCACCGTGTAGCTGTTCAACGTCCAGTGCGCGTACAACGTCATATCGCCGTTGACGGTGTCCCCTTCGAAGTCCCATTCACCCGTCTCATCCGCCGGATCGACGAACCAGCCCTCAAACGCATACCCCACTCGTGTTGGCTCCGTCGGATCGGCTATCGTCTGGCCGTGTTCGACGGTGACCTCGCTTCCCGAGAAGCTGCCTCCGTTCGGGTCGAACGTCACCGTGTAGCTGTTCAACGTCCAGTGCGCGTACAACGTCATAT
>NZ_SSOB01000144.1 GCF_004801405.1 Cohnella fermenti
GTAGCAGCACCTTCTCCACTAAGGGACGTCTTTTCCATTCCTCCGTTAGGTTCTTGGTCAATATATCGGTCTATTCTTGGACATCTTTTACCGGCTATATTCGGTCATTGTAGGTTGGCGGAAACAAAGAAGTCTTCGGAGTGAGTAACGCATGTTGAATATCCTCCGCAATCCCAAGGACCGTCAGGGCGAGCTTTCCTGATGGTTTTTCTTTAACATAATAGAATTTATAACTTTTCGGGTGTGGAGTGGGTCTTCACGTTCTCTTTGTTGTTTGGTACATTTGAAACATGGAGCCGAATATTCTCAAGCGAATTTTGTTCGATGAAAGAGGCCAC
>NZ_SSOB01000145.1 GCF_004801405.1 Cohnella fermenti
CGAGATTACATTCAATACCAAAAGCGCATCCGATCAAGCAGCCAAGGGATTCACGATTCAAGATGGGCGTATCATCATTGATACGGAGAACTTTGACAAGCTCATTAATCGATCCCAATCCACACAACCACTGCTGGAGGGCAGGAGACATTAAAAGCTACGGTTGACACCTTTGTTGTTGGGGGTACACTTGCGGCGTATGCGGTTCGAGAAAGCGATTCGTTGACAATCTCGAAGACGCATCTAACGGAGCCATTGATCGCTCGCAAGCGGCCATGATCATGCTCCTGACGGCACATATGGATAATGAGTATGGCGACTATTTGTG
>NZ_SSOB01000146.1 GCF_004801405.1 Cohnella fermenti
TGCTCGGCACGTCCATCGAATCGATCCGCAGCATTCAGAAACAGCTCAAAGATCTCGACAAGGCGATCGCGCGTGTTCTCGATGGCATCCAGGGCGCCCAGTGCCTGCTGTCGGTGCCGGGCATCGGTAAGGTCTACGCCGCCGGGCTCCTTGGCGAGCTGGGCGATATCGAGCGCTTCAAGGATCAGGCCGCCATCGCCAAGTATGCGGGGCTCACCTGGCGCAGGCACCAGTCCGGCGCTTTTGAAGCGGAGAACACCACCCGTATCCAATCCGGCAACCGATTCCTGCGCTACTACCTGGTTGAAGCTGCCAACTCGGT
>NZ_SSOB01000148.1 GCF_004801405.1 Cohnella fermenti
TACTGGAAAATGCGTTTTTCGTCGCCTCGTACGTTGCTGAAGCCCGCTCGGGGAACGTTCGAATCTCCAGCACTTGGCTGGCCACGTAGGCGATCAGGTCCGCCTTCAGCTTGCCGAGCGGATCGTCGGCGAATGCCGTCTCGTATATGTAGCCTACCGCTTCCAGCCCATCTGCTATCGGCTTGTACGCCTGGCGGGTCGCTTGCAGCCCCAGCTTCGCGAAGCTGCCGATGGTATCCAGCACGCCCTTGAGCACGCCGGATTTGAAGAAGGCCCCAACCTCGGTCGCCCCTCCCATGATGTCGAGCGTTCGCA
>NZ_SSOB01000149.1 GCF_004801405.1 Cohnella fermenti
AATCAACTCACCGACTCGCCGACTCACCAAAATGCCGACCGCGCCAGCTGGTGCTAGACGGTGGCGAGACTTTTCTGTCTAAATCCGGTACAGACCGCCATTAGCGAGACTTAATTTTCGTATTAAATCACATAAAACGCTACGCTGACCTCCCGCCCACGGAAATTTTCCGTATGCGGGCCGTCGTAAGCGTCAAACCATGCACACCTTCTAAGTGCTGTCCGTACATGAGAAGATGAGGCTACTTCAGATCGAGCAGGAGGTTGCCTCATGTCAAGGAAAGAACAACGTCGGCAGGAATGGACCACCCG
>NZ_SSOB01000150.1 GCF_004801405.1 Cohnella fermenti
ACTTCACGCGTATCTCCTACAATTCCTGCCGCAACCGCCATTGTCCGAAATGCCAGACCGTCAATAAAGAGCGCTGGATTGAAGCCAGAAAAGCGGACTTGCTGAACGTCGGTTACTTCCATGTCGTCTTTACCTTGCCGGATTTGTTAAACCCGATTGCCTGCCACAACCCGCAAATCCTGTACGATTTGTTGTTCAAGGCTGCCGCAGAAACGCTAACCGAGCTGGCGGCTGACAAGAAGTATTTGGGCGCACAGATTGGCTTTACCTCGATCCTCCATACCTGGGGACAAAATCTCATGCACCATC
>NZ_SSOB01000151.1 GCF_004801405.1 Cohnella fermenti
CTACGTTGTAGTCTTTCCCCGTCGGCGATGTCAGGTTCACCGTAACCTGGCCTTCCGCCTCCGCTGTGAATGTGTAGATGTCCTTGTCCCCTGCTACGGATAGATACGAGTCGTACGTATTCCCCAGTTCAACATTGACGGCTTGCGCTAACGTGCCATTCGGTTCGTACGTGTCCCTCATAAGCATCCCGAACGATAACGTATACGGGTCTGGGCCGAACTCCGCGGAATCCTTTCCGTATACAACGATGTAGTATGCCGTATTGGCCTTTACATTGAACGGCATGACATCCTCTTCGCCGACTCCGT
>NZ_SSOB01000152.1 GCF_004801405.1 Cohnella fermenti
CGCAAATCCTTTACGATTTGTTGTTCAAGGCTGCCGCAGAAACGCTAACCGAGCTGGCGGCTGACAAGAAGTATTTGGGCGCACAGATTGGCTTTACCTCGATCCTCCATACCTGGGGACAAAATCTTATGCACCATCCGCATTTGCATGTTGTCGTTCCCGGGGGAGGAATCGATGCGACCAACAAGTGGGTCCCTTCCAAGAAGAAGTTCTTTATCCCGGTGAAGGTGCTCTCCAGAAAGTTCAGAGGCAAGTTCCTGGCCTATCTCAAGCAAGCCGAGCTCCAATTCTTCGGTACCACGGCAGA
>NZ_SSOB01000153.1 GCF_004801405.1 Cohnella fermenti
CCTTAACGAGAGTTCTTCCGCGCGCCTTAGAATTCTCTTCTCGCCTACCTGTGTCGGTTTGCGGTACGGGCACCATCACCTGGCTAGAGGCTTTTCTTGGCAGCGTGAGCACGGAACCTTCGGTACTATGATTTTCCCTCCCCATCACAGCTTGAGGTTACAGTGTGCGGATTTGCCTGCACACCCCTCTTACTGCTTGGACGAGCACTTCCATCCGCTCGCGTTCTTGCCCTCCTGCGTCCCCCCATTGCTCATAACGGCTTACGGTGGTACAGGAATTTCAACCTGTTGTCCTTCGACTACGCC
>NZ_SSOB01000154.1:0-2500 GCF_004801405.1 Cohnella fermenti
CTCGAGTTCAGTTTTGAAGGGGCAAGCGACTTCGGTCGATTGCATTCTTCACACACCTTGTACCTTGACAACTGGATACGAAACGATTAGCGCAATGTAGAATGGATCTTCTGCCTTAGTGGTTTGCTGTCCCGATAATCTCTTCTTCGCCTTCGGCGAGCGAAGCGATTACGGGTGGTTAAGCTAATAAGGGCGCACGGAGGATGCCTAGGCGCCAGGAGCTGAAGAAGGACGCGGCGAACAGCGAAATTGCCTCGGGGAGCCGTAAGCAGGCGTTGATCCGGGGATGTCCGAATGGGGATTGCGGATCATACGTAAATTCAGCTTTCGGGATATGGCCTTCCCGGCTTGGCGACTTCCGGTCCGCAATCGCGGCGAAGAGGTTCATCTCGATCGTCTTCTTGCAAACATAGGGCGTTAAGTAACCCGAGTCCAGTGCGACCGCTTCGAGGTCGGTCAACCCGAACGTATTGATTTGACGTTGCAGCCGCTCGATGTAGACAACCGGCTCGTTAACGTTGCCGGGTGTAATGTAGGCATCGGTGATGATGCCGAACTTATGATCGACCGTCCGGTGCTCGAGAAAGTGGAAGCCTTCGTCACCGTGTAGCTGTTCAACGTCCAGTGCGCGTACAACGTCATATCGCCGCTGACGGTGTCCCCATCGAAGTCCCACTCGCCCGTCTCATCCGCCGGATCGACATACCAGCCCTCAAACGCATACCCCACTCGCGTTGGCTCCGTCGGCTCGGCTACCGTCTGCCCGTGTTCGACGGTGACCTCGCTTCCCGAGAAGCTGCCTCCGTTCGGGTCGAACGTCACCGTGTAGCTGTTCAGCTTCCAGTGCGCGTACAACGTCATGTCCTCGACTACCGGAGCGGCGTCGAAGTCCCGTCTTAGGTGGCAAACAAGAATTACAGTTTAGCGCACACGAAGTGGATGTGCAAATACCACATCGTGTTCACCCCGAAGTATAGACGGAAAGAGATCTACAATCAAGTGAGAAAAGATTTGATCGAGGTATTCAAACGTCTATGCAAGTACAAGGGGGTGGAGATTCTAGAAGGTCATATGATGCCGGATCATGTACACATGATGGTAGCTATTCCCCCAAAGATATCGGTATCATCGTTCATGGGATATCTGAAGGGGAAAAGTTCGCTAATGATCTTTGAAAGCTTTGTAGCAGGCACCAAAGTGATGACGGACGAAGGGGAGAAGAATATCGAAGACATTGAGGTCGGAGATAAGGTTCTCTCGAAGGATGAGACAACTGGTGAGGTAGCTTACAAAGAGGTTACGGCAACAATGAACCATGAGATGGATGAGATTTACAAGATTCATGTGGGTGACCAAGTAATTGAATCGACCTTCAATCATCCGTTCTATGTGAAAGGCAAGGGATGGACGGTCGTCAAAGACCTTAGGGTTGGAGACTTGCTTGTTCAGAGTGATGACGTGTGGAGCTGACGAGTACTAATCGGTCGAGGGCTTATCCTAAGAGCAGACGCAAGGCAGGAAGAAGAAGATTCTAAATACACGCTAACTCGTTTCGTATCCGGTTATCAAGGCGCAAGCTTTGAACAAATCGCTACGGCTGCACCGCATGACTTCGTCATGCTGCCTGCAACCTAGCGTGCCGACGACTTCGTCGCGGCGGTTTGGTGATGATGGCAGAGGGGTTCCACGCGTACCCATCTCGAACACGACCGTTAAGCCCTCTAACGCCGATGGTAGGATTTGCTCCAGATCGCTCTTTCGCTGCCCGTTGTACCGGCCATTGTAGTACGTGTGTAGCCCAGGTCATAAGGGGCATGATGATTTGACGTCATCCCCGCCTTCCTCCGGTTTGTCACCGGCAGTCAATCTAGAGTGCCCGACCTTACTCGCTGGCAACTAAATTCAAGGGTTGCGCTCGTTGCGGGACTTAACCCAACATCTCACGACACGAGCTGACGACAACCATGCACCACCTGTCTCCTCTGTCCCGAAGGAAAGGCACATCTCTGCTTAGGCTTTCGGCGGACAAGATTCTCACTTGTCTTTTCGTTACTCATACCGGCATTCTCACTTGAATGCAGTCCACCAGTCCTTCCGGTCTGACTTCAACCCGCATTCAACGCTCCCCTACCCAAGCGATACCCAAAGGGTACGCGTTGCCATAGCTTCGGTGGTGTGTTTAGCCCCGTTACATTTTCGGCGCAGAGTCACTCGACCAGTGAGCTATTACGCACTCTTTAAATGGTGGCTGCTTCTAAGCCAACATCCTGGTTGTCTTCGCCCGAGGGGGCCGCAGTGAATAGGCCCAAGCGACTGTTTAGCAAAAACACAGGTCTGTGCGAAGCCGTAAGGCGAAGTATACGGGCTGACGCCTGCCCGGTGCTGGAAGGTTAAGAGGAGCGGTTAGGTTCTGATTTTATCAGGGCCGAAGCTGTGAATTGAAGCCCCAGTAAACGGCGGCCGTAACTATAACGGTCCTAAGGTAGCGAAATTCCTTGTC
>NZ_SSOB01000154.1:5000-29538 GCF_004801405.1 Cohnella fermenti
GCCGTTTACTGGGGCTTCAATTCACAGCTTCGGGTCACCCCTAACCGCTCCTCTTAACCTTCCAGCACCGGGCAGGCGTCAGCCCGTATACTTCGCCTTACGGCTTCGCACAGACCTGTGTTTTTGCTAAACAGTCGCTTGGGCCTATTCACTGCGGCCCCCTCGGTATTGACGTGAGCTCGCAAGAGCTCGAAGTGTGCTTCATGAACGCCGACGGCGACAAGCTCGACTCGTTCACCGTCAAGAATAACCTCGGCGGCGCTTCCCATCTGCGCGACCGCATCGTTGCTGTCGCGGACAAGCTTGCCGTATCCGAGATTCACATCGGGCTCGAAGCCACCTCGGTTTACAGTTGGCACCCGGCCATGTATCTGCATCAGGATGCTGAGCTGCAAGCGCGCAAGGCCAAGGTATTCACTTGTGAGTTCGGGCCTCCAGTGCGTGTTACCGCACCTTCACCCTGCACAGGGGTAGATCACCCGGTTTCGGGTCTACGCCTACGTACTGATGCGCCCTATTCAGACTCGCTTTCGCTGCGGCTCCGTCTTACCGACTTAACCTCGCACGTAAACGTAACTCGCCGGTTCATTCTACAAAAGGCACGCCATCACCCCTAGATTGGGCTCTGACTTCTTGTAAGCGCACGGTTTCAGGTTCTATTTCACTCCGCTCCCGCGACAACCAGGATGTTGGCTTAGAAGCAGCCACCATTTAAAGAGTGCGTAATAGCTCACTGGTCGAGTGACTCTGCGCCGAAAATGTAACGGGGCTAAACACACCACCGAAGCTATGGCATGACACTTAGGTGTCTTGGGTAGGGGAGCGTTGAATGCGGGTTGAAGTCAGACCGGAAGGACTGGTGGACTGCATTCAAGTGAGAATGCCGGTATGAGTAACGAAAAGACAAGTGAGAATCTTGTCCGCCGAAAGCCGCAAGGCTTCGTATTGGATGATTTCTTTCATCTCATGGGGCAGTCGTCCAAATCGCAGATGGTCTGCAATCACCCAGGCATCCACGCGGTCGTTCTTGGGAAGAGCCTCGTAGCCCTTCTTGAAACGCGCCACCTTCCTTGCATTCAAGACGTAAATCTGAGACTGGACGCGGGGTTCATAGCCCTGCAGCTCGGTCTTCAGATAATGGGCCAGGTGCCAGCCGAGATTGGAGGTGGCCTCCATCCCGATGCGAATCCGAGCATCTCAACCAAGGAAGATTTCAAGTCGAAATGGCCAGTACGGATATGTTAGTTCCTGAAGATCACTTGCTCCGGCTAATCGATATGCATATCGACTTCTCCTTTATTACGGAGAAAACGAAGCCCTTCTACACGAGTACGACGGGCCGTCCCCCCATTCCGCCGATTCGTCTCTTCAAGATGATGTTAATCGGCTATTTGTACGGCATCCGTTCGGAGCGACAACTGGAGATCGAAATCAACCTTAATGTCGATGTGGACTCTTGGGGGAGATAAGCCTGTTATCCCCAGGGTAGCTTTTATCCGTTGAGCGATGGCCCTTCCATTCGGTACCACCGGATCACTAAGCCCGAGTTTCCTCCCTGCTCGACTTGTAAGTCTCGCAGTCAAGCTCCCTTATGCCTTTGCACTCTTCGAATGATTTCCAACCATTCTGAGGGAACCTTTGGGCGCCTCCGTTACGCTTTAGGAGGCGACCGCCCCAGTCAAACTGTCCGCCTGACACGTCGATGTGGACTCTTGGGGGAGATAAGCCTGTTATCCCCAGGGTAGCTTTTATCCGTTGAGCGATGGCCCTTCCATTCGGTACCACCGGATCACTAAGCCCGAGTTTCCTCCCTGCTCGACTTGTTGGTCTCGCAGTCAAGCTCCCTTATGCCTTTGCACTCTTCGAATGATTTCCAACCATTCTGAGGGAACCTTTGGGCGCCTCCGTTACGCTTTAGGAGGCGACCGCCCCAGTCAAACTGTCCGCCTGACTGATGATGCCGAACTTATGATCGACCGTCCGGTGCTCGAGAAAGTGGAAGCCTTCGGGTTTGCCGATCCGCTTCATAAAGCCGCTTTCCGGGTCGGTAACGCTCGTTTTACGTGTCTTCTCTTCCCTCTCTTTTGCCGGAGGCAACGGCTTTTTGCCGTGCAAGGCTCGATCTTCATCGATGGCCTTTTCCAGTTCCGTCAGATAGGCCTGCGGGGTCTCGTTGACAACCTGCATGGTGTACCGGTTGTTGTTCGGCAATCGGACCGAGTTGGCAGCTTCAACCAGGTAGTAGCGCAGGAATCGGTTGCCGGATTGGATACGGGTGGTGTTCTCCGCTTCAAAAGCGCCGGACTGGTGCCTGCGCCAGGTGAGCCCCGCATATTTGGCGACGGCGGCCTGATCCTTGAAGCGCTCGATATCGCCCAGCTCGCCAAGGAGCCCGGCGGCGTAGACCTTGCCGATGCCCGGCACCGACAGCAGGCACTGGGCGCCCTGGATGCCATCGAGAAAGACAACCAGGATGTTGGCTTAGAAGCAGCCACCATTTAAAGAGTGCGTAATAGCTCACTGGTCGAGTGACTCTGCGCCGAAAATGTAACGGGGCTAAACACACCACCGAAGCTATGGCATGACACTATGTGTCTTGGGTAGGGGAGCGTTGAATGCGGGTTGAAGTCAGACCGGAAGGACTGGTGGACTGCATTCAAGTGAGAATGCCGGTATGAGTAACGAAAAGACAAGTGAGAATCTTGTCCGCCGAAAGCGAGACAGCGCCCAAGTCGTTACGCCATTCGTGCGGGTCAGAATTTACCTGACAAGGAATTTCGCTACCTTAGGACCGTTATAGTTACGGCCGCCGTTTACTGGGGCTTCAATTCACAGCTTCGGGTTGCCCCTAACCGCTCCTCTTAACCTTCCAGCACCGGGCAGGCGTCAGCCCGTATACTTCGCCTTACGGCTTCGCACAGACCTGTGTTTTTGCTAAACAGTCGCTTGGGCCTATTCACTGCGGCCCCCTCGGATCGGCAAACCCGAAGGCTTCCACTTTCTCGAGCACCGGACGGTCGATCATAAGTTCGGCATCATCACCGATGCCTACATTACACCCGGCAACGTTAACGAGCCGGTTGTCTACATCGAGCGGCTGCAACGTCAAATCAATACGTTCGGGTTGACCGACCTCGAAGCGGTCGCACTGGACTCGGGTTACTTAACGCCCTATGTTTGCAAGAAGACGATCGAGATGAACCTCTTCGCCGCGATTGCGGACCGGATCCGGTCCGCAATCGCGGCGAAGAGGTTCATCTCGATCGTCTTCTTGCAAACATAGGGCGTTAAGTAACCCGAGTCCAGTGCGACCGCTTCGAGGTCGGTCAACCCGAACGTATTGATTTGACGTTGTAGCCGCTCGATGTAGACAACCGGCTCGTTAACGTTGCCGGGTGTAATGTAGGCATCGGTGATGATGCCGAACTTATGATCGACCGTCCGGTGCTCGAGAAAGTGGAAGCCTTCGGGTTTGCCGATCCGATTCTTCATCCGGGGCACTTGGAGGTAGTTAAGAGGCCGATCCAGGGTGACCGCAAACAGAAAGCGAATCGCAGCGCTATGGAGATTGATCGTTTTCGTCGCAAACTTCTTCTCTTGAATCAAATATAGTAAAAAGTGGCGAATATCGTTCCCTCCGAGTTGTTCGACAGGACGATGGCAATACGCTAGAAAGGCACGTGCACACCGCATGTAACTTTGCTGAGTGTGTAGCGCAAACCCTCGGAGCAGAAGATCGCTCCCGCGTAAAACTCTTGCGCTGACTTCTCCGATTCAGCCATTTCTCCATCAGCTTCGTCGTCTCCGTTTGATAGGCCTTCATCCTGTCGTAGTTGTCCGTTATTCCGTAGTACCGGTAATGTCCCAACAGTTTTGACCGGATCGCCTTCAGAAACTCCTCTTGCCTTAGATGCCGATTCGTCCGGATCCATTGCTTCATCTTCTTGACCTTCTGTCTGAATTTCTTCCCGCTCGTTTCCCGTTTCACTCGGTCGTCTTCTTGCAAACATAGGGCGTTAAGTAACCCGAGTCCAGTGCGACCGCTTCGAGGTCGGTCAACCCGAACGTATTGATTTGACGTTGCAGCCGCTCGATGTAGACAACCGGCTCGTTAACGTTGCCGGGTGTAATGTAGGCATCGGTGATGATGCCGAACTTATGATCGACCGTCCGGTGCTCGAGAAAGTGGAAGCCTTCGGGTTTGCCGATCCGCTTCATAAAGCCGCTTTCCGGGTCGGTAACGCTCGCCCTGAAGACAATCGTCGTCACTTCTCCCGACCAGGACGTTCCCGGCACAATGTTCATCTTCTTCCTGAAAATAATTTTCCCCGGCTGGTACGTCACTTCGAGGTTCGAGCCCGGGATCGTTCCGGCTGCCATGACATCCGCTTGCGGCGTGAAGTCGTACAGATCCGCGACCTCCATCCGGCTCGGATCGTACGTCACGACGAATTCAAGCTCGCTGAAGTCCTGCACGTTGCTCGCCAGTATCGACAGGCTGAGTTTTGACCGGATCGCCTTCAGAAACTCCTCTTGCCTTAGATGCCGATTCGTCCGGATCCATTGCTTCATCTTCTTGACCTTCTGTCTGAATTTCTTCCCGCTCGTTTCCCGTTTCACTCGGTAAGCTCCTTTTTGGCTTTTCGAGCAGTAATGCGTGAATCCCAGAAAATCAAAGGTTCTCGGCTTCCCTTTCCCTTCTCTTCTGCTTCGCTCCTCCGCATACCGGCCAAACTCGATGATTTTCGTCTTCTCTTCCGCAAGGAGCCAGCCGTCGAAGGTGGGGTAGATGATTGGGGTGAAGTCGTAACAAGGTAGCCGTATCGGAAGGTGCGGCTGGATCACCTCCTTTCTAAGGAGCCCTTCGGGGCCATACGAAGCAGTGCATTCATTACGCTCGAGTTCAGTTTTGAAGGGGCAAGCGACTTCGGTCGATTGCATTCTTCACACACCTTGTACCTTGACAACTGGATACGAAACGATTAGCGCAATGTAGAATGGATCTTCTGCCTGGCAGCAGGCAAAGTCTTGGCCCAGTATCTGCTGCAAGAGCTCGAGCGTCGTACGTTTCGGTTGCGGAAGTGCCGGTACAGGTGTGCGTGTGAGCTTCTTGCAAAGCTTCAATCGAGTCGCTTTGCCCCGTGGACTCAGGAAGCCGTAATGCCGAATTCGTGTGAATCCTGGAGGCAGGACGTGAATCAGGAAACGGCGAATAAACTCATCCGCAGTAACGGTCATCTCTTTTGGCTTATTGTCGTCCTTGTAATGGTGTGACGGGCGGTGTGTACAAGACCCGGGAACGTATTCACCGCGGCATGCTGATCCGCGATTACTAGCAATTCCGACTTCATGCAGGCGAGTTGCAGCCTGCAATCCGAACTGAGACCGGCTTTTGAGGATTTGCTCCAGATCGCTCTTTCGCTGCCCGTTGTACCGGCCATTGTAGTACGTGTGTAGCCCAGGTCATAAGGGGCATGATGATTTGACGTCATCCCCGCCTTCCTCCGGTTTGTCACCGGCAGACGGGTTGTCCGCTCTCGATATGGGGCATTCTCCCGGCGGACCCAAAAAACTGACCGAGCAGCAGGAACAAGAGATTGCTGAAACGGTTGTTCATAAGAAGCCAGTCGATGTTGGCATTGAGGCCCGGCATACATGGACGCTTGGTATTTTGGTGTCATGGATCGAGCAACGCTTTCAACAATCCTTCACAGAAAAGGGGGTGTCGAAACTACTTAAACGGCTTGGATTCAGTTACACCAAAGCGACTTATACGCGTGCGCCCAAATACTTCTTGTCAGCCGCCAGCTCGGTTAGCGTTTCTGCGGCAGCCTTGAACAACAAATCGTAAAGGATTTGCGGGTTGTGGCAGGCAATCGGGTTTAACAAATCCGGCAAGGTAAAAACGACATGGAAGTAACCGACGTTCAGCAAGTCCGCTTTTCTGGCTTCAATCCAGCGCTCTTTATTGACGGTCTGGCATTTCGGACAATGGCGGTTGCGGCAGGAATTGTAGGAGATACGCGTGAAGTTTATGAGCAATGGGGGGACGCAGGAGGGCAAGAACGCGAGCGGATGGAAGTGCTCGTCCAAGCAGTAAGAGGGGTGTGTAGGCAAATCCGCACACTGTAACCTCAAGCTGTGATGGGGAGGGAAAATAACAGTACCGAAGGTTCCGTGCTCACGCTGCCGAGAAAAGCCTCTAGCCAGGTGATGGTGCCCGTACCGCAAACCGACACAGGTAGGCGAGAAGAGAATTCTAAGGCGCGCGGAAGAACTCTCGTTAAGTCGATGTGGACTCTTGGGGGAGATAAGCCTGTTATCCCCAGGGTAGCTTTTATCCGTTGAGCGATGGCCCTTCCATTCGGTACCACCGGATCACTAAGCCCGAGTTTCCTCCCTGCTCGACTTGTAGGTCTCGCAGTCAAGCTCCCTTATGCCTTTGCACTCTTCGAATGATTTCCAACCATTCTGAGGGAACCTTTGGGCGCCTCCGTTACGCTTTAGGAGGCGACCGCCCCAGTCAAACTGTCCGCCTGACGATTACCTTTTGAGGGTAACGATTAACTTGTTTGATGAAATCAGTGACATGCTTGCGAATGTGATAGAACTTGCTGAAGAAGACATTGTTGACGACGTCATGCTTGAGCCACTTCCAAAGCCCTTCTTTCGGGACTGTACTTCGGCAGAAAAACGAGCGTCAAACGTTTCTCCTGTTGGAGAAATGGCTGAAGCCGCTTTGCATGATGGATGCGAGCGTTATCGAGTACCATGACGATCTTGCCTTCCGGGTACGCACTGGAGGCCCGAACTCACAAGCGTTGAAAAGCTTGGGGATGACGTGGGGGTAGGGGAGAAATTCCAATCGAACTCGGAGATAGCTGGTTCTCCCCGAAATAGCTTTAGGGCTAGCCTCGAGGTGGAGCATCATGGAGGTAGAGCACTGATTGGGTGCGGGGCCCGCCAAGGGTTACCAAGTCCAGTCAAACTCCGAATGCCATGCATGTATACTCGGGAGTCAGACAGCGAGTGCTAAGATCCGTTGTCAAGCTTTCGGCGGACAAGATTCTCACTTGTCTTTTCGTTACTCATACCGGCATTCTCACTTGAATGCAGTCCACCAGTCCTTCCGGTCTGACTTCAACCCGCATTCAACGCTCCCCTACCCAAGACACAAAGTGTCATGCCATAGCTTCGGTGGTGTGTTTAGCCCCGTTACATTTTCGGCGCAGAGTCACTCGACCAGTGAGCTATTACGCACTCTTTAAATGGTGGCTGCTTCTAAGCCAACATCCTGGTTGTCTTGACAACGGATCTTAGCACTCGCTGTCTGACTCCCGAGTATACATGCATGGCATTCGGAGTTTGACTGGACTTGGTAACCCTTGGCGGGCCCCGCACCCAATCAGTGCTCTACCTCCATGATGCTTCACCTCGAGGCTAGCCCTAAAGCTATTTCGGGGAGAACCAGCTATCTCCGAGTTCGATTGGAATTTCTCCCCTACCCCCACGTCATCCCCAAGCTTTTCAACGCTTGTGAGTTCGGGCCTCCAGTGGCACCAGCTGGCGCGGTCGGCATTTTGGTGAGTCGGCGAGTCGGTGAGTTGATTTCCACATTATGGTGACAAGAAAGGCGCTATCCCCCTTCTTAACACTTATGCCTCTTCTCCCCTTGGATCAGGACCTCCGCTTGCCGATCATGCCCTTGGGTCTTAGGACAGCCCACCTCCTTATCCTGAACGAAAGGGAGAAGAGACCTAATGCCGCCAGAGGGAATAGACGCATGGGGGGCGATACCGGGCGGGATGGTCCCCTACCCCCACGTCATCCCCAAGCTTTTCAACGCTTGTGAGTTCGGGCCTCCAGTGCGTGTTACCGCACCTTCACCCTGCACAGGGGTAGATCACCCGGTTTCGGGTCTACGCCTACGTACTGAAGCGCCCTATTCAGACTCGCTTTCGCTGCGGCTCCGTCTCTCCGACTTAACCTCGCACGTAAACGTAACTCGCCGGTTCATTCTACAAAAGGCACGCCATCACCCCTAGATCGGGCTCTGACTTCTCGGGTGGTCCATTCCTGCCGACGTTGTTCTTTCCTTGACATGAGGCAACCTCCTGCTCGATCTGAAGTAGCCTCATCTTCTCATGTACGGACAGCACTTAGAAGGTGTGCATGGTTTGACGCTTACGGCGGAAGGATGCAGCCTGGCGGAGATCGCGGAAGTGAGCGAGGTCTACGCAGGCGGCGGGTACAGTCAGAAGACGATCCGACGCTGGCGACAAACGTGGAACCGACGACGGGATGCCCATGAAGAATTGAGCCTGAACATCTCAATTTTATCGGAATGGTCTTGGTGGTCAAACCCTCGTTCCCTCCACCCGCATAGCGGGTGGTTTTTTGTTTCGCGCGTTTCACGCACTCAACAGGCTAAAGCCTATAATCATAACCACCCGTCCAACGGGTGGTTTGCTCTTGGGGTATAACCCCTTGTTGCCAAACTGCGCCTAAAGACGCCAGCCTGACAACAAGGTTGTTCAGGCTCAGGGTAATTTGTCACCTTCACGTGAGGCCCTCGAGCCATTTATGCCGTGGTCCGAGCAGCTTCCGGCAGAATGCCGGATGCCCCAATCCAAGTAAAAGCTTAGTCGAATCTCGCTCCCATCGCCAGGTGGGGGCTATTTGACGCTTACCTTCCGCCGCAGCACGGAGGGTCGCTTCCTTTACGTCCACGGCGCTTTGGTGGTGGGGTTCCACAAACGCCGGTAGTAGACTCATGGTCTTGCGGCAGTCCGGACACAGAAAGCGGTGAACCGGCAGAGTCGAGCCTCCCCCGCGGAACAAACTGCATAAATGCGAACCAGCCGCTTCAGTGGGGAGGGGGGAGGTGTACCTACATTCTTTTTAAACCTTACATTCCCGGGACGCACGCCTCCCCGCGGGCGCACTCCTTCCGCTTTTGCGGCTTGCGAGGAGGGAGCGTACCGATTTGATTCCCCATAGCGTAGCAACGTGCGTAGCCCACCGCGGTTTCGTCCAAACGAATTATCTAAAGTCGTAGCTCCTGCTCCGCAAGGAGCCAGCCGTCGAAGGTGGGGTAGATGATTGGGGTGAAGTCGTAACAAGGTAGCCGTATCGGAAGGTGCGGCTGGATCACCTCCTTTCTAAGGAGCCCTTCGGGGCAATATGAAGCAGTACATTCATTACGCTCGAGTTCAGTTTTGAAGGTGCAAGCCTTCAGCGATAAAACCGGTTTGGTGATGATGGCAGAGGGGTTCCACGCGTACCCATCTCGAACACGACCGTTAAGCCCTCTTTTCACCTTTCCCTCACGGTACTGCTTCGCTATCGGTCGCCAGGGAGTATTTAGCCTTGGCAGATGGTCCTGCCGGATTCCCACGGGGTTTCACGTGTCCCGCGGTACTCGGGATCCGTCTCGGAGGGAGCAGGCTTTCGGCTACAGGGCTTTTACCTTCTATGCCGGGCCTTTCCAGACCTCTTCGCCTAGTCTGCTCCTTTATCACTCCATGTGAGACGTCCCACAACCCCAGGGAGCAAGTTTTCACCTTTCCCTCACGGTACTGCTTCGCTATCGGTCGCCAGGGAGTATTTAGCCTTGGCAGATGGTCCTGCCGGATTCCCACGGGGTTTCACGTGTCCCGCGGTACTCGGGATCCGTCTCGGAGAGAGCAGACTTTCGGCTACAGGGCTTTTACCTTCTATGCCGGGCCTTTCCAGACCTCTTCGCCTAACCTGCTCTTTTCTTACTCCATGTGAGACGTCCCACAACCCCAGGGAGCAAGCTTGCTCCCTGGGGTTGTGGGACGTCTCACATGGAGTAAGAAAAGAGCAGGTTAGGCGAAGAGGTCTGGAAAGGCCCGGCATAGAAGGTAAAAGCCCTGTAGCCGAAAGTCTGCTCTCTCCGAGACGAATCCCGAGTACCGCGGGACACGTGAAACCCCGTGGGAATCCGGCAGGACCATCTGCCAAGGCTAAATACTCCCTGGCGACCGATAGCGAAGCAGTACCGTGAGGGAAAGGTGAAAAGTGAGTTCGGGCCTCCAGTGCGTGTTACCGCACCTTCACCCTGCACAGGGGTAGATCACCCGGTTTCGGGTCTACGCCTACGTACTAAAGCGCCCTATTCAGACTCGCTTTCGCTGCGGCTCCGTCTTACCGACTTAACCTCGCACGTAAACGTAACTCGCCGGTTCATTCTACAAAAGGCACGCCATCACCCCTAGATCGGGCTCTGACTTCTTGTAAGCGCACGGTTTCAGGTTCTCTGCCGGTGACAAACCGGAGGAAGGCGGGGATGACGTCAAATCATCATGCCCCTTATGACCTGGGCTACACACGTACTACAATGGCCGGTACAACGGGCAGCGAAAGAGCGATCTGGAGCAAATCCTAAAAAGCCGGTCTCAGTTCGGATTGCAGGCTGCAACTCGCCTGCATGAAGTCGGAATTGCTAGTAATCGCGGATCAGCATGCCGCGGTGAATACGTTCCCGGGTCTTCAACTGGAGCGGCGATTGGCGCGTGGAGGGACCGAGATGAGTCGCCATTACTCAAGTGCGGGCGTTCGTGCAGGCATGGTGGGTGCAGATGAGTAACCACGACTCAACTGGAGCGGCGATTGGCGCGCGGAGGGACCGAGATGAGTCGCCATTACTCAAGTGCGGGCGTTCGTGCAGGCATGGTGGGTGCAGATGAGTAACCACGGGTCAACTGGAGCGGCGATTGGCGCTCTTAGGATAAGCCCTCGACCGATTAGTACTCGTCAGCTCCACACGTTGCCGCGCTTCCACCCCGAGCCTATCTACCTGGTGTTCTTCCAGGGGTCTTACCTACTGGGAAATCTCATCTTGAGGCGGGCTTCGCGCTTAGATGCTTTCAGCGCTTATCCCTCCCGCACTTGGCTACCCAGCTATGCTCCTGGCGGAACAACTGGTACACCAGCGGTGCGTCCATCCCGAGTAAAAAGTGGCGAATATCGTTCCCTCCGAGTTGTTCGACAGGACGATGGCAATACGCTAGAAAGGCACGTGCACACCGCATGTAACTTTGCTGAGTGTGTAGCGCAAACCCTCGGAGCAGAAGATCTTCTTGCAGTTTGGATACAATTTGTTCATGATGGGACATAGGGACATCTCCTTCAACTGGATTCGCAGTGGGCTGCTATCTAGTTTAAGAGATGTCCTTTTCGGGACTGTACTTCGGCAGAAAAACGAGCGTCAAACGTTTCTCCTGTTGGAGAAATGGCTGAAGCCGCTTTGCATGATGGATGCGAGCGTTATCGAGTACCATGACGATCTTGCCTTCCGGGTACGCCTCGAGTATTTGTTCGAGAAATTGCCGGAACGCAGCGGTATCACATTCTTCGACTTCTCGATGAGTGACGCGCCCAGTTTCGTAATCGATGGAAATGGTCGATTTGTCCCTCCACTATCTGCTCTTTCAGCTTGGGGAGCGTGATTTCACGAAATGCTTTTTGCTCGACCGGGTTGGCGTGTGCAAGCGTATAAGTCGCTTTGGTGTAACTGAATCCAAGCCGTTTAAGTAGTTTCGACACCCCCTTTTCTGTGAAGGATTGTTGAAAGCGTTGCTCGATCCATGACACCAAAATACCAAGCGTCCATGTATGTTCCCTCTGGCGGCATTAGGTCTCTTCTCCCTTTCGTTCAGGATAAGGAGGTGGGCTGTCCTAAGACCCAAGGGCATGATCGGCAAGCGGAGGTTCCTGATCCAAGGGGAGAAGAGGCATAAGTGTTAAGAAGGGGGATAGCGCCTTTCTTGTCACCATAATGTGGAAATCAACTCACCGACTCGCCGACTCACCAAAATGCCGACCGCGCCAGCTGGTGCAGTTCAGTTTTGAAGGGGCAAGCGACTTCGGTCGATTGCATTCTTCACACACCTTGTACCTTGACAACTGGATACGAAACGATTAGCGCAATTTAGAATGGATCTTCTGCCTTAGTGGTTTGCATCCCGACAACGACTCTAACGAGCCGTTGCGGGTTCCTGACAATCTCTCTCGCCTTTGGCGATAGCGATTGCAGGTGGTTGACAACCTCCCTACTAGAGCATCCCGAACGATAACGTATACGGGTCTGGGCCGAACTCCGCGGAATCCTTCCCATACACAACGATGTAGTATGCCGTATTGGCCTTTACATTGAACGGCATGACATCCTCTTCGCCGACTCCGTCCTCGGAATCCGCCAACCAGTTCGACCAACTGGCCGTTTCGAACACTTCTACGTTGTAGTCTTTTCCCGTCGGCGATGTCAGGTTCACCGGTGAGTTCGGGCCTCCAGTGCGTGTTACCGCACCTTCACCCTGCACAGGGGTAGATCACCCGGTTTCGGGTCTACGCCTACGTACTGATGCGCCCTATTCAGACTCGCTTTCGCTGCGGCTCCGTCTCTCCGACTTAACCTCGCACGTAAACGTAACTCGCCGGTTCATTCTACAAAAGGCACGCCATCACCCTTAAGAATCGGGCTCTGACTTCTCTGCGGCTCCGTCTCTCCGACTTAACCTCGCACGTAAACGTAACTCGCCGGTTCATTCTACAAAAGGCACGCCATCACCCTTAAGAATCGGGCTCTGACTTCTTGTAAGCGCACGGTTTCAGGTTCTATTTCACTCCGCTCCCGCGGTGCTTTTCACCTTTCCCTCACGGTACTGCTTCGCTATCGGTCGCCAGGGAGTATTTAGCCTTGGCATGCCAAGGCTAAATACTCCCTGGCGACCGATAGCGAAGCAGTACCGTGAGGGAAAGGTGAAAAGCACCGCGGGAGCGGAGTGAAACAGAACCTGAAACCGTGCGCTTACAAGAAGTCAGAGCCCGATTCTTAAGGGTGATGGCGTGCCTTTTGTAGAATGAACCGGCGAGTTACGTTTACGTGCGAGGTTAAGTCGGAGAGACGGAGCCGCAGTCCCCGCCGCATCTGTCGAACGGGCATGTACTGTCCCGTTATCCGTTACCTCCACCGGCTCCGTATACAATTGCCATGCGCCGGCGCCAACCTTGTACTCCCGCACGGACGCATCCTCCGGGTAGACAATCGTTACCGTCACGTTCCCGCTCGTCGGCGCGGTCGGGTCGGCCGTCAGCGTCGCGGCAGTCGGCGCCTCCCGGTCGATGTTTCTCGATTCGCCCGATGCCGCTCGCGCTGCCGCCGATCCGGCCGGACAGCCCGCGCCGGGCGAGGATCGCCCCTTCCACGCGGCTGCCGACCGTCGACACTTCCTTGGCCACCGTGGCCGCTCTTCGGTCCATTCGTTCGACATCTTGCCCGATCTCCGTCAATCGCGACAGCTCCGCTTGAATGCGGGACATGCGACAGCCTCCCTTCTCGGCAACGTGTGGAGCTGACGAGTACTAATCGGTCGAGGGCTTATCCTAAGAGCAGACGCAAGGCAGGAAGAAGATGCTGAATACACGCTAACTCGTTTCGTATCCGGTTATCAAGGCGCAAGCTTTGAACAAATCGCTACGGCTGCACCGCACGACTTCGTCATGCTGCCTGCAACCTAGCGTGCCGACGACTTCGTCGCGGCGCGTTTGAGGGCTGGTATGTCGATCCGGCGGATGAGACGGGCGAGTGGGACTTCGACGCCGCTCCGGTAGTCGAGGACATGACGTTGTACGCGCACTGGACGTTGAACAGCTACACGGTGACGTTCGACCCGAACGGAGGCAGCTTCTCGGGAAGCGAGGTCACCGTCGAACACGGGCAGACGGTAGCCGAGCCGACGGAGCCAATCCTGATCCAAGGGGAGAAGAGGCATAAGTGTTAAGAAGGGGGATAGCGCCTTTCTTGTCACCATAATGTGGAAATCAACTCACCGACTCGCCGACTCACCAAAATGCCGACCGCGCCAGCTGGTGCTAGACGGTGGCGAGACTTTTCTGTCTAAATCCGGTACAGACCGCCATTAGCGAGACTTAATTTTCGTATTAAATTAACGAGAGTTCTTCCGCGCGCCTTAGAATTCTCTTCTCGCCTACCTGTGTCGGTTTGCGGTACGGGCACCATCACCTGGCTAGAGGCTTTTCTCGGCAGCGTGAGCACGGAACCTTCGGTACTGTGATTTTCCCTCCCCATCACAGCTTGAGGTTACAGTGTGCGGATTTGCCTACACACCCCTCTTACTGCTTGGACCTTTCGGCTACAGGGCTTTTACCTTCTATGCCGGGCCTTTCCAGACCTCTTCGCCTAACCTGCTCTTTTCTTACTCCATGTGAGACGTCCCACAACCCCAGGGAGCAAGCTCCCTGGTTTGGGCTAATCCGCTTTCGCTCGCCGCTACTGACGGAATCACTGTTGTTTTCTCTTCCTCAGGGTACTTAGATGTTTCAGTTGGTCCTGCCGGATTCCCACGGGGTTTCACGTGTCCCGCGGTACTCGGGATTCGTCTCGGAGGGAGCAGGCTTTCGGCTACAGGGCTTTTACCTTCTATGCCGGGCCTTTCCAGACCTCTTCGCCTAACCTGCTCTTTTCTTACTCCATGTGAGACGTCCCACAACCCCAGGGAGCAAGCTCCCTGGTTTGGGCTAATCCCCGCCGCATCTGTCGAACGGGCATGTACTGTCCCGTTATCCGTTACCTCCACCGGCTCCGTATACAATTGCCATGCGCCGGCGCCAACCTTGTACTCCCGCACGGACGCATCCTCCGGGTAGACGATCGTTACCGTCACGTTCCCGTTCGTCGGCGCGGTCGGGTCAGCCGTCAGCGTCGCGGCAGACGGCGCCGGAGGCAGCTTCTCGGGAAGCGAGGTCACCGTCGAACATGGCCAGACGATAGCCGAGCCAACAGAGCCAACGCGAGTCGGGTACGCGTTTGAGGGCTGGTATGTCGATCCGGCGGATGAGACGGGCGAGTGGGACTTCGACGCCGCTCCGGTAGTCGAGGACATGACGTTGTACGCGCACTGGACGTTGAACAGCTCCGACTTAACCTCGCACGTAAACGTAACTCGCCGGTTCATTCTACAAAAGGCACGCCATCACCCCTAGATCGGGCTCTGACTTCTTGTAAGCGCACGGTTTCAGGTTCTGTTTCACTCCGCTCCCGCGGTGCTTTTCACCTTTCCCTCACGGTACTGCTTCGCTATCGGTCGCCAGGGAGTATTTAGCCTTGGCACCGACTTAACCTCGCACGTAAACGTAACTCGCCGGTTCATTCTACAAAAGGCACGCCATCACCCCTAGATCGGGCTCTGACTTCTTGTAAGCGCACGGTTTCAGGTTCTATTTCACTCCGCTCCCGCGGTGCTTTTCACCTTTCCCTCACGGTACTGCTTCGCTATCGGTCGCCAGGGAGTATTTAGCCTTGGCACAGCAACGTACGAGGCGACGAAAAACGCATTTTCCAGTATGCTGGAGGAATACGGGCAAGCGGACACGAACCGGAAAGCCGAGATGATAGGATTCGGGACGGAGAAGCTGCTGGAGCTGCTGATTCCTCTGGGCGCAGGGGCCAAGACCGCAACGGCGGCCGAGAAGGCGGAGTCGGCGGCGGTTAAAGCCGACAGAGCGACCGAGCATAGGTTGAGTAACTTAGCAGGTGGAAACCCTGCTTGGAAAAGGCGAAGCCACGCCACCAATAGCGAGTCTTGGAGCGAAGCTGGCAACAGAGTCGTTTAAGCGTAGACAGCCAGGATGCAGGCCTGAGTGATTGAGCCTCGAAATAACATGAAACGGGAAGGTCGACGAGGTTGGTCTTGGGTAGGGGAGCGTTGAATGCGGGTTGAAGTCAGACCGGAAGGACTGGTGGACTGCATTCAAGTGAGAATGCCGGTATGAGTAACGAAAAGACAAGTGAGAATCTTGTCCGCCGAAAGCCTAAGGGTTCCTGAGGAAGGTTCGTCCGCTCAGGGTAAGTCGGGACCTAAGGCGAGGCCGAAAGGCGTCAACGTCAAATCAATACGTTCGGGTTGACCGACCTCGAAGCGGTCGCACTGGACTCGGGTTACTTAACGCCCTATGTTTGCAAGAAGACGATCGAGATGAACCTCTTCGCCGCGATTGCGGACCGGAAGTCGCCAAGCCGGGAAGGCCATATCCCGAAAGCTGAATTTACGTATGATCCGCAAATCTTCTGCTCCGAGGGTTTGCGCTACACACTCAGCAAAGGTACATGCGGTGTGCACGTGCCTTTCTAGCGTATTGCCATCGTCCTGTCGAACAACTCGGAGGGAACGATATTCGCCACTTTTTACTGTATTTGATTCAAGAGAAGAAGTTTGCGACGAAAACGATCAATCTCCATAGCGTCACCTGGCTAGAGGCTTTTCTCGGCAGCGTGAGCACGGAACCTTCGGTACTGTGATTTTCCCTCCCCATCACAGCTTGAGGTTACAGTGTGCGGATTTGCCTACACACCCCTCTTACTGCTTGGACAGACTATTCCATCAGTCTGCGTTCTTGCCCTCCTGCGTCCCCCCATTGCTCATATTTTCCCTCCCCATCACAGCTTGAGGTTACAGTGTGCGGATTTGCCTACACACCCCTCTTACTGCTTGGACGAGCACTTCCATCCGCTCGCGTTCTTGCCCTCCTGCGTCCCCCCATTGCTCATAACGGCTTACGGTGGTACAGGAATTTCAACCTGTTGTCCTTCGACTACGCCAAAGCTTGCGCCTTGATAACCGGATACGAAACGAGTTAGCGTGTATTCAGCATCTTCTTCCTGCCTTGCGTCTGCTCTTAGGATAAGCCCTCGACCGATTAGTACTCGTCAGCTCCACACGTTGCCGCGCTTCCACCCCGAGCCTATCTACCTGGTGTTCTTCCAGGGGTCTTACAGCGAAGTGATAAAGAAATGGCAGCTCCCGAAGCCAAGAATCTACGTCGATATCTACAAATAACCATTCTGTGAAAGATGCGTCGAAGAGCCGTATGCGGGAATTCCGCACGTACGGATCTGTGAGGGGGACGGGCACAATCCTCGAAAGGAGAGGCCCTACCTACTCGACCATTTTACCTTGCCGGATTTGTTAAACCCGATTGCCTGCCACAACCCGCAAATCCTTTACGATTTGTTGTTCAAGGCTGCCGCAGAAACGCTAACCGAGCTGGCGGCTGACAAGAAGTATTTGGGCGCACAGATTGGCTTTACCTCGATCCTCCATACCTGGGGACAAAATCTATCGGGCTCTGACTTCTTGTAAGCGCACGGTTTCAGGTTCTGTTTCACTCCGCTCCCGCGGTGCTTTTCACCTTTCCCTCGCGGTACTGCTTCGCTATCGGTCGCCAGGGAGTATTTAGCCTTGGCAGATGGTCCTGCCGGATTCCCACGGGGTTTCACGTGTCCCGCGTCCCCTACCCCCACGTCATCCCCAAGCTTTTCAACGCTTGTGAGTTCGGGCCTCCAGTGCGTGTTACCGCACCTTCACCCTGCACAGGGGTAGATCACCCGGTTTCGGGTCTACGCCTACGTACTGATGCGCCCTATTCAGACTCGCTTTCGCTGCGGCTCCGTCTCGGGAGTACAAGGTTGGCGCCGGCGCATGGCAATTGTATACGGAGCCGGTGGAGGTAACGGATAACGGGACAGTACATGCCCGTTCGACAGATGCGGCGGGGAACGAGTCGGAGGAGAGCAGCTACGCCGTGAGCAACATCGACCGGGAGGCGCCGACTGCCGCGACACACCCCTCTTACTGCTTGGACGAGCACTTCCATCCGCTCGCGTTCTTGCCCTCCTGCGTCCCCCCATTGCTCATAACGGCTTACGGTGGTACAGGAATTTCAACCTGTTGTCCTTCGACTACGCCTTTCGGCCTCGCCTTAGGTCCCGACTTACCCTGAGCGAGCCGCTCGATGTAGACAACCGGCTCGTTAACGTTGCCGGGTGTAATGTAGGCATCGGTGATGATGCCGAACTTATGATCGACCGTCCGGTGCTCGAGAAAGTGGAAGCCTTCGGGTTTGCCGATCCGCTTCATAAAGCCGCTTTCCGGGTCGGTAACGCTCGTGAGCCACTTCCAAAGCCCTTCTACCGGATTTAGTTCGGGACTGTACTTCGGCAGAAAAACGAGCGTCAAACGTTTCTCCTGTTGGAGAAATGGCTGAAGCCGCTTTGCATGATGGATGCGAGCGTTATCGAGTACCATGACGATCTTGCCTTCCGGGTACGCGTATAAGTCGCTTTGGTGTAACTGAATCCAAGCCGTTTAAGTAGTTTCGACACCCCCTTTTCTGTGAAGGATTGTTGAAAGCGTTGCTCGATCCATGACACCAAAATACCAAGCGTCCATGTATGTCGGGCCTCAATGCCAACATCGACTGGCTTCTTACCCGAAGTTACGGGGTCATTTTGCCGAGTTCCTTAACGAGAGTTCTTCCGCGCGCCTTAGAATTCTCTTCTCGCCTACCTGTGTCGGTTTGCGGTACGGGCACCATCACCTGGCTAGAGGCTTTTCTTGGCAGCGTGAGCACGGAACCTTCGGTACTTCTGCCGTGGTACCGAAGAATTGGAGCTCGGCTTGCTTGAGATAGGCCAGGAACTTGCCTCTGAACTTTCTGGAGAGCACCTTCACCGGGATAAAGAACTTCTTCTTGGAAGGGACCCACTTGTTGGCCGCATTTATTCCTCCCCCGGGAACGACAAAGCGCCCTATTCAGACTCGCTTTCGCTGCGGCTCCGTCTCTCCGACTTAACCTCGCACGTAAACGTAACTCGCCGGTTCATTCTACAAAAGGCACGCCATCACCCCTAGATCGGGCTCTGACTTCTTGTAAGCGCACGGTTTCAGGTTCTGCGCCCTATTCAGACTCGCTTTCGCTGCGGCTCCGTCTCTCCGACTTAACCTCGCACGTAAACGTAACTCGCCGGTTCATTCTACAAAAGGCACGCCATCACCCTTAAGAATCGGGCTCTGACTTCTTGTAAGCGCACGGTTTCAGGTTCTATCTCGATGCCTGTGATGCCTGTGACTTCACGCGTATCTCCTACAATTCCTGCCGCAACCGCCATTGTCCGAAATGCCAGACCGTCAATAAAGAGCGCTGGATTGAAGCCAGAAAAGCGGACTTGCTGAACGTCGGTTACTTCCATGTCGTTCTTCTTCCTGCCTTGCGTCTGCTCTTAGGATAAGCCCTCGACCGATTAGTACTCGTCAGCTCCACACGTTGCCGCGCTTCCACCCCGAGCCTATCTACCTGGTGTTCTTCCAGGGGTCTTACCTACTGGGAAATCTCATCTTGAGGCGGCGGGTCTACGCCTACGTACTAAAGCGCCCTATTCAGACTCGCTTTCGCTGCGGCTCCGTCTCTCCGACTTAACCTCGCACGTAAACGTAACTCGCCGGTTCATTCTACAAAAGGCACGCCATCACCCTTAAGAATCGGGCTCTGACTTCTGCGCTATCGTGCCATTCGGTTCGTACGTGTCCCTCATAAGCATCCCGAACGATAACGTATACGGGTCTGGGCCGAACTCCGCGGAATCCTTCCCATACACAACGATGTAGTATGCCGTATTGGCCTTCACATTGAACGGCATGACATCCTGAGCGATCTGGAGCAAATCCTAAAAAGCCGGTCTCAGTTCGGATTGCAGGCTGCAACTCGCCTGCATGAAGTCGGAATTGCTAGTAATCGCGGATCAGCATGCCGCGGTGAATACGTTCCCGGGTCTTGTACACACCGCCCGTCACACCTCGGCTACTTCCACGTCGTCTTTACCTTGCCGGATTTGTTAAACCCGATTGCCTGCCACAACCCGCAAATCCTTTACGATTTGTTGTTCAAGGCTGCCGCAGAAACGCTAACCGAGCTGGCGGCTGACAAGAAGTATTTGGGCGCACCGTCTCGGAGAGAGCAGACTTTCGGCTACAGGGCTTTTACCTTCTATGCCGGGCCTTTCCAGACCTCTTCGCCTAACCTGCTCTTTTCTTACTCCATGTGAGACGTCCCACAACCCCAGGGAGCAAGCTCCCTGGTTTGGGCTAAGCGGGAGCGGAGTGAAACAGAACCTGAAACCGTGCGCTTACAAGAAGTCAGAGCCCGATCTAGGGGTGATGGCGTGCCTTTTGTAGAATGAACCGGCGAGTTACGTTTACGTGCGAGGTTAAGTCGGAGAGACGGAGCCGCAGCGGCGGGAGCGGAGTGAAACAGAACCTGAAACCGTGCGCTTACAAGAAGTCAGAGCCCGATCTAGGGGTGATGGCGTGCCTTTTGTAGAATGAACCGGCGAGTTACGTTTACGTGCGAGGTTAAGTCGGTAAGACGGAGCCGCAGCGGCGGGAGCGGAGTGAAATAGAACCTGAAACCGTGCGCTTACAAGAAGTCAGAGCCCGATCTAGGGGTGATGGCGTGCCTTTTGTAGAATGAACCGGCGAGTTACGTTTACGTGCGAGGTTAAGTCGGTAAGACGGAGCCGCAGCGCGTAGCTGCTCTCCTCCGACTCGTTCCCCGCCGCATCTGTCGAACGGGCATGTACTGTCCCGTTATCCGTTACCTCCACCGGCTCCGTATACAATTGCCATGCGCCGGCGCCAACCTTGTACTCCCGCACGGACGCATCCTCCGGGCGGGAGCGGAGTGAAATAGAACCTGAAACCGTGCGCTTACAAGAAGTCAGAGCCCGATCTAGGGGTGATGGCGTGCCTTTTGTAGAATGAACCGGCGAGTTACGTTTACGTGCGAGGTTAAGTCGGAGAGACGGAGCCGCAGCGTACGCCTACGTACTAAAGCGCCCTATTCAGACTCGCTTTCGCTGCGGCTCCGTCTCTCCGACTTAACCTCGCACGTAAACGTAACTCGCCGGTTCATTCTACAAAAGGCACGCCATCACCCCTAGATCGGGCTCTGACTTCTTCGGGATTTCCTCACGGAAACCCTGCCGTCGAAAGTCCCTTTATGGAGAGTTTGATCCTGGCTCAGGACGAACGCTGGCGGCGTGTCTAATACATGCAAGTCGAGCGGAGTTATTCCTTCGGGGATGGCTTAGCGGCGGACACTGCTTCGTATGGCCCCGAAGGGCTCCTTAGAAAGGAGGTGATCCAGCCGCACCTTCCGATACGGCTACCTTGTTAAGACTTCACCCCAATCATCTACCCCACCTTCGACGGCTGGCTCCATGCGGTTACCCCACCGGCTGAATGTACTACTCATATTGCCCCGAAGGGCTCCTTAGAAAGGAGGTGATCCAGCCGCACCTTCCGATACGGCTACCTTGTTACGACTTCACCCCAATCATCTACCCCACCTTCGACGGCTGGCTCCTTGCGGTTACCCTCCCGCGGTGCTTTTCACCTTTCCCTCACGGTACTGCTTCGCTATCGGTCGCCAGGGAGTATTTAGCCTTGGCAGATGGTCCTGCCGGATTCCCACGGGGTTTCACGTGTCCCGCGGTACTCGGGATCCGTCTCGGAGGATGGTGCATGAGATTTTGTCCCCAGGTATGGAGGATCGAGGTAAAGCCAATCTGTGCGCCCAAATACTTCTTGTCAGCCGCCAGCTCGGTTAGCGTTTCTGCGGCAGCCTTGAACAACAAATCGTAAAGGATTTGCGTCTTGGGTTGGTCTTGGGTTGGTCTTGGGTTGGTCTTGGGTTGGTCTTGGGTTGGTCTTGGGTTGGTCTTGGGTTGGTCTTGGGTTGGTCTTGGGTTGGTCTTGGGTTGGTCTTGGGTTGGTCTTGGGTTGGTCTTGGTTGCCATGCGCCGGCGCCAACCTTGTACTCCCGCACGGACGCATCCTCCGGGTAGACGATCGTTACCGTCACGTTCCCGTTCGTCGGCGCGGTCGGGTCAGCCGTCAGCGTCGCGGCAGACGGCGCCTCACGGTCACTCGTTCCCCGCCGCATCTGTCGAACGGGCATGTACTGTCCCGTTATCCGTTACCTCCACCGGCTCCGTATACAATTGCCATGCGCCGGCGCCAACCTTGTACTCCCGCACGGACGCATCCTCCGGGTAGACCGCCGGCGCCAACCTTGTACTCCCGCACGGACGCATCCTCCGGGTAGACGATCGTTACCGTCACGTTCCCGTTCGTCGGCGCGGTCGGGTCAGCCGTCAGCGTCGCGGCAGACGGCGCCTCACGGTCGATGTTTGCGAAGACAACCAGGATGTTGGCTTAGAAGCAGCCACCATTTAAAGAGTGCGTAATAGCTCACTGGTCGAGTGACTCTGCGCCGAAAATGTAACGGGGCTAAACACACCACCGAAGCTATGGCATGACACTTTGCAAGCAGGAGCTACGACTTTAGATAATTCGTTTGGACGAAACCGCGGTGGGCTACGCACGTTGCTACGCTATGGGGAATCAAATCGGTACGCTCCCTCCTCGCAAGCCGCAAAAGCGGAAGGAGTGCGCGCAGATCTGCCGTGGTACCGAAGAATTGGAGCTCGGCTTGCTTGAGATAGGCCAGGAACTTGCCTCTGAACTTTCTGGAGAGCACCTTCACCGGGATAAAGAACTTCTTCTTGGAAGGGACCCACTTGTTGGGGTTTAGCGAAGTGATAAAGAAATGGCAGCTCCCGAAGCCAAGAATCTACGTCGATATCTACAAATAACCATTCTGTGAAAGATGCGTCGAAGAGCCGTATGCGGGAATTCCGCACGTACGGATCTGTGAGGGCTCGCGTTCTTGCCCTCCTGCGTCCCCCCATTGCTCATAACGGCTTACGGTGGTACAGGAATTTCAACCTGTTGTCCTTCGACTACGCCTTTCGGCCTCGCCTTAGGTCCCGACTTACCCTGAGCGGACGTTGGGTAGGGGAGCGTTGAGTGCGGGTTGAAGTCGGACCGGAAGGACTGGTGGACTGCATTGAAGTGAGGATACCGGTATGAGAAAAGAAAAGAAAAGTGAGGATCTTGTCAGCCGAAAGCCTAAGCTAAGGTAGGTAAGACCCCTGGAAGAACACCAGGTAGATAGGCTCGGGGTGGAAGCGCGGCAACGTGTGGAGCTGACGAGTACTAATCGGTCGAGGGCTTATCCTAAGAGCAGACGCAAGGCAGGAAGAAGATGCTGCGAGTGGGACTTCGATGGGGACACCGTCAGCGGCGATATGACGTTGTACGCGCACTGGACGTTGAACAGCTACACGGTGACGTTCGACCCGAACGGAGGCAGCTTCTCGGGAAGCGAGGTCACCGTCGAAATCTGCCAAGGCTAAATACTCCCTGGCGACCGATAGCGAAGCAGTACCGTGAGGGAAAGGTGAAAAGCACCGCGGGAGCGGAGTGAAATAGAACCTGAAACCGTGCGCTTACAAGAAGTCAGAGCCCGATGTTGCGAAGACAACCAGGATGTTGGCTTAGAAGCAGCCACCATTTAAAGAGTGCGTAATAGCTCACTGGTCGAGTGACTCTGCGCCGAAAATGTAACGGGGCTAAACACACCACCGAAGCTATGGCATGTCTCCCCTACCCCCACGTCATCCCCAAGCTTTTCAACGCTTGTGAGTTCGGGCCTCCAGTGCGTGTTACCGCACCTTCACCCTGCACAGGGGTAGATCACCCGGTTTCGGGTCTACGCCTACGTACTGACCTTAACGAGAGTTCTTCCGCGCGCCTTAGAATTCTCTTCTCGCCTACCTGTGTCGGTTTGCGGTACGGGCACCATCACCTGGCTAGAGGCTTTTCTCGGCAGCGTGAGCACGGAACCTTCGGTACTGTAAGCATCATGGAGGTAGAGCACTGATTGGGTGCGGGGCCCGCCAAGGGTTACCAAGTCCAGTCAAACTCCGAATGCCATGCATGTATACTCGGGAGTCAGACAGCGAGTGCTAAGATCCGTTGTCAAGCGTCGATGTGGACTCTTGGGGGAGATAAGCCTGTTATCCCCAGGGTAGCTTTTATCCGTTGAGCGATGGCCCTTCCATTCGGTACCACCGGATCACTAAGCCCGAGTTTCCTCCCTGCTCGACTTGTATGGTGTGACGGGCGGTGTGTACAAGACCCGGGAACGTATTCACCGCGGCATGCTGATCCGCGATTACTAGCAATTCCGACTTCATGCAGGCGAGTTGCAGCCTGCAATCCGAACTGAGACCGGCTTTTTGTGTCTTGGGTAGGGGAGCGTTGAATGCGGGTTGAAGTCAGACCGGAAGGACTGGTGGACTGCATTCAAGTGAGAATGCCGGTATGAGTAACGAAAAGACAAGTGAGAATCTTGTCCGCCGAAAGCCTCGGGTGGTCCATTCCTGCCGACGTTGTTCTTTCCTTGACATGAGGCAACCTCCTGCTCGATCTGAAGTAGCCTCATCTTCTCATGTACGGACAGCACTTAGAAGGTGTGCATGGTTTGACGCTTACGAGACAACCAGGATGTTGGCTTAGAAGCAGCCACCATTTAAAGAGTGCGTAATAGCTCACTGGTCGAGTGACTCTGCGCCGAAAATGTAACGGGGCTAAACACACCACCGAAGCTATGGCATGACACTTTGCGAAGACAACCAGGATGTTGGCTTAGAAGCAGCCACCATTTAAAGAGTGCGTAATAGCTCACTGGTCGAGTGACTCTGCGCCGAAAATGTAACGGGGCTAAACACACCACCGAAGCTATGGCATGT